>NC_011313.1 GCF_000196495.1 Aliivibrio salmonicida LFI1238
ACTACCAAGAATTGTACAGCATAAAGTATATTTATCAATAAATTGCTGAACAAAGATTGAATAGTGTGATATTAGTTAAAAACAGATAATATCTAGTAAAGCTGTAAAATAGAGAGAATAACAACGTAATTTAAAGTGCATAATCTACATGGAAAGAACACAACACCGAAAGTGTTACAGTGTCACTTAAGTATAGATTTACACTGTAAATTTACGGAAGCGTGATAATAGTCACTCAAACTACGGAAGGTGTACTTTTGATTTGTTTTTTGATAAAAAATTATTTTTAATCGAAATTTAAATTAAAATAAGTTAATACCGAATCAAAAATCAAAGATAACCAGATTGGTATTCGAAGAAGAAATACGAAACATGATCAAGGGTTAATACTTATAATAAAAGTCGAGTAAACGGTGTAAATCGAACAACAGATTAAGGAAGCATGATCAAGAAAAACAAATCATCGGAAGCATGATAAGCAAAGGATAAAATACGGAGAGTGTAGATACAATAAGGCTTGAGCGAAGATCGTAGATATTCATTTACGGTTGATCAAACAATTAACGCACTTGATCATTGTTCAAGGATCGTTGAAGGGTTTCAAAATCTCAATTTACTCTCCATAAAGATACGTAATCAGCACGCTTTTTCAAAAAACAGACGATTTAGTATTCAACAATAGAAAAATAAAAATAATCAGTCCCCACAGTAAGGGCAAACCTCCCCGTTCTGTGGATAACTTGTGTATTAACCATGATCATTCTTCTATACAAGCAATGATCATACTTTCATAATGCTTATGATCATGTTTTCATTCTATTAATGATCATAGATCCGATGCTGTAATGATCATGCTTTCTAAAAAACCTTGATCATGCTTTCCAAAATCAAAAAAAATAACCCATTAATTTCAGTTGGTTACAAGCAATATCACAACCAGATCATAGATCATTTTAATCATATAGATCAGTATTAATCATAAAGATCAGTTTAAAAGAATAATAATTTTTTTCTTTCTTTAAAGATCCAATTCCATTAACCTATACGAAACAATGATGAAAATACAATGAATGTCAGTTGAAAATGAATCATATAAAAACCTCTGAAAAAGAAAAGATCTACATACCTCTGCCTAGAGATCACAAAGGTGGCCATTTATTTGAGATCCCTGCAAATCTTGTAGATTGGATTACCCAATATCAACATTTTAAAGGGGTAACCAAAAGTATTTTAGAATTAATGAATCTCATTTCTCTAAAAGGTTTTTCTTCGCCTGATGGTTTAGTTTCAACAACTGAAATTATTCAAACAACAGATGGTCACTTAACCAGAGCTGCAATTCAACAACGACTAAGAACAGCAGTTAGTATCGGTTTATTTGAACAATCACCAGTACGTTTTGAAGTAGGACTTGCTGGAAAAACAATGCTGCACCGATTTATTAATCCTTCTCAATTAATTTCTATACTTGGTATTACCAGCTTAAGATCAGAACAAAGCCAAGAACAAGAAAAGCAAAAACGTTCTAAAGCCCTAGCTCAAACTCAAGTTAATCGTCAATTCTTAACAGAACATGGATTAGGTGTACCTCCAAGTATGCGTGATGAAGCCGATCAGTTTGTGGTTTCTCCAACAAACTGGGCTGGGATAATAGATCAAGCATTAGCACCACCTAGAACACGTAAAAATTATCAAAAAGCGATGGTTGCTATCTCTGGTACGAAAGCGATCATTGAAACAAGATCATCGAAAAACATAATGACTGTTGATGATCTAATGACTTTATTTGCGTTATTTACATTGACCGTTCAGTATCATGATCATCATCAAGATGATTACCATATTCAAACGAAAACGATGGGAAATAAAACCCCAATCTACATCACTGATATTTTAACATTACGTGGTAAGAAGGACTCAGGACCAGCACGTGACTCTATTCGTGAAAGTATTGATCGAATTGAATTTACTGATTTCCAACTTCATGAATTAACAGGACGTTGGTTAAGTGAAAATATGCCAAAAGGCTTTAAAAGTGATCGTTTTAGATTTTTAGCGAGAACAATTACAGCCTCAGATGAAGCGCCAAAAGAAGGTAAAGACGGTGAGATTAAGATCAAACCTAATTTATATATCTTGGTATGGGAACCGTCATTTTATGATGAATTATTAACGAAAGATTACTTCTTTTTGTTTCCACCAGAGATTCTAAAGCAACATACGTTGGTCTTTCAGCTCTATAGCTTCTTCAGAAGCCGTCTGGCACGTAGAATGACAGACAACCTACTCCTGAGTGAGATAAACCAAAAACTCGCTCGTAACGTCGATTGGAGACGTTTCTCGTTAGATCTTATTCGTGAATTAAAAAAATTAGCAAAAGATAAAGTAACGGATGAGTTATTTATTGTTAATTTATGGGGCTATCATTTGACGATCACTATGCTGGATCCTTCAGATAAATTGCCTGATTACCAAGTTGATATTCGATGTGATCCTGAAGAAGTGATCCGTTTTTCCCGTGCTCGAACGACAAATGCAGGAAAACGTAACATGGCGCCAACAATGCCAAACCCATTACGTAACGAGATCATGCCAAAACAAGCCCTTGATCAGCTTTCCACGATCATTGATGGCGAGTTTGAACCTATTAAACGAAATACCCCGAATAAATCTGGTCGATTAGGCCGCCGTGTTAAATTACGTAAGCACTCTGCTGAAATTAATGCAGATGAATTAACGATAACGTTGACAAAATATACGTCAGAAGAAGCGCTAGAACGCAGTATAACGGCTTTGTCTGCTATGACTGGACACAGTGCTGCATCTATTTCTGAAGAATGTAAGGAGCTTCAAGAGAAGCTTGATTATATTAAAGTTAGCGGTGAGATCTTGCCTTATGAAACACTCAGTAAAACCATTGAGTTTTATAATAAGCAAGATCATGGAAGACATCTTTCGATTGAGAACTTAATTGCGGGTTTAGCGGTTAGGCGTAAGATCTGTAAATTGGTGTTTTCTCAGAACTATGATCAAGATGTATTACGTGCATTGGATGAAATGGTAGGGTAGCCAAAACTTTGACAGTTCTATGTTATTCGCTGACACAACGATGACAAAGTAAAAAGGGCAAAAGGTAACATATCTCTCGAATAGACAACCTTTGTCCTTTAACCAATCGAAAGATTGGCTCATATTGTTACACATCTTACGGTTATTGCTTTAATAACGGTATTGGCGAGCTTAGTGCTCGCCGTTTTTTTATCTGTCGTAAAATCCTTTTCACATCGCCCGTATCCTGCCGAACCATGATCATTCTTCCATTATAAAATCAATCATTTAGATTATGTACTCGTCTTTTTTCTTAATTTTTATTACACTGTATCTCTGTGTTAACACCCTATAAATTTACCAAAATAGAGTAAAATATGATTGAACGCCAAGAAACAAAGCAACGCATGAGTCGTATTGTGAAACATAACGGAACCATTTACCTTTGTGGTCAGGTATGTGCTGATGCGACGCAAGGTATTGCAGAGCAAACACAAACGATGCTTGATAAAGTTGATCTATTGCTGACCCAAGCTGGCAGCTCTCGCGAACACATGCTCTCAGCTACGATCTACATTAAAAATATGGCAGATTTTGCTAAAATGAATGCTGTTTGGGATGCATGGGTTCCTGAAGGTTATGCTCCAGCGCGTGCTTGCGTAGAAGCGAGTATGGCTCGTGATGCATTATTAGTTGAAATCTCAGTGGTTGCGGCTGAAAAATAAATAAAAATTATACTTACTTAACAATATGTTAGGTAAGTATTGATATAAGGATATGTCATGCTTACACATTCTGAAATTCCTTTTTTTCTTGATGGTGTTAAACACCAATCCCATTATTTTTCATTGCCTGTCGATTATAACGATCAACGGAATACACTTGATCATCTTTCCGTATTTGCTCGTGAATTAGTAAGATATAGATAACGTTGATCGGGATCTTCCTTATTTGGTGTATTTTCAAGGTGGTCCAGGATTTCCAGCCATGAGGCCAACGAGTCATTCGGGGTGGTTGAAAAGAGCATTAGAAGAATATCGAGTGATCTTATTGGATCAACGAGGGACCGGATTAAGCTCGCCGATCACGATTCAAACAATTGAACATTTAACGTCATCACAACAGGCGGAATATTTAAGCCATTTTAGGGCTGATAATATTGTCCGTGATGCAGAAGCGATTCGTCAGCATTTTAATATTGATAAATGGGCAATCATCGGTCAAAGTTTTGGTGGGTTTTGCTCTCTGACTTACCTGTCTCTGTTTCCTGATAGCTTATTATGCTCATATATTACAGGAGGGATCCCGTCTATTTCTCGTCCGGTTGATGATGTTTATCATGCAACATACAAACGAACTCAAGATAAAAATAATGAATTTTTTGCCCGTTTTCCACAAGCTCAATGTAAATGTGATCAAATAGCACATTATTTATTGAATAATCAGGTACGTTTACCAAATAACCAGATCTTCACTGTAGAGCAATTCCAACAAATGGGGATCTGTTTTGGTGTGTCTGGTGGAGCAGAAGATCTGTATTTTCAATTAGAAAGTGCATTTGTTGATATTAATGGTAAACCTGAGTTGAGTTATGGGTTCTTAAATTATGTGTTAGCACAGCAAAATTATTTAACGAATCCACTTTATGCCATTTTGCATGAATCTATTTATTGTCAGAATTTTGCATCCAATTGGTCTGCACACCGTGTGAGAGCAAGCTACCCTCAATTTAACTATCAAGAAGGCTCTCCATTACGTTTTACTGGTGAGATGGTCTATCCATGGATGTTTGATCAACTTGAGACATTAAAACCTTTAAAAGAGGCTGCAGAGCTTTTAGCAAGTAAATCTGATTGGCCTACATTGTATGATCCTGAGCAGTTAGCTAAAAATACAGTACCGGTAGCGGCAGCAGCTTATGTGAATGACATGTTTGTTGAATTTGATTTTTCTCGTGAAACCTTACAATTGATGCCAAATGCCAAAGCATGGATGACAAGCGAGTATGAACATAATGGTCTGCGAGTGGACGGTGAAACAATCTTATCAACGTTGATCACTATTGCTAAGGATATTAAAGCAATTCAATAAACAGTCAGTTTGATGATCCAGAAGCATGATACCTTGATCATGCTTCTGATTATCTCTTTCTACAAGGGGTTATCTACTCACTTAACATCATTTCACAAGTAAGAATTGCATTTCCTCTGACATTCTCCTAACAGCCATTTACTTTATTTCCTTACACTCGTTGCGGTTTATTTATTTGGATTTTCAATGTTTTTTTTAAAGTATTCTCCTTTTATGTTGTCTTTTTTATTGGTTGGTTGTGGCTCTGATTCTGATGACTCAAGTTCTTCTGAAACAATTACCATTTATCCTAAAATAAGTAATGCTATTTTAGTTAATCCAGACATTGGCTTTACTGATTTTCATTCAATATCGATTAAAGACAATCAGTGGAAACCGGTGCCTTCTTATCCCGAAACCAGCACTGTTTATTATCGGTGGGATTGGTCTGATATTCAGCCAACAGATGCCGATTCGTTTGATTTCACGGCAATTCAGAGTGTTGTTGATAAAGCGACTGCGGCTAATAAAAAACTAGCCTTACGTATTGTGGCTATGGAAAACACAGGATATGGAGCAGACGCAAGCAAATTACCTGATTGGTTACTGTCTAAAATATCGGTTGTTACTTCTCCAAATGGTCCTTTAGTTCCTGATTATACTGAATCCGTGTTCTTAATGGCCGCTGAGAAGTTGATTACAGAATTAGGCAGTAAGTTTGATGATCCTAATGTCATTACCAGTATCGATATTGGAATGGTTGGCTCTTGGGGTGAATGGAACCTTGAAGATACTTACCTAGGCGATGGGACATTAGGGGTATATGCACAAAATGAAGAAGGTTTGTTTTGCGATTTCTCTCAATTTTCGAAGTATGCCTCTATGTTTCAAACGGCGTTTACAAAAGTACCTACTGTCATGTTGATTGGTTCATCCAATGTAAACGAGACATTTTTAGCTCAAGCAACGAATAGTGCAAACCCTTCAGGTTGGCGAGCAGACTGTTTAGGCGATAAGTACGGCTATTTCTCTGATTCATGAAGTCACATGGATGAGGGGTATCCAGAAGCATTAGATAACGCGGAAAGAAATGGTTCTCAAGTTCGAGGTATTTGGAAACGAGCACCTGTTCAATTTGAAACTTGTGATGATATGACGGTTTGGCAAACTCAGCATTCATACACTTCTACGGATGTTACCGATGTCTTTGATTATGCTCTCGATCATCATGCCTCATTAATTAATGCTAAATCACACGCGATTCCTGATGAGTATCAACCAGCAGTACAAGAAGCCCTTAAAAAATTAGGTTATCGATTTGAATTGAATTCATTCACTCACCCTAAAGAAGCGCGTGTTGGTGACGTTATTCAAATTCACGCGGAATGGAAAAATACAGGGGTAGCTCCTTCATATTATCCTTATCAATTAGCGTATCGTTTTGTTGATTCATCAGGAACTTTAGAGAGGCAGCAAGATACCTCTAGAAATGTCTTAGATTGGTTGCCAGCAGAAACAAGAAAAGGAACGGCATCAGTGATTGATATTAAAGATGATATTACCGTGCCAGATAAAGCAGGAGTTTATGATCTGCAAGTTGCTTTGATTAATGATAATGGTGATGCAAAAATTAAGTTAGCTATTGATATGCAACAGACTAATAATTGGTATTCGATCTCAATGATTACAGTCCATTAATTAGGGGGATTTATAAGTATGATTTTTATTGAGTCATGTTTATTCCACCACAAAAATAGCGTCGTATCCCATGAGAATATGGCGCTATTTTTTAAAGTGAGGTGTGTCGTTTATTGATTAAGGCAACATACGTTTGAGTGTGTCATCTTTTACAATATGGTGGTGGTAAATTGCTGCCCCTGCATGCAATACAATGAGGAAGTACCCAATATTTGCAATTGTTTCATGTATTTCTTTAATCGATTTAGCAGTGACTTTGTCAGGTACCATTATCTCTGGAATATGGACACCAAATAACGCCCATTGTTTACCTGCAACAGTAAGCACGATGATGCCTAGTATTGGTAGTAGAATGAAGCTGGCATACATCAATTTATGGACGAGAGTCGATAACCGTAACTGCCATTGAGGTGGCGTAGGAGTAATCGCTGGAGCTTCATTATATTTTCGTAAAATAAGACGAATCAGCATCGTTATAAAGTAAGCGTGCGGGGAACTACACCTAACAAATAAAATTCATTATGCGTATCTTACGATCTTTCATTTAACGAGAACGTAATTATGCAAAAAGATAAAAAGAGAACACCAGAGCAATGGCACGCTCTATTTGAATCTCAGCAATCTAGCAAGCTTAGTGCCGCTGAATTTTGTCGTAACCATAATATTCTGCCAAAGACATTTAGTGCACGTAAAGCACGATGGAAACAAAAGATTAACGCTTCTACTTTCTTGAAAGTAGAAGCGTTAACATCAACTATCATCGCCACTCCACAATTACCAGATATTCAACTTTCTATCGGAAAATTGCGATTAACATTGCCAGCTAATACTGAACCTCACTGGATAGGACTCTTATTAAAAGGGTATCAATCATGAATGTATTTAACCTGAATTCTGGATAAGGCTGAACTAATTGCCCACCTAACGATCAGATCTTTCGACCAAGAATTATTTGAACGTATTTTAAAAGGTGGGCAAGATGAATAAATTAGTTGATATATTTTGTGATGTCGATGATTTTTGTTATCAATTCTTATCTCAATGGGAAAAATACCTTGTTGAGGCTAGTGAGAGAAAAAGAAAACGTCAGTCAGTAATGTCTACTAGTGAATGTATGACTATTGTCATCGCTTTTCATCAATCAAATCATAGAGATTTCAAGAACTTCTATATCGGGTTAGTTCATCAATATTGGAAAGGATACTTTCCAAATTTACTTAGCTACACTCGATTTGTGAGCAAAATGCCTAGCCTAATCGCCCCAATGTGTGCCTATTTTCAATCTATCAAAGGTAAGCCGACTGGCATTGCTTTTGTTGACTCCACGAGTCTTAAAGTATGCCATAACATTCGAATTCCTCGCCATAAAGTCTTTGATGGTGTTGCGAAAAGAGGAAAAGGTACCATGGGATGGTTTTTCGGCTTCAAACTTCATTTATTGATTAACCATCTTGGAGAAATTATTTCGCTGAAAATCACAGCTGGCAATGTAAATGATAGGACTCCTGTACCTGATTTATGCAAAGAACTCTCGGGGAAATTGTACGCTGATAAAGGGTACATAGGTAAAAAGTTGAGTGAGAGCTTAAAGAACTCTGATGTCGATTTAGTGACTACCTCGCGAAAAAACATGAAAGCAAAAGAGATAAGTGCTTTTGATAAGGCTATGTTATCAAAGAGATACATTATCGAAACGATAAATGACCAATTGAAGAATATCTCTCAAATTGAACATAGCCGTCATCGTAGCGTGACTGGTTTCATGCTAAATGTAATTTCAGGCGTTGTGGCTTATTGTTTAAAAAAACAAAAGCCACGAATTAAGCTATCAGAATGTGAATTTGAACTAATCCTCGCTTAAAGCATGTTTTATCCAGAATTCAGGTTATTTACTGATGTTTCCACCATTTATCTTCATCGTGATTTTGTCGATTTTCGCAAGGCCATTAATGGCCTTGTCGTGATTGTTGAGCAAGAAATGCAACTATCACCGTTTAGTGATGCTCTATTTATATTTTGCAATAAGCCTCGTGATAAACTCAAAATATTGTATTGGGATAAAACAGGATTCGCTTTATGGTACAAGCGATTAGATGAAGACCGCTTCAAATGGCCACGAAATATAAATAACGATACGTTAGCATTATCAGAGCAGCAACTGACACTGCTATTACAAGGTTTTGATATCTTAGGACATCAACCGGTACATTATCAAACAACCCTTTAAATAGTTGATTCTCAGTCAAGAATAGGAGGCAACCGATTGATTACCTGTATTATCGTTATATAGTCATCTACATGACTGATAAAATAAAACCACTTCCTGATACCATTGACGAGCTGAAAGCACTTGTGCTTCAGCTTGAAAATAAATATAACCGTCTTCTAGAGCAATTTCGGCTGGCTCAACATCAGCGCTTTGGTAAAAGCAGTGAATCTGACTCGACTCAATTTGATTTATTCAATGAAACAGAAGAAGAAATCATCATTGAAAATGATGACACACAAACGATTACCTACACTCGTCAAAAGCCAAAACGCCAACGCTTACCTGAAGACTTACCGCGTACTGTTATTATCCACGACATAAAAGATAAAACTTGTAAGTGTTGCGGTCTAGAGATGCATGCGATGGGTAAAGACATCAGTGAAAAGTTGGAATTTGTACCAGCTAAAGTGGAAGTTATTCAACATGTTCGTCCTAAATATGCTTGCCGAAATTGTGAAAAAAACAATACTTCAGTAGACATTAAACAAGCCCCAATGCCAGCGTCACCAATCCCTAAAGGGATTGCGACCGCAAGTTTACTTGCTCAAATTATTACGGCTAAATTTCAATACAGTCTTCCACTTTATCGTCAAGAAACGTTATTTCAGCAATGGGGTATCATTATTGGACGGCGAACGATGGCGGATTGGTTAATAAAATGCTCGGTACTATTTACCCCTCTTAATAACGAGTTACATCGTATTTTGCTTGAACAACCCACTCTGCATTGTGATGAAACAACGGTAAATGTGTTGGATGTTGAAAAAGCAAAATGTTATATGTGGGTCTACTGCTCTGGCTATGATTCTCCAGGCTCTGGTGTTTTGCCTGGAATTGTACTTTATGATTATCAATCTAGCAGGCATGGCTACCATCCAGTTAACTTTTTAAAAGGTTATAACGGGTATTTACATACCGATGGTTACCAAGGTTATGAACAAACTGAAGCGATTTTAGTTGGCTGTTGGGCACACGCACGTCGACGATTTATTGAGGCTCAACGTGTTCAAGTAAAAGGGAAAACAGGGAGTGCAGATTGGGTATTGAGTAAAATCCAAAAGCTATACCGGATCGAATCGTTATTAAAAGAGGCTTCCCCTGAAGCCAAGTATGTTGCTAGGTAGACAGAAGCCCGCGATTTACTTAAAGAGCTCCGTGATTGGCTTGATAGCGCAGTTAGTCGAGTATCACCTAAAACAAAATTAGGTGAGGCGATTAGCTATACATTAAATCAATGGGATAAATTAGTTCGTTATATTGATGATGGATTGTTATCTATTGATAACAATCGAGCAGAGCGAGCGGTTAAACCGTTTGTTATCGGCCGGAAAAACTGGTTATTTTCGGGTTCAACGGCTGGTGCAGATTCAAGTGCAATGCTTTACAGCATTGTAGAAACAGCAAAGGCAAACGGATTAATCCCTTACGATTATATTAGGTATTGTCTAGATCGTTTATGTGTTGGATCGCCAGATATCGATTCACTTTTACCTTGGAATGTAAAAGACAAGGTGTAGTTCCCCGCACGCTTACAGAGATGATATTAGCAAAACAGTAATACTTATTTTAGATGAGAATTCTTTGTAATAAGTGAGCAGGATAAAAAATAGCATTGAGCGTAATCGCCAATGCTATTTTTTTGTCTGACTATTTCTACTCGAGAATATCAGGTTTGGGTTAATATTTTTTCTTGATCATTACTGGCTCAATATCGATGTCGTAGCCAGAGTAAGATATCTTGCTTGGACTGTATTCTCTCTTCGTTACTAAATGTTCAGTATTGAATTGAACGTCTACACGAGGAAAAATTTTATTCGTTACAAAGACATGATTTTCTTTCAACCCTTTATTAAAGGTAATTTGCTCTTTTGCTAATTCAGATTTTAAAATAAGGAGATCTTGATTGGATTGCTCTTTGGATCTCAGAATTTTTTCTGCGAGCTCAGGAGATTGACGGGCAATGTTTATTTGTGACATTTTGATGATTTGAGCACTTACGTCATCAAAACGTTTTTGCAATGAATGAAGCGTTTCTTTTTGATCCGTGAAGTTATGAAAAGCATGAACCTTAGTGTAAGCCCCGCCTTCAATCCCTAAATTTGCGGTTTTGATTGAGCCATTTGCCGTCGCACTTCCGCCACTGATTGTGCCATTTCTTTCTGCTTTATCAATAACAAAAATAGAGCCTAAAGACTCGACTAAGCAATGATTTGCATGCAATGTAATGTGAATATCATCGTGTGCGATTAAATGCGCATTTTGAGCTAACTTAGTCGTTATTGACCCTTCGGTATTTACCAAGCAAGTTAGAGCTTCACCTTCTGGCATTGGGCGGCCAATGATGCCATTCATTACTGTGATGTCGTGTTTTGCAATGACTTCAGCATTTTCTATAAAGCCACCAACAGTAATCCCTCCTGTTGCAGTGACTTTCATTCCTGATTCAATGTCTTCCTGAATAAAAATACTGCCTTCAAATGACACATGTCCAGTGGTCGCATTGACTGTTTTTAGTGTTAGTAAATTATCGATAGCAACACCAGAACCATGAATTAATGGGGTACCATCAATATCAGAAATAAGTAAATTAGGATCAACGAGAGAAATTGATGAGCCAGGATAAAGATGAAAGAAGTGTTCATTACCTGGGACTGCGGCGATCCGTTTTCCTGTCACTGTTTTCCCATCGACACCTTGAGTTGCGGGGATTCGTGTCATTAAGGGCGTATTTTTCTTTACACTAATGACTTCGCCTAAATTACGCATATCCACATGACCATCAGTCGTTTTTTGTGGCTGCAAAATACGTTCGCGAATATTAGGAACTGAGGCGATAAAGACAGTGTCTTCACCCTGTATGGCTTCTCGACCTACAGCAATGATGTCTGAATACGTTTCTCCAGGAGTGAGCGCTTTGCTTTTTAATAATAAGGTTTTAAGATTTTCTTTTTTGATGCCTTTTAAAATATAATTTTCTGTTAGGGCTGCAACAATAGCGGGACCACGTACAGAGTGACCTCCATACGCACCAGTGACGGTCATAGAAGCGATCATTTCATCTTCTTGAAGGTGGATAGAGAGTTGTGCATCTAAACGTTGAGCAATTAATGTATTTGTTATGGCGGTGAAATCACCTTTATTGAATGCAGATAGAATGTCTTCTAATTTATTTTCAAACAAATAATACTCATTGGCCCCCATCGTATGCAAAGCATGATGAATATCTGCCGCTTCAATCGGTTGAGTTAACGTGGTGTTTTCAGGAATAGTAAAATGTACAACAGATTCATTTTCTGAAAATGCCAAAAAGTGCTCAATCATATTCTCTCCCAAGACGTGCTGTTTCCGCAGCATAGGAGAGAATATTATCATTTATAACGTATGGGATTCACATAATGTGTAAATAAGTGCCAACACGCTCACAGTTTATAAATCAGCCGTTTAGTTTTCCGACTAATTCAAGCACTTCAAAGAAAGGCTGAGACTCAAACTTTGCGTATCCCTGCATTTTGTTGGCTTTAATTTTCGTTGTTAACGGTGTTGAAATACCGCATAAAAATCGTGCAAAAACCGCATTGGCGAGAGGGGCTTTGCTGTTGTTTTGTAATTCTTGGCACCAGCTTCTTACTTGTTCGTCGTCCGCTAAAAATGACACACTGTTCCTTGGAAGATGTGCTCCTTCAGAGCGACACGCCGAGCAATGACCACACTGTTCTGGCGCGTTATAATCTGCAAAATAATGCGCTAATGAGTGACTTAAACAGGTTTTGGTTTCAAAGAAATCAAGCATGGTATGAATTCGTTTAATCTCGCTTTCTTCTTTATTCTTAAATAATTGATGCTGCTCTTGAGAAAGGACGTGAGTGCTTTCTACTTTGTTTAGTACTTGATAAACCTCGGTCATTAACTTGCTTTCAAGCTCGATCCAACCTTGCTCATGAAAATAATCCAGGGCTGAAATAACACGTTTACGCTCACCTTGGTAACCCATCCAAAGCGCATCAAAATCGACGGTGTGCCATGTTTTTGCTTTTGGTGAGCATTGAAAAATAATAGACACAAAGTGTTGTCTTTCTGTTTGGAACTTACCAACGATCTCACTGACTGGAATTAAGGTTTTGAATCGGTAATCGGCGTAATAGCTGTATTTTGCTTGAATGATTTGTTTTAGCTCCAAATACACTAACAATGTTTTTAATGGGAGTTGACGTACATTGCTGTCTTTAGATAAACGTAATAGTTGAATTTCCCATGTATCTGAGGATTTGTAGATATCGTCTAATACATATTGGATGGCTTCTCTATCAGGCGTGTCACCGTAAACAAAGTTTTCTAAGACATTAAGCCCTGAGGTATTAGCAAGAACCGTACAAAAAGAAGGGGCACCATCACGACCTGCGCGGCCAATTTCTTGTGAATAATTTTCAATGGATTTTGGTAAATCAAAATGAATGACTTGACGAACATCTGATTTATCGACACCCATACCGAATGCTATGGTAGCCACAATACAATTAAGCTCACCATTCATGAATTTATGTTGAATGTCTTCTCTAATATCGTGCTTCAAACCTGCATGATAGGCTTTGGCTTGAATGCCATTGCTTTGTAACCATTGAGCTACGTTCTCAGCCGTTTGCTGTAGCGTGACATAAACAATATTTGGTTGGTTTGGTTTCTGTTGTAGTGTCGCAAATAAAGTCGAACGTTTTTGTTCTTCTTCGACAGGAATAATTGAAATATCCAAATTAGAACGGTAGAAGCCAGTGATAACAATATCGTCTTTTTCTATTTTGAATTTTTTACTCATGTCTTCAATAACCGCTGGCGTCGCTGTTGCGGTAAGTAATAATACATGAGGAATATTTAAGGCTTCTCTGTCTTGAGGGAGCTTGAGGTAATCGGGTCTAAAATTATGCCCCCATTCTGAGATACAGTGCGCTTCATCGACGACCAATAATGAAATGTTGATCTGTGCAATAAATTGACGGAAACGCTCATTCTTCAAGCGCTCAACGGAAATCATCAAAATTTTGATGTCGCCGTTTCTTACCCCTTGTAATATGGCTTGAGTCTCTTCACGAGTTTGGGTTGAATCAATGGATGCTGCTGCAATGCCTTTGCTTTTTAAAAAAGTAATTTGATCTTTCATCAAAGCAAGTAAAGGAGAAATAACCAAAGTTAGGTTTGGTAATAAAAGCGCAGGTAATTGGTAGCATAAGGATTTCCCCGATCCTGTCGGGAAGATGGCAGCAGACGAATGACCATTAAGTACTTTTTCAATAACTTGTTGTTGACCACCTCTTAAAGAATCAAAACCAAATACATCTTTTAACGTCTGCTGATATGTCATTAGTAATCTACCTTCTTTCTCATGTTCTTTGTTTGACCGTGTTGGGTCTTATTGTCTACACGTCTACGTTGAGAGTTACGTGTTGGTTTTGTTTCTCTGCGTGCTTTTTGAGTTTCAGCCGCGGATTGAATCAATACTTTTAAACGCTCAAGTGCGTCTTCTCTGTTTTTCTCTTGTGTTCTAAATTGTTGAGCCTTAATAACAATGACCCCTTCCTTCGTGATGCGACTGTCTTTCATCTTGAGCAATCGCTCTTTATAGAAAGGAGGAAGTGTTGAACTATTAATATCAAAGCGTAAATGGATTGCACTAGAGACTTTATTAACATTTTGACCACCCGCACCTTGCGCTCTAATTGCGGTGAGTTCTATTTCCCAGCTGGCTAACTGAACATAATTTGAAATGGTTAGCATGTAATAAACCTATGATCGTTCTTCTATTAGAGGGTATACTATCAGGTAGCGTCAATACGCACCATTTTCAATACAAAGGTAATTTCATGAGTGTAAAAGAAGAACTGCAAAAAATTCATCATCGACTAGATCGTTGTAAGCACCGTTTAGAGGCTGCACAAAAGCGCGACGATCAGCCTATTGTTAAACAGTTTTTGCATGAAATCCAAACGCTAGAAAAGAAAGTTGCAAAATTAAACGGTAAAAAGCAATTTGAAACAGGGAATAAAGGAACTGAAGTTCGTAACCTTGATTTCAAACGAGCGATTACTAAAGCAGAGCAAGCGGATATGGGCAAACTGAAAAAAGCAGTTCGCGGTCTAGTTGTTGTGCATCCAATGACGGCTTTGGGCAGAGAACTTGGTCTTAAAGAAATGACTGGTTTTGCTCCTGAAGCATTCTAATTAATAAGTTTATTCTTTATAAAAAAGCATCAGGTGTAGAAATACATTGGGTGCTTTTTTTATGCGCGTAATATGAGGGCTTTCCTTTATTCTTATCGACGTTATTTAAAGTAATCAGAGTTAAGATAAGCTATTATAGCCGCCATTATTTATTACCATTGAGTTCCCATGTCTCATTCTCATTTTTCAAAAAATCAATCGGCATCTAAGAGTAATAACGAAGCTCCGATTAAAAAATCTATGCATCCTCGCAATAAACATAATGCAAGTTATGATTTTCCTGCGCTGATTGCGACGTTCCCTGAACTGAAAGCATTTGTTGAAACGAATCAATATGGTAATGAATCAATCAACTTTTCAGATCCTCTTGCTGTTAAAGCATTGAACAAAGCATTATTAGCTCATTTTTATGATGTGCCATTTTGGGATATCCCTGAAGGATACTTATGCCCACCGATCCCTGGTCGTGCTGATTACATCCATAATATTGCCGATTTACTTGCTATCACGAATGATGGCGAAATCCCAACAGGTAAGAGCGTTAAAGGCTTAGACATTGGCGTTGGTGCCAACTGTGTATACCCAATTCTTGGGCACAGTGAATACAAATGGAACTTTGTTGGTTCTGATACTGATCCACAAGCGCTTAAAATGGCGTCATTTATTGCGAACAATAACCCAAGCTTGAAGAAAAGCATTGAGTGTCGTTTACAGGCGAATGATGAACATATCTTTAAAGGTATAATCAAGCCACAAGATGAATTTGCGTTTACGATGTGTAACCCTCCATTCCATGCATCAGAAGAAGAAGCAACGGCAGGATCAGAGCGTAAACAGCAGAACTTAGCAACGAGC
Organism: Aliivibrio salmonicida LFI1238; assembly: GCF_000196495.1. Taxonomy (NCBI): domain Bacteria; kingdom Pseudomonadati; phylum Pseudomonadota; class Gammaproteobacteria; order Vibrionales; family Vibrionaceae; genus Aliivibrio; species Aliivibrio salmonicida. Next base: position 16,150 of record NC_011313.1, read on the forward strand.
AAATCGAAGAAAGGTCACGCGTATAATGAATTAAAAGGCGTGAAAAAATTAAACTTCGGTGGCCAGAATGCTGAGCTTTGGTATGAAGGCGGCGAGATCGCGTTTATCACTAAAATGGCACAAGAAAGTTGTGAGTTTGCATTGCAAGTTCAATGGTTTACTACGTTAATTTCTAAGAAAGAAAACGTTGATACGCTTTACCAAGAATTAACACGACTTGGTGTAAAAACAATTAAGACGATTGATATGGCACAAGGTCATAAAATCAGTCGTTTTGTTGCTTGGACTTTTCAAGCAAATGTAAATTTATAAGCTTTTATATTGTCACTATAGTTGTTTAATATCATCTGGTTACATTTTATTGCATTCTAAAAGTAACTAAAAATACATTACTGACATATTCAGTAACAAAGTCGGTAATTTAAAGCTAATAATTTCAATCATTTAACTGTCAGAATAAGCATAATTCGACAGTTAAATGGTTATTTTATGAAATCTAAAACACTTCTTGCGTCTTTGGTGAGTGCAGCTTTACTCGTTGGCTGCAGTGATGACACGGTGAAAAATACCCCTCCCCAAGCCCCTCTTGTTGTTGCTCATACCGTTGAGTCAATTCAATATCAACAAGGCAAAACCTATATTGGTCGTATTGAAGCAATGGAAGATGCCTCTATTGTGGCTCATGTTTCTGGCTATATTCAGTCTCGCTCATTTAAAGAAGGCCAAATGGTCACTAAAGGCGATGTACTTTTCCAAATTGATCCTTCTTCTTTTGAAGCCCAAGTCGCCAATGCAAAAGCAGGTATTACCCAAGCTAATGCTGAATTGAAAAAAGCACAGCTTGATTTCCAACGTGGTAAAAATCTTCTCCCTAAAGGCAATATTAGCCAAGCTGAATTTGATGGTTTAACGGCGCAATTATTGAGTGGTGAAGCTCAGGTTGAATCGGCTCAAGCGCAATTGAAACTTGCAGAAGTGAATCTTTCTTATACGACAATCCTCGCCCCTTTCTCTGGCCGTATTAGTGACAGCAAAGTAAGTCTTGGTGATTTGGTGTCTTCTGCATCGGGTGAACTGACTACTTTGGTTAGCTTAGACCCGATTCAAACTCGATTTACTATCAGTGAGCGTGAGCGTTTATTGATGGGTATTGATCAAGTAAAAGGCGATGGTTCTGGCGCGTCTAACCAAGTTGAAGTTGTGCTTAATCTTGAAAATGGTGAAGAGTATAAACACCTAGGTAAGATTGATTACATTAGTAACCGAATTGATCAAACTACGGGCACATTAACGCTTAGAGCATTGGTTGATAACCCTGATTACACTCTTTTACCTGGCCAGCATATCAATGTAAACCTACGTGAAAAAATACCAACTGACGTTGTGGTGACTCCAAGACGTGCAGTGCAAAGTGATTTAGAAGGCAGTTTTGTCATGGTATTAACTGAAGGTAATGTGGCAGAAAGACGCAACGTTACTTTGGGTAAACAATTACCAGAAGGCGTGATTATCAGTTCTGGCTTAGAAGCTAATGAGCAAGTACTTGTCAAAGGATTACAGCGTGTAAGAAACGGAGTTCAGGTTCGTCTAGAGAACGTGGAGTCTTAATATGTTAAGTCGATTTTTTATACAGCGCCCTAAATTCGCTCTGGTTATTTCTATCATACTCACTCTTGCCGGAGCCATCGCCCTCGCCATTCTTCCTGTGGCGGAATACCCTAAAATCAGCCCGCCTTCAGTGAGCGTGAATGCGTATTATACAGGAGCAAGCGCAGAGGTAGTAGAACAAGCCATTGCGGATCCAATAGAAACCTCGGTCAACGGCGTTGAGAACATGATTTACATGTCCTCTAAAAGTGCCAATGATGGGTCGTACTCCCTGAATGTCACCTTTGATGTGGGTACTGATCCAGACATGGCTCAGGTCAACGTTCAGAACCGTGTGGCGCAAATCGAATCTAAATTGCCACAAGAAGTACGAATGGTCGGTGTGACCGTTAAAAAGCGCTCGCCTGATTTATTGATGGTATTGAACTTCTATTCTCCTGATGGAAAATACGATGATCAGTTCTTGGTTAACTACGTAAACTTGAACATCAAAGATCAGTTAGCGCGGGTTACGGGGATAAGTGAAGTTGGTGTTATTGGTGGGGGTGAATACGCAATGCGTGTTTGGCTAGACCCTGACAAAATGACTAACTTAGGCCTAACAACCTCTGATGTTCAAGCTGCTTTAGCTGAGCAAAACGTACAAGTTGCTGCGGGTAAAATTGGTGCTGCACCTTATGCTAGAAGGTAAGGAATTTGAATGTTGCTGAGTTAGCATTGGCCCGTCTAAAAAAGCCAATTTCACCATCGCTGTTTTTTTAAAAGGTATCGAAAATATAATTATCGGGGATTTTATAACTGTTTTAGCCCTATTTCATGAGTTTTAGATACACTTATCCTACAAACCTTATTATGCTGCCCTCAATTCTGACTGAACTATCGCATGGGTGACTAAATCATTGACCGAATTTCCGACTCGGAAATTCGTAAACACCAGACGACTTTCACATAAAATACATTCGTACGGATCTACTTTTACATATCCTTTTAACATTGCGGCATACCCTGGCATTTTCGGCTCAGCTTCTATTGTCATACCTAAAGCTGCATAAACTCTAGGCAGAGCTTCTCCACGACGACGCATTGATAAAAAACCGTAGTATCGGATCATCTTGAAATGTTTATCAGGATAGTGCTCTACTATCCGTCTTATCATCTCTTCTGGTGATAATGTTAGGCTGTCTGTTGTTCCTGTTCGATGGTCTAAATAATTAAACGTTATCATTCCGCCTTTGGCGTAATGACTTAAACGTGACGCTGAAATCGGGGGCCGTTTTAAATACCGACCAAGATAGTTCATCGTCGGTTTTACATTATTTGTCTTTTTAGCAAAATGAAGCTTCCAACGACGATTATATTGACTGCTTAAAAAGCGTGACCAATCCGTTTTATTACGGATATAGGGGCATTCTTCGCTTGATAAATCAAGCTCATAATAAGCCTTACCCAATAAACTGACGATAGCCGCTCTCCAACAAGGCTCTGTCGTTTTCATTTGGAAGTAAATGGGTTTCCATAAACCGGTACGTTCACAAATTCCCCCACGAGTGACCGATAAATGTAAGTGCGTATTCCAATTCAGTTTTCGACCGTAAGTATGAAGAGCACAAAAGATACCGACATCTATTCCTTTATCTTTTGCCCATCCCAGCAGAATGTTTGCAGCACATTTGAATAATTTATTTAACAAACGGTTATGACGAAAGATAGGCCATAGCGTGTTTGGAAGGGTAAAGGTGATGTGTTGATATTCGCATTCAGGGAAGACATGTTGTTGCTTTTGTATCCATCGCTCTGTGGCTTTCATGCCACAGCTACTGCACGCTCGAGATTTACAGGTTTGGTGAATATATTTGATATGGGTACAGTCAGGGTTGCAACAATGATATTCGCGAGAGCCAAAAGCCGCTGTCCCACAGGACAGCATCTTTGTGACATTTTCAATCACGACCGCTCTTAGGTTAGCTTTGTTATTATGAAGAAATTTAAGCCCGTTATTTTGACTATTAAATAATTGTTTCAGGGGTTTATATGCGTGCATGGCGATAGGATAAACGATTTATTGGCAACAATGGAAGAGGTTGAGTCCTTTTGATTTGCGCCGTAGGCGCCTATTGTTCTCGCTATAAAAAAATGGGCGTTTATCGCCCATTTTTTATTCATTGTGAAATTGTTATTTCTTTTTACGTGTAAATATATTCCATTCGTCGACTACATCACCTTTGAAACCAACAACCGTTGCAACCACTCGACGATTTAAAGCGTGACTAACTGCTGAATCCCCTTTAGCTGTTAATAAGGTATCACCAAAACCTATCGTTTCAATTTTGTCCGGATTAACACCATAATTAATCAAAGCAACACGTACTGCAGATGCTCTAAGTTCAGATAAGCGAATGTTGTATTCTGCATTACCTTGTTGACTTGCAAAACCTTGAAGTTGAATTGAAGTTTCTGGATATTCAGCCAGAAATTCAGCCATTGTTCTTATTTCACTTTTGAAAATAGGTGATATTTCTGATGAATTGTTAGCAAAAAGAATCTTTAAATCTTTTTTATCTGATTGCTCTACGTATTCGGCACAACCATCATTATCAATTTGAGCGCCTCTTGGTGTTCCTGGGCAGATATCTCGAGCGTTAATAACGCCATCGTTATCATTATCTCGTAGGTCTGCGATCTGAGAGGGAGCGGGTGTTTCAATATAATCCTTGTCGCCAGAGACACATGCCGTCAAAAAAAGACTCGTAATAAGGGTTGGGTAAATTAATTTTTTCATTCTTATTTCTCCTCTTCTTTAGATTTTTGTGAATTCCATTCTTTAGGGGTATCAATAAGTAATGATGGAATCAATGTACCTGTTGCATGCAATACTCTAAATTTTGCAAACTGTTCAGCGTAATGGGCATCTAGGTAAGATTTTCTGGCTTCAAATAATTCGTTTTCTGTGTTTAATAGATCCAAAAGAGTTCGCTTCCCAATACGATATTGTTTTTCATAAGCAATAACTGTATCGGAGGCTGCATCAACATGATCGGCTAAGAATTCTTTCTGTTGTAATGTTAAATCTAGCGCACTCCATGATAGACGAAATCCTTCTTCAACGTTTCGATAAGCACTATCTCGCAGATCTTTTGCCATATTTAATTGATAAGCACTTTTTTCTGATTGTGCATTATCACTTCCGCCGTTATATAAGTTGTAACGCATGCGAACCATTGCTGAAAATTCGTCACTGCTTCCTTCTATACCACCAGCATCATCACGCCAAGTTTGAGCTGCTTCAAAAGAGAGCGTCGGGTAATTGGTGCCTTTAGATTGTGCGTATTGATATTTTGCAGCTTGAATGTCGGACTGTGCAATAAGGATGACTGGATGGTGTTCGTAAGCTCGCTCTACGCCTTCTTGTAGGCTTAAAGGCAGCGTATTTGCATCAGCTCTAGGATATATGAGTGCTTGAGGTGGAGAGCCGACTATTTGAGTAAAGACGGTATGCGTATCAAATAAATTATTTTGTGCTGCAAGTAAATTACCGTGGGCACGTGCAATACGAGCTTCTACTTGAGATACATCGGCTGTTGAACCTATTCCTGATTCTGCTCTTTTCTTTATGTCTTTATATATTTTTTTATGAATTGCTAAGTTGCTTTCAGAAAGAGCGAGGATTTCGGTTGCTTTAACCGCATCTAGGTAGACTTGGGATACATCTAATGCTTTATTTTCACCAAGAGAGATGAGTTGTAACCGAGCCGATTCGGCTTCAGCTTGGGTACGATCCATATCATTAATCGTACTTGAACCATCCCAAATTAGCTGAGTTAAAGACAATGTTGCATCTTTTCTCGTTAAGCTTGTGTCATCACCATTATTAGGTGCAGGATTAATGTTTTCAAGTCCAATCCCCGCATCTAAGTCAATAGAAGGTAAGTAATTACCAGAAACACTATTGCTGTCTTCAACGTAACTCATATAAGCGTTATATGCTTTCTTAACCTCAGGGTTTGTCGTTAGAGTTTGTGATATTGCTTGCTCTAAGGTCTGGGCCTGAGTTGATACGCTCAAAACTAGCAAGCTACTGCACGTCGCAAGTTTGATCCATTTCAAAGTGTTTCTCCTAATTATCGTATCTTTTGAACAACTTTAATGAGCACGATATTTTTAATAAATTCTAGTTAACTTAATAGTGATACACATAGGTAAATGGTATGTGTCTATTTCGTTTTTTATATATGACTGAAATGCTACGTTATCTCTTATAAAAAAGCAAAAATTAACCTATTGAAAATCAATCGATAAATAGTCTCTCACAAACAAAAAACGAATAACTTGATGCCGTTTTGAAAATGACAATAAAAACATAGTAAAAATAAGTCTTGAATTCGAGAATATAGTGGCAAATATTTTTTAGAACTATTTTTATAAATTACTAATTGGAATTAACCTCACATTTTGTGACTCACTTAAAATAATAGGGAAATAATATTATTTAGACAAATTAGATTCGCCTTTTTTGTTTATTTTACGCGCTTTATGAATGTGGTCACAATGTTAACTGTATGCTAAATTATGTATATAAGTGCGGCGTATTTATTGGTTAATTGTATGTGTTGTGAATAAATGGATTTGGGAAATAACGTTATGGCGATTAAAACATCAACAAATGACAAACAAATTATTGTGATTGATAAAAACGGTAACCTGAAGTTAATGACTTCTGGTGAAACAGTTTTACCTGGTGACGTCGTTCTTGAAAAGGATTCTGGCGAGGTATTTGTCAATCGTGATGATTTACCAAAAGATAATAATAATGAAATTAAAGATATCTTGGATGCTATTGTTGATGGTAAAGACCCTAGTTTAGTTTCTGATTCTCCTGCTGCAGGTGAAGAAAGTGGTTCAAGTTTAACGACTTCTACTGAAATTGAACGGGTAGGAAAAAGCACGATTGCTGAAACCGATTTTGATACGTCATCTTTAGAAGCTTTAGGTTTATCTAAAACCCAAAGCTTAACATTGTTAGATCAATATAAGTTCTACAAAGAGACCGGAAGTTTTGATAATCCAATAAATATTGGGAATATAATTAACCAAAAAGTTGGTTTTGTTGTTGATTCAAACCTTTCAGATAATACGATTTCAGAAAATGCGGCAATAGGGGATGTGGTTAACATCACCGGTTTAGCTACGGATCCGGATGGAGATGTGGTGAGCTACACCCTGTCTCAAGATGATATTGATGCGGGTTTATTTGCGATTGACGCCACCACGGGTGTGGTGACAGTGATTGGTAATCTGGATCATGACACGGCACCGTCTCACTCGATTGATATTATTGCGACTTCCACCGATGGCTCAACCAGCACGGGCAGTTTTGACATCACGGTAACGGATGCGGATGGTACGCTGGCGGGCGGCGGCGATACGGATAATCCGGTGGGTCCGGTAACCGATTCAAATGCATCAGATAATACGATTTCAGAAAATGCAGCAATAGGGGATGTGGTTAACATCTCCGGTTTGGCAACGGATCCGGATGGAGATGCGGTGAGCTACACCTTATCTGCGGCGGACATTGCGGCCGGTTTATTTGCGATTGATGCGACTACGGGTGTGGTGACAGTGATTGGTAATCTGGATCATGAGCTTAATGATACTCACTCGATTGAGATTATTGCTACTTCTACCGATGGCTCAACCAGTACCGATTCATTTACGATAAACGTGACGGATGCGGATGGTACGTTGCCGGGGGGCGGCGATACGGATAATCCGGTGGGTCCGGTTACCGATTCAAATGCATCAGATAATACGATTTCAGAAAATGCAGCGATAGGGGATGTGGTTAACATCACCGGTTTAGCAACGGATCCGGATGGGGATATGGTGACTTACACCCTATCTCAAGATGATATTGATGCAGGCTTATTTGCTATCGATGCCACCACGGGCGTGGTGACGGTGATTGGTAATCTGGATCATGAGCTTAATGAGACTCACTCTATTGAGATTATTGCTACTTCTACCGATGGCTCAACCAGTACCGATTCATTTACGATAAACGTGACGGATGCGGATGGTACGCTGCCGGGTGGCGGTGATACGGATAATCCGGTGGGTCCGGTTACCGATTCAAATGCATCAGATAATACGATTTCAGAAAATGCGGCAATAGGCGATGTGGTTAACATCACCGGTTTGGCGACGGATCCCGATGGAGATACGGTGACTTACACCCTGTCTCAAGATGATATTGATGCGGGTTTATTTGCGATTGACGCCACCACGGGTGTGGTGACAGTGATTGGTAATCTGGATCATGAGCTTAATGAGACTCACTCGATTGAGATTATTGCTACTTCTACCGATGGCTCAACCAGTACCGATTCATTTACGATAAACGTGACGGATGCGGATGGTACGCTGCCGGGTGGCGGTGATACGGATAATCCGGTGGGTCCGGTTACCGATTCAAATGCATCAGATAATACGATTTCAGAAAATGCGGCAATAGGCGATGTGGTTAACATCACCGGTTTGGCGACGGATCCCGATGGAGATACGGTGACTTACACCCTATCTCAAGATGATATTGATGCGGGTTTATTTGCGATTGACGCCACCACGGGCGTGGTGACGGTGATTGGCAATTTGGATCATGAGACGGCGCCGTCTCACTCTATTGAGATTATTGCTACTTCTACCGATGGCTCAACCAGTACCGATTCATTTACGATAAACGTGACGGATGCGGATGGTACGCTGCCGGGTGGCGGTGATACGGATAATCCGGTGGGTCCGGTAACCGATTCAAATGATTCAGATAATACGATTTCAGAAAATGCAGCAATAGGGGATGTGGTAAATATTATTGGTTTGGCAACAGATCCCGATGGCGATGCAGTGAGCTACAGTTTATCTGCGGCGGACATTGCGGCCGGTTTATTTGCGATTGATGCGACTACGGGTGTGGTGACAGTGATTGGTAATCTGGATCATGAGCTTAATGATACTCACTCGATTGAGATTATTGCTACCTCCACCGATGGTTCAACCAATACGGGCAGTTTTGACATCACGGTAACGGATGCGGATGGTACGTTGCCGGGTGGCGGCGATACGGATAATCCGGTGGGTCCGGTTACCGATTCAAATGCATCAGATAATACGATTTCAGAAAATGCCGAGATAGGGGATGTGGTTAACATCACCGGTTTGGCAACGGATCCGGATGGAGATGCGGTGAGCTACAGTTTATCTGCGGCGGACATTGCGGCCGGTCTATTTGCGATTGACGCCACCACGGGTGTGGTGACGGTGATTGGCAATTTAGATCATGACACGGCGCCGTCTCACTCAATTGATATTATTGCGACCTCCACCGATGGCTCAACCAGTACCGGTTCATTTACGATAAACGTGACGGATGCGGATGGTACGCAACCGGGTGGCGGCGATACGGATAATCCGGTGGGTCCGGTTACCGATTCAAATGCGTCAGATAATACAATTTCAGAGAATGCGGCAATAGGGGATGTGGTTAACATCACCGGTTTGGCGACGGATCCCGATGGAGATACGGTGACGTACACCCTATCTCAAGATGATATTGATGCAGGCTTATTTGCTATCGATGCCACCACGGGCGTGGTGACGGTGATTGGCAATTTAGATCATGACACGGCGCCGTCTCACTCAATTGATATTATTGCGACCTCCACCGATGGATCAACCAGTACCGGTTCATTTACGATAAACGTGACGGATGCGGATGGTACGCAACCGGGTGGCGGCGATACGGATAATCCGGTGGGTCCGGTAACCGATTCAAATGCGTCAGATAATACAATTTCAGAGAATGCGGCAATAGGAGATGTGGTTAACATCACCGGTTTAGCAACGGATCCGGATGGGGATGTGGTGACTTACACCCTATCTCAAGATGATATTGATGCAGGCTTATTTGCTATCGATGCCACCACGGGCGTGGTGACGGTGATTGGCAATTTGGATCATGACACGACGCCGTCTCACTCGATTGATATCATTGCGACCTCAACCGATGGCTCAACCAGTACCGATTCATTTACGATAAACGTGACGGATGCAGAGGGTACGCTGCCGGGCGGCGGCGATACGGATAATCCGGTGGGTCCGGTAACCGATTCAAATGCATCAGATAATACGATTTCAGAAAATGCAGCAATAGGGGATGTGGTTAACATCACCGGTTTGGCGACGGATCCGGATGGAGATGCGGTGAGCTACACCTTATCTCCGGCGGACATTGCGGCCGATTTATTTGCGATTGACGCCACCACGGGCGTGGTGACGGTGATTGGTAATCTGGATCATGAGCTTAATGAGACTCACTCGATTGAGATTATTGCTACTTCTACCGATGGCTCAACCAGTACCGATTCATTTACGATAAACGTGACGGATGCGGATGGTACGTTGCCGGGTGGCGGCGATACGGATAATCCGGTGGGTCCGGTAACCGATTCAAATGCATCAGATAATACAATTTCAGAAAATGCAGCAATAGGCGATGTGGTAAATATTATTGGTTTGGCAACAGATCCCGACGGCGATGCAGTGAGCTACAGTTTATCTCCGGCAGACATTGCGGCCGGTCTATTTGCTATTGATGCCACCACGGGTGTGGTGACAGTCATTGGTAATCTGGATTTTGAAACCGAAGAACAACATCAAATCGAGATAATTGCCATATCAACCGATGGGTCAATGAGCACTGAAACTTTTACCATTAATGTGTCTGATTTTGATGAAATTGCCCCTGATGCACCAATTATCACGAACATAACGGATGATTCCATCGCTAGTGATTATTCTAAAGTAACGATGAATGGTACAGGAGAACCCGGTGCGAGTATTATGTTATTTGATGACAGTGGGGTTCAATTAAATACAACTCAAATATTGGTATCTAATGATGGCAGTTGGAGTTTTGATATATCGAATGTTTCGGGTATCGATCATAACGAAAATGAAATATTCACAGTGAAACAAATGGACGCAGCTGGCAACATAAGTGACCCGTCAGAGGTGGTACATTATTATCATGGCGATTTAGTTACTCCTATTACTGAAAGTTCAGATGATTATGTATTGCTAGGCTCTGGTGATGATTATCTTACCGTTGGTAGTGATGACAATAATGACTACTTGGTTTCTGATGGTGGGGCGGGAACAGATACCGCGATACTTAATTTCGCTCTTGCTACCGCCAATATTATGTTAAATGATGATGGTTCAATCACGATTACGGAAATGAATGGGGACGTAAATACATTCATTGAATTTGAAGAGTTTGAATTCACAGATGGTAATAAATCGGCTGATGAATTGTTCTCTCCTGAAGTGACAATTGCTCGAGATGAAGATGACATTATTAATAGTGATCGTGAACAAATTACCTATGAAATAAAACTACCCGCAGGTGCTGTCATTGGCGCAATATTATCTATTATTGTCGAAGGTAATTTAATTGAAACGATAACGTTAGATCAATCACATCTTGATTCTGGTGTTATAAATCGAGATCTCAATATTGTTGATGTTACTGATGGTTCATTGGATGTTTCGGCTGAAATTGTGTATCCAAATCAACCACAAGGCAGTGAGTTCAAAGATACTGACGCACTTGATATAAATATTGATCCTATCGCGACAGATTTTGAACTTAATCTAATCAATGATTCAAGCATTCAATTTAGTTTTGAACCGCATGTCAGTGACACTGAAGATGACGTTAATCAAAATGATGGGAAAGCGACAACTATTGAGATCATGGATCTTCCGGAATTAGGCTCGCTTTACCTTGTTGATGGAAATACTCGAACTGAAATTACAGAATCTACGGTGTTAACTGAAGATTCCCAAATTGAATATGTTTTGAATAGTACGATTAATGATGATTTGAGTTTTAATGCAACGGATGATTTTGCACCTAATTATAATAATGGGACGGTGACATCTTTCACGCTAGCTAGCGGTGTTATTGTTTCTGGTGGTACTTATTCTGGAACAAGACCGGATACTACAAGTACATTAACAGCGGATGAACTTTACTACGATTCAGCAACAAACGAGACAGGGCTTGGTGTTGGCAATAGTGAAATAGATGTAAATTCAAAAGACTATATTGAAGTGGATTTCACTGATGTTGGTAATGCCAATACAACCGATGTTGATATTAGAGAAGTTAATATTGATTTTGGTAGTGTCTTTGGTAATTATTCAGAAAATAGTAATGCGAATGCTGAAATTCATATCTTATTATTTAAAGATGGGGTTCTTGTTGGAGAAAGCCCTTATATCTTCGATGATGAAACTCATAATGTTTATGATGGTAGCGGTGAGTTTACCGCTAATCTCCAGCTTGATAGCGGCTTTGACCAAATTCGGGTTTATACCGTTCATGGAGAGGGTTCCACTGCGTCAAATTCGAATGTGACATTGCAAGGTGTTGAAGTTGTTGATGCTATGGTGAGTGAATCTATTCCTTATGAAGTGACAGACAGTGATAAAGGCATCGATTCTGGAGTTATTACCGTATCGACAGAGAGTACAGATCGTGCAATGAATAACGCACCAGTTGTCGATGATATCTTCTTTAGAAGTGAAGGAACGGAAGATACCGTGATACAACTAAATTTGAATGATTTATTGATATCAGACAGTGACGGTGACGATGTTACTTTACTCAATATTACGGTGGATCCCGCTTCTGGGTCATTAGAACTACTCTTTGATGGTGACGAAGTCGTCGGCGCTACATTTACGCCTGCTGAGAATAAGCACTTTGATAGCAATGCCCCTGTTGAATTTCAAGTTACGGTAACTGATGGGTACGAAGAATCGACAGGAACAGCGAAATTAATTGTTAATGCGGTTGCTGACGAGCCAATTTTATCTGTCGTGTTCGGTGAATCAACAATAAGTGGCCCTGGTTTTGATACTAGTAATATCGAGTCTATTAAAGACTTCTTTGCCAATGGTGGGACACTTCCTGATATCGGAAATGTAATTTATAACGGTCAAATTGTGGTTGGTGATGATGGTAATAATCTAATTATTGGATCTGGTGGTGTTAATAATTTAGTTGGTGATTCTGTTCAGGGGACCGGAAATGATGTTTTTGTCGGGGGAGTTTATAATGACTCAATATATGGTGGAACAGGACCTCTTGATTTTGGCATTGATGCCGTTATATACAGTGGAAACATTGATGAGTATCTAATTACAAATCAAGGAGGGGCCCATGGTGGAGGCGTTGATCATTGGGTTATCACTGATACATTAGGTAGAGACACGGGATACGATCATACCGCGCCAGAAGATAATGGAGACCAACTGTATCAAATTGAACGTTTAGTTTTCGCTGATGCGATTGTTGAGTTAAATCCTGATGGTAGCTATATCATAATTCAAGAAACTGAAACGTCACTTGATTTATCGGCTTCGGTGACAGACATAGATGGCAGTGAATATTTAGATGAAATTAAGATTTCAGGGCTACCTGATGGTGCTCAAATTATTGATAAGAACTCAAATGAACCTTTAGGTGAATTTAAAACAATTAATGGTGAGCAGGTTTGGGTAATTGATATTACAGGGCAAAGCACTCAAACGATTAATTACGATAATTTAGTCGTGCGTTATCCATCGACAGAAACTCTTGATATTGATGTTTCAGCGGTTGCAAAAGAATCTTCAAATAATTCAGAAGCGACAACCACTGTTAATGCGTCACCTAGCCAAGATATATATGCAGATCAAGGTGGGGAAACGCCGACAACATTGATTTCTTTAGTTCTTGATTCATCGGGCAGTATGGATCATAAACCGTTTAAATCTGATAACTCAAATCCAGATCAAGATAAAACAAGGATGGAGCTAGTTTTAGAAGCATCTATTGCCATGCTTGATAATGTGAAGGTTCAAGAAGGTTCTGAAGAGGTTAAAGTTCAATTAGTTGATTTTGATGATCAAAAACACAGTAGTCAGGATAAAGACGTAGAGTCGCTTGGCTGGTTCACCGTTCAAAGTGCAATTGATGCATTAAATGCAGCACTTGTTGATATTGCCGAAAAAGATAAGGATGAGCATTTTTATCCTAAAGGCGGCACTGATTACGAGGAAGGTATCTACGCTGTAATGTCTGGTTATCAAGACACTCAAATTACCAATATTACCGGAGAAACGAACGATGTCGTTTACTTCCTTAGTGATGGAGATAATAACGGTGGTTGGCACGGGGGTAATAGTGGGCCTAAAGATGAGTGGGAAGAGTTCATTATAGGGAAAGACGTTACTGCTATTGGTATTGTGAGAGATCCAAATACCACCTTAAATGGGTTGAGCAATATCTCAAGTAAAGTGATTTACCTTACGGATGGGCAGTTAATTACAGAGCTGCCAAGACTGCGCCCTACAATTGGTCAGGTAGGCACTCTTCTAACGGCAATTATTGGATTAGATGCCGCCGCCGTCGTTATTGATGTCGATAAAATAGACATCTTGCAGCAGATTGATCAAAACGGAAACGTGTCTAATAGCCACTTGATTGCGAGTGAAGATAACAATCAATTAGTTATTGATACCGAGTATGGTGACTTACGTATTGCACAAGATGGCTCTTATTACTTTCAACCATCAGCATCAGCTCCTGAAATAGAAACAGGAAAATCGATTGGTTTTGAGATTCTCTATACAGTAGAAGATGATGCCGGAGCGGAAAGTGAACAATTGGTGACCTTAAATGTGAGTCCTAATGGCGAAGTTAACGCCGTTGTAACGTCAAGCTTTAATGGGTCAACAGGGGATGATGTTATTGTTGGAACTGAGAATGATGATATTATTCTTGGCCATGAAGGCGATGATGTTCTTATTGGTGGTTTAGGCGATGATATTCTAACTGGTGGTGCCGGTGAAGACATTTTCAAATGGATAGATCAAGGTGTTTCCAGTGGTACAGATACGATTAAAGATTTTTCTAAAGGCGAAGATTTAATCGATCTTACAGAGCTCTTGAGCGATGATGTTCATCAAAATGATCTCACTGATTTACTCGCCCATATTACGATATCGGAAGACGGTGATGACCTCGCCTTAGCGATTAAAGATGACATTGGAAATGATCATACGATTATTGTTGAAGGGGGCGTAAATTCATTTGGACTAGAGGATGCGAATTTCTCAAATCAATCTGAAATACTGACCAAATTGCTTCATGATCAATTGTTTAAGCTAGATGATGTGCCTTAAGTCATCTTATATCTGATAAATTAAGGACCAATTATGGTCCTTTTTTGTTCTTGCCTCTTGTTTAAGTGATTTCAAAAGAGCACAATTTTAAAAAAAGCAGTTGGAGATAAACATCAATGGAATTAGAAGATATTCGTCGTGATTATAGTCTTGGTGGTTTGCGTAGAGCTGACTTACCACAAGCGCCTATTGAGTTGTTTGAACTATGGTTAAAACAAGCGGTAGAAGCAAAACTGACGGATCCAACTGCTATGACAGTGGCAACCGTTGATAAGAAGGGGCAACCATTTCAGCGTATTGTTTTACTAAAGCATTTTGATAGCACTGGATTCGTTTTTTATACCAATCTTGCTTCTCGAAAAGCACAACACCTCGAAGATAACAGCAAAATTTCATTGCATTTTCCTTGGCATCCTCTTGAGCGCCAAGTGCATATTACAGGTACGGCTGAAAAACTGACGGCGCTAGAAAACATGAAGTATTTCACGTCAAGACCGAAAGAAAGTCAGATTGCGGCGTGGGCAAGTAAGCAAAGCAGTCGCTTGACCGCGAGAGCGGCGCTAGAAGGAAAATATCTAGAACTGAAGCAACAATTTTCGAAAGGTGAGATCCCTGTACCTAAATTCTGGGGCGGGTTTAGAGTCAAGATTGATTCTATTGAATTTTGGCAAGGCGGTGATAGCCGTCTGCATGACCGCTTTCTATACAGCAAAGATCAAGATAAGTGGGTGATCGATCGATTAGCGCCATGATCTTGACTCAATGTGATATAGATTTACGTAATTAACAACAAATGCAGAGGATCATACGATCTTCTGCATTTTTTGTGTCGGTAGACATCAGAATAAAGGTAAGCGTGCGGGGAACTACACCTAACAAATAAAATTCATTATGCGTATCTTACGATCTTTCATTTAACGAGAACGTAATTATGCAAAAAGATAAAAAGAGAACACCAGAGCAATGGCACGCTCTATTTGAATCTCAGCAATCTAGCAAGCTTAGTGCCGCTGAATTTTGTCGTAACCATAATATTCTGCCAAAGACATTTAGTGCACGGTAAGCGTGCGGGGAACTACACCTTGTCTTTTACATTCCAAGGTAAAAGTGAATCGATATCTGGCGATCCAACACATAAACGATCTAGACAATACCTAATATAATCGTAAGGGATTAATCCGTTTGCCTTTGCTGTTTCTACAATGCTGTAAAGCATTGCACTTGAATCTGCACCAGCCGTTGAACCCGAAAATAACCAGTTTTTCCGGCCGATAACAAACGGTTTAACCGCTCGCTCTGCTCGATTGTTATCAATAGATAACAATCCATCATCAATATAACGAACTAATTTATCCCATTGATTTAATGTATAGCTAATCGCCTCACCTAATTTTGTTTTAGGTGATACTCGACTAACTGCGCTATCAAGCCAATCACGGAGCTCTTTAAGTAAATCGCGGGCTTCTGTCTGCCTAGCAACATACTTGGCTTCAGGGGAAGCCTCTTTTAATAACGATTCGATCCGGTATAGCTTTTGGATTTTACTCAATACCCAATCTGCACTCCCTGTTTTCCCTTTTACTTGAACACGTTGAGCCTCAATAAATCGTCGACGTGCGTGTGCCCAACAGCCAACTAACATCGCTTCAGTTTGTTCATAACCTTGGTAACCATCGGTATGTAAATACCCGTTATAACCTTTTAAAAAGTTAACTGGATGGTAGCCATGCCTGCTAGATTGATAATCATAAAGTACAATTCCAGGCAAAACACCAGAGCCTGGAGAATCATAGCCAGAGCAGTAGACCCACATATAACATTTTGCTTTTTCAACATCCAACACATTTACCGTTGTTTCATCACAATGCAGAGTGGGTTGTTCAAGCAAAATACGATGTAACTCGTTATTAAGAGGGGTAAATAGTACCGAGCATTTTATTAACCAATCCGCCATCGTTCGCCGTCCAATAATGATACCCCATTGCTGAAATAACGTTTCTTGACGATAAAGTGGAAGACTGTATTGAAATTTAGCCGTAATAATTTGAGCAAGTAAACTTGCGGTCGCAATCCCTTTAGGGATTGGTGACGCTGGCATTGGGGCTTGTTTAATGTCTACTGAAGTATTGTTTTTTTCACAATTTCGGCAAGCATATTTAGGACGAACATGTTGAATAACTTCCACTTTAGCTGGTACAAATTCCAACTTTTCACTGATGTCTTTACCCATCGCATGCATCTCTAGACCGCAACACTTACAAGTTTTATCTTTTATGTCGTGGATAATAACAGTACGCGGTAAGTCTTCAGGTAAGCGTTGGCGTTTTGGCTTTTGACGAGTGTAGGTAATCGTTTGTGTGTCATCATTTTCAATGATGATTTCTTCTTCTGTTTCATTGAATAAATCAAATTGAGTCGAGTCAGATTCACTGCTTTTACCAAAGCGCTGATGTTGAGCCAGCCGAAATTGCTCTAGAAGACGGTTATATTTATTTTCAAGCTGAAGCACAAGTGCTTTCAGCTCGTCAATGGTATCAGGAAGTGGTTTTATTTTATCAGTCATGTAGATGACTATATAACGATAATACAGGTAATCAATCGGTTGCCTCCTATTCTTGACTGAGAATCAACTATTTAAAGGGTTGTTTGATAATGTACCGGTTGATGTCCTAAGATATCAAAACCTTGTAATAGCAGTGTCAGTTGCTGCTCTGATAATGCTAACGTATCGTTATTTATATTTCGTGGCCATTTGAAGCGGTCTTCATCTAATCGCTTGTACCATAAAGCGAATCCTGTTTTATCCCAATACAATATTTTGAGTTTATCACGAGGCTTATTGCAAAATATAAATAGAGCATCACTAAACGGTGATAGTTGCATTTCTTGCTCAACAATCACGACAAGGCCATTAATGGCCTTGCGAAAATCGACAAAATCACGATGAAGATAAATGGTGGAAACATCAGTAAATACATTCATGATTGATACCCTTTTAATAAGAGTCCTATCCAGTGAGGTTCAGTATTAGCTGGCAATGTTAATCTTTTGTTTCCATCGTGCTTTACGTGCACTAAATGTCTTTGGCAGAATATTATGGTTACGACAAAATTCAGCGGCACTAAGCTTGCTAGATTGCTGAGATTCAAATAGAGCGTGCCATTGCTCTGGTGTTCTCTTTTTATCTTTTTGCATAATTACGTTCTCGTTAAATGAAAGATCGTAAGATACGCATAATGAATTTTATTTGTTAGGTGTAGTTCCCCGCACGCTTACGTTTGTCTTGCTTTATTCTTAGGTTCGTTATTTCTAATACGATAGATACAAAAAAGCCCTAGCATTTCTGCTAAGGCTTTAGAATGTGGTGGAGGGATAGGGATTTGAACCCTAGAACCGCTATTAACGGTTGCCGGTTTTCAAGACCGGTGCTTTCGACCACTCAGCCATCCCTCCAATGCCGCGTATAATAAGGGGAGATGATTTTCTTGTAAAGCGTTTTTTCTATAATTCAGTTTAAGTGATTAAAAAATAAACGTTATTCGACGTTTCTTTCAACATCGACTAAATAATCACCTTCAAGCCAGTTACGACCTATCAATAATTTATAATCCAGTTTGCTTCGGTCACGTAAATTAATCGCGACTTTCTTTTCTTTTCCATTGAATTCTAAATGCATACGAACAGCATAACGACGTTCAACCCCTTGAGCATTACGAATCTTACTGACACGGATGATACGACCGGTGTGCTTTGATGCTTCATTTTTTTCATTGTAGGTTGTGAATTCAATGGTATCACCGAGGTGATCACGCATGTTTTTACTTTCACCTTCTTTATTCAGGATTTTGATGTCTGTTGCATGAATAGATGTGGTGGCAGCCCCTGTATCTATCCGAGCTTTATAATTTGAGTCGAGCTCTTTAATGTGAATCGTTTCAATTTGACCAACAATTTCTTTATTTGAGCATTCTTCGTGAGCAAAACTAGAAAATGAAAGAAGCAACAAGCTGAAAGATAACAGTAATTTTTTCATGAAAACCTTATAAAGATGAGAATAATGTAATAGTAAGAATAGACTCTATTTAATGGAATGAGATAATAGGATTTAAGAAGCAGCCATCAGAGTTGATGGCCGCTTAAGGTTAGTTATGCGTCTTGTGATTTATTTTTGTAGATAGAGCCTACAATCGCTAAAGTGATAATACCGACAATCGTTAATAACGAGAAAGCAGTCGGGACTTCATAAGCCGTATCAACAAGGAACATTTTAATCCCGATGAAACCAAGGATGAATGCTAATGCAGGTTGTAAATAACAGAACTTGCTTAGCATGCCTTGCAATACAAAGTATAAAGAGCGCAAACCAAGTAAAGCGAATACGTTTGCTGAGAACACTAAGAATGGTTCTTGAGTAATCGCAAAGATGGCAGGAATGGAATCTAATGCAAACATGATATCGGTAAACATAATAACAATAACCACAAGTAACAGTGGGGTTGCTATCATTTTACCATTTACTTTGGCAATCAATTGATGGCCGTAATACTTATCATCAAATGGGATGTGTTTTTTCAAGAAAACGACAAATTTTGATGATGAAAAATCACTTTCTGCTTCAGTATCCGTAAACCACAATTTAATACCTGTGATAATCAAGAATACGGCGAAGATGTAGAGGATCCAATGGTATTGAGTCAATAACTCTGCGCCAACAAAGATCATGATGCCACGTAAAACAAGCGCACCGATGATACCCCACAATAAGATCCTTGGACGGCTTTGTTCAGGCACAATAAACTGACTAAAGATCAACGCGAAGACGAATAAATTATCGACACTCAGCATTTTTTCTAATAGATAACCAGTAATGAAGGCCATGCTTGCATCTGAAGGCGAATAAGTACTTTCTGGCGCCATTAACGGCCAGTATAGGTAAATAATTGCACAGAAAATAAAGGCAAGAACAAACCAAAAAAATGACCATACTAATGCTTGTTTTAAGCTAGGTGTGTTTTTTCTTGTTTGAAATAGATCTAGAGCAAATAGAGCGAGAACAACGAAACCAAATAGTTCCCAAGTTAACGGTGACATAGTAATTCCTTAAAATAGGTAAAAGGACTATGGCACTAAAATTGAGAGCACAGACCTTCTACCATTAACAATAATAATTAACGTTATGGTATTGGTCTTGTCAAAGTGATTGGCATTCATTGCCCACTTACAGATACCGGAAGTCGAAACTTCGGGATGACGATATCTGAACAAGATTAAGTATTAAACCTTGTGACTACTCCCCAAGACTCGGATAGTAGTCCTACTTTCTAAATAATTCAAACAAAATATCAATGAATGAAAAATATTTAATAAAATAATGACTTATCAGTGTGAATATTGAATCTATATCACTAAATTATTGTTAATGTTTTGCTTATAAAAGCCGATAATAAGAGTGATATCAAAAATATAGAGTAATGGTGTAGCATGGATTGGATACAAGTAGCAGTCACTGGACTGGTTGTTTTATTAGTAATGGTGTGTATTAATTTCTTTTTTGCGAACAGTAAGCAAAGAAAGGTCGACGAAAGAAAAGAGAGAGAGGCGATCTCTTACCGTAGGGCGCTTTCGGAAGCTCGAGCAGCAGAAAGGCAAGAACGAGTATATAAAGCACAAACAGGGCATATTTCGACACAGCTTTTTTTAGCCAAAGAAGCGGAAATGAATAATTTTGAAGAAGCATTGCATTGGTATGAAATGGCTGCAAATCACGACAACGCTATTGCCATCCGTTCTGTCATCCGCTTATGTGATAGTCGTCGTGAAGATTCTGAGTTAAAAAGTAAATCTAAATTTTGGGGGCAAGTCCTGGCTGCAGAAGAAGGTGGGGCCGAAAAAAAATTAGCGTTAGGTATCGCCTTTATACAAGGTAATGGCGTTGATGCTAATATTGAAAAAGGCATTGCATTAATTGATGAAGCGGCAGAAATGGAACATATTCCTGCTCAACTATTTATTGCAGATTGGTATGTGGCAGAAGCAAACCCTCAGCCTAATGCGAAATTGGCGGCGGAATGGAATTTACGAGCAGCGATGTTAGATAATACCGAAGCTCAAATACGTATTGGTAAACAATATGCCGAAGGTAAAGGCGTTGCCGTCGATCCTAAAAAAGCGACATATTGGTTAGAACTTGCAGCAGAAAGTGGTGATCCTAAAGCGCAATATTTTGCGGGTGAAATGGGCGCAGACACGACTGAAAAAGGCAATTCTGTTGCGTATATTTGGTTTTGGTTAGCGGCTGCAAATGGCATTGAAGCGGCAGCAAGTCGACGAGATCATGTTGGACACTTAGTCGGTGTGGATGCTGTGATAGGTTTACAAGGAATGGCGAAACCTCTTCATGATAAAATGAAACGAGGAAAGTTGAGAAAGCACGCGGTTATTAAGTCTTTAGATAAACTGTATCAAAGACAAAGTTACTTTCCTGATGAAAATGAATTTATGGTCGATGATGAGCCTAAATTGGATGCTAACGAGAAAGGTATCGTTTCAAAACCAAGTACAACAACGGCTGAGATAGAAAAAGATAAGAAACCTGATGCTGTCAATTTTAGCCAAACAAAGATGGATGGCAGTGCTAAGTTTTAATCTTTGTTGGTGTGGAAAATATGAACAGAAAATATAGAAAGGAGCGATTATTCGCTCCTTTCTATTATTTTTAACTCAGTAATCTTATGCTTACTGTCATTTCTATTGAGTCACTTTTATTCTAAATAACATACCATAGAATAGAGGTATTACGATAAGGGTGAGAATGGTGGCGAATAACAAACCAAACATAATAGTAACTGCCATACTTTTGAAGAATGGATCTACAAGTAAAGGCGCTACACCTAAAATTGTTGTTAGTGCGCCAAGTAATACAGGCCTTGCACGACTTAATGAGGCATCAATAATCGCATAGTAAGGCGTTTTTCCATTTTTGACTTCAAGATCGGCTTGATCAACCAAAACAATGGCATTTTTTACCATCATACCAATCAAACTTAAAAAGCCTAATATTGCCATAAATTCAAATGGTGTTTGGAACGCAACGAGCCCAACGGTAACTCCGATGATCGCTAATGGTGCCGTTAACCAAATGACCAATGGCTGACGAAGCCCGTTAAACATAAATATGACCGCTAAAATCATCGCTGCAAACCCATAAGGTGCAGAAATTAATAAGCCTTCGTTAGCATCTTTTGACGCTTTATACTCACCATACCAAATAAGTTGATAGCCCGATGGTAACTCTATTGCTTCAATTTTTTCTTGTACTTGATTAAAGGCATCGGTGGTTAATACGCCAGGAGCGGGATCGGCTTGAACTAATATAGTTGGAACTCTATCAATACGACGTAGAATAGCATCTTGCCATACCACATTTGATGACTCAATTAATTGATTAATAGAGATAAAACTATTGGCAGTATGACTGTATACTTCTGTATTTTCAATCGCACGTTGATGATCTCGTTCGACGTCTGGTGAACGTGCGACGATTGGAATAAGATCATTTCCTTCGCGATAAACCCCAACATTTCGTCCTGATAAAGTCTGTGCGATGGCTTGGTTTATCTCTTGTGTTGTTAACCCAAACTGCTGTGCTTTTTCTGCAGAATAGCGAGGGCGTAATACTGGAATTTGTTGACGCCAATCGTCTTGAACTGCAATCAATTGCGGATCATTTAACATGATTGCTTTTGCTTGTTCTGCTAATTGACGAAGCACATGACTGTCTGGGCCTTTAAATCCGGCTTCAATTTTTTTACCGCCCCCACGACCGAGCATGAATTTCCATACTTTAATCGATGCATCTGTGTATTTATCATCGAGTTCAGTCTGTAATTCAATAAGTAATGGAGCAATGTTTTGATAATCATCAATGTCTATTAATAGTTGTCCATAACTTGGATTTCTCGCTTCAGGTGAATAGGTCAGCATAAAGCGTAAACCACCACCACCTACGAAACTGGTTACATTAGTAATGCCTTCTTTCTGTTTAACATCTTGCTCTATCTGTTCAATTGTTTGTTCAGTGCGTTTTATGTCTGAGCCTTGTGGTAAATAGACATCAATTACAAATTGAGCACGTTGTGATTCCGGCATAAATCCGGGTGGAATGTAACGTACCCCGTAAATAGCGCTGAACAAAATAATGATTAATATACTTAAAGTGGCCCAACGATAGTTTAATACCCAAGCGAGTAGGTGGCGGTACATTTGACTAATGCGACTAATAGGGGCATTTTTGTCGAGAGGTTTTACTTTCAGAAAGTCATAACATAGCATTGGAGTGATGGTTACAGCGAATACCCAGCTTAATAACATTGAGTATAAAATTACCCAAAATAAAGATCCGGCGTATTCGCCCATATCAGAAGGGGATAGGCCAATGGCACTAAAAGCACAAATACCAACGACGGTACCACCAAGTAAAGGCCATTTTGTTGCATTGACAACATCAGAAACGATCTCTTCTCGATTGTCGTCAGGGGTTGTTTGAAGTCGAACTAGAATACCATCTGTAACTACAATGGCATTATCGACTAACATGCCAAGAGCAATGATCAATGCCCCAAGAGATATCCGTTGCATTGCAATATCTTCAATTAACATGATGCATAAGGTGCCTGCAACGGTAAGAAGCAAGACAAAGCCAATAATAACGCCAGATCGTAGCCCCATAAACATAAGTAATACGATAAATACAATGACAACGGCAGCGATTAAGTTATCAATAAAATTGGCCACCGAAGCTCGAACAGAGTCTGATTGCATTGAGATTATATTTAAGTCAATACCTAATGGACGTTGACTTTCAAGCTCTGAAATTCGAGCTTTTACAGCGTCTCCCATATTCACTACATTGCCACCAGTGACATTGGAAATCCCAAAACCAATGGCTCGTTGTCCGTTATAGCGAACTATCATAGAGGCTGGTTCTTGATAGCCCCGGGTGACGGTTGCAATATCGCCTAAGCGAAGAACAATAGGCGCCTACGGCGCAAATCAAAAGGACTCAACCTCTTCCATTGTTGCCAATAAATCGTTTATCCTATCGCCATGCACGCATATAAACCCCTGAAACAATTATTTAATAGTCAAAATAACTGGCTTAAATTTCTTCATAATAACAAAGCTAACCTAAGAGCGGTCGTGATTGAAAATGTCACAAAGATGCTGTCCTGTGGGACAGCGGCTTTTGGCTCTCGCGAATATCATTGTTGCAACCCTGACTGTACCCATATCAAATATATTCACCAAACCTGTAAATCTCGAGCGTGCAGTAGCTGTGGCATGAAAGCCACAGAGCGATGGATACAAAAGCAACAACATGTCTTCCCTGAATGCGAATATCAACACATCACCTTTACCCTTCCAAACACGCTATGGCCTATCTTTCGTCATAACCGTTGGCTGTTAAATAAATTATTCAAATGTGCTGCAAACATTCTGCTGGGATGGGCAAAAGATAAAGGAATAGATGTCGGTATCTTTTGTGCTCTTCATACTTACGGTCGAAAACTGAATTGGAATACGCACTTACATTTATCGGTCACTCGTGGGGGAATTTGTGAACGTACCGGTTTATGGAAACCCATTTACTTCCAAATGAAAACGACAGAGCCTTGTTGGAGAGCGGCTATCGTCAGTTTATTGGGTAAGGCTTATTATGAGCTTGATTTATCAAGCGAAGAATGCCCCTATATCCGTAATAAAACGGATTGGTCACGCTTTTTAAGCAGTCAATATAATCGTCGTTGGAAGCTTCATTTTGCTAAAAAGACAAATAATGTAAAACCGACGATGAACTATCTTGGTCGGTATTTAAAACGGCCCCCGATTTCAGCGTCACGTTTAAGTCATTACGCCAAAGGCGGAATGATAACGTTTAATTATTTAGACCATCGAACAGGAACAACAGACAGCCTAACATTATCACCAGAAGAGATGATAAGACGGATAGTAGAGCACTATCCTGATAAACATTTCAAGATGATCCGATACTACGGTTTTTTATCAATGCGTCGTCGTGGAGAAGCTCTGCCGTAAGCGTGCGGGGAACTACACCTTGTCTTTTACATTCCAAGGTAAAAGTGAATCGATATCTGGCGATCCAACACATAAACGATCTAGACAATACCTAATATAATCGTAAGGGATTAATCCGTTTGCCTTTGCTGTTTCTACAATGCTGTAAAGCATTGCACTTGAATCTGCACCAGCCGTTGAACCCGAAAATAACCAGTTTTTCCGGCCGATAACAAACGGTTTAACCGCTCGCTCTGCTCGATTGTTATCAATAGATAACAATCCATCATCAATATAACGAACTAATTTATCCCATTGATTTAATGTATAGCTAATCGCCTCACCTAATTTTGTTTTAGGTGATACTCGACTAACTGCGCTATCAAGCCAATCACGGAGCTCTTTAAGTAAATCGCGGGCTTCTGTCTGCCTAGCAACATACTTGGCTTCAGGGGAAGCCTCTTTTAATAACGATTCGATCCGGTATAGCTTTTGGATTTTACTCAATACCCAATCTGCACTCCCTGTTTTCCCTTTTACTTGAACACGTTGAGCCTCAATAAATCGTCGACGTGCGTGTGCCCAACAGCCAACTAAAATCGCTTCAGTTTGTTCATAACCTTGGTAACCATCGGTATGTAAATACCCGTTATAACCTTTTAAAAAGTTAACTGGATGGTAGCCATGCCTGCTAGATTGATAATCATAAAGTACAATTCCAGGCAAAACACCAGAGCCTGGAGAATCATAGCCAGAGCAGTAGACCCACATATAACATTTTGCTTTTTCAACATCCAACACATTTACCGTTGTTTCATCACAATGCAGAGTGGGTTGTTCAAGCAAAATACGATGTAACTCGTTATTAAGAGGGGTAAATAGTACCGAGCATTTTATTAACCAATCCGCCATCGTTCGCCGTCCAATAATGATACCCCATTGCTGAAATAACGTTTCTTGACGATAAAGTGGAAGACTGTATTGAAATTTAGCCGTAATAATTTGAGCAAGTAAACTTGCGGTCGCAATCCCTTTAGGGATTGGTGACGCTGGCATTGGGGCTTGTTTAATGTCTACTGAAGTATTGTTTTTTTCACAATTTCGGCAAGCATATTTAGGACGAACATGTTGAATAACTTCCACTTTAGCTGGTACAAATTCCAACTTTTCACTGATGTCTTTACCCATCGCATGCATCTCTAGACCGCAACACTTACAAGTTTTATCTTTTATGTCGTGGATAATAACAGTACGCGGTAAGTCTTCAGGTAAGCGTTGGCGTTTTGGCTTTTGACGAGTGTAGGTAATCGTTTGTGTGTCATCATTTTCAATGATGATTTCTTCTTCTGTTTCATTGAATAAATCAAATTGAGTCGAGTCAGATTCACTGCTTTTACCAAAGCGCTGATGTTGAGCCAGCCGAAATTGCTCTAGAAGACGGTTATATTTATTTTCAAGCTGAAGCACAAGTGCTTTCAGCTCGTCAATGGTATCAGGAAGTGGTTTTATTTTATCAGTCATGTAGATGACTATATAACGATAATACAGGTAATCAATCGGTTGCCTCCTATTCTTGACTGAGAATCAACTATTTAAAGGGTTGTTTGATAATGTACCGGTTGATGTCCTAAGATATCAAAACCTTGTAATAGCAGTGTCAGTTGCTGCTCTGATAATGCTAACGTATCGTTATTTATATTTCGTGGCCATTTGAAGCGGTCTTCATCTAATCGCTTGTACCATAAAGCGAATCCTGTTTTATCCCAATACAATATTTTGAGTTTATCACGAGGCTTATTGCAAAATATAAATAGAGCATCACTAAACGGTGATAGTTGCATTTCTTGCTCAACAATCACGACAAGGCCATTAATGGCCTTGCGAAAATCGACAAAATCACGATGAAGATAAATGGTGGAAACATCAGTAAATACATTCATGATTGATACCCTTTTAATAAGAGTCCTATCCAGTGAGGTTCAG
Source organism: Aliivibrio salmonicida LFI1238 (assembly GCF_000196495.1). NCBI lineage: Bacteria > Pseudomonadati > Pseudomonadota > Gammaproteobacteria > Vibrionales > Vibrionaceae > Aliivibrio > Aliivibrio salmonicida. The sequence continues at coordinate 43,105 of NC_011313.1, forward strand.
TATTAGCTGGCAATGTTAATCGCAATTTTCCGATAGAAAGTTGAATATCTGGTAATTGTGGAGTGGCGATGATAGTTGATGTTAACGCTTCTACTTTCAAGAAAGTAGAAGCGTTAATCTTTTGTTTCCATCGTGCTTTACGTGCACTAAATGTCTTTGGCAGAATATTATGGTTACGACAAAATTCAGCGGCACTAAGCTTGCTAGATTGCTGAGATTCAAATAGAGCGTGCCATTGCTCTGGTGTTCTCTTTTTATCTTTTTGCATAATTACGTTCTCGTTAAATGAAAGATCGTAAGATACGCATAATGAATTTTATTTGTTAGGTGTAGTTCCCCGCACGCTTACGCTCTGCCTAGAGTTTATGCAGCTTTAGGTATGAAAATAGAAGCTGAGCCGAAAATGCCAGGGTATGCCGCAATGTTAAAAGGATATGTAAAAGTAGATCCGTACGAATGTATTTTATGTGAAAGTCGTCTGGTGTTTACGAATTTCCGAGTCGGAAATTCGGTCAATGATTTAGTCACCCATGCGATAGTTCAGTCAGAATTGAGGGCAGCATAATAAGGTTTGTAGGATAAGTGTATCTAAAACTCATGAAATAGGGCTAAAACAGTTATAAAATCCCCGATAATTATATTTTCGATACCTTTTAAAAAAACAGCGATGGTGAAATTGGCTTTTTTAGACGGGCCAATGCTAACTCAGCAACATTCAAATTCCTTACCTTGTACGGTATTGTTATCTCCAAGATTGATTTGTAAGTTAGCCAAATCATTAAATGTATTAATGTTAGAACTTGGAATTACAGGAATACGCATAGAGTCGGTTTCAATACTGCCTGCAACTGTCACGAGATTTTGCTTTTGTAGCACTTGATAAACTTTTTCTACGGAGACGCCAAATTTAGCCATACGTTCGCTAGATATCTCGACAAAAATGGTTTCTTGACGTTCACCGAGTGTTGCTGTTTTTGCTACTCCAGGAACGAGGACTAACTCACGACGCAGTTCATCTACATAGTCTTGTAATTGTTTATCACTAAATCCCTCGCCAGTAACAGCAAAGAATAGTGCATATACATCTGAGAAATCATCATTAACAATGGATGCTCCAGCCCCTGGGGGAAGTTGGCGTTGAGCATCCCCAATTTTACGACGTAATTTGTCCCAGACTTGCTGTAATGCGGCTTGGTTGTTAGCAAATTCAAGTTTGATTTCAACGGTAACTTCAGACATGCCTTGTTTTGAAACTGATTTTACCTCTTTTACTTCTTGAAGTGATTGGACTGCACCTTCAATAATATCGGTAACTTCGTCTGATACTTCTTGTGCTGTGGCACCAGAATAGGGCGTATTAATAACGGCCTGACGGATAACAAATTCGGGATCTTCAAAACGACCAAGTTTAAGGTAACTTAAATACCCACCAAAAAGGATTAATGAGATAAGTACCCAAACAGAGGTACGTTTAGCAATAGTATAACGAGCGATGTCCATATGTTATTCCCCGCTACGTATTACAAGTATATCGGTGTAAGGTTTTACTTCCATTCCTGAAGTCAAACTTGAAACGCCTGCAATAACGATGCGTTCTCCGGCGTATAATCCTTCATTAACTACAATTCGATTTGAGAAGAGTGCACCAGCCTTGATTGGACGTGATTGTATTTTATTTTGTTGATCAACAATCCATACAAATTGATCGCCTTGATTATTTGGTACCACCGCTGTGAGTGGAATGGTAACGAGTGTCGATGCTGATGATTGAGTTTTTGGATAAACGGGCACTACTTTTACAGTCATTCCGGGTAGAACATTAAATCCACGAAGATCTTCAAACGTTAGCACGACAGGGTAAGTCTGTGTGATTGGGTCTGCTTGAGTGCCATAGGTACTTAACAAGAGAGGAAAGTTTTCATTACGGAGTGCACTAATTTGAGCTAACGCTTGTGATCCCTTTAACTCCCCAAGCATGACACGGTCTGGAATATTAATCAGTACTTCCAATTTATTAACGTTATGCACTGTTAGCACGGGGGTGTTAGCTTGAATTTGAACATGATTATCAATCATTTTCTGCCCAATGACACCGTCAAACGGCGAAATTAATTGGGTATATTCTAATTGACGTTTTGCATCTTCTAATCGATTTTTTGCTAGATTATATCGAGTACTTAATGTATCTAGATCACTTTTTGCAATGGCTTGGCTTTTTTCGTAAATCGCTTTTCCACGAGTGTATTCAGCTTTACTGTTTGTGTACTCAAGGCGTGCTGAGGCTAACGCATTTTTTGCATCTCTTGGGTCTAGCTGAGCCAATAATTGATCTTTTTTTACCTGCTGCCCTTCTTCGACGAATATATCAATGACACGTCCATTCATTCGAAATGCAAGATCGGCCCGTTGAGCGGAACGAACCACGCCATTAAAACGTGATTTAGCATCTACACTGTGCGTAATGATTTCAATAAGTGCAGGCCTGATAACGACAGGAGGACTTGAGTTTTGAATGGTTTCATTCGTATCGCATCCAGAGAGAAAAATCGTACCTATTATAAGGTTCACTGTGAGAGTGGTTCTTTTTAACAGCATTAATGTAGATGTATTCATTTACTCATTCCTATGAAAAGAGTTAAAAATCGAACATGAAATGGTTACGAGTAAAAGACATGAAAGGTATAAAGTAAACTCGTTAGTTTATTTTATACTTAAAAAGTAATAAGTAAACTCTTGCGTGTACTTATTGATTATAAATGGATAAGCTATACTTAATCTCTGGGGGGAATATGCAGAAAAAATTGACATTATCGCAGCAAAAACATCTTGATATCATTCATGCGGCTAAAAACGAATTTATTGAATATGGTTTTTTAGCGGCAAATATGGACAGAATCACATCATCTGCCGAAGTATCTAAACGTACGATTTACCGTCATTTTGAAAGTAAAGAAATGTTGTTTGAATCGGTATTGACCGTTATTAATGATTCTGTAAGTAAGAGTGTCTCTTATCAATTTGATAAAAATAAAAGCACAGAAGCACAACTGACTGAAATCGCTTATAAAGAAATTGATGTCCTTTATAATACATATGGAATACCACTAGCACGAACCATTGTGATGGAATTTCTGCGTCAGCCTGATATGGCAAATCATGTAATTAAAAATATTTATAGTATTCGAGCGATTACACACTGGTTTAGTGAAGCGATTACAGCAGGAAGGTTAAAAAACGCAGATCCACGATTGATGACTGATATATATGTGAGTTTATTCCAAGGTTTATTTCTTTGGCCTCAAGTAATGAATTTAGCGAGCGAACTAACGGATGAAGACATGAAGAGTAAAGTCGATACAGTAACGTCTGTTTTTATTCAGTCGTATGGATTAACGTAAACATTCTAATCTGAAATAAAAACGGCAGTTAGTTTACACTGACCACCGTCTTTCATTTAATAATAGAATTAGAGCAGGGTATTATTTTCCTGTTTTCTTTGCGTAAGCTTCAAGACCAAGCACTAAGCCAATTCCTAAAAGAACACCGACAACAGCGAAGCCAATTAATGCGGGTTGTTGAGTCACGTGCTCGTAGTTAAATGGGGATAGGTTATGTTCAATGAGAGGCACTTGCTCTCCTTTTGAATTAATACGCCATTCAATGACTTCTTTCCAAGGCCAAATCTTGCCTAATGTACCCGCCATTAATCCTGTTAAGAAAATTAAAGTTAAATCGCGAAAACGTTTTAAAAGAAAAGATAAAACATGAGAGAAACTCAATAAACCAATTAGACAGCCTGTAGAAAACAACGCCATGGTGACCAAATCAAGAGATTTAACGGCGTCAAGGATTGGGCTGTACATACCAAGTAGCAATAAAATAAAGCTACCAGAGATCCCCGGTAAAATCATGGCACAAATAGCAATAGAGCCAGCCAAGATAAACGTGAACGTTGATGGTGTTAATGCAACAGGATTAAGGACTGTAATGGTATAAGCAAACACGGCCCCGGCCACTAGCATGATAATTCGGCTAATTGACCATTCTTCAATTTGTTTTGAAATATGAACAATCGAAATGATAATTAAGCCAAAGAAGAAAGACCACAATGGAATCGGATGTGTGTGAAGCATCCAGGTGATTAATTTTGCTAACGAAAGAATGCTGGTTAAAATGCCACCAAACAGTGAAATAAGAAAGAAGCCGTTAATGTGATTAAATGCTGCTTTAAATCCGTCGCGTTTCCATAAACCAAATATTGAAGGGTTTATACGTCGGATACTTTCTAAAAGCGTATCGTAAATACCAGTGATAAAAGCAATCGTACCGCCAGATACCCCAGGAACAACGTCTGCTGCGCCCATTGCCATACCTTTAAAAAATGTCGTTAAGTAGTTCATTTTAGCTCTGTATATAAAGAAGAAAACTTATGCATAATGCATCTATGTTGGATGATTATACATAAGTTAAGTATAAAAAATGTCGTAAGAATGACTCTAGGAGTGATTATTTCATCATGCTTACTAACTCATCAGCCATTGCAATGGCTGCTTTACGGTTTGGAAGGTTAAGTTTTTGATATAAATTACGAATGTGAGTTTTGATTGTTGTTGGTGCAACATCAAATTCAGCAGCGATTTGTTCATTACTAAATCCGGAATAAATTAACCCTAACACCTGCCATTCTCTGTGAGTTAATGGGCTGGCTCGGATTAATTCTGGCACTTCTGGTGTATTGAGTACTTTTTCAATAAAAGCTTCATCAAAATGAGCAGAGCGAGATCGTTTATTGTTTGATAATGCTTTCTGTAATTGGTCTATTCGATGCTTCTCTAGTTCGGTTAAATTTCCTTTTTGTTGTAATTTAGCAAGAGGTTTGAGTACTGCTTGTCCTGCCATTAAGAAGCTACCGATTATCCCTGTTTGGTTCGATTGCTTGATCGCAAGATGCATTGCTTCAATCGCGGCATCGATTTGTTTATCTTCAAAAAGAAGAACGGCTTCCATAATTGCATTACGATTGATATCCGTGATCAATTTATGTTTTTGAGCAATGATCTGAGAGTCTTTTAAGGTATTAATTGCCGTATCTATATCACCAAGGTGAAAGTATGCCCTTGCTATGTTGCGCCATTGAAGTTGTGTAAAGTGATTACAACGAGTTTCTGGGCGATCAGCATGAGCTAGCCAATAATTGATTGATTCAGTATTGCCTTTCGCTTGCCAATAGAAAAGTTGTGCAGAAGACGCATTGGCTTTCCAATCGATATGATAATCGGCTTGTCCAAGTAATTGTTGGCATTTTTCTAGGTAACGCTCTGCTTTATCAAACTCTCCACGGGCAACGGCTAAACGAGCAAGCATTGAATAGCCGCGTAGATGTTTAGTTTCATCAAAGGGTGAAAGTACGTCTAAGCCTTTCCAAGTGCATTGTTCTGCTTCATCAAAACGGAACCAGAACCAATAGATTTGAGCACGAGAACGCAATAAGAATTCATGAAGTGGTAATTGATATAAATCTTGTTCTTCAATCAGCTTGAATCCGTTATCTTGCAGATCAAAGGCGGCTTGCATGAAGCCTTGTGCCATTAGAATTTCACTTTGTTGCAAAATAGCCCAGAGTGCTTGATGATAAATGCCATAGGTCATCGCCATTTTTTCAGTTTGTTGCATTAACGCGAGTGCTTGCGCCAAATTTCCCGAAACATGATGATATTCACCAATTACGGAGGTAGCGACAATACGACTACGGTATTTATTCATTTCTAACTGTTCGAGAGCTTTCTCTGCGAGAAGCAATGCATTCTCTGGTTCGTTTTTGTTGATAGCGACTTGCGCTCTCAATGCATCTAACTCACCTTGAACATGGCGATCTAATATAATATTACGTGCTGACATCTCTTGTTGAGCTTCAGACAGTAAATCGTCAACGTGTAAATAGTTGTGTTGGCTTTGAGCCAACCATGCACGAATAATGGCTAAACGAGGAGAGGCGAACAGGGTGTCTTTGTCTAATTGATCAATCGTTGACTCTAATAGCACGAGCTCTCCATTATTAAATAAATGCCAACCATGTTCTGTCAGTATTTTAGCAATTAGAGTGTCATTTTTTGCTTTCTTTGCATGCCGTAAGGCTTGATAAATATTCTTGTGGGCTAACCAAGCATGAGCGGCTTTAAATTGTAACTCGCTCTCTTCATGAGCAAGGTGGTTCTGACGTTGGTGAGAAAGAAACTCTGCAAATAAATTATGATATTTGTACCATTCGCCGTGCTCTCCATCGCTATTAATGAATAAACCAAAACGGTTCAGATTTTCGATGATAAGTTGAGAGTCACTTCGTTGAGTTAAATCACTGACCAATGCGGCATCAAAATGTTCAAAGACGGCACTGCGCATTAAAAAATGTTGTGTTTCGCTGTCTAAGTGATCAAACACTTCTTCAGCAAGGTAGTCCCACAAATGCGCTTGATTTAAGTTGGTCATTGCTTCTGCTGAATTCATTAACGATTGTTTGTTCTGAATACTGTGCAATGCAATTAATTGAAGAGCAGAAGGCCAACCTTCGACATGCTCACGTACGTGGGTAATCGCATCTTGGTCAATGTCATCATTTAAACGTTGGCTAAAAAAGAGGGACGTCTCTGATTGGTCGAATGCTAAGCTTTGATTATCGATCTCAATAAGGAGGTCTCTTACTCGTAGATTCGCCGTATTCAAGGGAGGTTGAGAGCGACTTGTTATCACGAGTGTGAGGTTATCAGGTAAATGCTTTAAGAAAAATTTCAATCCTAAATGAATGGCTTCATTAGTAATGAGGTGATAATCGTCCAATACAATGTAAGCGTCTTTTTGAAAAGGGAGCAGTTCGCTAAAAACTTGAGAAAATAAACTAGACAAAGAGGCAAACTGACGTTTTTCGGTTAACGCTTTAGAGTGAGAAAGCTCAAGGCTTGTTGCATTAGCAATCGCTTGAACAAAATATTTTGCGAATTTGAATTCATCGTTGTCTCCGTCATCAAGGCTATACCAACCTGTGTCGTCTTTTTCTGATAGCCATTGTGCAGCCATCGTTGTTTTACCGTAACCAGCAGGGGAGCGAAACAAAACAAGTTTGTAGTGGGCAGCATCGACTAGAGAGTCAAGAACACGAGATCGTAAGATGGCATTATGTAGACGTCTTGGAAAATGTAATTTTGATGGTATTAACATAATTTTCATTCTTCTTAAAAATACTGAGTTTATTATCCTCAATAATGAGAATGAATGAATCAGCTACGCCCTATAATTGTGATCTATTACTCCTTTTCTTTCTGGATCAATTTATAAATTCAAATTAGAAAATACAGAGGAATCGTTTTATTTACCGAATGTCTAAAAATGTGATCTTGTTATCATTTCGTGTTTAATGCTGAAGAAATGTGTTTATTATCACGCCAGAATAATAGATAGCCCTACAAATCATGATTATGGTCACACTTAGATTTGGTAATTATACCTACGCCTTAACGCTTTTTTATCTCCTCCCCCTAGGTAGGAGGATGCGACGTTAATTTGAACCGTGCACGATATACACAGTGATTATAAACCTTCGTGAGAGTTCTTATTATGAAAACGAATAGCATCAAAAAATTTGATAAAGCCGCGTTTCAAGCGTCTGTAAAACAACACTTAGTGTCCACTTTTGCCGCTGATGAAAAAACAGCGACGTCTAAAGTATGGTATTTAGCGATGGGTAAGGCCCTTGCTGAATTAACAACATTTGATTTAGTTAATACTGAAAACGATGAAAGAATTAAGAATGCACGAAGTGTTAACTACTTATCTCTTGAGTTCTTAATTGGTCGTTTAACAGGTAATAACCTTATTAGCATGGGTTTATATGAAGATATTACGGATGCAATGGGTGAACTTGGTCATAATTTAACTGACTTGCTAGAAGAAGAGCGTGATCCCGCATTAGGTAATGGTGGTCTTGGCCGTCTAGCTGCGTGTTTTATGGATTCATTAGCAGCGCAAGAATTTCCTGCGATTGGTTACGGTCTGCACTATGAATACGGTTTGTTCCGTCAATCATTTGATGATTGTCGCCAACAAGAAGCACCTGATGCATGGCGTGGTGTTGAAGGTTATCCATGGGAAGTGGCTCGTCCTGATTATGCGCAGCAAGTTGGTTTTTACGGCAAAGTTGAAGTATATGAAGAAAATGGGGTAGAGAAACGTTGTTGGATTCCTGGTATGTTTGTTGAAGGGATGCCTTGGGATTTACCGATTGTCGGTTATCAAAGTGATACCGTTTATCCATTGCGTTTGTGGGAATGTCGAGCTAAAGCTCCGTTCAGCCTTGCGAGCTTTAATAATGGTGATTATTTTGAAGCACAACATGCTTTGATTGATGCGGGTAACGTAACGAAAGTCTTGTACCCTAATGATAATCATGAGAAAGGAAAAACACTGCGTTTAATGCAACAGTACTTTCATTGTGCTTGTTCAATTGCGGATATTTTACGTAGACATGATGCAGCGGGTCATAAAATTGAAGATCTGCCTAAATACGAAACGATTCAATTAAATGATACACACCCAACAATTGGTATTCCTGAGTTAATGAGAATATTGATGGATGATCGTGGATTAAGTTGGGATTCTGCATGGGCAATTTGTTCTAAAACGTTTGCTTATACAAACCATACATTATTACCTGAAGCATTAGAAACATGGAGTGAGTCTTTAATTTCACGCCTACTTCCTCGTCATATGGAAATCATTTTTAAGATTAACTATTTATTCCTTGAAGGTGTAAAACAAAAATGGCCTGGAGATGTATCTAAGCTGCGTAAGCTTTCTATTATTCAAGAAGGCACTCACCGTATGGTGCGAATGGCGAATTTATGTGTAGTTACCGCTTATGCGGTTAATGGGGTGGCAGCATTACACTCGGCGTTAGTTAAACGTGATTTATTCCCAGAGTTTAATGAATATTTTCCTGGTAAATTAACAAATGTTACCAATGGTGTGACCCCTCGTCGTTGGTTGAAATTCTGTAATCCTGATTTATCTGCGCTTATCTCTGAAAAAATTGGCAATGAATGGCCAGCAAAATTAGACCAATTGTCTAACATCGCAAAATTTGCGGATGACGCGGCATTCCAAAAAGAATTCATGGCAGTTAAAAAGAAAAATAAACAACGCCTTGCCGATTGGGTCCAAGAGAATATGGACATTGAGCTAAATACAGACGCCATTTTTGATGTTCAGATTAAGCGTTTGCATGAGTATAAGCGTCAGCATTTGGATTTGTTAAACATACTTTCTTTGTACCATCGTATATTGAATGAACCTGGTTTTGATATGCACCCTCGTGTGTTCTTCTTTGCTGCAAAAGCGGCTCCGGGTTATCACTTAGCAAAAGAAATTATTTTTGCTATCAATAAAGTGGCAGACAAAGTGAATAATGACCCTCGAGTGTCTGATTTCATTAAAGTCGTCTTTATTCCGGATTACCGTGTGAGCATGGCTGAAATTATTATTCCAGCGGCAGACGTTTCTGAGCAAATTTCGACGGCGGGTAAAGAAGCATCGGGTACTGGTAACATGAAAATGGCACTTAACGGGGCGATTACCGTTGGTACGATGGATGGGGCAAATGTTGAGATCCGTGAAGAAGTGGGTGATGAAAATATCTTTATCTTTGGCTTAGAAGTTGACGAAGTTGAAGCGCTTGTTGCGTCAGGCTACAACCCATATAAATACTATGAGGCCAATCCATTATTACAAGCGGCACTAGATTTATTGGCTGGAGATGAATTTACCCCAGGTCAAATTGGTCAATTGTCGGCCATCCGTGACAACTTGCTTTACGATGGCGATCAATACCTAGTATTGGCTGATTTCGCAGATTATGTTCGTGCTCAGAATGATATTGATGCGGCATACCGAGACCAAAAACAGTGGGCAAAAATGGCTATTTTGAACACGGCTTTAGTCGGTAAGTTTAGCTCTGACCGTAGTATTCGTGATTACGTCAATAATATCTGGAAATTGGAAGCGATAAACCGTTAAGCCTATTTAGATTATAAATACAGAGGGCAGTATAAGGCTGCCCTCGGAGATTAAGTGATGACAAATAATAACAATGCGCTCTATCAAGTCGCAGAAATGGCCGGGTTAGCAAATAGCTATATCAGTGCATGGGGTGATGAAGAAAAAGTCAGTGATGACACTCTAACTCGCTTATTAGCGGCTTTAGGTTATGATACTAAAAACGATAAAACGTTATTAAGTTCGGCTGAAAAAAAACATAAGAAAGAAGTACTTGAGGCGGTTAAGGTTGTTCGTGATAACGAACCGCTTCACGTTGAACTTCATCTTGGAAAAAGTGCTCGTATTAGTGAGTTTAGTTGGAAATTAACGACGGAAGAAGGTGAGGTACTTGAAGGGTACTTACAGTCTCAAGTTATTTCTGATGACCGTGTCGATGGAGGGGCGTTATTATTTTCGTTACCTACATTGAAATGGGGGTATCATTCATTAGAAATCATACGCAAGCGTCGTAAAGCGCCGTATGTAATGACTCTAATTGTGACGCCTCAGGCGTGTTACAAACAAGACGCAATTAATGACGGTAAAAAGCTATGGGGACCGAGTGTTCAACTTTATACGCTAAGAACCGCTCATAATTGGGGAATCGGTGATTTTGGCGATCTTAAGCAACTTGTCGGTGAGATAGCAAATAAAGGTGGAGATTTTGTCGGTTTAAATCCAATTCATTCTTTGTTCCCTGCGAATCCTGAAGGGGCGAGTCCTTATAGTCCATCGTCTCGTCGTTGGTTAAATATTCTTTATATTGACGTGTGCTCAGTGCCTGAGTTTGCATTATCGAATCAAGCTCAAGAAGTTGTCGGCAGTGCTGAATTTCAACAACGTTTGAATGAGGTGCGTCAATCTCATTGGGTAAATTATACTGAAGTCTCGTCACTTAAAATGGGTGTATTACCTTTTTTATTCGCAGAGTTTAAAACACGTCATCTTGATAAGAATAGTGCTCGTGCGAAGGCTTTTTTAACGTTTGTTGAAGAGGGTGGCGATAGCTTATTACAACAAGCGGCATTTGATGCGTTACATAATACCCTATACTCAGAAGACCAGAATGTATGGGGATGGCCTGTTTTTCCTCAAGAACTTCAACAGTTTGATAATAAACAAGTGCAGCAATTTATTGCAGATAATAGCGATCAAGTTGATTTGTACATGTACTTACAGTGGTTAGCTTTTACCCAAATTAATGATGTTCAACAATTCGCTGAAGATAAAGGAATGGACATTGGTCTGTACCGAGATCTTGCGGTTGGTGTTGCTGATAGTGGCTCTGAAACGTGGGCAGATCATGGCAGCTTATGTCTTGATGCCAGCATTGGTGCTCCACCAGATGTATTGGGTCCACTTGGTCAAAATTGGGGATTACCGCCATTAAACCCTCAAGTTTTAAAAGCAACTGCGTATGATGCTTATATTGAATTACTTCGTGCGAATATGGGTGCTTGTGGTGCATTGCGAATTGATCATGTTTTAGGCTTACTTCGTTTGTGGTGGATCCCAAAAGGGGAAGACGCAACGAAAGGCGCATACATGTACTACCCAGTAGAAGACATGTTATCTATTCTTGCTTTAGAAAGTCATCGTAATTCGTGCTCAGTTATTGGTGAAGATCTAGGGACTGTGCCTGATGAGATTATCGATTTACTTGCAGATGCCGGCATTCATTCTTATAAAGTGTTCTTCTTTGAAACGGCAGAAGATGGCGGGTATTACTCACCAACGCATTATCAAGAGCAATCTATGTCTGCATTATGTACTCATGATATGCCGACATTACGTGGTTTTTGGCACTGTGATGATTTAAAAATGGGCGAAGAAATTGGCTTATATCCTGATGCAGAACAGTTAAAAGAGCTCTTTCTTAGCCGAGCAAAATCAAAACAAGATATCTTAAATAGTGTTGATTTTCATGGTTTTCTTCCAGAAGGTGTAGGGCGTGATGCTACGTTTGTGCCAATGGACAGATATTTAAGTGATGCATTGCAACTTCACTTAGCTGCAGGATCGAGCGCACTTCTCAGTTTACAACTTGAAGATTGGCTTGAAATGGATAAACCAGTTAACATACCGGGTACGGTTGATGAATATCCAAACTGGCGTCGTAAATTGTCAGTTACTTTAGATGATATTTTCAATCGTCCCGAAGTGAATGAATTAACTAAGCAGTTAACTGACATTCGTGCCCAAGCTAGTAAAAAATAATAGGAGTGTTTACGTTGAACTTACTTGTTGAACGTAAAGAAAAGGATGTCTACATGCAGCTCAACCGAGCTGCATTTTGTGATCCATTTTCTTTTTTAGGTCCACAGTACCAATCTCAAGATATCGCTCTACGTGTTTGGTTGCCTGATGCAACGAACGTAAAAGTAAGAATTTCTGCAGATCTTGAGTACCCTTTAAGCCCTGAACCTCATTCTCGCAATTCCGGTGGTTTCTTTCTTTCTAGTCCTATTGATTTGACAGACAAGCATTATCAACTTGTTGTTGATTGGAGTGGAACGGAACAGGTTATAGATGATCCATACCAGTATCATTCTATTGCCCCAACGGAAAGTAATGTCCATACACCAAAAGAAATGTATCACCATTTAGGTGCGCATGTTTTTACTGTTGAGCGTGATGGTAAATTAATTAAAGGTGTGCGATATATTGTCTTTGCACCAAATTCATCTTCTGCAAGTGTCATTGGTGACTTTAACCAATGGGATGGCCGTCGTCATCCTATGCAGCGTATTGATAATGGACTTTGGGCGCTATTTATTCCTGAGCATGCTGTCGGAACGAAATATAAATTTGAACTAAAAGGACCGCATGGGGAAATTCTTCCTCATAAAATGGATCCTTTTGGTGCACATAACGAACAATATCCTTCATTTTCTTCTGTGGTTTATGATCAATCAAGCTACAAGTGGCATGATACGAAATGGCAGAACCGTCCCGTAACAGCAAAGCAAAAAGAGGCGTTATCTTTTTATGAATTGCATATTGGGTCGTGGAAACGAAATGAGAAAGGTGAATTTCTAACATATCGTGAACTCGCTGAAGAATTAATTCCCTACATCGTTGAAATGGGCTATACACACATAGAGTTAATGCCAGTTTCTGAGCATCCATTCTATGGTTCATGGGGTTATCAACCGATTGGTTTATTCTCACCAACAAGCCGCTTTGGTTCACCAGATGATTTTAAATTCTTTGTTGATGAATGTCATAAAGCCAGTGTCGGTGTGGTATTGGATTGGGTTCCTGCTCACTTTCCATCGGATTCTCATGGTTTAGCTAATTTTGATGGAACCTCATTGTTTAACGATCCGGATCCGCGTCGTGGTTGGCATAATGATTGGCAGAGTTATATTTATAATTATGACCAATTGCATGTTCGTGAGTTTTTAGTCTCTAATGCCTTGTACTGGTTTGAGCATTTTCATATCGATGGTTTACGTGTTGATGCCGTTGCATCAATGCTCTATCTTGATTATTCACGTGAAGATGGTGAATGGATCCCTAACTGGGATGGGGGTAATCATAATCATGGTGCCATTGCTCTGCTTAAATGGATGAATGAAGAAGTGTATTCTCATTTCCCTAATGCAATGACGATAGCCGAAGAATCTACGGCGTATCCTGGGGTGTCAGCACCAACGTTTGATGGCGGTCTAGGCTTTGGATTTAAATGGAATATGGGTTGGATGCATGACAGCTTAAATTACATTCAAGAAGATCCAATTCATCGTCGCTATCATCATGATACGATTACTTTTCCATTAGTGTATGCGTTCAGTGAGAATTTCATCTTATCGTTGTCTCATGATGAAGTGGTGTATGGAAAAGGGTCTATTCTGGATAAAATGCCAGGTGATGAATGGCAGAAAACAGCGAATATGCGTGCGTACATGGGCTACATGTATGGACAACCAGGTAAGAAGCTGAACTTTATGGGAGCAGAGATTGCTCAAAGTGCAGAATGGGATCATGATGATCAATTACAATGGTTCTTAACACAATTCGAGCGTCATTCTGGTATGCAGCATCTGGTTAAAGATTTGAATCAGTTATACCGTAATGAAAAAGCACTTTATATTAATGACTGTGAACCTTGTGGATTTGAATGGCGTTTACAAAATGACGCTGAGCAAAGTGTGTTAGCTCATGAGCGTTTAGGCGATAACGGTGAGCGTATATTGGTGATCAGTAACTTTACTCCAGCACCAAGAAATGACTTCCGTTTAGGAATGCCAGTTTCAGGTGAGTATGAACTGGTTTTAAATACGGATGCTGATTATTACGGTGGCAGCAGTTATGACGTCGTTAGTAATGTACAGACAGAGTCGGTGGAATCTCAAGGGCTAGCGCAGTCTTTAGTCGTAAACCTACCGCCATTATCTACGGTTTTCTATCGTTTAAAAGTAAGCGTGCGGGGAACTACACCTAACAAATAAAATTCATTATGCGTATCTTACGATCTTTCATTTAACGAGAACGTAATTAACCTGAATTCTGGATAAAACATGCTTTAAGCGAGGATTAGTTCAAATTCACATTCTGATAGCTTAATTCGTGGCTTTTGTTTTTTTAAACAATAAGCCACAACGCCTGAAATTACATTTAGCATGAAACCAGTCACGCTACGATGACGGCTATGTTCAATTTGAGAGATATTCTTCAATTGGTCATTTATCGTTTCGATAATGTATCTCTTTGATAACATAGCCTTATCAAAAGCACTTATCTCTTTTGCTTTCATGTTTTTTCGCGAGGTAGTCACTAAATCGACATCAGAGTTCTTTAAGCTCTCACTCAACTTTTTACCTATGTACCCTTTATCAGCGTACAATTTCCCCGAGAGTTCTTTGCATAAATCAGGTACAGGAGTCCTATCATTTACATTGCCAGCTGTGATTTTCAGCGAAATAATTTCTCCAAGATGGTTAATCAATAAATGAAGTTTGAAGCCGAAAAACCATCCCATGGTACCTTTTCCTCTTTTCGCAACACCATCAAAGACTTTATGGCGAGGAATTCGAATGTTATGGCATACTTTAAGACTCGTGGAGTCAACAAAAGCAATGCCAGTCGGCTTACCTTTGATAGATTGAAAATAGGCACACATTGGGGCGATTAGGCTAGGCATTTTGCTCACAAATCGAGTGTAGCTAAGTAAATTTGGAAAGTATCCTTTCCAATATTGATGAACTAACCCGATATAGAAGTTCTTGAAATCTCTATGATTTGATTGATGAAAAGCGATGACAATAGTCATACATTCACTAGTAGACATTACTGACTGACGTTTTCTTTTTCTCTCACTAGCCTCAACAAGGTATTTTTCCCATTGAGATAAGAATTGATAACAAAAATCATCGACATCACAAAATATATCAACTAATTTATTCATCTTGCCCACCTTTTAAAATACGTTCAAATAATTCTTGGTCGAAAGATCTGATCGTTAGGTGGGCAATTAGTTCAGCCTTATCCAGAATTCAGGTTAATTATGCAAAAAGATAAAAAGAGAACACCAGAGCAATGGCACGCTCTATTTGAATCTCAGCAATCTAGCAAGTTTAGTGCCGCTGAATTTTGTCGTAACCATAATATTCTGCCAAAGACATTTAGTGCACGTAAAGCACGATGGAAACAAAAGATTAACGCTTCTACTTTCTTGAAAGTAGAAGCGTTAACATCAACTATCATCGCCACTCCACAATTACCAGATATTCAACTTTCTATCGGAAAATTGCGATTAACATTGCCAGCTAATACTGAACCTCACTGGATAGGACTCTTATTAAAAGGGTATCAATCATGAATGTATTTACTGATGTTTCCACCATTTATCTTCATCGTGATTTTGTCGATTTTCGCAAGGCCATTAATGGCCTTGTCGTGATTGTTGAGCAAGAAATGCAACTATCACCGTTTAGTGATGCTCTATTTATATTTTGCAATAAGCCTCGTGATAAACTCAAAATATTGTATTGGGATAAAACAGGATTCGCTTTATGGTACAAGCGATTAGATGAAGACCGCTTCAAATGGCCACGAAATATAAATAACGATACGTTAGCATTATCAGAGCAGCAACTGACACTGCTATTACAAGGTTTTGATATCTTAGGACATCAACCGGTACATTATCAAACAACCCTTTAAATAGTTGATTCTCAGTCAAGAATAGGAGGCAACCGATTGATTACCTGTATTATCGTTATATAGTCATCTACATGACTGATAAAATAAAACCACTTCCTGATACCATTGACGAGCTGAAAGCACTTGTGCTTCAGCTTGAAAATAAATATAACCGTCTTCTAGAGCAATTTCGGCTGGCTCAACATCAGCGCTTTGGTAAAAGCAGTGAATCTGACTCGACTCAATTTGATTTATTCAATGAAACAGAAGAAGAAATCATCATTGAAAATGATGACACACAAACGATTACCTACACTCGTCAAAAGCCAAAACGCCAACGCTTACCTGAAGACTTACCGCGTACTGTTATTATCCACGACATAAAAGATAAAACTTGTAAGTGTTGCGGTCTAGAGATGCATGCGATGGGTAAAGACATCAGTGAAAAGTTGGAATTTGTACCAGCTAAAGTGGAAGTTATTCAACATGTTCGTCCTGAACAATAGGCGCCTACGGCGCAAATCAAAAGGACTCAACCTCTTCCATTGTTGCCAATAAATCGTTTATCCTATCGCCATGCACGCATATAAACCCCTGAAACAATTATTTAATAGTCAAAATAACTGGCTTAAATTTCT
This sequence comes from Aliivibrio salmonicida LFI1238, assembly GCF_000196495.1. Classification (NCBI taxonomy): domain Bacteria; kingdom Pseudomonadati; phylum Pseudomonadota; class Gammaproteobacteria; order Vibrionales; family Vibrionaceae; genus Aliivibrio; species Aliivibrio salmonicida. Next base: position 59,973 of record NC_011313.1, read on the forward strand.
TCATAATAACAAAGCTAACCTAAGAGCGGTCGTGATTGAAAATGTCACAAAGATGCTGTCCTGTGGGACAGCGGCTTTTGGCTCTCGCGAATATCATTGTTGCAACCCTGACTGTACCCATATCAAATATATTCACCAAACCTGTAAATCTCGAGCGTGCAGTAGCTGTGGCATGAAAGCCACAGAGCGATGGATACAAAAGCAACAACATGTCTTCCCTGAATGCGAATATCAACACATCACCTTTACCCTTCCAAACACGCTATGGCCTATCTTTCGTCATAACCGTTGGCTGTTAAATAAATTATTCAAATGTGCTGCAAACATTCTGCTGGGATGGGCAAAAGATAAAGGAATAGATGTCGGTATCTTTTGTGCTCTTCATACTTACGGTCGAAAACTGAATTGGAATACGCACTTACATTTATCGGTCACTCGTGGGGGAATTTGTGAACGTACCGGTTTATGGAAACCCATTTACTTCCAAATGAAAACGACAGAGCCTTGTTGGAGAGCGGCTATCGTCAGTTTATTGGGTAAGGCTTATTATGAGCTTGATTTATCAAGCGAAGAATGCCCCTATATCCGTAATAAAACGGATTGGTCACGCTTTTTAAGCAGTCAATATAATCGTCGTTGGAAGCTTCATTTTGCTAAAAAGACAAATAATGTAAAACCGACGATGAACTATCTTGGTCGGTATTTAAAACGGCCCCCGATTTCAGCGTCACGTTTAAGTCATTACGCCAAAGGCGGAATGATAACGTTTAATTATTTAGACCATCGAACAGGAACAACAGACAGCCTAACATTATCACCAGAAGAGATGATAAGACGGATAGTAGAGCACTATCCTGATAAACATTTCAAGATGATCCGATACTACGGTTTTTTATCAATGCGTCGTCGTGGAGAAGCTCTGCCGTAAGCGTGCGGGGAACTACACCTTGTCTTTTACATTCCAAGGTAAAAGTGAATCGATATCTGGCGATCCAACACATAAACGATCTAGACAATACCTAATATAATCGTAAGGGATTAATCCGTTTGCCTTTGCTGTTTCTACAATGCTGTAAAGCATTGCACTTGAATCTGCACCAGCCGTTGAACCCGAAAATAACCAGTTTTTCCGGCCGATAACAAACGGTTTAACCGCTCGCTCTGCTCGATTGTTATCAATAGATAACAATCCATCATCAATATAACGAACTAATTTATCCCATTGATTTAATGTATAGCTAATCGCCTCACCTAATTTTGTTTTAGGTGATACTCGACTAACTGCGCTATCAAGCCAATCACGGAGCTCTTTAAGTAAATCGCGGGCTTCTGTCTGCCTAGCAACATACTTGGCTTCAGGGGAAGCCTCTTTTAATAACGATTCGATCCGGTATAGCTTTTGGATTTTACTCAATACCCAATCTGCACTCCCTGTTTTCCCTTTTACTTGAACACGTTGAGCCTCAATAAATCGTCGACGTGCGTGTGCCCAACAGCCAACTAAAATCGCTTCAGTTTGTTCATAACCTTGGTAACCATCGGTATGTAAATACCCGTTATAACCTTTTAAAAAGTTAACTGGATGGTAGCCATGCCTGCTAGATTGATAATCATAAAGTACAATTCCAGGCAAAACACCAGAGCCTGGAGAATCATAGCCAGAGCAGTAGACCCACATATAACATTTTGCTTTTTCAACATCCAACACATTTACCGTTGTTTCATCACAATGCAGAGTGGGTTGTTCAAGCAAAATACGATGTAACTCGTTATTAAGAGGGGTAAATAGTACCGAGCATTTTATTAACCAATCCGCCATCGTTCGCCGTCCAATAATGATACCCCATTGCTGAAATAACGTTTCTTGACGATAAAGTGGAAGACTGTATTGAAATTTAGCCGTAATAATTTGAGCAAGTAAACTTGCGGTCGCAATCCCTTTAGGGATTGGTGACGCTGGCATTGGGGCTTGTTTAATGTCTACTGAAGTATTGTTTTTTTCACAATTTCGGCAAGCATATTTAGGACGAACATGTTGAATAACTTCCACTTTAGCTGGTACAAATTCCAACTTTTCACTGATGTCTTTACCCATCGCATGCATCTCTAGACCGCAACACTTACAAGTTTTATCTTTTATGTCGTGGATAATAACAGTACGCGGTAAGTCTTCAGGTAAGCGTTGGCGTTTTGGCTTTTGACGAGTGTAGGTAATCGTTTGTGTGTCATCATTTTCAATGATGATTTCTTCTTCTGTTTCATTGAATAAATCAAATTGAGTCGAGTCAGATTCACTGCTTTTACCAAAGCGCTGATGTTGAGCCAGCCGAAATTGCTCTAGAAGACGGTTATATTTATTTTCAAGCTGAAGCACAAGTGCTTTCAGCTCGTCAATGGTATCAGGAAGTGGTTTTATTTTATCAGTCATGTAGATGACTATATAACGATAATACAGGTAATCAATCGGTTGCCTCCTATTCTTGACTGAGAATCAACTATTTAAAGGGTTGTTTGATAATGTACCGGTTGATGTCCTAAGATATCAAAACCTTGTAATAGCAGTGTCAGTTGCTGCTCTGATAATGCTAACGTATCGTTATTTATATTTCGTGGCCATTTGAAGCGGTCTTCATCTAATCGCTTGTACCATAAAGCGAATCCTGTTTTATCCCAATACAATATTTTGAGTTTATCACGAGGCTTATTGCAAAATATAAATAGAGCATCACTAAACGGTGATAGTTGCATTTCTTGCTCAACAATCACGACAAGGCCATTAATGGCCTTGCGAAAATCGACAAAATCACGATGAAGATAAATGGTGGAAACATCAGTAAATACATTCATGATTGATACCCTTTTAATAAGAGTCCTATCCAGTGAGGTTCAGTATTAGCTGGCAATGTTAATCGCAATTTTCCGATAGAAAGTTGAATATCTGGTAATTGTGGAGTGGCGATGATAGTTGATGTTAACGCTTCTACTTTCAAGAAAGTAGAAGCGTTAATCTTTTGTTTCCATCGTGCTTTACGTGCACTAAATGTCTTTGGCAGAATATTATGGTTACGACAAAATTCAGCGGCACTAAGCTTGCTAGATTGCTGAGATTCAAATAGAGCGTGCCATTGCTCTGGTGTTCTCTTTTTATCTTTTTGCATAATTACGTTCTCGTTAAATGAAAGATCGTAAGATACGCATAATGAATTTTATTTGTTAGGTGTAGTTCCCCGCACGCTTACGCTGGTATGGCAATGAATGCGGTAAGTAAATTTACCTCGGCAGGATTAATCAACCCAATAATAAATCCATTGTGGAACAGTACAGCATTACTTGATCATCACACTAATTGGTTCGGTCTTTTCGTTCATGTCATTTTTGGTTATACCGAAAAACCAAGTTTAGCTCAGTTAATTACTTACCTTGCCACATTGAGTATCTTGTTTATCTTAACTAAGAAGCAAACACAAAAATTAACTCAAAAAACGACAACAAGTTAATCGATATTGACATTATAATCTTAAAAAACGGCACCTCTATAAAGAAGTGCCGTTTGATTATTTAATGACTGTTTCTAATGTATTTCTAACTTAATTATTTAACGCTAGTTACTCGGCTAACACGCTCGCCAGTAAATGATGCTGAACGAATTTGAACATCACCAGTTACTTTTGGTTTGTTCGCATTGTCATATGCAGCCCATGTTTTACCGCCATCTACAGAGTATTGTAGCGTTACACCTGGGAATGAAATGTTCATGCTTAGCTCGCCGTTTGCAATTTCTGCACCTGGGATTGGTAGACGATAATCAATACCCGCTCTTTCAAGCTTCGCTAATTCACGTTGACCCATAGTGTTTGCAAAGTTCGTCCAATCAGCAAGCTGTGCTTTCTTGTTCACTAGGTTTGTATCTAGAGAGTATTTAACACCTGCTTTGTATTCATTTTCCCAAGACGCTTCATGCCATGCACGCTCTGCTGCTGCAATGACACGTGGGAATACCATGTACTCATATTGCTCATCAGTACGTACTGTCTCAGACCAAAGTTGCGCAGACAAACCGTAGAAAGGTTTCTTCGGTGTTACTGTGCCCGCACTTTCAAAGCCGTTACCGTCACGGTCAACGGATGTTTCCGCATTTTGAGGTAGGTTTTCTGGTGCGAAACCGAACATCTTACGAGTATCTGTTGCACGAGTTGCCCAGTAGTAGCCACGCTCTTTCGCATCAACTTCGTATGGGAAATCCATGTAAACATAATCAGGACTAGAAACAACTACGTCATAGCCTTTATCTGCCCATTCGTATGCTGAAGCACCGCCGCCCCAGTACAGAGTATCCCAGAAGTTTGCACGTACAGATTCAGTTGCAAATGCATCAGCGCCTTCAGAGTGTTTCAAGCCATCTTGCCATGCTTGGAAGTGTGGAATGCCTTGTTTAGCTGCGATTTTCGATACTTGCTCAGCAAAATGGCTTGGCAGGTGTTCGAAATCTGCAACTTCACCGCTTGCAATCAAAGACTGACATTGTGGTGATTTAGCAAATGGGAAATCTTGTTTAGATAGGTCTAAGTCACCTTTCCATCCGATTTTTTCTTCATCATTGATGTCTTGGAAACCAGCGTGAAGTTTGATGTTTTTCGCTTCATCACCACCGAAGTGCCATGTTGATAAAGGAACACCAGCCGCTTTGTGCATTGCAGCAACTTCAGTGATGACTTTATCTACGAACGTTGCCGATGAATCTAAACATGGGTTGATGAAACTTTGTTTGTTGTAGAACTGAACCGTTGTTACGTTTGATTCGTCTTTTGGATCCATCAGACGATATTCGTTTGCTTCTTCCATCTTGCCTTCAGCAGCAAGACGAGTGTAACGCGCTTCCATTGACATTACTGCTGCACGTGAGTGAGCTGGCATATCGATTTCTGGAATCACTTCAATGTTACGGTTTTTAGCGTACGTTAGGATCTCTAGGTAATCTTCTGTTGTGAAGAAACCAGAACCAAAGTTATCTGAATCAGCACCTGAACCTAGTTGAGGTAGTAGACATGATGTTTCTGACTCATCAAAACAACGATTACTACCGATGTCAGTTAGTTCAGGAAGACCAGGGATCTCTAAACGCCAGCCTTCATCATCTGTTAGGTGAAGGTGTAGTTTGTTAAGTTTGTAGGCTGCCATTTGGTCAACTGTCGCAAGAATCGCTTCTTTTGAGTGGAAGTTACGAGCAACATCAACCATTACACCACGGTATTCAAAACGAGGAGCATCTTCCACGTTTAGTGTTGGGATTTCTGAGCTATCTAGGCTTACTAGTGCTAGTAAAGATTGAACGCCGTAGAATGCACCCGCTTCATCAAATGCAACAACCGTTGTTTTACCTTCAGTGACATCTAGTGTGTATGCGCCAGATACGCCATCTTTAAATTGGCTCTTATCAACCGCTACTGATACTGGGTATTCACCCGCCGTTTCTAGGCCTAGAAGTTCAGCACGTTGATTTAATGCTGCAAGTTGGTCTGCATCAATACCGTTAGCTGTAATTGAAATACCTTTTGCTAAATCAACGGTTTTATTAGTTAGCGTTGTTTTTAAAGGTGTTGGAATAATATGAGAAGACGCGTCTACTTCAGCTACATCTGAGTTTTTCTCAAAACGAGTATTAGCTGTTGCCGTTACGTTATTATCAGCAAGTGTACGCTTTAGTTGAACACCGATAATTTCATCTACGTATTCACCAGTGTCTTCAGTATCTAAAGAAATAATATTACGAGCTTCTGCACCTGGTGCTGTTACGAATGCGCCCGGCATGAAGTCAGTTTCAAATAACTGCCAATATTCAGCAACCAGTGGAATAACGACTTCTTCACCAGCAGCAAAACCATCAAATTTATCTGTTGGTTCAAGTTTATGTAAGTCACCCGTTACACGAGTAATTTTAAATTGGTCATTTTCAACATCTAGAATTAAACGAATGCTGTGGAAATAGATTGTCCAATCACTTGAATCAACCGCAGCACCTGTATTGGTTAGCGTCATGTTTACTTTGTTACATGATGCAAATTCAGCTTGAAGATCTTTACAAGCAAGGCCGTCATCAGCACCTTGGTTAGTAATAACTGTGTAGTTAACATCTAGATTTTCAGCCAATAGGTTAACTGTTGATTGCTCTGGCGTTGTTGATGAACATGCCGCTAAGCCTGCAAGGATAAGGGTCGATAAAAGCGTTTTTTTAAACATAAGATCAATTCCGTTATGAGTAATTAAATTTCAAATCTGGAATTACAATACAAAAGTTTTTTATCTTTAAAAATTAAGTAAATTCAAATTCATCGTCTAAATCACACTAAATTGAATAATTCACGGTATAAATTAAAATAGTGGGATTTGCATCAACAAATAACAGAATGGAGTTTCATTTAAATTTGGCAATCAAAAAAAATAAACGTGAAGTAGCTCTCAATAATAATTTCAAATAACGTAAGAGACTGATTTTTATTAGAAACACTTTGCATTTAATTGAACCTAAAACGCTTATTTCCAGTGTAAATAAAGTTTAACAAGTTATGTCATTTTATTTCTAAAACAGTCAATTTTTCTTTTACACTCACTAATTGTTACAAATATTAATAGCAATCGATTGGCATCTCAATTTAAAAAGAAAGCAATGTAACCTATAACAATTAAAGCGATCTAAATCACTTCATATCGACAAGAAAATCATTACTATACAACTACAATGACAATCAGAACTGGATTTACATAATGAGTGCACTTATCGCAATAGCTATTACAACAGGCATACTTTCAGGTGTGTGGGGTTGGGTAGCCGTCAGTTTAGGTTTATTAAGCTGGGCTGGATTTCTTGGTTGCACCACCTATTTCGCATCACCTATAAACGGTATAAAAGGCATTGGGTTAAGTATTGCAACAAACCTAAGCGGTGTATTTTGGGCAATGGTAATCATTAAACTGTCATCAATGATGAGTTTAGAAATTATTGGCTATGTAATAACCGCGATTGTCGCTTTCTTTATGTGCGCGCAAGCAAAAAAATCTTGGTTAAATTTCATTCCGGGAACTTTCATTGGTTCATGCGCAACTTTCGCGTCCAATGGTAATTGGCAAGTAGTGATCCCTTCTCTTATTCTGGGTGTTTTCTTTGCTTACGCTATGAAGACATCTGGATTGTGGTTAAAAGAAAAATTAGACACAGAAAAGAATGAGGCATTAGTTAATACGAAAGAATCATACCAGTCAAAATAAAGCATTATTTGAATAACATTAGTCTGCGGATAAAAATACCAAAGGCTTATGATAGTTAAATGTTAGATAATTGACGATTTTTTGAACTCATGTGAGTAATAAATTCAATCATAACGAACACGCTATCAAACTAAAAATACAGTATGACAGATACAAAAACGCCGCTTGATATCGCTATCAAGCGGCGTTTTTAAAGGTGGCTCCCTTTGCTGGACTTGAACCAGCGACATACGGATTAACAGTCCGGCGTTCTACCAACTGAACTAAAAGGGAACAGGTATTACTTCTCTTAAAGAGAAAAAGATGGTGCCGACTACCGGAGTCGAACTGGTGACCTACTGATTACAAGTCAGTTGCTCTACCTACTGAGCTAAGTCGGCACACTTTATCTTTTGTCATCATCAAGCTAATAGCTTGGCAATGGAATATGGTGGAGGGATAGGGATTTGAACCCTAGAACCGCTATTAACGGTTGCCGGTTTTCAAGACCGGTGCTTTCGACCACTCAGCCATCCCTCCACGGAACTCTATCTGAAGCGTCTGCTTCATCAAGTGATGTCGCGCATTATAGAGAAAATGAGATCAGGCGCAAGTCTTTTTTGAAAAAAAATGTCCGTTTGATTAAAAGTAAACCTAACTGATTGTTTTTTATTTAAAATGAATAAATAATCTCCAATTATCATACCGTTATTGATGCGATACAGTTACGTCCTCTATCTTTAGCTTTGTATAACTGTTCATCTGCAGCCAATAATAATGAATACTCTGACTGATCATTATCATTTTCGATTAAGGCCACCCCAACACTAATACTTACTTTGCCATAAGAAGAGTGCTCATGAGTAATGTTCAAGTTATAAACACATTCTCTTAATAATTCTGCGGTTTGATTTAATTGTTCAACATCGGTATCGAACTGAATTAAAGTAAACTCTTCACCGCCATATCGATACACTCTGTCAGTTTTTCTTTGTAGAGCTCCCATTAGAGCTCTAGATACACGCACGAGTACATCATCACCTGCCGAATGACCATAATTATCATTATAAAGTTTGAAGTGATCAATATCGAACATGATAAGCCCAACGTTGGTCTTCAACCTGCGTCCTTCTGCCCACTTACTTTCTAAATCAAAATCAAACATGCGGCGGTTTAAAAGATTCGTTAATCCATCTAATGACGCGTGCTTTTCAAGTAAATCGGATTTCAATTTTAAAGCTAACTGATTACGTACACGTTTCTGCAAGATAACCGCATTAAACGGTTTGGTAATAAAATCAACAGCACCCAAATCTAATGCTCGAATTTCATCTTCTTTTGAATGATTCACCGTAATAACGATGATAGGGATATCTTTTGTTTTATCGTCATTTTTTAGTCTTTCAATGACTTCAAAGCCCCCCATCACTGGCATATGAATATCAAGTAAGACCAAATCAATACTTTCATTCAAAATAACATCAAGAGCTTCAGCCCCATTTTGAGTTAAAATGGACGGTAACGGCTTTAATAGATGATGCAATACCTGACGACTGACTGGATCATCTTCAACAATTACTATTTTTTGTTCGCTTAACATACATCTTCACCTTTATCGTCTATCCAACTAACAGTAATTCATCGTTTTTTATAGATTAACTGAAGTTTCGCTATTTTTTCTTGGAGGATCTCTCTTCTGAATGGTTTCGGTAAATAATCATCCATACCACTATCAAAACATTTCTGAATGTCATCGTCCAATATAGAGGCCGTAAGCGCAATAATCGTCGTAAGCGTTATATCTTCATTTTTTTCTAGCTGTCGAATCGCTTTTGTTGCTTCAAAACCATCCATAACCGGCATCATGCAATCCATTAATACCACGAGAATCTCTTCATGATGTCTTTTATATAATTCAACCGCTTCTGCACCATTGTTCGCAATTTTATATTCTATGCCCAACATTTTAAGGTTAATCGAGACAACTTGCTGATTAATCTTGTTATCTTCTACGATAAGAACCATACCATTGCCACGCTCGATTTCCCCTTCTTTTGCTTCAACCTCTGTAGTTTCATTTTCATGTGAATGCTCAAAAACAGAATGCAGCAAATTATCTAAACGAGAACCTAATAATGGATACGTCACATAACCACTCACACTGTCTACTTCTGCATTGTTATCGGTGTTATTCCGAACAAGTATGATAGGCAATCTTGGGTACTTTTCTTTAACGACATCAATTTTGTCTTGGAAATCTTCTTTTTCTAGCACAACCAAAGAATCTGAAGTTTCTTGAACTTTAATCTCTTCAATGGAATACACTTTCTCAACATGATACCCATACCCGCTCACTTCGTTAATGAACAACTCCTTGGGTGATTTTGAACAATAAATAATGGTTTTATTTTTTCTACTTTTTGATGCCTTCTCTGGAGTATGATCTTTATCTAATTCAAGTGAAAAATAAAACTCACTACCAACCCCTTTACTGGATTTTAACTTAATTTCATTGCCCATCATTTTGATCATTTTCGACGAAATAGCCAAACCTAATCCAGTCCCTCCGTAGTTCTTTGATGTATCATCGTCTTCTTGCTTAAATTCTTCAAACACCTGCTCATGTTTACTCTCTTCAATCCCTAGACCAGTATCTTTTACAGAAAAGAAATAACGATAAGACGTGTCTGTTTCTTCAATTAATGACAATTCAAAAGAGATAGAGCCAGCCTCTGTAAATTTAATCGCATTAGAAGCTAAATTCATGAGTACTTGTCTGATTTTTTGCTCATCGGCTTTTACATAAGTGGGAAAATTTTCACTCATGATAATTTTAATGTTAACCCCTTTTTGCTGTGCTTTCGGGGCAATCAATGCCGCAGTATCAAAAATAACTTCTTTAATCTTACAACTATGTGTATTTACTTCTATATTTCCTGATTCGATTTTAGATAGATCAAGCACGTCATTAATGAGCATTAATAAGGTTTGGGATGAAGCATTGATAGTCGCTAAGTAATCTTTTTGAATGGCCGTTAATGTGGATACTGATAATATTTCAGTCATCCCAATAATCCCATTAAGTGGAGTTCGGATCTCATGAGACATATTGGCAAGAAATGAACTTTTAGCTTTGTTAGCTTTTATCTCTTGATTCTGTGAACGCAAGATTCGCTTTTCTAAACGAGAAGTCATCACGACAACAGCAATAAGTACACTAACAATAAGTAAGAAAATAACCACTGAAAGCACTTGGCTATAAAAGAAGAAACGCTCAATTTTATTTGTCGCTTTTACAGATACTGTATCAAACAGTACATTAAGGCGTTCTTCTACATCATGGATAGTCGCTCGTATTTCTCCATACAGCCCTAAACGATAATTATAACCAGCAATGCTGTGCAGTTTTTGAATATTAATAAAGCTATTTTTAAAAATCAGGTAAGTATCATTTACCGTTTCATTATCAAAACGGGCCACTTCTTCTTCCATAACATTAAGCAATAGAAAAATCTGTTCAAGATCAAACAAAACAGCCGCTTCTTCTTTTCCTGATATTCCAGAATAAAAATCATAAATCTTCTCTTGTAGCACCAACATCATTTGATTCAATTCAACATTATGAAGTACCAATAAATCTCTTTCTAATTGGATAGATTCATCTTTCAGATTTTCAAATAGTCCTTTATCTCCGTTCTTTCCATTAAGCGCCTCTAATAACTCACTTAACTCATGGAAAGAATGCCCGTATTCATCAATTGATTGAATTAAGCCTAAGCTGTCAGAGTTAATATCTATCCCCTCAACCACTAATACTCGATGAATATTAATGAGTTTGCCTTTAAAGCTTTTAATTCCTACTTCTAGACGATCGTGATATTTGATTTCATTTCTACTCATAAAATCTTTTTCATTACGACGCAACATTAACATGTCATTTTTAGCTAATTTAATTTCGAGTTGCAGCTCAGTGAGTCGCTCTTCGTGCTCATGGAACTGAACATTCATATAGAAATACAATAATAAAAGCGCCGTGATTACTGCCCCAGCGGTCTGTAATAGCAATTGAATTGAAAAAGAAGCTAAACGTTTCATGCATATCCTTATGACATTTTATGTTGTTAAAAACAGTTTAGGATACTTTCTTATAATAAAAAAAACCTTGGCACCTCTTTAATCATAAAATGATAGAGAGATCCCAAGGCTTTTTATGACACGATGACTTAATTAATTATCATTAAGCATCGATAAATCATCGTCTGCCGTTGTTTCTTGAGTTGCTGAATCAAAGCTTGAGCTGTCATCCATTACATCGACACCAACGTCGGTATTGTCTGCAGTTGTCCAATCTTGGCCTGATGAATCATCACCACCTTGAACCGACGCGTCCGCATTATCTGCACTACTCCCTTGCATTTCATAACTTGAATCTACATCAATCAAGCTGAAACCAACCGCACCATCAATAGGATCATCCATTGCTGTCATTCCCATCATCTCAACTCTGACATCGCCAGAAACACTCTCATCTATACTAAGTGTAATCGGTTGAGAAGTATCACTGATTACATAATTACCCTCTCCATCCGATAAACCTTGAGTTGGCTCCACACCATCAGGTAGGCCAATAATATGAATATGATCAACGTCTGCATTTTCAGATATTTCCGTCGGAATATCTATATTAAGAGTATCCCCCGGCGCAACGGTATAATCCGCCTCTGTTTCTGGTTCAGTTTGTGCTCCTTGAGGCTCTGCAATATTCGTTTGAGTTATTGGTGCAGAGTCACTCTCTACGCTGTCTTGTGTCAAAATAACGTGGTGACTTACACCGTCAGATGTTGAGAAATTGACATTTACTTCTCCATCATAATCTGGATTTGTCCAGAAGCTCCACGTCCCGTTATCATTATCAATAAGAGTTCCGTTGTCTCCTGAATATATCACATCAGAAATGACATTCTCAGCGTTATTATTATCAAGAGAATTCAGTAAATCAGCACTCAATAATAGAGCATAACCATCATCATCAAGCTCAAAAGGAGACTCATCCGAATGATTACTGCCCAATTCTTGGGTAATCGGGTTATCTGCTGGATCTTCGACTTCATCCAATGACACAACCGACACGGTAACAAAGAAATTACCGTTGAAATCCGCTGGCGGTACCATTGTCATGCTATCTAGGTTCCAATCACCAATATCAACACCTTGGCCTTCTTCAGTTATCGTTACGGTATGCTCGCCATCACTAACAACAAACCCAACTGGGTACCCTGTCATCACAACACTCGTCATAATTTCAGAGGTATCTAATTGCTCAATGTTCAGCCCGAAATGACCCGTTGAATCTTCAGGGAAGACCAATGGCCCATCAAAACTGGTCGTTATAGCAACGCCATCAGCAACAGGACGAATATACACATTCATGTCCATGCTAACTTCTGTCGAACCATCGGTAACAACGACTTGTAGACCCGTTGTACCAGCAAAGTCATCTGTTGGAGTAAATGTCCACGTACCATCCTCATTGTCAATGACGGTACCTTCTGCTTCCTCCCCCTCTGCCGTGATCACCCTTGATACCGTTAATGCACTATCTACATCACCAAATAGGTCAATAAGATCCGCGCTATTGAAGGTGATTGCACCATCTTCATCCGTCGCTACATGTGCATTCCCCGATTGGAATGGCGCATCATCAACAGGGATGATATTCACATTTACCGTTCCTTCGGTACTTAGCTCACCGTCGCTGACGACATAAGCAATATCAATTGGCCCGTTGAAATGTTCAGGCACAACAACTTGATATAAACCCTCTTGATTCTGAGTCAGTGACGCCTGTGCTGGTGAACGAATGCTAATACTTTCAAGGATCAGATCCACATTATCGATATCGCTTGCTTGAGATAAGATAAAATTAGGGTCAATCAGTAATACGTCATCTTCACTTTCACTTACCACTATCGTTGGAGCAATAGGCGCATCATTAATTGGAGTCACCGCCAATTGAAGTTCTGTCGCAACGGTATGCAATCCGTCATTCACATCAAAACTCACTTCAAGAGCACCATTCACGTTTTCATCTGGAGTAATGGTATATGAACCATCCTCATTTAAGACAACAGTTGCCCCCCCATTCGTAACAACAAGATTCGTCGCGATTAAATCATCACCATTAATGTCGGTCGCATTTGCTAACAACTCATCTTGAGTTAGTGTAATTGAACTGTCTTCATCAATTACTGCGCTTATTGGCGTGACTTCAGGTGCATACTCAATGGCATCAATATGGATTGTTTGTGTTGTTGTTGCACTGTCTTGGTTCGATTCTTCCGTTGATGTTGCTTCAATGATTAAATCAAATTCATCATTAAACCCTTCGGGTAATTCAAGTGTTAATACTTGGTCCAAAATCACGGTAGGGATAACAATAGGATCATCACCAATCACTGGGATTTCACCGCTATAAATGGATTGATTCACTTCACCTAAATCTATGGTAAAGGTAAAATCATCGTAATCTCGATCGCCACCACCATAAAGATCCTCAATGCCATAAACCAGTTCACCTTGTTCATTCATCGTGGTTCGAGTATGTTCAACGCCATCTTGATTTAAGTTAGTGCTGTTACCACCATGATAAACCGTATCCCCATTTTGGCTCCGAACCAGAGTTTCAATGCCATCCTCATTAATAAATATTAATTGTGGGTCAACAGAACTCATTGTTGATTGAGAACCGTCTTCATCTCTAAATACAAACTGACCATTTTGCATCGAGTTAAAGTTATTATGGTTAAACCCATTTGGCACAACAAATAAGTTAAAGCTTTGTCCTTCTTCAATACCAAACGAGAAAGAAGAGCTACCCGGGATCAAATTCCCACCGGAACCTTGTTGTGAAGCATTATCATAAATCAGCTCAACACCCGAAATTGACCCATCTTCTTCTACAATGTAATAACCTGCAGAGTTTTGGAATCCTGCATCTTCACCTTCGAAAGTCACGGTAATATTGGTATCTGCATAACTGGTTAAGCCGTTGGTTTGATCATTAATAATGGTACTTCCATCATAATGAATCACACTGCCTTCTGGTGCACCACCAACCGTCACACTTAACGTTTCAGAAAGATCTTGGTCTACCAACTCGGCACCCAAATTCAATTCGATGATATTAGCATCATCTCGAATTTCATCTCCTTCTTCAATCACTTGCCCATCGCCATCGGTAATCACTAGCTCTGGTGCATCAGCCACCGCTTCAACAGTAAATGTTAATGGTGACGTTGTTGTCTCTGTATCTCCATTTGAATTCTCTACTGATGTAGCAGACACTTGAAGATTCACTTCACCACTGAAATTTTCTGCTGGTAAAAACTGCACATCATTTTGCGCCCATTCGTTTACATCTACCGAGTTTTCATCTGCTGTTGCGGTAAAGGTATTAACACCATCACTCAACATTGCGCCTTCAGGTATATTCTCGACAAGCACCGATTGCATGCTTTCAGATCCATCGATATCCGTTAGAGCCGCACTAATATCAATTCCGATATTTTGGTCTTCAACGGGTACTTCTACGATTTGTATCTTATCAAGTACACCGCCTAAACTGTCACTTCCTGGAGCATCAAACTCCAGACGCGGATTGTCTGTTGTTGCGGTTAATTCATAGTTATAAGTACTCCAACCAACCGTGGGTTGAGTAATACTGTCGATCAGTTGACCATCAAAATAAACATCAATTTGTGACCCTTCTCCGACATAACCCTCTCGTGCTGAGTAATCAAATGTTAAAGAGATCGTTTCTCCCGCTTGAAGATCCAAGTCTTGATAGATATTCGACTCATCACCAGGGTGAGCTTCAAGTTCAATAACTCGGCCTCGCCCATCATCAACGCCGGTATAAACAGACTCTTGATTTGTTTCAATGAGACCTGACGTATTATCAGTGCTCCACTGTGCAAGGATGTCATTAACGTTGCCATCATCTTCTGCGGGGAAATCAGTAATCGAAGCATTACCCAGTGAAAGCGTTAAGGTAGGAGCATCGGCATCTGGGGTTATGCTGATCGTTGAAGCGAAATCAACAGCGACGGTTCCATCAGAAACACTCACCGTTAATGCCACCTCTCCACTCGCATCAGGGTTTGGGGTATATAGCCAATCTCTATTTTCATCTTGAACAACCATGCCCTGATCTTCAGGGACTGAAATTCCAGAAATAGAAAGTGTATCACCATCAATATCTGATGCATTTTGCAGTAGCTCAGAAGCCGTGATTAAAATCGAGCCGTCTTCATTAGCAACAAAATTGGCTTCTGTAAATGTAGGGGCATCGTTTACAGGATCAACCGTTAACTGTAGATTCGATGCTACGGTATCGGTTCCATCATGAATACCATAATTAACATTAATCATCCCATTAAAATCTTGGTGCGGCGTAATAATGAATGAACCATCATCATGCGACACTATTTCTGCATTTTCAGCAACCAAATCAAATACAGATAAAGCATCACCATCAATATCTGCAGCGTTTGCTAATAATTGCGCTTGAGTAATCGTGATCGAATGATCTTCATCCGTTGATGCCGATACATCACCAGAAACCACCGTTAAATCATTTACTGCATCGACGGTTAAATCAATTCCTGCTGCAACAACATCAATGCCGTCACTCACATCAAAACGAATGTCTAACTGACCATTAAAATCCTCATCAGGAGTAATCGTAAATGAGCCATCCTCATTCTCAACAATGTCAGCATTCTCACCCACAGAAAGATTCGATGCCGTTAAGTCATCACCATCAACATCGACAGCATTCGCTAATAATTCTTCTTGAGTTAAGGTAATTGTCCCATCTTCATCAATAGTAAGCTCAAGGTTACCCGTTGTAATTGGCGCATCTTGCTGAGGGATAACATCGACAGTAACGGTTGCTGAATCAAACGAACCATTACCATCGGTTACGACATAATGGAAATCGGCCTCTCCTGAATAGTTTGGATCTGGCGTATAAAGTATTTGTCCATCTTCAGTTAATGTCACTTCACCATGAGAATTATCCGTGGTATGCACATCAACGATAGTAAGAGGATCACCATCGGCATCGGTATCATTGGCTAATAAATCACTGACATTCAATATTAATCGACCGTCTTCTAGCACTTGAATCGGTGTTGAGGTAATATCGCCATCAACATTGATCAACTCTTCGGTTACATCAATGGGCTGACCTGCAGTGTTGTAGTTTAAATCAAGCGTGAATTCACTGTTGGTTTCACTACCATCCGGTTGAATAGTAACAAGTTGAAGTTCTTCTGACAGTGTACGAGATACCGTCATATTTTGAACAACGTAAGTTCCTCCTCCGCCTGAGGTTCCTAATTCAAAGTGATGTACAGGTTGGTTTGTTGTAAATGAATATTCGTCTTGAAAATCACCCGATTCTCGGTAATCACCTTGAGAATCGATAACATTACCTTCTGCGTCATAAGCCGTAATCATCACTTCAGTAGCATGAGAATCAGATTCATCGAACCAGCTACCAAGACCATCAAGTTGGAATGTGATTTGGTTTACATCTTCGCCCTCAATGGTGACAATTAACTTATCATCATTAGATAATCCATTGTCACTTGTATCACCAATACCGGCTCCCATTGCTGTACCAGCACCATTCCAAGCAAACAAGTCACCGTTGGTGGTTTCGGTTGTAATCGTGACACCTTCCTTGGTAAATACCGCAGTGTTACCACTCACTTCACCCCAATCAGAGGTTCTTGCTGTGCCATCAAAAATAGTGGTCTCGGTATTATTATCAAAACTTCCAACTTCAATATCACAAGTGGCAGATTGCACATCTTCTACATTAGCGACAAATTGAACTTCAGTGTCAGCTGGGTATTCTTCCCCCACCACCATTTCAACCCATTCGAATTCATCATTTAAGTATTCTAACGTACCGTGTTCTGGTGCAGAATCAAGTCTAATCAGAGACTCACTTGCTCCTAATTCTGAGTCATCTACTGCAATAACAGGGTCATTAATAGACACGATTTGAATATTTGCCGTTGTACTTGCAATCGTTCCTTCATCATCAATAATGACGACATCAAAGTTTAATTCACCATAGTAATTTTCATTTGGTGTAAATGAGTATGTCCCATCTTCATGGTCAACCAATTCGCCTTCAAAACCAGAATAAACAACCGATTGAACCGCTACATCACCTTCAACATCACTTGAATTAGCAAGTAATTGTTGATTATTAAATGTAAGCACATGATCTTCATCTACTTGGTAAGAGGTCGCTCCCGCAACAGGGATATCGTTAACCCCTTCAATCGTTAGCCCAATATTGGCCTCAACCGTTGCTTCACTGTCTGAAACCGTAAAGCTCAGATCAACATGACCATTAAAATTTTCATTTGGCGCAAAAGAAAAACTGCCATCCATATTTTCAGACAGTACCCCATTGATACCGGTATAAGTCACGGTATCAATGTGTAGCGTTTCACTATCAATATCCGCAGATCCTGCTAACAATTCTTCTGCCGTAAACGTGATAACACCATCTTCTTGCATCGTAAATAGTTTATCGACCGCGGTTGGCGCATCGTTCACTGGAGACACATTAACCGCAAACGTCATCGTATCAGTGGTGACGTCTGAGTTTTCTAATTCATTTGAATAAACGGATCGTTCAGGCTCTACATTGACACCAAAGGTATGAGTATCGATGCTTCCATCTCTAAATACCTCGCCTTCAGAACCAGTACCTTCGGCACCACTACTGACAGAAGACGAGCGGCCGTTAGGGGCTGGCGAATCAGAATTTTGAGCATTTGGAGACGCAGGTTCCAAACCTGAAGACTCGCCTCCTACATTTTGAGTGTCGCCACTAGATGGTGCCTTAGGCGCATTAGAGTCAGTAGATTCATCCTCATCCAACTCACCATCAACCACATTTGAACCAGTATCATCATTTGCTTCATTACTTTCATCATCATTAACGGCTTCAGTGTTACTTTCTTCTGAATTTTCTACTATTGGTGAACCACTCGAATCATCTTCGTCATTCTGTTGTGATTCATCATCGGCAATTAATGGAGCAACGGCATCAGTCCCTGTTGCAACTGTATTCGCCATTGTGGATTGTTGATTATTTTGATTACCCGTAGGGCTATTTGAAGAAGATGAGCTATCTTCGGTTACTACTTGCTCAACTGCACCATTTAGATCTTCGTTGTCATTATTATTACCAATAGCCATATGTTGCTCCTTGTCACCTAGTACTGACTTAAACACACTAATAAAGAGTATGAGATTCACAAAGGAGCATAGGAAAGGAAAGACAAAAAGACCAAGAGACCAAGAGACATATTTATTGTGGACAATAAAAACTTCTGTCCTATATTAACAATATGTATTGAATTAATAGGTTAGTGGCTGTGATTAATATAGATATGTTAGAAGAAATGTTTGGCGGAGATAAAGAGATCACTCAGCAATTGTTTGAACTCTATCTTTCTGAAAATTCAACAATGGGCAATACCATATTAGAACAATATGAAGCCAATGACTTACCAACACTTTTCCATACAACTCATACCCTTTCTGGCGCATTAGGGAACTTATGTGAGATGGATATTCTTCCGGCTATTAAAGAAATTGAAGCCGCAACGAAAACGAGTAATCAGCCGAACAAAGAAACAATCAATACTGTGATTGAAGGGCTAAATGAAATCAAAGAACAAATGGAAAGTTATCTTTCTCGGTAAGTACGCATACTTGATAGGACATCATAGGTAAAAAATTAAGGATGGATTTATCCCATGAGTAATTTAGATAAAATTATAGAACGATCCATCAACAACACTCATATCGAGCGATTTAACAATACGGAAGATGGTGAAAAAAAAGTCTCTACTCATAAGATTTTTATCGTTATTGTCGTATTCACTCTGTTTCTGTTGGTTTGGTCTTCTCAAGCCACTATTGATATTACTGTCTCAACACGGGGTGAAGCGCTTCTCGATTCTGATGTCGAAAAAGTACAACATCTTGAAGGCGGGATTTTAAACGAAGTTTATGTCTCTCCTGGCGACTTGGTTTTTAAAGGCCAAAAAATCGCCTTATTGACTTCCAAAGACCGTGTATCCGAATTAAGTTCAACGCAATACGAGATCACTGGATTGCAAATCGAGCAACAAAAATACAATGCCCTAATCAGTAACAGCACACCTAATTTTACCGCTTATATTAATTTTCCAGAGCTGGTCGAAACTCATTCTTTGTCGTGGGAAGAAGAAAGTAATCGTAATCGCTCTAGCGATGAATTGATCTTGCATGACATCAAACACAAACAAAGTTTAATTGCATCAATGCAACGCCGTGTAAAATCATCAAACTCTCAATTAGGACTGATCAAGCAGCAGCTTAAAATTAAGCAACAACTGTTTGATGAAGAAATGGCCTCTTATGTCGATGTACTTAACATGAAAGTTCAGCACATGAACATGGTGAGAGAAATTGAGAATTTACGCGAAGGAATTTTAAACGAAGAGTTTCAATTAGTTCGCCTTGAAAAATTGCTTGATGACACACAAAAAACACGTAGCACAGAGTATTACGCCAAGCTGACTGAAGTGAACAAACAACTCAAAATCAAACTGACTCAATTACCAACCATCAGTGATAAAGTTGATCGTTTATTGGTTTTCTCTCCTGTTGACGGCACTGTTGATAAAGTTAACTATAACTATTTATCCGCCATCATTTCTCCTGGTGACAGTATTGCCGACATTACCCCATTAAAAAACACACTTCATGCTGAAGTCAAAATCCCTCGTAAAGACGTTGGGTTTATCGAAAAAGGGCAAGAAGTAAAACTGAAATTTGATGCTTATAATTTCGCTAAATATGGCGTGATCACCGGCAGTATTTCTTCTATTTCACGCAGTTCTTATGAAGAAAAAGAAGAAGAATATTACCTCGCCAAAATAGACATCACTCAGAACTATTTAGAGCGTAATGGCATTAAATATCATATCTCCCCTTATATGGAATTCACGGCTGACATCAAAACTGGTAACCGAAAAATTATCGATTACGCATTGAAACCCGTAATGGCCGCACTAGATGAATCTTTTGATGAAAGGTAATGAGTAATGAAACGACTTCTTCAACCGAACACTCCTCTTATTCATGTCCTTTTTTTTATCACTCTAGGGATAATATTGGCACAAGGCGCTTACTCTCTTCGTGAAGTATTATCTGTTAGCGATAACAATGAGAGTAAAGTACAAGTACTGTTGGTAAACAAATCAAGAGAGATACTCAATGGCATCAGCCGATTAAATGCCACACTAGAGGTCTGTACCCGAAGTGATTCAAGTTGCAGTACCGCACAAGTGCAATTATTTACTAGCGAACTCTCCTCTGAGATTGATAATTTCCACGCACTTATTGCCAATGAAAAATCCCTCGCCTCATCCAGTGGCATATTGGGGTTTGACCTAATTCAACTTTATATAAAAAAATACAATCGTACTTTTGATTTAAATGAACTCAAACAATCGCTGGGAGTGGCCTTTACAAACAGCACTTCCATCATAGACAGCTTATTACTAAACCACGCCAGATTAAGCAAAGAGAAACAAGATAATCATCTTTATACCTTACTCATGCTAAACGGCAGTTTGATCTTAGTGTTTGCTCTTTATTACTTGTTGAACACCAAATTAATACGTGCGGCTCATACCGAAAAGAATCGCATATCAAGCACATTTAAAAGCATTTCTAATGATTTAAAAACCATTGACCACGATAAAGTAAAAGAGCGTATTTCCAATATATCTACCAGTAGTATTGAAAAAAACATCTATGCCAAACTGCTCTCTAGCTACGACCAACTTGAAGACCAAAAATCAAAAACCGATTTATATCAACGACTGTATAATTTATTAGGTTATGAGGTTCGTGGCATCACAAATACAATTCAAGGTGGTGTGAAACTGTTAATTAAAGACGCCGATGAAAGCGGCGCGTTATTAGCAAAAGAAATAATGTCAGCAACAAATACACTTGAAAACCTAGCAGATAACTTTAATCGTCTCTCAAACATTGATGCCATGAGTCATAATAAGACCATTCACTTCTACCATTTAATCAGTGAATTAATCGTCTTAACATCAACCAAAGCCAAGCAACAATCAAAGAATATCGAGTGCTTTGTTGATAATGCTATCCCACTAAAAATGTACGGTAACCAAACTGGTTTATTTTGGTTATTACTACTGCAAGTTTCAAATATGATCTCTGCGTCTAACCAACCAAAGATCTTATTTAATGCAACCTGTAGCAGTTCTGACCGTGTCGATAAACTCACCATACATTTGACTCTGTACTTGTACTTAGACGATTACGACACCATGAAAACCATTGATGCGTTAGCGTGGCAGCAAGCACCAGAGAAAAACGTGACTAACGATGAATTGTCTACTCATCTATTGAATGGCATTAATAACTACACCGCCATGACACAAGATTTAGGCTATGCTCAAAAACTGCATGTTTCTTTCGATATCAATACCTCAGAATATCAAACGCACAATAATCGCTTAGCAGATAAAACGATTCTTCTTTGTGGTGCTTCCGGTATTCAAGTCGATGTCATTGCCAATACCTTGTCCAATCAAGGGGCGAATGTGATTATTGCTCACACCGCTAATGATATTTTCAAATCAATGAAACGATTAATCGCCAACGATGGCATTTTCTTAACCGATAGAATTAAAGGCATTACCCTTGATTCCTTCTGTAAGACCTTAAAAGCACGATTAACCAAGCGAAACATTAAACTCTTCTTATCGGTTTCAAATTCATCTGACATTGATGATGTATACAATCATGTTGATTACGTGTTCTATCACCCATTCACCCCAGTTGATTTCATCGATAATATTCTAACGACGCTCGACAGTGACTCAGGAAAAGCAGAAGAGATCACCAGCCGATTCTTAATTGTCGAAGATGACAAAGTACAACAATTCATCTTAAACAAAATTCTAACCGGCTTCGAGTTCCAAAGTGAAGGCGTTGATGACGGAGAGAAAGCCTTAGCTTTAGTAAAAGAAAATAACTTCGATATTATCTTTATGGATTGCATTATGCCGGGGATGGGTGGCATGGAAGCAACATCGTTAATTCGTCAATACGAAAAAGAGCACCATTTACCACCAACCACAATCATCGGTGCTACCGCATTAACCAGTAATAAAGAACATAAACAATGTATTGATGCAGGAATGGATTACGTCATCAGTAAACCGTACAAAAACGAAGAGATCTATGCTGTCATTAAGAAGTACATGGCCATAAGGAAAGTAGGCTAATGACAAAAACAAACCGCTCTCGTGCTTTTTTTCTGGTCGGCCTATTTGCGGCATGGCAACCAATGAGTCACGCCAGTGAATTATCTGCCTTGATAAATGAAGCACTCAAAAATAACTATCAAATCCTAAACTCTAAATACGAAGTCGAGTCTTCAGAGTTTGATCAAAGTATCAGTGGTGCCTTTTTTTTCCCTACGATTAATGCCAATGCAAATACGACATGGAATGATTCAGAAGTCGATTCAAGTACTCCATCAAACAATGAATACAACAGCTACGGCTATCGCGTTTCGGTATCTCAAACCATCTTAGATATGTCGAAAATTCGCTCTTATCAAGAAAGTGGCATTGATTTACAAATCAACAAACTAAAACACGATAAAATCGTAAACGACATCATTATTCAGGTGGTAGAAAACTACTTCTCATATCTGAAATATCACTCTCAGAAAAAAGCGACCGATGCACAATTTCGCTCATCAGAAGCACGATTAAAGCAAATAAGTCGTAATAATGAATTGGGTAATTTACCTAAAACAGACGTCTACGAAACCCAAGCTCAGAAAGAATCAACCTATAAGCAATTGGCCGACATTCGTAAACGTATTAATCTCGCGTTAGTTCAATTGCAATCTACCACTCAAGCGCCTATTCGACCGTCTTATGATGTGAAACTCAATAATCAATACGCTGAAATTGATTATTATGAAAAAAGCACTCTTGAGAAAAATCTCATTGGCAGTAATTATGATATTGCGATTGCAAAATCCAACTTAGATAAATCGAAACGATCTCTCACTCAATCTCGTTCTGATTTCTATCCGACCCTATCTGCATCCGCTAATTATGAATACACCGACAGTAATTTTGATAGCTCAAGAACCGATGACGCGACTTACGCCCTCACCGTCGACATCCCTATTGTTAACGGAGGCTCTGATTATTACGATTATCAAAAAAGTAAAACGAAAATCAATCAATTCTCATCTCAATATGATCAAGCAGTAAATGACAATCGAGTTAATTTCGAAGAACTTATCTACAATATCAATACCAATGTAGAATCGTTAGCTATTTTAAAATCCATTATAAAATCCAATTACCTTGTCTATAAAGGTAATCAAAGCGCGTTTAAATTAGGCACAAAAACACTCACGGATTTACTCAATTCAGAATCGGATTTATACGACAACATCCGTGAATATCATACCAATCAATACGATTACATCATTAATATGACCAAGCTCTACGCTCTATTTGGAGCGGTAGATTTAGTATCGATTGAAGAGATATCGAATCGAATGGAACCCATTAGTGACACCTTTGACATCTCGATTTTAGAACGCTTTACATCAGAAGGAGTTAAATGATGAATAAACTCCATTATTTACCGAGATTAGGGTTCTTTGATGCTTTCTTTTTGTTTGCATCAAGCCTAACAACAACCTTGCTCGGCTTAGTCTTACCCTTTTCCATTTTAATTATTTTTGACCGCATATTGCCGAATAATTCAAGCTCTTCACTCTATTTCATTTTTGCCATCATCTTGATCGCGATCTTCTTAGATTACAAAGTAAAAAACCTAGAAGAAGCCATGGTATCTCGTATTGGGAATCGCTTTGAAAAGAAAATCACCAATCAATTATTTCACGCAATTTGTCACTCTAATCTCTCTTTGTTTACACGATTAGAAACTGGAGAGTACCTAGAGCGACTGACCACAATTCCCGGGCTAAAATCCTTTTTCAGTGGCGATCTTATTCGATCTGCCATCAATGCCTTTACCTGCTTAATCACTCTTCTGGTGATCAGTCTGATTAACCCTGGTGCAGGGGTTATTTTAACTCTGTCTTCCTTGTTTTTGTTACTGATCTCTTTACATTTATCCAAAACAAAAATCGCATTAATGGAGAAAAAATCAGACATTGAAGGCATTACCAATTCAAAAGTGATTGAGATTATTTCTTATCCTTTAGATATAAAAAGCCGCTCAATGGAATACCGCTTAGAAAACTTAATGGAAACGATGGTTAATGAGCGTGAACATCACACCACTGAATTTGAGAAACAAGAATCTCGCTTCAATCTAACTCTAAATTTAATTCAACAATTAGCCGTCACTTTTACTGTGGTAAGCAGTGCGATGGCGGTGATTAATTTGGATATCAGCCAAGGGGTCATGGCGGCAATCATTCTATTAACTAACCGTTATTTTGCCCCATACCAGCAAACAATGAGAACCATTAGTCAGTGGCGTGTAAATAAAAGTTATATCCAACGTCTGAATGACATTTTATCAATGGAAGAATCTCAACAAAGAACGACGGCACCTCAACCAACTCCAAGAGTATTGAGTTATCACGGCAGTAAAGACTATCATTTTACGGCAGAAAAAATATCCATCGTCTCTGGCCCTTCTGGTTCAGGGAAGTCGTCCATTGTAAAAGCCTTTACCAATAAGCCATTAGCACAAGAGTACCGCTTATCCATCAATGGATTAAATGCAGATAACTATTATCAATCAGAGACCATTAGCAACGTGGTATTGGTCGATAAACACAGCACTTTTGTGGATGGAACCATTATTGATAACATCACCTGCTTTCGACCTCAATTACACAAAGCGGCGTATTCCCTGTGTGAAGCATTATCGATAAAGAGCGACATTGATGATCTCAAACTCGGTTTTTATACCGACATTACCACCACGGGTATCAAGCCTTTTTCTCGTAAAGTACATTTTGCATTATTAATTGTACGAGCATTATTAAGTAATAAAAAAGTCATTCTCATTGACGATTTTGATTTGGTTTTTGATGACGATTTCAGCCTTAACTTACTCTCTTGCCTTCGTCCGCGCATTCAGTCTTATTTGTTTGTCATTGTCAGCAATAAGATTAAAGACACCGACATTAAGATCCAACACACACCAATTAATGAGGTGGCTTAGATGGATACATTAATTGCTTTTGATGAGATACAAGAACGTCTTCATCATTTCAAAAATGGGCATTTACAGACCCGATATTCTGAAAACCCATTACTGCTTGGACTCGCTTACACTTTAGTCACGCTTGAATGGGAAGGTACGCCTGACATTCTGTCTGATGCGTTTTTATCTGACAGTGAGCATGCGCTTTCATTTAATAAAACGCTGACTCGCCTTGACTATCAATGCATTGAAAGTGACATTACTCATGCCGATCAATTTCTAGAATTGGATTGCCCTAGTTTTATCTCTTTGCAAGATCAGAACTATATTTTATTAAACTTTGATGACGATATTCTCTACCTTTATGACTATGAAAATGACATCACCATAGAAAGTGAAGCTAAAGGAAAAATCTCAGCTAAAGTGTGTTCGATTTCTAAATATTCGCGTCTATTCAGAGAACCACCACCTGAATCACAAGATAAACGTAATTGGATAAAACACGTTTTTTATCACTACAACAATGAATTCAAGAGCCTTGCATTATTAAGCCTTTTAATTAGTTTATTAGGTACGCTTCAGCCTTTCTTTATTATGGGAGTGTATACCTTTGCCTTAACCGCTGGATCTACCTCTACGCTCTATTGGCTTGCTTCTGGAGCGGTCGTAATAGCGGGAATGGAATATCTATTTAAAAAACAACGTATGACCATTTTAAATACATCAGGCCAAGAGCTAGCCCGTTATATTTCTTATCAAGTCATCTCAAAACTACTATGGCTGCCGTATGCATTAACGTCTAATGCGGCAACGTCTTCTCAACTTGCTCGTTTGAAAGATATCGACCAATTCCGTCAGCTTGTCACCGCAGAATCTAGCCTGAGCTATTTTGATTTGCCTTTTATCTTTATTTTCTTAATTGCTATTTTCATTATGTCTGGCAGCGCCGCGATAACCGTTATTATTGGTATCGTTATCATGATCTTGTTTTGCATTTACGCACGCTATATTTATATGCAAGCCACATCAAAAAGCTCTAGAGCAAATGCAATGGTGTCTTATCAATGGAATGAAGTATTGAGTAATGTCAGTTCAATTCAAAAGTTGCCGCTACTGTCGGTCATTAAATCTCGTTTTAATTCAGCATTAACTCAGCGTTTACAAGATTCTCATCATGTTTCAGTAACCAATGCAAAAATACAGCAATTGGGCAGCAGTTTTATTCAAGTCATTGGCACTACAACCATTGTGATCGCTGTAACCGCAGTAATGGCGGGAGACACGAACCCCGGCGCCATGCTTGCCATCATTATCTTGGTTTGGAAAACCTTAACCCCAATCATGGGGATTTATAACTCCTTAGCAAAAATTGATACCATCAAAGCCTCAACCGCACAAATCAACGCATTAATGTCTTTAGATGATGATAAGAGTCGTATAGAAAAAAGCCCCCCGATTCATCAGTTCAGTGGTGAACTGTCCATTAACGGCTTATCTCATCGCTATCAAGGGATAAATAAAGGATTAACTAACCTCTCTTTTGCTATTAAATCAGGCAATAAAGTCTCTGTCTGTGCCCCATCAGGCAGTGGCAAAACAACATTGATGAATATTTTGAGCGGCATTGAACCTCGCTTTCAAGGTCGCTTATTGTTTGATGGTTATAACGTAAACCAATTTAATAATTTCCGGTTCAGAAACAGCATTTGTTATGTTCCTTTTGATATGCATTTATACCACGGTACGGTTCACGCCAATTACACAATGTACAATGGTTATGTTCCACCCGCTTTCATTGATGAAATGCTTAACTTTTTAGACTTATTGCCTTATCTTCCTCAAGGAAAAAAGACCCTATTAAGTGCTGATTTTCTTTCGACATTGCCAGATGGCATACAACGCAAACTCACTCTAGCGATTGGCATCGGATATTGCAGAAAAAGAGTCGTTATCATGGATGAACCTTTTGTCGGATCTGAGCATGAAAACAGTAAATATCTCACCTCATTATTCAGTGAATATTTAGCCAACAGCACCGTTATCTTTAGCACCACAAGTAAATCAATGGTAGCTACCTCTGATCAGTGTTTATTACTTGAAAAAGATGGCTCTCAAAAGTTCTACGGCGCACCCGATAAAGTCCTACAGGCTGCACCCGTGATGCTGACTTAATTTGATGATTTAAATAGAAAAAGGAAAATAATGCGGAACAAAAGGGAGAATTACTTTGTTCCGCACGCATTTATAGGCTGGAAAGACAGATTACGATAAGTGCTATTTAACGGCTGATTCAACACATTAACTTTACCTGCCCACGACGATAACTCATCATCTACAGGCCACACATTAGCCATGATTTTTAAGCGAGAATCAGCCATGTCTGGAATTGGATTGTCTTTAGATTGCTGTACTTCATAACGCATTTCACCATCCACAAACCACTGAATGCTATCTCGTTGCCATAACATTGCATATTGATGAAAGTCTTTAGAGGCATCGAACTCTAATGGAATTAACACCGAGTTTTTACTAAGGTATTCATCGTTATTCGTCCAAAAATTAAACTGAATTTCATGCGTATTTTTACCTAAAAATTCAATATCAATTTCGTTGTGCTTGGCGTTACTCCCTTCGTATTTATCGTGTTTACCCGAGAAAAGGAAAAAAGACGTCACAATACCGGGAGAAGAAATAGGCTTCATCTCAATAGAAAAACAACCATAACCATAAAAATGCCGACTGCGTAACTCCCCTGAACGATATTTATATTGCTCATTACTCTGAGGCTCGTCACTCAACTCAATATTCATTCCTTTTTCAGAAAAACCAATTGCACCGGCCTCCCATCGATTCAAAAATGGAAAACCGTTACTCCAATGATGTGCTCTTTCAAACAAATCACTGTTTAACTCTTTCAATGATTCAGAAAAATAACTCACTTCGCACTCATCCACGTCACACGCCTCCACAGTAAAAGAAGATAATCCGACAATTAATAACGCATCGTATTTATTCATCACTTTCCTTAATATCAGCAAGTACCGTTACCGCCTTATTATTAAGTTTAGTGTTGGTATGTAACATCGCCGAATTATTCTTCCTCTTGTACAACAAAGCAGACAAAATCATTGAATTGGTATTAATGTTGTGCGCCGTATTGGTCAAGCCATCGCTGTATATTCCCGTAGGAACAGAGCGAGAGTACAGGCTATTGGCTATCACATTTTCAACTAAGCGTTCAGCGTATTCGTCATCGTAAATAACACTGAGCCCAAAGGCGACTTTATTGCTGAACACCTGAAAGACTTCTATTGGCTTTCCTCCCGCTGAAGTACTTAGCCAACTTTTACCGTAAAAAAAGATATTATTGTAAGCAAACCATGGTGTTTGGTTCATGGCATCTTCCCCAAACACCCACAGTCTTTCAGTTTGTTTTTCCTTTGCTTTATGCAGGGTATAAATAGTATCAAGCTGATCCCACCACGCTGTCGGTTCCCCCAACTCTAAACGAGTGAGCACATAGGGATCTGGCGTTGAAAATGGCATGTTTCTCGAATCAATATAAAAAGGAATGCCACCAATAATCACTTTATCGATGTCTGTTTTCTGGTAACTTTCACTCACATCAAAACCAAACAAAGCAAAACCAGAAGCTGCATATTGTAAATACCCTAAACGCCCTTCTTGGCGATAATGTTCACTTTGCTTTCTTAATTTAGTGCCATACAAGGTTTTATTGTGCACTGAAGAAGCGAGTGACCACTTACTTACGATATTATCTACCAACAGGGCTAATTCTTTTTTTTCTTGTTTAATGATATGCAACCAAATCAGCAGGCGGCCAATGTCTAAAGCCGACCATCCATTGCCATTGCTTTTTGTATTGCTGTACCGTCCTGATGGCTTTCCAGTTTTGGTGCTGTATTCTCGATTAGGTAATTTACCTTGATACAAAGGCGCTTCTAGCAACGTCGTCAATAACCTTTTTAATTTACGATGAGTGAACTCTTTTGATTGTAAACCCAAGCCCTCAAGTGAGAACTGAGCACTGATATCACTGGCAACATCCCACATCGTAACGTGGTGATAGCCTTGAACAGAATCGGTAAATCCCGTATTTTCATTCCAATTACGATCAAAATAATATTGCGCTTTTTTTGCTAGTAATTTTTCATTACGGGTCAATTCAACCAAAACCAAAGGAATAGGGAAATTATGTGGGCCTTCGTCTTCTTGAATAAATGCAGGCGTTAAATCAGTTGATTCGTCAGTCACTGCACGCTCATCAAGGTGTTCAGGTTCAACTATCTGCGGGGTCATAACAATAGAACGCCGCTGAAAAGTAGGTGCGGCTTGCTCTGAAAGAGTTTCATTAGGCGCAACAGAGCGCTTCCCATAAAAACTAGGGGAATCTGTCTCTGCTGTTACTGATATAGTGAATGAGGATAAAACAATCCCTATTAGCGTTATCCAGACCCTAGATAGCCCCATCACACCTCCTTTGTGTGTATCTCCTAAGCATAGGATAACTCAAGGCATTTTCATAAAAATAATCGTCAAATAACGCCCTCTATATTCTGATATAAAGAAATCTTCTTTTCTCATTACGAATAGCGCATTCTTTTTCCTATACTGCTTACACTAGATTAATAACATTATTTGAGGTGTACTTTTGTTTAAGGATAAGCTGAAAAAATCACTGTCAGAAACAAAGAGAGACGTATCGTTTGCCTTACTCTTTAGCTGTGCAATCAACTTTCTCGTACTTACGTTACCCATTTACAGTTTGCAGCTTTTTGACCGAGTGCTTGGTAGCTCTAGCTTAGACACCCTATACGCTTTATTATTTATTGCTGTTTTTCTTTTAACAGCACAAGCCGTTATCGAATATTTCCGTATTGCTTTGTTACAGCGTTCAGGCTTGAAACTCGATGTTTCTATTAGCTCCATCATGTTATCTGAAAGTATTCGACAATCAGCCATATCCAAAAATATTAATAAACAAGGTTTACAAGATCTGTCTGAGATAAGACGTTTCTTATTATCCCCTTCTAGCTCTGCTATTTTTGATATGCCGTGGATCCCTCTTTTCCTTGGTATTCTATTTATGCTCCATCCTGCGATTGGTTTAATCACCTTATCTGGCTGCGTTATTTTCATTATTTTAGCCATTGTCATGATGCATTCTGCCAAAGAATCAACCATTGAAAGTAACAAGGTCGCGGCAAAAACCACCTTAGAATTAAACGACTATCTCCGCAATGCATCAACACTAAAAGCCATGGGGATGGCAGAAAGCATTGGTAAATATTGGAATAAACAAAACCATAAGATGCTTGGTTTACAGTGGGTAGTAAATTCTCGTATCGGGCAGTTACTCGCCATCAGCCGCTATTTTAGAACTATTTTACAAGTGCTTATATTAACGATTGGGGTAATACTGGCATTACAACAAGAGATTGGAACGGGGGCTATAATCGCAAGTTCCATCATTATGGGGCGAGTACTTTCTCCTTTCGAACAAGCCGTTAATGGCTGGAAGTCATGGTTCAGTGCATTTAAAGCGTATCAGCGCCTTAAAAACTTCTCTTTTATTGAAGAGTACGCAGCAAAAACCACACTACCCAACCCTAAAGGTGACATTCTCTTTCAAAACGTGGGATTAAAACTGCCACATAAAAAAGAACCCGTTTTGCAAAACATCAATTTCAAATTAGGTCATGGTAATGCACTCGCTATTTTAGGCAATTCCGGTTCAGGTAAATCAACATTAGCGTCGTTATTAATGGGGATTCATGCGCCGAGTGTCGGTTCAATAAAAATAGACGGTGCCGCGATTCATCTTTGGCCAGAAAAACAATTTGGTCAACACATCGGATATTTACCGCAACAAGTCGGTTTATTATCCGGCACCATTGCTGAAAATATTTGTCGATTTACCGAAGCTACAGATGAAGACATCATCGCAGCCGCTCGTTTAACCTGTATTCATAAACTGATTATTTCTCTTCCTCAGGGCTACGATACCTACTTAGAAGAAGGGGGCAGTTCTCAACTCTCTGGTGGACAAAAACAACGTATCGCCTTAGCTCGAGCTATTTTTTCCAATCCCTCAATTCTTGTGTTGGACGAACCAAACTCAAACCTTGATCCCGAAGGTGAAATTGCGTTGGCTATTGTTCTGCAATACTGTAAAGAAAACAAAATCACCGTAATTATGATAAGCCACCGCCCTGGTTTTTTACGCCAAATGGATTGGGTGATCTCGTTAAAAGAAGGACAAGTTCAGAAGGCGGGGCCATCAAAACTATTTTTAGAAGAGATGTCTGCCATTGATAACCCTAACTCTGTTACTGTTCCTAAAACAGCGTAAGCAAGGATGAACTTATGACTCAATTTAGTACCACTCGTATTATTACTCTCTGCTCTGCCTTTATTTTATTAACCATAGGTGGGTTTGTTTGGTGGGCAACAACAGCGCAACTAAGCTCTGCATCTATCGCAAACGGTTCATTGATCGTCGAGTCTCAGCGTAAAAAAATTCAACATCTACAAGGTGGCTGGGTAAAAGCAATTCATGTCACTGAAGGCCAACATGTAGAGAAAGGCGACTTATTAATTGAGCTAGCGAACACTAAAGCTGATTCTGATTACTATCGCCTAATGCTACGATCTATTTCTTTAAAAGCAACCATTGAGCGACTTCAAGCCGAGTTAAGCGATAACAACATCGTATCATGGACAGAGGAATATCATGACGAAGCAAACAGTGCTGATGTCATGAACATTTTAAATAATCAGACACTTCAATTTCAGCAGTTTTTATTACGTAATGAGCTTCGAACTAACCAATACACTCAAAATAAAGAACAACTAACTGAACAAATTCGTGGTTCTAAATCCCAATTAAAATCCATAAAACGTCAGCTTCAATTGGTAAGTAAAGAAATTAACATGATGAAAGGGCTAGTAAAAAAAGGATACGTTTCCCAAACTAAAATGTTTGAAATACAACGCCATCAAGCCAGTATTGAATCTCAACGAGAAGAGCTACAAACTAAGATTAATGTCTCGACTCGTCAGTTAACCTCACTCAAACAAGATTTTGAAGCCAAAGACATTGAATTAAAACAGTCCCTTTCCTCTCAATCAAATCAGTTAGAAAAAGAATGGTTAGACACTAATCAGGCCTTAATAACGGCTCTAGATGTTCGATCACGCATCAAAGTAAGAAGTGAGCATACTGGCACTATTGTTGGTTTAAACATTCACAGTATTGGGGGAGTTGTTAATCCTGGCGATATTATTATGGAAATCGTACCAAACAATGAACAACTTATCGTTCAAGCCATTATTAAGCCCGAAGACATTGATGTAGTAAGAACAGGACAAACCGCAAAAGTAAGGCTAAATGCGTATAACGTCCGTAAAACACCCCCAATTACGGGAACCGTCATTTATGTCGCGGCGGATAGACTAAATAAAAAAGGGGAGAAAGAAAGCGGATATTTGGTGAAAGTTCAATTGCTTCAAGAAGAGATAACCAAACTCACTAACGTCGAACTTTATCCTGGGATGCCAACTGATGTTTTAATCTTATTAGAAAATCGGACGCTCTGGGATTACTTTACCGCACCGTTATTTAACTCTTACTACAAAGCATTTCGTGAACAATAAGGATATATCATGATTTTTTGGCTCAGTTTTTATTTCTTTTTCTTCGCCTTAACGGCATTTATTGGGTATCGAAAAGGCAACCTCATTGCCGGTATTTTACTTGGTTATGTTCTTGGCCCTGTCGGTTTATGCCTTATTTTATTAAGTAAGAATCGCCTTAAATTGGCCTGTCCACATTGCCAAGCACTTATCCATAAACATTCTTATTTTTGCCCAAATTGTGATAACAAAGTACTGCACGCCCTAACTTAATAGACACTAAATAAAACATTGTAGAGAACATTTATATGATCAAACACACCAAGAAACTGCAAATTTTCCTTATGTTCCTTATTGCCTGTCTTTTTATTAGTGGTATGACCCTACTTTCTTTAAGCTCATCGATTAATAATAAGAACGAAACAATTCAACGCCTAACGGATGACCTCATTGCTGAACAATTACTATCAAGCTCATTAACAGATTACGACAACGTCATTATTGAACTGCAATCAAAGAATGACACCCTTCGCCGTGATTTAAGTATCACAAGTGAAACCTTAGTTGAGAAAAACTTAACCATTAATCAGCTTAAAGAACAACTGGCGACCGAGCGACGTAAATTAGCTCGCTATAAATCAAGCTACAATAAAAACCTGAAATCACGTTTAGCTAACGAAAAGAAAAAACTAAATACTCAATTAGACAAAGAGCGAGTAGCCTTACAATCTCAAGAGAATGAGCTTGAACAACAGCGTGTAGAGCTAGAGAAATTAAAAAATACCCCACCACCAGAAAAAACAGTCACCGCCGCAGATCAAAAGGCGATTGACGAAGAGCGAGTAGAAGAATTAATGAAAAAATTCGATGCTTACCAAGTTGATTTAAGTGTTGAAAACCAATGTGATAAAGACTATCTATACCGTTATAACGAAGCAAAAAGCACCTTAAGCCACATCAGAACGTATTTACAGAAAAACCAAATGGATTCGAATTATTATCATTTTGTCATTGCCAATGACACCTCGATTACAGCGCAAAACCGTAAACTGTGCTTAGGTGATTAATGCTTACTTTATAGTATGACTAAATAAATATTAATGATTAACCGAGCAAGATAAAAACATCAATAAAAATGCCGAATATTTCTATTCGGCATTTTTTGTGTTAACAATTTATCGTCTAATCATTAAAGATAACCGTTAAGCTATTTCGTTAGGATCAGCAATGGTGATTTGGTCTTCATCACAATCACTCCATATCGTAACTTCATCTCCGGTACTGTTCGCAAACGTATAGCCATTTAAGTTACTGGTATCAATATTACTTGCTTCGTAAGTGTCTTTTAAGCCACTGTCCATCATCGCGGTATACCCGTAAGCTGCCAGTGAGATCCATCAATATTTAAGGTTTCAACACCTGAACATACAAACTGACCATTAGCCTCTCCTGCGCTGTCATTAACCAATATTTTATCTAGCGCTATTTTTAACTCGGTATTCGAGGTATTAACAACCACCCCTTCAATCTCTTGATACGCGGTTTGTGTCATATCAATGATACTGTCTTGGCCATCATTGCCTACAACGTAAGCGTGCGGGGAACTACACCTTGTCTTTTACATTCCAAGGTAAAAGTGAATCGATATCTGGCGATCCAACACATAAACGATCTAGACAATACCTAATATAATCGTAAGGGATTAATCCGTTTGCCTTTGCTGTTTCTACAATGCTGTAAAGCATTGCACTTGAATCTGCACCAGCCGTTGAACCCGAAAATAACCAGTTTTTCCGGCCGATAACAAACGGTTTAACCGCTCGCTCTGCTCGATTGTTATCAATAGATAACAATCCATCATCAATATAACGAACTAATTTATCCCATTGATTTAATGTATAGCTAATCGCCTCACCTAATTTTGTTTTAGGTGATACTCGACTAACTGCGCTATCAAGCCAATCACGGAGCTCTTTAAGTAAATCGCGGGCTTCTGTCTGCCTAGCAACATACTTGGCTTCAGGGGAAGCCTCTTTTAATAACGATTCGATCCGGTATAGCTTTTGGATTTTACTCAATACCCAATCTGCACTCCCTGTTTTCCCTTTTACTTGAACACGTTGAGCCTCAATAAATCGTCGACGTGCGTGTGCCCAACAGCCAACTAAAATCGCTTCAGTTTGTTCATAACCTTGGTAACCATCGGTATGTAAATACCCGTTATAACCTTTTAAAAAGTTAACTGGATGGTTGCCATGCCTGCTAGATTGATAATCATAAAGTACAATTCCAGGCAAAACACCAGAGCCTGGAGAATCATAGCCAGAGCAGTAGACCCACATATAACATTTTGCTTTTTCAACATCCAACACATTTACCGTTGTTTCATCACAATGCAGAGTGGGTTGTTCAAGCAAAATACGATGTAACTCGTTATTAAGAGGGGTAAATAGTACCGAGCATTTTATTAACCAATCCGCCATCGTTCGCCGTCCAATAATGATACCCCATTGCTGAAATAACGTTTCTTGACGATAAAGTGGAAGACTGTATTGAAATTTAGCCGTAATAATTTGAGCAAGTAAACTTGCGGTCGCAATCCCTTTAGGGATTGGTGACGCTGGCATTGGGGCTTGTTTAATGTCTACTGAAGTATTGTTTTTTTCACAATTTCGGCAAGCATATTTAGGACGAACATGTTGAATAACTTCCACTTTA
This sequence comes from Aliivibrio salmonicida LFI1238, assembly GCF_000196495.1. Lineage (NCBI taxonomy): Bacteria > Pseudomonadati > Pseudomonadota > Gammaproteobacteria > Vibrionales > Vibrionaceae > Aliivibrio > Aliivibrio salmonicida. The sequence continues at coordinate 95,934 of NC_011313.1, forward strand.
GCTGGTACAAATTCCAACTTTTCACTGATGTCTTTACCCATCGCATGCATCTCTAGACCGCAACACTTACAAGTTTTATCTTTTATGTCGTGGATAATAACAGTACGCGGTAAGTCTTCAGGTAAGCGTTGGCGTTTTGGCTTTTGACGAGTGTAGGTAATCGTTTGTGTGTCATCATTTTCAATGATGATTTCTTCTTCTGTTTCATTGAATAAATCAAATTGAGTCGAGTCAGATTCACTGCTTTTACCAAAGCGCTGATGTTGAGCCAGTCGAAATTGCTCTAGAAGACGGTTATATTTATTTTCAAGCTGAAGCACAAGTGCTTTCAGCTCGTCAATGGTATCAGGAAGTGGTTTTATTTTATCAGTCATGTAGATGACTATATAACGATAATACAGGTAATCAATCGGTTGCCTCCTATTCTTGACTGAGAATCAACTATTTAAAGGGTTGTTTGATAATGTACCAGTTGATGTCCTAAGATATCAAAACCTTGTAATAGCAGTGTCAGTTGCTGCTCTGATAATGCTAACGTATCGTTATTTATATTTCGTGGCCATTTGAAGCGGTCTTCATCTAATCGCTTGTACCATAAAGCGAATCCTGTTTTATCCCAATACAATATTTTGAGTTTATCACGAGGCTTATTGCAAAATATAAATAGAGCATCACTAAACGGTGATAGTTGCATTTCTTGCTCAACAATCACGACAAGGCCATTAATGGCCTTGCGAAAATCGACAAAATCACGATGAAGATAAATGGTGGAAACATCAGTAAATACATTCATGATTGATACCCTTTTAATAAGAGTCCTATCCAGTGAGGTTCAGTATTAGCTGGCAATGTTAATCTTTTGTTTCCATCGTGCTTTACGTGCACTAAATGTCTTTGGCAGAATATTATGGTTACGACAAAATTCAGCGGCACTAAGCTTGCTAGATTGCTGAGATTCAAATAGAGCGTGCCATTGCTCTGGTGTTCTCTTTTTATCTTTTTGCATAATTACGTTCTCGTTAAATGAAAGATCGTAAGATACGCATAATGAATTTTATTTGTTAGGTGTAGTTCCCCGCACGCTTACAACCATATAGCTAAGATTTACAATGTAAACAGCGCAATCCAAGCTCGAGTCTACATTACCGAAGAGATAAGCGAAAACTCACTGTTTATTCCCATTCACTGGAACAGCGCGACCGCAAAAAACAGTAAACCTTGTTTGTTGATTAACGACGTCGTAGACCCAACATCAGGTCAGCCCGAATTTAAACATACTCCAGTAAACATTAAGCAATGGCACTACAACAGTGAAGCGTTATTTATCACGCCTCATAAGATAGAAATGGATAATATTGAGTATTGGATCTGTGAAAAAGCCAATCATGGCTACTTATATAGAATTGCCAGTGAACAAAATACAATGGCACTTATTATTCAACTCTCCTCTCTGCTCGATAACATAAATAAAGAGAGTAAATTAACGTCAGAGTTAAGCCATGAATACCGATACGCAATCATCAGTAATACCAAATTACATTCTGCTTTTATTGTCAGTAAAAAAACCACTAACGAACAAAAATCATGGCTACTTGCTCTTTATCAACATGATGAAAAAGATAACATTGAGGCAAGTTTCCATCGCCATTAGTGACATAGATATCGCTGTAATTTCTATTACTATCAATAAAAGTGGCTTCGATTTCATAAAAAATCGAAGCCACTGGCGTATTTTAAAGACTTAGCTAACGTTATCTCTGGAACGGATATACCGAACCTAACTTCATGATCTGAGTTAACTCATCGAGTGCGGCACGAGATTCTAATAGCAATTGAGGATCCGCAAGATCTTTGTCTTCAATGCGATCACGATAGTGTTTATCTGCCCACGCATTCAACGTTGAAAATAACATATCATTCATTAATGTCTGTTGGTTTACAGCCTGCTGCTCTGCTTCATTCAATACGACACGTAAACGAAGACACGCTGGGCCACCCCCATTTTGCATACTCTGTTTTAAATCAAAGGTATGTAACTCATCAATGCCACGTTTTTGCTCCACAAGCTCGTTTAAATAAGCCCACACTCTTGGGTTCTCACGACAATGTTGTGGAAGAATGATCAAGGTTTTACCATCCGACTTTGTTACTAATTGGCTATTGAACAAATACGTTTCTACGGCATCTTGAAGAGAGACTTTATCAGTCGGAACCTCAATAACATTAAAGCCAGAACCATAAGAAGCACTTAAATCAGACTTCACTTGCTCTTGATTCAAAAATGCTTGTTGATGACAAAATAACGTATTCTTATTACCGACAGCAATAACATCATTATGGAAAACCCCTTGGTCGATAACGTCAGGGTTTTGTTGTGCAAAGACCGTAAATTTATCACGCAAACCGTGCGTTCTTGCTATCGCTTCACTGGCTTCTAGTGTTTGTCGCGCAGGGTATTTTTTAGGTGCAGGGTAACGGTCATTAAATGCACTCTTACCAAACACAAAAAACTCGACACCTTGCTCGCCGTACTCATTACAAAAACGCGTATGGTTCGCTGCGCCTTCATCACCAAAGTAATCACTGTGTGGCAAGGCTTCGTGATGTGAGAAGTGTTTTTCATCTGCGAATGTGGCTTTTAGAATATTACCAGTCACTTCATCTTCAATTGAGCGATGAAATTTATTAATGAGGTTTGCGGGCGTAAAATGAACTTTGCCATCCGCCGTATCAGAGCTTGGGGATACTGTCGCTGCGTTTGCTGTCCACATACTTGATGCTGAGCTACAAGCCGCGAGTAACTGAGGAGAATATTGATGTGATTGTTGCAATACATTAGCGTCTGACCCAGAAAAACCCAAACGACGTAGCGTAGCAATATCAGGGCGTTCTTGAGGTGCTAATACCCCTTGAACAAACCCCATGTCATGCAACGCTTTCATCTTTTCTAAGCCTTGCTTCACCGCTTGTTTTGGATTTGAAGCACCAGCTTTATTATTTTTAGAGGCAATATTTCCAACCGATAAACCACTGTAGTTATGCGTTGGCCCAACAAGGCCATCAAAATTCGCTTCAACTGCTTTCATATATTCCCTCATAATTGTTCTGCGTTTTTTCTTGGCTTACCTATAATAAAAGTAATCGCCTAATTCACTCTATTGAGTTTTGTTGATCAAGATACTAGCAAATCTAATTCATTCAGTAGCATTTAATCTCATCAAACAAGCGCACAATCACAACTTTTATTTAACATTTGCTCGCTTTTAATTAACTATTCTCTGCAATTAAATAACTATGCAGCTTTTTCTTCTACTTAAAGAACAGTAATAAAATTAATATATTCATAGGTATTTCCTATCAAAATGATAGTTGATAATAATTCTCATTTGCATATACTAATAATCATTCGCATTTACTGATGGCTTTATAATTATGATGACTACTAATTCATTCTCACAATCGTTCTCGTTTTCGCAGTTTTCACTGCAACACAAGCGTCTATTATTGCCTATTACATTGCTCGCGTTAGTTGCGGCGGAAACAACACGCACCATCACTGTCACTACTCTTTCTGATGCATTTTGGGCAGTTTCTACCTATGTGGCCTTCACGTTGGTCATTTATCATTACCTATCTAACATCATGGGTAAAACCAACCGCATTACGGCCTTATATAATAAATCTCGTACCAACCAAGTTGTTTTCTCTTCTTTACTTGGTGCATTACCGGGCTGTGGCGGCGCCATCGTTGTTACCACTCAATACATTAGTGGCAAAGTAGGCTTTGGGTCAGTCGTTGCTGTTCTAACGGCTACCATGGGTGATGCAGCTTTCTTATTGATTGCCGCACAACCTAAAGTCGGATTTGGTGTGATGGCGTTAGGTGTGGTTGTGGGTGCCGTATCTGGCATGATTGTAAACGCCTTGCATAAAGACGACTTTTTACGCCCAGAAGCGAAAGAAATTGTAGAACCTAAACGTGATATTCCTTGCTTACAAATTAAAGCGATTAATCTGCAAGGTGCATTTTGGAAGTGGGTATTAGTTCCTGCAACTGTCGTTGCGGTGTTAGGCTCTTTCCAAGTTGATATTAACCAATTGCTTCATGTTCCTGAGCACACGATTGAGTGGATTGGAGCCGCGTTAGCCATTGGTAGTATGTTGTTATGGTCATTAACCAAAGAGATCAGCGATTATCAATCAACAGTTTCTGAAGACAATAAATGTGTGACTTCTCACCCGATTCAAAAAGCAGCGCAAGACACTAATTTTGTTTCAGCTTGGGTGATTGTGGCTTTCTTGATTTTTGAACTGACTACCTATTTCTCAGGTGTCGATTTACACACCGTATTCTTAGGTTACGGTATGTGGATGCCTTTAATTGGTTTAGCGATTGGTTTATTACCGGGCTGTGGTCCTCAAATATTAGTCACGAGTCTCTACCTATCTGGTGCAATGCCGATGTCTGCACAGCTTTCAAATGCAATTTCAAATGATGGTGATGCACTTTTCCCAGCCATTGCATTAGCACCAAAAGCGGCAATGGTCGCGACCTTCTACTCAGCAGTCCCTGCCTTTGTGGTTGGTTATGGTTACTACTTCTTATTTGAAATGTAACCCGTAGACCTTAATATCATAAAGCGAACTATAGCGAATAAAAGAAAGACGGCAGTATAATACTGTCGCCTTTCTTTTTAAATAGATAATCTATTAATACAATTACTTAGCTTACCTCCTCCCTCAAAAAATATCTTAAGTGAAATCTATATGATGAATACTTATCCATTTAAGAGATCAAATAAGCTACTTATTTTAAGATAGACAACTTTTTAATAATGCTACGGTTCCTTCTGACTTTTCATAATCAATAGGAAGATCCGTTAGCTCCTCTCCTTGTTTTAAAAACAAAGACGGAAAACCACGTCGACCAATCGAGCGAGAAAAAGCGATCTCATCTAATAACATTTGATGAACTTCAGGAGAAAATAACGCCGATTCAAACTGTGCAACGTTTAAACCAATGTTTCTAGCGCACTCAATAAGCACTTCATTATCACTTGGATTTTTGGCATTTAAGTAATAAGCGTGTTGAATTGACTCAAGCATTGCCTGCTCAGCACCTTGAGAACGAGCGGCAAGAATGGCTCGACAAGAAGGGTACGTTGAACGACGAGGCGTATTCTGCGCCCAAAACTCATGATTAAACGTAGTGCCTAAATAGTTCTCTATTTTTTGCCAATACGACGCAATTTGCGTTTGCATCTCTTGTGGCATAGGTTCATCTGAATCAGGCGCTAATCCACCTAGCACATAAACGATATCAACATCCTTTGAGATCGTTTGCTTAATTTTTTCCCATATTGGTTTGTAACCCCAACACCACGAACACATTGGATCATACACGTAGTAAAGTATTGCTTTGTTTGTCGACATATCCTTATTCCCTTATTTTTTTATTCCTTTAACCATTTCATCATATGGGATGCATTACCTAATAGCAAAGTTCTGCATAACAGAATAGAATCGCATCTCTCAATGTTGAGCTTGTGTTCATTTATTAATACAAAGGTTGGCTATGTATACATTTTTTGGTTCGTTAGCTTTTGTTATTTGGGGTTTAGTCCCTATCTATTTTCATCAAATAGGCAACATTGATCCCGCGTTAATATTGGCAAATCGAATCTTTTGGTCTGCCGCTATTTTGATGATTATCTTATTTATAAAACCAACATTGCTTGATCGCAGCCAATGCACAAAAAAGAACATCACGCTGGCTACAGTCGCCGGTGTATTCATGAATTTATCGTGGGTAGGTTTTGTGTATGCCACTACCATTAATAACATTATGGCAGCCTCATTGGCGTTTTATATTACGCCAGTATTGGTCTTTTTTATGGGATTTATGTTCTTCAAAGAGACGATTAAATTACCTCAAAAAATGGCGTTAGTTTTAATGGTGCTCGCGATTGTGGCTTATGTTCTTTTAGATAAACAATTACCGCTATTGAGTTTGGGAATTTCACTCTTTTTTGCTAGTTACATTGCCACCAAGAAATTGATCAAACTGAACACCTTTGGTGGGATTTTCTTTGAGCATATCGTCTTTGCTCCACTGGCGTTGTGGTACATCGCTACTCATTCATCTGATATTACTTTGATGGATTGGGGAACATTAATGGGAACAGCACCCTTGCAACTCATTCCCATTTTATTGCTCAGTGTGTCGTTACTAAAAACACCATTAAGTAAGATCAGCCTATTACAGTATATTGAGCCGACGTTTCATCTTGCTTTAGCAGTATGGATTTATCATGAACCAATCTCAAACGGCCAAAAATACGCGCTTATTCTTGTGATCCTCTCGATTATGGTTTCAAGTATTAAAACCCGAAAATCAACACCGAAAGATGCCATCAATAAAAGCTAATAGGCAGATGAAAATCCAATTCAAATTGTTCGTTTTCATTAAGAAAATGATTTTGATGATAACGAACAAACGCCGGTGTCGATCTCAGTTTAAAGCCTGACGCTGGCAACCACTTCTCTAATACCGTGCTGATCTGTGGCAATAATTGCCCATATACGCCATGCAAACGAAACACCGCATGCAAACCACCGGGGATCACCATTTGGTTTACAACACCTCGGTATTTCAGCGGTTTATCTATCGCAATACAAGCAACATAACGACACTTATTTAAATCGACCCACGCAGGGTTTGAATGATGCAAACCAAATTGTGTCGAGAAGTCTCGGTTCTCTGAATTCGCCCACGCTTTAAGTATTAACCACGCGTTTCTGATTGAGCGGTTATAACCGTCATGTCGAACATAGGCGGCTAATAACTCGGGGACTTCAATAATTTTAGGCGGTGGTAAATCTCGATCAGCAACCGCCAAGTACCCTGCTGCAATTTCTGGGTCTTTTAAATACGGCTTATCTGATATCTGTAAATCGTGTTTTCGCCATTCTCCCGGAGACATATCAAACGTGACTTTAAATGCACGACTGAATGAAGACAGTGAACTGAAACCACACGTATTGGCAATATCAAGTACGGTAGAAGTGGTATCAAACATTAGCTGATTTGCTGCATATTCCATGCGTGTTCGACGAATATACTGATGAATAGACTCCCCAACCACTTGTTTAAAGATGCGATGAAAATGCTGTTCTGAATACGCAGCCACATCCGCAAGCTCTTTTACGGCAAGTTCTTGGCTGATATCTTGATGAATATAAAACAAGACATCATTAATTCTGGATATGTGTTGTCGGCTCATTAATTAAAAATAGCATAAATGGACATATTTATAAGCATAAACGGACAAACATAGTTAAGCAACGCCTTGTACTATCAAGAGAGAAAAATAAATTGAATATTATGGGAACACATATGGAAATCGCTTATTCACTGCAACAGATCCAATCTTCTTACATCCGAGAGATCTTAGCCGCAGCCACTGACAAGAATGTCATCTCACTTGCAGGTGGATTACCTGATCAAGAGACGTTCCCAATTGATTTGATGAAACCAACATTAGAAAGTCTGTCTGATATGCCAGAAGTCTTTCAATACGGGGCAACGGCAGGTTATGGACCTCTGTTGGCGCTTCTAACAGAAACCTACCAATTACCAGACACACACATGCCTATGATTTGTACGGGTTCCCAACAAGGCTTAGACCTTATCGCTCGTGCTTATGTAAATCCAAATGATACTGTTGTAATGGAAGCACCTAGTTACCTTGGTGCAATGCAAGTGTTTGGCTTAGTTCAAGCGAATATTGCGACCGTTTCTCAAACGGATTTTGGCCCAAATCTTGAAGAACTAGAACAATGTTTTATTCAAGATTCGCCAAAAATGTTTTACGCCGTACCTGATTTCCATAATCCAACTGGGGTTTGTTGGTCATTAGAAACACGTAAAAAAGTGGCTGAGCTTTGTATTCAATACAAGGTTGCATTTATTGAAGATGCCCCTTACCGTGAACTCCGATTTACTGGTGAAGTACTTCCAATGGTGTCCACTTTCTGCCCACAAGATTCTATCGTGTTACGTTCATTCTCAAAAATTGCTTCACCGGGTTTACGCATCGGTGCGGTTACAGGCAAGATAAGCTACTTAGAACCATTGATTAAAGTGAAACAAGGCGCTGATTTACACTCAAGCGTGCCTATGCAAGCGTTGCTTGTTGGTTTACTTAAACATGAAAAATTTGAACAGCACATGGAAAGAATTCAAACGTTATACAAAGAACGTTATGACGTACTATTTGCTGAACTCAAAAAACAACTTCCGTCATCTTGCGAGCTTAAACCCGTAGATGGCGGCATGTTTATTTGGCTATCTCTGCCAGATTGCGACACGTTTGAGTTAGCAAAAACATTAATTGGCAATGGCGTTGCGGTTGTACCTAGCCCAGTGTTTTATCCTAATCCAGAAAACAGTCCTGCGGCATTACGATTAAACTTCACCAATGCAAAACCAAAAGAATTGGTTGAAGCCGTAACTCGCTTGGCTAAAGTATTAAACAAGACATTGAATTAGTGCTAATCTGATAAATACCTCAATAAGTGAAGTAGTATAAATATGAAAATATTCAGCAATTTTGAAAGTGGAAATATCCATGTAGTAGCGGCGAATACGCCAGATGATATCCAACTGACTATTCCTGCCGATAATCAAACTGAGATCGCTCAGTGGTTTCATTTTCGCTTAGAAAGCCAGCCTCAACAACAGCATTCATTTAAGATTCTAGGTCTAGCAAAATCAGCTTATCCAGAAGGTTGGCAAGATTACGATGTGGTTGCTTCTTACGATCGTGAAGAGTGGTTCCGCATTCCAACAGAATTTGATGGTGATACGTTAAGCTTTAACGTGATGCCTGAGTACCGTTCAATGTACTTCGCGTACTTTGCACCTTACTCGTACGATCGTCACCAAGATTTATTGCACGGTGCACAAACGCACCACAGCTGCCAATTAGAAACTCTGGGCGTTACGTTGGATAACAACGACATCAGTATTCTAACGATTGGTGAACCAGAAGAAGGCAAAAAGAACATTTGGATCACCGGCCGTCAACACCCTGGTGAAACAATGGCAGAATGGTTCATTGAAGGTCTATTATCTCGTTTATTAGATGAAACTGACACCGTTGGCCGTGCCCTACTTGATACTGCAGTATTCCACATCGTTCCTAACATGAACCCAGATGGCAGTATCCGTGGACACCTACGCACTAACGGCATTGGCGTGAACTTAAACCGTGAATGGCAAACGCCGTCAATGGAAAGATCACCTGAAGTATTCTTAGTTCGCGAACGTATGTTAGCGACGGGCGTTGATATGTTCTTAGACATTCACGGCGATGAAGCGATTCCATACAACTTCGTTGCCGGTGGTGAAGGCATTCCTTCTTACAATGAACGCATTGCGAAACTAGAAACCACATTCAAGCAAGCATTACTGGTTATCACGCCAGAATTCCAAGATGACATTGGCTACGATAAAGACGCTCCGGGTACAGCAAACTTAACGGTTGGCTCTAACTGGGTAGGCGAACAATTCAAATGTCTTTCTTATACTGTTGAAATGCCATTTAAAGATCATATTAGCCACGCTGATGAGCTGTATGGCTGGTCTCCAGAGCGAAGCGTTGCCTTTGGTCAAGACGTATTAGCTGCCGTTTGGGCAACCGTTGGCGAGCTTTAATTAGCCACTAACATCCCCAAACCAACAGGTTATAAAATGAAAAAAGCCGATCTTATGATCTAATGCCGATCATTTAAGGTAAATATGATCGGTTGACCGATCCTTTTTAGATGTCAAAATCCAAGTGTATTTTATGCACTTGGATTTTTTTATGGATGTTTCTCAAGCTCTAAACATAATCAATGACTGGAAACCTAGCAACGTAGAGACTCTCGGTAAGCGTGCGGGGAACTACACCTTGTCTTTTACATTCCAAGGTAAAAGTGAATCGATATCTGGCGATCCAACACATAAACGATCTAGACAATACCTAATATAATCGTAAGGGATTAATCCGTTTGCCTTTGCTGTTTCTACAATGCTGTAAAGCATTGCACTTGAATCTGCACCAGCCGTTGAACCCGAAAATAACCAGTTTTTCCGGCCGATAACAAACGGTTTAACCGCTCGCTCTGCTCGATTGTTATCAATAGATAACAATCCATCATCAATATAACGAACTAATTTATCCCATTGATTTAATGTATAGCTAATCGCCTCACCTAATTTTGTTTTAGGTGATACTCGACTAACTGCGCTATCAAGCCAATCACGGAGCTCTTTAAGTAAATCGCGGGCTTCTGTCTGCCTAGCAACATACTTGGCTTCAGGGGAAGCCTCTTTTAATAACGATTCGATCCGGTATAGCTTTTGGATTTTACTCAATACCCAATCTGCACTCCCTGTTTTCCCTTTTACTTGAACACGTTGAGCCTCAATAAATCGTCGACGTGCGTGTGCCCAACAGCCAACTAAAATCGCTTCAGTTTGTTCATAACCTTGGTAACCATCGGTATGTAAATACCCGTTATAACCTTTTAAAAAGTTAACTGGATGGTAGCCATGCCTGCTAGATTGATAATCATAAAGTACAATTCCAGGCAAAACACCAGAGCCTGGAGAATCATAGCCAGAGCAGTAGACCCACATATAACATTTTGCTTTTTCAACATCCAACACATTTACCGTTGTTTCATCACAATGCAGAGTGGGTTGTTCAAGCAAAATACGATGTAACTCGTTATTAAGAGGGGTAAATAGTACCGAGCATTTTATTAACCAATCCGCCATCGTTCGCCGTCCAATAATGATACCCCATTGCTGAAATAACGTTTCTTGACGATAAAGTGGAAGACTGTATTGAAATTTAGCCGTAATAATTTGAGCAAGTAAACTTGCGGTCGCAATCCCTTTAGGGATTGGTGACGCTGGCATTGGGGCTTGTTTAATGTCTACTGAAGTATTGTTTTTTTCACAATTTCGGCAAGCATATTTAGGACGAACATGTTGAATAACTTCCACTTTAGCTGGTACAAATTCCAACTTTTCACTGATGTCTTTACCCATCGCATGCATCTCTAGACCGCAACACTTACAAGTTTTATCTTTTATGTCGTGGATAATAACAGTACGCGGTAAGTCTTCAGGTAAGCGTTGGCGTTTTGGCTTTTGACGAGTGTAGGTAATCGTTTGTGTGTCATCATTTTCAATGATGATTTCTTCTTCTGTTTCATTGAATAAATCAAATTGAGTCGAGTCAGATTCACTGCTTTTACCAAAGCGCTGATGTTGAGCCAGCCGAAATTGCTCTAGAAGACGGTTATATTTATTTTCAAGCTGAAGCACAAGTGCTTTCAGCTCGTCAATGGTATCAGGAAGTGGTTTTATTTTATCAGTCATGTAGATGACTATATAACGATAATACAGGTAATCAATCGGTTGCCTCCTATTCTTGACTGAGAATCAACTATTTAAAGGGTTGTTTGATAATGTACCGGTTGATGTCCTAAGATATCAAAACCTTGTAATAGCAGTGTCAGTTGCTGCTCTGATAATGCTAACGTATCGTTATTTATATTTCGTGGCCATTTGAAGCGGTCTTCATCTAATCGCTTGTACCATAAAGCGAATCCTGTTTTATCCCAATACAATATTTTGAGTTTATCACGAGGCTTATTGCAAAATATAAATAGAGCATCACTAAACGGTGATAGTTGCATTTCTTGCTCAACAATCACGACAAGGCCATTAATGGCCTTGCGAAAATCGACAAAATCACGATGAAGATAAATGGTGGAAACATCAGTAAATACATTCATGATTGATACCCTTTTAATAAGAGTCCTATCCAGTGAGGTTCAGTATTAGCTGGCAATGTTAATCGCAATTTTCCGATAGAAAGTTGAATATCTGGTAATTATGGAGTGGCGATGATAGTTGATGTTAACGCTTCTACTTTCAAGAAAGTAGAAGCGTTAATCTTTTGTTTCCATCGTGCTTTACGTGCACTAAATGTCTTTGGCAGAATATTATGGTTACGACAAAATTCAGCGGCACTAAGCTTGCTAGATTGCTGAGATTCAAATAGAGCGTGCCATTGCTCTGGTGTTCTCTTTTTATCTTTTTGCATAATTACGTTCTCGTTAAATGAAAGATCGTAAGATACGCATAATGAATTTTATTTGTTAGGTGTAGTTCCCCGCACGCTTACTGTTCTAGCACGGGATATATTGTGTAAATCGGTTTTATTAGAAATGAAAATAGCGGCTAGGGCGAACCTTAGCCGCTATTTTTTGTTTAGAATATGAATTGGTATAAGTAACCAGCACTTACCGCCATACCTAAAATGACAACTAAGAATGCGATAATCATTTGGTTTTTGAAGATAGATTTAAGTAAAATCACTTCGGTTAAACTTGCGCCAGCACTACCAATGATTAATGCCATTACTGCGCCTAAACTCATGCCTTTTGCAGCAAGTGCAGCACTTAGTGGAATTACCGCTTCAGCACGAATATAAAGTGGAATACCAATGACTGCCGCGACTGGGATTGCAAATGGGTTATTTTCACTTGCGATACGAGCAACGAATTCCGTTGGCATAAAGCCGTAGATCATAGAGCCAAGTGCGATACCACCAATCAAGTAAGGCAATACTTTCTTAAAATCAGTCCATGTGCTGTGCCAAATTTTGACCCATTTGCTTTGCGGCGCTTTTTTCGCGCTGCCACAGGTTGAACCGCAACTTTTTGGCTCTGGTGTAATGTATGCAGTTTCTTTTACGTATTTTTCAAAGCCCAGTTTTTCTAATGCGTAGCCCGCAATGATTGAAACGCCCATCGCAATCGCAAAGTAGAACAGGGTGACTTTAAGTCCGAATGTCACCGCAAACAGACCAATAATAATTGGGTTTAGTAGCGGACTTGCAAACAAAAAGACCATCATTGTACCAAAACCGGCTTTCGCTCGTAATAGACCTTTCAAGAAAGGAATGGTTGAGCATGAGCAGAATGGAGTAATCGCTCCTAATAAGCCAGCAACAATATAGCCTCGGCCATTTTTCCCACTTAGAATACGTTGGATCTTTGCAGGTGGAATGTATTCCTGTAAGACGCCAACAAGGTAGCTAATTAATAGGAACAGTACGGTTAATTCTGCCGCTAAGAAAGCGAACATATTTAGGGTGTCCATCACCATGTCTTGTGTAATTGTAAACATATTTAAAATCTCTATATTTCTGGAATAGTCGAAATATACTCTTGAGTATTAGCATGATGAACAATAGGCGCCTACGGCGCAAATCAAAAGGACTCAACCTCTTCCATTGTTGCCAATAAATCGTTTATCCTATCGCCATGCACGCATATAAACCCCTGAAACAATTATTTAATAGTCAAAATAACTGGCTTAAATTTCTTCATAATAACAAAGCTAACCTAAGATCGGTCGTGATTGAAAATGTCACAAAGATGCTGTCCTGTGGGACAGCGGCTTTTGGCTCTCGCGAATATCATTGTTGCAACCCTGACTGTACCCATATCAAATATATTCACCAAACCTGTAAATCTCGAGCGTGCAGTAGCTGTGGCATGAAAGCCACAGAGCGATGGATACAAAAGCAACAACATGTCTTCCCTGAATGCGAATATCAACACATCACCTTTACCCTTCCAAACACGCTATGGCCTATCTTTCGTCATAACCGTTGGCTGTTAAATAAATTATTCAAATGTGCTGCAAACATTCTGCTGGGATGGGCAAAAGATAAAGGAATAGATGTCGGTATCTTTTGTGCTCTTCATACTTACGGTCGAAAACTGAATTGGAATACGCACTTACATTTATCGGTCACTCGTGGGGGAATTTGTGAACGTACCGGTTTATGGAAACCCATTTACTTCCAAATGAAAACGACAGAGCCTTGTTGGAGAGCGGCTATCGTCAGTTTATTGGGTAAGGCTTATTATGAGCTTGATTTATCAAGCGAAGAATGCCCCTATATCCGTAATAAAACGGATTGGTCACGCTTTTTAAGCAGTCAATATAATCGTCGTTGGAAGCTTCATTTTGCTAAAAAGACAAATAATGTAAAACCGACGATGAACTATCTTGGTCGGTATTTAAAACGGCCCCCAATTTCAGCGTCACGTTTAAGTCATTACGCCAAAGGCGGAATGATAACGTTTAATTATTTAGACCATCGAACAGGAACAACAGACAGCCTAACATTATCACCAGAAGAGATGATAAGACGGATAGTAGAGCACTATCCTGATAAACATTTCAAGATGATCCGATACTACGGTTTTTTATCAATGCGTCGTCGTGGAGAAGCTCTGCCTAGAGTTTATGCAGCTTTAGGTATGACAATAGAAGCTGAGCCGAAAATGCCAGGGTATGCCGCAATGTTAAAAGGATATGTAAAAGTAGATCCGTACGAATGTATTTTATGTGAAAGTCGTCTGGTGTTTACGAATTTCCGAGTCGGAAATTCGGTCAATGATTTAGTCACCCATGCGATAGTTCAGTCAGAATTGAGGGCAGCATAATAAGGTTTGTAGGATAAGTGTATCTAAAACTCATGAAATAGGGCTAAAACAGTTATAAAATCCCCGATAATTATATTTTCGATACCTTTTAAAAAAACAGCGATGGTGAAATTGGCTTTTTTAGACGGGCCAATGCTAACTCAGCAACATTCAAATTCCTTACCTTAAATGTTAGTTCGATGGATCTCAATGCTGGTATGGAATGTATGGTATAGGACTTATTCTATCACCAGCTACAGGGGGGCTTTCTGTATTATTAGTTGGTGGTGCAGGGTTTGTTTGGGGGATTTATGGCGGAGACATATCTAATGAGTTTGGAAGTGCTGTTGAGGAGGTGAGTTTTGATTTATACGATAGATTATTTGATTGATACTATTGATTTTATTACTTTAATTAGTGCTATTTTTACATTTACAGTATGTATGTTTTTATCTATATTTTTAACTGTTTATATAAGTGTTAAAAATAGGAAAATAAAAGAAAAATTAATTAATCAAGTGGCAGATTGTGCTCCTCTTGTATTTAGAGAAAGAACCATTAATTCAATGAGGAATGTTGCACATAACTGGCTTATAGGCTCTATGTTTCCTTCTATATGGTTTATGCACCCTATATTAATGTTTCTATGTTCATTATCAAATGTTGAAATAATTACATGGCGGAAAAAGGTTAAAATACTTCTTGGTAATACATACGCGATATGTATTTTAAGCTTAAATTTGAGCTTTACTGGATTGATTTATTTGGTCATTAGGACATTTGTGATTCCATATTAATGGGTTATTTCATGATTTAATTATTCATTATGGGAAGTTCTTACACTCATTGGTGCTTCTTCAGCTCCGATTGTCGTTGGTGGTAGTGCGCTAGGTCTTGGTATTTTTGGAGCTGGCGCTGGTAAAGATATGTTAGAAGAAGCCTATGAATTTTTCGAATTAGATCTATTTTTTGAAAAAATAGAAAGTAGTATTGATAAAGATATTCCAAATGATATTGAAGATTATATAAATAAGTCGATATTTAATAATTTTAATATAAAGTCAAATTTTAATGGATAAGTAGATGTTAGAGCTAAAACCAATAATGGGATTAATATTTTTCACTTGGATTTTAATCTATTTTTATCATCTTGTAGTTTATAGTCTAGGTGATAAAAAAAATATAAGTCAACTAGTAAACGATTTGGCGAAAGATCCTGAGTTGTTTAAAAAAAAGCACCGTATATCTATGGTAAGTATTGGTGCCGGAGGCTTGTTTTCTTATTTTTGTATTGTGTATCCATTTATTAGGCATAGAAGGCGAAATAAAAAAGTTACTTTTGATTTGTTTATGTGGTTAAACTGGTTGTGTTTTATGTTAAGTGCTTTCTTTTATATCCGTTCATTTTAGATGAGGTACTATTTTTGTAAGACATGATTTTCGGTGTTTTGGTTCATTTTTTGGCATGACAAAAGAGTTAAAACTGGCCGTAACAGCCAGTTCATTACTAGCGAATAACAATCTTCCTAGGGATTAACTCAATCCCTGCTTGATAGCGTTTTGCTGAAGCATTCAACCCTAACGCTAAGGCACTATCAGCAATCAGTTCGAATTGTTGTGGTAGAGAGTTAATCTTAATGGGTAAGAAGTCTAATAAGCGATTATCACCAAAGGTGCCAAGTTTTACTGTTCCCATCAACTCTGGCTTTTCAATCAGTACATCCAAAATACTTTCAAGTAGGATATAAGACGTCGTGATGATTGCATCTGGCACAGTGTCTTCTTTTATCCATTGTTCAAAAATAGCTTTTCCCGATTCGCTATTAAAGTGCTCACCATAACCGGTGATACTTGAGAGTCCTTTTTCTGTTACTTTGGCATCAAAACCAGAATGACGTTGGCGAGAAATATTTAGGTCAGGTAAAGCACCAATTAAACCAATTGATTTTACGTTCTCGTTAATTACTGACTGAGTTAATTCATACGCCGCATCAAAATCTTCACTGATCACGCAACAAAAGTGCTCATCATCTAATGAACGGTCAATTGCGATGATCGGAGTACCTCGTTCTTGTATCTTTAAATAGTAGTCGCTCCCATCCACTAAACAACTGGCTACAAATAAAGCATCGATACGACGACTGATTAATGCATGTGCGACGTTCATTTCCGTTTCAGGGTCATCATCTGAACAGCCAATTAAAATTTGATAGCCAGCTTTACGAGAATTGAACTCCAATAGCTTTGCTAATTTTGCGTAACTGGTGTTTTCAAGATCAGGAATAATTAATCCAAATGAGCGACTTCTGCCGGCACGTAAAGCAGAAGCGGCATGATCTGGGCGATAATTATGTTCATCAACGACAGCCATTACTTTGAGCTGCGTCTTCTCACTGATGCGGTATTTTTGCGCTTTACCATTAATGACATAGCTTGCAGTGGTTTTAGAAACTCCAGCAAGTTTGGCTATTTGATCTAATGTCATGGTGAAGATCCTTAATTCTGTGGGTCGGATCATATAAATTTAGATCCAATCATTTTATGGGTTGAATTATATGCTGAATCGTTTCAGTATAAAAGCTGAAAGGATTCAGCAAATTTGAAAAGCGTGACATTTGCGCTATTTTTATTCTTATGACTTATTTTTGAATAGGAAATATTTGCTGAACTTTTTTTTAATGTTTTGCTGAAACGATTCAGCAAAATATAAAGCAACCCATATTGATTTGATACATTAAGCGAGAGGCGAAGACCCATGCTGACACTGACAAAGAATGACATTACGTTGCAACAAGCGGCAGCGGATAAAACAACAGCCATCAAGGCAATCGCAAAGCAATTAACAGAGAAAGGATTAGTTGCTGAAAAATATGTAGAAGGCATGCTAAACCGTGAACAACAAAATTCAACGTTTTTGGGTAATGGTATTGCCATCCCACACGGCACAACAGATACCCGTGAACTAGTAAACAAAACAGGCGTTGCTGTTCACCATTTTCCTCAAGGCGTTAATTGGGGCGATGGCAATGTGGTTTATGTCGCGATTGGTATTGCTGCTAAATCAGATGAACATTTAGGAATCTTAAAGCAACTGACAAAAGTGCTTTCGGCAGATGGTGTTGAAGAAAAACTGAAACAAGCGAAAAGCGAAGCCGATATTATTGCTTTGCTTAATGGTGAAGTTCAGTTTGAAGCCGATTTTGATGCGTCATTAATTAAATTGCTTTTTCCGGCAAGTGACATGATTCAAATGAGTGCGGTTGCCGGTGGTTTATTAAGAAACAGCGGTAATGCTGAAAATCAATTTGTTGCAGAGTTAGTAACAAAAGAGCCGACTCACTTAGGTAATGGTTTGTGGTTAGTGAGTACTGACAAAGGCGTTAAACGCTCTGGTATGTCGATTGTGACGACTGCTAATGGGTGTGAGTTTAATGGATTAGCGGTGAAAGGGTTAATTGCTATTGCGTCTTGTAATGCCTCACACAAATCGTTTTTATCGATTATTAGTAAAATGGTGTTTGAACAGAAACAAGATCAATTATTATCTGCTAATTCTGAGCAGTTATTAGCTATGTTCGCAACCTCTTCTGAAGAAATTGTTGCAGAAGTAAGCGCGGATAACACGGCAGTATTTACAATAAAGAATGCACACGGCTTGCATGCTCGTCCAGGAGCGATGCTTGTATCTGAAGCGAAGAAATACGAATCAAAAATTACAGTATTAAATCTTAATGGGGATGGTAAATCAGCAAATGCAAAAAGCTTAATGAAAGTGATTGCGTTAGGTGTGAAGCACGGCCATGAACTGCAATTTACGGCGGATGGCGTTGATGCAAAAGAAGCACTAGTGGGTATTGGTGCTGCCATCGAATCTGGTTTGGGCGAGGGTTAATTAATGACGTCTATTCAAACAAACAAAGTGGTTACTATCACACTAAACCCTGCTTTGGATTTAACGGGTAGCGTAGATGCGTTATCTATCGGTTCTGTAAGTTTAGTGAGTAAAGGCTCACTTCATGCAGCAGGGAAAGGCGTTAACGTGGCAAAAGTGCTGTCTGATTTAGGTGCTGAAGTTACTGTTACCGGTTTTCTTGGGCGTGATAATGAAGAGCTGTTCTGTCAATTATTTGAAGAAATGAACGCAAACGATCAATTTGTTCGTGTTGATGGTGCAACGCGCATTAACGTGAAACTTGTCGAGCAAGATGGCCGAGTGAGTGACATCAATTTCCCTGGTGTCAACGTATCAGAACAAGCGATTGCTGAATTTGAATCACGTTTATTTGAGCTAGCAAAAACGCATGAGTTTTTTGTGCTTGCAGGGAGTTTACCACAAGGTGTTTCTCCGGAGTTGTGTGCAACATGGATTGAAAAATTGCATCAACTGGGCAAGAAAGTGATGTTTGATAGCAGTCGTGCTGCATTAGCGGCGGGTTTAGATGCTCATCCGTGGTTGATTAAACCGAACGATGAAGAATTGTCTGAATTTGTTGGGCGTGAATTAAATACACCCGAAGCGTGTCAACAAGCGGCTCAAGATCTTGCTGATAAAGGCATTGAGAATGTTGTCGTGTCACTGGGCTCAAAAGGCGTGATGTGGCTGGGGAAAAATGAAGAAGCTGATGCGTCATGGATCTACTCTCAACCACCGAAAATGAACGTTGTTAGTACCGTTGGTGCGGGTGATACGTTGGTTGCTGGTTTGTGTTGGGGACATGTTAATCAGTGGGAACGTGCTCAAATATTATCGTTTGCTACCGCTCTGTCAGCTTTAGCTGTATCGCAGGTTGGCGTTGGTGTACCTAATGTCGAAGACGTAAAAGAATTACAACAACAAGTAACCCTACACAACCCTATTTCTTCAAACGTGTAACCGCGTTTAGTCATAGATTAAGGACAGAATATGAAAAATATAGCTATCGTAACAGCATGCCCAAGTGGTGTAGCAAACAGCATTATCGCCGCTGGTTTATTAGAACAAGCAGCAGCGAAACTAAACTGGAAAGCCTCGATTGAATGTCAATCAAGTGTGTTACCTGTTGATGTATTAACTCAAGAGATTATTGATACCGTCGATGCAATTATTATAGCAACGAATACCGATATTGATACGACACGCTTTGTAGGAAAAAAAGTACATCAAGGTTCAATTTCTGATTGCACGACTAACCCACAAGCGTGGTTAGAAAACGCAGTAAATACAGCAACCGAGCTAACGGCTTCAGAAGTAACGACAATCAACGAGGTTGTTGTTGATTCAAATGCAGTTAAAAAAATTGTTGCTATTACGGCTTGCCCAACGGGTGTTGCCCATACTTTCATGGCCGCAGAAGCACTAGAAGAAGAAGGTAAACGCCAAGGCTATTTTATTAAGGTAGAAACACGCGGTTCCGTAGGTGCTAAAAATCAGCTGACTGATCAAGACATCGCGGATGCGGATCTTGTTATCATCGCTGCGGATATTGAAGTGCCTCTTGAGCGTTTCAACGGCAAGCGTTTGTACAGAACAAGTACGGGACTTGCTCTGAAAAAAACAGAACAAGAAATGAATAAAGCATTTGCAGAGGCAACGGTTTTCCAAGCGTCTGGTAAGGCTCAATCTTCTCAAGCAGAAGAGAGTAAAGGCATGTACAAACACCTAATGACAGGGGTATCACACATGCTTCCTGTCGTAATTGCAGGTGGTTTGTTGATTGCGCTTTCGTTTGTGTTTGGTATTGAAGCGTTTAAAGAACCCGGTACGATTGCAGCAACGTTAATAGACATTGGTGGTGGAGCAGCCTTCGCCTTGATGATCCCTGTTCTTGCTGGTTTCATCGCGTTCTCGATTGCTGACCGCCCTGGTTTAGCGCCGGGTTTAATCGGTGGTATGTTGGCGAGCTCAACAGGCGCTGGTTTCCTTGGTGGTATTGCTGCCGGTTTCATTGCGGGTTATGCAGCAAAATTCATTGCAGATAAAGTGTCTCTTCCTCAATCAATGGAAGCATTAAAACCCATTCTAATCATTCCGTTTGTGGCGAGTTTGTTCACCGGTTTGGTCATGGTTTACATCGTTGGTGGCCCAGTAGCAGGCATCATGTCTGCACTGACTGAGTTCTTAAACAACATGGGTTCAACTAACGCGGTATTACTGGGTGTTATCCTTGGTTGTATGATGTGTTTCGATTTAGGTGGTCCAGTAAACAAAGCCGCTTATACGTTTGGTGTTGGTCTGTTAGCGTCACAAACTTATGGTCCAATGGCCGCAATTATGGCCGCAGGTATGGTTCCTGCACTTGGTATGGGCTTAGCGACATTTCTTGCTAAAAATAAATTTGAAGCGGGCGAGCGTGAAGCGGGCAAAGCGTCATTCGTGCTTGGTTTATGTTTTATTTCTGAAGGTGCGATTCCATTTGCAGCGAAAGATCCAATGCGTGTTATCCCAAGCTGTATGGCAGGTGGTGCATTAACGGGTGGTCTGTCTATGTTGTTTGGTGCTCAGTTACTCGCGCCACACGGTGGTTTATTTGTTCTTCTTATTCCAAATGCGATTACACCCGTGTTCATGTACTTGGTAGCGATAGCTGCAGGTACTGCGGTAACTGGTTTCACTTACGCTTTCTTGAAAAATAAAGCGGATGCGAAAGAAGTAGTCGCTGCATAAAAAGAATAACTAAAAATAAAATGGGCGCTTCCAATGATAATTGGAAGCGCCCATTTTTTTTGATATTAATGCAGAGATTAACATCAAAGCAGTCCTAGAACATGAAGTTCACACCTGCACCAATAACCGAAAGGTAATCGCCAGACGCTAAGTCAATATATTGATATTCAACATTCAACATTGAACGTGACTGATGGGTATAATTTCATTACACCACCAACAGCAACGTAAGGCTTAGTGGTTGTTGAGTCTTGTTTCATGGTTTGGTTACCTACCGTATTTTTATATTCAACGTTAGTACGGTTTAGTCCCATCTTTCCATAGAAAGAGCCATAGTAAGACATTGGGAAATACATCTTCGCGGCAATTGAAGCGCCATCAACAGCGGCACTGTCGTTGTTACTTGTGACATTATCCATTGATTCCGTCATGTAATAACTGAGATCCAGAGCCACCATTGGCGCAAAATGGTAGTTATAACCCACTTGAGTCATTAAACCATCCACATGGGAACCATCAATTTTCAGGTTAGCAAGACTTGGCTGAATATAGATTTGGTGTAAAGTGTCTGTTGCTTGTGCCGATGTTGTCGCACCTAGCAATAAAAGTGGTATGAATCTTTTCATTGTAAACTCGTCTTTGTAACCGAAGGTGAGATTTTATTGTGAATGAGACGATGTTGTAAAGATAATTTAAGGGAAGAAATGACATTAACTATTTGGTTTTCATTATTATTGATTTCAATGCTCGGTGCGATGTCACCAGGGCCTAGTTTAGCTACGGTTGCAAAACATACGTTATCTGGTCGCCGTATTAACGGAATTGCAGCGGCATGGGCGCATTCTATTGGTATTGGTATTGGTATTTATGCTTTTATCACGGTGATTGGTTTGGCTGTGGTATTGCAGCAATCGCCAGTAGTCTTTAAAGCGATCAGTTATTTAGGAGCGACTTATCTTGCGTATTTAGGGTATGGCGCTTTACGCTCAACGGGTGGTATCGCTGCAAAACTGGAATCAGGTGAGCAAGTTACGTTGCTTGAGTCGGCGAAAGAAGGTCTGTTAATTTCATTATTGAACCCTAAAATAGCCTTGTTCTTTTTGGCGTTATTCAGTCAATTTGTTGCTGCGGGTAATACACCAATAGATAAAGCGATTATTGTTATCACTCCAATTATCATCGATGGTTTATGGTATACATTAATTAGTTGTTTATTATCAGCCCCAAAAATTGTTGATAAGCTAAGAAGTAAAGCGCAGTGGATTGATCGTTTATCTGTAAGCGTGCGGGGAACTACACCTAACAAATAAAATTCATTATGCGTATCTTACGATCTTTCATTTAACGAGAACGTAATTATGCAAAAAGATAAAAAGAGAACACCAGAGCAATGGCACGCTCTATTTGAATCTCAGCAATCTAGCAAGCTTAGTGCCGCTGAATTTTGTCGTAACCATAATATTCTGCCAAAGACATTTAGTGCACGTAAAGCACGATGGAAACAAAAGATTAACGCTTCTACTTTCTTGAAAGTAGAAGCGTTAACATCAACTATCATCGCCACTCCACAATTACCAGATATTCAACTTTCTATCGGAAAATTGCGATTAACATTGCCAGCTAATACTGAACCTCACTGGATAGGACTCTTATTAAAAGGGTATCAATCATGAATGTATTTACTGATGTTTCCACCATTTATCTTCATCGTGATTTTGTCGATTTTCGCAAGGCCATTAATGGCCTTGTCGTGATTGTTGAGCAAGAAATGCAACTATCACCGTTTAGTGATGCTCTATTTATATTTTGCAATAAGCCTCGTGATAAACTCAAAATATTGTATTGGGATAAAACAGGATTCGCTTTATGGTACAAGCGATTAGATGAAGACCGCTTCAAATGGCCACGAAATATAAATAACGATACGTTAGCATTATCAGAGCAGCAACTGACACTGCTATTACAAGGTTTTGATATCTTAGGACATCAACCGGTACATTATCAAACAACCCTTTAAATAGTTGATTCTCAGTCAAGAATAGGAGGCAACCGATTGATTACCTGTATTATCGTTATATAACCTGAATTCTGGATAAGGCTGAACTAATTGCCCACCTAACGATCAGATCTTTCGACCAAGAATTATTTGAACGTATTTTAAAAGGTGGGCAAGATGAATAAATTAGTTGATATATTTTGTGATGTCGATGATTTTTGTTATCAATTCTTATCTCAATGGGAAAAATACCTTGTTGAGGCTAGTGAGAGAAAAAGAAAACGTCAGTCAGTAATGTCTACTAGTGAATGTATGACTATTGTCATCGCTTTTCATCAATCAAATCATAGAGATTTCAAGAACTTCTATATCGGGTTAGTTCATCAATATTGGAAAGGATACTTTCCAAATTTACTTAGCTACACTCGATTTGTGAGCAAAATGCCTAGCCTAATCGCCCCAATGTGTGCCTATTTTCAATCTATCAAAGGTAAGCCGACTGGCATTGCTTTTGTTGACTCCACGAGTCTTAAAGTATGCCATAACATTCGAATTCCTCGCCATAAAGTCTTTGATGGTGTTGCGAAAAGAGGAAAAGGTACCATGGGATGGTTTTTCGGCTTCAAACTTCATTTATTGATTAACCATCTTGGAGAAATTATTTCGCTGAAAATCACAGCTGGCAATGT
The DNA here is from genome assembly GCF_000196495.1 of Aliivibrio salmonicida LFI1238. NCBI lineage: Bacteria > Pseudomonadati > Pseudomonadota > Gammaproteobacteria > Vibrionales > Vibrionaceae > Aliivibrio > Aliivibrio salmonicida. The sequence continues at coordinate 119,827 of NC_011313.1, forward strand.
AAATGATAGGACTCCTGTACCTGATTTATGCAAAGAACTCTCGGGGAAATTGTACGCTGATAAAGGGTACATAGGTAAAAAGTTGAGTGAGAGCTTAAAGAACTCTGATGTCGATTTAGTGACTACCTCGCGAAAAAACATGAAAGCAAAAGAGATAAGTGCTTTTGATAAGGCTATGTTATCAAAGAGATACATTATCGAAACGATAAATGACCAATTGAAGAATATCTCTCAAATTGAACATAGCCGTCATCGTAGCGTGACTGGTTTCATGCTAAATGTAATTTCAGGCGTTGTGGCTTATTGTTTAAAAAAACAAAAGCCACGAATTAAGCTATCAGAATGTGAATTTGAACTAATCCTCGCTTAAAGCATGTTTTATCCAGAATTCAGGTTATATAGTCATCTACATGACTGATAAAATAAAACCACTTCCTGATACCATTGACGAGCTGAAAGCACTTGTGCTTCAGCTTGAAAATAAATATAACCGTCTTCTAGAGCAATTTCGGCTGGCTCAACATCAGCGCTTTGGTAAAAGCAGTGAATCTGACTCGACTCAATTTGATTTATTCAATGAAACAGAAGAAGAAATCATCATTGAAAATGATGACACACAAACGATTACCTACACTCGTCAAAAGCCAAAACGCCAACGCTTACCTGAAGACTTACCGCGTACTGTTATTATCCACGACATAAAAGATAAAACTTGTAAGTGTTGCGGTCTAGAGATGCATGCGATGGGTAAAGACATCAGTGAAAAGTTGGAATTTGTACCAGCTAAAGTGGAAGTTATTCAACATGTTCGTCCTAAATATGCTTGCCGAAATTGTGAAAAAAACAATACTTCAGTAGACATTAAACAAGCCCCAATGCCAGCGTCACCAATCCCTAAAGGGATTGCGACCGCAAGTTTACTTGCTCAAATTATTACGGCTAAATTTCAATACAGTCTTCCACTTTATCGTCAAGAAACGTTATTTCAGCAATGGGGTATCATTATTGGACGGCGAACGATGGCGGATTGGTTAATAAAATGCTCGGTACTATTTACCCCTCTTAATAACGAGTTACATCGTATTTTGCTTGAACAACCCACTCTGCATTGTGATGAAACAACGGTAAATGTGTTGGATGTTGAAAAAGCAAAATGTTATATGTGGGTCTACTGCTCTGGCTATGATTCTCCAGGCTCTGGTGTTTTGCCTGGAATTGTACTTTATGATTATCAATCTAGCAGGCATGGCAACCATCCAGTTAACTTTTTAAAAGGTTATAACGGGTATTTACATACCGATGGTTACCAAGGTTATGAACAAACTGAAGCGATTTTAGTTGGCTGTTGGGCACACGCACGTCGACGATTTATTGAGGCTCAACGTGTTCAAGTAAAAGGGAAAACAGGGAGTGCAGATTGGGTATTGAGTAAAATCCAAAAGCTATACCGGATCGAATCGTTATTAAAAGAGGCTTCCCCTGAAGCCAAGTATGTTGCTAGGCAGACAGAAGCCCGCGATTTACTTAAAGAGCTCCGTGATTGGCTTGATAGCGCAGTTAGTCGAGTATCACCTAAAACAAAATTAGGTGAGGCGATTAGCTATACATTAAATCAATGGGATAAATTAGTTCGTTATATTGATGATGGATTGTTATCTATTGATAACAATCGAGCAGAGCGAGCGGTTAAACCGTTTGTTATCGGCCGGAAAAACTGGTTATTTTCGGGTTCAACGGCTGGTGCAGATTCAAGTGCAATGCTTTACAGCATTGTAGAAACAGCAAAGGCAAACGGATTAATCCCTTACGATTATATTAGGTATTGTCTAGATCGTTTATGTGTTGGATCGCCAGATATCGATTCACTTTTACCTTGGAATGTAAAAGACAAGGTGTAGTTCCCCGCACGCTTACGTTATAAATACTAAGCAACCGGCATTGAAATGAATCAATTTTAGATAATCATGCCATGGGCTACTTTTAGGGACTAAGCCTTTCATTTCTATTGCTACGTAAGTAATGGTAATAAGAAGAAGGCTAAGCCAGTGGAATATAATCTGTTGTCGAGAATAGCGAGTCATAAGAAACCTTAGCGACAGAGTAAAAAAAACACCATAAAGTATTCAATATGAACCTAGAATGAATACGATGGTTATTACTCTTTTATGTGCGTTTAATGGTTAAATGTTGATGAAGTAAAGTCATGAACCCAACGTTGAGTTCATGCGCTAAATTGAAATACACAAAATTCTTTTCTATCAGCGAGATAATTATTTTCGACTTCATCAAGTAAATAATCATGTGCTTTCTGGTTACTGCCATACACTAAACATAAGGTAGAAAAATCGACATTGTTAAAACAGTAAAACAGAGAAATGAAAACGAATGCTTTACCATGATCAATCCATCAATTGCGCTATTAGATAAATAAAGAACCGTACACATAATGGTGCTTAGTGACTGTGTTAACTTGTGATTAATTGGAGGCGGAGACGTTCATGACTGAGTCTAAAATTTCCATGCTTTGTTCAAAATAAGGGTTATAAGTTAAGCGCGCAAAAATCTTACCTTCTTCTCTTATTCCGTAAGATGAAAACCACACATCAGCACCTTCTTCACAGGCCAGTTCTTGCTCTTCTGTCTGCCCATTACTGCAAATTCGTACAACTCCTTTTTTGCCATATTCAGGATTATTGGGTGAAAATAATAGCCCCATATGAGATCCATCGATTATTTTCAGATCTGGACGGTTCATGCTAAATGTAGTGGCATTAGTTGCAGGGAATACATTCTCACCTTGCCACACTAAGTGATTTTTAGCATTAGTGAATTGGGTTTCAAATACGGTAGTGGAAAATTTTGTATCAATGACTCTGTCGCCTTCACTGGTTATCATAAAGACAGGTTTGGTGTAGTTTTTATCCTTAAGATCCTGTTGGACAATTTTCGCCGTATCATAATAAACCGCCGCACCGTGCATAGGGAGTGAGTTATAACGGATAGGGTTAGTTTCAGGATCTTGATCTGCCCATGTCAAAAAATAGCTTGCGATTTTTGCAAATTTTACGGTCGATGATCCCGGTTTAAATGCCGGAGAAAATAAAAGTAACCCTGCAATATCATCGTCTTTCAGTGCTTCTGAGGTCACTAGATTTGCACCAGTAGAATAACCACCAAGCCACACTTCATCTGTTTGAGCTTTAAGTAATTGGGTATGGTGATGAACGACATTTTGCCAGTCTTCTAAACTCGGTAGCATGAGATCCGCCACTTTACTTCCATGCCCTGGAAGTAATATTGAGCGGACTAAATAGCCTTTATCTGCTAGGTGCTGAGCAACATCAATAAATGAAAAAGGAGAGTCACCTAAGCCATGAACTAAAAGCACGCCTTTTCCGTTAGGTTTATTTGGCTTTATTTCAAAAGGTAAATTCACCATTAACTCTTTTTCAATATTATCACTTTTAAACACACGGTGATCTGCTAACCATAATTTGGTTTCATCGATGTATTGTTGAAAACTGGTTTGTGAATAGTTAGGTAGCGACTCTGATGCGAGATAATTGGCATCAGTGGTGGATTGGCTGCACGCGCCTAATATTGTCAGAGAACCAATGAACGCAAAGCGAGAAAATAACGATGAAATCACGTGAATGACCTGTTGAACGATAATAAGATGAGATTAGCATAATATAGAGAGAATGAATAAAGTGTGAACAGCTATAAACATGATAAAGGCACAATAATAAATGCTTGATGTGAATTACCTTATTTTTGTGCCACAGTTGACATATTTTCCATAGCGGTTGGAGTAGAGCCCAGAGATATCCCTCCAAATCCTGCACAGCCAAAATAATAAAGATAGGCCCTGCTAAATCCACTAACGTCCATAATTGCGCCTAATATAATACAGATGTGGATAGCGAGCATGGCGTCTAGAAAATCATAAGACGTAATGCGAGTTTGTTTGGAGGCTTGCTGAGTACCGATATCTACTTTCTCACTTTCAATGGCTTTTAAGTGGGGTTGTTGCAAAAAATCTGAGTGGGTAAATAAGTTCTACAGTTGACTAGTTATTACTGCTTTTATTTTACTACCTTTGGGTCTTTTCTCATTGTATAACCTTGTTATACGTTGATTGGTCATGCTGAAATTTAGAATTCAACCTGTTGGATTTTACGGTAGAAAGAGAAGGCATATAAGAATAGATTAGATAATGTAACCAGGAACAACCGATTAAGACTACTATTTGTTTTTTAGACAGGCGATCTCTCATACGTAGTGGTTTTTTGGCTCAGTTTATACTGAGCCATTTTTTTTATTTATTAAATAAAAATGAAATATTCGAGAGTTTAAATGCTTTCTTTGAAGCAATTATTAGATCGGGAAAAAGTAGTAATTCTATTTATGAAAAAGAAATTACTGCACAATTACCATGAGATGAAGCCGATACAGACTCCGTAACAAATATGTCACTGAGATTTGCGTAACTCATTGGTGTTGAACCATGCCAACGTAAACACTAAAGTATAATTTCTTGTGTAAAGTGTTTCTATTTAAATTCAGAATTGCTCATTAGCTACGAAATGATATGAAAGATTGTGGGATCTTGACGTTAAATTGAATTTTCACAACAGATCCATAAAATAGTCACTTAATATTGTAGTGACTATTTACATTAATATATTGATTTTAGACGGTAATTAATGAGTTAAATATGCCGTTAAGAAACGAGTAATATCAACCATATCAGAGACTTTAATAAACTCTTCCGTAGTATGAACTTTAGACATACCCGTAGAAAGGTTTACTGTTGTTAAGCCTTTTTCATTAAATACGTTCGCATCAGAGCCGCCACCAGTAGATTTAGTGAACGGGCTAATGTTAATGCTCTCAAACGCTTCTTTAATGCTTGCAACGTGTGAATTGTCGTCTGAAATTTTGTAAGCGTTATAAGCACGCGTTGAGATCATCTCGATTTGAGCGCCGTGTTTATCTGCTGCTGCTTTGAACGTTGATTCCATGTGCTCAACTTGTTTTGCCAGCTTCACATCATCCAGAGAGCGCGCTTCGCCTTCAATGTACAGTTCTGGCATAACGATGTTTGTCGCTTGACCACCACGAACCACACCAATGTTGGCTGTTGTTTCTTCGTCAATACGTGCAAGTGTCATATTCATGATTGCATCAGCGGCAACCGTTAGGGCATTAATGCCTTCTTCTGGCGCTAAACCTGCGTGTGCTGGACGGCCTGTGATGGTTACTTTAAGGTTTTGTTGACCAGGAGCAGAAGTAATAATAGTGCCAATAGGGCCGCCTGAATCTAGCACAATCGCGTGGTTAGATTGAATGTAGCTCATATCGTAGTTTTTAGAGCCGTGTAAGCCGCCTTCTTCATAGACAGTAAACGCTAACTCAATCGTTTTGTGTGCGTGGTTATTTTCTTTAATAACACGTACCGCTTCCATTACCGCTGAGATACCTGATTTATCATCACCACCAAGAACGGTGTTGCCTTTAGAGCGGATAACGCCATCTTCAATAATCGGTTCAATACCATTACCTGGAGTTACCGTATCCATGTGAGAGCTAAATACAATGCTGCCCTCTAACTCGCCTTCTAATCTTGCGTAAATATTAAAGCCGTTTGATACGTGCTCAGGCACGGGTAATTTAGTAACGGTAAAGCCTAGTTCACCTAGTTGTTCTGCAAGTGCTTTTGCAATCGCTTTTTCATTTTTTGATTCACTGTCGATTTGAACAATATCTAGAAAGTGATTAATTAAACGCTCTTGGTTCACTTGAGTCATGATTTTTCTTCTATATTGAAAGGAAATATAAAACCACTCTACCCAAAGGAAGTGTGAAAAAAGATGCACTGAATCAATAAAAAGCCCGACAGCATTACCATATGTATGAGCTATATCTTAATAACGAAAAGCTATAACACAGAATTAATATTTAACAATAAATTGCAACTTTCTCGATTCACATCACTCTGATAACTATATTAATAAGAAACCATAAAGAGGTTGTTATGAAGTACCGATTAAAAATTACAACGATAGCACTACTGTTTATTCCATTTTTTGCTGTCATGACCAGTTTTTTTTCAACCGCTGAAGATATGTCTACGCTGAAGAAAGGAAACTACGAAGTTGCAACATTGGCGGGAGGCTGTTTTTGGTGTACGGAATCTGATTTAGAAAAGTTAGATGGGGTGGTGGATGTGGTATCCGGTTATTCAGGAGGCTCACTTGAAAACCCTACCTACAAACAAGTGTCATCAGGAAAGTCTGGACATATTGAAGTAATTCAAGTGACGTTTGATCCTAAGATCGTTAGCTATGAGCAGGTGCTTGATCAGCTATTTAGGCATATGGATCCAACGGATAGCAAAGGCTCATTCGTTGATAGAGGTCCACAATATCGTCCCGCTATTTTCTTCCATAATGAAGATCAGCAAGTGATTGCTCAAGAGTTCATGAATGCGATTGATGCGGCGGGAATTTACCCAAAACCATTAGCAACAGAGCTAATTGAGTTTGAGAAATTTTGGCCAGCAGAAGATTATCATCAAGATTATTACAAAAATAATCCAGTACGTTATAAGTATTACCGTTACAACTCAGGACGTGATCAGTACTTAGATGCGGTGTTTGGTGAAGATAGAAATGAGAATCCAAAGACATTACGCCAATACATTGATGAGAAAACAATGGCGCAAAACGTAAAGCCATACAATAAGCCATCAGACTCTGAGATTAAAAAGATGCTGACGGACCAACAATATTACGTAACGCAAGAGGAAGGAACCGAGCGCCCGTTCAATAATAAATATTGGGATAATAAAGCCGAAGGTATTTATGTTGATATCGTCAGTGGTGAGCCGTTATTTTCATCAACCGATAAATACAAATCAGGCACGGGATGGCCAAGTTTTACTAAGCCAATCAATAAAGCATATATTGCTGAAGAAGATGATTTTGCATTATTCAGTAAACGTACCGAGATCCGCAGTAAGTTTGCAGACTCACATTTAGGGCATGTTTTTAGTGATGGACCGAAACCAACGGGGTTACGTTACTGCATGAACTCAGCTGCAATGCGTTTTGTAGCAAAATCAGATTTAGAGAAAGAAGGCTATGAAGAATATTTGTATCTGTTTAATCAATCGTCGTAATTAGATATGTGTTAACTTTATAATGATAAAAATAAAGCCCTTATGATGAATGTCATGAGGGCTTTTTTATTAACGAATAACGTTAATGCCTTTTTCTTCGAGATCATTAACCACACTTTCAGCTAAGTTATTATCAGTAATCACCCCATGAATGCATTCGATATCTAATGCATGAAAAGTGGCTACTTGACCGTATTTCGTTGAATCAGAAATTAAATAAGTGATTTGTGATGATTTTGCGATGGCTTGCTTAACGTCAACCTTTCCTTCATAGGGGGTTGATAATCCTTTTAGGCTCCACGATGAGGTAGAAATAAAAGCAATATCAATATTCATAGTGAGCAGAAACTCCACAACCTTTCTGCCTATTGCTGATTGGTTATTTCGATCAATCTTTCCACCAGTATGATAAATCTCACATTCACTGTGGTTAATGAGATAGGCAGCAATAGCGAAATCGTTCGTAATAATAAGTAAATCATCGCGCGCGGATATTTTATGAGCAAGCTCTAAAGAGGTGGTACCTGCATCTAGGTATACCGTTGAATTTGGTGGAATTAAATCAGCGGCAATAGTACCAATTACTGCTTTCTCATTGGTTTGCTGTTCTATTTTACTGTCATGCGATAGCTCGCTATGAATGGTTCTTGTTAACTGAACCCCACCGGATACTGAAATCACTTTTCCTAACGATTCAAGTTTGACAATGTCACGACGTATAGTCATGTGTGATACATCGAGGTGTTCAATCAACTCAACAATACTGATGACTTCTTGGTGTGATAACAACGATAAAATGGTTCTCTGACGTTCTGCTGGGATCATGATTATGCCGCTATATTATTGTTTTTACTTATCCTAACAACATTTATCTACGTTGTGAATATCTGTGAATAAATGTTTTATTTATAGATAAATATGAATTTTTGACAGATATAGTGAGAATGCACCTCCCTATAAAGAGTTATATTACCAATGAATGTTAACTATTGTTAATTGTGTGACTTGCAACGAAGTTGAATTGCTTTAATTACCATATAATCACAAACATAAACACAAATTAACATATTGATTCATTGTATCCACTACTGACAAATTTATTAGAGGGCGTTATGGAAAATCAAAAAGCTCAATCGGTTGGCGTTATTGGTCTAGGTTCTATGGGCATGGGAGCTGCAAACTCTTGTATTCGTGCTGGGCTTGATGTGTATGGCATTGACTTAAATACACACGCTTTGGAGGTTCTTAAAAATAAGGGGGCGAAAGCGGTTTCAACTAATGTCCTTGAATTTGCGGATAAATTGGATGCAGTGTTAATTCTTGTTGTTAATGCAAATCAAGTAAACGCGGTGTTATTTGATTCTGGCTTTGCTGCGGCGTTAAAACCAAATACGGCGATTATGGTATCTGCGACGATTGCTGCGGATGATGCGAAACAAATCGAAGCAAAATTAAAAGAATACCAACTCACTATGCTTGATGCGCCAGTCTCTGGTGGTGCAATTAAAGCGGAAGCGGGAGAAATGACGATCATGGCTTCTGGTTCTAAAGAAGCGTTTGATAAGTTAGAGCCTGTATTAGAAGCAACAGCTTCGAAAGTCTATAACATCGGTGAAGAGATTGGGTTAGGTGCAACGGTTAAAATTATTCACCAATTACTTGCTGGTGTGCATATTGCTGCAGGTGCTGAAGCGATGGCGTTAGCGGCTCGAGCGAATATCCCTCTGGATTTAATGTACGACGTCGTAACGAATGCCGCGGGCAATTCGTGGATGTTTGAAAACCGTATGAAGCATGTGGTTGATGGTGATTATTCACCAAAATCAATGGTTGATATTTTTGTTAAAGATTTGAATTTAGTGTCTGATACAGCGAAAGATCTTCAGTTTCCATTACCGTTGTCAAGTACTGCTCTGAACATGTTTGTTAGTGCGAGTAATGAAGGCTTTGGTAAAGAAGACGACAGTGCTGTGATTAAAATATTTAAAGGTATCGACTTACCGGGTGTGGAGAAGTAATTATGTTATTAGGAGTTATTGCTGACGATTTTACTGGTGCAACGGACATCGCGGGTTTTCTTGTAGAAAATGGCATGAGTACGATTCAATTAAACGGCATTCCAACAGGCGATATTGATGCAATGGCAGACGCGGTTGTGATCAGTCTTAAATCTCGTTCTTGTTCTGTCGAACAAGCTATTTCAGAATCTGTATCTGCGTTGAAATGGCTTCAATCTCAAGGTTGCCAACAGTTTTATTTTAAATATTGCTCAACGTTTGATAGCACAAATAAAGGAAATATAGGGCCAGTAACGGATGTATTGTTAGCTGAACTAGGCGATGACTTTACTTTGAAGGTAAGGAATTTGAATGTTGCTGAGTTAGCATTGGCCCGTCTAAAAAAGCCAATTTCACCATCGCTGTTTTTTTAAAAGGTATCGAAAATATAATTATCGGGGATTTTATAACTGTTTTAGCCCTATTTCATGAGTTTTAGATACACTTATCCTACAAACCTTATTATGCTGCCCTCAATTCTGACTGAACTATCGCATGGGTGACTAAATCATTGACCGAATTTCCGACTCGGAAATTCGTAAACACCAGACGACTTTCACATAAAATACATTCGTACGGATCTACTTTTACATATCCTTTTAACATTGCGGCATACCCTGGCATTTTCGGCTCAGCTTCTATTGTCATACCTAAAGCTGCATAAACTCTAGGCAGAGCTTCTCCACGACGACGCATTGATAAAAAACCGTAGTATCGGATCATCTTGAAATGTTTATCAGGATAGTGCTCTACTATCCGTCTTATCATCTCTTCTGGTGATAATGTTAGGCTGTCTGTTGTTCCTGTTCGATGGTCTAAATAATTAAACGTTATCATTCCGCCTTTGGCGTAATGACTTAAACGTGACGCTGAAATTGGGGGCCGTTTTAAATACCGACCAAGATAGTTCATCGTCGGTTTTACATTATTTGTCTTTTTAGCAAAATGAAGCTTCCAACGACGATTATATTGACTGCTTAAAAAGCGTGACCAATCCGTTTTATTACGGATATAGGGGCATTCTTCGCTTGATAAATCAAGCTCATAATAAGCCTTACCCAATAAACTGACGATAGCCGCTCTCCAACAAGGCTCTGTCGTTTTCATTTGGAAGTAAATGGGTTTCCATAAACCGGTACGTTCACAAATTCCCCCACGAGTGACCGATAAATGTAAGTGCGTATTCCAATTCAGTTTTCGACCGTAAGTATGAAGAGCACAAAAGATACCGACATCTATTCCTTTATCTTTTGCCCATCCCAGCAGAATGTTTGCAGCACATTTGAATAATTTATTTAACAAACGGTTATGACGAAAGATAGGCCATAGCGTGTTTGGAAGGGTAAAGGTGATGTGTTGATATTCGCATTCAGGGAAGACATGTTGTTGCTTTTGTATCCATCGCTCTGTGGCTTTCATGCCACAGCTACTGCACGCTCGAGATTTACAGGTTTGGTGAATATATTTGATATGGGTACAGTCAGGGTTGCAACAATGATATTCGCGAGAGCCAAAAGCCGCTGTCCCACAGGACAGCATCTTTGTGACATTTTCAATCACGACCGCTCTTAGGTTAGCTTTGTTATTATGAAGAAATTTAAGCCAGTTATTTTGACTATTAAATAATTGTTTCAGGGGTTTATATGCGTGCATGGCGATAGGATAAACGATTTATTGGCAACAATGGAAGAGGTTGAGTCCTTTTGATTTGCGCCGTAGGCGCCTATTGTTCAAGGTAAGGAATTTGAATGTTGCTGAGTTAGCATTGGCCCGTCTAAAAAAGCCAATTTCACCATCGCTGTTTTTTTAAAAGGTATCGAAAATATAATTATCGGGGATTTTATAACTGTTTTAGCCCTATTTCATGAGTTTTAGATACACTTATCCTACAAACCTTATTATGCTGCCCTCAATTCTGACTGAACTATCGCATGGGTGACTAAATCATTGACCGAATTTCCGACTCGGAAATTCGTAAACACCAGACGACTTTCACATAAAATACATTCGTACGGATCTACTTTTACATATCCTTTTAACATTGCGGCATACCCTGGCATTTTCGGCTCAGCTTCTATTGTCATACCTAAAGCTGCATAAACTCTAGGCAGAGCTTCTCCACGACGACGCATTGATAAAAAACCGTAGTATCGGATCATCTTGAAATGTTTATCAGGATAGTGCTCTACTATCCGTCTTATCATCTCTTCTGGTGATAATGTTAGGCTGTCTGTTGTTCCTGTTCGATGGTCTAAATAATTAAACGTTATCATTCCGCCTTTGGCGTAATGACTTAAACGTGACGCTGAAATCGGGGGCCGTTTTAAATACCGACCAAGATAGTTCATCGTCGGTTTTACATTATTTGTCTTTTTAGCAAAATGAAGCTTCCAACGACGATTATATTGACTGCTTAAAAAGCGTGACCAATCCGTTTTATTACGGATATAGGGGCATTCTTCGCTTGATAAATCAAGCTCATAATAAGCCTTACCCAATAAACTGACGATAGCCGCTCTCCAACAAGGCTCTGTCGTTTTCATTTGGAAGTAAATGGGTTTCCATAAACCGGTACGTTCACAAATTCCCCCACGAGTGACCGATAAATGTAAGTGCGTATTCCAATTCAGTTTTCGACCGTAAGTATGAAGAGCACAAAAGATACCGACATCTATTCCTTTATCTTTTGCCCATCCCAGCAGAATGTTTGCAGCACATTTGAATAATTTATTTAACAGCCAACGGTTATGACGAAAGATAGGCCATAGCGTGTTTGGAAGGGTAAAGGTGATGTGTTGATATTCGCATTCAGGGAAGACATGTTGTTGCTTTTGTATCCATCGCTCTGTGGCTTTCATGCCACAGCTACTGCACGCTCGAGATTTACAGGTTTGGTGAATATATTTGATATGGGTACAGTCAGGGTTGCAACAATGATATTCGCGAGAGCCAAAAGCCGCTGTCCCACAGGACAGCATCTTTGTGACATTTTCAATCACGACCGCTCTTAGGTTAGCTTTGTTATTATGAAGAAATTTAAGCCAGTTATTTTGACTATTAAATAATTGTTTCAGGGGTTTATATGCGTGCATGGCGATAGGATAAACGATTTATTGGCAACAATGGAAGAGGTTGAGTCCTTTTGATTTGCGCCGTAGGCGCCTATTGTTCCAGGTTTTTGCCACGCTTTGATTAAACGGTTTGTGTCTTGGTGATGCGTAAAGTTTGCACCGCCCGCCCACCAGATCATTTTCAATTCAGGGTAGGTAAGTGTATGGCCGTTGTGCTGATATTCTGTGCCTGGTTTTTCTAAACATTCAACAATACGAGCAACAGGGAAAGCAGTAACAGAACCTTGAACGGCCCAATCGTTACCACCGGCAGAGCTCCCACCTAACGATGGGGACATCGCAGGTAATACACCCGCATCACGCGTTGGGTTACCGCCATTTGAGTAATGGTATGAATAACCAAAGCCACCGCCCGGTAGACCAACTTGACCCAACATTGAAGCTAGAACTGTTAGCATCCAGTGACGTTGCTCACCGTGTTGTTGACGTTGCATACCCCAACCAGCCATTAGCATGGTGCGGTTTTCTTTGAAGATCTTAGCCAGTAGTTCCATTTGTTTTGCCGGAACACCACAGATCGCTTCTGCCCATTGTGGGGTTTTCTCAATGCCGTCTTCTTTACCCATTAAGTACGCTTCAAATTGATCAAAACCAACCGTGTATTTAGCAAGGAATTCAGTATCGTGTTGTTCTGTTTTGATTAACTGGTAAGCAATACCCATCATCATCGCGACATCAGATTGCGGGTTAGGGGCAATCCATTGTGCTTTATCGCCAAAGAACTCAGCCGTTTCTGAACGCATTGGGTCAATAATAATGACTGTTTTTCCTGATTTTTTCAGTTGATGGAAGAACTCAAGTCCTTGCCCATCACTTGAAGACCACGCAATTTTTAATGTATTTAATGGGTTTAAACCCCATAGAACAACCACATCACTGCTTTCTAAAATAACAGGGTAAGTCGTTTGTTGTTCATACACTTCAATAGAACCAACCACGTGCGGCATAATTACTTGAGCAGCACCTGTTGAGTAATCACCTAAGTGTCCTGCATAACCACCAGACATGCTCATGTAGCGTTGAAGTAAAGTCTGAGCTTTATGTAATACACCACTTGAGCGCCAACCATAAGAACCTGCGAAGATCGATTCTGGGCCATACGCGTTACGAATTCGTGTATGTTGCTCATGGATCAGTTGATACGCTTGTTCCCACGATACTTGAACAAATTCGTCACTGCCGCGAACCCCTTGAGGGTTACTTGGGTTTTCTAGATACCCTTTACGAACCATTGGGTATTTTACACGTGCTTTAGTATGAACCTGAGAAGGTCCTGTTTGTTGCAAGCTGTTTGGTACGGTTTGAGCTAACCCACTTTTTGTCGCGATAAGCTGACCATCTTTGACTTCACAAAGTAATGGTCCCATACGGCTTGAGGTTAGAATTAATGAATCTGTACGGCCAAGCGTAGAGGCATTCACAGATAACGGAGCGATAGACGTGATCGCTAATGCACCCGCTGATGCACCTGCGCCTTTTAAAAAGCCGCGACGAGAAATAGTAGTCATAGTCACTCCCTTATTGATGAGTTGCCACGTCTTTCGCGTGGTTTTGGAAGAATTTAGTCAAGATCTCAAGGTTAAGCTCTGAGATATCGGTGCGAGCGCCCATGCTTTTAGCGACAGGTCCCCAAGAATTCACAGTGAAGTGATTTGGTGGGATTTTGGCGTGACAGGTTGCACAATAGACGTTGTCTAGCTCTTCTGCGTAATCCCATAATGGTTGGTTTGAAGCTAAAACAGGTGCATCGATTGTGCCAGTTAGCTCAGCGGTGCGCCATTCGTTACCATAAGCATCTGTGTTCGCTTCACCTAATGTCAGTGCTTTGATGCCTGTATCAGTAAAGAGTAGCGATAATTGCACGTTGGCCTTCTCCCATGTAGATAACCGATTCTGCGCCTTTCATTTGGTAACCAGAAATAGTCACTGTACGTTTGCCTTCATCGTTACTAACCGTTGCTAGTTCAACCGTTGGGTTAATTGTCGCAAGATCGGCCATTTTAATGCTTTTAATCGGGTAAACTTTTTCTGCATCCGCTTTGGTGTTTTTCGCCATGTCAAAAAGGTGGTCAAAAGCAGACGTATCTAATGTGGCTTGTGGTGCAAAGTGAGCAACGCCTTTATGACAATCAGTACAGGTTTGATTGTTTTCTCTTCCGTATGCGTGCATTTTTTGTGCACTAGCAGATTGGTCGTAAGTTTCCATTGCATCAAAGCTGTGACAAGAACGACAAGTAGCAGAATCGTTTTCGCGCATTTGTTCCCAGACGGTTTCTGCCATCGCTAAACGATGTTCTTCATATTTCTCGTCAGTGTCTATTTTTCCAGTAACAAACTCGTGATAAATGTCTTTAGACGCACGAATTTTTGTAATTAGGTAATCAATAGGTTCTTCTGGAATATGGCAATCGGCACATTCTGCACGGATGCCTTTTTGGTTACTGAAATGAACTGAACCTTGGTATTCATGCAACGGTTTTTCCATTGTATGACATGAAACACAGAATTCAGTGGTTGATGTCGCATGAAGCACGGCTTGCGTCCCCCCCAAAGTTATCCACCCGATGGCAATACCAACGGCAGCGATTAAAGCGATATAACGTTTTTTCATAATATGATCCTTGATATAGCCATATTCTTTGTATGGTCAATCGCAAATCCTACCACTTTTGTATTATTTTTCTATGAAATAAGTGGTATTTATGTCAATAAATTTAATTTTACCCTCTAAATTGACATTTCTGTTAATAAGGTTTCATCTTAAGACGTTTTTTGATGTTAGTTTCTTCTTTATTTGTTGTTGGGTTACTTTTTTTGTTGCACCCTATTTTTTTGATTTACAAAACTTTACGAATGCAAAGAATGTAAATTTAATACAAATAAAAACGATTATCATTTATATTCCATCTCAGAATTTAATCACCCGTTTTATTAATGAAAGATTTGGAGATAATGGAATATGTTTTCTAAAAGTCAGTTGGCTCTTGTTATTGGCGCCGTTTTATCTATCCCTTTTGCTTACGCTGAAACAGATGCATCAACTACTGATGAGCACATGGTCGTTACTGGTCGTGATTACGGTTATAAAGCAGACACAAACTCAACGTCAATGCGTATGGAAGCAACGCAACTAGAAACTCCTGGGCAAGTAACGGTTATTGATGAGCAAATCATTGATGAGCAACGTGCGAGTACACTAGGTGAAGTGCTGAAGAATGATTCAAGTATTTCTGAAGGCTCTAAATCAACGAACCGTGAGCGTTTTTACTTGCGTGGTTTTAAATTAAGCAGCAGTTCAAGTTTCTTACGTGATGGTGTTCAACACTGGTCTCATTATCGTCAACCAATTGAGTTATTAGAACGTGTAGAAGTAATGAAAGGCCCTGCAGGTTTACTTTACGGTAAGTCCACGCCTGGTGGCTTAGTGAACATGATTTCTAAAAAACCGACTTATGAAACACAAGTAACCATCAGTCAAGATATCGGTTCAAATAATTATACTCGTTCAATTGCTGACGTAAGTGGTTCATTGAATGAGGACCAAACATTACGTGCTCGCGTGATTTTATCTCAAGAAAATCAAGATTCTTGGCGTACACGTTTTGATGGCACTGCTGTTGAAACTGATCGTACTGTTGGTGGTCTTTTTGTTGATTATGATATTAACGAAGACATCATGCTTTCTGCTCATTACGATAGAACAAATGAAATCGGTGATTTGGATAATGGTTCAAAGGTTGATACAACAACCGGTGAAGTCATTGACCCAAATACGGTTAAAGACCAAAACTGGGCGAAGACAGACAATGATGTGGCTAATTACGGTGTAGGCTTAACTGCAAACTTGACGGATTCATGGTCTGTTAAAACGGGTATTAGCCGTCAGTATTATGAGCGTCAGCGTACTGAATCGGATATTAATAAAGATGGTAGTAGCTACAAATCATCAGATCGTCATGATGAATGGACATTTGATACTGCTTATGTTGATTTCATGGGTGATGTTGATGCCTTAGGCGTTAACCACCGTTTATTAGTGGGTGGTAATGGCCTGAATTATGATTATAAGCGTCAATACGATAGCTCTAAATCATGCATAACAAGCACTGATACGTGCAGTGACGGTTTTAATCGCCCTAGTGATTTAAATTCAAGTAATGATACGGTTGGGCCCCACTCTAAGAGCCAACATTACGGTATTTACCTTCAAGATTTAGTGACATTTAATGACTCTTGGCAGTTACTTGCTGGCGCACGTTTTGCTGTAGATAAAACAGAAGACAGCAAAGGAAAAAAAGAAGATTACACTAACATTCTTTCTAAGCTTGGTGTTATTTATCATCCTGCTGAAAATGGTTCTATTTATGCCGTATATTCTGAAAGTTTTGAACCAGTAGCAACGATAAATGATGCTGATGATGTGAATGATGGTCAAAAACAAGATCCAATGAAAGGAAACTTATACGAGTTAGGATCTAAGTGGGAACTATTAGATAACAGCTTGTATGTGTCTGGTGCTTTATTCCAAATTGTACAGTCAAACATGCAAGTGTCTGAAGATATTAACGGTGGTTCAAATACACGTACTTCACAGGTCGGTGAGCAAGTTCATACTGGTATTGAATTAGCGGCGACGGGTTACCTGACAGAAGCGTTCTCATTAAGCGCATCAACGACATTTCTTGATGCTAAATATGAAAATGATCCAGCGTTAGAAGGTAAAACACCTGCGGATGTACCTGAATTTAGCGCAAGTATTTGGTCTCAGTACGATTTCAATAACGGCACAGGTATTAACCTTGGTGTTTATCACGTAGGCGAGCGTTATGGTGATTCTAAAAACGAATTCAAAAAAGACGCTTATACACGAGTAGATATGGGTATCTCACATACCTTAAAGTACGACGACAGTTTAGATTTTGTCGCTCGATTTAATGTAGAAAACCTATTAGATACTGATTATTTAGCTGGTGGTAGTGCAAGTGATGTGGTTGTTGGTGAAGGCCGAAACTACATGGCGACACTGCAAGTTAAATACTAAGTTAGCGTAGCAAATATAAGGGAGAATTCGGTCTCCCTTTAATGCGTTTATTTGAATGTGAATTTTATCCTTTAAACATGATAATTAAGAAATCGACAATATGAATATTTTAAAAACCAGCATTGGTATCGCCCTAGCTACCATGATCACAACCGCTCAAGCCTCTACGCTTGATCAAGCATTATCTATCGAAAATAAATCGAATGCAGCCTCTGCTGTGAGCCAAACAAAAATAGATAAGAGTGCTGAAGTGACATTAACGTATAAAGCTGAAATTGAGCAGCTACAAGAAGAAGTCAAAAATCTTGCCGTTTATCGTGATCATTTGACTGGTTTAGTCGATAGCCAACAACAAGAAATGACGAACTTAAATAATCAAATCGAGACTATTAAAGACACCAGACAAGGCGTAGTGCCATTGATGTATAAGATGCTGTCAGGTCTTACGGTATTAGTTGAACAAGATAAACCAATCAAGATTGCAGAACGTCAGCAACGCATCGAAAAACTTGATCACATGATGACAAGAGCGGATGTGAGCGATGCAGAAAAATACCGCCGTATTCTGGAAGCGTATCAAATCGAAATGGATTACGGCTCAAAACTGGGGTCATACCAAACTCAAATTATGGTTGGAAATGACGAAGTGATCGATGCGGATATGCTGCATTTAGGTCGTGTTTCTTTGCTTGCTCGTCGTTTGGATTCTTCACAATACTGGAGCTGGAATACCTACCGTAATCAGTGGACATTATTGGATTCATCATTTAATGACGACTTAGCAAAAGCGTATTCTGTCGCTTACAAACAAGTGGCACCGAGCTTATTGACTCTACCCGTTTCTTTATCACTGAAAGAGGTGAAATAATATGTCAATCAAACCACTTATTTTAGCGATGTCTTTATTCGGTTTTTCCCTAAACACGTTAGCGGCAAGTAGTGAATTAGTTCAAGAAACAAAGCAAGCAAGCCATGTTCAAAAACAACACAATGCCGAACGTGAAGCTGACTTTATGCTGACAGAGAAAGAATTTAAAGCACAAAAGAACGCCTTGATTGCTGAGCGTAAAAAACTGCAAAAAGAGAGCGATGAACTGAGTTCTTTATTCAGTAGTAATGAGCAATCACTTGCCACGATAGAGCAGCAACTACATTTAGAAACAGGCAGTTTAGGTGAGCTGTTTGGTGTGGTAAGACAAACGGCAAAAGATCTTAATTCTGAATTAAAAAACTCAGTGACTGGTTCAATTGATGCTAATAATGCACAAGTGATTAATGACATTGTAGAGGCTAAATCATTGCCATCAATGACTCAGTTAACAGGGTTATGGCAAACCATGGTTCAACAAGTGCAAGCGAGTTCAGAATCGGCGTTAATGCCGGTGACGGTAATCAATGGGGCAGGGCACCGCTCTGAAATCAATGCTTACCGTTTAGGCAATATGGCGCTTGTTGGTGATGAAGGCTTCCTACGTTGGGATAATAAAAAGAGCGTAGCAACGTATTATTCACAACAGCCAGACCTTGCGCCATCAGTCGCTACATTATCTGATATGCAACAGCAGCAAGTAATGATGATGGCAGTGGATCCATCGCGTGGCATCATGCTAGAGCAACTTGCAAATTCGCCAACGCTAAAAGATCGCCTTCAAGCGGGTGGTGTGGTTGGACAAATCATTATCGCTCTATTGGCAATTGGCCTGCTTATTTCGTTATTTAATGGTGCGAGATTGTTGGTTATTCGTCAGCAGATCCGCACTCAATTAAAAGATCCTGCACACATCGGTAATAATCCTCTTGGTCGTGTTTTATCAGTTTATGATGCAGAAAAAACTCGTTCGGTAGAGGCATTAGAACTTCGCTTATTAGAAACAATTGTTGATGAGCAGCAAGGCTTAGAAAAAGGCCTATCAATGCTTAAGCTTCTCGCTGCATTAGCACCTATGTTAGGTCTGTTAGGTACGGTTACTGGCATGATCGAAACGTTCCAAGTGATCACGCAATTTGGTAATGGCGATCCTAAAGTGATGGCGGGTGGTATTTCTATGGCATTGGTAACAACCGTATTGGGCTTAGTTGCAGCGATGCCCCTGTTATTAACTCACAATATTTTAAGCTCTCAAGCAGAAAGCATTCGCACTATCCTTGAAAAGCAAGGCTTGAGTTTGGTGGCAGAGCAAGCAGAAAAAGAAACCAATAATACACCAGTAGGAATGGCAGCGTAATGACGGCTTTTCTCTCTCATTTTATGGCACAAGGCGGCCCCATTTTATGGTGGTTGGGCGCAGTTGTTGCGGTATGTTGGTTATTGGTGGTTGAGCGTGTGTTTTTCTTATTATTCACTTTTCCTGCACAACGAAAAGTATGGTTAGATAAATGGCAACAGCGAGACGATCATGATTCGTGGTATGCGAAAACGATCCGTGATGGTTGGGTAAGCGAAGCTCATCTTCAATTAAATCAATATCTGAATTTTATCAAAGTTCTTGTGGCAATTTGCCCAATGCTCGGTTTGCTAGGCACAGTAACAGGCATGATCTCTGTGTTTGATGTAATGGCAAATCAAGGCAGCAGTCAACCTAAATTGATGGCGTCTGGTATTTCATTAGCCACATTGCCTACGATGGCTGGAATGGTAGCAGCATTAGCAGGAATGTTTGTTCATGCTCGTTTAGCCAAAGTCTGCCGCCGTAAAGAACATCATTTAGAAAAAGCATTAAGGAGTCAGTCATGAGACTTGGCCGTCGTTCTTCAAATCAAGAAGAAGCACAGATCGATTTAACATCAATGCTCGATATCGTATTTATCATGCTGATATTTTTTATTGTGACTAGCTCATTTGTGCGTGAATCAGGGGTAGAAGTGAATCGCCCTCAAGCAAGCAATGTATCGAGTCAAAAAGACGCGGGTATCTTTGTTGCTATTACGGCTTCAAACGATATTTTCATTGATAAACGCATGGTGGACGCCGAGCGAGTTCAAGCCATATTAGAGCATTTATTATTAGAACAACCTGATGCGTCGCTCGTCATTCAAGCTGATGAACATGCGTATAACGGCACGGTTGTGAAAGTGATGGATGCGGCAAAAGGGGCTGGTGTTAAAGGCATCGCATTGGCTGCGGAGAAAAACTAATGTGGCGATTATTGTTGGCAGTGCCTATTGCGCTTTCTATGACGGTAGGGCTATTCACGTTTATGGCATGGATGGTAGACAACGGTCATAACGGCAAACCAGAAAGTGGTGAGACGATTCGCTTTGACATGGTGATGGTAGAGCAAGAACAAGATGTTCAGCGCCGTCAACGTCGAGTGCCTGAAAAACCAGAAACACCAGAGCCGCCACCAGAGGCAAAACCAATGGCGTCTCAAACACAAACGTCGATGGCAACGCCGCAAAGTAATATGCCGCTAATCGGTCTTGATTCAAGTATTTCAGGCTTAGCGATAAATGCACCGAGTTTCACCGATTTTACAGGTAACCAACAAGCGATGCCGTTGTATCGTGTTGAGCCTCGTTATCCTTCAAAAGCGATGAAAAGAGGTGCTGAGGGGTTTGTTGTTATGTCATTTACCATTGATGAGCAAGGTCGCCCAACCAATGTAAAAGTGACGGATGCAAAACCACGCCGAATGTTTGAAAGAGAAGCGTTAAAAGCGCTGGAAAAATGGAAATATCAGCCAAAAGTGGTCGATGGGAAAGCCATTGCTCAAGTTGGACAAACGGTGAAATTGGAGTTTACGTTAGCAAAATGATGAAATTAAAATTACATTCTTCTGTTCTTATTCTTAGCTTCGCTTTATTTTTTTCTGGGGCAGTGCAAGCTCAGCAACTTAGTCAATACAATGCGGGTAAAGTGCAGCGAGCGTTGCAATTACAACAGCAAGAAAAAATGCCCGAGGCAATTGCTGTTTTGGCCGAATTAACCCCTTCTCAGGATTATGATAAAGCCTATATTCAACGTATGTTGGGTGTGTTTCATTGGCAGGCCGGGAGTAGTAAGTCGGCCGTTAAATATCTCACTAAAGCGGTAAATAGCCAGCAATTAGCCGATGAGCAAGCATGGATAACGCAACGTATGCTTGCCGATTTATTATTAACAGAGCAGCGCTTTAGTGATGCGTTACCGCATTATTATCAACTAGCGAACTCAGTGCCTGAAAAACAAAAAATAGGCGATTTATGGTTCCGTATTTCTCAAACCCATTACCAGTTGGCGCAATGGGGAAAGGTACTTTCTGCATTAAATAAGCATGAACGTGTTGCGATATATAAGAAACAAAGTGAAAGAAGCCAATCGCTAGTGCTGAAGTTAGGGGCACAACTACAATTAAAACAATGGAAATCGGCGATCCCTACCTTGAACCGTTTAATTGTACTTGAACCAAATAAAGCGACATGGTGGCAGCAGTTAACGAGTATTCAGCTTCGTTTGAATCAACCTAAAAATGCGTTAGATACTCTTATTCTTGCAGAGCGACAAGGAATTGAATTGAGTCAATCAGAGTTGAAATTGTTGGCTCAACTTTATGCTCAGCGCGGTATCCCAGAGAAAGCCGCAGAAGTATTAAGTCAGTTAGATGAAGCGCAAAGTGATATTGATTTACTGACAATGCAGGCAAGTTATTGGCAAGCAGCAAAAGAGTGGGATAAAGCCACTGTCACTTGGTCAAAGGCTGCAACGCTAGATTCACGTTATTATTGGCAAGTGGCCCAATTGCAGATCCAAGAGGGTCATCATCAACAAGGCTTGAAGACTTTAGATAAGGTTAAAGATTACAAAAAGACAGATGATATTGCATTAGCTAAAGTGAGAGCCTATTACAAGCTAAACCAAATAGATTCAGCCTTACTTTATGCGAAAAGAGCCAATGATTTTACGCCATCAAATGAAGCGAAAGGGTGGATAAAGTATTTGTCTCAATTGAGAAAAACAGCCAATACTTCAGCGTAAACTCCATTTAAGGTAAGGAATTTGAATGTTGCTGAGTTAGCATTGGCCCGTCTAAAAAAGCCAATTTCACCATCGCTGTTTTTTTAAAAGGTATCGAAAATATAATTATCGGGGATTTTATAACTGTTTTAGCCCTATTTCATGAGTTTTAGATACACTTATCCTACAAACCTTATTATGCTGCCCTCAATTCTGACTGAACTATCGCATGGGTGACTAAATCATTGACCGAATTTCCGACTCGGAAATTCGTAAACACCAGACGACTTTCACATAAAATACATTCGTACGGATCTACTTTTACATATCCTTTTAACATTGCGGCATACCCTGGCATTTTCGGCTCAGCTTCTATTGTCATACCTAAAGCTGCATAAACTCTAGGCAGAGCTTCTCCACGACGACGCATTGATAAAAAACCGTAGTATCGGATCATCTTGAAATGTTTATCAGGATAGTGCTCTACTATCCGTCTTATCATCTCTTCTGGTGATAATGTTAGGCTGTCTGTTGTTCCTGTTCGATGGTCTAAATAATTAAACGTTATCATTCCGCCTTTGGCGTAATGACTTAAACGTGACGCTGAAATCGGGGGCCGTTTTAAATACCGACCAAGATAGTTCATCGTCGGTTTTACATTATTTGTCTTTTTAGCAAAATGAAGCTTCCAACGACGATTATATTGACTGCTTAAAAAGCGTGACCAATCCGTTTTATTACGGATATAGGGGCATTCTTCGCTTGATAAATCAAGCTCATAATAAGCCTTACCCAATAAACTGACGATAGCCGCTCTCCAACAAGGCTCTGTCGTTTTCATTTGGAAGTAAATGGGTTTCCATAAACCGGTACGTTCACAAATTCCCCCACGAGTGACCGATAAATGTAAGTGCGTATTCCAATTCAGTTTTCGACCGTAAGTATGAAGAGCACAAAAGATACCGACATCTATTCCTTTATCTTTTGCCCATCCCAGCAGAATGTTTGCAGCACATTTGAATAATTTATTTAACAGCCAACGGTTATGACGAAAGATAGGCCATAGCGTGTTTGGAAGGGTAAAGGTGATGTGTTGATATTCGCATTCAGGGAAGACATGTTGTTGCTTTTGTATCCATCGCTCTGTGGCTTTCATGCCACAGCTACTGCACGCTCGAGATTTACAGGTTTGGTGAATATATTTGATATGGGTACAGTCAGGGTTGCAACAATGATATTCGCGAGAGCCAAAAGCCGCTGTCCCACAGGACAGCATCTTTGTGACATTTTCAATCACGACCGCTCTTAGGTTAGCTTTGTTATTATGAAGAAATTTAAGCCAGTTATTTTGACTATTAAATAATTGTTTCAGGGGTTTATATGCGTGCATGGCGATAGGATAAACGATTTATTGGCAACAATGGAAGAGGTTGAGTCCTTTTGATTTGCGCCGTAGGCGCCTATTGTTCAATGCCCTTATCGAATGATGAGGGCTTTTCTATTGCTCGTAAAATAGACAGTAAACAATCCCCAAACGTAAACAATGTAAATTGAATGTCAACGCAAATCATTATCAATTACATTACCATCCATTATTCTTAAATGATCCTGTCTTATTCATGTTGCTGAAAAACAAACAAGTACAATTGTGGGCGCGTCGCTTACATGTTTACGTATCAATGGCGCTTCTACTCGTTGTCTTATTTTTCTCGATCACAGGGATCACGCTAAATCGCCCTGATTGGTTTGTCAGCAGCTCTCCAGACATCAAAAACACCACTCTTTCTGTTCCTAATGATGTGCTTTTTTCTCTAGATGAAAAACACCACGTTCTTTGGAATAAACCAAACACCGTCGCTTTGCTTGATTACTTAAATCAACATACCAACCTTTCTGGAACGCCTTCTAATGTCGATATTTTTACCGACGTTGAAGACGGTGAATTAGTCGAGGGTGAATTGTCATTAAACTATAAAGGCCCCGGTTATAACGCGTCTGTTTATATTGATTTAACGACAGGTATAGCAGACATCGAAAGCTCAAATTATGGTGTTGTTGCGTTATTAAATGATTTACACAAAGGACGAAACAGCGGTGAGGTCTGGAAGGCATTCATTGATATTACCGCGCTATTAATGGTCTTTTTTGTACTCACAGGTGTGTGCTTAATTTTACCGAAAAAAAGAACACTGATGACATCAATGAAGTGGATGGCATTTGGCTCGTCAATCACGCTTGCATTGTATTTTATTGCCGTACCTTAACCCTTTTAATCTTGTATCCATAAGGACATCACAATGGCTTCACTCTCTACCTATTTACGTCATTCAATTGCTGCAATGGTCTTAACTACACCTCTTTTGGCTAATTCAGCGGCTATTTCTGAGAGTGCGAAAGTCGATGTTGCTTTTGAGCTTCCGACGATTACGACCACCATGTACGCGCGTCCTTATGTGGCGGTGTGGATTGAAAACAGCGAACGTAAATCAGTAAAAACGATTGAGCTGTGGGTAGGTAAAGATGAGTGGCTAAAAGATCTAAGAAGTTGGTGGCGCAAAGTCGGTCGTTACGATCGTGAATTAGTTGATGCTGTTACTTCTGCAACTCGACCAGCAGGAAAATATAAATTCAGTTGGGATGGAAAAGACGACTCAGGCCAGACGCTACCACAAGGGGATTATACGTTACATATCGAAGTGGTTCGTGAGCATGGTGGTCGTAATTATTTACGCCAAAAAATGAAATTGACCGACACTGATATGTCATACCAACTTGCTCCAACTGAAGAGACTGGCGTAATCACAATCGAATATAAAAATTAATCTAGATGTCCATTTATCAGGGAATTAAACGAATTATGAAAACGACAATAATGAACAATAAAGTAAAGGCCGCAATATTAAGTGGCGTAATGGCAGCAGGTTTACTGGTTGCTACGACTGCGAACGCTCACCCTCGTTGGGTATTGCCTTCTCATTTTACGGTTTCTAAAGAAGGTGGTGATTGGCTTACGTTTGATGTTACCGCTTCACACGGTACGTTTGTATTTGATAAACCGGCAGGCAGTGATCAAGCACAAGTAGTGATGCCTGATGGTCGTACTGAGCGTCCAAACTTTGTCGTTAAAGGCAAACGTCGTTCAATGTTTGACTTCTATTTTGAAGAAGAAGGCACGCATAAAGTTCGAATTAATAACGAGCCAACGTATTACACCCAATATAAAGCAGGCCGTCGCGATACGGTGAAATGGATTAAAGCAACTAAGGCGGATCGTGCATTAGTGCTTCCTGAGAAAGCGCGTGATGTGGTAAGCCAGGTAAGTTTTACTCGTGCTGAAAGTTACGTGACAGTAGGCAAGCCTACAACAGAAGCAATGAAGCTTGATAATACGCTGTTAGAGCTTAAGCCATTAACACACCCATCAGATATTCTTGAAGGTGAGCCAGTTACTTTTCAGTTCTTCTTTAATGGTAAACCTCAAGCAGGTGTAACGGCGGATATTACTCGTGAAGGAACGTTATACCGCAATCATCAAGAGCAAATAGACGTAGTGAGTGATAAAGAGGGAAAAATCACTTTTACTCCTGAAACTGCGGGTCGTTACCTGATGAAATCAAATTATAAAGGTGAGCTGAAAGACCACCCACTTGCAGAACAAGCAAGCGTAAATGTTCACTTAACGTTTGAAGCACTACTTCAATAATGCAGTTAGCACCACTTTCCGTAAAGGTGGGTGGTGCTTTTTTATCGAGATTTATTCATGACTAAAGTAAACCTGAAAACCCTTTTTGTATCTTCTCTTCTTTTTTCTTCTGCGAGTTTTGCGCATTTTCCTTTAATGAGCTGTTGGTTTGAATCGAATCAAGTGCTGTGCGAAACAGGCTACAGTGATGGCAGCAAAGCCGTTGATTATGATGTGAATATGTACGATTACGATGACAACCTGATTGCAAAAGTCACCACAGATAAACGTTCAATTGCGGAATTTGCGAATCCTGAAACAGACTTTTATTTGGTGTTTGATTCTGGACATGAAAGCCCAGTTGAAGTCGATGTTGTCGAGATCTCAGAGAAATGATTATTCAATCTGTCACTCCAGATAATGGAAGCGCAGAAGGCAAATGGATCGCACTCATTATTGGGTGCATTTTGCTTATTGCGGTGGTCGGGTTGCCATATCATCAATCGAACGATGAAGGCGTAAAGCTTGAATCACACCAAGTTCTTATCACCGATTTAGCGCAAGACGATTTAGCTATGATTGCTGAGCTACGTTTAGCCTATGAAGAAATTTACGATATTCAGGCTGAATCAACAGAAGAAAATGCATGGCCAGAGATTGTTTACTTAGCGGATGAATGGTTACCGCCTTTTGTGCAAGACCAAAGCTGGGAACGTCGCGGAAAACACCAATGGCAGCATTTAGGTTCTGGAGTTTATCTGGGTTTAAAAGTGAAAAAAGAAGGCGCTGCGTCATTCATTTTTAATGTGAAAGGCGATGATATTGAGCTTTGGCTGCACCCTGAATTGATGTCGACCTCTATCTCCTCTGATTCAATCTCTTGGAATGAAAGCGAACTCATTCAACAGCAATGGGTACAAGTTGTATTTCCTGCTCATGATACTCATTTAAATTGATACCAATTAAAGATAAATAATAATGATGAAATCTATTTTATACGTACGTTCTTTTGTTCTGCTTAGCTTACTCTCTTTGTTTTCTGCGTCGGCGATGTCGGCAGAAAAACCTTTGGTGATTGGCATTACCTTACAACCTTATTACAGCTATGTGAAAGCAGTAGTAGGTGATAAAGCAGAAATTCTTCCTTTGGTTGATGCAGGGTTTAATCCCCACAATTATTTACCCCAACCAAACGATTTAAAACGTTTAAATAAAATGGATGTGATTGTTGTTAATGGCATTGGTCATGATGACTTTGCGCTAAAAGTGATTGCGGCGGCAAACAACAGCGAGTTAATGGTATTAGAAGCCAATAAAGACGTTCCGTTGTTACCAGCAATGGGGCAATCTGTAGGTAAAGGGGCGGTGAACCCACACACATTTGTTGGTCTATCTACAACAATTCAAAAGGTTTACACCATTGCCAATGAACTATCTCGAATTGACCGTGAAAATGCGTCGTTCTACCGTAAAAATGCACGTAAATACGCGAAAAAATTCCGATTAATGAAGCGTGATGCCATGTTATCTCTAGGTGAATTAGATACCGCAGGAATGAAAGTAGCAACAACGCACAATGCGTATGGTTATATTCTTCAAGAATTTGGTGTTGATGTCGCTGCAGTTATTGAACCTGCTCACGGCGTAGAACCAAGCGCGAGCCAACTGCAAGGGACGATTGAAAAGATCCGTGAATCTGACATTGATGTTTTATTTTATGAATTGAACATGCCAAACCGTTTTGTCGACACGATTGAAGAGGCGACAGGCGTTCAGTTGTATCGCTTTTCGCACATGACGCACGGTCCTTATGAAGACAATAAAGTTGAAATTGAAATGAAATCAAATTTAGACACCCTAATCGAAGCCATGAAATTTGCCGCTGATAAGGACGCTAAATAATGTCAGGACCAGCAATTTCGTTAACCAATGTTGGGCTGACTTATGGTGAAAATACCATTTTAGAAGGGGTGAACCAACGCTTTGAAGCCGGTCAATGCCATGTGGTGATGGGGCCTAATGGCGGAGGTAAAACCTCGTTATTGCGTTCAATTTTAGGATTAACCGCGTTTCAAGGTGAAATTAATATTGAATGGCCAGAGCAGAAAGGGGTGATTGGTTATGTGCCACAAAAAGCCGTTTTTGAATCTAGCTTGCCACTAACGGTGAAAGATTTCATTTTATTGAATCAAACGCGAGTGCCTCTGTTTTTAAGTGCGTTATGGCGTAAGAAAAGCAGCCAAGAAGCATTTGCAATGGCGCAGCTAGAGCGTGTTGGTATGTCTAACCGTGCCGATCGTCGCATGGGGCAACTTTCTGGTGGTGAGCAACAACGTGTGTTATTCGCGCAAGCGTTACTGGATAATCCCGATTTACTTGTTCTTGATGAACCAACAACAGGAATGGATGAGCACGGGGTTCGTTATCTTGAATCCTTAATGCATGAATTTATCGCGCAAGGTAAAACGGTATTAGCCGTTCACCACGATGTGACCGCTGTTCGCCGTCTTAAAGCACATGTTCATGTTATCAATCGTAATTTGGTTGATTCTGGTTGTTATTCAGAAGTATTAAAACCTGAGAAAATTGAACGTTTATTCAATCATTATACGGGTGCAAGTGCTCAGTACGATGCATCAAAAACCAACAATGGAGAGGCTGCGTAATGGAACTGTTTCGTCAGTGGGCGTTATATGGCGTCGATCAAGGTTTCTTAAGTGACAGTTTTTCGTATGCCTTTATGGTTAATGCTATTGTTGCCGCTATCCTTTTAGGGCCATTGTTAGGTGGTTTGGGGACGTTAGTGATTGCAAAGCGTTTAGCCTTTTTCTCTGAAGCGGTTGGTCATGCCGCCTTAACGGGTATCGCGTTAGGTGTGTTATTGGGAGAGCCAGCAGAGAACCCAATCATCGGCTTATTTAGTTTCTGTATGATCTTTGCTTTGTTACTGCATTTTGTAAGAAACCGAACCAATGTGCCTTACGATACGTTAGTTGGGGTGTTCCTTGCCTTGGCATTGGCTGTGGGCGCTGCATTACTGATGTACGTAGCACGTAAAATTAATATTCACATGCTAGAGAACGTATTGTTTGGTTCTATCTTAACGGTTACGGACCAAGACATTGCGATTTTAGCAGGCAGTTGCTTATTGATTGTCGTGGTATTAATTCCGATGTTTAATCGTATTTTATTAACCTGTATCAGCCCTGATATTGCTAGAGTTCGTGGCTACAAAACCAATTTTTATGATTACCTATTTGTGATGATGATTACCCTTGTGACGATTGCATCGGTAAAAATTGTCGGTGCGGTTTTAGTTGGCGCGTTATTGCTCATACCTGGTGCAACGGCTCGATTGTTAACTAAGAATATGGGCAGTTTTGTCTTGATGTCTGCACTATTAGCGACAATATCGTGCTTGATTGGCACCGTATTACCGATGGAATTAGAAATGCCAGTGCCTTCTGGGGCTGCGATTATTATTGTTTCAGCTTTCTTCTTTTTACTTGCGACCACCTACCGAATTCTTCGTAAGAATTAACAGCGTAGACCTCAATAATAATCGAAGAATATAGGATAAGAAATGAAACAGAATTCAATGAAATGGATAGCGATTGCTAGTATATGTGTAGCCTCACTATTTAGCATCAAAACAGTAATAGCGGCAGATGTATTAACGGCAACCCCCGTGACGTATATGCTATCAAGCGAGTTATTAAAAGAAACGTCATTAACGACAAAGTATTTACCGCCAAATCGTTATGGGATTGAGCGTTTACCCAATTGGTTTGCCAATAAAGGGGCGAAAACCGTTCAAGACTCAGTAAAAACAGCCCAAGCGGTGGTGACGATTGGGGCGGTATGGGCTGATGATCCTCTGTATGTGAACGCAAGATACAGCAATATTCAGATTATTGAAGTCGATGCCTCTCAAGCGATAACTCCTCGTGCACAAGGTGTGGCAGCGTTACGTTTATCTGATGGAACGACCTCAAAATACGCATGGTTAAACCCAACAAACTTAATCAGAATGGTAGCGATTGTGAGTGATGATTTTCAACGTATCTGGCCTGATAAATCAGAGCAGATCCAAAAAAACCAAGAGCAATTTATGTTGTCGGTACGTCAATTAATCAACCAGCAGCAAAAAGTGATTTTAGAGAATGATATCGACTCGGTTATTTTGTTGTCTGAGCAGTTAGAAGACTTTGCCTCTGGCAATCAATTGTTTGTGGTTGATCGCTTAACAAAACCAGCTCTTGAATGGACAGAAGATGATAAAGCACAGTTGAAAGACTTAATTGAAGAAGATGAGTCAGTTTGGATTATCACAACTCAAAAACCAAACAAGCAGATGCAAGCATTTCTGCCAATGGAACGTGTATTGGTTGTTGATGCGGTTGATCGTTGGGGCAGAGCAGGAATAAACAGTAAAGCGCCATTACAGAGATGGCAATTAGCGTTATAGCCTTATCTAGATTGGGCGAGTTTACTCTAAAAATAAAAGCAGTAGGGGCTTATTGTTACGATCTAGCACCGACTGCTTTTTTTTATGGTTTTATTTAGTGTAGTTTAAATACCAAGGGATTATGACGATGTTTTCCCTAAAGATAGGCGGATTAGATTATTATCGTATACATAATTTAAGTAAGTCGTATTTTTTGATTAACATGAGAGTCAGAAAAGCACTAAACTATCCATGTTCTTATGGTTTTTAACAAATAGGGTTGTGTCGTTTTTTGTGAGGATCGAGGAATTGTTTTATTTTATTATTTTGAATCGCTGTCATTGTTTATAAAAAGGAAAAACTATGTCTTATGTAGAACCGATTAAAACACGTAAACATCTGAAACATGCAGAAAAATATCTTAAAAAAAATCATGACCTTGCTTTTACCCTTGTTTGGAATATTGGTATAGAAAGTGGATTAAGGATTAGTGATATTCTTAAATTACAGTATCGCAATATTAATTTATCAAATGGACAGTGTAAAATCATTGAAAGTAAAGGCACATTGGCTCGTAGAGCAAAAGCAAAGATGAGGGTGTTAAAAAAAGTAAAGGAAGAATTGCTTTTTCATTATCAAGCTAGGGGGTTGTCCAAAAAAATGAGTATTATCTATATTACCCCGCCTCAGCTGATTGTTTCTTTTATCCCTAAATCTTGGGAATCGACAGTGAATGAAAGAGTAAAGCACGCAATAGACTCTGCTTCACCTGTGACTCGAACTTTCTATTTGAGTGAATCTATTCTAATAACTCTTAAACAACGAAAACAAGAGTATAAAGAGCTAGCTAATGACTATATTTTTAATCGTCAGACACTCTCAAGTAATCGTGCAAAAGGAGGGGAGGGACTGTTGACTCGACAAGCTTGTTGGTATGTTTTTTCTAAATTGACAGCGATATTGAAAGAGATTGGTGTTGATGTAAAGGTAGGGTGTCATACATTAAGGAAGAGCTTCGCTCGACATTTGTATTTTGCTACGGGTAAAGATATTGGATTGTTGATGACCGTTATTGGACATCAATCTGAAAGCATGAGTTTACGCTATATAGGCTTGTCCAAAGATGAGACTGAGTTGGCTCAAAAAAAATTAATTGTCTATTTATCGAGAAAAACTCGCATATGATAACTAGGCCGCAAATAATGACCTTAATATTAACCATTTATAATGAGTTAAATGTATTTCATATTAAAAATGTATGCATATGTGTTTTAAACACGGCTTTATTTAACAGATGTAAGAAACGGTTCGTTTTATAGGTTATTCTTTAAATATCAATAATTTACGACTAAGTTGTTTCGGTGTATTAACGTTATTTTTTATACTAAACTATTTCCTCCTATCTTTGCAAACCACTGCCTATCTTACTTTCTTATCTTTATCTAACAATCTCTTACATTTGTTAAGTAGGATTTTATTAATATACGGCTTCATATTTCCTTAAATTAAAGTAGTTTATTTTGAGGTGTACTGTTACGTCTTGGAATTGTGTGTTTATTCATGATATTACGGTGAATTCTAATTATGGACATGCTGAGAAAAAGGGTTTACAGCCGATTTCATAAGGCGGTCAATGTTTCTGGCTACTTATCTCTAGAGTCAATAATCGACAGTTATTTTGTATATCAATCTGGTTATCGAACTGATAACTCATTTGATCCCATAGAAATGGATCACGTAAATATGAATAGCATTATTCAATCTAAAAAAAATCGTACTCTGTATTCATATTTGAAAATGGAAAAATCGCTAAAGATGAGCAATCGGAATAGAAGTATTAAACATAACGGTACTTTTGATAAATTAGATACAGCTAATTCATTAATGTGCTTTTTAAAAAATAATCTATAGATATATCGAGAGTAGCCACATTCACAATTAAAATTATTTATTTAAGGTATGATTTTATGTTTTACATTGAAGATTTGAATAAAATGATCGTAAGCGTGCGGGGAACTACACCTTGTCTTTTACATTCCAAGGTAAAAGTGAATCGATATCTGGCGATCCAACACATAAACGATCTAGACAATACCTAATATAATCGTAAGGGATTAATCCGTTTGCCTTTGCTGTTTCTACAATGCTGTAAAGCATTGCACTTGAATCTGCACCAGCCGTTGAACCCGAAAATAACCAGTTTTTCCGGCCGATAACAAACGGTTTAACCGCTCGCTCTGCTCGATTGTTATCAATAGATAACAATCCATCATCAATATAACGAACTAATTTATCCCATTGATTTAATGTATAGCTAATCGCCTCACCTAATTTTGTTTTAGGTGATACTCGACTAACTGCGCTATCAAGCCAATCACGGAGCTCTTTAAGTAAATCGCGGGCTTCTGTCTGCCTAGCAACATACTTGGCTTCAGGGGAAGCCTCTTTTAATAACGATTCGATCCGGTATAGCTTTTGGATTTTACTCAATACCCAATCTGCACTCCCTGTTTTCCCTTTTACTTGAACACGTTGAGCCTCAATAAATCGTCGACGTGCGTGTGCCCAACAGCCAACTAAAATCGCTTCAGTTTGTTCATAACCTTGGTAACCATCGGTATGTAAATACCCGTTATAACCTTTTAAAGGTAAGGAATTTGAATGTTGCTGAGTTAGCATTGGCCCGTCTAAAAAAGCCAATTTCACCATCGCTGTTTTTTTAAAAGGTATCGAAAATATAATTATCGGGGATTTTATAACTGTTTTAGCCCTATTTCATGAGTTTTAGATACACTTATCCTACAAACCTTATTATGCTGCCCTCAATTCTGACTGAACTATCGCATGGGTGACTAAATCATTGACCGAATTTCCGACTCGGAAATTCGTAAACACCAGACGACTTTCACATAAAATACATTCGTACGGATCTACTTTTACATATCCTTTTAACATTGCGGCATACCCTGGCATTTTCGGCTCAGCTTCTATTGTCATACCTAAAGCTGCATAAACTCTAGGCAGAGCTTCTCCACGACGACGCATTGATAAAAAACCGTAGTATCGGATCATCTTGAAATGTTTATCAGGATAGTGCTCTACTATCCGTCTTATCATCTCTTCTGGTGATAATGTTAGGCTGTCTGTTGTTCCTGTTCGATGGTCTAAATAATTAAACGTTATCATTCCGCCTTTGGCGTAATGACTTAAACGTGACGCTGAAATTGGGGGCCGTTTTAAATACCGACCAAGATAGTTCATCGTCGGTTTTACATTATTTGTCTTTTTAGCAAAATGAAGCTTCCAACGACGATTATATTGACTGCTTAAAAAGCGTGACCAATCCGTTTTATTACGGATATAGGGGCATTCTTCGCTTGATAAATCAAGCTCATAATAAGCCTTACCCAATAAACTGACGATAGCCGCTCTCCAACAAGGCTCTGTCGT
This sequence comes from Aliivibrio salmonicida LFI1238, assembly GCF_000196495.1. Lineage (NCBI taxonomy): Bacteria > Pseudomonadati > Pseudomonadota > Gammaproteobacteria > Vibrionales > Vibrionaceae > Aliivibrio > Aliivibrio salmonicida. The sequence goes on from NC_011313.1 coordinate 153,751, forward strand.
TTTCATTTGGAAGTAAATGGGTTTCCATAAACCGGTACGTTCACAAATTCCCCCACGAGTGACCGATAAATGTAAGTGCGTATTCCAATTCAGTTTTCGACCGTAAGTATGAAGAGCACAAAAGATACCGACATCTATTCCTTTATCTTTTGCCCATCCCAGCAGAATGTTTGCAGCACATTTGAATAATTTATTTAACAGCCAACGGTTATGACGAAAGATAGGCCATAGCGTGTTTGGAAGGGTAAAGGTGATGTGTTGATATTCGCATTCAGGGAAGACATGTTGTTGCTTTTGTATCCATCGCTCTGTGGCTTTCATGCCACAGCTACTGCACGCTCGAGATTTACAGGTTTGGTGAATATATTTGATATGGGTACAGTCAGGGTTGCAACAATGATATTCGCGAGAGCCAAAAGCCGCTGTCCCACAGGACAGCATCTTTGTGACATTTTCAATCACGACCGCTCTTAGGTTAGCTTTGTTATTATGAAGAAATTTAAGCCAGTTATTTTGACTATTAAATAATTGTTTCAGGGGTTTATATGCGTGCATGGCGATAGGATAAACGATTTATTGGCAACAATGGAAGAGGTTGAGTCCTTTTGATTTGCGCCGTAGGCGCCTATTGTTCAAAAGTTAACTGGATGGTAGCCATGCCTGCTAGATTGATAATCATAAAGTACAATTCCAGGCAAAACACCAGAGCCTGGAGAATCATAGCCAGAGCAGTAGACCCACATATAACATTTTGCTTTTTCAACATCCAACACATTTACCGTTGTTTCATCACAATGCAGAGTGGGTTGTTCAAGCAAAATACGATGTAACTCGTTATTAAGAGGGGTAAATAGTACCGAGCATTTTATTAACCAATCCGCCATCGTTCGCCGTCCAATAATGATACCCCATTGCTGAAATAACGTTTCTTGACGATAAAGTGGAAGACTGTATTGAAATTTAGCCGTAATAATTTGAGCAAGTAAACTTGCGGTCGCAATCCCTTTAGGGATTGGTGACGCTGGCATTGGGGCTTGTTTAATGTCTACTGAAGTATTGTTTTTTTCACAATTTCGGCAAGCATATTTAGGACGAACATGTTGAATAACTTCCACTTTAGCTGGTACAAATTCCAACTTTTCACTGATGTCTTTACCCATCGCATGCATCTCTAGACCGCAACACTTACAAGTTTTATCTTTTATGTCGTGGATAATAACAGTACGCGGTAAGTCTTCAGGTAAGCGTTGGCGTTTTGGCTTTTGACGAGTGTAGGTAATCGTTTGTGTGTCATCATTTTCAATGATGATTTCTTCTTCTGTTTCATTGAATAAATCAAATTGAGTCGAGTCAGATTCACTGCTTTTACCAAAGCGCTGATGTTGAGCCAGTCGAAATTGCTCTAGAAGACGGTTATATTTATTTTCAAGCTGAAGCACAAGTGCTTTCAGCTCGTCAATGGTATCAGGAAGTGGTTTTATTTTATCAGTCATGTAGATGACTATATAACGATAATACAGGTAATCAATCGGTTGCCTCCTATTCTTGACTGAGAATCAACTATTTAAAGGGTTGTTTGATAATGTACCGGTTGATGTCCTAAGATATCAAAACCTTGTAATAGCAGTGTCAGTTGCTGCTCTGATAATGCTAACGTATCGTTATTTATATTTCGTGGCCATTTGAAGCGGTCTTCATCTAATCGCTTGTACCATAAAGCGAATCCTGTTTTATCCCAATACAATATTTTGAGTTTATCACGAGGCTTATTGCAAAATATAAATAGAGCATCACTAAACGGTGATAGTTGCATTTCTTGCTCAACAATCACGACAAGGCCATTAATGGCCTTGCGAAAATCGACAAAATCACGATGAAGATAAATGGTGGAAACATCAGTAAATACATTCATGATTGATACCCTTTTAATAAGAGTCCTATCCAGTGAGGTTCAGTATTAGCTGGCAATGTTAATCGCAATTTTCCGATAGAAAGTTGAATATCTGGTAATTGTGGAGTGGCGATGATAGTTGATGTTAACGCTTCTACTTTCAAGAAAGTAGAAGCGTTAATCTTTTGTTTCCATCGTGCTTTACGTGCACTAAATGTCTTTGGCAGAATATTATGGTTACGACAAAATTCAGCGGCACTAAGCTTGCTAGATTGCTGAGATTCAAATAGAGCGTGCCATTGCTCTGGTGTTCTCTTTTTATCTTTTTGCATAATTACGTTCTCGTTAAATGAAAGATCGTAAGATACGCATAATGAATTTTATTTGTTAGGTGTAGTTCCCCGCACGCTTACGGAACACTTCGTTAAGGTTTGGCTTTAATAGAAAGTACAACAGACCAACCGTGATCGGTAATAGAACCAGCGTGACTGGCACACCAAAGGCCATCCATTCCGTAAAGCTTAACCCCACTTCTGCCGCGGCAATCGCGTTTGGTGGGCTACCAACGATGGTTGCAATGCCACCGATACTGGCACAATAAGCGATACCAAGCAGAACGAACACATACGTATTGTGACCTGTTTTAGAATTTACTTTATTCAATACACCCAGCACGAGTGGCAGCATCATGGCTGTGGTTGCTGTGTTGCTTATCCACATTGATAAACCGGCCGTTACCCCAAACAGCATAAAGACGGCGGTGCTCATTTTTCCCTTTGCTAATACAAGAACTTTATCTGCAATGGCTTTATCTAATTCTTGTCTGTGTAATGCGGCTGCAAGAGCGAACCCGCCTAAGAATAAAAAGATAATTGGGTTCGAAAAATTACTCAAGGCTTTGCCTGTATCAAAGATCCCAAAAGCCACGGTAAGTACAGGGACAAGAAGGGCGGTAATACTCACATGCAGTGCTTCTGTGAGCCATAGAATGGCGACAAAGACTAAGATGCTTAATCCAAGCACAACGTCTCGTTCGAAAGGTAAGAAATTATAGAGAAGAGCAAAAAGAATAACGTCGAAGAGAATGATCAGACTGTTTTTATTCAGGAACCATTCCGTGGTATTTGTGGGTAAAGGTATGTTTTCGTTTTTGTGCATGTTGAGCTCCATTCTGACGATGAATTGTTTCTGATGACCAAGAATTCCCTGATGAGCACAGTTTCTAGATCGATAGTTATTGACTAACTTTGGCTGCTATTGTCACAGAATAGTAACCTTAGTAAATAAGAGGTTATGGGGTTTGTCGTTTTGATCGTTTCTGTAATTTCATAAGTATGCTTTCATTCACGTTTTAAACACAATTGGGTACAAGATTGTTGCTTTTATGTTAATTGTAAATTTGTTAATAAAATTAACAAATTTAGTCCTGTATCAACCTTGGTACTTGACGTCTAGGTATTGAGTTACATTGTTAATCGTTGAGTAATTAATTGTTATTGATTGGTTTTTTTAATGTATGTTGAATTTGGTATTGATGTGAATATTGGATTTTTTCTTTATTTACAACAGGTTAAATTTATTTCTTTTGTGATTTGACTTCCATTTTATATCGATGTTTATCGTGTTGATTTGGACTTTAGACTACATTCCATCACTCACGCAGTAGGCTTGTTGATATAAATAATAAATAACAATGCCTTATTTTACGTTTCTGGTTGTGGTAAATGGATTCGGTTTGATTTGTATGAATATTGAACAATGTTCATCCTTGGCTGTGTGATATGAACAAAATAATTATAATTTTAAGGAATAAATGATGAATAAATGCTCAACGAAAACACTACTTGCACTGTCATTGATTGCTGCTAGTTCAGGTGTTGCTGCTCATGGTTACGTATCAGAAACAAATGATGGTATTGCGGGATCTCGTGCTGCGCTATGTAAGTATCCGACGTCTGATACTCAAGAAAAAAACACAAACTGTGGTTCTGTTCAGTGGGAACCACAAAGTGTTGAAGGCGATGAGGGCTTCCCTGAATTCGGTCCTGCTGATGGCCAAATTGCAAGTGCGGGTCTATCGCAGTTTTCAGAATTAAATGAACAAACGTCTGATCGTTGGGTAAAGCGACCTATTACAGCTGGGAAACAAACGTTTGAATGGACATTTAGAGCAAACCACGTAACAAAAACGTGGACGTATTACATGACAAAGCAGAACTGGAATCAAAATGCCGTTTTAACGCGTGACTCTTTTGATCTGACGCCATTTTGTGAACTTGGCTATAACATGAACCAACCGCCACTTGCTCCAGAAACCTTTTCTCATGAGTGTGTGGTTCCTGAGCGTGAAGGTTATCAAGTTATCCTAGCGGTTTGGGATGTTGGTGATACATCAAAAGCATTTTATAACGTGATTGATGTGAAATTTAGTGGCGACGGTGGTGTGGTTGATCCAACTTGGACTCAAGGTGGGCAAATTAACCCAACTCGTGATTTAAACGTTGGTGATGAGGTTTACACACGTGTATTTGTTACATCAGGTGAGAACTCTGCATTATCAACACGGTTGGTTATTGATAACGCAACACAAGGTCAAGCAAATAACTGGACTTATGCGTTAGCAACTAAGATCAATAAAGAGCAAGAAAATATTGGTGCCGGTCAATTGAATGATAAAGGTGAATTCTCACCTAGCTTTGGTTCAAATCCAGTGTATTTGAAATCAGGCAGCGGCTTAAATAACGTAGAAATTGGTTACCAAATTGAAGCGCCAGAACCAAGCTATGAGCTAAATGTTCAAGGCTTAGAACCTATGTATACTATCGGTGAAGAAGCAACAGAGTTAGATCTTACGCTTGCGGCTACTGGTGATATGAATGTGGAACTAACGGTATATAACCACGCGAAAGAAGCGTTAGCGAATACGGTGGTTGATATGAAAGACGGAGATGTTGAGCCGATAGTTATGACGTTATCTAAGTCAGAAAAAGGTCATCATATGCTTGTTTCTATTATCAAAAATACAAAAGGTGAGTTAATCGATCAAATTACGTCTGATTTCCATCTGATGGAAGCGCAAACACCACCTCCAGCGGGTGATTATGAGTTTGTGTTCCCTGAAAATGTAAAAAACTACACAGCAGGTACTAAAGTATTAGCTGAAGATGGTGCTATCTACCAATGTAAACCATTCCCATATTCTGGCTACTGTGTTCAGTGGACAGAAACTGCGACGAATTTTGCCCCAGGTGTTGGCTCTGATTGGGCAATGGCTTGGGATAAAATCTAACCAAAGTCTGTAAATTAATTGGCCATATCGTTTGGTATGGCTAATTTTTCAAAGAGGTTATATGAACTTACCAACTTATTATGATCGTTTTAGCCAAATATTGCATTGGGTAATGGCTACCATCATCATTTACGCCACAATTGCAGGCTATGTGATGCATTTAGTTATTAATAATTATCCAGTTGTTTTTTATGTGTTATCAATCATTAATATGTCATTGGCAACGATTGGAACCCTACTATTTATTATTCGATGGTTTTGGTCTTATTTCCGGCCAGCAATAAAAGAAGTCGATCATAAGAGCGCAATAGAAGCGAATGTTGCTGGTTTTATGCATGCATTGTTGTATTTCTTAATGTTTGTTGTTTTTGTTTCTGGCTTTTTGATGTTAGAACATCCGTACACATTTTTCTGGTTATTTGATGTCAATAATGTGGTTGAAAATCTTGCCATTAATCAATTCTTTTTTATGATTCATCGAGCTGGGTGTGCTTTATTAGGCTTGAGTGTGATTATTCATGTTGCAGCGGCTTGCCATCATCACTTTATCCGAAAAAATCGATTACTGGATAGAATGACGAAATACAAAGAGCAATCTTAAATAAGTAAAGAGTATTAATTTAAGGGCTTTCTAACCATGGAGGCCCTTTGTTATGTGAGTGAGCACATATTCACATCCCGACGAATAAAAGAGATTCATTGGTTGTGCAGGGCAAAAGATGAGGGGTTATTTTACTCGAATCAGTCGATGCTCGACGTTATTAAGCATTAAAACAATCACTTGTGAACGTTTCATTATATCCACTTTTTCTATCATTTCCGCGCTGTATTTTCTTTTTACCATCCATTGCATTGGTTCTTCAAAGTTATCTTCATTAATAACAAAAGATTCATCATTTAGAGTGCCTTCATGAATGTTAATGATCCAAATTCGTGATTAAAATTCAATGACTTCACCAATAGCCGTTTTGATTTGAGTGAGGGTATTAGTAACGGAACGACGAAAACTCATAAGATCTCTTTGATTAATAATGACAAGGGCAAGAACGTTGAGGGGTAGAGTAGCGACAAAGAAAGTAGGGTACAATAGGCTATTATTAGTAAAATGAGATCATGAGTACAAACCATGACTAAATTGCGATATTTAAAAGGGTATCCTGAGCATATTCTGGCACAGATTGAGCTGATGATAGATAACGGGAAGTTAGCCGAGTGGGTAAAAAATAAATACCCAACAATGCATGACATTACCTCAGAGAAAGCCTTATTTGAATACACTCAAGCTTTCAAAAACAAATACATTAAGAAATCATCACCGTTAAGTAAGGTGGTGTACGATCCTAAAATACATATTGTCAATAATGCGTTGGGTTTGCATACGTTTGTTTCTCGTATTCACGGTAATAAGCTGAAAGCAAAAAATGAAATCCGCATATCAAGTGTGTTTCGTAAGGCACCTGAACCATTGCTACGTATGCTTGTGGTTCATGAATTAGCGCACATCAAAGAGAAAGCCCACAACAAAGCCTTTTACGCGCTGTGTTGTCATATGGAGCCTGAGTATCATCAATTAGAGTTTGATGCGCGTTTGTATTTAACGTATTTAGAAACGATATAGCGTCTATTTATCGATGCCCTGTTCTTTGCGTTCTTCTTCGCATTCGTAAGAGGCCATTTCAAACTCACGGCATATCCATGGTCGGTTTTCATAAATAGTACACATTAGGGTGTCGCGATCGACAGCGGCACACCAACCATCTTCTGAGCGTAACATCACTTCACTTCCCCATTCATCACGGTCTATGTAGACTTCTGGTACGCCAGTGTCTGTAATGATCATCACTTCTAACTTACAACAACAAGCTTGGCAATTTTCACAAGTAATGCCAGATCCTGTATTTAATGATGCCGTAGTTAATAGAGACTCTGTAGGAGAAGATTCAGTTAGAACAGTAATGTCGATTGAGTTGATGGTCATAATTATCGTGATTGTAAGCAATATTGTGACTAGGGTAACTCACCAAGACCGATATCACGAATAATAAAAAGAAAACACCGCGAATAATTAAATCGATAAGGGACAAGCATCATTGAAATGGTAGAAGATTGATGGTGGAAAAAATGAGAGAAAACGCGTGTCTTTTTATCAAGGGTAGAACTTTAAATGTAGTCCAACTGATACTATTAAAGATAGTCTTTTTTATAAAAGAAATCACAAATAATGGTTAGCTCACAGAATAGAATAAACAGACTTACCAAGCAGACACTCCTTTGCTAAATATACGGCTGAAAGGTATGGATTTAGGAGGTTATTATGTCTATTAATTCTATTGATCACGGTGATATCACCGAAATGAAAGGCAAGTATGATTACGATATTGCCGATGAAGTAGTAACAAATATTACAGAGTGTCAGAAAAAAACAGCAGCACGTCGTCGCATTGAAACAATGCGAGAAATTCGAGAGAGTGGTCTTACGCTTGCAGAAGCGAAAGACTTAGGCCTTATTCATTAATTTTTGATTTCTACCTTCATACCTTCATTGTTTTATCATTAATGCGCACCAGTTTTAATTGGAGCGCATTTTTATTGTGTCGTTATTAGCACCCACTGCTCTCAACAATAAAGCTTGGCGTTGGAGTAGATGGTGTTGCTTGCTCATAACGGAAATAACATTGTGAGCTCTCAAGCTCATCAATCGAGTTTGCAAAGCCAATATATAATGCGTCGTTATTCGTATTTTTTGACTCTGAAACGAGCAATTTACCTTGAAGATTCAATGAGGTTACCACTGACGCATTGTCTAAATGGCCTAGAACTAATATTGGCTCATTGATGTCTTGTAAACTGTTTTGATTTAAATCTAAAAAATAACGGTCAGTTGTGCCAATTTGAACCGTATACCCTTGATTGTATTGTTCATGTGCCATTTTATCTGCGTGCTCTGTAGCGTCTTTAACACCATTAATGACTCTTTGTTTTGCATTGTGTTGAATATTGAGTAAGAAAGGCGTGGCAGCAAGACCTAATATCACTAAGATAACCACAACAATGATTAACTCTGTAGAAGTGAATTTTTTATTGTTTTTCATAAAAGAGCGACTCATTAACTTAAATGTATATTTAGTATTAGCTATGTAATGGTTGCATAAAAATTGATGTAAATTGCAAACATATCGACCTGCATTAATCGCAGGTAGGGTGCTGATTTTATATCATTAGTTGATAAAATACACATTAACTTTATAAGTATCCTAAATAATTGCAGGAATTATGCGCAAATGAGACAATTTTAACGTGTTGATTATGGATGTTTTTTTAATGCTAGAAAATAGCAAGGCAAGAGATTAAACTTAGGCGGTGATTAATTAAATGAGCTTGTTATGAAAAACCTGTCGCTGTTGCCTCCAAAAGAAAAAAATAAAATCGAATTAGATAAGCAAGCTGCGTTCTTTGTTTGGAAGGTAAAAAATGCAAAAGCAGGTCCTGACCTTTGGGTAACCGAGGCGGGTAAGCTTGAAGATGAGTCAGAACGTCTATTTTTTCAGCAATCTATTGAAAAATACAAGTCAAAAATGGGCGTAGCGTAAAGGTTCCTTGATCTTTAGTAGCGCACCATATCTGTAATTTGGTAGAATCCCGCCATAATTTAAAGTCCATAAACAAAAAAGAGAGAACTCCGATGGGAAGAAGTTTTGAAGTGCGCAAGTCTTCAATGGCTAAAACACAAGGCGCAAAAATCAAAGTTTATTCTAAATACGGTAAAGAAATTTACATGTGTGCTAAGAATGGCGGTCCTGATCCAGACATGAACTTGTCTCTAAAACATCTTATTTCGAAAGCGAAAAAAGATCAGGTTCCTACACACATTATTGATAAAGCAATCGACAAAGCAAATGGCGGTGGTGGTGAAGATTACCAACACGCACGCTATGAAGGTTTTGCGCCAGGCGGCGCAAGCGTAATCGTTGATTGTTTAACAGACAATGGCAACCGTACTTTCCAAGACGTTCGTCAATGTTTTGTTAAAACAGGCGCTAAAATTGGTAGCCCTGGTACAAGTTCTCACATGTTTGATCACCAAGCTGTATTCCAGTTTAAAGGTGAAGATGAAGAAGCAGTACTTGAAGCATTAATGATGCAAGACGTTGATGTCACTGACATTGAACTTGAAGATGGCGTGATCACCGTATTTGCACCAAACACTGAGTTCTTTAAAGTGAAAACAGCACTGGCTGCTGAATACCCTGATCTAGTGGTCGATGTGGAAGAAATTACGTTTGTTCCTCAAAACCCAATGGAAATAACGGGTGAAGATGCTGAGAAATTCCAAAAATTCTTAGATCTATTAGACGATTGTGATGACGTTCAACAAGTTTATCATAACGCGGAATTAGAAGATTAATTGACACTGCTCAATTAGCCTCATAAAAACCGAGTAGAAGTACTCGGTTTTTTTATAGCCTTAATTTATTCAGCCAATTATACGGTTTGAATAAATTAAGGTTTTATTGGTTACAGTAATCAAAGATTGAGTAATCTCTCAGTTACTGTATCCTACAGCGCTCGCAGTTTTGCGCTTAATGATCATTATTAGAGAAAATTTTAGTATGGGTTTTACCTCTCTGGGCTTATCTGCCCCTATTTTAAAAGCTGTAGAAGCTCAAGGTTACAGCACGCCTTCACCAATCCAATTACAAGCGATTCCAGCGGTAATTGAAGGGAAGGACGTTATGGCGGCGGCTCAAACAGGAACAGGTAAAACAGCAGGCTTTACACTTCCTCTTCTTGAGCGTTTATCAAAAGGTCAAAAACTTAAGTTTAACCAAGTTCGTGCATTAATCTTAACACCAACTCGTGAGCTTGCAGCGCAAGTGCATGAAAGTGTTGAAAAATACAGTGTGAATCTTCCACTAACTTCTGATGTCGTATTTGGTGGCGTTAAAGCAAACCCACAAATGCAACGCCTTCGTAAAGGTGTTGATGTATTGGTTGCAACCCCTGGCCGTTTGTTGGATCTTGCGAATCAAAATGCAATTAAATTCGATCAACTGGAAATTCTAGTTTTGGATGAAGCTGACCGTATGTTAGATATGGGCTTTATTCACGACATTAAAAAGATCTTAAATAAATTACCTAAGAACCGTCAAAATCTACTTTTCTCTGCGACGTTCTCTGATGAGATCCGTCAGTTAGCAAAAGGGCTTGTAAATAACCCCGTTGAGATTTCAGTAGCAACGCGTAACACAACGGCAGAAACGGTTGAACAATCAGTTTACGTTGTTGATAAAACGAAAAAAGCGCGTGTTCTTACTAAGCTAATTAAAGACAATGACTGGAAACAAGTATTGGTTTTCAGCAAAACTAAACATGGTGCAAACCGTTTAGCGAAGACTCTTGAAGAGAAAGGCATTAGCTCTGCGGCTATCCATGGCAATAAGAGCCAAGGTGCACGTACGAAAGCATTAGCTAACTTCAAGAGCGGTCAAGTTCGTGTATTAGTAGCGACAGACATTGCTGCTCGTGGTTTGGATATCGAGCAATTACCACAAGTTATCAACGTTGACTTACCAAAAGTGCCTGAAGATTACGTTCACCGTATTGGCCGTACTGGTCGTGCTGGCGCAACGGGTAAAGCAATCTCTTTTGTGAGTGAAGATGAAGCAAGTGAATTGTTCGCGATTGAGCGTCTAATTCAAAAAATCTTACCTCGTCATACATTAGAAGGTTTTGAACCTGAAATGAAAGTGCCTGAGTCAAGATTAGATTCTCGTCCTATCAAAGCAAAGAAACCAAAGAAAACACATGCACCACGTGTAGAGCATAAAGATGGTCAACGTTCAGGTGAAAACCGCAGTGGTCATAAGCAAGGCGCGAAACCGGCTCCAAGACGTAACACTGAGAATAAAGACGGTGCTGCTAAGAAAGAAGGCGGTAATGCTAAGAAACGTCCTACTGATGGTGGTAAACCTAGATCGAAAGGCAATGGTGAAAACCGCGGTAATGGCAGTAACTTTGGTAGTGGTAAACCAAAATCAGATGCGACAAAACCACGTCGCCAAGGCCCACGTCCAGCGCGTAAGCCAGTAGCTCAATAATTATCTAACCGATAATGCTTAATTCAAAAAACCAGCTAATACGTTAGCTGGTTTTTTTTGTTTTGAATAACTCAATATATCACCTTGATATCTTATCGGTTGTCGTGCCGTGGTCATTAATTAAACCAATGCCTCCACTTAGTGTGATGTGAGTCATATTTTATGAATAAATTTTATTCATATTAAGAATGTGTATCATTTTTGATACGGGCATTAAACGGGCAAATGATTCATGTTGATGTAAATGTTATTAATGTACCTTGTTAACATTGTTCGTGGCTGTGAATGTTTGTAGGTGATAATGAGGGTAAAAAATATTGTTTCAGTAGGGTCGCTATTACTGCTTAGTGTGGCTCTAGCTTGCTCTATTACTTATGTGGTTAAAAGTAACAATAAGCAAAGTAAACTAATAGAAAGTGATTTAGAGTTTAACGCCAATTTTGTTTCTATTTGGCTTAAAACCGCATTTTATCATTCAAATGATGTACTACATCAACTCTCGGATACATTAGAGCAAGATGGGTTTGCAACATTGCCTCTGTCTGGTAAATCTTATCAAGAACAAAGTGATGTGTTTGAGTTTCAGTATGAAACGCTGATTAACGCAATTCATGTTTTTGTGGTTAATAAAAATTGTATTTTATTGAATACAAAAACGATTGGTGGCGTTGATCTTTCTTCCCGAGAGTATTGTCAAATATTAAAGCAAGATGATAAGAGTGTTGAATCTATCATTACCTCTCCTTTTAAAGATCTCTTAAATCGTAATGTGATCGTTCAGGGTGTTAAAATCACGGATGAAAAGAATAACTTTGCAGGTATTGTTGGTTTATTAACAGATTTCACTTTTTTTAATCAGGTATTGAAAAATGTTAAATTATCTGAGAATTCAACAATCTCTATTTTGAGCAGTGATTTCACTGTATTGGCATCAACAGCGCCACAACATTTACCTATAGGTGAAAAATTAGATTTTTCTTATATCCCTGAAAATAAAATTAAAGGATTAAAATATAATCAAAAGGTGATGTTTGATTCTGCTAAAACTTATAATGGTGAGCACCAAGGTATTTTAGTTAAGAAGGTATCGGATTTACCTTTTATGATATTGGTGACTAAAGCAAAGTATTATTGGTTTACTCCCCTTTACATTACTATTTTTATTGTATCGATGTTAATGATTCTCTTATCTTTTTTCATTTTTAAAAATGCGTATTATTTTCAGACATTGATATACCAAGCTGAGCATTATTCTAAATTAGCACTTTATGATGAATTAACGGGGGTATGTAATCGCCGCTGTTTTGAAAAAGTCATGTCATCTTTTTTAGAGGAATATAAACAGAAAGGTGTTGTGTTTTCGTTAGTGATTTTTGATATCGATTTCTTCAAAGACATTAATGATACTTATGGCCATGATAGAGGAGATGAAGTGCTTAGAGTTTTTAGTAAAACGTGCTCTAGTGTGATGTCACCAGAAGATATTTTTGCTCGTTTGGGTGGTGATGAATTTGTAATGATAATGGCGAATAAAACAAGCCAAGAAGCAGCACTTATTATGACTGAGCTATTACATCAAATTAGGCGATTATCAGTCATGACCTCAAAAGGTGAATTGAAGATATCGAGCAGTATTGGTATTACACAAATGAAAACAAAGAATGATGATTTTTCGGTTCTATTAGAGCGAGCAGATAAAGCGCTTTATCAAGTAAAAAGAAGTGGTCGAAATGGCGTCGTCGTCAGATAATCCATTTATGTTTCTTTATTGAGAGTGCATGTTTCGTAAACTATACACATGGAAAATTAAAGTAAAGATTCTCTTGTTGATGTAACTATTATTAGTGTAGCGTTATCCATAAGTGTTATTTAGTTGGTTTTTTACATGAAAGAGAGGACAACGGTTTTTTATAGCTCTATGTTATTTGTGATGTTAATTTCTACAGTATTAATTATTACTATTTCAAATAATTATCAGCAGCATAATAAAAGATTGGAAAGTGAATTAAGGTTTAATGCAAACTTTGTTTCTACGTGGTTAAATTTAGTATACAAGCATTCAAATAACGTTTTAGAAGGAATGGCAACGGATCTTTATAACAATCACTTATTGACTGTTCCTTTGAATCCAATGGTATTAAATGAGCAAAAAAAATTACTCAATATAGAAGCGGAGATGCTTATTAATGCATCAACTATATTTGCTATTAACAACAAATGTATTTTAGTTAATGCAATTTCAGACGTTGGTGCTGATCTTTCTTCTCGTGAGTATTGTAAACAAATACAAGAAAGCAATAAGCATACTATTTTCACTGATCCGTTCGTGGATTTATTTGGGAAAACAGTTGTTGCTCAAGGGGTTAGGATTACCAATAAATCAGATCAGTTTATAGGTATGGTTGGTATTTTAAGCGGGTTAGACTTTTTCTCTAGTGCTTTAAGTGCCTTGGATATATCGACAAAATCATCCGTGTCAATTTTAAGTTCTGATCTTATGGTATTAGCGACCAATAGAACTGAATTACTTAAGATCGGTAGCCGCCCTGTGATTAGTAAAGAATCGACTGAAATACTTCAGGGTTTAGCTGATAATCAAGAGGTGTTTTTTGAAGCGATGAGAAAGCACCACGGTTTTAATCAGATGGTGTTTGCAAAAAAAGTACCGGGTTACCCTTTTATTTTAATCGTATCGAAGCCTAAGTATTTTTGGGCTGATTATGCGTACCTTTCTATTATTTCTTTTATTTTAGTTATTTCGTTGGTGGTTGCGTTATTAATGAAAAATACGTTTCTATTATCCAAATTACTTTCCCAAAATGATCATTATTTTAAGCTCGCATTACATGATGAATTAACGGGGGTTCTAAATCGTCGAGGATTTGAAAAAAATACCAAACAGGTACTTGAGTTGGCAAAATCCAGCCCAACCTCAATTGTCTCGGTTTTGTTTGATATTGATTATTTTAAACAGATTAATGATACCTATGGGCATGATAAAGGGGATGAAGTATTACGAAGCTTTACTCAAATATGCCAAGCACACATCACTCACTGCGATGTGTTTGCGAGACTCGGTGGTGATGAGTTTGTCATGCTTTTACCAAACCAAAATGGGCAACAAGCCACGAAATGTATTAATGAGCTGTTAGATAAGATAAGAGCGATACGCGTTGAAACACCATTAGGATCAATATCGGTATCGAGCAGTATCGGAATGTCAGAGGTACGTTCGCCTAACGAGTCAATTGCTAAGTGGTTAGAAAGAGCAGATAAAGCACTTTATCAAGCGAAAAAACAAGGTCGTAACTGTGTGGTTTTAAAGGCTTAACACTAATTTTTTGATATAAGCCAGGTAAAGGTATTTATCTGGCTTTTTTTGTATCAAAGATAGCCAATTTGATTGCGGTTAATACGAGAATTATTTCATTATAAAAACTAATCCAAATTCGTAAAAAAACTCTCCTGAAATTACATGAATTTAAATTGCTAGGTTTACTGAATAAGACTATTATCTCGCGCCATTAGGGTCGTGATAATAACAAACCGTTTATTTAAATAATTTGTCACAAACCAATTTAACTTATTCTTTTTTCTTATCTATTACTGTTTTTTCTGGAGAGCAGTCATGCAAAAATCTTATTCACTTGGTACCTTCAGCTTTCTGATCGTAATCCTTGTTGCTGTTGGTCAAATGACTCAAACTATGTATGTACCTTCAATTGGGTACATGGCAAGTGAATTCAAAGTAAGTCCAGCATCATTACAAGCAGTAATGGCTGTTTACTTAATCCCTTACGGGTTGTCACAGTTTTTTTATGGACCACTATCTGATCGTTTAGGACGTCGATTTGTTATCTTATCGGGTCTTGGTTTGTATATTGTTGGGGCATTATTGGCATTATTTGCTCATGATTATACTTATTTCCTTGTTGGTAGCTTTATTCAGGGGCTAGGTATTGGTTCTGCTGGAGCGATGTGCCGTACTGTACCAAGAGATTGTTTCTCTGGTGCGGAGTTACATAAAGCGAACAGTTTAATTAGTATGTGCATGATGTTCTCTCCGTTAATGGCACCAGTGTTAGGTGGTTATTTAACGGAAGCGTTTGGTTGGCGTTCAAGCTATTTATTTTTAGCTTTGTTTAGTATTGCTGTGATGATCATTATGACAACGTCAATGAAAGAGACATTGCCACTTGAGGTTCGCCGTAAAGAACCTGTATTAAAAAGTTACCGCTATGTATTATCAGAGCACCGCTTTCAAGGTTATTTAATCTGTTTAGTGGCTACGTTTGCGGGTGTTGCCGTGTTTGAAGCGGCGGCAGGCGTTTTGCTTGGAGGTAAATTAAAATTACCGGCAACGATGGTGAGCATCCTATTCATCTTGCCTATTCCTGGTTATTTAGCTGGAGCTGGTCTATCGGCTGTGATTGCAAAGCGTTGGTCTGAGAAAAAATCATTAGATGTTGGTTTAGTGTCTATCGTCTTTGGTTCTGCGATTGTCTTGATCCCTGGGATCATGGGGTTAACCACGGCACTCACTTTAGTTGGTGGCGCTGTGCTGTATTTCTTAGGCGCGGGTATTTTATTTCCTGCTGCGACAACAGGGGCTTTATCTCCTTTTCCACATCATGCAGGAACGGCTGGTGCGTTATTAGGGGGCATGCAAAACCTAGGCGCAGGTTTGACAACAATGGCAGCATCAATGATCCCTGCCAACAGTCAAATGCCTGTGGGGTTGATTATGTTCTTGATGTCGTTATTAGCGATTTATGGTTTGAGAAAAGTACACTCAACACCACCATCAAGCGAAATGCCATTAGCGGTATAAAACTTAATCGTTAAATAGACAGTAATAAAAAAGGCCGAGTAGATAGTATCTACTCGGCCTTTTTTGTATGTAACGTCAGCTAAGCGATTTATCACGTTAGCTGATGCTACTATTTATTTATATGTGGTATTAACCGCGCATGCGGCTTACACGGAACGTACGGCCTTTCATTTTACCTGTTTCTAGCTTCTGTAGTGCTGCCTTTGCAATTGAAGTATGAACAGCAACATAAGCATGGAAATCAAATACATTGATTTTACCTACTTGCTTGCCATCAACACCGTCTTTACCGGTAAGCGCACCAAGAATGTCGCCTGGGCGTAATTTGTTTTTCTTACCGCCGTCGATCCAAAGCGTGATCATTTCAGGGAAATGAGGTTGTTCGCTTAGGTGATCTTCGCTAGGTAATGGCTCATCATTAAGAGTTAAGCTCATGTAATCTTCGATTTGAGCAAAGCTGTTTGTTTCTTTATTGTTGAACAAGCTTAATGCGATGCCTTTTTTACCAGCACGGCCAGTACGACCGATACGGTGAACGTGAACTTCAGGATCACGAGACAACTCAAAGTTGATCACCGCATCTAGAGAGTCAATATCAAGACCACGAGCCGCAACGTCGGTTGCAACTAGGATAGAGGTACTCTTATTAGCAAAACGAACCAATGCTTTATCACGATCACGTTGCTCTAAATCACCGTGAAGTGCTGTCACACTGAAATCGAAATGACGAAGCTCATCAGCGACTTCTTGAGTAACACGTTTTGTATTACAGAAGATAACCGTTGATTCAGGACGGTGCTTAAGCAATAAGATTTGAAGTGCTTTTAAACGGTCTTCAAAATCGTCTACTTTGTAGAAGTGCTGTGTAATCGACGTTTCTTCTATTTTATCTTCTGCTTTCGTCATGATTGGATTATTCATGATGCGATCGGCAATTGATTTAATTTGCGGTGGGAACGTTGCACTGAACAATAAGTTTTGACGTTTAGCTGGTGCGTGATCCAATACTAGGTCAATCGCGTCTTGGAAGCCCATTTCTAGCATGCGGTCCGCTTCATCCAATACGAACGTATTTAGATTGTCTAGGTTTAAGTAACCTTTACGAAGATGCTCTTCAACACGACCAGGGGTACCCACAATAATGTGTGCACCGTGCTCAAGCGATCCAATTTGTGGACCAAATGGAACACCACCACATAAAGTCAGTACTTTAATGTTATGGATAGAACGAGCAAGTTTTCGGATTTCTACCGCAACTTGGTCAGCCAATTCACGTGTTGGACATAATACTAATGATTGAACACGAAAACGCTTTACGTCTAAGTTCGCAAGTAAGCCAAGACCAAATGCTGCTGTTTTACCTGACCCTGTTTTTCCTTGGGCAATGACATCTTTCCCTTCCAACATGAATGGTAAGCTTTGAGCTTGAATTGGGGTCATCTCTGTATAGCCTAAAGTGTCTAGGTTTTGCAGAAGATATGGGTTCAGATTAAGTGATGAGAAAGATGTTTGGTTCAAGGTGATTTCCTATAAAACAAGTAGGGGTAAAGTAATAATTACCTAGTGGATGGGAGAGTAATAAGAAGAGGGCTAAAAAGCAAGGGAGATCACATTTTATGTCGCTATAAAAAAATCAACTGTATAAGATTCATTACTTTAGAAAGGCTTAAAATTTGGCCATTGATTTTACAAATTATTATCCTATGTTATATTCCCGCTTGAAATGGAATGGCTGTCACAAAAATAGGAAAGGTATGAGGAAGAGAAGTGCATTTTTTTATAGCTCATTGATCATTGGGTTTCTTATTTTTTTCCTTTCTGCATCCTATATTTATAGCGCGTATCAAAGTGACCGCAACCGAGTGATTGATCGTTTGCAATTTAATGCCAGTTTTGTTGATTTGTGGCTGACTAAATCTTTCCATGATTCGTCTTTAGTCTTAAAGGATATGGTTGAGGACCTTTCTTCTGGAGGGCTTCATTCTGCTGATCGAAATAATGAAAAATATCAGCAAGAACTTGATTACCTTAGAGAAAAAGAAGATGCACTCCCTAACGCTATTTTAGCTTTTATTATTGATGAGAATTGTATATTAACGCACAGTAAAACACTGAGTGGCGTTGATGTTTCTCGACGCGAGTATTGCCGGGTTTTTAAGAAAAACAAAGAAAGAACCGAGGTTGTTACTCTGCCTTTAGTCGATCTGGCTGGCCGAGATGTCGTTATTCAAGGCCACAAAATAACCAATGTAAATAACGACTTTTTAGGTATGGTGGGTATTTCGACGAATTTAAGTTTTTTTAATTCGACCATCCGTCATTTGGAATTGCCTTCATCAACAGGGCTTGCAATTTTAAGTTCTAATCTTAAGTTGTTGTCAGCAGTGCCAAAAGGAAGTGAGATCATTGGAAAAAGGCTTAATGTGTCAAAAATCAAACCAGAGGTGTTTGAAACACTGTATAAAAATGGCGAAGTGGTGTTCAGTTCTGACATATACAACGATGGCACTATTGATACGATTTATGCTCGTAAAATTAAAGATTTGCCTTTCATTATTGTGGTCACCAAGCAGCAAGATTATTGGCGAACCATTGTGTCTTTATCGTTGCTGAGTATTGTGGGCTGTTTTTTCGTCATTATTGCGCTTCTTATGTTTAATTTACATTATGTGAAACGAACAAAAGAACAAAAAGAAAAATACTCCGAGTTAGCGTATAACGATTACCTGACAGGGGTGAATAATCGCCGCTCGTTTGACCTAAAGGGTTCTCAAGTGCTTGCGACTTATCGCCGTAATCGAAAACCATTTTCAATTATTATGTGTGATATTGATAATTTTAAAGAATACAACGATAAGTACGGCCATGAAGTGGGGGATACGATGATCACCTCATTTGCTGAAGCGTGTTTAGCTAACTTGCGTGATTCTGATATTTTAGGCCGTTTTGGCGGCGATGAATTTGTCATTTTGCTTCCAGAACAAAGTCATGAGCAGGCGCATTTTGTTGCTCAAAAGCTGCAAGCGGTGATCCGCAAGATTGCGGTGCCAATTGAAAATATCGAATTAAGTATGACGTGCAGCATGGGCATAAGCACGATCACGGATCCAAAAGTAACGATTCCTGAACTTCTTAGTATTGCCGATGATCGATTGTATGACGCTAAAAAATCGGGACGAGATTGTGTAAAGTGTGATGCAATAGTTAAATCTAATTGATAATCGTTTGCATTATTGCGGTGGGGTGATTATTCTAGCTGCCCCTAAGTTAGTTGGTGTTATGTAGTTCCGCTATGCAGAATAATGAATATTTCGAATCACTGTTTACCCTTTCTAAGCAAGTTACGCCTTATTTATCAGGCCAAGTCGCGGATATCGTGTTATCAGACAGCAACACCGATATTCATATTTCTCATGATAATAGTGAGGTTATTAAAGCGCTTTATGATCGTTTATCAGAAAGCTCAAAAGAAGCCGGTAATGCCTATTGGTTAACGCGCACGTGGGATTTATTGTGTTGGCAACCTATCTACCTTGCTTTCATTTCTGTTTATCAACTTAATGCTATTCCTGATTTCAAAAACATGAGCCAATCGGTCCAGTCTGATTTTATTGCGGGATTTACTTTTCATAACGTCGATCTTACGTTTGGTTCGAGTGATGAGATCATCCCGTTAATAGGAACACAATTAAGCTCATTATTTACGTCATATCGTGAAAGTATGTCTGAATGGACTCGTATTCGCCCCGGCTTTACAAATCACCTTATTGCCGATGGTTTACTCAATTGCATTACCAAACTTCAAGTACATCAACCAACACTATCCAATGAGTATTTATTAGCACAAGCGTTGTTATGGTTAAATGCGTTTGGATTACCAAGTAAGCATTTGGCGAGTTTGAAAGTCGACTTACTAACAAATCACTTAAAATTAGTACGTACGAGTTGTTGCCTTGTCTACAAATGCGAGGGTCGTAAATTATGTGAAGATTGTCCTCGTCACCCAAATAATAAACGCTAATAGGACGATTTTGTGACTTCAGCTATTTGAGGTTTCATAAAAGCAATGGCCATTATCCCTCCTGAAAATAAAACACAAATATAAATAGGATACAGTGGCGACAGTGTCGATGTATAAGCCAGTAGCGAAGCAAAGCCATAGCCCAATGTATGTGACATGGAAATGTAACCAGCAACCGCGCCTGGATTGCTTGGATCCATCGATGTGGCTTTAGATGTGTATGCGGGCACTAATAAGGCTGCACCACAGGCACTGAGTGCCATCGCGAATCCCAATGTCCAAAGGTTGGAGATTAAGAAGGTGAAAAATCCTGCCAACAAAAATAAAGATCCCAACCGATACATTGTTGAAAGCTGAAGCTTCTTCTTTTTGATGACTAATATCTGTGTGATTAACGTGATAGCGGCACTGATGGTAAGTAATAGGCCAATGGCGTCACTGATTTTATCTGTTGGCCAATCGGTAATGCTTTTTATCAAAGGAGAAAAGCTGTATTGCAATAAAGCAATGGTTAAGCAAAGAGATAAACCAGTGAGTAAATACGGAGCAAGAGTGAGGCTTGGAATTAACGGGCGTTTTGTTGTGAGCGTGCCTTCTGGTTTATTTTCTCGATGAGGGGTTGGTAACCACAACGCGCCTAATAGTGCGAGAAAGGGGAATACAACCATCATGACAAGCGGAGCAAAAGGCCCAGTTTTTAATAAAACAATCGATAATATAGGGCCAACCAGTCGCCCTAAACTCAATCCTATACTGACGGAGGTAATAGCTTTTAATCGGTTATTTTTCCTGCATAAAAGGATGGCCCAATGTTGACTTGCTGGTACCATTCCTGCCACGGTACAACCATAAATAAGTCGAGCGACAATGAGACCAATTAACCAGTAGTGAGCCAAGTCAGGGTAACCATTACTTAAAAAGGCGAAAGTAAGTAGAAGTAAAAAGCTGATACTCATTCCTGCGAGCGCTTGAAATACAACGCCTTTAGGGCCATTTTTATCGCTGTATCGTCCCCAAAATGGCGCGGCGGGTAAGAAAAGAAAACTACCAATAGCAATAACAATAGACCAGGTTGGTAGAGAGAAAGCGGAATGCGTAACTAAAAAAGGCAAAGAAACGAGTAATCCATTTTGACCAATTCCCATCAAGGCGGCAATTAAGCCAATCATCGTGAGTTGGAGAGTGGTTTGTTTTCTTTTGTTAAAAAGAGGAATTCTAATTTCCGGCTTTAATTTACGAGTGGTTCACATCCTACGTGCATTTTATGCGAATAAAAACAATTATCATTACTATTTCTTTGTGTTAAAGTTCTTTCCATCATTCATGGACCGATTACCTAGCTCATCTCAATGTATCAACTTGTCGATGCGTCGTTTGAAATTGACGGAAAAATTATCCTTTACCCCACAAATTTGCTTTTTCCTAAAGGCAAAGTGACCACCTTACTGGGTCATAATGGCTGTGGTAAATCTACTTTGATTAAGCTACTTAGTCGTCACCATAACCCGACGACAGGAACGGTGTTATTTGATGAAAAAGCCGTGAGTTATTTCTCTCCTCAAGAGTTTGCACTCAATGTCGCTTATCTTCCTCAGCACCCTCCAATCACCGATGGTGTAACAGTGCGTGAGCTTGTGTGCTTTGGCCGTTATCCATGGAAAGGCGCATTTGGTCGATACACTAAAGCTGATTACCAGTTGGTTGATGAGGCCATCGAGAAAGTGAGCCTTACTTCATTCAACGATCGTTTTGTGGCCACATTGTCTGGTGGAGAGCGCCAAAGAGCGTGGGTTGCGATGTTATTGGCTCAACAGAGTCATTGTATTTTATTGGATGAACCCACCTCTGCGTTGGATGTTTCCCATCAATATGAGCTGTTAGCGTTGATCCGAGAATTGAATACGACATTAGGCTTAACTGTGATCATGGTTTTACATGATGTCAATATGGCGGCCAAATTTAGCGATCATTTAATTGCATTACATTCGGGTAAAGTCATCGCGCAAGGTTCTCCTGATGCGTTAATGACCAGTGAAACATTGCAGCGGATCTATGGCATGGAGTTGGCGTTATTTTCACACCCTGAAACAGGTCAACCGATCAGTTATATCCCTTAAGTTCCAACAATATAAAAAGAACCGCAAGGAAAGCAACATGAACAAACTCATTGGCTTTATCATTCTATTTTTTATTTCTTCCGTTCAAGCGATGGAAATCAAGCATGAACTGGGTACGACTCAATTTACGGAAACGCCTAAAAAAGTGGTGGTGTTAGATTGGGCATTAACGGAAACCGTACTTAGCTTAGGGATTGTCCCGTTAGGTGCTGCCGATGTAGAAGGCTACCAAACGTGGGTGATGGAACCAGAGCTCAATCGATCTGTTATGGATGTAGGATCAAGAAGAGAGCCTAATTTAGAATTAATGACGGAATTAAACCCTGATGTGATTTTGATCAACCAACATATGTCTGCGATGTATGAGAAATTAAATACCATTGCGCCTACATTGGTGTACACCATTTACAATGATAAGAAGGCCCCGTTGTCTTCAGCAAAAGACATTACGGCTCAACTGGGCGTCTTATTTAATAAAGAAAAGCAGTCGGCTAAAGTGATAGCAGCAACAGAACAACGATTGCTTGCTAATGGAGATAACGTTCATCGTCTTCAATCTAACAGTAAGCCGTTTTTGTTTCTTCGTTTTGTTAATGATAAAACGGTTCGAATTCACAGTGAGGGATCGCTGACCCAAGATACGATTGATGCGATGGGGTTAGTTAACGCATGGCATGAACCGACTAATATGTGGGGATTTACCACCGCAGGTGTCGAAAAGTTAGCGCAGTATCAACAATCCAATGTGTTGATTTTTGGACCTCTAAAAGAGACGGAAAGAAAGCAATTAACGCACTCTGCATTATGGCAAGCGATGGCATTTACTCGTACCGATTCGGTTTATGAGTTGCCTGCTATTTGGACGTTTGGTGGCTTGATTTCAGCTCAACGTTTCAGTGATCATATTACTCAGCAGTTAACTCAATAATGGTCGTTAATGAGATTGAAAAACCACAAGGGATAGTATTACGTAGTAGCCTTTTTATTTTTGTGGTGGTGGTTGTTTTAGGGTTGTTGCAATGGACTGCGCCTTATTCACAAGGTTTGAATCTGTTGTGGCAAACGATCGCGCATTATGATTCTGCTAATTACCAACATTTAATTACCCATCTTACTTATCTTCCACGTCTTGTTATTGCTGTGTTATGCGGTTTTTCTTTAGCCGTGGCTGGTTGTGTTATGCAGTTTGTCTTGCGTAATCCTATTGCTTCACCCACCACTCTGGGTGTTGCGGCGGGGGCTGAACTCGGCATGGTATTGGGTATCTTATTTCTTCCAGTTAACAGTGCCATTAATGGGTTTATTCCTGCGTTTTTAGGGGGAGGAATTGCGACTTGTATTGTTTTTTTATTGTCAGCCAGACGCGGCTTTTCTCCGGTTCATATGGTTCTGGCGGGAATGGTAATAAGCCTATTTTTTGGTTCTTTAAATACCATGTTATTACTGTTAAATGAGCAACAGTTAGCCAGTGTTTTTGTTTGGGGAGCAGGGACGCTAAATCAAAATGATTGGTCGAGTGTAACGGCACTGATCCCCCTTATTACTGTCCCTATTATTGCGATATTAGTACTTTCTAAGCCATTATCGACGCTTCAATTGGGAGATAGCGTGGCGTCTTCAATTGGAGTGAATGTTAAGCATATAAAGGTTATTTCACTGACGTTGGCGATATTTATTACCGCAGCGGTGGTCAGTGAAGTCGGATTGATTGGCTTTGTTGGTATTGTCGCACCGGCGATTGCTCGTATGTTTGGTGCTCGTAAGTTAACGGCTCAAATCTTGAGTAGTGGGGCTGTCGGAAGTGTTATGTTGTTGTTTTCTGATTTGATCATTCAACCTTTTTCTGGCGTTGGTGGGGAGCTATTACCGACAGGTGCAATGACCGCCTTGCTTGGGGCTCCGTTTCTTCTTTGGTTATTAAACAAAAATGCATTTCAATCTGATATGAAAGCCAGAGAAAGTACTCAAATTAATTATCAACATCGAACGCTACACTCTGTGTTGATGCCACTCTGCCTTTTTATTGTCGTGTTGTTTTTTGTCGCTTTATTTCTGGGAAAAGGACAATGTGGGTGGCTATTGTCGTTGAATCCTTCGGTTTTAGAACTTCGACTTCCACGAGTGTTGGTGTCTTTTCTTGCCGGGATAGGTCTGGCGATTGCGGGCACGGTGATTCAACGTGTTTCGACCAACCCAATGGCAAGCCCTGAAATTTTAGGCATCAGTTCTGGGGCGGCATTAGCTTTAGTGTTAGGGGCGGTATTTGGTATTGCCGTAGAAAGGCACGAGCAAATGTTACTGGGTACGCTTGGAGCCGCATCAGTGACGGCTATTATCTGGTTGATGGGACGAAAACAAAATTTTGCCCCTACACAAATGCTATTAACTGGCATTGCGCTTAGCGCTGGTTTAGATGCCTTTTTACGTATCGCAATGTCATCCGGGCAAGATAATATAATGGCGCTATTAACATGGCTTTCAGGGTCGACGTATTTAGTGAGTATGGGGGATGTGTCTCTACTGGGGGCGGGGGTTGTCATATTCGGTCTGTTAGCACTGTGCAGCCATCGATGGTTAGATATTATTGGCCTAGGAGAGACAACATCACGCAGCGTCGGTTTGTCTTGTCGACGAGTTAGGTTGTATTTATTGCTCCTTGTTGCGGCATTGACGACCTTATGTACGATCATTATTGGTCCCCTCAGTTTTATTGGTTTATTGGCACCTCATATGGCACGTTCACTTCATCAATATCGAGCGTCTCACCAATTGTTAACTGCCAGTTTAATCGGTGGCAGTTTACTGATTTTTGCTGATTGGGTGGGAAGAACGGTGTGGTTTCCATGGCAGTTCCCGGCGGGGTTATTGGCATCGTTAATTGGTGGGGCGTATTTCTTGTATCTTATGAGGAAATAACGAATTTTACTTAATTATTGATAAATAACATATTTATTTTCTTTAGGTACATTGTTAAATGCTAGGACATTTAGTTCTATAAAAGAAGTTTTTATTTTATAAATTTAGTAAAAAGTAGTTGATCTCTTAATTGAGAATCATTGCATTCGTATTTGTTATTTAAATACAATGGAAATGTTATGAAAACTAATGGTGAATTGGACAGTATAATAAACAGTGGTAATGATGTGCCTGCGGCATGTTTCCTGAATTCTTTAGCAAGAGAATGCTCGGCAATTCAAATTGTAGAGGATCAATATGATGCTTATTATCTTATCCGTAAGCGTGCGGGGAACTACACCTTGTCTTTTACATTCCAAGGTAAAAGACAAGGTGTAGTTCCCCGCACGCTTACGTAATACGTACAGGCTTATGCACACGTTGACCCGTTGGTTGGCCAGATTGTGGATCTCGAGGCAATAACACTTGATGTTCAAAACCTTGAACTAGCACTTCATCTTCATGCCCTTCTTGGTAAATATTACCTACTGAATCTTCAGTAAATGTACCGGCAGTGATCAGTCCTTGTTTTTCGCCTTCGATGCGCATATAAGCTGGGGTTGGCATACTATCTTCCTTTTAAAATAAATAAGTAAATGATTCACAATGCTTATAGCGAAAGGTGTGCCACTTTTATTTATGTTAAAAATCAAACAGATAAATAATTTACTATATTAGTCTCCCCTTTACATTCTTGAAAAGCAATCAAACCATTTTGAAAAACAATCAAACTAAATTTCATGCCATTTAAAATAGAATTTCATACCTATAATTGTATTTAAGAGGCAATTCACACTAATTTAGTTGCTATCATTTTTACCTAAAAATCGAAACGTTAGATTAATACGCGCGCTCATGGCACGCTTTGTTTTAGGGATCGCGTGTTTCCAGTGATCTTGTAAACAACCGTCCATTAGCACTAACGAGTTATTTTTTAAATCGATACTAATGTTTTTATATTTATGTTGATTATGCTTAACTAAAAATCGTCGGGTTTCCCCTAAACTGTACGAAGCAATCGCGGGGTTTTTACCTAAAATCGCTTCATCATCCGCATGATAACCAACCCCATCGTTTTCATTTCGATATAAATTAGCTAATACGCAATTGAATTTATATCCAGTCTCTTTCTCAATTTTATTTTTTAACACCATTAGTTGAGATGTAAAAGGGACCGCTTTTGTTAACACTTGATAGCCTCCATTTGCAACTACACCGTACTCTCCATACCAGCACGTTAATCGCGGTTGCTTATACTCTTTGCCAAACAACGTAATCGTTTCTTCTTTCCAGTCACTGTTGATTTGTAATTCATTAAACAGATTCGTTGCTTCATCTTCACTTAAAAAATTGTCCCAATAGGTAATATTCCCATCATTATTCAACAGAGTTAGGGGCGTATTTTCAAAATCAAATGGCAACAACATAAGTATCTCCAATAAAAAAAGCAAACCGATTCAATTTGCTCTTTTTATTATAATCATCAATAGCTATAAAATAGTAAGAACTTCGTCCAATGGACGTCTTAATTTTTGTGTCCAGTTATCTTCAATCGCATAACCGACGGTTATCAACATCGTTGGTACTGAATTATCTGATAATCCAAACGCCTTTTTTACCCCTTCGGGATCAAAACCAATCATTGGACAAGATGATAACCCCATGCCTTCAGCCGCAAGCATCAATGTCATTCCCGCTAACGACGCCGAACGTATCGCTTCATCTCGCTGAAAGATAGAATTATTGGTATACATATTTGAAGCTGCATTAACCCAACCATCAACAATCCCGGATGAAATAATCCCTTTCTCCAGAGAAGGCGCTAACGAATGAGCCAATAATTCTTGTGGATGTAAAGTACCGCAAACAATAAAAGTCACCGACGATTCTTCTATTTTTTGTTGCCCATAAGCAAGCGCCTTTAGCTTCACTTTTGCGTCTTTACTTTGAACAGCAACAAACTCCCAATTCTGTAAGTTAAAAGCCGAAGGTGCTTTTGTTGTTAACGTCATCAACGTAATAATCTGTTCTTTAGTCAGCGATTTACTCGGATCATAATTATTGATTGAACGTCGATTATTTATCACATCTAGTATTGTATTCAATTTCGGTTCCTTCTTTACTTTCGATACTGTTCACGCCCTAATAAGACGTGAACGAGTGATAATTAATTAGTGTTTCACCACAATTTTACCGACCGTTTTATTGCTATCCATTAGAGCGTGCGCCTCTTGGATGTCTTTTGCTTCAAACACAGCAGACGTAATGTCGGGCATTTGACCTGTGTATACTTGATCTGCAATCCAATTTAATGGCGATTCATCAAGGGGTAATGCTTCTGTTCCTAGCATTCCACTTTGGAAGAAGCTCAACTTAATCGAGCTTGGTAAGTCACTCATCAATCCAAAATTTTCAATGACTGGTGAACCACCCAATAAACCAACGACCGTCACTTCACCCCAAGGTCGCAGTGCTTTCATCGTATCTTTCACCGTTGATGCACCTACCACGTCTAATGCTTTATCTATGCCTTGTGGATACAGCGTTCTCACTGTTTCAGCAATATCACCCTCATCAATCACAACGTGATCAGCACCGAGCTCTGTCAAACGCTTTACATGACTCGCTTGACGAGTAGTGGCGATAACTGTTAGCCCACGCGCTTTGGCATACACTAATCCCGCCAAACCTAACCCTGATGTCGCACCTCGAATTAATAACGTTTCACCCGATTGCACATTCAATGTTTTATCCAACGCTCCCCAAATAGTTAAATATAATTGTGGTAATGACGCCAATTGAACAAAACCAATATCACTCGCAATACGCTGCACATTGCCTTTATTTACAGTAATAATTTCAGCATAGCTGCCATGTCGAGAAAACATCATTCCGCCCATTGCCGTCACCACTTTATCACCGGGTTTAAAGGTATTCGAAGGGTCTTCAATCACCTCTCCTGCGGCTTCAATACCAGGTGCTTGTTCTGCGTTAATTTGACCAAACGCGCCATTGCGGTAATACGTTTCTGCTTTGTTTAAGCCAAATGCCTTTACGCGGATTTTCACTTCACCAAGCGCGGTAGTTGGCTCAGTCACGTTACGAATGTCTAGGACTTCAGGGCCACCGGCTTGCGTTACGATAATTGCTTTCATTTTTTTATTCCTATTCAATTAATAATTTGTCTGTCTCGTTTCGATGTAGAGACTATAACTAGACTGAATAGAAAAAATTAGAGGGCGTTTTAGGAATGACTTTTCCAATTATCGTGGTAATGTTAGTTTAATTGCCAC
The DNA here is from genome assembly GCF_000196495.1 of Aliivibrio salmonicida LFI1238. Classification (NCBI taxonomy): domain Bacteria; kingdom Pseudomonadati; phylum Pseudomonadota; class Gammaproteobacteria; order Vibrionales; family Vibrionaceae; genus Aliivibrio; species Aliivibrio salmonicida. The sequence goes on from NC_011313.1 coordinate 182,246, forward strand.
GATAAATGACATGGATACTATCGAATGGATCTCAACTCTTTGAATATATTTGTAAATGTAGTTCAACACGGTTCTTTCTCTGCGGCTTCTAAAATCATGAATATTCCAGTAGCTACAGTTAGTAGACGAGTCAGTGAATTAGAAAACCAGTTAGATCAACAATTACTGATACGAACAACTCGAAAATTATCTGTTACCCACGTTGGCCAATTGCTTTATCAACGCGCCTCTTCAGGGCTAAATGAAATATTTGATGCCGAACAAGCCATCAATGAAGAGCAAGAAGATCTAAAAGGTCAATTGCGTATCTCTATCCCACCAGCTCTTTATGTTTTTGATGACATGTTCCACCAATTCAATAATACCTACCCATTAATTCAATTGGATATTTTCAGTACGGTTCGTAAAACGGATTTTATTGATGATGACGTAGATATTGTTATTCGCGTGGGAAAAGTGAATTATCAATCGGCCATTGCGAGGCATTTAGGTAAGTACCGTCACGTGATGGTTTGCTCACAAAAATTCATCAATAAATACGGTATCCCAAAAGATCCTACGGCACTTGCTAACTTACCGATTGCCGCATGGCGATTTGGACACGGTCCTATAACTTGGCAGCTAGGTGAGCATTGCATTGAAATTACCCCTAAATTTTCATCCAGCGATTATGTACATTCCCTCTCAGCTATTCGCACTGGTGAAATGCTAGGAGAATTACCCCCAATGCTTGCGAATCCACTGCTGAGATCTGGCGAATTTGTTGAAGTGCTTGCCGAATATCCTTTACCTGAAGTGGATTTACACATCATCTACCCTTCAAGGAAGCACTTATCTCGCTTAAGTAAAGTGTTCATCGATGACTTTATTCAGTTTTGTCGTACCCATCAAAAAGGTGACTCTCTGTTTAATATTTCACTGTAGATATAAACTAAAATCCGTTATTGCAACAAAACCAAACTATCCAGAACTCAAGTTAACTAATGCGCATTCTTAAATTGCAACTTCACCAAGCGTTGGTACAAATCGCAACTGTTTAATAACGATTGATGATCCCCAATATCCACCAATTGTCCTTTATCTAATACTGCTATTTGATCGGCATGTTGAATAGTCGAAAGGCGGTGGGCAATAATTAACGTAGTTCTACCCTGCATTAACGCCTCTAAAGCTTGTTGCACATGCTGTTCACTCTCACTATCTAATGCGCTGGTCGCTTCATCAAGTAATAATATACTAGGATCTTTTAGAATGGCTCTTGCGATAGCAATACGTTGTCGTTGACCACCAGAAAGTCTTACCCCTCGCTCTCCCAGAAAACTGCTGTACCCTTCAGGTAAATTCATGATGAACTCATGCGCATGTGCCTTTTTAGCTGCCTCAATAATTTGTTCATCTGTAGCGTGTGGATTACCATAACGAATATTGTGGAAAACATTATGACTAAACAGTGCAGGCTGTTGTGGTACAAGTGCCATTTGTTTACGAAGTTCTTGTGGGTCAAATTGACGAATGTCGACACCACCGAGTGTTACCCGACCTGATTGTGGATCATAAAAGCGTTGTAATAATTCAAACAGCGTCGTTTTACCTGCACCAGAAGGACCAACAATCGCAAGAACTTTGCCTTCTTGTGCTTTCAATACTAAATGATCAACTGCAGCTTGATCGGGCCTTGAAGGATAATTAAAAATAACATTCTCAAATACAACGTCAGAAGAAAGTGATTGAGGGGACATCATATTTTGACTAGGAGCCACAATATGGCTTTCTACTTGGAGTATTTCAATCAGCCTTTCTGTTGCGCCTGCTGCTCGTTGCAATTCACCTAAAACCTCTGAGATATTCGCTAATGAAGAAGCAACTATGATGGCATAAAAAACAAAAGCACCTAAATCACCAGCCGACATAGAACCGTTAATCACATCGCTACCACCGACCCAAAGCATGCCAGTTATCGCACTAAAAACAATCACAATGACACCTGAGATCAAGATAGCACGCTGTTTTACACGTTGACGTCCAATTTCGAATGCTTTTTCTACTTCATAAGAGAACGATTTTCTTTCTTGCGCTTCGTAACTGTAACTTTGAACCGTTTTAATGTGCTCTATCGCCTCCCCCGCATAACTTCCAACATCGGCCATTGAATCTTGGCTTTTGCGTGATAAAGCTCTCACACGACGTCCATAGACAAGTATTGGTATAAGAATGAATGGTACAGCGACTAATACAATCAATGTTAGTTTTATGTTGGTCGTAAATAACATAATCATTGCACCAACACACATTAATGCACTGCGCATCGCCATCGAAAATGAAGACCCAATGATACTCTGTAGCAAAGTCGTATCAGTAGTGATGCGTGACATAATGTCGCCACTGCCATTGATTTCAAAATAACTGGGATGCAAGGTAATCACATGATCAAATACCGCAAGTCTAATATCAGCACTGACTCGCTCTCCCACTGAAGACACTAAATAACCTGAATTCTGGATAAGGCTGAACTAATTGCCCACCTAACGATCAGATCTTTCGACCAAGAATTATTTGAACGTATTTTAAAAGGTGGGCAAGATGAATAAATTAGTTGATATATTTTGTGATGTCGATGATTTTTGTTATCAATTCTTATCTCAATGGGAAAAATACCTTGTTGAGGCTAGTGAGAGAAAAAGAAAACGTCAGTCAGTAATGTCTACTAGTGAATGTATGACTATTGTCATCGCTTTTCATCAATCAAATCATAGAGATTTCAAGAACTTCTATATCGGGTTAGTTCATCAATATTGGAAAGGATACTTTCCAAATTTACTTAGCTACACTCGATTTGTGAGCAAAATGCCTAGCCTAATCGCCCCAATGTGTGCCTATTTTCAATCTATCAAAGGTAAGCCGACTGGCATTGCTTTTGTTGACTCCACGAGTCTTAAAGTATGCCATAACATTCGAATTCCTCGCCATAAAGTCTTTGATGGTGTTGCGAAAAGAGGAAAAGGTACCATGGGATGGTTTTTCGGCTTCAAACTTCATTTATTGATTAACCATCTTGGAGAAATTATTTCGCTGAAAATCACAGCTGGCAATGTAAATGATAGGACTCCTGTACCTGATTTATGCAAAGAACTCTCGGGGAAATTGTACGCTGATAAAGGGTACATAGGTAAAAAGTTGAGTGAGAGCTTAAAGAACTCTGATGTCGATTTAGTGACTACCTCGCGAAAAAACATGAAAGCAAAAGAGATAAGTGCTTTTGATAAGGCTATGTTATCAAAGAGATACATTATCGAAACGATAAATGACCAATTGAAGAATATCTCTCAAATTGAACATAGCCGTCATCGTAGCGTGACTGGTTTCATGCTAAATGTAATTTCAGGCGTTGTGGCTTATTGTTTAAAAAAACAAAAGCCACGAATTAAGCTATCAGAATGTGAATTTGAACTAATCCTCGCTTAAAGCATGTTTTATCCAGAATTCAGGTTAAATAGAATCGAAAAAAAGTGCCAATTGAAATCAGCACTGTTATCGCAAGAATAAATTGGATCGCACTTTTTAACTCTTGTATCGATTGTTGAGAAAATCCTTCGTCAATCAGGATTCGTACACCATGGCCTACAGATAAAGTCAGTGAAGCGGTACATATTAACGCGACCAGTGCTGCAGCGACTTTCCCTTTATAAGGATGAATAAACGTCATTAGCTCGAATAAAATACCTAGATTTTTACCTTTGGAATAAGATTGAGCGGTACCATTTGGCGTAAATTGAGTTTTCATAAACACACCTTGCGTTTACCCACTTCAATTGAAGTGAGTATTGAAATTGAATCTTTAGCTCAATTATTAGTAAGAAAAGGGACAATTTTAGGACTATCATTCAGCGATTAGGATCTCAATGAATGAATGAATGAATGAATGAATAGTTAACCCATTGATTAAAATGTAATACTGAAAGGAAGTAACTCAATACCCAACACAGTACTAAAAGCGGTAATCGCCAATAATGAGGTCTTAAATACCGATTTAGACCATTGAACATAGTTAGACTCATCCATATTTCTGTACGTCACTTTAAACCAACCATAACAAGAGATCGCAACAACGGCTAAATACTCATACCCAGTATGTCCAAAAGCATATAAGCCAAGTGCAACAACAGAAAAAACCAGCACATAAATCATAATATGTTGACGTGCTTTTTGAATGCCTTTTACCAATGGCAGTACCGGAATATTGGCTTGTTGGTAATCTTTCATTCTAAACATCGCAATGGCATAAGAATGCGGCATTTGCCATAAACAGAATAAACCAAACAGCAACACGGCTTCTAAACTGAGGTAGTTAGTCACCGCTAAGTAACCAACTAACGGTGGGATCGCCCCCGATACACTGCCAACAAGTGTGCCGTATACCGAGGTACGTTTGTACCACATCGTGTAAAAGAATACGTAGAATACATAACCTAACAATACCATGACCGCCGACAAAGGATTGGCCATTTTATACAATAAGCCCGTTCCAATCAGTAGCATTATAATCGCAAATAAAAAAGCGAACTCTATATTGATTGAACCTGTCACTATAGCTCGATTACGAGTGCGCGACATTTTAGCATCGATATCTCGATCAAAAATATTATTCACCACACAACCTGACGCAATAACTAAAGCAACGCCTAACATAGTATAAACAAGCAATGACAAAGTAATTGATTCAGATTTAGCCGCTAGAAAATAACCGGCTAATACCGAAATTAAGTTACCCATGATAATGCCGGGCTTGGTCAGTGATACGTATTCTTTAAACATATCCGGCCCTACATCATCATATTGTTATTAAGGTTCCACATGATCCAAATAGAACCTGCAATCACAATAAACACAATAACGGCAGTAAACACAAAAGACAGCATATTAAAGCGCCCTTTTTCTGTGCTATCCATATGAAGGAAATAAAATAAATGTACCACTAACTGTGCTATTGCTGAGAGAATCAAAACAACAATAGTCACCTCACGAGATAAAACCCCAGTGTAGGCAAAGTAAAATGGGATCATAGTTAAGATAAGAGAAGCAATAAAACCAGTAATATAACCTTTTGCCCCTAAATCTTGCTGATCACTGCCCGATACAAATTGATTAGCCATTAGATAACCCCCAACAAATACACAATCGTAAACACACAAATCCATACAATATCTAAGAAATGCCAGAATAAACTTAGGCAATAAAAGCGCCCTTTCATCAAGTCATTCAAACCTTTGGTATTTAGTTGGAAGTAACACACACTTAACCAAATCAAACCGAAAGTAACATGTAAACCGTGAGTCCCCACTAAGGTAAAGAAGGCCGATAAAAACGCACTACGCTGTGGTCCAAACCCTTCTCCAATCAAGTGATTAAACTCATACACTTCCATTGAAATAAAACCTAAACCAAGCAGCGCTGTAATTAATAACCAACGTTTTAAGCCTGCTAGATCTTCGCGTTTCATTGCAATAATACCGAAACCAAACGTAATACTACTAAGCAGTAATAACATGGTTTCAACAAACACGAATGGCAGTTCAAAAATGTCTTTTCCGCTTGGCCCACCGGCAGTGGCGTTAACAAGCACTGCATAAGTGGCAAATAAAGAGCCAAACAAAATGCAGTCGCTCATTAAGTAAATCCAAAAACCATATTGCTTCATTTCATTCGCATCGTGATGATCATGATCATCATGTTTATGCTCAGCCGTTGGATTAGCGTACATAATCTACCTCCATATCTTCATCATCGGCATGTGTATTTTGTTGTTTTGCTTTTCTTAATTTGGCTTTATTGGCTTCTTCAATTGCCTTAATTTCTTCAACTGATACGTAATAATCACGATCTTCATTAAAACTATGAACAATCGCGGTAACAATAATTCCGACAAAACCAATAGCCGCTAACCACCAGATATACCAAATCATTGCGAAACCAAAAATCAGAGACAGACCCGAGATGTAAATACCCGTCGCCGTATTTTTTGGCATATGGATTGGAGAATATTCTTCTTCAGTACGTAATGTAAATTCAACACCCGCTTCACCGCGTTGTTTTTGATACCAAAATGCATCAATTTCATCACCTTTCGGGATTTTCGCAAAATTATAAAACGGCGGTGGAGACGACGTTGACCATTCTAGAGTTCGAGCATCCCAAGGGTCACCGGTTAAATCTAGATTTTGTTCACGGTCTCGAATACTAACAATGTATTGAGTTACCTGACACGCAACACCACAGAAGATAACAAAAGTACCAAATGCAGCCACAGCAAGCAGTGGGAAATATTCAGGGTCGATGTGTTGGCTCAAACGACGAGTCATTCCCATAAAGCCCAGCGCATAAAGAGGTAAAAACGCCAATAAGAAACCGATGATCCAGCACCAAAATGCACGTTTACCCCATGTTTCATTTAACTTAAAGCCTGTCGCTTTCGGGAACCAATAACTAACACCAGCGAAACAACCAAAGACGACACCACCGATAATCACATTATGGAAGTGAGCAATCAGAAACACACTGTTATGTAATACATAGTCAGCACCAGGAACGGCCATTAATACCCCGGTCATTCCACCAACAGTAAAGGTAATGAAAAAACCAATCGTCCATAACATTGGTGAAGTAAACTCCACACGCCCACGATACATGGTAAATAACCAGTTAAAAATCTTAACCCCTGTCGGTATCGAGATTATCATAGTGGCAATACCAAAGAAGGCGTTCACATTCGCACCAGAGCCCATGGTAAAGAAGTGATGCAACCACACAACAAATGCAAGAATGGTAATAACCACCGTCGCCCACACCAGTGAAGTGTAACCAAACAACTTCTTACGGGAGAACGTAGCCACAACCTCAGAATACACACCGAATATTGGCAAAATAAGAATATAAACTTCTGGGTGTCCCCATGCCCAAATTAAATTAATGTACATCATCATGTTACCGCCCATGTCATTGGTAAAGAAATGGGTACCGATGTAACGATCCAATGTAAGTAACGCAATGGTCACAGTTAATATTGGAAAAGAGATAATAATCAAGACGTTGGCACACAATGACGCCCAAGTAAATACTGGCATTTTCATCATAGGCATAGAAGGCGCACGCATACGCATAATCGTGGTAAAAAAGTTCACTCCAGAAAGCGTTGTACCTATACCAGATATCTGAAGAGCCCAAATCCAGTAATCAACTCCGGTTCCTGGGCTTGCTTTAATACCAGAAAGAGGTGGATACGCCAGCCAACCAGTACGTGCAAATTCACCCACACCTAAAGATAGATTGGTTAAGATCACTCCTACCACAAATAACCAAAAACTTAAGTTATTTAAATATGGAAATGCAACATCACGTGCACCTATCTGCAGCGGTACCACTATATTCATTAAACCAATGATCATAGGCATCGCTACGAAAAAAATCATAATCACGCCATGGGCACTAAAGATCTGATCATAATGTTCAGGGGGCAAATACCCCCGCTTCACCAGCAGAAGATAATAATTGCTGGCTCCGCATCATAATGGCATCCGAGAAACCACGAATGAGCATAATTAAGGCCACTGCAATATACATGAAACCAATTTTCTTATGGTCAACCGAGGTGAACCACTCCGACCATAAATATTGCCATTTACCATAATAAGTAATGGCTGAAACAACGCTAAGTCCCACAATGGCGATTACCGCTAAAGTCACCACGATAATTGGTTCATGGTATGGCACGCTGCCGAGAGAAAGTCTTCCTAACATACTAATTTCCTATTCTTTGCTATTTGCCATGTCCATATGATGTTCTTTACCCATGCTTTTCTCGCTTGAATTTAAAGAACCCCTATATTGTTTCACCACATCAGAAAACAAATGGTCTGGAACACTAGAATAATAAGTCACGGGCACGTTTTCACTTGGCTTTGCCAGTTCACGATACGCATCAAAATCGCTCATCACTAACGCACCGTCTTTGTGTTTCAAGCTCTTAGCCCATTCCCCAAATTCCTTACGAGTTTCTGTAACATGCGCAGTAAATTTCATACCGGAGAAACCAGCACCGCTATAACTAGCAGAGATCCCTTTATAATCATTCGCTTCATTAGCAATTAAATGAACTTTCGTCATCATTCCGGGCATCGCATAGATTTGACTGCCCAAACGAGGAATAAAGAATGAATTCATAATATTATCTGATGTGACTTTAAACTGAACCGGAACGTCTTTTGGAAAAACGACATAATTCAATGTTGCAATGCCTTGTTCTGGATAGATAAATAACCATTTCCAATCCAGTGATATCACTTCTATTGTCATTGGTTTTACATCGCTAACTAATGGCTTAGATTGCTCTAATTCATGCGTAGTGCGCCATGTAATAATGCCTAAAATAACAATGATAATGATCGGTACAGCCCAAACAATCACTTCAACTTTAGTAGAGTGTGCCCATTCTGGTTCGTACTTTGCTTCTGTATTCGATGAGCGGTATTTATAAGAAAAATAAACCGTCATCAAAATCACCGGAATAACGACAATCAACATTAATAACAGTGCAGTGATAATGAGTTCTTTTTCTTGAATACCAACAATCCCTTTAGGATCAAGTAATGCAGAGTTACATCCTGATATAAACAGAATTGAGCCTAGCAATCCTCCTCGTGACAGAATATTTTTATATTTTAAGACTTCCATTCTCAATCTCAATATTAAAAGTTGAAGACATATCTATATGTTACTCGCTTCAATGAAAATCTAATTTTTAGCTATAAATATCAAGTTTAAACGCTATTTTCGACGGTTCATTCCCTCTATCTAAAGTAACCATAACCGTTTATAAATTTGCATCAAAAAAGTTCAACATAAATAATAGTTATTACGAACACGCACACAAAAGTGTAACAGCTCGAAATTAAATGTAACATTATGTTACAACTAAAAACAAGTTTGATTAATGGTATACCTGTCTATATTTGTTGGTGATAACGCTTTTAAAAAGCGTTTTTTTATAGTTAAAGAAGATTAATATTCGTCAAAATCTGTAATATATGCATTTAATACAGACTAATATTAAGGTGAAAACTTGATATAATTAAAAACAAACACGGGCGTTAAATTGATATATTAGTGATATTTTTCAAGTATCTCCTGACAACTCTCAAGGAAGCACTTAACTCGATTAAGTAAAGTCTTCATCGATGACTTTATTCAGTTTTGTCGTACCCATCAAAAAGGTGACGCTCTGTTTAATATTTCGCTATAGATATAAACTAAAATCGGGGGTTGCTCACACTTTTACGTTAATTCGTACAGTATAAAGAATATACAGATGCGAATTTAAAGGGAGAGTCAGTGAACGCCATTAAAGCCATGTTAACTGCCATTCTTGGAAGCTTTCGTGATCTTCTCCCAATTATTCTGGTCATCGCTTTCTTCCAACTCGTGGTATTACAAGAGCCCCTACCAAACCTTGGTTCTATTCTCTTTGGTTTGCTGCTTGTTGTATTGGGTTTAACCTTTTTTATCTTCGGTCTAGAAATGGGGTTATTTCCCATTGGCGAGTCGATGGCACACGCTTTTGCTAGAAAAGGCAGCGTGGCTTGGTTATTACTGTTCTCTTTTTGTTTGGGGTTTGGAACCACCATTGCCGAACCCGCCCTCACCGCTGTTGCAGCAGAGGCGGCTGAAGTCGCCGCAGAAGGAGGTATGATCCCGCACACAGAAGATGAAATGGACCATTATGCCAATGGGTTGCGATTAACCGTTGCTCTCTCTGTTGGCTTTGCCATAGTCATTGGGGTGTTACGGATTTTAAAAGGCTGGCCAATTCATATCATGATCATTGGGGGTTACATCACGGTGGTTGCCCTTACTTGGTTTGCCCCTGAAAACATCATCGGCATTGCTTATGATTCTGGCGGCGTCACAACATCCACAATTACTGTCCCCTTAGTTACCGCGCTTGGTGTCGGATTAGCCTCAACCATTAAAGGCCGCAGCCCGATGTTAGATGGGTTTGGGCTCATTGCTTTTGCTTCATTGCTCCCTATGATTTTTGTCATGATATACGGGATGGTATTAGCATGAATAATCTCACTCTGTTTATCGATACCTTCCTATCTACCATCCGTGACGTATTACCGATTGTGGTGATTATTTTTGACTTTCAATTTGCCGTGTTAAAAAAGCCAATTGCCAATTTACCTAAAGTCATTCTGGGATTCTTCTATGTGATTTTAGGGTTATCCCTATTTTTAATGGGATTAGAACTCGCGCTATTTCCACTCGGCGAATCAATGGCAACGCAATTAACTGCCCCCGACTTTATCTATGAAGGTAAAGATCTATTAATCCAAACGTTTAATTGGGTCGATTATTACTGGGTCTATATTTTTGCGGCGACAATTGGATTTAGTACTACCATTGCTGAGCCATCCCTCATTGCCGTTGCCATAAAAGCCAACGCAGTATCAGGTGGCAGCATTAGCGTTAATGGATTAAGAATTGCGGTTGCTCTGGGTGTCGCTTTTGGTATATCGCTGGGCAGTTATCGTATTGTTGTGGGTGATCCAATTCATTATTACATCATGGTCGGTTATGTGATTGTTGTTATTCAAACCTTTTATGCCCCTAAAATGATAATTCCACTGGCGTACGATTCTGGCGGTGTAACAACCTCTACAGTAACCGTACCTTTAGTTACCGCGCTTGGGCTTGGGCTGGCCTCTACCGTTCCCGGAAGAAACCCGATGATTGATGGCTTTGGGTTAATCGCCTTTGCCAGTTTGTTCCCCATAATTTCAGTAATGGCTTATGCACAGATCAGTGCCTATAGAAACCGATCAAAAAATACCGAATTAATCGATTAATCAGGAGAAAGCCTATGCGCTTTAAATTGTTACTCGCTTTTGTAGAAGAAAGTAAAACAGAGGCAGTTCTTGACGCCGCCCGCAATGCTGGAGCAACCGGTGCAACCGTTATTAATCATGCTCGTGGTGAAGGGTTGAATAAAAAAACCACCTTCTTTGGGCTTACATTAGAAGTACAAAAGGATGTTTTATTGTTTGTCGTTGAAGAGCACTTAGCACGATCTATCTTAGAAACGATAAATCAAGTCGGAGAATTTGATACCGAATCAGGCCAAGGCATCGCGATTCAAATCGATATTGAAGACGCCGTTGGGGTCGCTCATCAAGTAGAAACACTCACCAAGGCTGTTGGGGAAAAACTATGAATAAAATAAAAGTAGAAAACGTCATGTCAAATACTTATGTCATGGTTGATGGGTTAATGACGGTAGCTGAAGGTATTCAACTGGCAAAACAAAAGCAAGTAAAAGCACTCATTGTAAAAAAACGCGATGAAGAAGATGAATATGGGATTGTTCTGATGAATGACATCGCCAAAAAAGTGCTTGCTCAGAACCGCCCTACCGATCGCACCAACATTTATGAAATCATGACAAAACCTGCTTTATCCGTCTCTCCGGATATGAACGTAAAATATTGCGCTCGTCTTTTTGAACGGTTCGGAATTAGTCGTGCTCCGGTGATAAAGCACGGTGAGATAGTTGGCATGGTCAGTTATAACAACATTGTATTAAATGGTATGGCAGAGGTGAATCCCTAACCAAAATAGACGCACTTCGGTGACTTAAAGACGATGAAAATCTCTAAGCCACCGAACCCATTACTCTGTTTTTTGAATGATCAGTGGTGCAAAGTCGGCAACCGCATTATTACCGGCACCAGAATGATCGGTGTATTCCGTATCTTTCATTATGGTATAAAATACATCAACAAAATCATCGTCATTAATGAATAAATCATCAGGAAGCAAGGCAATAATTGCACTTGTCATTTGAGGAATAATTAAATAAGCCTGCGCTTCTTTATCAGGTATAGTCGCTAAAAAATCACTTGCCGCTTTTAAGATAGTTTGCGCTAATTCTTTGTAATCTGTTTTATCATCTTGTTCCATCAAGATAATATCCGCGGCACCCCAACGATAGCGCTGCCAAAAAATCATGATTTGATTTGCAGGGTAAGATTGCTCGGCGTAATCAAGATACGGCATTTCAATCAGATCAATCGTTGGTTCATCACGATCAGGACTGACACCAGAAACAATCGCATACACTTCTGCTTTACCAGAGATCCATGGTTCATGATCATCTTTTAACTGAATTTTTTTCAATATAGTCGTATTGATTTCCGTTGGCTCTTGCGTACTTTGCATCATAGAGTAACGAACGATTTTTTGTGCTTTCGGCTGTTCTTGTAATGCTTTTAACTCATCACGCATTAACGCCAAGCCTGCTTTTAGTTCTTCACGATTATTGGTATCAACCACTAAAACAGGACGTTCTGGAATATCATAAATATCTAGATAATGGACGTTGCCATCAACATCAAATGCTTCAATGTATTGCCATTCACTTTCTGCCCCTTCAGGTTCAAAAGCGAATAATGGACTTTGCCCCGCCTGCCAACGAGCAAGCATGCTTGGGTCAGCAAGACGCAATTCCAACAATTCGTCAGTATATTGCTGTAACCCGCGAGATTCGATCTCAGTATCATTAGCCGCACTCATTGCTGCCATAAAAGTTCGAGCTTGAGGCTTGGGTTGAATAGGTAAATCAGATAAAGAGGCACTTAATTGGTACTGATTAATCGTACCTTTTAAACTCTTCTCTAATTGAGGAAAAGCACGACTCAGTTCCTGAGCTAAGTCACGTTTAGACACTTCATCTTGCGCATTCGCTGAAACAGGAGTCATCAAACAAAGTACGAGTAGCGCTGTTAATTTGTTCATACAGCATTCCTTTTTATAATTATTGTATGTATTTACATCCGTTTACATTTGTCCTTAAACACACTGTAACAAAACCACGAAAAAATTAAAGTCAATACTCTAAAATAGATACTTAATAAGAGATCTCACTATTGAAACAGTTAAATGTCAGGGGGATTTAACCAGAAAGTGAGATTTACCTTTTGGCAATTTAGTCAAAAATGAACCAAACTATTCTATAGAAGCGGAAGAAATTCGAAAACGCAGCAGTATTGTAATAGAAGGATGCAAACAAGGTTGGCGACAACCATTTTGTTAAACATTGGGATAAGGCAGCATAATGACATTAGATACTTGGTTAATCTCGATTTCTACTTGGTATGAAGCAAAGCAATACGACCAAATAGAAACGCTTGAAGCATTGCTTTACTCAGCTCCTCATTCTGTTTGGGGCCCAGAATTAACCGATGATCAAAGTAAGGCAATAGCCTGTTGGTTAGATGGGTGTTTAAGAGTGTTTGAGCACACCAAGTATCATAATGCAAAGAAAGCATATCACACATTACAATACGCCAGCGCTAAGTTAGAAGTGACCACCTTTAACCCCGCAACGGATATTGATATTAAAGATTGGTGCTTAAAACGATTGCAGCACCTCACGGTACTCAGTCTGGAGTTTTGTAATCAGCAACAAGATCAATCAACATGGCATGAAAAAGCCCACTCATTAATTGAAATGCACGTTAAATTAATGGCAAGTCTTTCTTGGAATGAAAGTCGCGCACCAAATTTAATATTCCCTCATTAATACCTTATACAAAGACAATAAAAAAGCAGCAGATTAACCCCTGCTGCTTTTCTTTTTATTTAACTCACCTTAAAGAAAGACAACTCTTCGCTTTGTTTTACAGCCAATAGCGCTAATTCTTTCGCAGCTTGTTGTGTCTGATTCACCGCCGCTACATTCTCATTGACTAAATCGAATGTTCTCGTGGTATTTTTAGCGATATCTTCCGTCACATTGTATTGCTCTTGTGAAGCCGTAGCGACTAAGGTATTTATATCTGAGATAGCTTGAACCGATTGAGCAATATCATCAAAAGAAGCTTTCACATTATGAGATAATGCCACTGACTCTTGAATAGAATTAACATTTGCTACCATATTGTCATTTGCTTTTTCTGATTGCGCTTGCAGTGTAGAAATAATGCCTTGAATATTTTTAGTCGACTCTTGAGTTTTAGCCGCTAAGTTCCGCACTTCATCGGCTACCACAGCAAAACCACGACCTTGTTCCCCAGCACGAGCTGCTTCAATCGCTGCATTCAAAGCTAATAAATTAGTTTGCTCAGAAATAGAACTAATCACATTTGTTACTTCTCCAATATCAATCGCGCTATTTTTTAGCTCTTCGATCATATAAGCCGTTTCTTGAACCGATTCATTAATGTTTTGAGTTAATAAAATAGATTGCTCTAACGCTTTATTTCCTTCAGTTACATTATCAATTGCTTTTCTTGTTTCATCTTCAGCTTGAACCGCATTCGATGATACCTCTTTTGAAGTACTTGATAATTCACTAATAGCCGTCGATATTTCTTCTACTTGAGCTAATTCACTTTGAGTATTTTTAGCGGTATTTTGCATAACAGCAGTCAACTCTTCAGAAGAAGAACTCGTATTATCCGCTGAAATAGTGAGTTCATTAATAAGATTTGATAGCCTTCCAATCGATTTATTGAACTCTTGTTTAATTTTAAAAAATTCATTTTTAGATGGAACAATAGGCAACGGTTTTAAAACACCATCCGCCAATAAAGCAATAGCCGACGACATTTCATTAACGTTATTATTAATAATATTATTTATAATAAAGAATAAAACGGCAGAACAAAAACAACCTATAAACGTTAAGATTAATGTAATTGAAATTAATCCACTTAATGATTCATCCAACAACTCCGTTCTTTGAGCAAGGAATTTTTTTTCTTCAGCAGAAATCTTATCAAATACGATTCTAATTTCATTAACATATTTTTCTCCATCTGCTTTATCTATAAACTCTAGAGCTTCACTTAAACTTTTAGTATTCCGAATTTCTATCCCTTGATCTATAACGTTTTCTTTCCAATTTGAATAAGTTTTTATAAGTGTATTTAATCTATTCGTTTGATCTGTCGTAGGATTATTAGAAAAAAAGGTGGACAACGTCTCAAGATCTGAATTAATCGAACTTACTCCCATCTCATAAGGCATTAGTGATGACTTTTCATTAGTTAACATATACCCCCTGAAACCGGTTTCTATGTTAATCACTTGCTCTAAAGAATGCTGAACCAGTCCCATAATCGTGTATGTTTTTTCTACTGCGTCGCTGTTCTTTTCAATCTCTTCATTTGAATTATCTACAGAAACATAAATAGACATAAATGAAATGAATGTCACAAAGAAAGCAATAATCATGAGTAGTTTAGTTGGTAAATTTGCTAGCTTATTCATTTTAACCTTATAACATATATTTTATAATTTGATGCGTCATCACGTTCTCTTAACAAATAATTAAGACTACACATCACTTTTTTATTTAATGAAAACATAAAGAAAATCGAACTTAATCGGTTAATAATCGAATGAAAAAACAGAATAAAACCATTAAAAAAATAGCCATATAATATTGCTTTGATTTTTTTATTAAACCATTACTTTTCGCTTTCCTCTGGGGTATTTTCCTTAACAAAAGATCATGACCATGACTTCTTTTAAGGTTGTGTTTCATCCACCCCATATCTTCATCACAAACTTCAAATGTGCAATAAACATCACAGCCATTGACTAGATTATTAGTACATAAATCCAAAAATGAGGTTTCAGAATTAGCGACTAATATGTGTTTATTACTCATTATCTATATTCCTTAACTAACTAAAAATCCATAGAAAAATTAAAATTATAAAGACTAACCTCTATTTCTTTTTTGCAATCGCGATCAAACTCCAGAACCAATACCCTTCTATTATACAGGCAATACTTTACATTCACACAAATAATGACAGTTTCGATTTCTTCACCACTAAAACATATCGGTTTTAATTCTATATGACGATGTAATTTAATATTTACAAAGTGATCTTTTTTAGAAAAATAAAATGATTCAACCATAAATTCGGAAAGAGAACATTGGTGTTTTTTCTCTCCAGAAATAAACATCATATCTTCAGATTTAAGTCTAATAATCCCAGAATAATTAATGATCATTTGTAAGCGTGCGGGGAACTACACCTAACAAATAAAATTCATTATGCGTATCTTACGATCTTTCATTTAACGAGAACGTAATTATGCAAAAAGATAAAAAGAGAACACCAGAGCAATGGCACGCTCTATTTGAATCTCAGCAATCTAGCAAGCTTAGTGCCGCTGAATTTTGTCGTAACCATAATATTCTGCCAAAGACATTTAGTGCACGTAAAGCACGATGGAAACAAAAGATTAACGCTTCTACTTTCTTGAAAGTAGAAGCGTTAACATCAACTATCATCGCCACTCCACAATTACCAGATATTCAACTTTCTATCGGAAAATTGCGATTAACATTGCCAGCTAATACTGAACCTCACTGGATAGGACTCTTATTAAAAGGGTATCAATCATGAATGTATTTACTGATGTTTCCACCATTTATCTTCATCGTGATTTTGTCGATTTTCGCAAGGCCATTAATGGCCTTGTCGTGATTGTTGAGCAAGAAATGCAACTATCACCGTTTAGTGATGCTCTATTTATATTTTGCAATAAGCCTCGTGATAAACTCAAAATATTGTATTGGGATAAAACAGGATTCGCTTTATGGTACAAGCGATTAGATGAAGACCGCTTCAAATGGCCACGAAATATAAATAACGATACGTTAGCATTATCAGAGCAGCAACTGACACTGCTATTACAAGGTTTTGATATCTTAGGACATCAACCGGTACATTATCAAACAACCCTTTAAATAGTTGATTCTCAGTCAAGAATAGGAGGCAACCGATTGATTACCTGTATTATCGTTATATAGTCATCTACATGACTGATAAAATAAAACCACTTCCTGATACCATTGACGAGCTGAAAGCACTTGTGCTTCAGCTTGAAAATAAATATAACCGTCTTCTAGAGCAATTTCGACTGGCTCAACATCAGCGCTTTGGTAAAAGCAGTGAATCTGACTCGACTCAATTTGATTTATTCAATGAAACAGAAGAAGAAATCATCATTGAAAATGATGACACACAAACGATTACCTACACTCGTCAAAAGCCAAAACGCCAACGCTTACCTGAAGACTTACCGCGTACTGTTATTATCCACGACATAAAAGATAAAACTTGTAAGTGTTGCGGTCTAGAGATGCATGCGATGGGTAAAGACATCAGTGAAAAGTTGGAATTTGTACCAGCTAAAGTGGAAGTTATTCAACATGTTCGTCCTAAATATGCTTGCCGAAATTGTGAAAAAAACAATACTTCAGTAGACATTAAACAAGCCCCAATGCCAGCGTCACCAATCCCTAAAGGGATTGCGACCGCAAGTTTACTTGCTCAAATTATTACGGCTAAATTTCAATACAGTCTTCCACTTTATCGTCAAGAAACGTTATTTCAGCAATGGGGTATCATTATTGGACGGCGAACGATGGCGGATTGGTTAATAAAATGCTCGGTACTATTTACCCCTCTTAATAACGAGTTACATCGTATTTTGCTTGAACAACCCACTCTGCATTGTGATGAAACAACGGTAAATGTGTTGGATGTTGAAAAAGCAAAATGTTATATGTGGGTCTACTGCTCTGGCTATGATTCTCCAGGCTCTGGTGTTTTGCCTGGAATTGTACTTTATGATTATCAATCTAGCAGGCATGGCTACCATCCAGTTAACTTTTTAAAAGGTTATAACGGGTATTTACATACCGATGGTTACCAAGGTTATGAACAAACTGAAGCGATTTTAGTTGGCTGTTGGGCACACGCACGTCGACGATTTATTGAGGCTCAACGTGTTCAAGTAAAAGGGAAAACAGGGAGTGCAGATTGGGTATTGAGTAAAATCCAAAAGCTATACCGGATCGAATCGTTATTAAAAGAGGCTTCCCCTGAAGCCAAGTATGTTGCTAGGCAGACAGAAGCCCGCGATTTACTTAAAGAGCTCCGTGATTGGCTTGATAGCGCAGTTAGTCGAGTATCACCTAAAACAAAATTAGGTGAGGCGATTAGCTATACATTAAATCAATGGGATAAATTAGTTCGTTATATTGATGATGGATTGTTATCTATTGATAACAATCGAGCAGAGCGAGCGGTTAAACCGTTTGTTATCGGCCGGAAAAACTGGTTATTTTCGGGTTCAACGGCTGGTGCAGATTCAAGTGCAATGCTTTACAGCATTGTAGAAACAGCAAAGGCAAACGGATTAATCCCTTACGATTATATTAGGTATTGTCTAGATCGTTTATGTGTTGGATCGCCAGATATCGATTCACTTTTACCTTGGAATGTAAAAGACAAGGTGTAGTTCCCCGCACGCTTACGAATTTAGCATTCATTATTTAAGAAAAAATAGACACAAAAAAGCCTGCCTTTCATTAAAGAATAAAGGCAGGCTGTATCGTTCGTTATTTCACTATCGAATCGATTTCATCAACCAATCCAACACGGGATCTTTTTCGCGTGAAATTGAAAGCGCTTTAGGAATAAACTTAGGAGCAGGTAATATATTACGAGCAATCAATTCATCCAAAATAGGCTTAAATTCAAACCCAGTTTTACCTAAGAATAAAGACGTTAAATCTTCTTTCTCGTACATGTGCAATGCATCACGTAGACCTTTTAGATACAAGTAATCTTTGGTAAAACCGCCACCACGATAAGCCCGAGCCGTTATCGTAAACGCACTGTCATCACTTTGATCATAATCGTGTTTCAAGCAATGGAATGTTTCTGAGAACGAGTCCCCTTTCACCATTTTATGAACCGCAATAACGCGCAATGCCAGCGTTTTTAAGCGTCCTAAATTGAAACTACCCGATAAGTGCTCACATAAAATAGCGAGCCCTTCTTGAGTGTGGGTATTGCCAGGTAGACCTAATGTTAAGATCTTCAACGGTTGTTGCTCGGCATTAATGCTCGTCACCATGTGCACACCCAATTCGTGATGAATTAAGGCATCCAAATCTTTCTTGCCAAACATCACACCCGTATTCACTTTCAGTGTTTTTCCGCTCACCATTGCTCTTGCAATTAATTGTGTTGAGCCGATCACTTTACACTTAAAGCCATACTCGTCAGCCGCTTCATGAAACGCTGCCATCGCCTCTTTCGGTGTTACCGTCTGAGCTTCTGGTTCGTCATACTCTTTTGCGTGAAGAATAAAGTTGGCGTTAGCAATGTCTTGATCATCTGGCTGACCGTAATAGCGAAGCGAATTATACAAGAAATCGTCCGTACCAATACTGGTCAACAAATCGATTCTCACCGCAAGCTGATCGATCACTTTACGGTACAATTTCTGCAAATCAGCATCACGAATGTCATCAACGGGTAAACGATACAATTGCTCTCTGAACAAGTACGGATCGATGTCTAATTGTTTATACGTAAAATTCGGTTCATACGTAAACGGCTTCGTTAAGAAACGACGTTTTTCTTGACGTAAATTACTTGGGTTAATGTAACTCAGCGTATTGATGCCTTTGGCAATCTTAAATAACGCGCGGTCTACCTTGTACGCTTCTGCTGATAAAGTAGACACCAATATTTGCCCTGGCGTTACTTTCTTTTTTGCACCTGAACGACGAGAAAGCATGGCGGCAACGTGACCACTGATCACCGTTTTTAGCTCTTCTTTCAGTTTCTCAATCACCAAAGGAAAACTTTCTCCTCGGCTTTCATCCATATAAATTTTCTTCACACCTAATGGGAAGATAACGGTTTTTGAGAAGTGTTCTTTAACAAACGTCGCTTGATAGCCAAGACCGGTGCATACGCTGTTTTCTTGTGCATCAACATCAATATTTGGTAATTCAACATGATTCAAACGATCCAATAAATCGTTAATTTTTTTACGCCAGCGACGCGCATTAATTTGTTTTGTTCCCACATTAAACGTAGGGATCGCTTCATCTGTGCTTTGATAATTGTACGAACGAAGATCATACACAGAACAAATGCCAAACTCATTTTCTAACGTGGTGAGTAAGCAATGTAAAATTCGGTAATACGTCGCGTGTTTTGACTTACTCAGTTCACTTTCTTTTTCTGCTAATGGCGATGTCCATACGTTATCAATGCACGTCGCTTCCGTTTTATCTATATCGTATTCATAGCGAGAATCTAGTGCCAATAATACGATTGGTAATGACGAAATAAAATCACCAGAATACGGCGATTCTTGCACATAGCGCTCGCTGTCTGACAATGTACATAGCTCACTCAATGACGCGCGCATTTCATGACCGTTATGCACCGCTGTCGCAAGGTAAGGCTGATATTCGCTGATTCGAAGGGTAAGTCCACCATCCGCTAATGTCGCTTCAAAAGGAATTAGGTTTTGAATTTTATTTACTATTTCACTCTCAGAAAGAATCTGCATCATTAATCCTTTTTCTACATCCATTTTATTGTTGTTCACTTCTTCTTTTATACTCACAACATGTTCTCCAAATTAATGATTTACGTTGCAGTCTGATCCGATTTTAGCGATTAACTGACTGTATTGCTTTATTAACGGTATTTACCTACCGCTTTTAGTTAGCCATAGGATTGCGTATTTATAAAGCGACCGTTAAGCCGCCCTATAAAAATGGCCTCTCGATGAAGAGAGGCCACTAGAGTTTATGTTTGGTTTGCAATCAGAGATCACAGACTAATCGTCATCACCTTCGGAGTGACCATCCGTATTTACTGGACGCTGTGTACCACATAATGTGTACAATTTTGGTTTTGTGTTACTTAATTTTAGATATTTAAGCCAACATAGAGTAAATTCAGAGGTAGACTTCTGTTCTGATGCTACTTCTTGAAGAAAAATGCTCTCTCGATCACTAATAGGTACCATAGAGCCTTCAGATAAGGCTTTCATCGTACGGCCGTAACTTTCAAGAATTGCCGCTTCTTTAATAGTGAAACCACTGCGGCTGAACCCTCTTTTAAAGCGGGCATCATCATAGAATTTTGAACTTGTTCTCATCGCTTATTCTTTAATTATAGGAGATAAGCGTATATTTAGTTCAGCTGATGGATTATGTAAAACGAAAAAATTTCGTCCTTTCGATAAAACTTTTTTATGGTCAGGCTAACCTTTAATTATGGGATGAATTCTTTGGACACTGATTTACTTAAAACCTTCTTAGAAGTGACAAAAACGCGTCACTTTGGCCGTGCTGCTGAGCACTTATTTCTCACTCAATCCGCGGTCAGTTTTAGGGTTCGACAATTAGAATCTCAGCTAGGTAATCCTCTGTTTACTCGTCAGCGCCATAACGTTCAGTTAACGGCAGCCGGAGAGCGATTATTACCCTATGCTGAAGCCATTTTACAAACGTGGGGCAGGGCAAAACAAGATGTCGCATTAACTGAGGATTACAATTCTCAAATCGCCATTGGAGCGAGCCCACTGTTTTGGGAATTTGATGGTATTTCCGATTGGATCAATGGCATTTATGCGTCTATTCCCGGCCTTGCTTTGCGCTTAGAATCGATTCGTCGCCAAGATTTATCAAAATCTTTACTTGATAAGAATGTCGATCTATTTATTACCAGTGAACCCCCGAAGATTGATGGTTTAGGCGTATTAAAGATCCGTGATTACCAATTACAACTCGTTTCTCATGATCCAGATTGTCAATTAAAAAGCAGTCAAACGCTTCCTTTAGTGTATCTCGATTGGGGTGCTAAGTTTGCGATTCAGCACAGTAAGATACCCGAGCTACAACGCACGCCAATTTTGCATACGCACTCTTCTCGAATGGCGTTAGATTATTTGATAGCAAACTCTGGGGTTGGTTATTTGCCTGCGCCAGTTGTGAACCAGAGCATTGAGGATGGCGATCTTTACGTCGTTGATAACGCCCCCATCATGGAGCAGCATCTGTACTTAGTATGGAAAGAGAAAAGCGAGAAATCAGAATTGATCGAACGAATTTTAAATATAAAGCCGAATAATGTCGCGGAAAGTGTTCAATAACAAAATGGCTAAAATGAAAGCAGTGACATCGCACTGCTTTCTTTTCGTTTGATACTATTTGATTTGTCTTTTAGTATCCTTTCTTACGTTGGCGAGACTCTGTTTGAACAGAGTGAATCATTCTACCAAGCGCTCTGTCTTTTAAGCGTTTTTCTGCTAACGTTTCACTGTTCAACGCTTGCTCACGCATTAATTTTTGATAGCTGACAAAACGACGAGACTCTAGCTCCCCCTCATTCAAGGCTTTTTGGATTGCACAACCCGGCTCATTATTATGAGTACAGTTCCCAAAACGGCATTGGTCAATGAAATACGTAATTTCATGGAAAGTATCGCTCACGCCTTGCTCACAATCGCTTAATTGCAGCTCTCGCATTCCAGGAGTATCCATTAACAAACCGCCTTGCGGCATCCACTTCACTGCGCGTGAGGTCGTTGTATGTCGACCTTTGCTATCATCTTCTCGAATACCACCAGTTGCTTGTGCGTCTTCTCCCATTAAGGCATTAACCAGTGTTGATTTCCCAACACCTGATGAGCCCAATAGCGCGATGGTTTTTCCTTGTGCACAATATCCCGTCAGTTCTTTGATATGCTCACTGTCTAGTGCATTTATCGCATGAACCATCATGAATCGATTTAACGTTTGTACTTGGTAGCGTTTTTCCTCGCTGTCATCACACAAATCTGCTTTAGTCAGTATGATCACAGGTTCTACATCAGCTTCTTTAGCCATTGCTAAATAACGCTCGATACGGCTTAAATTGAAATCATTATTTAATGAACAAACAATAAATAAACTATCAACATTAGAGGCAATAAGTTGGTTATCCACCTTAGAGCCCGGTGCTTTACGTTGAAATAATGATTGGCGTTCCAACCCTCTTTCTAACTTTAGTTGCTCATCAAACAAAACCCAATCACCAACACACACACGATCACTGTTCGGTGTTTGTAGTAAATTAAATTGGCCTTGTTCGCTCAATACCACCACACCACTTCGATGTTGTTCTATCACTCTACCTATTCGCAGTTCGGTCAGTTCCTCTAACGTTAGCTGCTGCTGGAAAAATGGACGCCATCCAAGTTGAGGCAATGAAGGTAGTAAATTCATGTTGATCTTCCTTTGGGCATCTTGCCCATAATCTTAAGGTATATGAGAGTCCGTAACTCTCGGCAAAGATAATAATCACTTTGCAATAAAAAAGATTGAAGAAAACCGACAATTTTGAAATTTAATTACATCTTTAAGATGATAATTTACTGCCTTTCACCGATTTATTATGCCTTTGTAAATAAATACTAGGATCAAGGTTATTCGCTTGTTTTATATCAGCTATATAACCATTATAATTATTTTTATTTCCCTATAGTTTAAAGACGCTGCTTTCTTATGGAGTAAGAGATTGAACGAATTCCAAGACTTATCATCCCAGATTGACCCCCTCTTTAATGCAGACCCACAGCAGCAAGTCGAATTACTCGGTGAGTACGTTGAACATGGCTTAGACAACGGTTCTTTTGCTCGCATTTTAGAAGCCTTTCCCGTTGATCAACGTGTGCAATTGTGGCGTCGTCTGCCATTAGAAATGCACATTGATGTATTAACTGAAATGCGTGCTGACGCACGTGTTGCTATTCTTGAAGCGCTATCAGAAGCTGAGCTAAATTTCACGCTCGCTAAACTGGATAACTTATCGTTAATTGAATGGGCAGAGTCTCTGCCTGAAGATATTTTCAGCCTTGCTTTGCAGCTTATCAACCGTGATGAGTTGGATCTATATGACGACGCAAAACAATACGAAGACGATGAAGTTGGGCATTGGGCTGATAGAAAAATTGCGACATTGCCTTTTAATGTCAGTGTTGGGCGAGCTAAAAAGCTGTTAAAAACCAATTTATTTGAATCTCATCAGTACATGTACTTAATTAACCGTGCTCATAAGTTTCACGGTATTGTGCAATACACCGATATTTTAATTGCTGACGATTCAATAAAAATAAATACCCTTAAAATTGAAGATTGCCTAGCGCTTAATGTGCATCAGCCATTAAGTGAAAGTATCGAAGCCATTGAACATTCCGTCGTACCCAGTGTGGCGATCATTGACGATGAGAATACGTTAATTGGCCAACTCGATTGGCAGTTTGCGATTAACACTCAACGTGAGATTTATGAAACTCGCTTAATGGCAGGTACGGGTATGGATGAAGGCGATGATCTATTCTCCCCTATCTTTCGAAGTTCTAAAAAACGTGGGCTGTGGCTAGGTATTAATTTATTAACCGCCATCCTCGCCTCAATTACGATTGGATTATTTGAAGATGTGATCACCCAAGTGGTTGCACTTGCGGTATTGATGCCGATTGTGGCTTCAATGGGCGGTATTGCTGGTAGTCAAACATTAACCTTAATGGTTCGTGCCATGGCGCTCAATCAAATCACCCCCGGTAACCGCTTTACCTTATTAAAAAATGAGTTGGGAATTGGATCAATTAACGGATTGTTATGGTCGTTGATTATCGGTGGCCTGGCTGGCGCATGGTTTCAATCGTTCACTTTGGGAGCCACCATCTCCCTTGCCATCATTATCAACATCATTACAGCGGCGCTATTTGGCGTCCTTATTCCTATCACATTAGATAAGTTTAAATTAGATCCTGCATTGGCCGGTTCCGTCATATTAACCACGGTTACTGATGTTGTAGGCTTCTTTGCTTTCTTAGGCACCGCAAGCCTTGTTATGATGTAATTTCTCAAGCACTGGGTTGCACAAGCGCCCAGTGTTTTTTCATTCCACCGAACCATCACAACCGCTAATCTCATCTTCTATTCAAATACTCAGTATCAAATCACTTCCCTCAAAATTTAGCCCGCTCGTTCACCGTATTTATCTCTAACCAATTATCTGTCATTGCACTTTTATTATTCAGATTTTACGAATAATCATTTCGAATATTACTCAATTATCAAAATTAAACGAATAGATATAATAATTGTCATTAGGCAATAACGACAAAAGTGAAGACTAAAAACCGAACTTATATCAAAGGATATAATCATGAGCACATTAAATGAAACACACACAAAACCAAGATTAAATCAGAGTGTTATTGATAATATACCTTTTGATTTTTCAGCTAACGACATTGAGATTTTTGATTGTAAAACATTATTGATATTAGAAAGTTCATTGATAATTTCTGCTTGTGCTTTCTATCAAATTTTATTTTAAATAAATACCATCTCATTTCTGTATAAATAGATGACATACGTTTAAAAACACCTTACGAAATAACAAAGAGAACAAATTATGAAAAATAAAATAACCCTCGGGGTCACTAATCTTTCTTTTCATCAGTTAACCGCATCGATAATTACTCATGTATTAGTTGATATGGGATTCGAAGTAGATCGAATTTACTCCTCACATCAAGACAACTTTGAGAAATTAAAATTAGGCGACATTGATATGCTGGCTTCTGCTTGGCTTCCCTCTAGTCACGGTATATATAAATCTGATGTAGAAGAGACGGTAGAGTTACTTGAATTAGGGCTGCATTATAAGCCATACGCACTCTGGGGCGTACCAGATTACATCCCAGAAGAATCCGTATCTGAAATAAATGATTTATTAAAACCTGAAGTGCTTTCATGCATGAATAAAAACATTCAAGGCATTAACCCAGGTGCTGGTATTACTCGATTTTCTATCAAAATGATGGATGCATACGACTTAAGTCATGCAGGTTACATCTTCCATACAGGAAGTGAAGAAGATTGCTTTGCCGCATTCGAACAAGCCGTTGAGAATAAAGAATGGGTTATCGTTCCATTATGGAAGCCACAATTTTTACACCATAAATACACTATTCGTGAAATTTCCGAGCCAAAAGGTTTATTAGGTATCGTCGATCGCGCCGTGTTATTACTCCGACAAGATCGCGCAACTTATTTCACTCAAGAACAAATTCGAAGATTAGATTCACTTACATTCTCCAATGAGATTATCGCGGCTCTCGACTATCAAGTTTCCCGAGAAGGAAAAGATATCGATGAAGTAACCAAGCAATGGCTTAATAATCAGTAATGACCCAAAACCAATGCTATTACTTAATCTCTCAACCATAAAAAACGCCTAAAGAAATTTACTTTAGGCGTTTTTCTAATAGGAAGAAAAAATTCCTAGGCTTTACGTATCATTGATTGACTAACGAATGACTAAGATCGGAACCTTACTTTTCGCCAACACTTCCGTTGTATTGCTACCAACAAAAAACTGTCTCAATTTAGAATGCCCATACGCCCCCATAACAAACAAACCGATCTGATGTTGTTGTTGATACGTAAGTAACGCTTCATCAACCGATCCCGCCAATATGCTTTCATTAACGCTAAGGCCTGCGTCTCGCAACTGCGTTGCTGCTTGTTCAAACTCCGTACTCTTATTGCCTGAATCATCAACCATCACTAAGTGACATTCTAAACCAACTAACAACGGCGTCTTCATCGCTTTTTCAATCAGTTTATGACTGGTTGGGCTACCATCAAAAGCAATCAGATAAGAATTAGGCACAGCAAACGGCTCACTAACAACCAAAATATGCGCGCTAATAGATCGAATAACACTTTCAAGTTGTGAGCCTATTGTTTTGTTAATGCTGCTCTCTTCACCTGATTTACCTATCACTAACACCCTAATTTCATTTTCTAAATCAATGAGGCTATCAAGTAGATTTCCATGTCGTTGCAATTTACGGACATCACTCACGCCCTCTTTAGATGCCCACGTCTTTGCTTCTTCCAGTAATTTATTACCGTGTTTAAGTGCTATTTTACTGCGAGCTTCATCAAGATCGGCCAGTTCATTAAGCAACTCTTCTTGGCTTCCTAATCCTATTTGACCTGACAACTCACTCACGACGGGTCTCATGGTTTTATCAAGTGCGTGCAATAGAACAAGTGGTGCATCGACCTTTTTTGCCACCCACGCACTCGCTTCACACGTGGCGAACGTGAATGTAGAACCATCAATACACGCTATTATATTTTTCATTCGTTTTATCCTTAATGTCCGGCCAATAGTTTTTCGACTTCTTCTGGTTTGTCATGCACACCAAATTTATCCACGATAGTCAGGGTCGCTTCATTCATCCCAATCAGATCAACGTGAGTGCCTTCTCGACGAAATTTGACCACCACTTTATCTAAAGCGGAGACAGAAGTAACATCCCAGAAATGCGCTGCCGATAAATCAATCGTTACGCTTTCTATCACTTCTTTAAAATCAAACGACGTTATAAACTTATCTGATGAAGCAAAGAACACTTGCCCTATTACGGTATATTTACGAGGTTCATTCTTATCCGTATTATTCTTTATCACCATCATACGGCTAATTTTATTGGCAAAGAATAATGAGGCAAGCAACACGCCAACCAGAACACCAAGCGCTAAATTATGCGTCATTACCACAATAATCACCGTGGCTAACATAACAATATTCGTTGATATTGGGTGCTTTCTTAAATCAGTAATTGAACTCCATGAGAAAGTACCGATAGCGACCATTATCATCACGGCAACTAAGGCCGCCATTGGTATTTGCTTCAACCACGGGCCAAGAAATACCACCATAATCAATAAAAACACACCTGCTGAAAGTGTAGATAAACGTCCACGGCCGCCCGACTTTATGTTAATCATTGATTGTCCGATCATCGCACAACCCGCCATACCACCAAGAAAACCCGTAAAGATATTGGCAAGCCCTTGGCCTTTACACTCGCGGTTTTTATCGCTGGTGGTATCGGTGAGATCATCGACAATCGTTGCTGTCATCATGGATTCTAATAGACCCACCACAGCCAAACCAATAGAATACGGCAAGATAATCAATAGCGTTTCTAGGTTTAAAGGTACATCAGGCCATAAGAAAATTGGTAAGGTATCTGGCAGATTTCCCATGTCTCCCACAGTACGAATATCAATATTAAATGACATCGAAATGGCGGTTAATACAACGATACACACCAAAGGCGAAGGGATTAATTTACCTATCACCGGTAGGTATGGGAACAGGTAGATAATCCCTAAACCGGCGGCTGTCATGGCGTAAACATGCCAAGTTACATTTGTTAATTCAGGAAGTTGCGCCATAAAAATCAATATGGCTAACGCATTCACAAAACCTGTAACCACTGAGCGAGAAACAAAACGCATCAAGCTGCCCAGTTTTAAATAACCCGCTAAAATCTGCAATATTCCAGTAAGTACAGTAACGGCAAGCAGGTATTCTAATCCGTGTTCTTTAACTAACGTGACCATCAATAGTGCCATTGCACCGGTAGCTGCAGAGATCATCCCAGAACGACCTCCAGTGAAAGCAATAACAACCGAAATGCTGAAAGAAGCGTACAACCCAATTTTAGGGTCAACACCTGCGATAATAGAAAAGGCGATAACTTCAGGAATTAAAGCAAGAGCAACAACGATACCCGCAAGCAAGTCGCCACGGACATTAGACATCCAATCAATTTTGAAATTTTTTAACATTGAATTCTCAATTTATGCACGGCAATACGCACCAGAAATAGATCTGGGGTGTAAATAAGTGCTTCTTTGATAATACCAATTCCAGTAATTCCTAGTCATTATTATTGGTCAAATCACATAATAGCGTCGCTAAAAATTATTTAAGTAGAATAACTACTTATCAGAATATCAGCCTTGCTTTTAAGTGCTTTTCCTGCGTAATAAATAGACCATTTAATTAATGGCATGGTATGAGTTTTAGCGCGGAAAAGTGGCCGAAAGTACGGCAAAGAATTAACAAGCGCAAAGAGTTAAGCCGAATACTCAGGTGAGTACAGTGCTTAGGTTAGCAATGAGAGCTATAGGGGGGATGGAGCGTTTAAGGCGGCGTAATTAACACAGTGATCAATATCCTCTAAATCAAACAGGTGACCAGTCTATATTTACGAAGGTATCAATTCAATTTCCATTATCGGTTCTTTAGGTTCCATTAATATATCTATAAAAAGTACGATATTAATGGAAGCCATTATTACATCAATTTTCTAGGCAGCAACTTCCTATAAAAACCCGTTACAAACATGGTTCCAGTCACAACTAAAATAGTACCTATAATGGCATTAATTCCAACGGTTTCCCCTAAGAATAAATAGCCCCACAAAATACCAAACGCAGGAATAAGGAAAGTCACTGAAAGCGCAGAAGAGGCACCTAACTCATTAATTAATCGGAAATACAATAAATACGCAAGACCGGTGCAGACCGCACCAAGCGCAAATACTGACAACATAGTATCTGAGCTAATTGTTTCTCTTACTTGAATAAAAGGAACCAACGGTAGCACCAAGATTACAGAAGCCCACATACTGCCGTGCGCATTATTAAAGGGTTCAACACTTGGGGCATTCTTTGCGTAATTAGTTGCAATACCGTAACTAAACGCCCCCATCAAAGCCGTAATCATTGGAATAATTGCTTCATCACCAACATTAATGGCTTCCCAACCAACAAGAACACTCACTCCAATCATACCTAGAACCAAACCAAATACGACTTCTTTGGTTAGCCAAGTTCGAGTCCAAACTGCGCCAATAATGGCTCCCCAGATCGGGGCACTAGAGTTTAATATCGCTAATGTTGAGACATTTAACACCTGAGCGGAATACGCAAACAATAAAAAAGGTAAGGCTGAATTAAATAACCCTAAAATAAAGAAATGCTTTAGATTAGAAGTGAACTGCAGTGATTTTTTAAGAAAGAATGAAACGACTAATAAGGTTAATGCCGCAAAAGCAACACGAGTTTCAATCAAGACAGCAGGCCCAAGAGGGTTGGCTGCAATTCTGACAAATAAAAACGAACCACCCCATAAAGCAGCCAAGGTAAATAGGCTTAATATATTAATCATCCATAACTCCGATAATGAGGTGTTTTTCGAGTGTGGTTGATAATGATAAATTACTCAATCACATTATTTAAAAAGTGCTTTTAGCGCTCACCTTGTACTTCAAAATCATCAGCAATTAAGCGGGCTTTACCATCTTCTTGAATTGTCCAATGCTCGCTGTGTACAACACCAAATGCTTTGTTCATCGTCCAATTAGCCGTTAATAGATAACCATCTTCATCGATAGGTTCCCATTTAACCTCTGTATAATCAACATCAGCAAAGCCTTGATCCATGATGTTTTGCCAAAACGCTTGGATCTCTTCACGGCCAGTAAACGTTCCAAATGGACGAGCCTCCATAACGGTACCTTCCGCGTATTGCGCTGCACAACCGGCGGCATCTTGAGAGTTAAACGCTTGCTGCCACGCTGAAATGCCTGCTTTACATGCCGCTAAAATTTGTTCTTGAGTCATGGTTGTTTCTCCTAATGTTTGTATGAGATGGACTATACGTGCATTATTAACACTGAAAAACAAACTAATTAGAAAACACTGTTTAATAAATTCAAACAATAGGATTGGTAAGAGTATGAACAAACTAAAACAAATGACACTCTTTATGACCATCGTTGAAACCGGTTCTATTACTAAAGCGGCAGATAAACTTGAACTATCAAAATCCGTCATTAGCCAGCACTTAAAACAACTAGAGAATGATCTCTCCGTTCCATTATTAAAACGTACTACTCGTAAACAAGTATTAACGACTTCTGGTGAGCACTTTTATCTGCAATGTTGCGAGATGCATCAGTTAGCCGAAAAAGCATGGAGTGATATCTTACACTAGCAACAATTCCCTCAAGGGAAACTGACGGTCACCGCACCACACGCATTAATGAATAGTATTGTTATTCCGGCATTAAGCTCCACTTTTAAAACGCACAAAGGCGTGGCGTTAAATTTAATTGCGCATGACGGGCAGCTCGATTTAATGCAAGAAGAAATTGATTTAGCGATCCGAGTTGGAGAATCCAAACTCAGTAATTTAAAACAAAAACGCATTGGAACGGTACAGGATGTATTATGTGTCGCAAAAAATCACCCTCCTATCAGCTTAGAAAATATAGAATCCGTTCCTTATATTGCAAACCATTGGCAATCAAAACAAGTCTCACATTCCCTAATTAATACAAAAACAAAAATTGCGCACCGCTTAAATTTTACCGCCATGCACCAAGTGAACACGGTTCAAAATAGCTTAGCGTTAATTGAGAATGAATTAGGGGTTGGTTTACTGCCTGAGCTTATTTATTTACAACATCAAACAACAGTAAGAAAAGCACTGCCCAATAACGAGATCGCGCCTTCTAATGTGTATGCATTACATCCATTCCATGGTCAAACACCGATAAGTGTAACAATGGCAATCGAAGCAATTGAAAGTGCATTAAATTAAAAAGAAAAACGCCAATTCATCGGGGCGAATTGACGTTTTATTCGTTATCTTGAGGATAAACGATTTTATAATAGAAAAGTTAGCTTCCTATCACACCGCCATTATCTTTAGTGATCATTACAATGGTCGAACGTGGTTTATTGTCCCCACCTTGAGGGAAATGCCCAGACGGATGTTGCACGCCAACAAACATGGTTGTTTGATCATCTGAGAACGTTAATCCCGTAATTTCACATCCAATTGGACCCGTTAAGAAGCGGCGAATTTCACCCGTTTTAGGATCACCACACAACATTTGATTATTACCTTGCCCTGCAAAATCGCCTTTGTTTGAATAATTACCATCGGTTTGGATCCATAAACGCCCCGCCTTATCAAAGCCAATACCATCAGGGCTATTAAACATATTGTCTTTATTTATATTGTCACTGCCGGCGTACAAGTTGCCTTTATGAACCGTTGGATTACCTGCGATTACATATAAATCCCACTGGAATGTATCACTAACATGGTTGGCATTGGTGGGTGCCCAACGCACAATTTGTCCGTAATGGTTTTCAGCTCGTGGATTAACACCATCAATATCTTGGCCTTCTTTTACGCCACGGTTTTTATTGTTCGTTAATGTGCAAAATACGTGTTTTTTATCAGGATGCACAGCAACCCATTCAGGTCTATCCATCGAAGGTAAGGAATTTGAATGTTGCTGAGTTAGCATTGGCCCGTCTAAAAAAGCCAATTTCACCATCGCTGTTTTTTTAAAAGGTATCGAAAATATAATTATCGGGGATTTTATAACTGTTTTAGCCCTATTTCATGAGTTTTAGATACACTTATCCTACAAACCTTATTATGCTGCCCTCAATTCTGACTGAACTATCGCATGGGTGACTAAATCATTGACCGAATTTCCGACTCGGAAATTCGTAAACACCAGACGACTTTCACATAAAATACATTCGTACGGATCTACTTTTACATATCCTTTTAACATTGCGGCATACCCTGGCATTTTCGGCTCAGCTTCTATTGTCATACCTAAAGCTGCATAAACTCTAGGCAGAGCTTCTCCACGACGACGCATTGATAAAAAACCGTAGTATCGGATCATCTTGAAATGTTTATCAGGATAGTGCTCTACTATCCGTCTTATCATCTCTTCTGGTGATAATGTTAGGCTGTCTGTTGTTCCTGTTCGATGGTCTAAATAATTAAACGTTATCATTCCGCCTTTGGCGTAATGACTTAAACGTGACGCTGAAATCGGGGGCCGTTTTAAATACCGACCAAGATAGTTCATCGTCGGTTTTACATTATTTGTCTTTTTAGCAAAATGAAGCTTCCAACGACGATTATATTGACTGCTTAAAAAGCGTGACCAATCCGTTTTATTACGGATATAGGGGCATTCTTCGCTTGATAAATCAAGCTCATAATAAGCCTTACCCAATAAACTGACGATAGCCGCTCTCCAACAAGGCTCTGTCGTTTTCATTTGGAAGTAAATGGGTTTCCATAAACCGGTACGTTCACAAATTCCCCCACGAGTGACCGATAAATGTAAGTGCGTATTCCAATTCAGTTTTCGACCGTAAGTATGAAGAGCACAAAAGATACCGACATCTATTCCTTTATCTTTTGCCCATCCCAGCAGAATGTTTGCAGCACATTTGAATAATTTATTTAACAGCCAACGGTTATGACGAAAGATAGGCCATAGCGTGTTTGGAAGGGTAAAGGTGATGTGTTGATATTCGCATTCAGGGAAGACATGTTGTTGCTTTTGTATCCATCGCTCTGTGGCTTTCATGCCACAGCTACTGCACGCTCGAGATTTACAGGTTTGGTGAATATATTTGATATGGGTACAGTCAGGGTTGCAACAATGATATTCGCGAGAGCCAAAAGCCGCTGTCCCACAGGACAGCATCTTTGTGACATTTTCAATCACGACCGCTCTTAGGTTAGCTTTGTTATTATGAAGAAATTTAAGCCAGTTATTTTGACTATTAAATAATTGTTTCAGGGGTTTATATGCGTGCATGGCGATAGGATAAACGATTTATTGGCAACAATGGAAGAGGTTGAGTCCTTTTGATTTGCGCCGTAGGCGCCTATTGTTCAAAAGTTAACTGGATGGTAGCCATGCCTGCTAGATTGATAATCATAAAGTACAATTCCAGGCAAAACACCAGAGCCTGGAGAATCATAGCCAGAGCAGTAGACCCACATATAACATTTTGCTTTTTCAACATCCAACACATTTACCGTTGTTTCATCACAATGCAGAGTGGGTTGTTCAAGCAAAATACGATGTAACTCGTTATTAAGAGGGGTAAATAGTACCGAGCATTTTATTAACCAATCCGCCATCGTTCGCCGTCCAATAATGATACCCCATTGCTGAAATAACGTTTCTTGACGATAAAGTGGAAGACTGTATTGAAATTTAGCCGTAATAATTTGAGCAAGTAAACTTGCGGTCGCAATCCCTTTAGGGATTGGTGACGCTGGCATTGGGGCTTGTTTAATGTCTACTGAAGTATTGTTTTTTTCACAATTTCGGCAAGCATATTTAGGACGAACATGTTGAATAACTTCCACTTTAGCTGGTACAAATTCCAACTTTTCACTGATGTCTTTACCCATCGCATGCATCTCTAGACCGCAACACTTACAAGTTTTATCTTTTATGTCGTGGATAATAACAGTACGCGGTAAGTCTTCAGGTAAGCGTTGGCGTTTTGGCTTTTGACGAGTGTAGGTAATCGTTTGTGTGTCATCATTTTCAATGATGATTTCTTCTTCTGTTTCATTGAATAAATCAAATTGAGTCGAGTCAGATTCACTGCTTTTACCAAAGCGCTGATGTTGAGCCAGTCGAAATTGCTCTAGAAGACGGTTATATTTATTTTCAAGCTGAAGCACAAGTGCTTTCAGCTCGTCAATGGTATCAGGAAGTGGTTTTATTTTATCAGTCATGTAGATGACTATATAACGATAATACAGGTAATCAATCGGTTGCCTCCTATTCTTGACTGAGAATCAACTATTTAAAGGGTTGTTTGATAATGTACCGGTTGATGTCCTAAGATATCAAAACCTTGTAATAGCAGTGTCAGTTGCTGCTCTGATAATGCTAACGTATCGTTATTTATATTTCGTGGCCATTTGAAGCGGTCTTCATCTAATCGCTTGTACCATAAAGCGAATCCTGTTTTATCCCAATACAATATTTTGAGTTTATCACGAGGCTTATTGCAAAATATAAATAGAGCATCACTAAACGGTGATAGTTGCATTTCTTGCTCAACAATCACGACAAGGCCATTAATGGCCTTGCGAAAATCGACAAAATCACGATGAAGATAAATGGTGGAAACATCAGTAAATACATTCATGATTGATACCCTTTTAATAAGAGTCCTATCCAGTGAGGTTCAGTATTAGCTGGCAATGTTAATCGCAATTTTCCGATAGAAAGTTGAATATCTGGTAATTGTGGAGTGGCGATGATAGTTGATGTTAACGCTTCTACTTTCAAGAAAGTAGAAGCGTTAATCTTTTGTTTCCATCGTGCTTTACGTGCACTAAATGTCTTTGGCAGAATATTATGGTTACGACAAAATTCAGCGGCACTAAGCTTGCTAGATTGCTGAGATTCAAATAGAGCGTGCCATTGCTCTGGTGTTCTCTTTTTATCTTTTTGCATAATTAACCTGAATTCTGGATAAGGCTGAACTAATTGCCCACCTAACGATCAGATCTTTCGACCAAGAATTATTTGAACGTATTTTAAAAGGTGGGCAAGATGAATAAATTAGTTGATATATTTTGTGATGTCGATGATTTTTGTTATCAATTCTTATCTCAATGGGAAAAATACCTTGTTGAGGCTAGTGAGAGAAAAAGAAAACGTCAGTCAGTAATGTCTACTAGTGAATGTATGACTATTGTCATCGCTTTTCATCAATCAAATCATAGAGATTTCAAGAACTTCTATATCGGGTTAGTTCATCAATATTGGAAAGGATACTTTCCAAATTTACTTAGCTACACTCGATTTGTGAGCAAAATGCCTAGCCTAATCGCCCCAATGTGTGCCTATTTTCAATCTATCAAAGGTAAGCCGACTGGCATTGCTTTTGTTGACTCCACGAGTCTTAAAGTATGCCATAACATTCGAATTCCTCGCCATAAAGTCTTTGATGGTGTTGCGAAAAGAGGAAAAGGTACCATGGGATGGTTTTTCGGCTTCAAACTTCATTTATTGATTAACCATCTTGGAGAAATTATTTCGCTGAAAATCACAGCTGGCAATGTAAATGATAGGACTCCTGTACCTGATTTATGCAAAGAACTCTCGGGGAAATTGTACGCTGATAAAGGGTACATAGGTAAAAAGTTGAGTGAGAGCTTAAAGAACTCTGATGTCGATTTAGTGACTACCTCGCGAAAAAACATGAAAGCAAAAGAGATAAGTGCTTTTGATAAGGCTATGTTATCAAAGAGATACATTATCGAAACGATAAATGACCAATTGAAGAATATCTCTCAAATTGAACATAGCCGTCATCGTAGCGTGACTGGTTTCATGCTAAATGTAATTTCAGGCGTTGTGGCTTATTGTTTAAAAAAACAAAAGCCACGAATTAAGCTATCAGAATGTGAATTTGAACTAATCCTCGCTTAAAGCATGTTTTATCCAGAATTCAGGTTAATTACGTTCTCGTTAAATGAAAGATCGTAAGATACGCATAATGAATTTTATTTGTTAGGTGTAGTTCCCCGCACGCTTACGATAGAGCCAACAGAGTGGATGTTTAATTATACTGATGGTGAATTGCAGTTAATGACGTCGCACTCTGCGCATCGTTTACACAGCCAGTTTAACTATGCCGATCTTCGTAAAGAATATGCGGTACAAAACCGTGAGCCTATTACGATCCACCCAGAAGATGCAAAAGCACGTGGTATTAAAGATGGCGATTTAGTTCGCGCCTTTAACCAACGTGGTCAAGTTCTGGTTGGCGCACATGTTTCTGATGGCATCAAAAAAGGCAGCGTCTGTATCCACGAAGGTGCATGGCCTGATTTAGATCCTAAGACAGGTATGTGTAAGAATGGTGGACCAAATGTACTGACAATGGATATTCCTACGTCTCGTTTAGCCAATGGGAACTGTGGTAACTCTGGTGTTGTGAAAATTGAAAAATTCACAGGCGTTGCCCCAACATTAACGGCGTTTACTCCCCCTAAAAATGGATAATAGTCTTTAATACATTCTGTTTAACCTAAACCGAGTGCATTTATGTCCTCGGTTTTTTTATAAGCGGTGTTAATACCTTAGATGGCAACTAGAGCGGAAATAACAACGAGATCCTTAACCCACCTTCTTTACGATTTTCTGCTACGACCTTTCCTCTCATCACTGACATTGCTTCTTTTACGATAGCCAGTCCTAAACCATAGCCCCCTGATTGCTTATCTCTGGCTGACTCTAAGCGAGCAAATGGCGCAAAAATATCTTTTAGTTGATGCTCAGGAATACCAAGCCCATCATCTTCAACAATAACCGCAATATAATGCAGTTCATTCTCTTGATAATGGGAGATCAATAATCGAATGGTCGCGTTATCTCCCGCGTATTTAATGGCGTTGCTAATGAGGTTATTTACACACCGAGCTAAAAGGCGACGATCAACCATCACAACGTCTGTCCCAAGGGAGAATCGTGTTTCTAAGGTTTGATTCGCGGTTAAATCTGAACGTAATTGCGTAATTTGAGCTTCACAATAACGGTCTAAAATCAGTGGTTCTAATTTTGTAGAATAACGCGCATTCTCTAATTGGCTAAACTCTAAAATCTCACCAACCAAGTTATTCATTTCTGCCGATTCATTTTCTAAACGATCAAGCAAATGCACATGCTCGTTATCCGTTCTCTTTCTTAATAAATGCAGAGCTAAGTTATGTCTAGCCAGTGGTGTTCGTAATTCGTGAGATACATCGCGGATCAATCTCTTTTGCTTTTCAGCAAGAGAGTGTATCTCCCCTGTCATATTATCAAAGTCATGTGCCAACTCACTAAACTCGCGCACTGAATGGCCAATTTCATCCGCTACTTTAATCGTAAAATCACCTTCAGAAAGTCGATGACTCACCTCTCTTAATTTATCTAATGGCTTTTGTAAATAACGAGCAATAACCCACGAAAACAAGCCTAAAATAAGGCCAGAGATGATGATTTTTATAATACTAAAATACAGGGAGAAATAACGAGCAGGGTGATATTTGTAAGGCATTTGCATCACAATCGTCAACCCATCGTTCAATGGTATTCCAATGATCGGTTGATTCACTTTATTATCAAGCTGCGTATTGAGTGGGCGTAAATATTTCAACTTGAACTCAAAATGAGGATGCATGTCTCTGTGTGTAATTGGTCGGTTATTTTTATCTAATACAAACAGATAATATTCTTGTGCATTTGCCCAATCAGCCAGTTCATCCATGTCCCCTTCATCAATGAGAACATTGGCTTGATAGGCTAAATCCAACATTTTGTCTTGAATAGAAGATGGAATTCGTAACATCGATTTCATTAAGGCAATTTCAGCCAAACTTTGCAGTGAAAGTATCACAACAAGAATGATGGCGAATGAGCTGAATAAACGAAACGCGAGTCCATTGCGGTGCTTACGAATAAAAGAAGGACAAGATTGAAACCAACGCAAAGCCATTATTATCTCCTACCCATTAACCATTTTTATAAAGCTATAACCACGGCCACGAACTGTTTTAATGTGTTGTTTAGATAAGCCAGATTTCAATAATTTACGACGAATATTGCTGATGTGCATATCCAAATTGCGATCAAACGGACATAGCTCTTTCTTTAAGATATTCGTTTGTAAATCCGCCTTCGACACGACAACATCGGTATTTTTAATCAAATATTGCAGTAACTCTGATTCTGTTTCAGTTAATGGCAAACGCGAGAACTGCTCAGAGAGGTCTTCAATTGCCCCCACATAACTTTGACGCTGACGCTCTAACCCAACTCGGCGCAAGATAGCCGTAATACGCGCTAATAATTCAGGCACATTAAATGGTTTAGCAATAAAATGATCCGCACCGGCTTGTAAGCCATCCAACATAGAGGCTTATCACCTAAGGCCGTTAGCATAAGAATCGGCGTTGCAAAGCGTTGACAGATACGTCGTGCCACTTGAAACCCATCAAGCTTAGGCAACATGACATCCAGCAAAACAAGATCAACAGAATGGTTTTGAATATACTCTAATGCACTTTCACCACAATGTACGCAATCAACATCGTAGCCTTCCTCTTGCAATACTTCTTGTAATAAATTGCACAACGCAATGTCATCATCAACCACTAAAATACGGGACACGTTTACTCACCAATTAAAATGAAAATCGTTCGCATTCTAATCTCAGCATTACCTCAGCGCAATAAAGAATTTCAAATGGCGACAGTTTCTATCTTCTTAATGATATCAGTCATAAAAACACGACCCATTCCCCAAAACCAACATGACAAAAATGTCATATACCAGACCCCGTTATGTCACTTTCACTCCGCTATTATGAACCTACTTAAACAAAACCACTCATTAGGGAATCATCATGAAATCATTAAAAACTCTTGCTCTATCAGCCGTTATTATTCTTGCAAGCTCAAATGCGATGGCAAACCCTGCTGTTATTAGCGGTCACTACCTTAATAAAGCAAGCCACACTATTCTTCATACTGATCATGTAACCACTAAACAAGCAGCCTACAACCAAGCCTTGACTCAGTTAAATAAACTCGATAATAGTTCACCTTCTGAACTACAGAAAATATTAAAAGTCGATTCACAAAACGTCCAATTAGATAACCAGAGCTATATTACAGTTAAAGAAACCATGAATATGCAAGGACAAATACAATACACTGGATTAATACACGCGAACTATCATTACTTAGAACCGATCTCTAACTAATGGTTAATTTTTTTGACCTATTGTTTATTAATAAAGATATCATATAAGAGATATACAACTATATTGTATTGATACCCACTGATTGTTCTCCATATTTAAAGAAGTAACGTGATGAAACTACTTATAATAGAAGATGAAACGAAAGCTGGAGATTATCTAAAAAAGGGATTAACAGAGTCCGGTTACACTGTTGATCTGTCGCGTGATGGCGTTGATGGTTTGTATAACGCAACGACATATCAATACGATTTAATTATCTTAGATGTCATGCTGCCAAAATTGAATGGGTGGCAAATTTTGCAAACGCTCAGAAACTGCGAAAATAGCACGCCTATTATTATGCTGACGGCAAAAGATCAAGTAGATGATAGAGTAAAAGGGTTTGAACTCGGCGCGAATGATTACCTAATCAAGCCCTTTGCCTTTGCTGAATTAAAAGCTCGTATTGAAAATGCACTGAGATCTCAAACTGCAAACTCGCACACCCAAAAAGTAAACGAGTTAGTCTTGTGTGATTTACAACTCGACCTTTTAAAACACACTGCGACAAGAAATCACGATAATATTACGCTAACAGCAAAAGAATTTTCATTACTCGAATTGTTCATGCGAAAGCAAGGAGAAGTGCTATCAAGAACCACCATCGCTTCTCTCATTTGGGATATGAATTTCGACAGTGACACCAATGTCATTGACGTTGCCGTTAAGCGACTCAGAGCAAAAATCGATAAACCTTACGACACGCCATTGATTCACACGGTGCGAGGAATGGGTTATAAAATGGACGAGGTGTGATGCAATGAAAACTCATTATCTTTCAATGAAATTAAAGCTCACCCTCATGTTTTTCTCCACCTCGGTGTTTGTGTTTATTGGCCTTGGCATCGCCATTCAGTATCTCGTTCAATCCCATTTCTATGAAGAAGATCGTAATCAACTAACCTCCAACCGCACTTCCATTTCCGTCTTACTGCAAAACAAAGGGATTACCAGTACCGAGATATTTGCATCATTAAAAAGCAGAGGCATTAATGTATGGATAACCAAAAATAACGGAGAGCAAACCCAAAACACCAACGTAATCGCAAATGATGACGCATTTTCTCCATCAAAAGACCTTAACGAGTGGACGTATAATAACCACACATTTAGAACCTTATATTATCCTCTAAACGCACATGATGAGTACACTGGCCTTCTCATTGGCATTAACATTGATCATCACATTCAATTTAATAAAAAACTCAAAGTTATTTTAATGTGGTCTATTAGCATCGCGAGTTTGCTGTCTTTTCTTTACAGTTTTTTGATCGTGAGTATGGGATTTAAACCGCTTAGGTCACTGCAAAATCGAATCAAAGAAGTTCAACCAAATAAATTGCATATCCGATTATCTGATGAAAGTTTACCCACTGAGCTCATTGAGTTTGCGAGGGTGCAAAACCAAATGCTTGAACGATTAGAATTGGGGTTTCAGCGCTTAAGTGACTTTTCTTCTGATATTGCCCATGAGTTAAAAACCCCATTATCGAACATTGTGACACAAACTCAAGTCACGCTATCGCACCCAAGATCCACACAAGACTATCAAGACATTTTATCGTCTAATTTAGAAGAATTAGAACGGATCAATAAAACCATTAACGATACTCTTTACCTTGCTAAATCAGAAAATGATTTGCTATTAAAGAGTAATATTCACTTAGATTTAGTCTCATTATTTGAACCTATTGTAGAATATTACAGCATCATTTCTGAAGAGTCAGACGTTACTATTCGGCTTTCTGGTAAGGGCGTGCTATGGGGGGATAAATCGATGATACAACGAATTGCTAATAATCTCTTATCAAACGCAATTCGTCATTCAGCACCAAACAGTTCTATTTTAATTGATATCAAAGACAGCCCAAATAAAGTGAAATTATCAATTTCAAACACAGGTGACACCATCCAAGAAAAGGATCTGCCTTTTATTTTTGAGCGCTTTTACAGAGCCGATAAATCACGACGACATTCAAGCAGCACAGGCGCAGGACTTGGATTAACCATCGTTCGTTCGATTGTAAATGCACATAGTGGAAAGATAACAGTGCAGTCTGCCGATACACAAACAACGTTTACCGTTTCTTTCCAAAAATAATGATTAATTCGTAATGTTAGCCCAATTCAAATCAACAATACGTTCATCCGCAATGTAATAAATCACATCGCCTGGCGATAGTATGGTTTCTAGACTTGGGTTAATTTTACACCCTTCATTATTTGTCTGTATGGCAATAATGATGGCTTCATACTGCTTCTTAAATGGCGTATACACCGATTCAATCGTAAATGGCGTGATGTCGCTCGGTATCTCAATTGAGTATTGAGTCTGACCTTCATGCGCACTCACCAACTCAGAATGAATAAAGCTTGAGCCTTTATCCATCACAGACTTCGCAACTAATTCTGTCGACAATGACGAAATACACTCTGAATTTGGGCAATATTTATGCAGTAAATCTCGTTTGATTGGGTCTTCAAAATGCGCGACTAAGTGTGCTTCGCTGTTTTGCTCTGCAACAAATAAGCTCACCGTTAATGTCACATCGTCTAAATCGGTATCGACAATCACCGCACTGGCTTTTGATAAATTAGAACGCTCCATTTCAACCGCATCAGTAAACGAGTTAACGCGCACAAAATGGATATCAGAATCAAAAGGAGACTCTTCATACTCACAAGAGACAACCACCACTTCTCGTCGGCCTTGCTCTTCTCTTCTTAACATTTGAACAAGGTGAGGCGTTCGCCCACTGTTTATTCCAATAACGATAATGTGATTTTCTAAGTTCAAGTTTCGTCTCCCTCTTCTGTTTGTACGCCAAAAATCGGTAAAAAATACCGCGGCACGTCCCACTGACAACGCAAATAAACCAACACCGCATGGAATAATAAACAGTGCTGAAAATAAACGACCATAATCCGTTGTTGGACTTAAATCTCCATAACCGACGGTACTGCTTGTCGTGACAATGTAGTAAAAAAACTGGATAAATTGTCGGTTAACTGGGGTTCATTTGCATACGATAACCCTAACCAACTTAATAGTGCGTAACTGATAAGAAGAAACATCAGTGTGTACATATTAATCGCCATAAAATGCTTATTAATCAAGTTATTAATGACTTTTAATATTGCGTGCATATCCATCTCCCTTCTATTTCGTTTCCATGAAAATTTTAAGCCAATACTGACTTAAAAAAACAAGACAGTGTAACTGACTAAAAAATTAACGTACACCTTCCAGTTTTAATAGCGCGTCTTTAATATCTAGGCCACCCGCATAGCCCGTTAAACTGCCATTTTTACCAATAACACGATGGCAAGGCACGATAATTGAAATCGGATTTTTACCATTAGCGCCACCTACCGCTTGAGAGGCTTTAGGGTTGCCGACTGCAATAGCGAGATCTTTATAACACCAGGTTTCACCATAAGGAATGGTCGTTAATGCCTGCCATACCTTGTTTTGAAATTCTGTGCCATTTGCCGCTAATGGGATCGAGAACTCACGACGTTCACCATTGAAGTATTCGGTTAACTGGCTAATAGTGAGTTGCAAAATTGGATGCTCATCGTCTTGCACTCCAAAGTCACTAAGTGT
The DNA here is from genome assembly GCF_000196495.1 of Aliivibrio salmonicida LFI1238. NCBI lineage: Bacteria > Pseudomonadati > Pseudomonadota > Gammaproteobacteria > Vibrionales > Vibrionaceae > Aliivibrio > Aliivibrio salmonicida. The sequence goes on from NC_011313.1 coordinate 225,331, forward strand.
TCTTGCGTGACTTTCATACCACACACCCAGTAGACCATCGTCATTACCATTGACCGTGATCAGGCCTATTGGACTATCAAATTGCGTATATACATTCATTTTATTATTCCTCTTCTTCACACGCTTCATCAAAACAACATTCATCTTGTAAAAAACCAATCACTGACGTCAGTTTCTCATATTCAGCCACACAAAAAAGGGTACGACCTTCACGGCGTTGTGAAATTAGCCCCGCAGACGCTAAACCGGACACATGATGAGACAACGTAGAACCCGGAATATCCAATTTCTCTTGAAGTCCGCCAACCGCAATACCTTTGTATCCTGCTCTCACCACACTTTTATAAATAGCCAAACGTGTAGGATGACCTAGCTCTTTCAATGCTTTAGCGACAATCTCGATGTCCATAGTTTGATCCTCTTTAAATTTAAAGGTAAGGAATTTGAATGTTGCTGAGTTAGCATTGGCCCGTCTAAAAAAGCCAATTTCACCATCGCTGTTTTTTTAAAAGGTATCGAAAATATAATTATCGGGGATTTTATAACTGTTTTAGCCCTATTTCATGAGTTTTAGATACACTTATCCTACAAACCTTATTATGCTGCCCTCAATTCTGACTGAACTATCGCATGGGTGACTAAATCATTGACCGAATTTCCGACTCGGAAATTCGTAAACACCAGACGACTTTCACATAAAATACATTCGTACGGATCTACTTTTACATATCCTTTTAACATTGCGGCATACCCTGGCATTTTCGGCTCAGCTTCTATTGTCATACCTAAAGCTGCATAAACTCTAGGCAGAGCTTCTCCACGACGACGCATTGATAAAAAACCGTAGTATCGGATCATCTTGAAATGTTTATCAGGATAGTGCTCTACTATCCGTCTTATCATCTCTTCTGGTGATAATGTTAGGCTGTCTGTTGTTCCTGTTCGATGGTCTAAATAATTAAACGTTATCATTCCGCCTTTGGCGTAATGACTTAAACGTGACGCTGAAATCGGGGGCCGTTTTAAATACCGACCAAGATAGTTCATCGTCGGTTTTACATTATTTGTCTTTTTAGCAAAATGAAGCTTCCAACGACGATTATATTGACTGCTTAAAAAGCGTGACCAATCCGTTTTATTACGGATATAGGGGCATTCTTCGCTTGATAAATCAAGCTCATAATAAGCCTTACCCAATAAACTGACGATAGCCGCTCTCCAACAAGGCTCTGTCGTTTTCATTTGGAAGTAAATGGGTTTCCATAAACCGGTACGTTCACAAATTCCCCCACGAGTGACCGATAAATGTAAGTGCGTATTCCAATTCAGTTTTCGACCGTAAGTATGAAGAGCACAAAAGATACCGACATCTATTCCTTTATCTTTTGCCCATCCCAGCAGAATGTTTGCAGCACATTTGAATAATTTATTTAACAGCCAACGGTTATGACGAAAGATAGGCCATAGCGTGTTTGGAAGGGTAAAGGTGATGTGTTGATATTCGCATTCAGGGAAGACATGTTGTTGCTTTTGTATCCATCGCTCTGTGGCTTTCATGCCACAGCTACTGCACGCTCGAGATTTACAGGTTTGGTGAATATATTTGATATGGGTACAGTCAGGGTTGCAACAATGATATTCGCGAGAGCCAAAAGCCGCTGTCCCACAGGACAGCATCTTTGTGACATTTTCAATCACGACCGCTCTTAGGTTAGCTTTGTTATTATGAAGAAATTTAAGCCAGTTATTTTGACTATTAAATAATTGTTTCAGGGGTTTATATGCGTGCATGGCGATAGGATAAACGATTTATTGGCAACAATGGAAGAGGTTGAGTCCTTTTGATTTGCGCCGTAGGCGCCTATTGTTCTCAGATCACGACAAAAAGGTTATTGGTGCGAGTTATTCAGCAAAAATCAAACGTGAAACGACACAGAACGCCCTACAAGACGCTTTTAATGAATTAGTGAGCCAATGTATCAAGCCAACACAAAAAGCCGTTGCTAATCTATCAGGTAAATCATTAAGAACAGTTGAACGCAATTGGTCAAAAATAGAAAAATAGCTTTTTTAGTTATCCACAATTTAATGTTTTTCAGGACTCAAATTGTTAATAATTTTACCCGTCATTAGGTGGTATCAGGTTATCCCCCGATAGGGTGTCTTGTTTTAGTGGGTTTAAGGATTGTTCATTTAGAGAGAATTATTCTCAAAGAGAGTGAGCGTTACAAAATCGTTCTATTCGTCCCTAATCTCTCCCGTATCGACAAACAAAGGTCAAAAGACGGTTTAGCAGGAAAAGAAATAAAAACCCTTTAAAATCGTCATATGAGGCTTTTATATCTAAAACTAATTATCACTATCAAAAAGGTATCACACGGTGCTATCAGGTTATCCCCGAAATATTGAGGTAAAATTATGATTGTTAATTCACCAGAAAGCACAGATCGAGCTATGGAGCTTATTTTCGAGCTTTTAGAAGATTATGAAGCCAACATCAAGGCTATACACGAATTAGCCGATAAAATAGAGGTTTATGAAGCCACTGCGCCAGAATTGGCAGACTTCAACAATCGTATGGCAAAACTTGACGAACTTGAAAAATTGGCGAAATGATGACCGATTATATTAATGATATGTTAAAAAACCAGTTTTTAAAGCGTGTTTATGTTTTATTATGATAAATGGGCATATTATCACCAAAAACGGTATTTTCAGCCTTTTCCTATTTGTGTATGTTAGAAAACTAATTTTTAAACAGCCCTAAAACGATAAATCAAAAATGACCCTAAAATAAATCGAAAATGATTTATCAATAAATCGAAAAAGATCTATGTTGCATTTTAAATTAAATCAAAAAAGATTCGACACAGTTCAAAAAAGATTTACACTATGTATATACCATTAAAAAAGGAAAAACATTATGGAAAATGAACTGAAATTATTAAAAATCGTTTTAAAAGCAGATTTAACAAAAGTTGAATTGAAAATCGTTGTATACCTACTAAATACAGGCGATAAGACGGTAAAACTAACAAATCCAGAAATGGCTTGCGCCTGCGGCATATTACCAGCCAATTTTAGACGAGCATTAAAAAAACTTGAAGAAAATCAAGTTGTTGGGCGTAGAAAAGATGGTATTTATATTCGTTCTATCAATTCTTGGAAAGCTTCAAAATAGTCATATTATTTGACATATATTTTTAATATGTCAAATAATATAAAAAGGTTAGAAAACCACTTTTTAAAGCCATTATAAGGAGCTAAATAATGATAGATTTTAAACACGACACGGTTAAGCTACATATAGCATTTGAAATAAAGAATGATTGCTATGTAAAAGTTACAAAATTAAATGAAGAAAAAAACAAAATGCTTCAAGATTTTATTGATGAAATTGAAATGAGAAAAGATACCGATTGGGATCTTGGCTTAGAGTTTCAAAATAGAATAATGCCTAAAATGGCATCTTTTGGCGGTCAGATTTCAGGACTTACAAGAATTGTAAAAAGTGAACTCGCTAAATATGTTTTAGGCGTTTTAGTAGATAATAATAAAAATTATTTTCAACAATTCACAACAATGAATTTTTTAGTATTCTCAAAATATTTCTTGGAAACATCACCAACCAACAAATCAATTTTACAATTTATTGATAATTCTATTGATTGGAAAACTAAAAACATCAACAATCCAAAGTTTGCCAGAAAAGAAAAATTCATTGAATATTTAGATAAATTGGATGTAGATAAAAGCGGTCATTTTTGGGGTGACTGGTTTAATGAAGAATATTCAAAATATCGTGAATTGGTTCAACGAGACAGCGCAAACGCTCGTGAAAATGTACGATTAATAAAAGAATCTATTAAATAAATATTTATATGTGTTGTATATTAATATGTTAAATGGGTAATACTCTAAAATAAGGATTGGGCTGTGGCGTTTTTAACGGATGATGAATTAAAATGTATGGGGTTTAAAAGCCTTGGTAAGTCGGTAAAAATTAGTGATAAAGCATCAATATACAATTGTAATGAAATTGAATTGGGTGATCACTCTAGAATTGATGATTTTTGTGTAGTATCAGGAAAGGTTAAAATAGGTAGAAATGTTCACTTCGCTACACACTGCTTAGTTGCAGGTGGTGAAGAAGGGTTAATATTTGATGATTTTTCTGGTTTAGCTTATAGCTGTCAAATCTTCACCCGTACTGATGATTATAGTGGTAGTAGCATGACCAACCCTACAGTTCCTGATAAATATAAGTTTGTAGTAAAAAAAGAAATGAGGGTGGGTAGGCATGCAATTGTCGGAGCTGGCTCTATTATTTTACCTGGTGTTAATTTAGCAGAAGGAACATCAATAGGTGCTTTGTCCTTAGTTAGGAAAAGTACACAGCCTTGGAGTATATATTTAGGTAATCCAGCTAAAAAGTTAAAGGATAGAAAAAAGGATTTACTGAAACTTGAAGAATTGTATTTAATTGAGGCATTATAATTTTACATAACACCTGTTAATGTACAGTTTAAAAAAGATCATTTAATGGTCTTTTTCTGTTAATTGCTATGTTAGAAAACCAGTTTTCAAACACTTGGCTTGATTATATTTTAATACATGATTAACTGATATACGAGTAAATAAAAAAGTTGGATTTTACACTTACGACAGGTCAATAAAAATAAGAAACAGACTACCAACGACTCTAAAATCTAAGTTTCTCATCGCTACGCTTGAGTAAACTTTAATTTTAGGTTGGCAATTGCATTGAGCTTAAAGACAAGGAGATCCAAACGCTAACGGAGAAATAGCAAATGAAAAAACAACGTTTATATCATTCACAATTTAACCATCACGGTTTTAGAAAAACCAAAGGTGCAAAATCAAGAGCGCACAGCTTACGTGCTGAAAACACACTTTTAAAACTCTATAAAGAACCGATCAAATTAAAAGATATTTGTTCTCCTGAACTAATTAAAAATAATCTTGTTTGGATTGATGGTAAAAAAGTTAATTCGCTGAATGGCGATCAACTTTTTGACACAATCACAAAATCGCTGGAAGTAGAGAAAAAAGAATATTTAGAAAAAATAAATAATGCTTATACGGATTCTGATAAAGCTAAATTGTCAGATAAAAGAGCAAAAGCAAAAACTTCATTAAAAAGATATGCTGATGGTTCTGATGATTTAGAAAAAGATTTTTGGATTAACTTAAAACAAAAATTAGGCAATGAAGAAATTGATCCCGAAAACGAAATTCTTGACTTAAAAAAAACTACTGATGGAAAGATAAAAAGGTTTAATCAAAAAATTAAACGTATTCAAGAATTGAAAGATTACAATTCACTTGTTGGTGTAAAATCAAGAAATACAGCTTATACAATATTTTCAAAAGAAATATTATACAAAATCCCTGATGATACAGAATTAAGTATTAAGCCAATGGATTTTGCAAACTTTGCAAACTCAATGAACAAAAAACTTTTTCCAGATTTTAAAGTAAATTATTTATTAGTTCAAGGTAAGGAATTTGAATGTTGCTGAGTTAGCATTGGCCCGTCTAAAAAAGCCAATTTCACCATCGCTGTTTTTTTAAAAGGTATCGAAAATATAATTATCGGGGATTTTATAACTGTTTTAGCCCTATTTCATGAGTTTTAGATACACTTATCCTACAAACCTTATTATGCTGCCCTCAATTCTGACTGAACTATCGCATGGGTGACTAAATCATTGACCGAATTTCCGACTCGGAAATTCGTAAACACCAGACGACTTTCACATAAAATACATTCGTACGGATCTACTTTTACATATCCTTTTAACATTGCGGCATACCCTGGCATTTTCGGCTCAGCTTCTATTGTCATACCTAAAGCTGCATAAACTCTAGGCAGAGCTTCTCCACGACGACGCATTGATAAAAAACCGTAGTATCGGATCATCTTGAAATGTTTATCAGGATAGTGCTCTACTATCCGTCTTATCATCTCTTCTGGTGATAATGTTAGGCTGTCTGTTGTTCCTGTTCGATGGTCTAAATAATTAAACGTTATCATTCCGCCTTTGGCGTAATGACTTAAACGTGACGCTGAAATCGGGGGCCGTTTTAAATACCGACCAAGATAGTTCATCGTCGGTTTTACATTATTTGTCTTTTTAGCAAAATGAAGCTTCCAACGACGATTATATTGACTGCTTAAAAAGCGTGACCAATCCGTTTTATTACGGATATAGGGGCATTCTTCGCTTGATAAATCAAGCTCATAATAAGCCTTACCCAATAAACTGACGATAGCCGCTCTCCAACAAGGCTCTGTCGTTTTCATTTGGAAGTAAATGGGTTTCCATAAACCGGTACGTTCACAAATTCCCCCACGAGTGACCGATAAATGTAAGTGCGTATTCCAATTCAGTTTTCGACCGTAAGTATGAAGAGCACAAAAGATACCGACATCTATTCCTTTATCTTTTGCCCATCCCAGCAGAATGTTTGCAGCACATTTGAATAATTTATTTAACAGCCAACGGTTATGACGAAAGATAGGCCATAGCGTGTTTGGAAGGGTAAAGGTGATGTGTTGATATTCGCATTCAGGGAAGACATGTTGTTGCTTTTGTATCCATCGCTCTGTGGCTTTCATGCCACAGCTACTGCACGCTCGAGATTTACAGGTTTGGTGAATATATTTGATATGGGTACAGTCAGGGTTGCAACAATGATATTCGCGAGAGCCAAAAGCCGCTGTCCCACAGGACAGCATCTTTGTGACATTTTCAATCACGACCGCTCTTAGGTTAGCTTTGTTATTATGAAGAAATTTAAGCCAGTTATTTTGACTATTAAATAATTGTTTCAGGGGTTTATATGCGTGCATGGCGATAGGATAAACGATTTATTGGCAACAATGGAAGAGGTTGAGTCCTTTTGATTTGCGCCGTAGGCGCCTATTGTTCGTGTGTCCTGCACTCCCTGTGAATGGACGTACGGTCTACAACGGTCATTTATTTGTATTTGGTGAGTTATTAAGTGATTCAGGAATGCGAAATCACCCAGTCACACCAATGATGGATTCAAACATTGTTCGTTTAATGGATGGTCAATCTAAAGGGACATCAGGTCTAGTTAATTTCCAAACGATAGAGCAGGGTGTTGATGTAACAATAGCTCGTTTTGATGAGCTAAAAACACAAGGTCATACCTATGCGGTGGTGGATGCATTTACTACAGAGCATCTTGTTACTCTAGGCCAAGCCGCTAAATCATTTAAGCTAATTACTGGCGGGTCTGGTTTAGCTGCTGGGATTGCCAAAAACTGGGTTGAGAATTTAACGGATCAAAGTGATGCCAAGCAAAAAGGCTATCCGGCGAAGGCTCCAACTGTAGTGTTCTCAGGCTCATGTTCTGTAATGACTAATCAGCAAGTGAGTATCTATAAAGAGAAAGCCCCTCATCTTTCGATTGATGTAAAAGCGTGTCTAACCAATAAACAATACGTAAATGATGTCTTTGATTGGGTAATGACAAACAACCACGCAGAGTTGGCTCCCTTAGTGTATGCAACAGCAGATACTGCAACATTAAAGGCGATTCAAAAAGAATTCGGGGCTCATGCTTCAAGTCACGCGGTAGAGCAATTCTTTAGTGAGTTAGCCATTCAATTGCAATCGCATGGGGTGAAGAACTTTATTGTTGCAGGTGGTGAAACCTCTGGTGTTGTGACACAAAGCCTTGCCGTTAAAGGATTTCATATTGGTCCTCAAATCGCTCCCGACGTGCCATGGGTAAAATCTCTTGATGGCACATTATCGTTGGCTTTGAAATCTGGAAACTTCGGAGATGAAAACTTCTTCGCTAAAGCACAAGGATTTTTCTTATGACAGAACAACAACTCAGAGACCAAATGGTTGAGTTAGCTCGCTCTATGTTTGAGCGAGGCTATGCAACGGGTGGTGCTGGTAATTTATCGCTCAAATTACCTAATGGTCATTTTCTTGCTACGCCAACAGGATCATCATTTGGTCGTTTAGTGGCAGAAGATCTGTCAGTGGTGGATGTGGATGGTAATCATATTTCAGGGAAAAAACCGTCAAAAGAAGTGGCATTTCACTTAGCTATTTATCGTAATAGTTTGCAATGTAATGCGATAGTCCACTTACATTCTACCTATTTAACGGCGCTTTCCTGTTTAGAAGGGTTAGATCCTGAGAATGCGATTCAACCATTTACCCCTTATTACGTGATGAGAATTGGTCAGCTACCAGTGATCCCGTATTTACGTCCGGGAGAGCCTAAAATTGCAGAAGAATTAGCAAAAAGAGCGAGTGATTACCGATCGTTCTTACTGGCAAATCATGGCCCAGTAGTGACAGGAACTGATTTTGTTGATGCTGTAGATAATGCTGAAGAGCTAGAAGAAACAGCAAAGTTAGCTTTTTTATTAAAAGACAAAGTGATTCGTTACCTTACAGATAAAGAAGTTGATGATTTAAAAGGGAGAGGAAAGTAATGGCCAAATTTGCAGCAAATCTCACGATGTTATTTACAGAAGTCGATTTTTTGGAACGATTTGAAAAAGCCCACAGCGCAGGTTTTAAAGCGGTAGAGTATTTATTTCCATACGCATTTGAAGCAGAAGCACTGGCTGAAAAAATGCAGATGTTTGGTTTTGAACAAGCACTTTTTAATATGCCTCCAGGTGATTGGGATGCTGGTGAACGTGGTTTTGCTGCTATTCCGGGTCGTGAAGATGAATTCAAGCAGAGTGTTGATGCCGCGTTATTGTACGCAGAAGTATTGAACTGTCGAAAAGTTCACGCAATGTCTGGCCTTATCGATACGAATTACACTCGTGAGCAACAGACGGTAACATTTATTTCAAATATTCGTTATGCGGCAGATAAGTTTGCAGAGCATGGCATTCAATTGATGATTGAACCGCTAAATAGCCGTGATGTCCCCCATTATTTTGTCGCTCATCAACGTGAAGCGGTAGATCTAATTAAACAAATAGATCGCCCAAATGTGAAATTGCAATTGGATCTTTACCATGCACAAATCATGGATGGCGATTTAAGTACATTAATAAAAGAAGTCGCTCCATTTATCGGCCATGTTCAAATTGCATCAGTACCAGAAAGACATGAACCATCAGAAGGTGAGCTAAATTATCCACACTTATTTACGGTGTTGGATGAGTGTGGTTATCAAGATTGGATCGGATGTGAATACAACCCAAGAAATACAACAGAAGAAGGATTAGGTTGGGTAAAACCTTACTTATAACCTTTTCAAACGATAAAAATAAAGCAAATAGCAGTGATTTATTAATAGCCGATAAATCACTGAACCCTACACAACAATACAATAAGAAACAAAAGGAATGAGACAATGGACGGAGCATTAATTGGTATCGTAATTGGCATTTTAGCCATGATGGGAATGATGGGAATGATAATAAAAACACGAATTCCTGTCGCATTAGCAATGATAATTGCAAGTATCATTATGGGGTTATTCGCAGGAATGGCACCAACAGAATTAATTAACTCAATTCAAGCGGGCTTTGGTGGTGTACTCGGTGGTATCGGTCTTATCATTGCGTTTGGTGTGATTATGGGGGCGTGTTTTGAACGCTCTGGTGCCGCGGTACGAATGGCAAAAACGTTTGTAAAACTGTGTGGTAAAGGCCGCGAAGATCTTGCGTTAGGTTTTACCGGTGTGCTTGTCGCCATTCCTGTTTTTTGTGATTCTGCTTATATTATTTTGCATTCTCTTGTTCGCGCAATTTCACGAGATACGGGTAAATCGGCTGTGGGGCTTGGTGTGACGTTAGCACTTGGTCTTCTTATTACTCATGCTCTTGTGCCGCCAACGCCTGGACCTGTCGCGGTTGCTGGAATTCTAGGTGTTGATCTTGGTGTTTACATGATGTGGGGTTTGATTGTTTCAATCCCAATGATGTTACTTTCAATGATTTATATTCGTCGAGTAGGTAAAGAATATTATCGTGTACCAAATGGTGATATGTGGATAACAAATCAAGCCGATTGGGCAAATCTTGAGAAAGTAAAAGAAACTGACGACAAAGAACTGCCAAGTAACTTCTTATCTTTTGGTCCAATTTTAATTCCGATTGCATTGATCTTAGTGAATACCATCATCGGAAAAGGCGACTCAATGCCGTATCAGGTACTTGAGTTACTTGGCAACCCAGTTGTTGCTGTTGGCCTTGGTGTATTGATGGCGCTTTATGGGTTAACTCGTCATATCGAACGTAAAGATATGGTTGGTTCCATGGATGACGCATTATCTACTACGGGGTTAATTCTGATTGTTACTGGCTGTGGTGGCGCGATGGGAGCGGTATTAAAAGCATCAGGTGCAGGGCCACAAGTGGCTGAGGCGATTGCAAGCAGTGGTATTCCTCCTCTACTTGTTCCTTTAGCTATCGCTTCGATGTTACGAATTATCCAAGGTTCGGCGACAGCATCTATGATGGTTGCGGCGACAATGACCTTACCATTAGTTGAAACACTGGGTCTTGATCCTGTGTTTGTTGCTCTGGCTTGTGCTGTTGGTCCCGTTGGATTTTCACACTTGAACGATTCATACTTTCATATTATCAACCGTACATTAGGGATTACTGAACTTGCAGACCAAATCAAAATCTGGTCAGTTTCTTCTACGATAGCGTGGGCGATTGGTGCAAGTATCATCATGATATTGAATCTTGTGTTTGGTAAAGGGGGGACAATGATTGATCCATTGGTTCCATTCGGAGTACTAGCCGTAATTATGTTCTGGTTAAAAGCAAAAGAAAAAAATCAAGTAAAGATGGCAACTATTAATTAAACGATAAGCTTTATTTATAAAGCTATTATAAAAAATCCGGATCATTCAGTGGGTGATCCGGATTTTTATTTAGCAATTATAAATAAGAGTAAACTTATTTATTTTGTGCAGCAATGTGAGTTGCAATTGCATCCATTAGTGCTGGAGATAGGCAATCGTAAGTAGGAAGGCCTAATTCTTCAAAGCGAGCACGGATAGCATCCATGTCTTTAGGATCAGTGCCTGTTTCGATAATAGATGAAACAAATGCCGCGAATTGTGGCGCAGAGAAACCTGCATCTTCAGACAATTCAGTGTGAACGAAATCTAAACCAAAGAATGGGTGATCTTGGTTATCAATACGGCCGTACATGTGAGTACCACATTCTTTACAAGCGTGACGTTTGATTGTTGCTGCTTCATCAATAACAACTAATTTTTCTGCGTTCGCAATGACTTCAACGTTATCACGTGAAATTACCGCTACTTGAGAGAAGATAGCACCTTCAGGTTTCCAGCATTTAGAACAGCCACAAGCGTGGTTATGTGCAGTTTGTGCCGTCAGTTTTACTGCTACTTTATTTTCTTTACATTGGCAGTGTAATGTTCCGCCTTGGAAGTTTTCGTCTGTAGCTGAAAAACCGTTATCAATTGCTGGGTGTAGTGTTGTAATAGTCATTTTATTTCTCTTAATTAATTTTAAAATTTTAGTTATTTGTTTATTCAAGCAGCTTGTAGCCATGGAAATCTCTTAATTTATTTAGATAGTTTGATTATTTGATTGCTCAAACGATGGGAGGCATTTTTCGCCTTTTTTGCTTCGGACACAATTAGAGAAATAGTAATTTATTATTACTGTTTTGTAATAATCAACATTGCTGGCCTTTTCATTGTTACTTATTTGTTATTTTTACTTAGTGGGGTTTATCGTATCTAATTGATATTTAATATCAATTTGTTGTTTCATATGATGACGTCATTTTTTCTGTATTTGATACTTTTAGTTGATATATTATTTTTTAATAAGACAAAAATAAATATTTCCGATCCAATTAGTGCTATTAAGTAACATTATTATTTTGATTTTTTGTACGAATTAGAGTCACTAAGTCATCGTAACTATCAAATAGTAGGGTTTTAATTAACATTCCTTTTTTTTAAAAAAAACAATACATAGCAGGATGAAAGAGTGGGTATTTATAGAAATCATGATTCATATCTAGTTTTTGATAGGTTTTATAAATCACAGCTATAAGTACAATCGATTATCTCTTATTCTCTTAAGTGGTTACTCTATACCCATAGATTATTAAAGGGTAAAGAGATGGCGAAGAGTGCGTTAGTAGTTGAAGGCGGTGCAATGCGTGGTATTTTTGCTAGCGGCGTACTGGATATCTTCATGAAAAATGAATTTATGCCTTATGATTTTGCTATTGGAGTGTCAGCGGGAGCGTCTAACTTATTAGGTTACCTTGCACATTATCCTCAACGCAGCTTTCATGTGATTACCAAGCTTGCTACTCATAAACGCTTTTTTAATCTTCCTCGGTTTGCGCGAGGAGGTGATCTTGTTGATGTTCGATGGTTAATTGATGAGTCAAATACACGACATCCTTTGGATTTTGAACGTTTGTTTTCTTCTATTCCTTTGTATGCTGCCGTTACTAATATTGACAGTGGCAATGCGGATTACTATCAAGTAAAAAAAGAGAATGTGGATGACGTATTAGAAGCAACGACTGCGCTTCCTATCGCCTACAAGTCGACGCCTTGTTTCTCTGGTGGTTGTTATACTGATGGTGGTGTAGCGGACTCTATTCCGGTGAAAGAAGCGTATCGAAGAGGGGCGAGAGACATTACGGTCATTTTATCTCATCCACTCAGTTATGAAATGAAACCAACACGATCACCTTGGTTAATGACCAAGTTATTAGCTCGATACCCTCAAATAGCACAAGCTATGTTAGTACGAGCAGAAAATTATAATCAATCACTGGAGTTTATTCGTAACCCTCCAGAAGGAACGACGATTCGAGTGATCGCACCACCAGAAGATTTTGCGGTTAAGCGTCTTTCCATGAAATATCCTACACTGGTTGCAGGGTATGAAATGGGCGTATCTGCCGGTTTACATCATTTGTCCAGCCGTGATGGTACTTTCGGGTTGGACAGTGAAAATTGTCACTTTTGTATTTAGCACCACCTTTATTAATCGCTTTACTGTGTACTTTTATAATAATACTAAGGAATGAGTAATGAGTAAGAAATTAACGACAGCAGCAGGTTGCCCTGTTGCACATAACCAAAATGTTCAAACTGCGGGTAAACGTGGTCCTCAACTTCTGCAAGATGTTTGGTTTTTAGAAAAACTGGCGCATTTTGATCGTGAAGTTATTCCTGAGCGTCGTATGCACGCAAAAGGTTCAGGTGCTTATGGTACGTTTACGGTTACTCATGACATTACCAAATACACAAAAGCAAAAATATTTTCAGACATTGGCAAAAAAACAGACATGTTTGCGCGTTTCTCTACCGTTGCGGGTGAACGTGGCGCGGCAGATGCTGAGCGTGATATCCGTGGTTTCTCTCTGAAGTTTTACACTGAAGAAGGTAACTGGGATTTAGCGGGTAACAATACCCCGGTGTTTTTCTTACGTGATCCATTGAAATTCCCTGATTTAAACCACGCAGTAAAACGTGATCCTCGCACAAATATGCGAAGCGCGAAAAATAACTGGGATTTCTGGACGTCATTACCAGAAGCACTGCACCAAGTAACTATCGTGATGAGTGACCGTGGTATTCCTGCGACATACCGACATATGCATGGTTTTGGTAGCCACACATTCAGCTTTATCAATAGCGATAACGAACGTTATTGGGTGAAATTCCACTTTGTCTCTCAACAAGGCATTAAAAACCTATCAGATGCAGAAGCGGGCGAATTAGTCGGTAATGATCGTGAAAGTCATCAACGTGACTTGCTAGACAGTATTGATAACCAAGACTTCCCTAAATGGACATTGAAAGTACAAATCATGCCAGAAGCAGATGCGGCAACAGTACCTTACAACCCATTTGATTTAACCAAAGTATGGCCACACAAAGATTACCCATTAATTGAAGTGGGTGAATTTGAGCTAAACCGCAATCCACAAAACTATTTCGCAGAAGTAGAACAAGCGGCGTTTAACCCTGCAAATGTGGTTCCGGGTATCAGCTTCTCTCCTGATAAAATGCTACAAGGTCGTTTGTTTGCGTATGGTGATGCCCAGCGTTACCGTTTAGGCGTTAACCACCAGCACATCCCAGTGAACGCACCTCGTTGTCCTGTACATAGTTACCACCGTGATGGCGCAATGCGTGTTGATGGCAACTTCGGTAGCACATTAGGTTATGAACCAAATGACCAAGGTCAATGGGCAGAACAACCAGATTTCTCTGAGCCACCACTAAATTTAGATGGCGCAGCAGCACATTGGGATCACCGTGAAGATGAAGATTACTTCTCACAACCGGGTGACTTGTTCGGATTAATGACCGCTGAAAAACAAGCAATTTTGTTTGATAACACAGCACGTAACCTAAATGGTGTGCCAAAAGAGATTCAACTACGTCACGTAACTCATTGTTATAAAGCTGATCCAGCGTACGGTGAAGGTATTGGTAAACTACTTGGTTTCGATATCAGTGAATATAATTCGTAATTAATCGCGAATTATAATAAGTAAATATGCTTAAGGCAGATGACGATAATCGTTGTCTGCCTTTTTTGTTTAAATATACAGAGACTTAAAAACCACAAAAACTGTCCGTATTTGTATCGATAGACCTCCGCTATACTCCCCGCATTATTATAAGCCGCTAAGGCAAATACTCATTGCTCTGGATTTACGATCCAGCCTCGCAAAAAAGGAAAGTTACCCATGTCTCAATATATCGTTTGTGCGTTATACAAATTTGTTTCATTAGAAGATTACACCGAAATACGTCAGCCATTAACGCAAGTGATGGAAGACAATCAGATCAGAGGTACGTTACTTTTGGCAAGTGAAGGTATTAATGGCACCGTTGCTGGCTCTCGCAAAGCAATTGATACGTTGCTAACTTGGTTCAAAGAAGATTCACGTTTAGCGGATGTAGTTTATAAAGAATCAATCAATGACGTTCAACCTTTCAATCGTACCAAAGTGAAATTGAAAAAAGAAATCGTCACCATGGGCGTAGAAGGTATCGATCCTCTTCATGTGGTGGGCACGTATGTAAAACCAGCCGATTGGAATGCACTTATTTCTGATCCTGACGTGCTATTGGTTGATACTCGTAACGATTATGAAGTGGATATCGGTACATTCAAATACGCTGTTAACCCAAAGACAGAGACATTCCGCGATTTTCCTCAATATGTGGCTGAAAATTTAGACCCAGCAAAGCATAAAAAAGTAGCGATGTTCTGTACGGGGGGGATTCGTTGTGAAAAATCGACGGCTTACATGAAAGAGCAGGGATTTGATGAGGTGTACCATCTTGAAGGTGGAATACTAAAGTACCTTGAAGAAGTACCAGAAGAAAACAGCTTATGGGAAGGCGATTGTTATGTGTTTGATGGTCGAGTTGCCGTCAATCATCAACTAGAGAAAAGTCATTATGATGTGTGTAATGCGTGCCGCTTACCGATCACAGACGAAGATAAGCAGTCAGACTCTTTTGAGAAAGGCGTAAGTTGTCCTAAATGTATTGACCAACATACCGAAGAGCAAAAATCTCGTTTCCGTGAGCGTGAAAAACAAGTGCAGTTGGCTAATGAAAGAGGGGAAACTCACGTTGGTGGTGACGCTGCAAAATTGATTGAGCAACGTAAACAAGAAAAGAAAGAGAAGAAGCAGCAACAGAGATCATCTAAGTAAGAAGAATGCAGTATTGATCCAAAATGAATGTGAAACATAAATAATGAACTGACTCGAAAGAATATAATAGGCTTTCATTTGACTCATTATTAGATGGAAAGCAGATAACAAATGCGTGAATAAACCGTTTATTTGTGTCTGATTTTATCGCCAATTCATCAATCCTTGCTAATTTTATAAACGAAAGTGAGGCGTTAATCGCCTCGCTTTTATTGTTTATAGACAAGGATGAAATATGACAAATACAATAAAAATCAATTCGCTTACCATTGCCTTTGTTGGCGCATTATCCTCAATGGGAGTACAAGCGCATGGCTGGGTTGAATACCCAAGTGCGAGGCAAAACACCTGTTATCTTGATGGTGGGTTTTGGGATAACACCATTCCAAATCAAGCGTGTCAGTCTGCGTTTGATGAATCTGGTGCATTCCCCTTTGTTCAACGTAATGAAGTGGCGGCCAATGTTCCTAATTATAAAGACATGGCACATGTTCAAGCCATTGTTCGTGATGGTAATTTATGTTCCGCAGGAGATAAGGCCAAATCAGGGTTGAATATGGGATCAACGCATTGGCAAAAAACGGCCATTACGTTAGATGAGAATAACCAACTTGAACTCGTCTTTAATGCCACCGCCCCCCATAACCCTTCTTACTGGCAATTCTATTTATCTAACGTAAATTATGATCCAACCGTTCCGCTTACTTGGGGTGATCTCGATGTCGTCGATACGGCAGGAGATATTATTGTTGGAGACGATAAAAAATACCGCATTAAAATTACTCTCCCAGCAGACCGTGCCGATTCAGCCGTGCTCTACACTCGTTGGCAACGTGAAGATGCCGCAGGCGAAGGATTTTATAACTGCAGTGATATCGCCTTTGATGGAGCTGGAACGACGCCTCCCGGGCCTATAGATCCTGTTGAGCCACCGCCACAATATTCCGATCTAGGCTATTACATTGGTCAAGGATTTGGTCCTGTAGAATCTGGAGACTCGGTAAGGTTTAGAACTTTTGATGCAACAGGCGCAGAGACAACAGACATTAGCTTAGCGATAACCGTAAATAACACAGCAACATGGTCGGCAGAGTTAGCTGGTCAGTTTAATCAGTTGAAAAATAAAGCATGGTTTATTGGTATTTGGCATCAAGAGATGAACCATTATATGTATGACACCATTAATATTTATGCGAATCGAGTATTTGCTCCTAAGGCAAATCTAAGTTATCAACTGTCGCTAATTAAAGCCGACATCACTCCTCCCGTTGAGCCACCAGTCGAACCAACGAATCAATGGGATAAAAATAATGCTTATCAGGCGAGGGAGAGCGTGACACATCAAGGAGGAACATGGGTTGCTCAGTGGTGGACAAAAGGTGAAGAGCCGGGAAAAACAGGCGAATGGGGAGTATGGCGATAACCCTTTACGACTAATTATAATATAAATAGAAGCCCTAGATTATTCTGGGGCTTTTTTTATTGTGTATTAAAACGTCATATCTCTCGACAATGTGATCAAGATCTCTGTATAATCCGCGGCTAGATTTTCTCATTCATCATACTTTCGTCCTTCATCTTGTGGCCCTCTAATTAGCCCAATAATGACTTGTCAGTAAACCCTAGGAATTACTTCGTTGATACAATCAAACAACATCACAATGCAATTTGGCGCAGAGCCTTTATTTGAAAATATTTCAGCTAAATTTGGCAACGGCAACCGTTACGGTTTGATCGGTGCGAATGGGTGCGGAAAATCAACGTTCATGAAGATTCTAAGTGGTGAATTAACTCCTAGTTCAGGCAACGTATCAATGACGCCAGGACAAAAATTAGGCGTGTTGAGCCAAGATCAATTTGCGTTTGAAAAATACAGTGTAATTGATGTTGTGATCATGGGTGACAAGAAATTATGGGAAATCAAACAAGAGCGTGAGCGCATCTATTCACTACCAGAAATGAGTGAAGAAGATGGTATGAAGGTTGCTGAACTTGAAAGTGAATTCGCAGAAATGGACGGTTACAGCGCAGAAAGCCGTGCTGGTGACATTCTATTACAAGCCGGTATTGATGAAGAACTTCATTATGGCTTAATGCAACAAGTTGCTCCAGGTTGGAAACTGCGTGTGTTACTAGCACAAGCATTGTTCGCAAACCCAGATATCTTGCTACTTGATGAACCAACCAACAACTTGGACATTAATACGATTAACTGGCTAGCTGGTGAGCTTAATCAACGTAAATGTACAATGATCATTATCTCGCATGATAGACACTTCCTAAACTCTGTATGTACTCATATGGCAGACATTGATTACGGCGAACTTCGTGTTTATCCAGGTAACTACGAATACTTCCTTGAAGCGTCTAGTTTGATCCGTGAGCAACTACTTTCTGGTAACGCGAAGAAAGCAGCAGAGATCAGTGAACTGCAAGATTTCGTAAACCGTTTTGGTGCGAACGCATCTAAAGCGAAGCAAGCAAGTTCTCGTGCAAAGAAAATGGACAAAATCTCGCTAGATGAAGTGAAATCATCAAGCCGTATGAGCCCATCAATTAACTTCGGTGAAGGCAAGAAATTGCACCGCCAAGCACTTGAATTGAAAGATTTAGGCCACGGTTTTGAAGAAGACGTATTATTTGAAGGCGGTAACCTACTTCTTGAAGCGGGTACTCGTCTGGCTATCATCGGCGAAAATGGTGTGGGTAAAACGACATTGTTACGTTGTTTAGTTAACGACCTTGAGCAAAATGAAGGCATCGTTAAATGGTCTGAAAATGCGACCTTTGGTTACTGTCCACAAGACAGTACGGCTGATTTTGATAACGATTTAAGCATCTTTGATTGGATTTCACAGTGGCGTACAGTGAAACACGATGACTTGATGGTTCGCGGTATTTTGGGCCGTCTACTGTTTACAGCGGATGATACAAATAAACAAGCGAAAAACTGTTCTGGTGGTGAGAAAAACCGTCTATTGTTTGGCAAGTTAATGATGCTAGAAATCAACGTACTTGTTATGGACGAACCAACCAACCACATGGATATGGAAGCGATTGAAGCGCTAAACGAAGCATTAAAAGTGTACACAGGCACATTAATCTTTGTAAGCCATGACCGTGAGTTTGTTTCTTCTCTAGCGACTCAAATCATTGACGTTACAGGTAAGAAACTGGTTAACTTCCAAGGTACTTATAACGAGTACCTAGATCATAAAAACAGAATGCATGTAGCTTAATTTTAATTAACGTTACTTAGCAAAAAAAGCGCGAGACTGATGATATCAGCTCGCGCTTTTTTATTTTTAGTACTTTATTAAACGCTAAATCTACACTAGTAATTCAGTAAGCGTGCGGGGAACTACACCTTGTCTTTTACATTCCAAGGTAAAAGTGAATCGATATCTGGCGATCCAACACATAAACGATCTAGACAATACCTAATATAATCGTAAGGGATTAATCCGTTTGCCTTTGCTGTTTCTACAATGCTGTAAAGCATTGCACTTGAATCTGCACCAGCCGTTGAACCCGAAAATAACCAGTTTTTCCGGCCGATAACAAACGGTTTAACCGCTCGCTCTGCTCGATTGTTATCAATAGATAACAATCCATCATCAATATAACGAACTAATTTATCCCATTGATTTAATGTATAGCTAATCGCCTCACCTAATTTTGTTTTAGGTGATACTCGACTAACTGCGCTATCAAGCCAATCACGGAGCTCTTTAAGTAAATCGCGGGCTTCTGTCTGCCTAGCAACATACTTGGCTTCAGGGGAAGCCTCTTTTAATAACGATTCGATCCGGTATAGCTTTTGGATTTTACTCAATACCCAATCTGCACTCCCTGTTTTCCCTTTTACTTGAACACGTTGAGCCTCAATAAATCGTCGACGTGCGTGTGCCCAACAGCCAACTAAAATCGCTTCAGTTTGTTCATAACCTTGGTAACCATCGGTATGTAAATACCCGTTATAACCTTTTAAAAAGTTAACTGGATGGTAGCCATGCCTGCTAGATTGATAATCATAAAGTACAATTCCAGGCAAAACACCAGAGCCTGGAGAATCATAGCCAGAGCAGTAGACCCACATATAACATTTTGCTTTTTCAACATCCAACACATTTACCGTTGTTTCATCACAATGCAGAGTGGGTTGTTCAAGCAAAATACGATGTAACTCGTTATTAAGAGGGGTAAATAGTACCGAGCATTTTATTAACCAATCCGCCATCGTTCGCCGTCCAATAATGATACCCCATTGCTGAAATAACGTTTCTTGACGATAAAGTGGAAGACTGTATTGAAATTTAGCCGTAATAATTTGAGCAAGTAAACTTGCGGTCGCAATCCCTTTAGGGATTGGTGACGCTGGCATTGGGGCTTGTTTAATGTCTACTGAAGTATTGTTTTTTTCACAATTTCGGCAAGCATATTTAGGACGAACATGTTGAATAACTTCCACTTTAGCTGGTACAAATTCCAACTTTTCACTGATGTCTTTACCCATCGCATGCATCTCTAGACCGCAACACTTACAAGTTTTATCTTTTATGTCGTGGATAATAACAGTACGCGGTAAGTCTTCAGGTAAGCGTTGGCGTTTTGGCTTTTGACGAGTGTAGGTAATCGTTTGTGTGTCATCATTTTCAATGATGATTTCTTCTTCTGTTTCATTGAATAAATCAAATTGAGTCGAGTCAGATTCACTGCTTTTACCAAAGCGCTGATGTTGAGCCAGTCGAAATTGCTCTAGAAGACGGTTATATTTATTTTCAAGCTGAAGCACAAGTGCTTTCAGCTCGTCAATGGTATCAGGAAGTGGTTTTATTTTATCAGTCATGTAGATGACTATATAACGATAATACAGGTAATCAATCGGTTGCCTCCTATTCTTGACTGAGAATCAACTATTTAAAGGGTTGTTTGATAATGTACCGGTTGATGTCCTAAGATATCAAAACCTTGTAATAGCAGTGTCAGTTGCTGCTCTGATAATGCTAACGTATCGTTATTTATATTTCGTGGCCATTTGAAGCGGTCTTCATCTAATCGCTTGTACCATAAAGCGAATCCTGTTTTATCCCAATACAATATTTTGAGTTTATCACGAGGCTTATTGCAAAATATAAATAGAGCATCACTAAACGGTGATAGTTGCATTTCTTGCTCAACAATCACGACAAGGCCATTAATGGCCTTGCGAAAATCGACAAAATCACGATGAAGATAAATGGTGGAAACATCAGTAAATACATTCATGATTGATACCCTTTTAATAAGAGTCCTATCCAGTGAGGTTCAGTATTAGCTGGCAATGTTAATCGCAATTTTCCGATAGAAAGTTGAATATCTGGTAATTGTGGAGTGGCGTTAATCTTTTGTTTCCATCGTGCTTTACGTGCACTAAATGTCTTTGGCAGAATATTATGGTTACGACAAAATTCAGCGGCACTAAGCTTGCTAGATTGCTGAGATTCAAATAGAGCGTGCCATTGCTCTGGTGTTCTCTTTTTATCTTTTTGCATAATTACGTTCTCGTTAAATGAAAGATCGTAAGATACGCATAATGAATTTTATTTGTTAGGTGTAGTTCCCCGCACGCTTACGTAATTCAAACTCTTTTTTATCCAGTTTTCGCCCATTAAGAACAATAGATAACTGATGCATGTCTACGTAAAACTTGCGTGGGGTAATTTCAACATTAGCTATATCAATGCCTCTGGCAGGGCGCTATCGAAATATTCAGAGAAAAGATCCTTAAATAGTGTGCTCATTAATCAGCCTTACGTGAGAGTCATGTTCTTATCATTTTATATATAAACAACAGAAGTGGTATCATTGCCGACTAATTATATGACTTGGAAATATTTCGTGCCTTTAAGCTCTTCTAAAAACCCAGCCGCGCTTGCTAATACTGTTGTTGTTCTCGATTTCGAAACCACGGGTTTATCTCCAAACCAAGGCGATCGCGCCATAGAAATTGGTGCGGTGAAGCTAGAAAATGGCGTTATTGTTGATCGCTTTCAAAAATTGATGAATCCTGGTTTTAGAGTAAGCTCGTTCATTGCGAATTACACTGGCATTACCAATGCCATGCTGATGGGAGCGGATGATTGTGCCACGGTCATGCACGAGTTTGCGGACTTCATTCAAGGGTGTAATTTAGTGGCTCATAATGCCTCGTTTGATCAGCGTTTTTTAGATGCAGAGCTTGACGCGATTCAGCGAGATTATGATGGAACGTTCGCGTGTTCATTATTGGTATCAAGACGGCTGACTCAAGAAGCACCATCGCATAAGTTGGGAGAGTTAGTGGCTTATCATCAAATCGATAATGATGGTGTGTTCCACAGAGCGTTAGCCGATGCCGAAGTGACGGCTTCATTATGGCAAGTGCTGTTAGATACCCTAGAAAGCGATTATGCGATTAAAAGCCCTGATTTTTCATTAATGCAAAAAATCGCCAAAACCCCAAAAGGGTCAATCGTTCAATTTTTAAAGAAACAAGGCTAATTTTACGCTATTTTTTCTTAATTAACGCTTATGTTTTCTTTTTACATAGGCGTTTTTTATTTCCAACCTGAAAGCCAATTTTCTTGGTCTTTTAATTCTTTCCAATCCAGAGATTCTGCTCGTTTTGTTATTACGGCTTCTATTAAACAATGTGTTACTTCATTGTCTTCAAATTCAATTTCAGTAATTAAAAAATGTTTTTCTTTTTTGATCGGATTAACGGCCGTCCATTTACTATTTAAGAGTTTTTTGGGATTAATTTGATTCATTATTATTCCTTAGAGAATGGTTTCTAATTGATCATGATGTGGTTTACAAAGCATAGATCAAATTGATTCAGTTATTGAGTAGAGGAGATTGTTTTTAAGCAAAAACTGCATTTCAATCTACAAAGTGCTATTATTGAACAAGTGTTCAAGTTTTTTGAGAGTAACTTATTATGGCAAAATCAGCCAAATTTAACAGAGATGATGTGATTGAAAAAGCCACCAATCTTTATTGGGAAAAAGGCTTTCACGCCACATCAATGCGTAATCTTCAAGACGTGATTGATATGCGCCCTGGCAGTATTTACGCGACATTTGGCAGTAAAGAAGGGCTATTCAAAGAAGTATTAAACAAATACACCGAAATGGGTGTTGCCCACATTGCTGAATGCAAAGCGAATACGACATCGCCTTTGTCTGCTTTAAAAGAGTTTGTCACGTTGAATATTATTGGCAATAAAGGGCCACTACCAAGCCGTATGTGTATGCTGGCAAAAACGATTGCAGAATTAACGGAAGAAAACGCAGAATTGCTCGCTGAAGCAAAGAAAATGCTCGTTATCATGGAAGGTCAATTTATTACTTTGTTAGAAGAAGCACAGCAGCAAGGTGAGTTAAGCAAAGACAAAGATGTGGCTCAATTGGCACGTTTTGTTCAAGTACAAATTATGGGATTAAGAGCTTATGCTTGTGCAAGTAATGGCGATGCACCTTTAGAGAAAATGATTGATGATATGTTTGTGTCACTCTAAAAGAGAGCAACGTTACGTTTATTCAGCTTAATTTATCAATATCATGGAGTGATTAATGTTAAATGAAAAAACATTGCTGACGATCGGCATGCTTTCAGAGCGAAGTGGTGTTGCCGATTCTGCATTGCGATTCTATGAAACTAAAAATCTCATTGCCTCTATCCGAACGGCAGGAAATCAGCGCCGTTTTCATCCGTCAATGTTAAGGCGCATTGCGCTTATTCAAGTGGCTCAGCTTGTTGGTTTTACGCTAGAAGAAATAACGAAAGAGTTAGCTGACTTACCCATGAAGGAAACGGCGACAAGACGTGATTGGGAAAAGGTCGCAAAGAAATGGCAAAAAGATCTCGATAAAAAAATTGAACAAATCCAGTCTCTTAAAGAAAACTTAACCGGATGTATTGGCTGTGGTTGTTTGAGTATGGATAGATGTCAGTTATTAAACCCTGATGATATTTTGCATGAAGAGGGCAATGGTGCTCAACGCTTGTTATTAAAATAAGTGTCTATTTTTGTGATGGTATTTTTATCTATCAGGCCAAAGAGTAGATGATGGCAGTACCAGCGAGTCATTGGGGTTACTTGGCTTTTATAAAAGACAGCAAGTTATGGTATAACAAAAAGTTGAATGCCCTGTGTTGGCAAAGAAATCAATAGTAAGTTAGCCGTACTATTTGCTGTAAAAATCAGAATAATGAAAGAATATCAAGACTACAAAAGAGCAAGCTTACAGTCTTTCAAACTAAGCCTTAAGAGCCATGGGTATGTGTCTTTATGCTCGTTGGCAACTTGGAATAATAATTTTCCTAAAGAGAAAGACGCGTCATTGTCACCGAAGAGAACTCATACTTTGTTAATCTCTGGCCCTAAAACTGACGAGTAATCTCAACTCACTGAGTCCCATTTAATCATGGACTTAGTTTAGTTAAATTGTCGTGGGGCATTGAATGCTCTTTGTTGTGACATGATGTGGCTCCGTTTACCAGTAGAGTTTTAGATTAACACTGATTGCAGTAAATGATGATAAATCTATAGGTAGAGTATAGATAAGGGAGTTTCAATTTGTCAGGAACCTCGGTAAAGTAGCGACTATCGTAATGGCATTGCCAAAAAGTAAGTTTTGTTTATCAAGAGAATATAAATATGACCAACGAAGTAGATATGATCACTAATCTAGAAGATTTAGAAACGTTCTTAATTTCTGTAGAAAGCGGTGGTTTAGGGCTAACGAATGTTGCAGGTATTGCTATGGCAACCAATAATAAAGACGGTCGTCGCTTTGTTGCCGTATTGGATGATAAACACCAACTCTTATTCTCTCGTTGGGTAACCGAAGACGTTTTTCAAACGGGGCAAGATCTCGTTCGTAATGGCACAAATCGTACGACTCATTAATTATTCATCCTATTGCAACGATAGGGTATGAAAAAAGGCTAAGATACTTTCAATGAGAAAGATCTTAGCCTTTTTTTTAGCTTATTTATTCCCTTTCCGATTTAACCAATATGTAAGCGTGCGGGGAACTACACCTAACAAATAAAATTCATTATGCGTATCTTACGATCTTTCATTTAACGAGAACGTAATTATGCAAAAAGATAAAAAGAGAACACCAGAGCAATGGCACGCTCTATTTGAATCTCAGCAATCTAGCAAGCTTAGTGCCGCTGAATTTTGTCGTAACCATAATATTCTGCCAAAGACATTTAGTGCACGTAAAGCACGATGGAAACAAAAGATTAACGCTTCTACTTTCTTGAAAGTAGAAGCGTTAACATCAACTATCATCGCCACTCCATAATTACCAGATATTCAACTTTCTATCGGAAAATTGCGATTAACATTGCCAGCTAATACTGAACCTCACTGGATAGGACTCTTATTAAAAGGGTATCAATCATGAATGTATTTACTGATGTTTCCACCATTTATCTTCATCGTGATTTTGTCGATTTTCGCAAGGCCATTAATGGCCTTGTCGTGATTGTTGAGCAAGAAATGCAACTATCACCGTTTAGTGATGCTCTATTTATATTTTGCAATAAGCCTCGTGATAAACTCAAAATATTGTATTGGGATAAAACAGGATTCGCTTTATGGTACAAGCGATTAGATGAAGACCGCTTCAAATGGCCACGAAATATAAATAACGATACGTTAGCATTATCAGAGCAGCAACTGACACTGCTATTACAAGGTTTTGATATCTTAGGACATCAACCGGTACATTATCAAACAACCCTTTAAATAGTTGATTCTCAGTCAAGAATAGGAGGCAACCGATTGATTACCTGTATTATCGTTATATAGTCATCTACATGACTGATAAAATAAAACCACTTCCTGATACCATTGACGAGCTGAAAGCACTTGTGCTTCAGCTTGAAAATAAATATAACCGTCTTCTAGAGCAATTTCGGCTGGCTCAACATCAGCGCTTTGGTAAAAGCAGTGAATCTGACTCGACTCAATTTGATTTATTCAATGAAACAGAAGAAGAAATCATCATTGAAAATGATGACACACAAACGATTACCTACACTCGTCAAAAGCCAAAACGCCAACGCTTACCTGAAGACTTACCGCGTACTGTTATTATCCACGACATAAAAGATAAAACTTGTAAGTGTTGCGGTCTAGAGATGCATGCGATGGGTAAAGACATCAGTGAAAAGTTGGAATTTGTACCAGCTAAAGTGGAAGTTATTCAACATGTTCGTCCTAAATATGCTTGCCGAAATTGTGAAAAAAACAATACTTCAGTAGACATTAAACAAGCCCCAATGCCAGCGTCACCAATCCCTAAAGGGATTGCGACCGCAAGTTTACTTGCTCAAATTATTACGGCTAAATTTCAATACAGTCTTCCACTTTATCGTCAAGAAACGTTATTTCAGCAATGGGGTATCATTATTGGACGGCGAACGATGGCGGATTGGTTAATAAAATGCTCGGTACTATTTACCCCTCTTAATAACGAGTTACATCGTATTTTGCTTGAACAACCCACTCTGCATTGTGATGAAACAACGGTAAATGTGTTGGATGTTGAAAAAGCAAAATGTTATATGTGGGTCTACTGCTCTGGCTATGATTCTCCAGGCTCTGGTGTTTTGCCTGGAATTGTACTTTATGATTATCAATCTAGCAGGCATGGCTACCATCCAGTTAACTTTTTAAAAGGTTATAACGGGTATTTACATACCGATGGTTACCAAGGTTATGAACAAACTGAAGCGATTTTAGTTGGCTGTTGGGCACACGCACGTCGACGATTTATTGAGGCTCAACGTGTTCAAGTAAAAGGGAAAACAGGGAGTGCAGATTGGGTATTGAGTAAAATCCAAAAGCTATACCGGATCGAATCGTTATTAAAAGAGGCTTCCCCTGAAGCCAAGTATGTTGCTAGGCAGACAGAAGCCCGCGATTTACTTAAAGAGCTCCGTGATTGGCTTGATAGCGCAGTTAGTCGAGTATCACCTAAAACAAAATTAGGTGAGGCGATTAGCTATACATTAAATCAATGGGATAAATTAGTTCGTTATATTGATGATGGATTGTTATCTATTGATAACAATCGAGCAGAGCGAGCGGTTAAACCGTTTGTTATCGGCCGGAAAAACTGGTTATTTTCGGGTTCAACGGCTGGTGCAGATTCAAGTGCAATGCTTTACAGCATTGTAGAAACAGCAAAGGCAAACGGATTAATCCCTTACGATTATATTAGGTATTGTCTAGATCGTTTATGTGTTGGATCGCCAGATATCGATTCACTTTTACCTTGGAATGTAAAAGACAAGGTGTAGTTCCCCGCACGCTTACGACATCATTAATAGATTATAGATACAAAAATGGCAGCGATAATTCGCTGCCATTTTTTATTTGTATCATAAAACCAAATTAGTTTGTTTCTTGTATTAGAGGTTTGTATGGGTTTTCTGCAGTGCGACATGCTGCTGTAGTGAAAAGAACGTCTGTCGAGCTGTTTAGGGCGGTTTCAGCTGAATCTTGAACTACACCGATGATGAAACCAACAGCAACCACTTGCATTGCAATTTCGTTAGGGATACCAAATAAGCTACATGCTAATGGGATAAGTAATAATGAACCACCAGCAACACCAGAAGCACCACACGCCGAAACCGCAGCCACTAAACTAAGCAGTAATGCCGTAGGTAAATCAACCTGAACACCAACCGTATGAACCGCTGCTAGCGTAAGAACGGTAATGGTAATCGCGGCACCAGCCATGTTAATTGTTGCACCTAGTGGAATCGATACTGAATAGGTATCTTTATGTAGGTTTAAACGCTCACATAATGCCATGTTTACTGGGATGTTTGCTGCTGAACTACGAGTGAAGAATGCGGTTACACCACTTTCACGTAAGCATAAAAATACCAATGGGTAAGGATTACGTTTTGTGCGGATAAATACGATTAATGGATTAACGACTAATGCGATAAATGCCATTGAACCAAGTAGAACCGCCAGTAGGTGAGAGTAACCTGCTAATGCATCAAAGCCTGTTTCTGCAAATGTGCTAGAAACCAAACCAAAGATACCGATAGGTGCAAAACGAATAACGACCGTTACAATGCTTGATATACAGTTTGAAAGGTCAATGAATACTTTCTTTGTTGCATCAGAAGCAGAGTGAAGACCTAAGCCTAAAGCGATTGCCCAACCTAAGATACCAATGAAGTTGCCCGTCATTAACGCATTAATTGGGTTATCAATAATTTTGAATAGAAGTGTATGTAGAACTTCCATTATGCCTTCTGGTGCACTGTTCGTTGCCGCATCAGTAACAAGAGAGAGAGTCGTTGGAAAAATAAAACTCATTGCTACAGCGGTTAATGAAGCACAAAAGGTACCGACTAAATACAAAACAACCACAGGCTTCATATTTGAGTCTTGTCCACGTTTCTGATTTGCAATCGATGATGCTACTAGAATAAAGACAAGAATTGGTGCAACTGCTTTTAGCGCACTAACAAATAATTGACCAAAAAGACCGGCAGAAACAGCAAGATCTGGAGCAAGTACAGCAAGAGCAACACCGGCAATAATACCGACGAGTATCTGAAGAACGATGTTAGTATTCATCATTCGAACGAGTAGGGGTTGTGCTGGTGACATATAAAATTCCTTTAATTTAGTACAACATACATCTTATCTGATGCTTATTTGGCGAATAGTAACATTATTGTCTATTTTTTTGCACTAACTTGTTAAAGACTTCTCAAATTTGCCGATAATATATATATAACGTGCTGTAGAAAGCATCCTTGATTATATTATCAACATATCTTATTAAGTGAGCGATACCGATGAGTGGAATGTTAAGTAGCGTTGATCAACGTACCCAACTAGTGGGTGAAAATCGATTGGAGTTATTGCTGTTTAAGCTTAATACAGCCCAAATTTTTGCGATTAATGTATTTAAAGTAAAAGAGATCCTTAAGGTTCCTAAATTAACAAGGCTGCCGGGTTCGCATCATCATATTGCCGGAGTCGCAAGCTTACGTGGTGAGTCTGTTCCTGTTATCGATTTACGTGGTGCGATTGGCATGAAGCCAATGGAGATCGATGAAGACACTAACTTGATCATTACTGAATATAATCGCTCAACTCAGGGCTTTTTAGTTGGTCAAGTTCAAAATATTATAAATACAACATGGGCTGATATTCAACCGCCACCAAAAACCGTGGGTCGTCATAATTATTTAACGGCAATTACGCAAGTGGAAGTTGAACCAAAACAAAGCCGGATTGTTGAGATTATTGATGTTGAAAAAGTCTTAGCTGAAATTATTGACTATGATATATCGATCTCTGAAGGCGTTTTAGATGAAAACCTTATTCATCATATGCACGGGCGTAAAGTATTAACGGTTGATGACTCAAGCACTGCGCGTGCACAAGTTCGTAGTACATTACAACAGCTAGGTTTAGAGGTAATAGAATGTAGTGATGGTCTACAAGCCTTGAATTTATTAAAACGATGGTGTGATGAAGGTAAAGTGGTGACTGATGAGATTTTGTTGATGATCACGGATGCTGAAATGCCAGAAATGGATGGCTACCGTTTAACGCATGAGATTCGAAATGATCCACGTATGAGAGATTTGTTCATTACATTGAATACATCATTAAGTGGCAGTTTTAACGATGCTATGGTACAGAAAGTAGGGTGTGATCGTTTTATTTCTAAGTTTCAACCAGACTTAATTGTGGGTGTCGTGCAAGATCGCTTATCTCAAATAATTTAATTTATAGCATTATTGATGTTAATTACTTGTGTTGGTTTATTTTCACAGTCAATGCATTTGGCTGGGAGTTATGTAAAGTTAATGACAAAATTGTTGCCTTTAGGTATTATTATTGTCCGCTCTAATGTTATTAGAGTGATAAAGAGCAAGACACTTTGTCTTTTACACACCAATTTTAAGGTAGATTGTTCGTATATGATCTGGATGACATCCAAGCTAATAATTACGCTGACGGTTTTAGCGTATAGAACATATCACAAGGGACGTGTAAAATCTGAAACTGAACATTAAGTTTAGTGCAAGTACCAAAAAGGAGGCCTACGCCTCCTTTTTTATTAGTGGTTTATTGTGTCGCGAAGATAGCAATAGAAAGAGGTGACAAACTATAGTCAAATAGGGTTTGTTTTGACGTCAATTTATTGTATTGAGTATCACAAATTAACAACCAACGACGCTGTTCTGTGGCTTCAGGAAGTATAAATTGAGTCGCTGTATTTGCCTGATTAATAATGATCAATAATTCTTTATTCCCATTATCAACATTGAGATGCAAGCATAATGATTTAGCTCCATGCCAATCACTGTGGTTCATCACATGCCCATCAGGCGCGTACCATTCAACTTTCTGTCCATTTCTTCTCGAACCACTGAATGCATTTATTATCGGAGCCATATGCGTTTGACGAGCGTGAATCATCTCAGCCAACCATGCTTTGAATTCTTTTGCATTTCGATTGAGTGACCAGTTAACCCAGCTAATAGTACTGTCTTGGCAATACGCGTTATTATTCCCTTGCTGTGTATGTGAGCAAGCATCAGCAGCGAGTAAGTGTGGAATGCCAAAACTGAACAGAAGGGTCGTCATCATATTCCGTTTTTGTTTTTCACGTAGAGCAATAATCCTTGGATTACTGGTCGTCCCTTCAATACCATAATTATCTGAGCGATTATCGCCATGTCCATCTCGATTATTTTCGCCATTCGCATGATTATGACGATCTTTATAACTGACCAAATCTTGCAGTGTAAATCCATCATGATAACTGACGTAATTTACGGGTAATTTGTGAGGCCATCGTGAAGCACTAACCAGATCTCGAGATCCCATAAGTCGTGTCGCTAAGGATTTGATGTGATTTTGTTCACCGCGCCAAAAGCTTTTTGTCGTGTCGCGATACTTATCACAACATTCGTTCCAACCATCAGGGAACTCCCCTACTTGGTAACCGTTAGGGCCAATGTCCCAAGGTTCTGCAATCATCTTCACTCTTTGAAGAATAGGATCTTGAGCGACTGCTTTGAAGAAAGCATTGTTGGGGTTAAATTGGTCATATTCTCGGCCTAATGTAGCGGCTAAATCAAATCTAAAACCATCAATATGATATTGTTCTACCCAGTAGCGTAAAGTGTCCATGACTAAATTTAAGCTTGCTTGATGCGTAATGTCGAGTGTATTCCCACAACCTGTATAGTTAGTGTAGTTACCGTGGTGGTGCAGATAATAGTCCTGATCTAATCCTTTTAAATTAAATATTGAGCCGCCATTACCTCCCTCTGCCGTATGGTTATAAACAACATCTAAAATGACTTCGATGTTGTTTTTATGAAGCTCTCTAACGGCAGTTTTTAATTCTATAACGGCATCGTTTTTTGCGTACCTTGGATCTGGAGCCATGAATGAGAGTGGATTGTACCCCCAATAATTGACCATTTTCATATCAAGTAAATGTGGTTCGTGCATACAAGCAGCAACAGGAAGTAGCTGGATTGAAGTAATCCCTTGCTGTTTTAAATGTGCAATATTAGCAGGATCCGCTAAACCAAGGTAAGTTCCCCGAACTTCTTCTTTTACCTTAGTGTTAAGTAGGGTAAACCCTTTTACATGGGTTTCTAGTAAGATAGTTTCAGAGTGGGGGATCATTGGTCTTGAGGTTTGCTGCCAATCAAATTCATTATTAATAACGACGGATTGTGCCAGTGTCCAACTTTGCTCTGAGGTATAGGGTGTTTGATAATGAGGTGTATTAGCTAATGCTTTTGCATAAGGATCAAGAAGTAATAATTCTTCTTTATCTTTTATGATTTTAAAAGCATAAATGCAGCCAGCAGTAACACCTTCGATAAAGGTATATTTTATAGCACCGTATTCTTCAGTAAATGGGTATTCTTGATGGCTACCATCATTATTGAAAATCACTAATGTTAATGGATAATCAGAAGCATAGTGAACTGAAAAATTACATCCGTGTGCTTTTAGGTTTGCACCTAAAGGGTAAGGGAAAGCTTGGTTGGTAATCACAATGTACCTCTGGATAAACAACAAAAGCCCAATGCATTATTGGGCTTGTTAAATTTGACTAAGGTTTTTATGTTAAGCCCCAGCTTCTTTATAAAGTCTTTGACATGCTTTGCCATCGTTATTGAATAAATGACAACGATATGCAGGGATCCCAATCGTAAATTTATCACCAACATTAACAAGAGCAGTATCAGGTACACGATATATGATATCGGCGTCCGCATCCTCAACGGTTAAATAAATTTGTGTTTCATATCCCAACTTTTCTACCACAAGAACATCGCCATGAATAATGGCATCTGCTTTTTCTGCTGCAATAAGATGCTCAGGTCTTATACCAAGAGACATTCGTTCGCCACGAATCACATTTTTTCCATCAACTGGGATCCAAAATGAAGAGCCGTTTGCAAATTGAACCTTAACTTGATCGTCTTCTACATCATCAATGAAAACACTAATGAAATTCATTTTTGGTGAACCAATGAAACCTGCAACAAAGCGATTTTTTGTAAGCGTGCGGGGAACTACACCTAACAAATAAAATTCATTATGCGTATCTTACGATCTTTCATTTAACGAGAACGTAATTATGCAAAAAGATAAAAAGAGAACACCAGAGCAATGGCACGCTCTATTTGAATCTCAGCAATCTAGCAAGCTTAGTGCCGCTGAATTTTGTCGTAACCATAATATTCTGCCAAAGACATTTAGTGCACGTAAAGCACGATGGAAACAAAAGATTAACGCTTCTACTTTCTTGAAAGTAGAAGCGTTAACATCAACTATCATCGCCACTCCACAATTACCAGATATTCAACTTTCTATCGGAAAATTGCGATTAACATTGCCAGCTAATACTGAACCTCACTGGATAGGACTCTTATTAAAAGGGTATCAATCATGAATGTATTTACTGATGTTTCCACCATTTATCTTCATCGTGATTTTGTCGATTTTCGCAAGGCCATTAATGGCCTTGTCGTGATTGTTGAGCAAGAAATGCAACTATCACCGTTTAGTGATGCTCTATTTATATTTTGCAATAAGCCTCGTGATAAACTCAAAATATTGTATTGGGATAAAACAGGATTCGCTTTATGGTACAAGCGATTAGATGAAGACCGCTTCAAATGGCCACGAAATATAAATAACGATACGTTAGCATTATCAGAGCAGCAACTGACACTGCTATTACAAGGTTTTGATATCTTAGGACATCAACCGGTACATTATCAAACAACCCTTTAAATAGTTGATTCTCAGTCAAGAATAGGAGGCAACCGATTGATTACCTGTATTATCGTTATATAGTCATCTACATGACTGATAAAATAAAACCACTTCCTGATACCATTGACGAGCTGAAAGCACTTGTGCTTCAGCTTGAAAATAAATATAACCGTCTTCTAGAGCAATTTCGGCTGGCTCAACATCAGCGCTTTGGTAAAAGCAGTGAATCTGACTCGACTCAATTTGATTTATTCAATGAAACAGAAGAAGAAATCATCATTGAAAATGATGACACACAAACGATTACCTACACTCGTCAAAAGCCAAAACGCCAACGCTTACCTGAAGACTTACCGCGTACTGTTATTATCCACGACATAAAAGATAAAACTTGTAAGTGTTGCGGTCTAGAGATGCATGCGATGGGTAAAGACATCAGTGAAAAGTTGGAATTTGTACCAGCTAAAGTGGAAGTTATTCAACATGTTCGTCCTAAATATGCTTGCCGAAATTGTGAAAAAAACAATACTTCAGTAGACATTAAACAAGCCCCAATGCCAGCGTCACCAATCCCTAAAGGGATTGCGACCGCAAGTTTACTTGCTCAAATTATTACGGCTAAATTTCAATACAGTCTTCCACTTTATCGTCAAGAAACGTTATTTCAGCAATGGGGTATCATTATTGGACGGCGAACGATGGCGGATTGGTTAATAAAATGCTCGGTACTATTTACCCCTCTTAATAACGAGTTACATCGTATTTTGATTGAACAACCCACTCTGCATTGTGATGAAACAACGGTAAATGTGTTGGATGTTGAAAAAGCAAAATGTTATATGTGGGTCTACTGCTCTGGCTATGATTCTCCAGGCTCTGGTGTTTTGCCTGGAATTGTACTTTATGATTATCAATCTAGCAGGCATGGCTACCATCCAGTTAACTTTTTAAAAGGTTATAACGGGTATTTACATACCGATGGTTACCAAGGTTATGAACAAACTGAAGCGATGTTAGTTGGCTGTTGGGCACACGCACGTCGACGATTTATTGAGGCTCAACGTGTTCAAGTAAAAGGGAAAACAGGGAGTGCAGATTGGGTATTGAGTAAAATCCAAAAGCTATACCGGATCGAATCGTTATTAAAAGAGGCTTCCCCTGAAGCCAAGTATGTTGCTAGGCAGACAGAAGCCCGCGATTTACTTAAAGAGCTCCGTGATTGGCTTGATAGCGCAGTTAGTCGAGTATCACCTAAAACAAAATTAGGTGAGGCGATTAGCTATACATTAAATCAATGGGATAAATTAGTTCGTTATATTGATGATGGATTGTTATCTATTGATAACAATCGAGCAGAGCGAGCGGTTAAACCGTTTGTTATCGGCCGGAAAAACTGGTTATTTTCGGGTTCAACGGCTGGTGCAGATTCAAGTGCAATGCTTTACAGCATTGTAGAAACAGCAAAGGCAAACGGATTAATCCCTTACGATTATATTAGGTATTGTCTAGATCGTTTATGTGTTGGATCGCCAGATATCGATTCACTTTTACCTTGGAATGTAAAAGACAAGGTGTAGTTCCCCGCACGCTTACGTTTAAAATAATGGATTGAACAATAAAAAAGCCCTAAAGATTTTGATCTTTGGGGCTTTTTTATGAAGAATATATTTTATTGATAGTTTGAATAATTATTCATCAAACCCTAGTTTGGTTAAGTTTTCAAATGCTTTCCATACATCATCAGGAATCGTTTGTTGTTCTTGATACCCAAGTGTAGGGTAAATTTTTAGTCGATGTAATTCACCTAAAATAATACTCGCGACATGATCAAAAGTAACCTCATCTGTTGGGTAATCTACAAATCTAATATTAGGCGAACTTATACAAAATTCTATATCGTTCCAATTTTTTAGAAAGGTGGCTAATAAGCGTCTTTCCATATAAGGTTTTTGTACAAGTAATAATGAATTAAGAGTAATATTTTTTTCTTTCAGTAAATCTTGAGTGAAGAATATATTTTCACCAGTATTAGTGGCTTTTGTTTCGAGTAATATAGCGGAAGAGGGGACCCCCATATCTTTGGCGACATTAGCAAAAGTTTCTGCTTCGCTCAACGTAAATAAGCC
Organism: Aliivibrio salmonicida LFI1238; assembly: GCF_000196495.1. NCBI lineage: Bacteria > Pseudomonadati > Pseudomonadota > Gammaproteobacteria > Vibrionales > Vibrionaceae > Aliivibrio > Aliivibrio salmonicida. The sequence continues at coordinate 260,541 of NC_011313.1, forward strand.
TTCAGTTGCACGGCCTTGAGCACCAGAAAAAATGACTAAAGGAGCAAATCCATCTAAGTAAAGTTGAGCGGCATGTTCAGCTACACGTAAGTCATAACTACAAAGAACAAAAATGGCATCACTTTTTTTTATCGGTTGGTTAAGTAAATGATAATCCCAAATGCGTTGTAATTGAGTAAAAAGAGACAATGACATAAAAACCTCTAAACCATAAAATTACTTTGATAATTACACTCACTAAATTAATATGCAAATAAACATTTAGTGAACGACATATTGTATGTACATTTGACTATTATTGTGTAAACTAAATGTTACTTGAAGCAATTAAAGATTGACCTAAAGCACATTAACGAGTGAATCTATTTTGTAAATATATAGAAGTTACATGGTTCACAGTATTGTAACGACAATGTGTTAAGTTAATCTCAAAATAAACATATTAAGCACTATTTATTGATAGTGGTTATAAATAATAATTCTTTGGGAGAAGAAATGGCTGGTGTACTAGGAATGATTTTGGCTGGTGGTGAAGGATCGCGTTTGCGTCCTTTAACTGAATCTCGTACTAAACCTGCAGTACCTTTTGGTGGCAGTTACCGTTTAATCGATTTTGCGTTAAATAACTTCGTAAATGCTGATTTAATGCGTATTTATGTATTAACCCAGTTTAAATCACAGTCTTTATTTCAACATATGAAAAAAGGCTGGAATGTAAATGGAATTACCGATCGCTTTATTGACCCTGTGCCAGCTCAAATGCGTACAGGTAAACGTTGGTATGAAGGTACTGCGGATGCGATTTATCAAAATATCAGTTTTATTGAATCAACGGATCCTGAACATGTTTGTATTTTTGGTTCAGACCACATTTACAAAATGGATATTCGACAAATGCTCGATTTTCATAAAGAGAAAGAAGCGGCATTAACGGTATCAGCACTTCGTATGCCAGCAAAAGATGCGTCTGAATTTGGTGTTATCGAAGTTGACGAGGATGGGAAAATGATTGGTTTTGAAGAAAAACCTGCAAATCCTAAGTGTATTCCTGGTCAACCAGGTATTGCTCTTGTCTCAATGGGTAATTATATTTTTGAAGCTGAAAACTTATGTCGAGAGCTTGAGATAGATGCTGAAAACACGGCTTCATCGCATGACTTTGGTAAAGATATCATTCCAAAAATGTTTCCTGTAGGGAATGTGTATGTTTATGATTTCAGTACAAATAAAATTACGGGTGAGAAAGAAGAGGTGTACTGGCGTGATGTAGGTTCTATCGATTCTTATTGGGAAGCGCACATGGATCTTCTGAAAAAAGATGCACCGTTCTCTCTTTATAACCGTAAATGGCCTCTGCACACATATTACCCACCATTGCCACCTGCAACATTTACTGATTCTGCCAATGGCCGAGTACAAATCATCGACAGCTTAGTTTGTGGTGGTAGTTATGTTCGTGGCTCACGTATTGAAAAATCAGTACTCGGTTTTCTAAGTAATATTGCATCGGCGTGTGATATTAGTGAAAGTATTCTTTTAGGTGATGTGAAAATCGGTGAAGGGTGTGTATTACGCCGTGTAATTATCGATAAAGGCGCAGATATTGCACCTGGAACAGAAATTGGTGTTAATCTTCAGGAAGATAAGAAGAAATATCATGTTTCAGATCAGGGTATCGTTGTTATCCCTAAAGGAGAAAGAATTGGCTACTAAAACGCTTTCGATTTTATTTGCTGCATCTGAAGTCGAAGGATTGATCAAAAGTGGGGGCTTGGCAGATGTTGCCAAGGCTCTGCCTAAATCATTAAAAGACTTAGGTCATGAAATACATATTGCTATGCCTGCTTATAGTGCAATCCCAGAGCGTGATGATGCTGAAGTATTGTTGAGCTCGACATTAGAACATTGGCCTCATACACCATACCAAGTGAGATCATTGAGTGTTGAAGGGATCACGGTATTAGGCATCGAATGTGCTGATTATTTTGATCGTGCAGAAATGTATGCTGAAAACAATCAAGCTTATGCTGATAATGGTGAGCGTTTTGCTTTTTTTAGTGCCGCTTGTTTAGACATGCTACCTAAATTAAAGATTAAACCCGATGTTATTCATGCCAATGATTGGCATACTGGCTTATTGCCGTACCTTCTTAAAAAACGCTATGCAAACGACGCTTACTTTTCTCAAGTACGCAGTGTTTTATCTGTTCATAATGCGGTGTTTAAAGGTATTTTTCATTACGATGATATTGGATGCCTTTCTGAATTTAAAACGCATTATGTGCCTGAAGCGGCCGTTAGTCATACTCATATTAGTATGCTCAAAGCGGGTGTTCAATGTGCAGATAAGATTAATGCGGTAAGTCCAACGTATGCAAAAGAGTTGCTGACAGAACTGGGTTCTCATGGAATGGCTTCTGATTTCCAAGCAAGAGAACCTGACTTGTTTGGTATTTTGAATGGTTGTGATTATAGTGAGTGGAGTCCGGAGACGGATACTTTCATTCCTAAGCAATTTAAAGCCAATCGAATTAGTATGGTTCGTGGTAAGAAAGTATGTAAAGCAGCTCTGCAAGAAGAAGTCGGTTTACCACAAAAAGAAGTGGCAATGTATGGCATGGTTTGTCGTTTAACAAACCAGAAAGGCATTCATTATTTACTTCCAATTTTAGAGCAGTTTTTAAAGCATGATTTGCAAATTGTTATTGTTGGTACGGGTGATCCTGTTCTTGCTGCACAATTAACAGAAATTGCAGCGATACATTCTGATAAGTTTGCGTTTGTCGAAGCATACAGCAATAAGCTAGCTCATTGGATAGAAGCCTCATCTGACTTTTTCTTAATGCCATCAGAATTTGAACCTTGTGGTTTAAATCAGATATACAGTATGTCATATGGAGCCTTGCCGATCGTTCGTGCGGTTGGTGGGTTAAAAGACAGTGTGATTGATTATGATAGTGACAATGAAAATGCGACGGGTTTTAGTTTTATTAACCCTGAGCCAACAGAGTTGCTATTAGTATTAATGCGTTCGTTGTTATTGTATGCCCAAGATTTGAATGAAGTTAAACGAATTCAACTACATGCAATGAAACAAAACTTTAGCTGGTCTGATGCCGCAGAGAAATATGTTGAAATGTATCTAGATTAATTACGACTCAACAACTTCATAACAAAAGGAAGGTGCAGACCTTTCCTTTTTTATTTGCGACAGATCATCCATTTCTTTGTATTTGAGTATAGAATATCCGTCTTTACGACTTGGTAAATATAGTGTGATTTCAAAACTACCAAAATGGGTTGAATACGGTACCTTTTTTCTGGCCTTACTCGCTGGTATTACTAACTCTGTCGGTTTGTTGGGCTTCCAGCATCAATCTATTTCTCATTTATCTGGTACTGCAACGCTATTAGGTACTCAGTTGCTGGCGTTTGATGGTACGACCTTACATTTATTTTATATCATTGTTAGTTTCGTTTTAGGTTCTTCGTTAAGCAGTTTAATCGTAGGGTGCAGTGCTTTAAAATTAGGGCGCAGATATAATTTTGCCTTATTAATAGAAAGTTTATTTTTGTTTGCTGCAATGGTTATTTTAAACGAAGGAAGCCAATGGGGGCATTATTTTGCTTCGGCGGCTTGTGGTTTGCAGAATGGATTGGTGACGACATACAGCGGGGCAGTCGTTAGGACGACTCATGTTACGGGAGTCTTTACTGATTTAGGCATCATGTTAGGGATGAAACTTAAAGGCGAGGTGATTCATCGCAGACGGTTAGCCTTGTATCTGTTTATCGCATTTGGTTTTATTTTCGGTGGTGTTATTGGCGGGTATTTTTATCCAATCCTTGGAATCAATACGTTAGCGATCCCTGCGACATTGTGTGCGTTATTGGCGTTATCTTACTCATTGTATTTATTTCAACATCCTGACCATTAAAAATCGATTGTATTTATGGTTTCTTACTAAATTTGAAATAGACATCATGTAAGCGTGCGGGGAACTACACCTAACAAATAAAATTCATTATGCGTATCTTACGATCTTTCATTTAACGAGAACGTAATTATGCAAAAAGATAAAAAGAGAACACCAGAGCAATGGCACGCTCTATTTGAATCTCAGCAATCTAGCAAGCTTAGTGCCGCTGAATTTTGTCGTAACCATAATATTCTGCCAAAGACATTTAGTGCACGTAAAGCACGATGGAAACAAAAGATTAACGCTTCTACTTTCTTGAAAGTAGAAGCGTTAACATCAACTATCATCGCCACTCCACAATTACCAGATATTCAACTTTCTATCGGAAAATTGCGATTAACATTGCCAGCTAATACTGAACCTCACTGGATAGGACTCTTATTAAAAGGGTATCAATCATGAATGTATTTACTGATGTTTCCACCATTTATCTTCATCGTGATTTTGTCGATTTTCGCAAGGCCATTAATGGCCTTGTCGTGATTGTTGAGCAAGAAATGCAACTATCACCGTTTAGTGATGCTCTATTTATATTTTGCAATAAGCCTCGTGATAAACTCAAAATATTGTATTGGGATAAAACAGGATTCGCTTTATGGTACAAGCGATTAGATGAAGACCGCTTCAAATGGCCACGAAATATAAATAACGATACGTTAGCATTATCAGAGCAGCAACTGACACTGCTATTACAAGGTTTTGATATCTTAGGACATCAACCGGTACATTATCAAACAACCCTTTAAATAGTTGATTCTCAGTCAAGAATAGGAGGCAACCGATTGATTACCTGTATTATCGTTATATAGTCATCTACATGACTGATAAAATAAAACCACTTCCTGATACCATTGACGAGCTGAAAGCACTTGTGCTTCAGCTTGAAAATAAATATAACCGTCTTCTAGAGCAATTTCGGCTGGCTCAACATCAGCGCTTTGGTAAAAGCAGTGAATCTGACTCGACTCAATTTGATTTATTCAATGAAACAGAAGAAGAAATCATCATTGAAAATGATGACACACAAACGATTACCTACACTCGTCAAAAGCCAAAACGCCAACGCTTACCTGAAGACTTACCGCGTACTGTTATTATCCACGACATAAAAGATAAAACTTGTAAGTGTTGCGGTCTAGAGATGCATGCGATGGGTAAAGACATCAGTGAAAAGTTGGAATTTGTACCAGCTAAAGTGGAAGTTATTCAACATGTTCGTCCTAAATATGCTTGCCGAAATTGTGAAAAAAACAATACTTCAGTAGACATTAAACAAGCCTCAATGCCAGCGTCACCAATCCCTAAAGGGATTGCGACCGCAAGTTTACTTGCTCAAATTATTACGGCTAAATTTCAATACAGTCTTCCACTTTATCGTCAAGAAACGTTATTTCAGCAATGGGGTATCATTATTGGACGGCGAACGATGGCGGATTGGTTAATAAAATGCTCGGTACTATTTACCCCTCTTAATAACGAGTTACATCGTATTTTGCTTGAACAACCCACTCTGCATTGTGATGAAACAACGGTAAATGTGTTGGATGTTGAAAAAGCAAAATGTTATATGTGGGTCTACTGCTCTGGCTATGATTCTCCAGGCTCTGGTGTTTTGCCTGGAATTGTACTTTATGATTATCAATCTAGCAGGCATGGCTACCATCCAGTTAACTTTTTAAAAGGTTATAACGGGTATTTACATACCGATGGTTACCAAGGTTATGAACAAACTGAAGCGATTTTAGTTGGCTGTTGGGCACACGCACGTCGACGATTTATTGAGGCTCAACGTGTTCAAGTAAAAGGGAAAACAGGGAGTGCAGATTGGGTATTGAGTAAAATCCAAAAGCTATACCGGATCGAATCGTTATTAAAAGAGGCTTCCCCTGAAGCCAAGTATGTTGCTAGGCAGACAGAAGCCCGCGATTTACTTAAAGAGCTCCGTGATTGGCTTGATAGCGCAGTTAGTCGAGTATCACCTAAAACAAAATTAGGTGAGGCGATTAGCTATACATTAAATCAATGGGATAAATTAGTTCGTTATATTGATGATGGATTGTTATCTATTGATAACAATCGAGCAGAGCGAGCGGTTAAACCGTTTGTTATCGGCCGGAAAAACTGGTTATTTTCGGGTTCAACGGCTGGTGCAGATTCAAGTGCAATGCTTTACAGCATTGTAGAAACAGCAAAGGCAAACGGATTAATCCCTTACGATTATATTAGGTATTGTCTAGATCGTTTATGTGTTGGATCGCCAGATATCGATTCACTTTTACCTTGGAATGTAAAAGACAAGGTGTAGTTCCCCGCACGCTTACATATGGTTGTTTTTAAGTTGATATTCAATGGCAGTTTTAGGGTGTATCTGCACAAAAGGTTCCGCTATGTGAGAAGCTAAGGTTTCAGATAAACCGGTGCGACTCATGGTATGCCAATGATCACGAATACGACCTGTATTTAATAGTAAAGGATAGGTTGCAGAAGTGGCTTGTTGAGGTAATGAATGTCTTACCGCCACAAATCGTGCTCGTTTATCTGGAGTGAAGAATTGACCATCCGAGAAGAAACGCTGGTGTGGTATATCTGTTTGTTTTCCTAATACTGGCCATTGTTGAGGAGTTAACTCGCTGTATCCTTTATCATCCAGAGTGGTTAACCCAATTAAGTGTAAATCTCTTGGTTGCTTGTCTTGCCCCAGTGTCGTCATTTGAGCATATTCTTTAAATATCTCGCCTTCATGGCGATAAGTAAACGCTGTTTCAAACCCCATATTCTGAGCAACTTGAGAGATTATCCACCAATCGGGTTTGGCTTCTCCTGGGCTTGGTAAAATACGACGTTGACGTGAAATCCTGCGTTCTGAATTGGTTACTGTGCCTGATTTTTCACTCCACCCTTGGGCGGGAAGAACCACATCGGAAAAAGCCATGGTATCGGTATTATCCATACAATCGGATACGACAACAAATGGGCACTTTTCTAACGCCGCCATGATTTTTTTACTATTAGGTAAGCTAACAACAGGGTTAGTTGCCATTATCCATATGGCTTTGATTTTGCCTTCTGCCATCGCATCAAACAGGTCTATGGCTTTTAAGCCTTCTTCTGTTGCTAAGATATCGGTTTTCCAGAAATCGGAGATAAGTTGATGGTGTTCAGGGTTATTAAATTCCATATGAGCCGCAAGTGTATTTGCTAAGCCACCCACTTCACGTCCACCCATTGCATTGGGTTGCCCTGTGATGGAAAAAGGCCCACACCCTTGATAACCAATTTTCCCCATCGCCAAATGGCAATTGATTATCGAATTAACTTTATCTGACCCTTGGGAAGATTGATTGACTCCTTGAGAGTAAATCGTCAGTATTTGTTTGTTTTTTATCATGACGGATCATTGGATAAAGCAGCCGACCTTCAGTGCTAACTGTCTCGCCTAATGCTGCGCCTTTAGTGCATAATCGTCCAAAATTGGATGGATGAGTTTTATCCCCTCGTATCTCCAATTTGCCATCAGAAGTCGGAATTGCATCAATGCCACAGCCAACACCACAATAGGCACAGGTCGTTTTTATCCATTTTTCATTGCTCATTATCCAATCCTTAATAATTTTAGCTTAATAAAAATAGAGCAAAATATGAACCATTATTTATCGGTTGTTAAATTAAGAGTAATATCTATTTAAATCATTGGATTACATTTAATTCTTTAATTTGATGTGTTTTGATTTAAACGATAAATAATGAACAATTGCACTGTTTTAGTTGAAAATGCACCATAACAGTACATTTCTTCGTCATTGTTATTATTTATAGCGTTGTTTTTTTCTGGTTCTTATGATTCTATTTGGAGTATCTTTTTGTTTTAATTGATTAAAATTCTGTTAATGCATCGTGGTGTTATGACTTGGCACTCTCCTTGCTGAATGTGTTTATACATTTTACAAAGGAGAGACTGATGAGAAAACAGCGGATTGTAGTGATAGGAAACGGCATGGTAGGCCACAAATTCATCGAGACGTTACTTGCTTCTGGGCAAGAAAACAATGAAGTCATTACCTTTTCTGAAGAGTCTCGATTAGCGTATGACCGTGTGCAACTAACGTCATATTTAACAGGTAAAACCGCCGATGATTTGGCGTTAACAACCGATACGTATTACCAAGAAAATGGCGTTAATTTTATCTTAAACGAAAAAGTAACCGTCATTGATATTGAGAACAAACAGGTGATTACGGAGAGTGGACGAACTGAACTGTATGACAAATTGGTACTAGCCACTGGTTCGTTTCCTTTTGTTCCCCCCATCCCTGGAAATGACCAAGAACATTGCCATGTTTATCGTACTCTTGATGACTTAGACGCAATAGAAGCGTCCAGTAAGAAGAGTAAAAAAGGAGTGGTTATTGGTGGTGGTTTATTAGGGTTAGAAGCGGCGAATGCGGTTAAGAATTTAGGACTAGAAACACACGTTGTCGAGTTTGCTCCACGATTAATGGCGGTGCAATTAGATGATGGTGGTGGTGCGTTATTACGACGTAAAATTGAAGGGTTAGGCGTTGTCGTTCATACAGAAAAAGCGACAACAGAAATCGTGGCAGGGAAGGAATCTCGCTATCGTATGAACTTTGTGGATGGTTCTTATTTAGAAACCGACATGATTGTGTTTTCTGCCGGTATTCGCCCGCAAGATGCGTTAGCTAAAGAGACCGACATTCAATTAGGAGAACGTGGCGGAATTGCCATTAATAATCAATGCCAAACCTCGGTTGAAAGCATTTATGCGATTGGTGAATGTGCATTGTGGCAACAGCAGATTTTTGGGCTAGTTGCGCCTGGTTACCAAATGGCAAAAGTCGCGGCTAACCATATTTTAGGCAAAAAAGCCGAATTCTCTGGTGCAGACATGAGCACTAAATTGAAGCTTTTGGGCGTTGATGTTGCCAGTATCGGCGATGTTCATGGAAAAACAAAAGGTGCACAATCATACACTTATCATGATGAAATTGAGCAAATATATAAACGATTAATCATCTCGAAAGATGGTAAGAAAATTGTTGGTGCAGTATTGGTTGGAGATGCTGAGGCTTACGGGACATTATTGCAAATAAAGCAAAACGACATGGCGTTGCCAGCGCAGCCTTCGGTCTTAATCTTACCCAATGTGAAAGATGACGAATCAGCTGGAATGGGTGTAGAGGCCTTACCTGATGCTGCTGTTATTTGTTCGTGTTTTGATGTAAAGAAAGGCGATATAAAACAAGCGGTTGCTTCTGGCTTCACCAGTATGATAATGCTTAAAGAAAGCACTAATGCATCAACAGGTTGTGGTGGTTGTTCAACATTAGCAAAACAAATATTAGACAGTGAATTGAGTCAACTAGGTGTCGAGGTTAATAACCATTTATGTGAACATTTTTCTTATTCTCGACAAGAAATGGTCGACATTATTCGTATTAATAAAATTAAAACATTTGATGAGATATTAGAAAGCCACGGCTCTGGTTTAGGCTGTATTACTTGTAAGCCTACTGTCGGTTCTATTTTAGCCTCATTTTGGAATGATTATGTGCTCGAAGATAACCTTGCAGAACTGCAAGACACCAATGATATCTACCTTGGTAACATGCAAAAAGACGGTACGTATTCAGTTGTCCCACGTATTGCTGGAGGGGAAATCACACCTGATAAATTGATAGTGTTGGGTGAGGTCGCAAAAGAGTTTGGTTTATACACCAAGATCACTGGCGGCCAACGAGTGGATTTGTTTGGGGCACATCTTAGCGAACTGCCTGTCATTTGGAAAAAACTAATTGATGCCGGATTCGAAACAGGTCACGCGTACGGGAAATCAGTCCGAACGGTTAAGTCTTGTGTTGGCAGCACATGGTGCCGTTATGGCGTTAATGACAGCGTTGGTTTAGCGATTAAATTAGAGAATCGTTACAAAGGCTTACGCTCTCCTCATAAAATAAAGTTTGCGGTATCGGGGTGTACTCGTGAATGTGCAGAAGCCCAATCTAAAGACATTGGTGTCATTGCCACTGACAGAGGTTGGAATTTATATGTGTGTGGTAACGGCGGGATGCGTCCACGTCATGGGGACTTGTTTGTTACTGATTTAGATGAATCTACCTTAGTGCAATATATCGATAGATTATTAATGTTTTATATTCGTACCGCTGATCGCTTGCAACGTACTTCTGTTTGGCTAGAGAACTTAGAAGGAGGCTTAGAGTATTTACGATCGGTCATTGTGGATGACTCTCTTAATCTTGGCGAAACCCTAGAGGCTGAGATGGAACACAATATTGCGCAATACCAATGTGAATGGAAAACCACGATTGAAGATCCTGAAAAACTAAAGCGATTCCAACACTTTATCAATAGTAAAGAGACCGATGATGGGGTTGAGTTTGTAAAACAGCGTGAGCAGAAGTTCCCTAAAGCTAAAAGCGACAGCCTGTTATTGAAATCACGTTGATTGAATAAGGAATAAGATCATGAGTAATTGGATTACCATCTGTAAAATTAACGAGTTGACCCCACAATTAGGGGCATGTGCTAAAGTGCTCAACCATCAAGTGGCAGTGTTTTATTGCAAGCGAAGTGAGCGTTTATATGCACTATCAAATTATGATCCTATTGGGAAAGCCAATGTAATATCGAGAGGAATGATGGGCTCTCTAGAAGGCGAACCTTATATATCGTCACCACTTTACAAGCATCATTTTCATTTAGAAACAGGGGTTTGCATTGAATTCCCCGAAGTGATATTAACGACTTATCCTGTGCGTATGTCAGATAATCAAATACAAATTAAACTGGCTCATTAAAAGGAATTAATGATGGACGATAAATTTTCACTGTTTTCATTTTCAGGAAAAATGAAGACCTTACATTTAAGTTGGATGGCCTTTTTTATTACCTTTATGGTGTGGTTTAACTTCGCACCTTTATTGCAAATGGTAAAAGAAACCTTGGAGTTAAGCACAGAAGAAATTAAAACCTTATTGATTTTAAACGTCGCTTTAACCATTCCTGCTCGTGTCATTATAGGTATGCTAACCGACAAATATGGTCCTAGATTAGTCTATTCAATTTTATTAGCTGTGTGTTCTATTCCTTGTTTTATGTTCGCTTTTGCTGATTCATTTATTGAAGCGGCGATTGCCCGTTTTTTACTTGGCTTTATTGGGGCTGGATTTGTGATTGGCATTCGGTTAGTGTCTGAGTGGTTTCCTCACCATGAACTTGGTACCGCTGAAGGCATTTATGGTGGGTGGGGCAATTTTGGCTCGGCAGTGGCGGCATTTAGTTTACCAACCTTAGCGTTATGGTTCGGAGGTGATGAAGGGTGGCGTTACGCGGTAGCAATTACAGGTGCAATGAGCCTTTTATTTTCTTTCATTTTTTACTCCCAAGTGACTGATACACCAAAAGGTGCAACCTATTTTAAACCGACCCACTCAACTGCGATGGAAGTGACTTCTATAGGGGATTTCTATTTTCTTTTGATCATGAAAATACCAATGTATGCGGCGTTAGCATTACTAACATGGAAGTTATCGTCATCGGGGATTGGAATGTTATCTGATACCGTGGTTAATGGGGTGTATCTGCTGTTAGTTGGGATTTATATCTACGAAATAACACAAGTTTGGAAAGTGAATAAAACCATTTTTTATAATGATGTTGCACCTCATCATCAATATAAATTCAAACAAGTAGCGGTCTTAAATGTGCTCTACTTTGCAACGTTTGGATCTGAATTAGCGGTAATATCTATGTTGCCATTGTTCTTTTCAGACACGTTTGAATTAACCCCTGTAATGGCAGGTATGGTTGCTTCAGCTTATGCCTTCATGAATTTAATGTCTCGTCCTGGTGGCGGTTGGATCTCCGATAAATTTGGCCGTAAACCAACGTTATTGATATTAACCGCAGGGTTAGCCGTCGGTTATTTTCTGATGGGGCAAGTCAACAGTGAATGGCCGTTATGGTTAGCGGTTGCTGCAGCAATGGGGTGTTCTTTCTTTGTGCAAGCAGGTGAAGGCGCGGTGTTTGCAACCGTCCCCTTAATTAAACGCCGCATGACAGGACAAATAGCCGGTATGACAGGGGCTTATGGTAACGTTGGTGCCGTGGTTTATCTTACTATTCTTTCTTTTGTCGATTATCAAACGTTCTTTTTTGTTATTGCAGTAACTGCCGTTTTAGGTTTTGTGGTGTTACTTAAAATGGAAGAACCAAGCGGAAAAATAACGGAAGTAAATGAAGACGGCAGTATTACGTTGATTGATGTTTCACACTAATGGTTAAGTCACTCATTGCAAACAGGGAGGTTAGTGAATGAAAAGCACATTACAAACATCAAAAGATCTTATTCTTCGAGTGGGTGGAAATTCAACTCAAGGAAAGCGAGAGAGTAACCAAGATGCCTTCATTGTTAAACAGACGTCGTTGTCTGAGCTTCAATTTAAAGGTCATGTTGCTTGTATTGCGGATGGTGTGAGTTGCAGTGATAAAGGCCAACAGGCAAGTCACACCGCAGTGACACAATTTGTTGAAGACTATTTTTCAACCCCAGACAGTTGGGGTGTAAAGCAAGCAGCAACAACGATTCTAGCGACAATCAATACATGGTTATATCAACAACAAAACGAACATGATTTACAACATAACGGTTGGCTAACCACATTTTCTAGTGTGATTATTAAATCTAATACTGCTCATGTTTTTCATGTCGGGGACAGTCGAGTGTCTCTTTATCGCCATGGTAAATTAAAGTCACTGACTAAAGATCATCAACGAAGAGGGGCGGGGCAACACCGATATTTAACTAGAGCATTAGGAATGGATACTACTATTGATGTGGATTATCAAGCGATCTCATTAGAGCAAGGCGATTTGCTATTATTAACGACCGATGGTGTACATGAGGCTCTCAATTCATACGTGTTGAATTCTGAATTAACAGCGACAAAAGAAAAGACCTTTCCGTTAGATTCTATTGCCGCAAATTTATGCGATCTAGCAATAAAAAAAGGCTCGCAAGATAATTGCAGTTGTTTGCTGATTGATGTGGTTGAATTACCCGATAAATCACCGCAAGAGTTATTGGAACGGTTTGAGCATTATCCGATCCCTCCTGTATTGACGGTAGGACAAAAAATTGATCAGTATCGAGTGCAACGTATTTTATATTCAGGGGTTCGCAGCCATGTTTATCAAGTGATGGATGAAAATACGTTAGAGCGTTACGTGTTAAAAGCCCCGTCACAACAATTTGCAGAAGACAGTGATTATCTGTGTTCTTTTATTCGAGAGCAATGGATTGGAGAGAAGGTGAACAGCGATCGAATTATGATCATTCACCCTCAGTTATCTGAAGTCTCATTTCTTTATCATGTCTGTGCTTACCTTGAAGGAATTACGTTAAGGCAGTGGATGTTTGATAATCCTAAACCATCATTAGAACAGGTCAGAACCCTAATTAATGGCGTGATGAAAGCAGTGCGAGTATTACAGCGCTTACATATAGTACATCGAGATTTAAAGCCTGAAAATATCATGATAATGCCAACGGGGAACGTGATATTAATTGATTTTGGTGCGGCGACTGCGGATGGTTTTGATGAGGTATTGCCAACCATTGAAAATGAATGCCCATTAGGTGAAATCAATTATTGTGCTCCTGAATATATTAATGGAGAAAAAGCGACACATCAGTCGGATATTTTTTCCATTGGGGTTATTTGTTATGAACTATTGGCAAAGGTTACACTTAGTGATAATTCGTTACCGTATAAGCAAACGACACAGCAATATTTACAGGCGAAAAGACATCAATCTTGGGACTATCATTCATTGTTATTTCAAAGAGAAGAGTTGCCAGTATGGATAGATGAAGCGATTAAAAAAGCTTGTCATCCTCTCCCCTCGCAACGCTATCAGAGTATGAGTGAATTTATGGCAGATTTAACGGTGCCAAATCCTCAATTATTACGCAATAAAAAAGCACAAGCCTTAATAGACAGAGACCCAATTTTGTTTTGGAAAGGGCTATCTATCATTCTTAGTATTACGGTACTGATTGAGCTTGGTTTACTGCTTAGTTCGTGAAGAATTATCAAGAACATAATTAAAGTTTTATCAGTTTGATTCTCAAAAAGAATATTAATGCTTATCATATTGAGAGTTTTAATATAAATTCTTTTATAATCAGTCGGTTGAAATTATGGTACGGGCTATGCATCTCCTCATTACAGACAAAGTATAAATGAGGGAACATTATGAAGCCAAGTTATTCAATACCCTGTATTGTTGCGTTAAGTATAGCCTTGGGGTTTAGTGCACAATTACAAGCTGCAGTTCCTTTTGCCTCTTGTCCGAGTCAAGCGTTTATGGTTCAGAATCCTTCTGGTACTCCTGTAGCCTATGGTATAAGCCTTGATGTGGGTAGCTATAGTACGTTGTCTTGGAAAGTCGGTGATGGGAAAATTAATGGGATTGGCTATAACGTTCATGATGATTATATCTACGGATGGGATTATGGTGCTCAAACGCTTACTCAAATAGGTTCTGACTTCATTTCAACCCCTTTGTCTGTTTCTAATCTGCAGGTTGGTCCAACTTCATTCTATGTAGGTGATGTATCTACCATTGAAAATTCATGGTATGGCTATCGAGTCAATAAAGGTTTTTTTCGAATTGATCTAGATACGTTGGAGATGACTAAAGTGGCTAGTTCAGCTACGGTTGGCAATCTTCGAATTCTAGATATGGCTTTCCACCCAGATGACGGCATCATTTACAGTGTCGATAATTACGGCTATCTGTATAAAATCGATCCAAGTACTGGCAGTGGTACTAAGTTAAATCAAGTCATTAACAGTAACAGTGTTGGGCACAGTTTGTCATTTGGAGCACAGTATTTTGATGTTGATGGTAACCTTTATCTTAGTAACAACGGGAATGGCTATATTTACATTGTTAGCATTGATGATTTGAATTCTAGCTCAGCGTTTTTTGCTTATGGACCATCAAGTAATTCAAATGATGGTGCTCGCTGTGCGTTTGCGCCTGTTGGACAAAATGAAAACAGTGATTTTGGTGATGCACCGGATACTTATGGCACCTTGTACGACTCCTTTGGTGCTCGTCATGCGATTTCAGGCTTAAAATTAGGAGCTCTAGTCGATGGTGAAAGCGAAGCGTATGCGTATCCACTTTCTGATGACACTTCTGATTTAAGTAATGATGACGATGGTATCTCTTTTCCTGTTCCGCTTGAAATTGAGGAAACGAGTTTTATTTATGCAGAGGTTGATGGAGCCGATGGAGAGGGAGTACTTAGTGCTTGGATTGACTGGGATCAAGATGGTGAATTTAATGACGATGAAATAATCCTGAACAGTGAGTGGGTTGATGATGGGCAGAACCAACTTTATTTTGAGGTGCCGAGTTGGGCGCTTAGTGGGGATACTTGGGCTCGGTTTCGCTTAAGTCATTCTTATGATATTGGCCCAAATGGAGGGGTGAGTGCTGGTGAAGTTGAAGATTATCAAGTAACCGTTACTGATCAAGGTGTTTCTGTTGAGCTTTATCCAGCAGGTTCTGGGTATACAACGTTCGCTTATGAAGATCTCTGGTCATTTACCGAGTCAGGAGAAGACGATGGCTGTAATATGTTTCGTACTGAATCAGGGTGCGGTACTGACTATCGTCCAAGCTGGTCTTTAATTATTCCACTAGAAACACCTATTCCACAAGCACAGATGCCGGATTTCCCTTATGATCCATTTATTTTTGCGACCCCTGGTTATTATTATGGTGAATATGGTTTACAAGTAAGTGGTGGGCATCCTGGACGTAACGTAGAAGTACATCTTAAAAATCAAATGCCAACATCAAAATTTAATAATGGGTACATTGGGAAAAGTGATGATGCGACCAATACTGGGAATGGTACGTATTTCCACACTAGTAATGGCCTACCATGGGCGATTGAAATCCCACTGGATTGGAAGCACCCAATAGAGTCTGTCAGTATTCTAGAGGCTTATCCCCAATTTGCTGATTTTGCTCAAGATGCAACAGGACAAACGGCTCCTGATTGGTATGTGAACCCGACTGCTAGTAGCATTTATATAGATTAAGGAAATAGGTTATGAATAGTATAACAAACAAAGTGAATCGCTTATTTTTGATATTTATCCTTAGTCTTCTTGCTGCATGTAATAGTGAGAGCGGGGGTTCTGGAGGCTCGGGAGGAACAAATTCATTAGGGTCTTCACCGTCTGAAACACCTGAGCCTTCGGCTTCTCCTATGTCGGTTTTTGATTTAGAAATTAGCGCAGAGAATAGCCTTCATTCAGTATACAATCTTGAAATTGATGTGGATATTTCTGAGATATCAACTAAGCGTGCGTTTATTTCTATCTGTGATAATAGCATAGCTAAAGGGGATTTATCGAAAGTAGATTTTGATATGTGTCTACTGAAAGGGAATTTAAATGAAGGGGTGGGTGTGTTTGAATTACGTGTTGCGAACCACTGTGAAGAATTAATTACCCTTATCTGGATTATGGAAAAAGACCGAGAGCCTCTTATTTATACGTTGTCTCACGATAATCAAAAAGAGAGTTATTGGTTAATTAATTAAGTCACCAGATAAAAAACAGCCCTTAATCGTAAGGGCGTTTTTGTTATTACTTAAGGCATATACTCATTAAGTCATCAATGAAATAATTCAGAGCGCGTTCTTCAATAGCTCTGATTTTTTGTTGCTGTGAATCAGTCAGCATGTGATACATACTTGCTGCACCAAAATCACCAAAGATAATATTCGCCTCTTCATCAAACAACGTGTTGTGGGCGTATAAATCCCCATGACACACTTGGTTATCATGCAGGTGTTCAAATATGTTACGCATTTCTGCAACCATCTTATTGATGTGCTCTAACGGTAAGCTAAACCCTTCAGGGAAAGTATCACGGGTACAGCTTTCTAAACTTGGTGGTAAGCCTAGATTCTTATAGTGAGCTGGGATCAATGACATGATTAATGCTAAATAGTTATCTTCATTCACTTGAGCTAAAGATTGCACTACGCTTGGGTGATTACCCACTTTTAAGCACGCTTGTAATTCATCTTCTGGGTAGCCATCACTCGTTACTTCGCCTTTAAATACTTTTATTGCGATATCTTGTGGGAAATCAGTTTGTTCTTTATTCCAACGAGCTTTTGAAATTACACCCGAAGCACCTTGCCCTAATACCTTTTCTAATGTGTAGTCTGATGAGGTGATACTAGGCACTGATTTCACTTGTAGATTAGATTTGCAGAATGGGTTACCGGCAAACGCAAACCACGCCAGTTTTGGTAAATCAAACAGCTGTTCTGGGCATTTTGTTAATTGGTTGGCCGAAATACGAAGTAATTCAAGATTGTGTAACTGAGATAAGTTACTTGGTAACGTTGTTAGCCTATTGCCAGCTAGCGCGAGTTTTTGCATTAAGTGGCAATCCCCCAGTGAATTTGGCAATGCTTCAATTTGGTTGTCGGTTAAGATCAACCAACGCAATTTTGTTGGAAATACATTTTCAGGGACGTTACTAATTTGGCATGATTTAAAGCCAATCATTTCTAGGTTTTTACAGTGTGCAAGCACCTCGGGAAATTCAGTAAACGAGTTGTTTGATGCAAAGAAGATTTTCAATTTAGATAATTGAGTGATTTCTTTTGGTAGCGTTGTTAATTGATTATTCGATAAATCTAAGATTTCTAATGAATCAGAAAGAGACAAAATCTCAAGGGGGAACTCTGTTAGGTTCTCGCTTAATTGAAGTCGAGTAATGCCTTGTAACTCACCGGATTGTAACTGCGCTAATGTATGCAAACTTGTCTACCTATCTCTTTTCATGCGAACTACGTAAAGTAGCACTAAAAATATAGCGTTAATTGTACGGTTTTTAAGACGGTAAATCTAATATATCCATATTGTACTAATCATATATCAATCTGTTATTTGTAATGCATCAGGGATTCTAGACAATGGCAATTTATTTATGGTTACTATCAAGAAATAAAGATCTTGATCCTAAAGTGATTGAGCGTTTTAAAGATACGGCAAAATCATTAGGGTTTGATACTGATAAATTGATCATCGTTGACCAAAAATAGAGGAAGACGAGACAGTTAATAAATGAAAAGGCACTCATAAAAGTACCTTTTTTATCAATTTACACGTTTCTTTCAATCGTTACTGAAGTTTGAAAAAATCAAAACCAGATAAGTTTTCTGCGAGTTTCGGTTCGGTTAACACTTTATCGTGCTCAAAATCGTATTTAACAAATCGAACGCCATTCGATTGATGATCATCGTATTGGTTACCATCGGGTCGGAGTAAAATTAGGATTTTATCGCCTTCAAAGTAGTTTGATGCTGCGGTTATTTCACCTGCGTATTCTTGTAATGCAGAATTCTCCATTTTTTCTAAAGAGTCGATATCTAGAATATTTCCCTCTTCTGTTATCGCCATCCCGATCGTATCATCACTTGGGTGATGAAATGCCGCGACGAATTTTTGATTTATGTTTTTAAAAGAGGCGTCAGATGAGTAAGGCTTAGTTGTTATTTCAACATCCTGCTTCAGATTGTAGGTGAAGAAATGCATTCTGTTTTGTGATTCAGAGTAATAGCCAGCTGAGATAAAAGTGGCGTAATCTTTTAACCCTGGGTAATAGTCAATGATACTTCTTGGCCCAGTAACGAGACCGTCGGCATCGGCAATAATGAAGGTATCACCAGTGATTTTTCCGAAACCTGCATTGTCGTTATCGTACCAACCTGCACTATTTATTGTTTGGGATAAACTCTCAGCAATGTAGCCGGGATCAGGAAGATCTTTCAATTTACTTAGCGGTAAAAGTGTTGGGACAATCGTTGACCAATCAAAAGCTTGCGCAAAGTTAATTTTTTCTTTCTTAGGTACGAGTGAATTAAACAGCTCTCCTGCAAACCACGCACAATTTCCATAGAGTGTGTATCGGCCTCCATTCCAATCTTTTCCAATATTAAAAAACAACTTGGCTATTTCTTTGCTTTCTACATATAGCGCTTCTTGTTTATTATTGATTTCCTGCTTAATCTGCTCATGATCTTTGTCTTCAATATGCACACATTTTTGAAAGCTGAATTCTCGGGTTTCTTGGTTACCATCACTGCCAAAACCGTATCCATCGGCTTTAATTTTTCCATTGTCATCTTTATAAAAAAGATCAACCCAGGTATGACCAACCGCTCCTGAATCTGCCCAAGCCACCATTCGTTTTAGTAATTCAGCGGTAGTATCATCAGGATAGTCGGTCTGAAATTGTTGGTAGGTTTCAAGCAATGGAATTCGTTGAGCTTTCCTATTAATTCGAATACAGAGTTGGGGATAATCGATGTTCTTATCTCCCTTTAGCTCTACGCGGTGTCCGTTCATATATTGTCCTGCATTTACTGCTCCGGTATACAGTGCAAGAGTCACTAAGGCGGATGTCGCCGTAATCATTCGTTTCATGCGTTGCTCCTTATGTTATTAATCATCTTTATTATGATATTTAATAATGTAGAGCCGCTCTATATACACCATGTTCAAAGTGCTGCTAATTCCGCATTTATGAAATGCGGATTTATAATGGACGGTTAATCTAAAATGGCAGGCCTGTTTGAAGGAGATAACTCGATTTTATGATCTATTAATCTTTGTTGAGACATAAAAAAAGCACTCATGATGGTGAGTGCCTTTTTCTGAATGGATAGAATATTATTGCTAGCGAGCCAATTTATGATGCGCTCGTGAAAAATGACCGGCACAGAAAGCACCGACAATAGACAGCTCTCCTGCTAAACATAGCGTGGCACATACTTCAGCAAGTGCTTGTGATTTACCTGAGCCATATAAGCCCATTAGTTCTAAACACGCTTTTTGGCTCGGTAATCCCGTTCCACCGCCAACCGTGCCAAGCATTAGATTTGGTAGCGTCACACTTGCGTATAAACCACCATCTCTATTTACTTCTATACGAGTCATCCCCACAGCCGATTCTGCCACGCACGCGGCATCTTGGCCACACGCAATATAGAGCGCCGCAAGTGCATTCGCGTAATGAGCATTAATGCCAATTGTGCCACTGAGCGTTGCTCCAACCGTACTCATTTGAGTAAATTGCATCATTTTTTCTGGTGTAGTGTGCAGGTATTTCTTAACCAGTTCGGCGGGAACATGCACTTCCGCCGTTACCTTTTTACCGCGAACACTGCGGAGAGACTGGCTACTTGCTTTTTTATCGCCTGATAAGTTGCCATCTAAATAGGCATTTTCAGAAGCGATGGGTGAGTTATCTATGATGTAGTTAAAAATCGCATTAGTCGCGATGGTCACCATGTTTTGGCCTGATGCATCTCCGGTTAAAAACTCAAATACCAAATAGACATGATTGCCTTCAATGCTGATATTAATGTCGCTGAGTTTACCGTGAGAGGTAGTGGCTTCAGCCAATTGCTTGAAGGTATCGTATTGAGTAACGGCCCACGTCACAAATTGTCCGGCTTCGGCTAAGTTATAAAAGGCAAAGGCAGGGGTACGAGTGACGCCTTCATTTAATAACATGGCACTGGCTCCGCCACACGCAGTAATGAGTTGTGCTCCACGGTTATAAGAGGCTACTAAGGCGGCTTCTGTGGTCGCTAATGGAACCAAATAATCGCCTTTGGCAAATAGGCCATTCACACGCAAAGGTCCAGCAAGTCCGACAGGAATTTTTACTGTGCCAATGAAGTGTTCGATGTTTTTTTCATAAACATGTGATTGTGCTTGAGTATGCACATCAAGCAACTCAGCTTGCAACGCAGGATTAGCCAATTTATCCCAACGACGAGTAATGTTTTTATCGGTTAAGTAAGGGCTTGGTGTCAGTTTATTTGTCGGTTTATCAAAGTGAGGATTGAGCATTTGCTCTAATTCATCTGCAGAGATATCCCCCCCTAAGATAGAGACATAATCACGGCGGTGCAGATTCAATTTAGGCATAATTAAGGTATATCACAGCAAATAGAGCGGGTGATTTTACTGAGTAATGCGTCAGAAACAAGAGCTAGATATAAACCGTTACAGTTTGGTGATAAAAAAGGAGATTATCACAATCAATATTTTTGATTATCACCATAAATATTCCTAATTGGACTCGTTGTAAATTATATAAGTTAATGCGCATGGACATGGTTGTAGGCTTACGATCACTGTCAGGTTTTATCTCGCTTCCAACGAGGTATTTTCTGTTGATGGCCCTATTGTGTGAGGTCTCTAGATTTGGAACATTCGGTTAATTTGGAACGCATCCGTGCTGAGTATAATGTAAAGCATTGGAGCCAAGGTTTTTATGGTATTGATGATAATGGCGAAGTATATGTTTCGCCTCGTAGTGATACTGATCATCAAGTCCCATTAAGTCATATTGTGAATCAGTTAGAGCAACGAAATATTGGATTGCCTGCTTTGGTTCGTTTCCCTCAAATCGTACATCAGCGTGTGCATAGTATTTGTAATGCATTTAACCAAGCGATTGATGAATATCAGTATGAAAACCATTATTTATTAGTTTATCCAATCAAGGTTAATCAACAAAAGGAAGTCGTTGATGAGATCTTGGCAAGCCAAGCGCAATTGGAACAGAAACAATTAGGCTTAGAAGCGGGCAGTAAGCCTGAGTTATTAGCCGTATTGGCCCTAGCGCAAAAAGCGAGTTCAGTGATTGTATGTAACGGTTATAAAGACCGTGAATACGTACGTCTGGCGCTTATCGGTGAAAAGCTGGGTCACAGCGTCTTCATCGTATTAGAAAAATTATCAGAATTAGACTTGGTGTTATCTGAAGCAAAAGCATTAGGAGTAACACCAAGATTAGGTTTGCGTATCCGTCTTGCATCGCAAGGTGCGGGTAAATGGCAAGCAAGTGGTGGAGAAAAGTCTAAATTTGGTTTATCTGCGTCTCAAGTATTAACGGTGATTGATCGTTTAAAAGCACAAGGCCAGTTAGATATTCTAGAGCTTGTGCATTTCCACTTAGGCTCACAAATGGCGAACATTCGCGATGTGCGTAATGGCGTAAGTGAAGCGGCACGATTCTACTGTGAATTACGTGATATTGGCGCAGAGCTAAAATACCTTGATGTTGGCGGCGGTTTGGCGGTCGATTACGATGGTACTCGTAGCCAATCATCGAACTCGATGAACTACGGGTTAACAGAATACGCGCGTAATATCGTGACCACCATCGGTGATATTTGTCAGTTATATTCACAACCAATGCCAGTGATCATTTCTGAATCAGGTCGTTCGTTGACAGCCCATCACGCGGTGTTAATTACCAATGTGATCGGCACAGAAAGCTACACACCAGAAGCGATTGAAGCCCCTCATTGTGATGCACCGTTATTGTTGCACAACATGTGGCGTAATTTAGAACAGCTTGAAAATGGCAGTGATGATCGCGCATTAATTGAGATTTACAACGACACACAATGCGATGTCTCTGAAGCGCATAATCAATTTGCAACGGGGATGATCAATCTTCAGCACCGTGCATGGGCAGAGCAAGTTTCATTACGTATTAACTACGAGTTAAGCGTAAAAATGAGCACAAAGAACCGCTACCATCGCCCAATTTTAGATGAATTGAGTGAGCGTTTAGCTGATAAGTTCTTTGTTAACTTTTCTCTATTCCAATCGTTGCCTGATGCATGGGGTATTGACCAAGTTTTCCCTGTATTACCATTGAGTGGCCTTGATAATGCAGATGAACATCGTGCCGTCGTACTCGATATTACCTGTGATTCTGACGGTATTATTGATCAATACGTTGATGGTCAAGGCATTGAAACAACCTTGCCAGTGCCGGCGTGGAACCCTGATGAACCGTACTTAATGGGCTTCTTCTTAGTGGGCGCATACCAAGAGATCTTGGGTGATATGCATAACCTCTTTGGTGACACGCACAGTGTGGTTGTGAATGTTAATGAAAACGGTGAAGCCAATATTGATTACATCAATGAAGGTGACACTGTCGAAGACATGATGCGTTATGTGCATATCGATGTGGATTTGATCCGTCAAAACTACAAAGACATGGTCACTGCTAAAGTGGCAAAAGAAGAACAACAAAGCGTGCTTGAAGAATTAGAGCAAGGCTTGATGGGTTACACCTATTTGGAAGATTTTTAATGAACGATTTATTCACTAAAAAAGATTACTCATTGTACTCAAATGCAATGACATTTATCCGTCGCCCATTGGTACAAAACCCAATCGATAATGATGCAGACATCGTTGTATTAGGTGCGCCATTAGATATGGCAACATCGGGTCGTCCGGGTGCGCGTTTAGGGCCAGATGCCATTCGTCGTGCATCAGTAAATCTAGCGTGGGAAGGCAAAAAATTCCCATGGGATTTCAATGTATTTGATCATACTAAAGTTATCGATTCTGGTGATTTAGTATTTGATACCGGTGATGCAGAAGATTTTACTGTACGCCTTGAAGCCGCTGCTGATGCGATTTTAGATAGTGGTAAAACATTACTAGGTTTAGGGGGCGACCACTTCATCACGCTTCCATTACTTCGTTCTTATGCTAAAAAGTACGGTGAGATGGCATTGATCCATTTTGATGCGCATACTGATACTTACAGTCATGGCAGCCGTTATGATCACGGTACTATGTTTTATCACGCACCGAACAATAGGCGCCTACGGCGCAAATCAAAAGGACTCAACCTCTTCCATTGTTGCCAATAAATCGTTTATCCTATCGCCATGCACGCATATAAACCCCTGAAACAATTATTTAATAGTCAAAATAACTGGCTTAAATTTCTTCATAATAACAAAGCTAACCTAAGAGCGGTCGTGATTGAAAATGTCACAAAGATGCTGTCCTGTGGGACAGCGGCTTTTGGCTCTCGCGAATATCATTGTTGCAACCCTGACTGTACCCATATCAAATATATTCACCAAACCTGTAAATCTCGAGCGTGCAGTAGCTGTGGCATGAAAGCCACAGAGCGATGGATACAAAAGCAACAACATGTCTTCCCTGAATGCGAATATCAACACATCACCTTTACCCTTCCAAACACGCTATGGCCTATCTTTCGTCATAACCGTTGGCTGTTAAATAAATTATTCAAATGTGCTGCAAACATTCTGCTGGGATGGGCAAAAGATAAAGGAATAGATGTCGGTATCTTTTGTGCTCTTCATACTTACGGTCGAAAACTGAATTGGAATACGCACTTACATTTATCGGTCACTCGTGGGGGAATTTGTGAACGTACCGGTTTATGGAAACCCATTTACTTCCAAATGAAAACGACAGAGCCTTGTTGGAGAGCGGCTATCGTCAGTTTATTGGGTAAGGCTTATGATGAGCTTGATTTATCAAGCGAAGAATGCCCCTATATCCGTAATAAAACGGATTGGTCACGCTTTTTAAGCAGTCAATATAATCGTCGTTGGAAGCTTCATTTTGCTAAAAAGACAAATAATGTAAAACCGACGATGAACTATCTTGGTCGGTATTTAAAACGGCCCCCGATTTCAGCGTCACGTTTAAGTCATTACGCCAAAGGCGGAATGATAACGTTTAATTATTTAGACCATCGAACAGGAACAACAGACAGCCTAACATTATCACCAGAAGAGATGATAAGACGGATAGTAGAGCACTATCCTGATAAACATTTCAAGATGATCCGATACTACGGTTTTTTATCAATGCGTCGTCGTGGAGAAGCTCTGCCTAGAGTTTATGCAGCTTTAGGTATGACAATAGAAGCTGAGCCGAAAATGCCAGGGTATGCCGCAATGTTAAAAGGATATGTAAAAGTAGATCCGTACGAATGTATTTTATGTGAAAGTCGTCTGGTGTTTACGAATTTCCGAGTCGGAAATTCGGTCAATGATTTAGTCACCCATGCGATAGTTCAGTCAGAATTGAGGGCAGCATAATAAGGTTTGTAGGATAAGTGTATCTAAAACTCATGAAATAGGGCTAAAACAGTTATAAAATCCCCGATAATTATATTTTCGATACCTTTTAAAAAAACAGCGATGGTGAAATTGGCTTTTTTAGACGGGCCAATGCTAACTCAGCAACATTCAAATTCCTTACCTTTGAAGGGTTAATCTCGCCTGAGCACTCAGTACAAATTGGTATCCGTACTGAGTATAAACAAGAAGGCCACGGGTTTAATGTTATCAACGCAATGCAAGCAAATGATATGAGTGCAGAGGCAATTATCGAACAAGTGAAAGGCATTGTGGGTGATAAGCCAGTGTACTTAACGTTTGATATCGATTGTCTTGACCCTGCGTTCGCGCCGGGGACGGGCACGCCTGTGTGCGGTGGCTTAAACTCGGATAAGATTTTAAAAATTATCCGTGGTTTAAAAGGCATTAACATGGTCGGAATGGACGTTGTTGAAGTCTCTCCTGCGTACGATCAAAGTGACATTACGGCATTAGCGGGTGCAACCATTGCACTTGAATTACTGTATGTGTGGACTGCGAACCGTATTGGGAAATAAGTATTATCATTGAATAATAAAGACACACATATAAGCATTGAAATGACGGTGTAATATATTAATTGAAATGCTTGAATGATTGTTCTAACAATTTAAAATCCGATATTAAGTGATTAATATCGGATTTTTTATGTCGTTATAAAAAATTGCCTTAATAGAACGTAAGCGTGCGGGGAACTACACCTTGTCTTTTACATTCCAAGGTAAAAGTGAATCGATATCTGGCGATCCAACACATAAACGATCTAGACAATACCTAATATAATCGTAAGGGATTAATCCGTTTGCCTTTGCTGTTTCTACAATGCTGTAAAGCATTGCACTTGAATCTGCACCAGCCGTTACCAGTTTTTCCGGCCGATAACAAACGGTTTAACCGCTCGCTCTGCTCGATTGTTATCAATAGATAACAATCCATCATCAATATAACGAACTAATTTATCCCATTGATTTAATGTATAGCTAATCGCCTCACCTAATTTTGTTTTAGGTGATACTCGACTAACTGCGCTATCAAGCCAATCACGGAGCTCTTTAAGTAAATCGCGGGCTTCTGTCTGCCTAGCAACATACTTGGCTTCAGGGGAAGCCTCTTTTAATAACGATTCGATCCGGTATAGCTTTTGGATTTTACTCAATACCCAATCTGCACTCCCTGTTTTCCCTTTTACTTGAACACGTTGAGCCTCAATAAATCGTCGACGTGCGTGTGCCCAACAGCCAACTAAAATCGCTTCAGTTTGTTCATAACCTTGGTAACCATCGGTATGTAAATACCCGTTATAACCTTTTAAAAAGTTAACTGGATGGTAGCCATGCCTGCTAGATTGATAATCATAAAGTACAATTCCAGGCAAAACACCAGAGCCTGGAGAATCATAGCCAGAGCAGTAGACCCACATATAACATTTTGCTTTTTCAACATCCAACACATTTACCGTTGTTTCATCACAATGCAGAGTGGGTTGTTCAAGCAAAATACGATGTAACTCGTTATTAAGAGGGGTAAATAGTACCGAGCATTTTATTAACCAATCCGCCATCGTTCGCCGTCCAATAATGATACCCCATTGCTGAAATAACGTTTCTTGACGATAAAGTGGAAGACTGTATTGAAATTTAGCCGTAATAATTTGAGCAAGTAAACTTGCGGTCGCAATCCCTTTAGGGATTGGTGACGCTGGCATTGGGGCTTGTTTAATGTCTACTGAAGTATTGTTTTTTTCACAATTTCGGCAAGCATATTTAGGACGAACATGTTGAATAACTTCCACTTTAGCTGGTACAAATTCCAACTTTTCACTGATGTCTTTACCCATCGCATGCATCTCTAGACCGCAACACTTACAAGTTTTATCTTTTATGTCGTGGATAATAACAGTACGCGGTAAGTCTTCAGGTAAGCGTTGGCGTTTTGGCTTTTGACGAGTGTAGGTAATCGTTTGTGTGTCATCATTTTCAATGATGATTTCTTCTTCTGTTTCATTGAATAAATCAAATTGAGTCGAGTCAGATTCACTGCTTTTACCAAAGCGCTGATGTTGAGCCAGTCGAAATTGCTCTAGAAGACGGTTATATTTATTTTCAAGCTGAAGCACAAGTGCTTTCAGCTCGTCAATGGTATCAGGAAGTGGTTTTATTTTATCAGTCATGTAGATGACTATATAACGATAATACAGGTAATCAATCGGTTGCCTCCTATTCTTGACTGAGAATCAACTATTTAAAGGGTTGTTTGATAATGTACCGGTTGATGTCCTAAGATATCAAAACCTTGTAATAGCAGTGTCAGTTGCTGCTCTGATAATGCTAACGTATCGTTATTTATATTTCGTGGCCATTTGAAGCGGTCTTCATCTAATCGCTTGTACCATAAAGCGAATCCTGTTTTATCCCAATACAATATTTTGAGTTTATCACGAGGCTTATTGCAAAATATAAATAGAGCATCACTAAACGGTGATAGTTGCATTTCTTGCTCAACAATCACGACAAGGCCATTAATGGCCTTGCGAAAATCGACAAAATCACGATGAAGATAAATGGTGGAAACATCAGTAAATACATTCATGATTGATACCCTTTTAATAAGAGTCCTATCCAGTGAGGTTCAGTATTAGCTGGCAATGTTAATCGCAATTTTCCGATAGAAAGTTGAATATCTGGTAATTGTGGAGTGGCGATGATAGTTGATGTTAACGCTTCTACTTTCAAGAAAGTAGAAGCGTTAATCTTTTGTTTCCATCGTGCTTTACGTGCACTAAATGTCTTTGGCAGAATATTATGGTTACGACAAAATTCAGCGGCACTAAGCTTGCTAGATTGCTGAGATTCAAATAGAGCGTGCCATTGCTCTGGTGTTCTCTTTTTATCTTTTTGCATAATTAACCTGAATTCTGGATAAGGCTGAACTAATTGCCCACCTAACGATCAGATCTTTCGACCAAGAATTATTTGAACGTATTTTAAAAGGTGGGCAAGATGAATAAATTAGTTGATATATTTTGTGATGTCGATGATTTTTGTTATCAATTCTTATCTCAATGGGAAAAATACCTTGTTGAGGCTAGTGAGAGAAAAAGAAAACGTCAGTCAGTAATGTCTACTAGTGAATGTATGACTATTGTCATCGCTTTTCATCAATCAAATCATAGAGATTTCAAGAACTTCTATATCGGGTTAGTTCATCAATATTGGAAAGGATACTTTCCAAATTTACTTAGCTACACTCGATTTGTGAGCAAAATGCCTAGCCTAATCGCCCCAATGTGTGCCTATTTTCAATCTATCAAAGGTAAGCCGACTGGCATTGCTTTTGTTGACTCCACGAGTCTTAAAGTATGCCATAACATTCGAATTCCTCGCCATAAAGTCTTTGATGGTGTTGCGAAAAGAGGAAAAGGTACCATGGGATGGTTTTTCGGCTTCAAACTTCATTTATTGATTAACCATCTTGGAGAAATTATTTCGCTGAAAATCACAGCTGGCAATGTAAATGATAGGACTCCTGTACCTGATTTATGCAAAGAACTCTCGGGGAAATTGTACGCTGATAAAGGGTACATAGGTAAAAAGTTGAGTGAGAGCTTAAAGAACTCTGATGTCGATTTAGTGACTACCTCGCGAAAAAACATGAAAGCAAAAGAGATAAGTGCTTTTGATAAGGCTATGTTATCAAAGAGATACATTATCGAAACGATAAATGACCAATTGAAGAATATCTCTCAAATTGAACATAGCCGTCATCGTAGCGTGACTGGTTTCATGCTAAATGTAATTTCAGGCGTTGTGGCTTATTGTTTAAAAAAACAAAAGCCACGAATTAAGCTATCAGAATGTGAATTTGAACTAATCCTCGCTTAAAGCATGTTTTATCCAGAATTCAGGTTAATTACGTTCTCGTTAAATGAAAGATCGTAAGATACGCATAATGAATTTTATTTGTTAGGTGTAGTTCCCCGCACGCTTACTGATGATGAACTCTCTCCTAAAGATAAAATTGCAGGATTAGAAGTGACGGGTGAACTACCAACGTTAGATCGAAGCGATGACATTGCAGGGCCAGATATTAATAATAATGGCATTAGGGATGACATAGAAAAGTACATTGAAATTACTTACCAAGAACCGAAGCAACGTACGGCAGCAATGCAAATGGCTAAGGCTCTACAAATGAATATGGTTATTGATGTAACAAACAAAGACAGAAATAAGGTAAAAGCTGATATAAGAAAAATGGATGTAGCTGTTGGGGAGGCGTTAAATTGTCTTAATGACCAATTTAGTGGACCTGATGCTAAGAACACATCAATTGTATGGAGTGAAATTGAATCAATGATGACTAATACCAAAAAGAGATTGCTTGCCTATTTATCTGTAAGTAAAGCTGCTAGTGGAATGGTATTTAGTTTACAAGATGGTTCTTGTCATGACTAGAATCAATCGATTTATTCTTATTAGTATGCTTTTTATTTATCCATTTAATTTTGTTCAAGCTAGTAGTATTAATGAAAAAAAATGTGAAGTCCAAGGTATTGTATTTGGTTTTTTTAATGGCGTTTTAACAACAGAAATACAAGCTAAAGATGCACTCAATAAATTGAAAAAAATTCACGGTAATAAAAATGAAGATGGCGAGCCTATTAAATATGAACTTGTATATAATTACTCCAATGGATTTGAAGATTTTGTAGAAACATTTGAGCAAAGATTACGAGAGCAAGAAGGGCTTTTAGCTGAGCGATATGAATTATTTTTTGAGTCACTTCATGGTGGTGGTGATTGGTGGAGTATCATTATTTCGGCCGTTCCATCAGCGATTGAGCTTAGAGATGAACTGACTGATTTTGCTCAAGCGGCAGCTGTTGAAATTCTAACAAAATTTATGGAAAACCCTCCTACATTAGAAAATTACTCAGAGCAACAAACGCGAATTGACACATGGATTACCGAGGGTAAAAAACTGCTTTTTGTCGCACACTCTCAAGGTAATTTGTTTGTCAATGTGGCGTATGACTATGCTTTAACTCAAAATACGCGAGAGGAAGCGGTAAAGGTTGTTCATATCGCACCTGCATCTCCTACCTTGAGAGGGGAGTATGTGCTGGCCGATCTAGATTTAGTGATCAATGGTCTTCGCATTGTTGGTACTGTTCCCGATATTACAGAGCTAATTCCCTCGTATTTATTTCGTCCCGCAGGGCTTAATGGTGAAAAAGACTTTTTAGGGCATGGATTGTTAGAGATATACATGAATCCAAATTTACAGATTTCAACGACTGTTAAGGATTACATTGATGATGGATTGAATTCATTAGAGCCACCGTCAGTGGAGGCTTCTACTGGATTATTTACAGCAACGTTAATATGGAGTGGATTAGGGGATGTGGATTTATCGATCCTAGAACCGCTTCCTCTAGGTCCTTGGGATCTTGTTAATTTTGAATACCCTATTGGTGAATCTGGTTATCTTGATACAAATAATACAACAGGGTATGGGCCTGAGCGTTATCTCGTTTCATGTGATCCAAATATAATTCAAACAGGTCTTTATGTGGTTTATTTTTCTAATTACAAACATACAGAAGGAGAAACCGCAACGGTACAAATATCGTCTTGGGATAAAGGAGTATTAGGAAGCAAGGATTTTATATTAGAAGATAATCGATGGATTCCAGGCGACTCTGGTTTGGTTAAAACGTTTTTTGTTTACGTAACAAAAAATAAAGACAGTGATGAATATAAAATTCGGTTAGTTGATGACCCCTATCCGGCGAATGAATAGAGTAAAAAGTAAGAGACGTTTGAAAAATATACAATGTAAATAATCAATCAATAATGGCCACATTATGTGGCCATTATTGATGTTTTTTATTGCAAACGAGCCAATTTCTTTTCTCCTTTTTTCGCTAAATATTTATAAACAGGTAGCATTAAGTTTGGAAAAAGAGAAAGTAAGCGAACTTGTATTTCTCTCTTACGTGGTAACGCGACTTCAATTGGTTTCTTCTGCCAGACGGTCGTTAAAATAGTATCACCGACCTCTTCAACCGTTAATGGTTTGTCTCCTGAGAATACAAATCGAGAGTGCTTACCGTAACCTACTTGCTTATCCATCATTGGTGTTGCGATTAAATCAGGGCACACGCAAGACACATTAATGGGGGAGTTAGTAAAATATAAATCCATAGCCAGTCCATTACTGAAGCTACGAGCGGCGGCTTTTGAGGTGCTATAAGCGACGACGCCGGGGACCGGTAATATCCCTGCAAACGAGGCGATATTAATAATGTGGCCTTGTTGACGCTTTGTGAAATGAGGCAGAAAAACGCTGCAACCATTAATCATGCCCATGACATTGATATCGAGGTGCCTTTTAAACTGCGTTACGGTGTTTTCAAATGCGTCCCCCGGTTGGATAAAGCCAGCAATATTTAAGAGGTGTGAGAAAACTTTGTTTCCTTGTCTGTTTTCGTTAGGTGCATGCCTTTCTAACAGTTGCTCCCACTCTGCAAGTACCGTTATGTCTAATGTTTCTAAAATAAGATTATGGCTTATCCAGTTATCTTCTTTACTGACCGTTTGTAATGCTTCTTTATTAATGTCGGTCGCTATTATTTGATGCCCTTGATTCAATAATTTTCCAGTGAGGTACCTACCTAGACCACTGGCACTTCCGGTAATGCATATCCAAGGTTTATTATTCACGTTTACCTACCTTAAATTGAGGATTTAATGCGAGTCTTCTGCGGCTGAATATGAGGAAAAGAATTCGATATAAGGCGTAGGATCAAAGGTGGCAATATCAGCCATGCTTTTTCCTTCTAATTGCTTAAATAGAGAGACTCCAATGCGTATGACCGAGCCATCAGGATAATAATTGTCGAGTAGGTGACCATGAATGCTATCCGTATCAAACACCAATAGCATCTCAGTGCCCTCTGTCGATGTGGCTTGATGTAAATTGCCTACAGGTTCAACGGCGACATCACCGACATTAAATTTGCCTTCATCGTATTCCCAAGATCCAGAAATGGTATAAGCCACGGCTTGGCAAAAATGATAATGACGAGGGGCAGAGCTGTTTTGGGAAAACTTGACTTTGGCAACGACGCGTCCAATGTTTTCTTCCACTCGCAGAACTTTGACATAAATACCATCACTGCCCGGTAAAAGCAGAGGCAGCCATTCAAGATTATCGGTGACAACGGGTGAAATATTTTCTGTAGACATGATAAATTCCTTCTAATCGTTTATTTGTAAAAATACGCAGATGAATGCGTAATAACGAATTCATACTTTGTATCGTATTTTCAGGGAGGTGGTTACTTAATGATTAACGTTCATTGCGGTTGAATTGTTTTGTGATGCTTCTTGCTTCTGATGGAGGGCAATCAATTAAAAGTTGTCCCCAAAAATGATCGTCAAACATGCCATTGAGATAAAGGTATCGGCAAGCTTTAACCAATTTCATTTTGGTCCATCCAAGTTTGTCTATTTTAATAAACTGATGCTCTAAGTGGTGCAGTGAGGGGATTCGTTGATCGTTCAAATCGACTTCATCAAAATATTGAATTAAAAAGTCCACTTGTTCTTTGGATACATAGAAACAGGGAGTATAAAATTGATGATGAAATTCAATAGTGGCATCATCAATGTCATGGAGAAAAGGGTACACTCTTTCTTGCCAAGCGTATAAATAGGAATCACTGTATTTATTCTTATAGACAAATTCTTCTTTATTATTTGCGAGTATGTATTGCTCTAATTGATATAAACGTTCTTCTCTAAAAATAGAATCTCGTTGCATTGTAAACATTTCGTTTAAATTATTACGATCTTGCTCTGATTCTCGAAGAGGGTATATTGGTTTTATCACTAAATAGTTATCAATAATTTCAATGTCTATTTTGTCATCCAAATCAAGACCTATTTGATCTAAGATTTGAGGTGGGAATACGATTCCTTTTGATTTCCCTATTTTCTTTATAATAGAATTCATGCTATTTCCTAAATGACATTTAATTATGACTAAAATGACCGAATATTAAATGAGTGATAAATAAATCGTATGTGTGTTATCTATCTATTTCTGTTTTGAAAAGTGGTTTTTTAATTCATTCATTGCCTGATCAAAAGTAATGAATGGAGAGTAATCGAGTTCTTTTTGTGCTTTTTTTATTGAAAACTCATTGGCTCCTCCCATTAAACGAAAAGATTGACGAGTTATTAAAGGGCGCGTTTTCTGTTGAGTAATATGACCGATAAATTCTAAGGTAGGGGCAAGAATTCGAGCTAAGGGCAGTGGAATATTTTTAGGTGGTGGCACATCAGCAACGAGTGCAAGACGAGTCATGTATTCTTTCCATGTGACTCCAAAGCCATCTGCCGCAAGATAAATATCACCGTTGGTATATGTTGAATTCGCGACGGCAATAAGAATAGAAATGAGATTGTTAACATGAACTAACCCAGCATCCCATTCTCCAGAGCCTATCATGCAAGGTTTGTTGTTACGCATCATATCCAATAACGTATTTACCCAAGGGCCGCTTCCCACTCCAAAGACATTGGCAGGACGAATGATGGAGGCTTTTAATCCTTTTTTAACCCCGTTTTTAGTCACTCGTTCTTGTTCTTGCTTACAGAATTCATAAGGAGAACTTGGGGTACCAAGCAGACTTTGTTCATTGAGTTTTCCTTTCGCTAATTGGCTAGCATAGGCACAAACGCTCGTTGTGACGATAAAGTGAGATTGCCATAATAAGGCTAATTCAATGGCTTGTTCTGTTCCATTTACCGTTACGTCAATGTGATCTTGCTGTGCTCCCCAATCACCGACAACAGCGGCTAAATGGAAAATAACATCACAAGGTTGTAGGTTGTCTTTCATTCGTAATAAGTGTCTTACGTCACCAGTAACAATATTGACCTTGTTATTCCATAGGCTTGGTATGGCTTCACCTTCCATCATTAGGGCCGTGATAGTGACGTTATTTTTAAGCAATCGCTCAACTAAATGTCGACCGATAAAGCCTCCTGCTCCGGTTATAAATGCTGACGAAAAATGATTCATGTATTTTTCCTTAGTGTTTATATACGTTCTTATTTAGCTATCACTTATTTGGTGTTGGTCTTTACTTTTCGTTCAATAATGTTATTGATATGTAACAAAGTAAGTTTGACTTTTTACGAAGCATTTTTGATGAAATACGAAACTAACGAGGGAAGGTGTATGTTTTTAGTTCGAAGTGGTGCTTTAGATGGCTATGAAAAATTAGTACAGCGCCTCGGTAGAAACCCTATTCATATCATGTCAGAAGTGGGATTAAGTACTGCGTTATTACGAGATCCAAATATGTATCTCTCTTATTCAAAAGTGTCAGAATTATTAGAAATCACCGCGTCACATTGTGATGAACCTTTATTTGGTTTGTTGTTATCTGAAGCGCAAAGTAATTTAACGATTGGTGATCTTGGGTTAACAGCGA
Organism: Aliivibrio salmonicida LFI1238; assembly: GCF_000196495.1. Lineage (NCBI taxonomy): Bacteria > Pseudomonadati > Pseudomonadota > Gammaproteobacteria > Vibrionales > Vibrionaceae > Aliivibrio > Aliivibrio salmonicida. The sequence continues at coordinate 295,147 of NC_011313.1, forward strand.
CTCAGCAATTAACTATTTTTGATGCCATTGTTCATATTAAAAAATACATCTATCTTCATGCGGATGGAGTTAATATAAATACAATAAGATCCGGTCTTAAAGCCACGGTTATTATTGATTTTTCTTTTGATGGAATAAGAGGGAATAATCAACTTACCCAATTAAGTGTGGGGTTAATTTATAATAATTTACGTTATTTAACGGGGAATCATGAATCAAATTTCTATTTATCTTTAAAGCAGATTAAACCCGAGATTCAACATGAGAGCATGCTAGGGTATTTTAAGGAGGGCATTCAGTTTTCTGCGGTGCATGATGCGGTCACTTTTTCTTCTGAATGGCTAGATAAATCACCTCATTTTGAACAATATCAAATACGTGAATGTCTTCAAAAAAACATCCAAGAATTAAAAAAACACTACCCATCAGATCTTAGATATCAAGTGAGTATGGTGATCAAAAGCTTGCTGTCTTCGTCAGAATGTTCGCTTGAATTAGTCGCTAATGCATTAAATATTCATCCGAGAAGTTTACAAAATCAGCTCAAATCTGAATCATTAACTTACGGAGGAATATTGCAATCAATACGAAAAGAAATCGCTATTGAGCAGCTGTGTGATCCAAGCTGCTCCATCACTGAATTAGCGTTGAGTTTGGGTTACGCGGAAGTGTCTATTTTCTCGCGTAACTTCAAACAATGGTTTGGGGTATCACCAAAGGAATATAAATCTAACGCAGTAAATAAAAAGTAATCTTTGATCTCTCTTTATGGCTTAACCATTAACCAAAGCAGCGAGTTTGAGAGGCTTTTGCTGTCTTATTTATCGCTTGTATTACGGCATTAGGATTCGCTTTATAGAGACGATTTAAAGAACTGGTTGTGTTTAATTCAGTTTTTAAATACGCGCTGTAATCTAAGAAAGTGTCCATCTGTTCTGATCCATAATTTTGTTGGCATGAACTTACCCAACCTACGTAGTTTTTGAAGAATGTGGATGCGTCTTTTTCTGGCATGTCGGTCATGAGATAAGCCATGTCACGACTGGTCTGAAAATGCTGAAAATCAATCGGAGTATCCCAATATCCGCCCCAGTACACAAAGCCATTATTGGTGAAAGTAGCAATGGCCGATTCTGCTAATCCACGTTGTTCTTTTTTGCCCAAACGATTCAGCATTCGATTCGCATATTCATGGCCTTTTAGTGGTTTGAATGTTGCGGTGCCCCAAGAGGTAAATTCCACAAATGGGTTTTGTAATGGGTTGATGTCAACGGCAACGCCATAAGCATGCAATGAAAGAGAAGACTTGCCAGCAATAGGACGATAGTTAAAAGCGGATGTGTTGTTTGCATCCATTGATTTATTATCATCACCGCCAAATTGTTCAATGGGTTGTGCTTGAGCAATAGGAAAGCCTTTCTTATATAACTCGTTAAAAATGCGATCAACATAAGGGGCCACGGCATCAAGCACAACCACTTTTCCTGTTGCTGTTTTTCCTTCAAAATTATAATGAGTGAAGGTCACATTGCGTAAACGATCACATTGTACTGGGGCTTTTGGTGCCATGACATTGTTACTTGTCATGGCTTGGCACTGTGATGAAGAGAGTAGAGAGACGCTTGCAAAAGCAGAGGCAGAGCAAAGCCCGAGTATTAGTGAGCTAATCAGGTGTGTTTTATTCATGAATGATCCTAGCAACGTTTTTAGTTTTTGATTATGGAATGACTATGACACGGTTTACTTTTTGATTCTAGAGAGAAGGAAGTGCGCATAATTTGTACATAAATCGTTGTGATTCTTGTTCCAAAGTAAATATAGTTGGATTTTAAGAGTGAATGCAGTGAGAGTGGTGGACAACGTAAAATACTAACGATAAAATTTTTAAAATTTGTTTCTTGTCACTTTTGGCAAAAGCAAGAATTACAGAATTTAGTTAGTGATCGCTTATGTAAAAAATAATCCGTATTCAGATTATTTTCGATAATAGACGTGGGAGTAGTTAGTCATAATGTCGAACAAATTTAAATTAGCGGTTGATAAATTTCGCTCTTTGCATGGTGCTGTCCGTTGGAGCACTTATTTTCTTACTGCGTATTTATTCTATGCCGCGATGTTAGGTTTGCTTGTTCCTTATATTGCAAAGCAACAAATCCCAGAACAACTTTCCGCATTAATAGAGCGTCCAGTCACGCTCACTGACATTACGTTTAACCCTTTTACTCTACAACTGGATGTTCAAGGCTTTGCGATTCTTGAAGACACAACGCCTTTTATTAGTCTAGAACACGCCAGTGTTCGTCTTAATTTTTGGCAATCTATTTTCAATGCGGCGATCTTTGTTGAGCACATCACCATTAATAAACCATTTGTGGATATTGAACGACTCAATAACCCTGATGAGCTTGTGTTTAATTTCAGCGATATTCTAACCACTATCGCGAAAAAAACGGCATCAGATCCTATCGTTGAAGAGCCAACCGATGAGGTTATTGATCGTCATGCGCTGTTGTTTCCTGTTCTAATAAAACACACTCGTATTACTCAGGCTAATGTCCAATTTTTGGATGGTGTTTCTGGTGCGAAGTTAGAATACCCAAACATTAATCTGGAAGTAGGGGCTTTTTCAACGCAAGGCTTGCTAACGGATGCTGTGCCTACAAACCATTATCAACTTCATATGACGGACGCTGATTCAGGAACCGTTGATGTGCAAGGCCAAGTTCAATTAACACCATTAGAAGTGGTGGGGAATCTTGATATTAAACAGATTCAATTGCCACGCTTATGGGGATTTATCGCTAAAGACATGGTGGCAAAATTGACGTCGGGTAAGGTGAGTCTGGCGTCAAATTATCATGTAGTTCAAACCATCGGTGAAACAGAGAATGACGATGTAATGGCCATCACGACAGACCGCGGGATGTTCTCACTTAATGATCTTAATTTTGATGCTGATGATAAATCGATTCTGTCATTGCCCGTCTTTTCAGTCAATGACATTAAAACGGATGTAAACCAACAGACGATTGATATTGCCTCTATTACTTCAAACGATCTTAATGTTGCCGTAAACGTAAATAAGAAAGGCGTCGATTTAATTCACTTATTTACACCAAAATCATTCTCTCAAGAATCAACTAAATCGCCAGAAAAAACAGAGGTTAAATCGCCTAAAGAGAGTGCTGTAGTCAATAGTGACAACGACGGTGTAACGGCGGAGTCGAAAGAGAAACCAACGCCTTGGTTGGTGACGCTCAATGGTATTGAGATTAAAAATTACCAACTAAACGCAGAAGAGAGTGTGGTGACAGGAAAGCCAACGAAATGGCAGTTGTCACCTATCAACCTGACCACAAGCCAAATTGTGAGTGATTTATCTAAGCCGATAGGGTTTGATTTATCTACTTCTGTGAATGGAAAAGGGGAGATTAATGTCTCTGGAACCGCAGATCCTAAACTGCAATCTGTGTTGGCAGATATTGATGTTAGTGCATTAAACTTAGCTCAATTTCAGCCTTATTTGGCAACGGCAGTCAATGCCACGTTAACCAACGGTGAGCTAAACACTCAAGCTAAACTGAATGCAGATGCGACAGGCAAAGCGATCGTAAAAGGAGGCATTCAAATAAAACGATTGTCTATCCGAGATAATCACCGTCGCAAACCTTTTTTGAAGTGGCGTTCATTGGCGGTTAATACGTTTACGTTTGACTTACAAAAATCAAAATTGGCTATCGATACGTTAAGTTTAAGCCAACCTTATGCTCGTGTTGTGATTAATGAAGATCGAAGTACGAACATCGGTGATTTAATACGTACACCGTCGACATCTAAAAAAGCGAAAACAAAATCATCGTCAAAAGGAAAGAAAGACAAACCATTTGCACTTAGCGTAAGAAAGATTGCGTTTAATAATGGTTCGGCGTTCTTTGCGGATAATTCATTAACGCCTAATTTCTCCTCTGGCATCGAACAGCTTAAAGGCAACATTGGTCATGTATCGAGTGTTCCGGGAACCAAAGCAACGGTTGATATCAGCGGGAACATTGAAAAATACGCCCCTGTAAAAGTGAAAGGGGAAATTAACCCATTACTAAAAGAACCATATTTGAATTTGGATGTGGTCTTTAAAAGTGTGGAGTTAACCACGGTTAATCCATATTCTGGCACGTATGCGGGGCATTACATTGATAAAGGCCAGTTAACGTTAGCGCTTAATTACCACTTAGAAAACAATCAATTAAAAGGTTCTAATCATGTCATTATTGATCAACTTCAATTAGGTCAAGCCAGTGACAGTGATACGGCAACATCATTGCCATTAGAGCTGGCGATCGCTTTATTGCAAGATAATGATGGTGTGATTGATTTGGGTGTTGAGGTATCTGGTGATGTGAATGATCCAGAGTTTAGCTTAGGTGCGGTTATCTGGAGCACGATTTCAAATATCATAACAAAAGCAGTAACGGCGCCATTTACGTTTATTGCGGGTTTAGCCGGATCGGATGAAGAATTGAATGTGATTGCGTTCGATTTTGGTGTGAATACATTAACGCCTGAAGAACAAGAAAAGCTGCAAACACTCGGTACGGCATTAGAAACTCGCCCTAAATTAAAATTGACGGTTGATGGTGCAGTGAATGCCCCTGAAGACAGTAAAGCGCTCGCTCTTGCACAATTTAATGAAAAACTGGCAGAGACAGCTCAAATCACAGAAGCTAAATTACCAGCGAATTTAAGCGCAAGTACAATGCCAACATCCGGCGTTTTATCCGATGCATTAAAGGCATTGTATGAAAAAGAATCAGGAAAAGATGCCGATGATGTGGAAGATAAAATTGAACAAGATCAGGAAAATAAAGGCGTTGAGTTAACAGATGAAGAGTTAGCGAAACGCTGGCATATAGCGTTGTATAATTTGGCGCTTAATAAGCAAGAAGTAGCGAAAGGCGAATTAGGTCAACTGGCTCAACAACGCGCACAAGCGGTGAAAGCATATTTAGTTGATGTCGTTAACATTGATGCGTCTCGTGTGTTTTTATTGGACAGTCGATTTGATATTGAACAAGACACAAGCAGTGTATTATTAACGTTAGAAGCGAAGTAACTGCTTACTTAATTGGTTAAATACGTTCTCGTAAAAATGGCGCATCATGAAAATGATACGCCATTTTTGTTTTTGTTGTTCGTCACTAGAATGGCATTGGGTACTTTCTAAAAAGTAAGCGTGCGGGGAACTACACCTTGTTTTTTACATTCCAAGGTAAAAGTGAATCGATATCTGGCGATCCAACACATAAACGATCTAGACAATACCTAATATAATCGTAAGGGATTAATCCGTTTGCCTTTGCTGTTTCTACAATGCTGTAAAGCATTGCACTTGAATCTGCACCAGCCGTTGAACCCGAAAATAACCAGTTTTTCCGGCCGATAACAAACGGTTTAACCGCTCGCTCTGCTCGATTGTTATCAATAGATAACAATCCATCATCAATATAACGAACTAATTTATCCCATTGATTTAATGTATAGCTAATCGCCTCACCTAATTTTGTTTTAGGTGATACTCGACTAACTGCGCTATCAAGCCAATCACGGAGCTCTTTAAGTAAATCGCGGGCTTCTGTCTGCCTAGCAACATACTTGGCTTCAGGGGAAGCCTCTTTTAATAACGATTCGATCCGGTATAGCTTTTGGATTTTACTCAATACCCAATCTGCACTCCCTGTTTTCCCTTTTACTTGAACACGTTGAGCCTCAATAAATCGTCGACGTGCGTGTGCCCAACAGCCAACTAAAATCGCTTCAGTTTGTTCATAACCTTGGTAACCATCGGTATGTAAATACCCGTTATAACCTTTTAAAAAGTTAACTGGATGGTAGCCATGCCTGCTAGATTGATAATCATAAAGTACAATTCCAGGCAAAACACCAGAGCCTGGAGAATCATAGCCAGAGCAGTAGACCCACATATAACATTTTGCTTTTTCAACATCCAACACATTTACCGTTGTTTCATCACAATGCAGAGTGGGTTGTTCAAGCAAAATACGATGTAACTCGTTATTAAGAGGGGTAAATAGTACCGAGCATTTTATTAACCAATCCGCCATCGTTCGCCGTCCAATAATGATACCCCATTGCTGAAATAACGTTTCTTGACGATAAAGTGGAAGACTGTATTGAAATTTAGCCGTAATAATTTGAGCAAGTAAACTTGCGGTCGCAATCCCTTTAGGGATTGGTGACGCTGGCATTGGGGCTTGTTTAATGTCTACTGAAGTATTGTTTTTTTCACAATTTCGGCAAGCATATTTAGGACGAACATGTTGAATAACTTCCACTTTAGCTGGTACAAATTCCAACTTTTCACTGATGTCTTTACCCATCGCATGCATCTCTAGACCGCAACACTTACAAGTTTTATCTTTTATGTCGTGGATAATAACAGTACGCGGTAAGTCTTCAGGTAAGCGTTGGCGTTTTGGCTTTTGACGAGTGTAGGTAATCGTTTGTGTGTCATCATTTTCAATGATGATTTCTTCTTCTGTTTCATTGAATAAATCAAATTGAGTCGAGTCAGATTCACTGCTTTTACCAAAGCGCTGATGTTGAGCCAGTCGAAATTGCTCTAGAAGACGGTTATATTTATTTTCAAGCTGAAGCACAAGTGCTTTCAGCTCGTCAATGGTATCAGGAAGTGGTTTTATTTTATCAGTCATGTAGATGACTATATAACGATAATACAGGTAATCAATCGGTTGCCTCCTATTCTTGACTGAGAATCAACTATTTAAAGGGTTGTTTGATAATGTACCGGTTGATGTCCTAAGATATCAAAACCTTGTAATAGCAGTGTCAGTTGCTGCTCTGATAATGCTAACGTATCGTTATTTATATTTCGTGGCCATTTGAAGCGGTCTTCATCTAATCGCTTGTACCATAAAGCGAATCCTGTTTTATCCCAATACAATATTTTGAGTTTATCACGAGGCTTATTGCAAAATATAAATAGAGCATCACTAAACGGTGATAGTTGCATTTCTTGCTCAACAATCACGACAAGGCCATTAATGGCCTTGCGAAAATCGACAAAATCACGATGAAGATAAATGGTGGAAACATCAGTAAATACATTCATGATTGATACCCTTTTAATAAGAGTCCTATCCAGTGAGGTTCAGTATTAGCTGGCAATGTTAATCTTTTGTTTCCATCGTGCTTTACGTGCACTAAATGTCTTTGGCAGAATATTATGGTTACGACAAAATTCAGCGGCACTAAGCTTGCTAGATTGCTGAGATTCAAATAGAGCGTGCCATTGCTCTGGTGTTCTCTTTTTATCTTTTTGCATAATTACGTTCTCGTTAAATGAAAGATCGTAAGATACGCATAATGAATTTTATTTGTTAGGTGTAGTTCCCCGCACGCTTACTCTTATCCCCCTAAGTGGTGGGCATGAAATTCAAATACCACTCAATTATGTCTCTTCAGTTGGTTTGCATGAATATTGTTTTCCTGCTGTTTTGTATGGAGATGAAGCGATTACGTTAGGCTTTGAGCAAGTATTGTTACGAGTCTTAGAGCAACCGGCATTGGTTGGTATTATTTCTAAAGAACAGAAAGCGATCTTTTTAGAGCGGGTGACAGAGAGTTATACAAATACGTACGTTGGGGTGAGCAGAAGCCCTTATGCGGAGAGGTTATTTTCTCAATCACTTAATTTTCAGCAAGCAGAGCAAGGTTTACTTATCGGCCATTCATTCCATCCTGCGCCTAAAAGCAGAGAGCAATTTACGGATGAGGATGCAAAAATCTATTCACCAGAGCTTGGTGGACAATTTCAACTGTGTTGGTTAGCGGTAAATCAATCCATTCTTATCTCTGGTTCATCTGGAGAACAAACCGCTCAAGAGCGATTAGATGAATTAGTCTTTCAAGATCGCGCGTTATTCATCGATCTTAGTTGTGCGCTGAAAAAAGAAGAAACCGTCTTTCCTGTTCATCCATGGCAGTGGAAGGTTTTGCAAGAGAGAGGGGATATTCAGGCGTATTTAAATGAAGGCTTAATTCGAGAGCTAGGCGCTTTTGGCTCGACGTGGTATCCAACCTCATCGACGCGTTCTCTTTATTCTCCGTCACTTCCTTATATGCTTAAGTTTTCACTCAGCGTTAAGCTGACAAATTCAATTCGTAATTTATCTCTTAAAGAAGTGGTTCGTGGAACACGGTTAAATCAGTTATTTAATGACACCGACATAAGTAAAGAATTAGGCAATAAGCAAGGCTTTCAAGTGATGCAAGAGCCAAGTTATTTAGGGTTAATGACTAAAGAAGGGCAAGTGATAGACGAGAGTCTTGTGGCGTTTCGTGAAAATCCATTAAGTGCTAAGCCTGAAGAAGAAGCGGTAGTGCTGGCAACGTTAACTCAGCAGAATCCTTATGGTGGTGAAAGCCTATTAGCAAAAAGAATAAAGCAATACGCTGAGTCGAGTAAATTAAACTTATCGTTAGTTGCTCAGGAATGGTTCAGTGCGTATTGCCAATATGCAGTGGTGCCTTTGTTTACTCTTCAGGCGAATTACGGCGTTGTCTTTTTGGCTCATCAGCAGAATATTGTTATGCAGTTAAAAAAAGGGTTTCCTATTGGAATGTATTATCGAGATTGCCAAGGAACAGGGTATACGGATCTTGCATTTGAACGCTTTCCTGAAGCCCTAAATCAAACAAAGCAAGATATTGAAAACTATTGGAATGATGAGAAAGTTCGACGTTATTTTGCGTATTATTTAGTTATAAACTCGACCTTTAATGTGATCGCATCCATCGCGGCTTATTGTGACGTGAGCGAAAAAACATTAATGAAGGAGCTTCGTAAACAATTAGAAATATTGAGAGATAAGGGGGTTAACGATCCCCAGTGTTTAGATTATGTTTTAGACAGCGATGCCTTGTGTTGTAAAGGAAATTTCTACTGTTATTTACAGAACATGAATGAGAATTCAATTCTTGATCCTGCTGTGATCTACTTCGATTTACCTAATCCATTAGTTCATGTAAAGGATGCTATGAATGTTTAATTATACGACGTTAATTCTGAATCTCGATCTTAAGCCGACAATGAGTTTTACCTTGTCGACACAAGATATTGAAGAGCAATCGGTTATTACTCAATGCCTTCAAGAAATTGATCATGTATTCAGTCATCATAAAATGATTGATGTACTCCATATTGCCTCTGATGTTCCTGATGCGTTAGCTCAGTATTTACCGGCTATCTATCAATGTCATTTATCACGCCAAGGATTTTATCAATACACAAAGCCTTGGCATTTACACACGGCATCAACGTTATTTCCATTGATGGAAGTACAGTCGTTGCCGCAATATCGCCATCATCCTTTACGTCCTGAAACGCCAAAAGGCAAAGTATATCAACGCTATGATCATGATGCGGAGGTTGAGATTAGCTTTAGAGTGTTTGATATTGAAAAAGACATGGATCGTCTCACAACGTGGATGAATGATCCTAGAGTTGCTCATTTCTGGGAGCAAGCGTGGAGTAAAGAAAAACTGACGGATTTTGCTCAAGAACGTCTTAATGATGATCATATTATGCCATTAATCGGTGAGTTTAACGGCAAACCTTTTGGTTATGTCGAAGCGTATTGGGTCAGTGAAGACAGATTAAGTCCGTATTTTGATGTGCAACCGTACGATCGTGGTATTCACCTTTTAGTCGGCGAACCGGAGTTTCGAGGTGCGCATTATTTTAACTGTTGGATGAGAGCGATCAGCCATTATCTGTTTATTGATGATGCGAGAACTCAACGAATCGTATTAGAGCCAAGAGCGGATAATCAACGCTTATTTACTCGTATTCAAGAGGTGGGTTACCGCAAGTGTTTTGAATTTAATTTCCCTCATAAACGTTCGGCATTAATGATGCTTGAACGAGACGCCTTTTTTACGGAGCAATGGTAATGGATCAAATAGCATTGCATTCTCATTGGTCAAGTGCAAACCGTAAAATGGTGGCGAAACTAATCAGTGAATTAGCCTACGAGCAGGCGTTTAAGATTGAAGAGAATCCTACTGATTTGTCATTAACACTGATCGAAAATATTCATTACCATTTTTCAGGTAAACGCAATATTTGGGGACAAGTGGTGATAGAACCGAGTTCATTAATTCGTAAAGATGAAAATGGGTTGGATTCTGATATTTTAGCGACGCAATTTATGCGTGACGTTCAGAGCTTGATTGGCATGAGCGACGATGCGTTAGCTGAGCATTTTGAAGATTTGAACGCGACTTTATTGGGTGATTGCAAATTGGCCTTACGTAAAGAAAATTGGTCAGCCAAAGAGCTGGCGTTTTTGTCTTGCGAACAACAACAGCTTTTCTTTGATGGGCACCCAAAATTTGCGTTTAATAAAGGTCGCCGAGGTTGGGGGAGTGATGATCTTGCTTTGTATGCGCCAGAAGCAGATCGATCATTTCAACTTAATTGGGTTGCAGTGCATCATTCTATTTTAGAGAAAGCGACAAGTGAAGACGTGGATTGGAAGCAGTTGGTTCTTTCTGCGGTAAGTGACAATGAATTGCATAATATGGAGGCGGTATTATCGTCTTTTAATCTTGATATCAGTGACTATACTTTTGTGCCTGTTCACCCTTGGCAGTGGCATCAGAAGTTGTCGATTCTTTTTGTTCGAGAAATGGCGGAGAAAACCCTTATTTATTTAGGTGAGTTTGGCGATGAGTTCTTGCCTCAGTTGTCTATTCGTACACTCAGCAACATGACAAGACCGAACAGTTATGACATTAAATTGCCCTTAACCATTATGAATACCTCATGTTATCGAGGTATTCCTGGGCGTTATATATTAGCAGGGCCGATTGCCTCAGATTGGCTTGATTCTGTATTCAAAACAGACCCGTTATTTGTCGAGAAAAATGCCGAAATACTGCAAGAGCCGGCGGCTGGATTTGTCGCTCAAGCCGATTATAAATCCTTAATCAATGCCCCTTATCGCTATCATGAATTATTAGGTGTGATATGGCGAGAGTCCGCACAATCTAAACTTGCGACAAGTGAAACGGCGATATTAATGGCAGCGCTCATGGAATCGGATGTTGATGGTGTTCCTCTTATTTCTGAATACATCGCCGCCTCAAGGCTTTCGACAGAAGCGTGGCTTAATAAGTTATTTGATGCCGTAGTCATCCCTTTTTATCATTTGCTTTGTAAATATGGGGTGTCGCTAATTGCTCACGGACAAAATGTGACGTTAGTAATGGAAGATTCACACCCTAAACGTATTTTGTTAAAGGATTTTCAAGGAGATATGCGTTTAGTTGACCGTGATATTGCAGAGCAAGAAACGCTCAATGAAATGGTTAAAAATGTGACCGTTAAATTGCCTGAAGAGTTGATTATTCATGACTTACAAACAGGGCATTTTGTTACCGTGTTGCGTTTTATTTCGCCGTTGGTTGAAAAGCTAGGGCTACCTGAAATGGATTTTTATCAGTTACTCGCATTACGTATAAAAGCGTATATGCAAACGAACCCTGAATAAGTAGTTAATGATAAGTTTTCGAGAATGAAGATTTCGCCTTTACCATATATCCATATATCCATATGGTATTAAAATGAGTATTTTAACGTCAGTGTCTATATCATAATGAAAGCAGTTAATCCTTTAACAGACAATGAAAAAATAACCCTAAAAGAAGCGATCGCTAATCATCCAAAAAATAGAGTAAGAATACGAGCACATGCGATTATTCTCAGTGATAAAGGCTACTCTATTTTAGCGTTAACTGATATTTTAGACGCTAAATTTGAGACCATATCGTCATGGATAGACCATTGGGAAGCCTGTGGAATGCTCGGATTGTATGACGCTGTTCGTATAGGTAGAAAACCTATTTACACAGAAGCAGAAGTATATCGTTTGAAGTCATTGGTTGATGAAGAGCCACATCAACTTAAACGAGCACAAGCAATACTTGAAGAAGAAACAGGTAAAAAATCCAGCTTAGACACTATTAAACGAAATATAAAAAAAGTGATTACAGTTACAAAAGAGCCCGACACTCATTAAAGTTAAAGCGTGACGATATGAAATTCAATAATTTCAGTAATATATTGAATTCATTGATTGAAATGGAACGTACGAATAAATGTGAACTCTTTTATTTTGATGAGTCAGGCTTTAGTCAGAAATCTAATCTTCCTTATTGTTGGGGACCTATCGGTGTTCAATCGCTAAGGCCTGCTCATTCACACAGCAAACGGCTCAATGTTCTTGGCTTCTTAAGTAGACAAGGTAAATTGAGTTTTCAAACAACGGAAGGAAGAGTAACTACCGATACAGTAATTGATGCATTTGAGCACTTTATCAACGCACGAAAAAACGATAAGCCATGCTTTATTATCTTAGATAATGCCTCTTTTCATAGGTCAGCAAAATTTAAACAAAAATTGCATGAGTGGTTGATGAATGATGTATTAGTTTGTTATCTACCACCGTACTCTCCAGAGCTCAATATCATTGAGATATTGTGGAAGAAAGTAAAATATGAATGGTTACCATGTGAAGCGTTCAAAACGTTTGAAGACCTCAGTATTAACATCAAAAACATATTAAATTATTACGGCGAAAAATTCACAATAACTTTTGCGTGACTACTTACCAAGACCGATTTGAACGGTTAGATCTGTTTAAACCAAGGATCTTACGTATCGGCCTTAATTTAGCCAAGTTTAAACACAGTACGGATTCTAGCGCTTCTCGTATGCTTCCAGATATGGACGATAAAGTCGATAACCCGTTATACCTGGCTATTAATCAATAACAATAATATTAAATGGAGAATAATAATATGAACGTCAAATTGGATTTGGCAGGTATAGGCGTTGGTCCTTTTAACCTGAGTGTTGCGTCGCTTTTAGAACCAAAAACACAAATTAAAGCGACGTTTTTTGAAAGCCGATCGTCGTTTGCGTGGCATCCGGGTTTATTACTGGATAACACCAATATGCAAACGATGTATCTAAAAGACTTAGTCAGTGCGGTTTATCCTGAAAGTCCGTATTCCTTTCTGTCTTACTTGGTTAAAAACAAAAAGTTTTATCGTTTTTTATCGGCAGAATTAGGTTGTATTAGTCGTCATGAATTTTCAGATTATTTATCTTGGGTTGCACAACAACTGAGTAATGTTCAGTTTTCTACGACGGTGGAAAATATTGAATTTAATGGGGATGCGTTTGAGATACAAACCACAAACGGAGCCTATGAAGCTAAGAATTTGTGTATAGGCACAGGCAAAGTTCCTTTTGTGCCTGAATGTGCTATTCCTCATATTGGGCCTAAGGTATTTCATGCCGCTGAAATGGGATTAAGAGATCGCGATTTTACCGGTAAGCGGGTCATGATTGTAGGCGGCGGTCAAAGTGGTGCGGATATATTTTTAAATGTGTTACGTGAAAAATGGGGAAAAGTATCGTCACTAGATTGGGTATCACGTCGTTCTAATTTTCAACCATTAGATGAAGCGTCATTCACCAATGAGTTCTTTACGCCTGATTATGTTAACGCCTTTGTGCAATTGAACCCGCAAGTGAAGCATTCTGAAATTACGGCTCAAAAATTAACATCCGATGGCATTACGCAATTGGCGTTACTCGATATTTATCGTGAGTTGTACCATCGTTTTGATGTGATGAAAGAAGACAAATGGGTGCGTTTATTGCCTCACCGTACGATGAATGAATTACAGCAAATCGCGTCTGGATTTTCATTAAATATACATAATGCCTTAAGCCAACAAGCCGAAGTTCATCAAGCCGATATTGTGATTTTAGCGACTGGGTTTAAATCGCCTTACCCTGCATGTTTGAATTCAATTCTTCCTTTATTAGAGTTAGATGATCAAGGTCGTTATCAATTGACTCCTGATTTTGAATTGAAATGGAAAGGCAGTAACACAAATAAAATATTTGCTGTGAATGCCGGTATGCACAGTCATGGTATTGCAGAGCCTCAACTCAGTTTAATGGCGTGGCGAAGTGCCAGTATTATTAATCGATTATCAGAAGAAGAGTTATACGACATTCGATCGGGTGAAGGAATGATTGAATGGCTTTCAGCATCGACTATTAATGATCTTGTTGAAGTGTAGCTGAGTCATTAAACCGAGTGTTTTTTTATCAAAAATAAATAGTTGAATACGGATTTTTATCATTCGTATTTATTTAAGTGCACTGTAAATATAAAAAAGAGAACAGAAATGAACGCTAAAAAAGGGAATTATCCGCTCACATTGGTTGCTATCGCAGTGGCATCAGCAACGACGTTTGTTACGTTATCGGCTCAAGCTGAGGACTATTCTTCAACAGAAGAAACCATGGTGGTGGTGTCGAGCCGTACACCAAAGGCGATCAGTGAAATTCCAGGAACGGTTTGGTTTGTGGATTCAGAGCAAATCGAACAGGAATACCGTGGCGGTAAAACATTAGGCGAGATCTTATCTGCGACCATTCCATCTTTGGATGTGAGCAGTGGCGCAAGAACGAATTATGGTCAAAATTTACGTGGCCGTGCGATGTTGGTGATGATTGATGGGGTATCGCTTCAATCCTCTCGTCCTATTAGCCGTCAATTGGATTCGATAGACCCATTTAATATCGAACGAATTGAGGTTCTTTCTGGTTCAACATCTATTTACGGTGCTGGGGCGACGGGAGGGGTCATTAATATTATTACCAAGAAAGCAGACAGTGATGAGTTGCAATTTGAAAGTTACGTTGGTGGCTCTTCAGGATTGAATGGGGGCGATGACTTTGATTATAAAGTTGCACAATCTGTTTCTGGAGGAAGTGACAATGTATCCGCTCGTGTTTCTGCTGTTTATACCGAAACTCAAGGTTATTTTGATGCAGATGGCGACATTATTACGCCTGATATATCCCAAGGTTCTCTGCAATATAACAAAACTATCGATTTGCAAAGTACGGTTGGTGTAACGATATCAGACACCAAGAACATTAACTTCTTAGCGCAATACTATGACAGCCAACAAGACTCTCCTTATGGTTTATATATTGTGAATGGTGATTTTGTTGATGTAAGAAAAGGGTTTGAATCTGATCGTCAGCACGGTACAGAACGGATCATGTTAAGTGCGGCTTATAATGATTCTGCGTTTTTGGGTCAGCAACTAATGGTAGAAGCGTCGTATCGTAAAGAAGATCAAACTTATACCCCGTATTACCAAGGTGCATCACAACAAACGACGGACGTATTCTCGTTAAAAACCGCTCTAGCCAAGTCGTTTGGTAAAGTGAACTTGGTTTATGGTGTAGATGCTTATATGGATAAGTTTGACAGTAATCAGGCCTTATTTGATCCAACAATCGCAAATAATTCGGGTAACTTAGTGAATAAAACGTACGCTGAAGTTGGTCGTTACCCCGGGGTTGAGGTTGGTTCTGTTGCTGGTTTTATTCAAGCGGATTTCAATATCACAGACGATTGGTCTATTGAGGGGGGTTACCGCTATCAACACATGAATAATAAAGTCGATGATTTTGTTGATTATAAAATTCAAAAGAAAATTGCAGCAGGTAAAGGATCATCGGCTGATGCGGTTCCGGGTGGAGAAACCAGTTATTCTGTGGGTTTATTTAATCTTGGTACCATTTATAAACTGACTTCTGATTCACAAGTATGGGCGAATTTCTCTCAAGGCTTCGATCTTGCTGATCCGGCAAAGTATTACGGTCAAGGCAGTTATGGCGCCGCAGATGCGAATGGGCATTATGCGCTTCAAGACAGTATTAACGTATCTGATTCTAAGATGTCAGGGATAAAAACCAACAGCTATGAAATTGGATTTAGAACTGAGCAAGATGCGTTGAGTTTCCAAACTGCCGCGTATTATTCTCAATCGGACAAGTCGGTTAAATACAATAAAAATACGTTATTAATTGAAGATGTCGATAATAAGAAACGCGTATACGGGGCAGAAGCGTTGGTGTCTTATTGGGTAATGGATAATCTTCAAGTGGGTGCGTCAGGTCATTATGTTATTTCTGAATTACAAACAGATGGTAAGTGGGATGATTTGAGCGCAGGTGAGGCAAGTACATCAAAAGCCAATTCGTGGATTGGTTGGTATGAATCAGATCTTGCTCTTAAAGTACAAAGCCAAACGATGTTTGATTATGAAGATGCAAAAGACAATAAATTGTCTGGCTACACGGTATTAGATTTAGTCGGCAGTTATGAGTTACCCGTGGGTAGTCTTGGATTTGGTATTCAAAACTTACTAAATAATGACTATACAACGGCATGGGGACAACGTGCTCAAATTTTATATTCTAGTCACTACGATGCAGCGGCTTATGATTATAAAGGCAGAGGACGTACTTATACGCTGAATTACCAAGTTAAATATTAATATTTAACGGTTATTAACGTTATACAAATATCAATAAGACTATTTCGGTGAAGTAGTCTTATTTTTTATTTAATAACTGCCTAGTGCATCCATACATTTATGTTAATAATTAGGTATGATTGAAAATAACCATTTTTATTTATAAAACATAGATATATTTAGAAAATTATCAATTAAAAAGGGAAGAAAATAATGGCATATGACACGTTAATAACCATTGGTGTACTGGTTTTTGTAGTTCTGGTATTAATCGCACTTGGTGTAAAAACCGTACCTCAAGGCCACAATTGGACAGTAGAGCGATTTGGTCGATACACGCAAACATTACAACCGGGCCTAAATTTAATCATCCCATTTATTGATAACGTTGGGCAACGAATCAATATGATGGAGCAAGTTCTTGATATTCCAGCTCAAGAAGTGATCTCAAAAGACAATGCAAACGTTACTATTGATGCGGTGTGTTTTGTTCAAGTCGTCGATGCAGCAAAAGCGGCTTATGAAGTGAGCGATTTGCAACACGCAATTCGTAATCTAACATTAACCAATATGCGTACTGTTCTAGGTTCGATGGAATTAGATGAAATGCTAAGCCAACGAGACATGATTAACGTGAAACTATTAGCCATTGTTGATGCAGCAACAAACCCTTGGGGTGTCAAAGTTACTCGTATCGAAATTAAAGATGTTCAGCCACCAGCGGATCTTACGGCGGCAATGAATGCACAAATGAAGGCCGAGCGTCATAAGCGTGCCGATGTACTAGAAGCTGAAGGTAAACGTCAAGCCGAGATTTTAAAAGCAGAAGGACACAAGCAAGGTGAGATCTTAAAAGCCGAAGGTGACAAACAAGCCGCTATTCTACAAGCCGAAGCGCGTGAGCGTGCAGCAGAAGCCGAAGCTAATGCAACAAGAATGGTATCAGAGGCAATTTCTCAAGGTGATATGCAAGCTGTGAATTACTTCATTGCTCAAGGATACACCGAGGCGCTAAAATCAATAGGGCAAGCTGAGAACAGTAAGATCATTATGCTGCCTTTAGAGGCGTCAGGTTTAATGGGCTCAATTGCGGGTATTGCTGAGATGTTTAAAGTGGACAAAGAGGGTCCTAAATAGGAGTTCATGATGGAATTTTTTGAACAAATGAATCATTGGCATTGGTTAACGTTAGGGTTATTACTGCTTGCTGGTGAGTTGCTAGGAACGGCGGGTTACTTTCTTTGGATTGGTTTATCTGCGGTAACGGTTGGTATTTTATATTCATTTATTCCAATGAGTTGGCAGTTACAATGGGTTAGTTTTTCTGTTTTTTCACTGTTTTCAACGTGGTTATGGTGGCGTTATCAACATAAAAAAGACATTAAATCGGACTCTACGCGGCAGTTGAATCAAAAAGACAAACAATTATTGGGACAAATAACACGTTTAGATGACGATGTGCTTGCCGGGAATTGTCGAATTAAGCTAGGCGATACGACATGGTCGGCAAAAAGTTTTGAAAATATTTCAAAGGGAACCATGGTTTGTGTCGTGTCTGTTGACGGTATTATTTTGACGATTGAACCCGTTAAAGACTGATTTAACAATGTTATAAATTAAGTGGCTATTGAATTGCGATAATAAGTAATTCAATAGCCACTTTTTTTACGCTTTAAATGTAAGTAATGAAATGTACTGCCATTTACCTCACATTCTATCGTAATTATTAACATTTTAAGTGGTGTTAAAATATATGACTTTTGGTCATTTTTATTTTATCGCGATCCTGCCGATAAACATAATTACAAGAAACATTAATTCGGCGTACGCACTCATGGATGAGTTATTAACATTATTTAAGGTTGTAAAACATCATGAGTTACAAAAATTTAGCAGTAAGAACCAAAATTGCCGTTGTATTTTCAGCAATTGGTTTAGTGATGATAGCGTTTGCTATTTTCTTGTTACAAGAATTGTAAAACGTAGAAGATACGGTAGTAAATTTTACGGACTCTACGGTACCAAGTTTACTTTCGGTTGAAGATATTAATTTTGAAATGAACACGCTACGTCGAAATCAATACGCAGCACTAACCTACCCTAAAAATCTACTTCCGGGACTGATTACTTCTCTAAAAGAACAAGAGAGAAATGTTGAGAAATTAATTGCGGCGTATGGCGCAACGGTTGTTAGCGATGGTGAACAAAGAGTTTTTGACCGCGTGAACAACAGCTGGAAAGCTTATATGGCTCCACTTGAACCTTTCCTTGCCCAAGTCAGTGCAGATAACAGAGCGGAAGCACAGAAGAGCTTACTAGGTTCATTCAAAGAGTTTCAAGATGTTGGTGTTGCAATGGACGGATTATTGAAATTAAACTTAACGTTTGTTACAGATAACCGCGTATCTATGATGGGAAGTATTGCGAATGTATCTACAATTACAAAAGTCTCTTTCTCTGCACTAATCGCCTTCATGATTTTTATTACGTTCTTCTTGGCTCGTCAAATCTGTCGTCCATTGAACCTTGTTGTAGAGCAATCAAAAGCAATTGCTTCTGGTGATTTAACATTCCAACTTCAACGTGATGAAATTGGAAATGATGAACTGGGTGCATTAGCCGATACGAATATTGAAATGCAAAACCAGTTACGCATACTTATTGAAGACACTATTTCTGCGGTAACTCAGCTTTCTGCAGCAGTAGAAGAAATGAGTGCGATTTCAGAGCAATCGTCTCGTGGCATGCAACAACAACAATCTGATATTACAACGGTAGCGGCTGCTATGGAGCAGATGAAAGCGACGGTTGCAGAAGTGGCAAATAACACAGAAACGGCGTCTACATCAGCATTAGAAGCATCGGAAGAAGCAAAACAAGGTAACCAAGACGTTCAATCAAATATCGAGCAGATTCAAATTGTATCTCGTGATATTGAACAAGCCGGTGAATTGGTTGAAGAGTTAGAGCGTGAATCAAACAACATCAGTGTTGTGGTTGAAGTGATCCGTGGAATTGCCGATCAAACGAACCTATTGGCATTAAACGCCGCAATTGAAGCCGCGCGTGCGGGTGAACAAGGGCGTGGTTTTGCTGTTGTTGCAGATGAAGTTCGTTCTCTTGCAGGTCGTACTCAAGCATCAACCAGTGAAATTGTCGATATCATTGAGAAGCTACAAGCAAGTGCTGCTCACGCGAAGATCGCAACGGATCAAAGCTGTTCTAAAATTCGTATCTGTGTAGAGCAAAGTGTTCAAACGGGTCAATCAATTCAAATGATTGAAGAAACCATGATGAAAGTTGCTGATACGGGTATTCAAATTGCAAGTGCATGTAGTGAACAAGATTCGGTAACCGAAGAGCTTGGTCGTAACATTCAAAGCATGAGTTTGTCTGCAAGTGAAGTGGCACTAGGTGCTGACCAAACCGCGCAATCAAGTGTTGAATTAGCGCAATTGGCGTCAACACTTCAACAATCATTGTCTCGTTTTAAAGTATAAGTAACACACTTGCTTTAACTATTCGATATAAAAAAAGGAGATCATGAGATCTAATGCCGATCATTTAAGGTAAATATGATCGGTTGACCGATCCTTTTTAGATGTCAAAATCCAAGTGTATTTTATGCACTTGGATTTTTTTATGGATGTTTCTCAAGCTCTAAACATAATCAATGACTGGAAACCTAGCAACGTAGAGACTCTCGCTGATTTACTTCCAATCCATCTGATTGATGAGGCTTATTCTCTCACTGATACGGTGACGATGAGGAAGCGAAAGCTTACTCTTGAATCAATGGTATGGTTACTTGTTGGTATGGCTATCTATAACAATAAATCCATGAAGGATTTAGTTAATCAGCTTGATATTGTAGACCGTACAGGTAAAGCTTTTGTCGCTCCTAGTGCCCTTACTCAGCGCCGAAAAAATCTAGGTGAAGCAGCAATGAAAGCAGTCTTTGAGCGAATGACAAGTTCCTGGCTTAAGAGTGCTAATCTTCCTAAATGGAATGGACTAACTCTCTTAGGCGTTGATGGTGTTGTATGGAGAGCACCTGATAACCAGAAAAATGAAGAGGCTTTTTCTCGCCAAAAAGGAACTCAATATCCACAGGTAAGAATGGTTTGCCAAATGGAGCTAAGCAGTCATCTTATTACAGCGAGCGCTTTCGATAATTACAATACAAATGAAATGATATTGGCAGAGAAGTTAATAGATAGTACACCTGACCATAGCGTAACTATGTTCGATAAGGGGTTCTATTCATTAGGATTACTACATAAATGGCAGATGACAGGCTCAGAGCGTCACTGGCTTATTCCCCTTAAAAAAAATACTCAATATGAAATAATTCGATCGCTAGGTCGTAATGACAAACTTGTTATTCTTCGGAGTAACCCAAGAGCAAGAAAACTGTTTTCTAATTTACCTGAAACGATGACTGCTCGTCTCGTGACTCGAAAAATTAAAGGAAAAGATTATCAAGTTCTGACGTCAATGATTGACCCATTACGTTACCCATTGAAAGATATAGTCGGTCTTTATGAGCATCGTTGGGAAATAGAATTGGGTTACCGAGAGCAGAAACAATACATGTTAGGAAATCGCTTAACACTACGAAGCCGTCTGCCTGAATTAGTGAAACAAGAACTATGGGGTATCTTGTTGACTTATAATTTAATTCGCTACCAAATGGTAGAGCTTTGCTTTAATTTAAAAGGAAATTATCTCCCTTATCAATTGAGTTTTAATGGGACACTTGCTCATGTATCTGCATTATTAGTTGGTTTACCATACTCAACGCCAGGAGCGATCCCTCGACAATTAAAAGGCTTCCACCAGATGGCTGAAAGCTTAATACTTGATAGGCGAAGGGAAAGAACATTCCCTCGAATGGTAAAACCAAGACCTCAACGATATGCCAGAAACAAGAATGCCATTCACCCTTAAGTGAACGGCATTAGATCATGAGATCTCCTTTTTATTGTTTGTCTCTTAGTGAACATCAGAGATAGGACGTAAAGTTATACTCTTTCTTTAATCGCTTTGATTAATACAGAGGTATCCATTCGGCCTAACCCTTGCTCTTGTAACCCTTGGTATTCTTTATCTACTTCTTCTGTTAGTGGGAGTGAAATACCGTGTGTCTTTGCTTCATCTAAGCAAATGCCTAAATCTTTTCTCATCCAATCAATCGCAAAACCAAAATCGAATTTATCTTGTGCCATTGTGCTTGCGCGATTTTCCATCTGCCATGAACCTGCCGCGCCGTGTTTCAGAGTATCAACCACTAAATCGATATCTAAATTGGCTTTTTCGGCAAGAATAAGGGCTTCACTTAACCCTTTCAATACGCCAGCAATACAGATTTGGTTTGCCATCTTACAACGTTGACCTTGGCCATTTTTACCCAGTAACGTCACTGATTTTGCAAAGCTTTGGATCACAGGTTTTGCGGTAGCGAAGGTATGTTCATCTCCCCCACACATTACCGTTAATGCTCCGTTTTCAGCGCCAGCTTGGCCACCAGAAACGGGAGCATCAATAAACGTATTGCCTTGTGCTTCGCAGGCTTTGGCTAATTCAACCGCTAGCGTTGCAGAGGTTGTGGTGTTATCGACTAAAATAGCGCCCAGTTTTAAGCCTGCTAATACGCCATCTTCGCCATAAATGACACTGCGAACATCGCCATCATTACCGACACAAACAAAAACGATGTCTGAGCCTTGAGAGGCTTCTCGTGGGGTCGCTGCTGATTGTCCTTGATAGTCTTCTGCCCACTGTTTTGCTTTTGCTTCAGTGCGGTTATAAACCGTGGTTGAGAAACCTGCATTTTTTAGATGGCGAGCCATTGGGTAGCCCATTACGCCTAAGCCAATGAAGCTAACATTGATCTGTTCCATTAATACTTTCTCCGTAGATTCTAAAACTGTTACTTTTTATTTTATTGCTTATAAGTAAGGGGATAATTCTTTTGCCATGAATTCAGCAATCCAAGGTTGAGCCTCTGGCGTTGGGTGTAAGCCGTCTTTCATTATCCACTCTGGCTTAATGATGACATGCTCTAAGAAAAAAGGAACCAAAGGAATGTCATGTTTTTCACTGATCTTAGGATAAAGTGAACCAAACGCTTGGCTATAACGTTTACCATAGTTAGGCGGTACTTGGATTTGCATTAATAACGGTTGGGCATTTGAGGCGTTAATCAGTTTAATTAATTGCTCTAGATTTGAATTAATTTTTTGTGGCGGAAAACCACGTAAGCCATCGTTTGCACCTAATTCAATTAATACGATATCAGGGCTATGTTGCGTTAATAACGCGGGAAGTCGATCTAATCCATTGCCCGTCGTATCGCCAGAGATACTGCCATTAATTACCGTCGTGTCTTTATTTAAAGTGGCTAATTGTGTTGGTAATAATGAAGGCCAACTTTGCTCAATCGGCATATTATAACCGGCGCTCAAGCTGTCGCCTAAAATCAATAACGTTTGGCTATAGGCGTTTTTAAAAGGCAGCAAAACGCTGGATATAAGTAAGAAAGAGAACGTAAAAAAACGGCGCATGGTCATCCTTGAAATAATGAAGGTGGATTGAGGTAACAATGAAAAAGTTAGCGACACTTTGCAACCTTTATTTAAGCGTAAAGCAAAGAAAAAGAATTTAGTAACATTTGGTTAAAGAAGTGTAAATGAGTTTGCTCACGGTCGAGTGCTTAGGTATACAATGCAAACATAGCATTCAAATAATAAAAATAGACTCAAAGGATATGAATATGACATCAGCAATTACTGTTAACGGCGTGAGTAAATCCGTTATTTCGAATGAGACCGAACTGACTATTTTAAATGACATTTCCTTTGATGTCCTTTCTGGCCAAAGTATTGCCATCGTGGGCACCTCAGGGGCAGGAAAATCGACATTAATGACCTTATTGGCTGGGCTTGATGTCCCAAGCTCTGGTGAAATTGAATTATTAGGCCAAAAGCTATCAACGTTAGACGATGAAGAACGTGCGAAAATTCGCAGTGAATCCATTGGTTTTGTTTTTCAAAGTTTTTTACTTATCCCTTCGTTAACCGCCCTTGAAAATGTCACGTTACCTGCGATTTTACGCGGTGAAGGGGAAGATATTATTAAAGCAAAACAGCTATTAGAATCTGTCGGGTTATCCGGTCGTGAAACCCATTTGCCTTCTCAGCTGTCTGGCGGTGAGCAGCAACGTGTAGCATTGGCTCGTGCGTTTATGACTCAGCCTCGTATTTTATTTGCTGATGAACCAACAGGAAACCTAGATCAACAAACGGCTGAGAATGTCATTGAGTTGTTGTTTGATATGAACCAGAAACACGGTACAACATTAGTCCTAATCACGCATGACTCTAAACTTGCAGAACGATGTGACCGAACATTAACGATTAATGCAGGTTGCATTAAGGAAGTGTCGTAATGGGAATAAATCAAGCGTCGCAGCAAGGAAAAAAATCAGGCAATAAAATGGTGTTACGCTGGAGTTGGCGTGAGATATGGCAAGGTCAGTTATGGCCGGTGATGGCGGTGTTAACCTTAATTGTGGCGTGTGTGGTTGCCTTGTCAGCCTTGGCTATTCGTGTCGAAAAAGTCATGACAGAACAAGGTCGTTCTATGATGGCGGCTGATTTAGTATTCAGCTCGGCTAACCCAACCCCCGAATTTATTTTGCAACAAGCGCATGACCAACATTTAGTTTTATCTTCTCAAGTGCGCTTTCAAACCATGGCATTCAGTGATACAGGAATGCAATTGGTCAGTGTAAAGGCCGTTGAAAGTAATTACCCACTTCGCGGTGAGCTTTTATTAAAGGGAGACAATCACCAAACGCACACAAAGGTACAACCCGGCGAGGTATGGATAGCGGATCGTCTGTTGTCATTGTTGGATCTAAAAATTGGAGACGTGATTGCTGTTGGGGATGCAGAATTGCCGATAAGTGGCGTGATTGAATCTGAACCTGAGTTAGCGTTTAACCCATTCAGAACCATGCCAAGTGTGTTTATTCATCAATCTGATTTAGACAAAACCGGCGCGATTCAACTTGGGAGTCGTGTGAAATATCGAACGCTATTTAAAGGGGACGACAGTGCGATTTCTTTATTGCAAAGTGATTATGAATTAGAGGCAGGAGAACGGTGGATAAGTGAAGAAACTCAAGGTCGAACCGCCGATTTAATGCAAAAAGCCAAGCAGTATTTATCGCTGACTATCTTGATGGTGATATTAATGGCATCGGTCACTTTGGTGTTAACGTGTCAGCATTACGCGACCAGTCGTGCCAATACCGTTGCCATGTTAAAAAGCATGGGCGCAAGTAAACAATGGTTGAAACGTTGGTTGCTAAGCCAAGTGGGGTTGATGTTCTTTACTGGTGTGGTGG
This sequence comes from Aliivibrio salmonicida LFI1238, assembly GCF_000196495.1. Lineage (NCBI taxonomy): Bacteria > Pseudomonadati > Pseudomonadota > Gammaproteobacteria > Vibrionales > Vibrionaceae > Aliivibrio > Aliivibrio salmonicida. The sequence continues at coordinate 320,018 of NC_011313.1, forward strand.
CTGGCTCATTAATTGGTCTTGGCTTAGAATTATTATTACGTATTCCATTGACGGGGATCTTACCTGAGAACCTACCAAGCTACGGTTGGCAACCATTTGTATTTGGCTCTGTGGTCGCGTTATTTATTGGTTTACCTGCATTGGGTATCCCTTTATTACGTTTATTAGATACCCCTGCGATTGCGGTTCTTCAATCTCAAACAACCAATCGTTCTAAAAAGGGTTTATGGCTTGTTGCTGTTCCAATCGTTGCCTTTTTATTGATGTATGGCACTAACCGTTTAGTCTGGATGGTCTCTGTCGGTTTAGTGGTGTTGTTTATCTTACTTGCTGGCATTAGCTATGGTTTAGTGTATTTATTTGGTCGCTTTAAGTGGGGCCCTGCCATGACATTGGCGCTTAGTCGTATTAAGCGTTCGCCAAAAAATAGCATGATGCAATTGGCTGCGTTGTCTGGCTCGTTGATGCTAGTTGCGGTGATTTGGTTAGTAAGAACCGATTTATTGGGTGACTGGCAACAAACGCTTCCGCCAGATGCGCCAAACGTATTTGCGATGAACATTGCGCCTTATGAACAACAAGAGTATTTGCAAAAATTAGATAATGAAAAGTTAGATCGCTCAGAAGGCTACCCAATTGTTCGTGGTCGTCTTACTGACATTAACGGCGAAAGTACCAAAGAGAAAATGAAAGGGGAAGGGCAAGGCTCTGAAGCATTACGACGTGAGATAAACTTTACGTGGCGTGATGCGTTACCCATTCATAATGAAGTGACAGCGGGAGAATGGACGAGTTCTAATGGGGTTTCTGTAGAGCAAGATGTTGCCAATGACTTGAATATTCAAATTGGAGATACGTTAAGTTTCTCAGTGAATAGTCAGCCTTTCTCTGCGGTGGTTAATTCAATTCGAGTGGTGGATTGGCAGAGCATGAAACCGAACTTCTATTTTATCTTCACGCCGGATGTGATTGCCGATTTACCAGCCACTTGGTTGGTGAGCTTTAAAGTAGATGACAATGAAAATACGTTATTGAATCAACTGGCTCGTGATTACCCAACCGTGAGTTTATTGGATTTTAGAACCATGGGTGGAAAGATCCAAGCCATGCTCGCGCAAATTACGTGGTCGTTAAGTGTATTAGCCGGTTTAGGTGTGGTGAGTGGCGTGTTATTGATATTCACTTTGCTTCGTTTGAGTTTGTATCAGCGCCAACGTGAAATCACCCTTTATCGAACGCTTGGGGCAAGCCGTCAGCGCATTAGTCAGACGTTATGGAGTGAATACGGCGTAATGGCATTAGCCGCAGGTTTTGTTGCTGTGATGGGTGCTGAGGCGATTGTCTTTAGCTTAGTGAAGTGGGGCTTTAAACTGGAGCCAACATTGCACATAGGCATGTGGATTGTGCTGCCATTACTCGCCATGATGATTGTATTTATGAGTTTGGCTAGTGTGATTAAGCAGTTATTGAAGCCGTTAAAGTAATCCTCGATTAATGAAGTGATAATCATACGATGAAGGAAGAAGATTTCAAGATAACATAATCTTCTTTCTTTATCGTATATTTGCACTGATGTTATTAATCCATATAAATTAATAACAACGAGATAGCGATTAAATTATATTAACTCTTAATCTAAAGCTCGTTTAATAATTATTTGGTTTGGAAAGTGGTGTCTCATTTGGTTAATGGTATAAGGTGATGTACCTTGTTCAATATCACCAATAGGCGCTTCAGTGGCAATTTCAATCGTTAATCCAAATTCATGAGATCTTGCTTCGAATGCATCAAATACTTCTTTTTCTTGCTTGGTGAGCTTAGTTAGATCTTTGCCTTCTAGTTCTAGCATATGATCCAATAGCCATTTATCTTTTGGTGTGATTATGTTGTCCTCGATAAAAATATTACGTATGACTCTACGCCTTAAATTTCAAAATTAAAATATAAATTATCGTTGATGTTTAGGACATGGATCGTTTGTATATCAGATGGTTAAATCTAAAGAGGGTAAGGTTGCAAGAATGTTTTCTGAGACGTATATAAACATAATTTTTAGCCGTATTGTTATTAACTACGTTAATTTAAATGAGGATTTATCGTGTTTAAAATTCAGTGAATTAAAGATAAAGTAATAGTTGATATCATTTTAAACTAAGAGTAATCTCAAAAAATAGATATATCATAAAGACTGCTCTGTATTTATGACTCATTAGGAATGAAATAATAAAATGGAGTTATAAATGTTAATAGTAGTCTACACTATTTTTTACATAACAACATTTAAGGTATTATTATGAAAAAGAGAACTCTTTTATTTTCACTTATATTAGCGTGTACGTCTACCCTTGCATTGGCTAACGATCACGATGCTAATTATCAGGATGAATTTTCACAGCCTGTATATGGAATCAACACGGTTGAATCGGTATTAAATGCGAATGCAGTTATTGATGATACTCCGATTCTATTAACTGGCTACTTAGTTGAACCTTTAGGAAAAGAAGTGTATTTGTTTAAAGACAATACCGGTTCATTAAATGTAAAAATTGATAGTGATAAATTGTCAGGTTTACAAGTAAAACCAAGTGATAAAGTGACAATTAAAGGTGAAGTCAATAAAGAAGACAATTACATTATTTATGTCAATGATGTCATCATGACTGATAAAAATTAATCAATATTGATTGAAACATATTAATCCTGTGAGTATGAGAAGCAATACATTACACTGCGTGTCTCGTTTATTTAAAGGATTACTATGAGAACTCTATTTTTAACGCTAGCCCTGACTTTTTCTGCTGGTGTTGCTGCAAATATTACGACTGAATCAACAGAGATTATTGGTGCCAAACCAACATTGATAACCACGCCTGTTGATACTAAAGCAGCGATGAAAGACATGATGCTGGCATTTAAGCAAAGTGAAGATGCGAGTTCAATTGATGAAATGACTCAATCAGTAATGCGATTAGATGCGTTAATTGATTACTTGAAACAAGAGAACTTCTCACCAGAAAAACAAGAGTTATATCAAGAAGGGTTTAACAAATTGTCTGTTTCTGTTGATCGTGTCAAATCCGAACTTGCCGCAGGAAACCTAGAACAAGCAAAAGACACATTAAATCAAGTTGATGACTTACGATCTGAATATCACAAAAAACGTAATCCGAGTATTTGGAGTAAAATATTCGGCTAATGGATGTGCTTATCTTATCGTGAGAGCCATAAAAATGGAGCCAATTAGGCTCCATTTTTATTATTAACGGTTATACATCTTATCGAAATTCTTCTAATTTAAATTAACATAAAGCTTAGCCTTTATCTGATCGTTGTCTTTTAAGCAATCATGCTTTGTTCTTTGCTATATTTTAATCTTTTATGACAAGGATTATTCTTTAAACCCTAAATTACATACAAAATTAAAGGTTAAGAATGAATACGATTAAGACAGCGACAGTTGCTTCATGTTTTTCTGTGACAGCTAAAATTATAATTAACAACCTAATTGCATCAGGGACTAGCATTGTCGCCTTTGGACGTAAAGGTGATGAAGAGCGTGCGAAAGAAATGGAAGAGAAATATGGTGATAAAATAACTGTTCTTCTTGGTGACTTGTCAGATGAAGAAGAGAGTAAGCAACTTGTTACAGAAGCTACCGGTATTTTAGGAAAGATTGAAGTTCATTATCATTGCACAGGTATTTATACTTGGAGGCATTGGAAAGACATTGATGTTAAAGAAGTGGATTTATTATTCAATGCTAACTTTACAACCGCTTTTGTATTTGGTCGTGAAATTTTCAATGCAATGGAGAAAAGTGGTGGTGGATCTATTATGTTCGTTTCAGCTCGTGACACCATCCGTAACATTCCTGCAGGTTTCGGTCCTTACATGGCGTCTAAACTTGCTTTGAATGGCCTTGTTGAAAGTATGGCAGCAGAAGGTGTAGCTTCTAATATTAAAATAAATGCTATTCTTCCTACTATTATTAACACAGAAGTAAATCGAATCGCGATGCCTGACGCAGATTACTCTACATGGGTTGATCCGAGTGAGATGGCAGAACTAATGATTGAATTGACTCAACCATCGAAAACAAATTTAAGCGGATCACTTATCGCTTTTAATGGAAAAATGCATTAAGTAAGGTGAAAAATGATCAAACGTTTGCAGTATTTTAATACCATTGTTGAAACGGGAAATATGTCAGAGACAAGTCGTATATTTGATGTACAACCTTCTTCTATTTCTCGACAACTTGCAGTATTAGAGAATGATCTTGGGGTCCGGCTTATAAATAGAAATAGCCGCAATATTGCTCTGACAGAAGCTGGGCATCGCTTCTATAGTTACTCTAAGCAAATTATTTTAGATCTTGATGAAGCCAAGCGTGTGATTAATGATTTGCAACAAGTACCAAGTGGTATGCTTAATCTTAGTGTCACTGTAGGGTTTGGTGAAGCGGTGATTATCCCTTTACTGCCTAAATTTAAAGCCGCGTATCCTGATGTCGATTTAAGAGTTGAGATAACAGAAAGAATAGTTGATTTAATTGAAGAAAATACAGATGTCGTAATTCGAAGTGGAAATTTAACGGATTCTTCAATGATCGCAACTCAATTGGCTACTAATGACTTTATATTATGCGCAAGCCCTATGTATTTAAAAGAAAATGGAACCCCTTTAGCTATAGATGACTTGGTTAATTATCTTTGTATTAAATACGGTTATGCAGGCTGGGGTAATTGGTTTTTAAAAGGCGAAAAATTAGAAAAAATTGAAATCGAAAATTCAATAGAAGTTAATACTGTGAACGGACAAAAGCAACTGGTTTTAAACCATGGAGGGCTAGCTTTAATTCCGCATTGGGCTGTGAAAAATGAATTAGAAAACGGGGATCTTGTTCAAGTCATGCGAGACCATCATTTTTGTCCATATGGAAAGGATACCGCTGTTTATGCGATTTTTTTAAGACGGGAACTTATTTCGCCTAAAATTAGAGTTTTTCTGGATTTTTTAAAAGAAAACTTAAATTAAGATAGCGGTATTTATGAAAAATAAGCACAGATTAGAGCTGTAATCTGTGCTTTATATTTGGATAAAATTAACTGTTATACATCTTATCGAAATTCTTCTGATTCCAACCAACCATCACTTGATCACCAATTTTAAGAACAGGGATAGAACGAGCGCCCATGGCTTGTAATTCCTTACGTCCTCTTTGCATTTTCGCATTGGTTAATCGATAAGCAATTTTTTTAGAGTCAAGGTAGCGTTGTGCGTCTTTACAATGTGGGCATTTGTCTGCCACATATAAAACAATACGTTTCATCGGGATCTCTCCAATCAAATCTGGTTATAGAATTAGCGTAGCTTATACAAACAAGTAAGGGAATAACTTACGACGCTCTTCAGGGCTAAGAGCCTCAACACGAGCAATGTTTGTGTCTGGGATAGCTTCAGGATTTGGATAGTGTTTTAACACTTTTTCCATGCTTTCTTCACGAATAAGATGAAGGACAGGATAAGGAGAACGGTTCGTTAAATTCTCATCATCTTCTGGTGCAGCACCGCCAAAGCAATAATCAGGATGGAAAGTCGCAATTTGATAAGTGCCTTCCCAGTCTTGTTGTTTGAGTAGCGCATCAACCCAATCTAAGAAGAAATTGTAATCCATGAAATCTTGCAGCATGTTTGGAATAGCAACTAAGGTGGTCTCTAGCTCTTCTGCTGTTTTAGAATTTAAATTCATTAACTCTTGAAGTACGTCTTCAAGCAAAACTTCTTCCGTTGTCGCTTCAGAAACAAAGATTTTGATTTGTTTATTGCGATTTGGTTTCGCGGCAAAAGGGCAAAGATTTAGGCCGATAACGACATCTTCTAACCATTGTTGTACTTCTTGTTCTATTTTTTGAATATTCATGCTGACTTCATTTTTACTGTGCAATATTTTCGGCAAGAATAACAGATTATTGATGAGTTTAGAAACTACCAACAGATACATCAAACTCTGACATGGTAGTTAATTCTTGTTTTTGGTCATGGCGTTGTTGACCATTCTTGTCTGCGAAGACGATTAATACTATTATATAAATTTGAAATAGGGGGTTCCAAGGGATAACTGATTGAATAAACCCATTTCAAATTTCTCAGCGGTCATTGGTTTAGCGTAGAGGTAGCCTTGAACTAAATCGGCTTCTTCTTTGAGGATAAATTGTTCTTGTTCTCGGGTTTCTATACCTTCAACAACAACGTTTAAGTGCAGTTTTTTAGCAATATTTATCATCGCACAAACGATGTTTTGATCTTCAGTACTATAGGTAATGTTGGTAATGAAGCTTTTATCAATCTTTAAGGTATCAAATGGGTATTTTTTTAAGTATTGGAATGACGCATAACCGGTACCGAAATCATCGAGCGCAATGGAAACGCCAAGATCATGCAATCGATTTAAGGTCGTGATAGCTAAATCTTCATCTGCAATTAAACTGCTTTCGGTGACTTCTAATTCCAGATTACGGGGTGATAATTGGTATACATTCAGCAGTTGTTCAATGTGTTCGACTAAATAAGGGTCTTTTAATTGAACGGCTGAGACATTAACCGCAGTAATAAACGCAGGACAATGGGCAACCCATTCACTTGTTTGTTGAATCGCATTTCGTAATGCAAAGTTGCCTAATTCATAAATTAAGCCGTTACGTTCAGCGATTTGAATTAAAACATCGTTTGATATAGCGCCTAAACGTGGGTGGTTCCAACGTAATAAGGCTTCGCATCCTAACCATTTTTTAGTTATTGGGCATACTTTTGGCTGATAGTTTAAAAAGAGATCGTTATTGCGTACGGCTTCAAGTAAGTAACTTTCGATTTGATGTTCAGATAAGCTCGATTTTATTGGCAAAGACACATCTGAAATCGTGAATGTTTTTCCCATGCTTTGGCATTCAACCATGGTGTCGTGCGCATATTGTAATAAATCGGTACGAGGCACGCCGTCTTTTGAATGAATAGCACCAACGTAACTCTGTAAATGAATCGATTTATCATTGATGTAGTAATTCGATTGCCCAATTTCAGACAAGTGCTGACAAAATTTAGGTAGCTTACTTTTATCAGCGTGAATGACTAATAGAATATCGGTAGCAGTGAGACGACCAGTGATCGATGTGTCTGTTATTTTTGTTATTCTTGAACGGTACTCTGTGAGTAGTCGATCCAAAGCTTGATGCCCATGAGTTTGTTGGATCAATAAACCATTGGCAAAATGAATGTGTAATAAAACAAAATTCTTTTCTTGCTTCAGTAGGTTATCCATATGCTGATAAAGTGCAATTTGATTTAAAAACCCAGTGCCTAAATCATGATTTTGATGATATTCCACTTTTTGTTCTGCGGCTCTTCGACAATCAACTTCATTGGCTAATTGAATATTGAGATCATTAAGGTGCTGAGTCGCGATGGTGATCTCTTGTTGTAATGCATTATGACTAATCAATAATTCGGCATGTTGAAAGAGTGTACTTAATTGCGCTTCAATGGATTGTTGATAGGTTTTTAGTAATGCTTGATACGTTGGAGAGTAATCATTTTCTTTATTGTCTAGAATGCAAATGGTGCCAAAAGGGGTGTTATCTGGCCAATAAAGAGGAAGGCCGCAGTAAGCGATCATATTAAGAGCAATATCAGGATTTGTATCCCAATTAGGATCAGTTAAGGCATTTGCAATGAATAGCTGTTGGCGTTCTTTGATGATTTTTTCGCAATACAGGCCTTGGCCAAGCGCTTCATGATGACCGACTTTATAAGGATTATCAGTATTATCACTGGCAGCAAATACTTCGATGGTATTTTCGTGAGTTTGCATAATAAGGGCAGCAGGTACATGAACTAAATTTGCTAATAAATTCAACATATTTTGCCACTCTTTCTGCATACGTTCAGGGATCGCAATAGAAGCAGAAAGTGATGTTGTCATGTCGTTCTCCGAGGCCTTATTATCAATTAGTGTATTGCAGTATTTTAAATATAATAACAGCCTCAGGTGCTTTTATTTTGTCTAATTTTTAAGAATAAGAACTAAACTGCTTTTAAATTATAAGCTTATTAATAGTAAGGTTATATGGTGTTATTGGCCTCTAGCAAATAACATGACTTTTATAGTCATAAGAAGAATGTAACTGTCTGATTTTATCCAGCTTGAGATAGAACGGAGTGACAGTGCGTAACTGTGGTCAAACCCAACCTTAGATCGTACGTCTTCAATACTGGTGTCATAACCTTGGTTTACTTGCGCTAAACCAGTAATGCCAGGTAGAACGCCATAGGTTCGTTCACTAAAATAAGGGATCTCATGTTCTAGTTTATTATAGAAGGTTGGTCGCTCAGGTCTTGGTCCAACAAGAGACATATCACCATTTAAAACATTAAAAAATTGAGGTAACTCATCAAGACGTGTTTTTCGCAAAAATCGTCCAACGAGCGTCACGCGAGTGTCTCCTTTCACGGCTAATGTTGCGCCAGTGCTCACTTCCGCATCTTCTACCATACTTCTAAATTTTATCATTTCAAATACGTAAATTTGTTCTGGCATTGCCTTTCCCACGCGAAGTTGGCGATAAAATACAGGGCCTTTAGAGTTAACCTTAATGGCAATGGCAATCAATGGAAATAAAGGCAAAGTAATGAGCAAACCAATAAGAGATAGGCATACGTCAAAAGCCCGTTTTGCTTTAATGGTTGGTTGGTTAATTGTGTAATATGAATTTATCATCTTGATATCCCGTTCATTTATTTATGCACACGAGACCAAGGGCCACGTTGTTTATTGAATACATAAGTCAGCCCACCAATTAAATTGGCGGCGTGTCCAGCGACAAGGTAAGCCACTGTTTGGCAATATTTATGAGAGAATAAAGAAGGGAAAGACAGGCTAACGATACCCAAACTATAGCCCAGTGTCTGCGCAATAAACGCAGCCATAAAAATGGGGTTGTGAATAAGAAATACCGAGCCAATATAGGCCATTATCATGAAGTATGGCATGGTGATTCGTAACCCTTTTCCTGATATAAAAGTAAAGGCAATGCCTTTGTATTTAGGATTAAAGAGAGGGAATAAGCGTAATAACTGTTGAAGATTACCTGCTGAAATTCGTAAGCGGCGAGAAAAATCCTCTTCTTGCAACGCGTGCTCAAGTTCCAAAGCATAGATTTTTGGTTCGTAGATGGCTTTGTACCCTTTTTCTACAATCTTCATCGGTAAAATAAAATCATCGTTGATCGTATCTTCACTTAATGGGGTGAATAAGTCGGTTCTAAATAGATAAAAAGCACCATGAGATCCTAAACTTGCTCCAAAGGTGGCTTCTTTTTGCTTGATGCTGGTTTGATATTCCCAATACTTTTTCTCACCTTCTGAGCTTGGGTCTAATAGTTTGTATGTTGGATTAACGACCCCTACGGTATGATCTTCAAAGTGGGCGGCGGCAATAAGCAGTGCATCGTATGAGATAAGCGCAGAAACATCACTCAACGCCACAAGATCGCTTTTGCATTGTGGAATAACATCATTAAGTAGCATTACCTTTCCTCTGTTTTCTTTAAAGGCAAAGACTTCAATGTGAATGTCGGAGCAAATGGCTTCTTGTAAGGTGTTGTAGGCAATATTTACGGTATCGTCGGTACACCCATCACAAGCAATGATGATAGTGAGTTTATTTGACGGGTAATCTAAGCACGTCAAATTGCGAATCTTATCTGCTATCCATAATTCTTCATTATAAGCAGGCAAGATAATCGTAATACTTGGTAAATATCGATCTTTTTTTGATGATACAAAATGACGATGGTTTGTTTTTGTTGCTTTTTGAGGATGATATTTAGCAAACAAAGTTAAAATAATTGGATACAAAGCATGGTGGTAAATGACCATGAAAATACTGACAGAGGTTACTGCAATAATGAAATTATTCATATCGTTACTCCTTGAAAGTAAAGGTTTTCATACGCTGTTGCCATACTGCCTGCATGATTGTTTTTTAGTATGAAATCACGAGGAGAGCCGGTTTCTTTTTGATAAGCGAGCGCCTGTATTCCTTGCGCTAAGGTAATGGCATCATTATTGGCGACTAATAAACTGTACGTTGGGCACAAGGTTTCACTCACACCACCGACATCATTGGCAATACAAGGAACACCGCATGATTGAGCCTCTAAGGTTGAAAGTGGAAAGCCTTCGTTGTTTGATGGCAAGCAAAATACATCAAGTGCTTGATAAAACGTCGGCATATGGTCGATATGCCCAAGAAAGTGCACTCGTTTCTCAAGATGATATTCGGCAACAAGTCGTTGCAGGTATTCTTTTTCTGACCCCGACCCTGCCAATAACAAATGATATTTTGAATCAAGAAAGCGAAACGCTTCGATCAGTTTGTCTTGGCCTTTTACCATTTCAAGCCGTGCGGCATTACCAATAATAATGCTTTCTTCTGGTAAGTTTAGACGCAAGGTTTGATGCGCATTTTGTCGATGACCTGATTGAAACTTCGACGTATCGATGCCATTTTTAATGGTGTAAATAGGGTACTTATTAAAAATTAGGGACAATGTTTTTTTCACAAAATGTGCATCAGCAACGAGTTTTGGTTCTGAAATAGAAAGAGCAAGACGTTGTAAATAACGATGCTTTTTATTATTAAGGTGCCATGCATCATGTTCAGTATGAATATGTTCGGCTTTGCCATACCATTTTACGGCACAGCCAGCGTATAAGAGTGGGCCGATATGGTGTGAATGCACGATATTTGCTTGATGCTCTTTGAATATTGAAATCAATTTCTTAATGGTACTTGTTTGAAAACCACTGGGTTTATCAAGAAAAATAAGCTGTTCTTGATAGTGTGACAGTCGTGGCCAACGTTGAATAGACTCTGTGAGTGTGCCTTCTAAACTGACTAATACGATTTTATGCTCGGGATTGGTAAAAGCCAACATATCTAGCACCATAGTTTCTAGGCCGCCAGGGGAAAGATGTTGAACAACATGAATGATAGTTTTCATAGCGCACTCCTTTTGTGTCTAACCTAGATATTGCAGAGTTTGTGCCAGTTATTAAATTCTTATTATTCAGGTGGTTATAATTCCATGTTTTGTTTTTCTCAAAATGAGAATGAATTTGAAAGTACGATTAACTAGAAAATGGAGATGAAGAACAATAAGGATCTGATGTCGTTTTTTTATCTGATAAGGGAGAAAATAACGTACTTGATTGGGGCGGAATACGGCTGAGTAAAGGCGCTGAATGTAACGCCATTAATTCATCTTTTCTTCGTATCGTGGTGTCGCACAGTTCCGCAATAACGGCCAAACCACTGCCTATTCCCACACCGCCAAAGATACCAGCAATGATAAACAGAACCGTGGGCAAATTAGAAGGGCTATTAGGAGTGTAAGGCCTATCAATAATTTTCACTCGTTTGTCTTGTTCAAAGATACCCAGTGAGCTGGTTAATTTTGCCATCTCAAATCGTTCGACTAAATCTGTATACAATTGACGTTTTAAGGCCAAATCACGTTGTAATTGATATAGTTCTTGTTCATTCCTGCCAAAATTAGAGGCTTGTTTTTCAAGCTCTTTTATCATGCTATCTAACACGTTGGTCTCTTCGGTTAATGCATCCACTTTACTGGTGGCTTGTTGCAGTTCTTCTAGCTGTGATAACAAAATAGGAGGGGCTTTAGATAAATCATCAACACTGCTACTGCTCGCGATATCCCATAATTGTTCGCTACTCAATCCTGGTTGGGTTTGAGACAGTAAACGAGTTCGCTCTTCTTCTAATCGATTAAGGTTTCTTAATTTACCTTGTACTTTACTGTGTTGAGAGGTGTATTTCGCTTGAAGCAGGGTTAGCTCCCCACGAATACGGATGATTTGTTCTTCTAATTTACCAATGACAGGGTTGGTTTTTGATAGTTGTAAATCAATCGAGCCTAAGCGTTTCTTTGCCCCTGCTAATTCGGCTTGTCGCTCGTAAAGGCGTTGTTTTAGTTTGGTTAATCTATCTAGACTCGTGATTTGCATTTCCGGTAAAGTGGTGTCCTCACGGCTTTTAAATTCAGCGAGTTTTGATTCTGAAATATCCAATTCTTGACGGCGAAAATCGATATTTTCAGATAAAAATTGGCTTGAATCTTTCATTGATGAACGTTCTGGCGCAAGTAATTGCTCGGTGAAATGACGACTGACGGCTTCAAGTGTCTCTTTCATGCCTTCTTGTTTATTTGAACTGTAGTCTATACGAATCAAATCCTTACCTGCCATGGTGACCGATAAGCTATTAGATAACTGAGCCACCGCATTATCCATGGCTTGAGGTGACATCGACTCATGTACGTAACCTCTTTCTTGTGCCACTAACCCTAAAATATGTCGACTGTGAAGTAAGGTTTGTAAGGCGCTTAATCGTTCTTTTAACATGGTCGAAACCGCTAAGTCTTCTAGAAATGGGTTCATTTTGGCCGTTTCTTGAATCAACATACTGGTATGAGATTCATAATATTTAGGGGCTAATTTCGCAATGGTTAACCCTATTAATGGAACTAATATAATAGGGATAACAATAAGGTAGCGTCGGCGCCATGCTCCCTCAAGAAGAATTAAAAATTGCTGACTTAATGTGATCATAATGCCTCCAACCATGCATCTAGTTGCATCGCTCTTGCTTGCCATGTGTGATTTTTTATTAATGCAGCTTGCTGCTCTTTTCTACGTCGAGCATCAAGAGAGGTGATGTTGTTATTCTCTTCTTTCCATTGCAGCTTGATGGTATGCAGTTGCTGAGAGAATTCATTGACTGAATTTACAGTGTGAATTGTCGATTTATAAGGGGCTAGCGCAGGAAAAGGGGTGCTGATAATCGGCGTTCCTGTCGCTAAATACTCAAGTAATTTTAAAGGATTACAGGCTCTAATTTGTTCATTATCGACAAAAGGTAATAGACTTACTTGCCAGTGTTGGCTATAACGAGATAATTGATGATGAGGCTTTGTTCCTAATAAACTCAGATTGTTATGGTCATCAAAAGGATTAAATCCTAACTCATTTTGACCAATGAAAACAAAATGCCAATCTGGATTTTTTGCAATCACTTGGTTAAGTAAATCATAATCTAACCAGTGCGATAAACTGCCATAAAAACCAGCGATTGGTTTGCCATCATTAAATAGATCATTTGCTCGTGGTGTTGTTTGATGGAATAAAGTGTAATCGACACCATGAGGCAGATATTGTGTTTTTTCTTGTGGGAATTTGGCAAATAAAGCCTCGCTTGCGACTAAAATGAGATCGGCTTTTTTTACCAATTTATTTTCGTGTTTAAGTACGACGTCATGATCAACACCGGCAAGGGCTGAGAAATCATCACCACAATAGTAAACCACTTGTGTTTCATTTAATGACCCGCAGAGATCGGCAACGGTAGGTAATGAAGTCCATAATATAGGTTGATGTAAATTCGCTTTTTTAAGGATTGGTTTTAATTGTTTGGTTATTAAGCGTTTTGCTATCCAACGAGCAATAGATCCTTTTGGTGCCGGGATCGTTTTTAGATTCACCGTTTTAAAAGGAGCGATATCAGTATCACCATTGATTTCTACTGTTGCTTGAGTGATCTTTTTCCAGACACGTTTTATATCATGAATAGAGCACTTAGGCTGACGTAAGCCAATCGAATTGACCCAAATTATTTGTCGATTATAAGACAGCTGTTTGATTAAATGTTGGGTGCTAGAAGGTAAACCACCCCAATCTTCGCCGAAAACAATCAGATCATGCTTCATAACGAATGTCCTCTTTGATTGTTTTTGAGCTTGTAATGTCTAACGGCTTGATGACTTTGGCTGGGTTTCCACCGGCTAATACAAAGGGCGGTAAGCTTTTGGTTACGACACTGCCTGAGGCGACAATGGTGCCTTCACCGACAGTGACATTGCCAATGATACTAACGCGAGATCCCAACCATACGTCTTTTTCTAAAATAATATCGCCCACTTGGCTGTCTAAATCCGCTTTCCCTAAAGCGCGTTCTGTTGGGTCGATAGGGTGGCCTGGGTAACCACACAGAAAGCCTTGCCCTGCGATACGAACATTATCGGCAATCACTATTTTATTGCCGACAGCAATTGTGGTTTGCCAGCATATATCGACATTGTTCCCTACCGTTAGAGTGGGGTTTGGTGAGTCAGTGCGGCCGCTAAACGTGGTTTGTCCTGAAATCCGACAATCATCACCAATGGTCATCGTCAGAGGGCCACTAAAAAAAGGAAGACCGCCATACAATAGAGTTCTTTTCCCATGTTTATGTAAACGTCCTTTAAACGCCGGCACATAAAAAATGAGGTGAGTTAATGCCTGCCATTGAGTTGTGATGGTTTTGTGCACGCCATAAAAAAGAACGTTAATGAGACGAGGGGTAGGCAGTTCGAAGTAACGAATGGATTTGGCCACTCTAAATAAGCGAGATGCAAGTGGGCTTTCACCTTCTTTTAACCATTGTTTGAATCGATAAACAGATAATGTGCTCATAGTGACATTCCTTTTTTAGTAACTCATACAATGAGTACTTCACGGATTGTGCCAATTATTTTATCTTTGTTTATCAATGGGATATTTTTATCTTTTTGTAAGAGGTATCAAATTCTCATTTTGAGAATCGATTTGACGGTGAAATATTATGACGTTGATTTATTTAATTCGGCTAAGGCGATCTCACTGGTTTTACTTACGGAGACCACTAACGCTGCCAAAATGTAAATCGGCCAGTTAAAGCCTTGAGTTAAGAAGGTACCAGAGACAATAGTACCGATTAAGCCTGCAAATACCGCTTGTGCACTGGTATAAATTGCGGAGTCGATATTATCTTGCACCAATTTTACGGCCTGTAAGGTTCGGTTTGCTTTTCTGATTAAGACAATGACCAAGCTAATGAATACCGCTAAACCAAGAAAACCGGTTTCAGCCAATACACCAAACCATGTACTGTGTACTGCATGATTTAAACCATCCCAGTGAGGGCTGTAATAAAAGTAATTGGCGTAGAAGTTATCTAATCCAACACCGGTTAATGGATTACTGACCGCCATTTTGAACGCGGCTTCCCATGCGTATAAACGTCCCATGGCGGAGGCATCTATACCTGCTTCAGCCGCTCCACCTGATGACCGTTCTGAAATACCAGCAATAAAAAATAAGATACTGCCTGCGGCAATGGCAATAGAAAGCAACAGTATCTTCGATTTTATACGTTGTAATCCATAAATCCCGAATACAGCGATCATTCCTAATAATCCGCCTCGACTTTGCGTAGCCATTACAGCCCAAAAGAGAATAGGAATAGCGATAAACCCAATGAGTCGTTGATGCCAAGGTAATTGATGCGTCACTAATAAACCAACGGCAAATGAGGTTGGAAACATGAGCACTAAGGCAAGGTCATTCGGATCACCAAGCATTGAGCCTAATTCTCGGCCAATAGTGACTCGGGTTCCTTCTACAAGCCCAATACCGCCCAATTTATTTTGAATCGCAATTAATCCAACTAGAACCCCCGCAATGGTGATGGCTTTTAAGGTAAAAGCCAGTTGATTGGGGCTACGAACAAGTATCGCTATCGCAAAGGTCATGAGTATTATTTTCCAATAGATATTTTTGAAATACTCAATAGCGATAGGACGGTTTCCAGAAAAAATGATACCAATGATAACCAAAATAAGAAAACAGGTTAGTAATGTAAATTCTTTACACCAAAACAGTTTTATTTGCTTTGTAATGCCCACCTGCCAAATTAAGGCAGCTAAAGAGCTGAGAGAGAGTAATAATGGGATTTTTAGATTATAAATCTGAGGAAAAACTTCATGAATGCGGAAAAAAGAGAAAATAACAAAAAACAGTACCATTAAAAATGGACGATTAAGAACATAAAGCACAGCAAGTGGCAGTATGCCTAATACGATAATTAAAGCAGGATGAGGAAACAAACGCCACAATATACCTGCTAAAATTGAGCAGGTAATTGCTGTAAACCATTGCAATGGTTTTGATTGAAGTGGCGTGTTGTTATTTATCATAAAACCTCTTTATCTTCTTTGCTGTCAGGCAAGATAATTAATTTTAGTATAGAAGCGATAAATACGCAGATTACGGTACATGCAATGCCGAGTAACAGATGCATCATGCTTGATAATCCAGACAAACTAAGTAGTACAGAACCTCCCGTAAATATAAATAATAGGGTCATTTTTTTCAGTGAATAAGGTAATAAATGACTGCGTTGAGAAAGAAAATAGGTAGCGACCATTCTGATACTCTGTGCGACGATTAATGAACCTAGAACGCCTGTCATGCCATAATTAGGGGTGAACATAATGATTAAGAACATCCCCAAAGCAGTCGATAAGCTATTAATCCATAATAATTTTTTTGTTTCTTTCTTTGCTAGTGCGCCAATGTTGATGAGTTCATTCATTTCTTTAATTGCCGCAACGATGATCAAGGCAATCACGATGGATTTTGCTTGGAGGTAGCTGACTGGCATTAATGCTTCGATAAGTAACGGTGCTAAATAGCTGACGATGATGGTTAAAGTGCATAACAATACCAAACTGGTTTGTGTCATTTTTGCTGTAATGTCTTCTCCTTTAGCTTGTAAATAATCAAAGCGTTTTGGCATCCACCACATGCAGAAAGGCTGCATTAACAAGGTCAATGCGAGTGAGAATTTTAGAGCCACCGCATAAAGAGCAACGTCATTTAATGAGGTGTTATCAACTAGTACCCAGCGTTCAAA
Organism: Aliivibrio salmonicida LFI1238; assembly: GCF_000196495.1. Taxonomy (NCBI): domain Bacteria; kingdom Pseudomonadati; phylum Pseudomonadota; class Gammaproteobacteria; order Vibrionales; family Vibrionaceae; genus Aliivibrio; species Aliivibrio salmonicida. The sequence continues at coordinate 336,864 of NC_011313.1, forward strand.
TCCGTTTAAACCAAAGGCTATGAGTCCACTGGCGGTTAGGGGTAAAGCGTAATGTAAACACTGTGATATCCTTTCTGGATTATAGATGTGAGAGGTATTGTTAACCTTCTTATTTTCTTTTACTTGAAGATAAATTAACGCGATAATTTGAAGACTCGCAGCGATAAAACCAACCAATAAAATGGCGGTAACGCCATAACCTTGTTGTAGCACGGCGACGGTTAATACCACTTGTAAAAAAGCGCGCCCTGTTGTGATGATAAAAAATAAACCCGCTTTGTCTCGCATTCTTAGGGAGGCAAGAACGACGGCAACTACCCCTTCAAACGCCAATACCATCAATAATAATTCAAGCTCAATAGTTGTGGCGTATTCTGGCTTAATTTCACTGATAAAAGGGCTGATTAACCAAATGATGGGCAAAGAAATACAAGCAACAATCATGGTTAAGGTGAAGATCTCGGCGGTTATTTTTCGTTTTTGATGTGGGTCTTGTTCTGCGCCTGCAAATCGATATAACGCTTCGTGAAGTGATAAGCCTAATATGACACTTAATATCATCGCGAACGTTGACAATAGCTCTAAACGGCCTAATTCTGATTGTGGAATATGATTAGCGACATAAGGGAGCATGAATAAGGAAACCCCTTTCATTAAAATAATACTGCTGCCATACAGTGTCATGTTTTTTAGTGCGGGTGATAAAGGAAATAAGTTCATTGTTCCACCTCATTTAACTTGATAATTGGGTGTGATTTTTTTTCCATTGCTTGTGTAATCGCCAAATAGCAGTGTTCTGCACGATAACCTTGAGTAAGGTGAGCCCCTGATGCCCCTAATTTCTTTAAGAGATTCGGTTGAGTGCTGGCTTGAGCAATTCGATGTTGAAGGGCTGGAATATCATTGGCTTGATATTTTAGGCAGTTCTCGTTATGCGTTAACACAAGATCCCAAAATGCGCCATCGGAAGGAATAATGACGCACATACCCGCCATTAGAGCTTCTAGAATAGAAAGACCAAAAGGTTCTTGATGACTTGTGGATACAAAAATATTACTTCTTTTTCGTAGATCATTGAGGTTTGATGGTTGGTGATACCAGATGATACCGTCTATATCTTGTGGTGCTGATATGGTAGGTAATACATTGTTTTCTGGTGTTAAATAGCATATTTTTGTTGGTGTTCGTTGTTCTTTTGGGGTACTTATTATCGCTTCAAGTAATAAATCGAGTCCTTTCCATTTTAAGGTTGAAGCAGCCCAAAATACGCATGGTGAGTGATACTGGCATTGTGAAGGTAGATTTTTTTTACCAATCCCATTTACGAAAGAATCAAAGTGATGAGTGGTAAGTAAGTCTTCTTGCTTTTGTTGCTGAATTTGCTCTGATTCTTTTCGCCATACTTGTTTGATAGCCGCAACTAATGAAGGTAAAGCGCTTTTTAAATAGAAGACATGCTCGGCATGGCAAAGGCACAATCCAATGGATCGTGACAACCCAACAGGTCCATGAATAAGTTGAGTAATTTGGTAACCAAATAGCCATTTCATTAAGTAGATTGGCATATCAATCCCCGGCCCTGAAGCACCTACAGCAATGTGTATTTTTCCATAAAAAATTCGAGTGTAAATTAGCCAAAAACAAAAATAGAATTGTCTTAGCCAATACCCTTTTCCCTGTTCTGATAAAGGAAGCCAGTTTGGGTGGGACATTTTCACTATTTCGACATTTCTTAATAGCCAAGAGCACGGGTTTGCGGTAAGAATGGTGATGTGATTGCTTTTTCTATCGAGTAAGTCCAACATTTCGCGAGTGGCGACTTTTGAGCCTCCCGCATAAGCAATCGGGTCGAGAACCAAAATATGATTGGATTTATTCATGATGAGTCTCCTTACTTAGGGTTTCATTTACACCGAAGCTAGAGACAATATGATGATGAAAAAACAGCGTGGACATATAACGAAGACGACTGAAAATAGGCGTAATTGCGGCCCATAATGGTCGAGAATAAGTCTCTTCATTTGAGGTGTTTAGTTGTTGTTCGTAGTGTTTTTCAAATTGTTTTGCGTATTCAGGCAAAGTGAAGTTTCGATATACAATTTCTTTTCCTTTGACTCCCATCTCTTTTGTTAAACGTGGGTTTTGAATAAAAACCATGATCGCTTTTGCAAATGATTCACTGTCGTTTGGTTGAGTGAGAAACCCGGTTTCATAATGGGAAATCACTTCTGGAATGCCTCCAACCATTGGAGCAATGACCGGTAACTTGGCTAAAGAGGCTTCAATAAGAGCAAGGCCAAATGCTTCGTCTCTTGCGCCACTAATATAAGCATTCATGCCACTTTTTAGAAGACCAACAACGTTGTCTCGTTCGCCTAAAAAATGAATGTTATTATGGAGTTGAAGGTGGTTTGCTTGTTGCTCTAATTGTGCTCGTTCTTCTCCTTCGCCGATAACAATCAAATGAATGTTAAGCATGACAGCATCCAATTTATGCAAGCTATCAATAATTAGATCAACGCCTTTTCTATGAATTAATGATCCTGATGTTGCCAAAACAAAGGCGCTACTGTCTATTCCCAGTTGTTGACGTAATGGGGTCGTGCGTTGAGCATTTAATTTTGTAGTATCAATACTATTAGGGATAACGGTTAGGTTTTTTCGGTTGTATCCATCATGAAGCAATTCTTCACCTATCGCGTTACTTACCGTAATAAGGCTAGGGCTAAAATGAATGCCTAAGGTTAAGCGGTCACGAAGTGGGTATTGGGTGTGTAAGTGAGTAATTAAAGGCGTATGAGTGTGGCGTGCCACTGGGTTCATCCACTGACATGGTGCGGCACTGTTACAGTGAATTAAGTCAACCTGATGAGTATCCACAATCTCTTTACCTTGTTGGTATAGCTGATACCAATTAGATAATGAGAATTTAGGTGCTTTCCACCCTAATAATAAAGTGAAGGGGGTGACATAAACGGCGCTGACTTGCTTGTTTACTTCATCGGCAAGGCGCTGTTGGTTACACCAAAGGATGCACTCAAATTTTTGATGATTAATGCTTTTGATGAGATTAATCAAGCAGATTTCACTGCCTCTGATCCAATCATCGCCATAATGCACAAACAATAATGTTGTTTTTGATTTGGTTGACATCTCATCACCTTCCTTTTTATCGAAAATTCTTGATATAAGGAATAGAGCAAAGGGAGTGCCAACTCGAATGTGTTTTTATCTCATTGATTTTTATTGTTATATTTTATTTTATTTGTGTTTTTCTCAAATTGAGAATCGCGATATTCAATTTGAGAAGCATTACGTATTGGCGTAAATCGCAAATAGCTGAGGGATAATGGCTTGCGTAGAAAAGTCGGTTTGAATGGTTTGCTGTGCGGATGCTTGAATGGTCGCCTTATCTGAATCATCTAAGTCAAACCAATATTGGAGTTGTGCGGATAGGTCATCGGGTTCCACGATCCATCCATTGTTATCTTGAGTAATCAATTTAATCATGTTGCCTACGGGGGTAGAAATGATAGGAATACCTCGCCCCATGGCTTCTAATGCCGCCATGGGTAATCCTTCATAGCGTGAACAAATAACGAGTAATCCAATGTCTTTCCAAATGTGCTCCATTGTGGATTGGTGTCCATGAAGTATGAGATTGATAGGGGCTTGTTGAACGATGCCGTTTTCCATTGGTCCTGAACCGTAAATGTGAAAATCGTGTTTAGGGTGTTGTTGTGCTAATTGAAGGAATCGGTCGGGGGCTTTTTCATGGCTTAATCGTCCGACAAAGGCAATTTCTTTTCCGTTAGAAAGGGATAATTGATCCGTAGATATAAAGTTATTTAATACGGTTATTGGGGTGTGTACGCGTTGTTTTATCTGTTCACTTACCGCAAAATTATGATGACTTAATACCGCACTCCATCGATCAATTCGGTCATACCAACGTAGTTTTCCTGAGCCAATTTCTCCTGCGTGGAAAGTATTAATAAAACGTACGTTATGAGGGGATAGCAGCAAAGATAGACGTAATAACCGTGAATAGATGGCGGCTTTATATCCATGAGAGTGTATGACGGTGGGAGGATGTTGTTGAGTGTAATGCAATAACGACATGAATTTCCCATCAAGAAAATGATAAGAGATATTGGCGTTAGTCAGCGCCGTTAGTAAGGGATGTTCCGTTTTATAGCGGGATAAAAAAACGACAGTAACGACGCAGTTAACGGTGGCTAACCCTTGTGCAAGTTGCAACACATGGGATTCAATGCCACCAAAATCACGGCTATCAAGCAAAAGCCATACCTCAAAAGGTGAGGTATGGGGGGGAATGAATGTAGTATTACTTCTCTGTCTCTTCATCGGCTTCCCATGCTTGTTTTTTTCGATATAGGGTCGATGGGCTTAGTTCGAGAAGAACGGCGGCATTAAGGACGTTACCGTCACAATGATCAATGGCATTTTGAATCACTTCACGTTCAATGTCGGCCATTGGACGAATGGCGCTGTGATCCCACGTTACTGAATTGGTTTGCATTGATGAATTATCTGGTTCCGACGTTTCGGTATGAAGAGGGTCTACTGACATCGGTGCTATTGGAGCCACGTTATTGATTTCTTTTGTTACGATATGACTTTGAATAGTCGCTGGTTTTACTTTTGGTTGAGTGGCTTGATTCAATGGTGGTGGTAATTGGTCAAGAACAACATGGGTACTGTTATGTAAGACCACAACATTACGGATAATATTTTGTAATTGACGGACATTGCCTGGCCATGCGTAATTACATAAGCGCAGTTCAACGTCTCGCTTCATTGCGATGAATTTCTTTTTGTCTTCTTTGGCGTATTTTTTTAAGAAGAAAACCGCGATATCAATAATGTCCGTTCCGCGATCACGAAGTGGGGGCATTTCGATAGGAACCACATGAACACGATAATATAAATCTTCTCTGAATCGACCTTCGTTGACTTCGGTTAGAGGATCTCGGTTGGTCGCACAAATAATACGTAAATCTGTGCTCAGTTCTTTACTGCCACCTAATGGCGTGAATCGACCCGTTTGTAGAAAACGCAGCAATTTTTTCTGCATTTCTAATTCCATTTCACACAACTCATCTAAAAATAGCGTGCCGCCATTGGCCATCATGGCCGCGCCTTTTCGATCGGTTGTTGCACCAGTAAACGCGCCTTTTACGTGACCAAATATTTCACTTTCCATTAAGTCTCGAGGGATTGCACCACAGTTAATGGCAACAAAAGGTTTGTTATTACGTTTACTTTGATAATGAATGGCTTCGGCACACACTTCTTTACCTGTCCCACTTTCACCATAAATGAATACACTGGCGGTGGTAGGGGCAACGGCATCAATAATTTTGTATACCGCTTGCATTGGTAAGCTTGAGCCAATAAACCCTTGGTATTTTTTACGATTAAAGGTGTTTTGTAGGTCTTCAACTAGCCCTTCTAACTTATTGCGCTTTAGGTGGTTACTGATTGATGTTTTTAGGCGATTGGCTTGAATGGGCTTTTCAATGAAATCATCGGCCCCACTTTGAAGTAAATTGACGGCAATATTGATGGTTCCGTGAGCGGTAGCAACAATGACGGCGGTTGGGAGTTTTTTTTCTTTCATCCAAGCCAATACGTCCTGACCAGACATATCAGGCAGTTTTAAATCAAGAATCACCAAGTGTGGTGGGTTCTTTTCCATGAAAGCCTTGGCTTGCTCTCCAGTGGTTACGTGGAAGAACTCGTACGGCTCATCTTTTACATATTGTTTGTAAAGGATGGCAAGAGAGGTGGAGTCTTCGACTAATAATACTTTTTGTAGCATAAGCAACATCCTGTTTTACCTAGCAATTTTTATTTTTATGATTTTATTTTAATTAGTGAAGCCTTGTGCATTTCGTTCTTCTAATGCAATGAATGATTGCATTGCAATATCTGATAATTGGGTGGCTTTCTTAATGGCTTCATCAAACTGTTGTTGTATACAATGTAGTTCAATTTCACGTGAAATCGTAGATAAGGCAACGTTTCCGAGAGTTAGCGCACTACTTCCTAATGTATGAGCTTCAAATTCGAGAGCGTAAAGGTCTTTTGTTGTGATTGTTTTTACGATGGTATTGACGCGTTCTTTTGACTCAATAATATAAAATTGAATTAATTCAGGCATGACACTTGCGTCCGTATCACGGATAATTTGCTGAATGATGCTCTCATCTAAAAGTTGTGGCAAATTGTTGTTTATATCATGTTGAGTTTTATCCACAGTACTTCCTTTTATTGTGTTTTCTTGAGCATAAGATACCGACAAATAAGTCGCAAGGCATTCTAGCAAAGCCGTTCGATTAAATGGCTTTGAAAGGTAATCAGTCATGCCTGCGTCTATGAATCGTTCTTTGTCTCCTGAAAGTGCGTGAGCAGTTAAAGCTATAATAGGCATTTTTTCGTGATGTTTCGAGAGGGTTCTTATTTTTTTTGTTGCCGTCATACCGTCCATTTCGGGCATAGAAATATCCATGAAGATCAAGTCATAGTCGGTATCTGTCACCATTGAGATTGCTTCTTTCCCATTATTGGCTATATCTATTGTATAACCAGCATAGCTTAAGGTATTTTTTATAACGATTTGGTTGGCAAGATTATCTTCAACGACCAATAATCGTGCAGAGGAATAAATACATGGGGAGATGGTTGAGTTTTTATCTTTGGGTGATTTTAGTGATTCAATGTCTTCTTCTGATGCGCTATCAAGCATAATGTTAAACATAAATTCGCTGCCTTTTCCATACTGACTTTTTACTGAAATAGCACCATCCATCATGTTAATTAATCGTTTGGTGATGGCTAACCCTAATCCTGAACCTTCATGGGAGCGAGAAAAACTATTATCTGCCATTGTGAATTCTTCAAAGAGTAAATCTAATTGCTCTGCTTTTATACCAATGCCAGAGTCCTTAACGATACAGGTTAAGGCGAATCTATCCTCTACCGGTTGGATATCTAAAGAGAGTAAAATAAACCCATTATCTGTGAATTTTAAACTGTTACCAATCAGGTTTAGTAAAATTTGTCTAAATCGATTAACGTCACCGCATATGTATTCAGGAACGTTATCCGAAAGAGATAACGTTAATTGTAGTTCTTTTTTATCTGCTTGAGCTTGGAAACTATGTAAAGCGTGGTGTAAACATGCATGCATATTGAAGGTTTTATTATCGAGATCAAAGGTATTTGCCTCCATGCGAGAGCAATCCAAAATATCGTTGATGATTGATAATAATAGTTCACTTGAATCTGTCGCGGTTTCAACCAAATCACGTTGTTTTGGCTTCAATTGGCTGTCTTTTAATATGGCTAGTAACCCAAGAACTGCATTCATTGGCGTTCGTATCTCATGACTCATTGATGCTAAGAATCGCCCTTTGCTTTCATTCGCGGATTCAGCTTCAATGCGGGCTTCTTTTAGGTCATGATAGTTTTTCTGAAGGTTGTATGACATTGAGTTGAATGCTTTTGCTACGTCATTTAAATCACCTGTTGAGGTGAGTTCTAATTGCTCTCCTGGGCCTTGTTTTGCAACATTATCCACGGCTTTTTTTAGTTTGTTTAGGTTTTTAGTTAGCATATTACCCAGTAAATAGGAAAGTCCGATGACAATGAAAAGCTCAATAAAGGCAATGGCAAATATCCATGATTTAGCTCGAGCGAAAAAGGAATTTATGCCATGGGTACCAAACCCTATTTCAACTCGTCCAATGGGTTTGGTGTCACTGCTAATGATGGATTCTATGTCGTAGCTACCATCTGAGGCATTATTTAAAATTGGGCTGTTGGGGTTTGGTATTTCATGTAATTTTGGACCGCCTTGAATAATAAGAGTACCATCTTGGCGATAAATTTTAACGTAACATATTTCCCCAAGAGCAATGAGATCGTGCATTAAGCTAGTGGTTTCGGTGTCATTACCGTTATTTAGCGACTCTTTTATGGCATTTGAAAACATAGTTAATGTTGCATTTGAGCGGGTCACCAATTGTTGCTCATTAGAGTCAGATAAGAATTTTACTGAGCTAAGGACAAGAACAAGTAGCATGACGCTCTGAATAATCGAAATACCAATAATGGTTTTTAGTCGAAATGTCATGATGAACTCCTTGCTCGTTTATGGTGTGAATGTGTGTGTTATTGTTTTTCTATTATCAGTAATAAAGCATCGTCATTTGGTGGTGTTCCGGCTAATGAATCAAAGGTCTGCATTATCTGTTCCATTGCTGATTCGATAGGTAAATCAAAGGTATTAATTAACTGTTGTTTCACTGCTTTTTCAAGGGTTTCTCGTTCTGATAAAGAATCTCCGGATTCAAACAATCCATCAGTAAAAAAAGCAATACGTTCTTTTTGTTGTAAGGTGATTTTAGTTTCTTGGTACGTTGTGTTTGGTAATAACCCCGGCAATGTACCTTCAACATTGATGATACTAAGGCCGCGATTTGTGATGTGTATTGGCGGTGGGTGTCCAGCGCTGCTGATTGCTAACGTGTTTGAATTAAGAAGACTCACACAACAACTTGTCAGCATCGTTTGTGACAAAATTTGGTCTTTGAATGCATTGTTTGAGAGGGTAGATAAAAGTTGTGCTGGGTGCTTTAGATCTGAGTTTTGCATTAACCCTCGAATATAACCGGCATAAGCATAAGCAAAGAATTTCGCACTTTCATCGTGCCCCATGACATCCGCCAATAAGATCTGAGTGATGTCGTCATCATCCATTGAGAGCACGAAATCACCGCCACCATGTCCGGTATTCCGTTGCTGGATAGCGAGTTTCCAATGCGGAGAATGAATCTCTATTTGTGGTAATAATGTGTGCGTGATTTTTTGGTTAACTTGTTTGGATAGCGATTGATAAACTTGATTGAAACGAGCTAAAACACGTTGAATAGTATAAAGAAGTTGATCTTTTTTAATGGGTTTTTCTAGGTAATCATCGATGCCCAAATCAACGGCACTATTCACCGTTGTGGTGTCTTGTAAGTGGGATAAGAAGATAAACGGAATCGAAATGTCTTTGTCTTGCTCTAAATGCTGACGTAATTCTAATCCACCCATTTTTGGCATTTGAATATCGGAAACAATGAGATCGACGGTATTATTTTTTAAAAAATCTAAGGCCTCTTTGCCATTGTTTGTCAGAGTAATATCAAACTGTTGATTTAAGTAAGCACTGTATAATTTACACTGAATGACGTCGTCTTCTACGATTAAAATATGAGGGCGTTTTTGATGGTTTTCACGGATCCATGTCATGGAAAAAAGGTTATGAGTATCAAAAGAATGGTAAGCGGTGGTATTGGTTTGGCTTTGAATGATATCAATCCCACGCCCACCGCATTTTAATGAAAAATCGCCTATATCGGTATTGCTAGGTTGTGCCGTTGGATCCCACGCTTCACCATCATCGATGATATCAAGTTGCCAATGATGTTTGGTTTTTCTTAATGCGATAGTGATGCTTTTACTTGGATTCTTTGGGTGGAGAACAAGGTTGGTGCTCCACTCTGAGAAGCATAATAAGCAAGGATTCTTAACCGTTTTTTGCACATCAAGGCGATCGAGAATTTTCGAGAGTGACAGGCGTAATACTCTTATGGCTTCAAGAGAAGTCGGTTGGATATTTTCAAAGAGTAAAATAGAATCTGTCATCGTTACACCACTGTTGATAAGAATCGGTTATTTTTAATCATAGAAATGAGTTTAGTAGATAAACAATGAGGTAAAAAACGTAAGCGTTCGATTTCACGACATAATTCATTTTTAAAGCTGGGTTGATATTTGTCGTTGAAAATATGGCCGATAATATTGGCTTTGTTACTCTCTAATGTCTCTATAGCGGCTTTAAATTCGGTTTGTAATGTTTGCCCAGAAAGGATAACCATGAGGGTTCCATCACACGATCCTGCGATCGTTTGAGCAGGAATACTGTCAGCATTGAGTTGAGATAATGCGGACGAATCAATGATGACTTTATCAAACTCGGTAAGCCATTGGGCTATGTGTTTTTTAAGATTCTTCGGTTGACGCATTTCCATTATATTTGCTTTATCTGTTGGCGTTGGAAGCCCTGAAAGCACGACATTATCTTGCTGGGTAAGCGCAAGATAATGAGAAGCATGAGGGCTTTCATCCTTCTGTTCTGGTAAAAAAGACAAGGCTGTTAAGCTCGGGTTTTGCAAATTAAGATCAACCAACAATGTACGATAACCCGCCAGTAAGTGTCGCTCTGTTAACGCTTGGGCTAATGAAGTCACCCCTTCTCCAGGGTTGGTTGAGGTAATACACAGTGAGTGACATTCTTGTTGTTCTAATTGCAAAAAGACTTGTTCAATCTCCATGCTGCATGGGGGTATTTTCATTACAAGGCTCCTATTAGGGCAACCGTAGCGACGATTTGGAAAACATCTTTAATCCCAACGCGCACTTGTTCCATTAGGCTTTCGTCTTTATTCGGGATATAAATGGTGTCTCCGGCTCTTAGGACGGGAATACTTCTAAAATTGGCCGTTCGGCTAAATTCAACAAGGTCAAAGGTTCTTGCTTGGCCTTTATCTAATGCGTGATTCACGACACTGATTTTTTCAAGATAAGCGACATCGCTTGGGCCACCCGCTTCGGCCAGTAAATCTAATAAGGTCATTGAGTCATTAAAGCGGTAACGACCGGGTTTATTAATCGCTCCTAGTACTCGAATCGTACTTTCTTTACTTTCATCTATCCACGCTCTATTTTTCTCTGGAATGTAGATGGTGTCGCCCGTTTTTACGATAGGAAGCAGGGATTCATCACCGGTTTCAAAATACAATGCTAAGTTTAGTTTACTCACTTTTGCGTACGTTTTATCACGATGGGTGACACGAATGTTATGAATGTCGGCATCCATCGTTGGGCCATCTGCGGCGGATAGAATATCTAAAAAGTGCATCTCATTAGTGAAGCGATAACGACCGGCTGCATTTACTTGACCGAATACGTATATAGAGCTGTCTGAACTTTGACGAACCCATTGTGATTTGTTGTCTGATGGATCTTGTGGTAAATCATGAACTCGAATAGTCGCTCCCGCTCGAATGGTTGGTAATGAAGAATCAGGTTTTCCTTTTGAGATAAATGAATCTAAATTAAACGTATACACTTGGTTGTTACCATCACTGTCGGGCGTGACGATTTCAATTCGAGTGGTGTCGCCTCGTAAAGTAGGGCCACCCACGTGTGCCAATAAATCCAAAAATGACATTTCATCAGACCATTCGATACGTCCTGGGTGTTGTACTTCACCTAATACTCGTACTGCGCGACTTGGTGCTATTTTCAACCATGATTTTTCATTCATGTCTGTTTTTTCAGGAACAAAAATCGCATCTCCGGCTGAAATCGGCGGGGGTCTTTGGTAGTTGGTGCCTTCGGTATAACCTGATAAATCAAAATTGATCACAACGCCATTTGATTTGATAACACGAATTTGGCGAGACTCTGCAAATCGAGTTGGGCCACCGGCATTTGCTAGGATATCCATAAACGTTGCGCCTTTTTTCCCCTCAAACGCTCCCGGTTTTGCTACCTCACCCATGACATAGACCATGTTTGAGCCTGATTTAATTTCTTCTTCTTGTTTAGGAACAAAGATCGTTGAACCTACTTCAAGTGGTGGCAATAAGCTGTCATCTCCAGTATCTAAATAGCGTTTTAGATTGAACAGAGCAGGTTTGTTTTTTGAAATAACTCGAATTTGTTCTACACCTGCATAACGGGTGACGCCACCAGCACGCATTAATACATCGACAAGGTTTGTGCCTGCTTTGTAAGAGAAAGTCCCCGGTGCATTTACTTCGCCAAATACTTTGATCGCTTTTTTACCATCAGCAGCATCACCCGCTTGAGACAATTTAGATGGGTCAAATTCTTGTTCGATATTGCCCACCATTGGAGAGGCTGGGATAAACAGGGTATCTAATGATTGAAGAGAAGGAAGTAACGTTTGATCCCCTGAGTCCAAAAATGCTTTGTAATTAAAGGTTGTTACTTTGTTTGAACGACGAAGTTGTAAGCGGTTAAGTTGGGCACCTGAGCGTAGCCCCCCAGCGGCATACAAGGCCAATTGAACGGAATCACCATCTGATAATGTGTATTCACCCGGTTGTTTTACATAACCTTGAATATTAATGATTAACTGACGTTTACTGATGAATACTTGTAGGTTACGCAAGTCTTGCAATATGGTTTTTAAACGTAGAGTTACACTTGATACCATTTGAGCTTCGGTTTTCCCTGCGACAAATAGAGGACCGATTTCAGGTAAAATAACGCGTCCTTGTTTATCTACTTGGAACGCTTTATTTAGCGATTCTTCACCAGGTAGCATGATGGTAATTACATCTCCGACGCGAACGGCATCATCGACAGTTTTTGAATGCACCATTGAGACAGTAGAGAACAAAATGGTGATAAGTAGAATATGAAGAATACGCATGATCTTGTCCTCTTTTATTGTCCAAGTTCTAAAGGTTGGTCGAGTTCTAATAACTCAATGGTGACTCGGCGGTTGGTTAGTCTTACGTGAGGCTCTGTTCCTTCAAAATAAGGATCATTGGATCCAACGGCATCGACATGTATGCGATTTAACGCAAGACCAAAAATACTTAAATAACGTTTTACTTGTTTCGCTCGTTCAATGGCGAGTTCTTGATTGCCATCTTCTTCGCCAATGGCGTCAGCGTGACCGGTGATCAGTAATTTGAAATCTTCGTGTTTTTTTAATAACTGTGAAGCTTCAGATAAATTAACCACGTATTTTGGGTTTAGTTCAGCCGAGTTAAAAGCAAATTGATTGTCTTTGTTTAAAAGATCATAAATTTTTTGTGCTAACTCGATGTCTGAATTACCCGAATTTGAATCAGAAGGTGGCTGACAGGTTTCTTGTCTTTTTACGTAATCTAATTGGCGTTCGAGTCGAGCTAATAGATTTCGTTGAATGATAAGGTCATTGGCTGCATCCAGTTGTAATCCGCCTTCAAGCTCACGTGCAATACGCGCTTCGTTCTGTTTTGCTTGATGAACGGTTGCCGGAAAACACCATTCCGCTTTTTCTAAGATAAGAATATCGAGATGACGAGCAGCAAGCTCCCAATCAAAACGTAATCCATGTTCTGGGCCTAATGGTTGGTCTGGCATCACTGGAGAGAATGCGGCTTGAGGATAATTTTCTGCTTCGCCACCTTCACCCGGTTCAGCGAATGAGGTACATCCTGAAACAGCAAGAAATCCAAAGCTTAGAATGAGCAATTGTTGTCTGTTCATGATACGGCTCTCCATGTGATTGACTGTCCATTATTCAAACTAAATGGCAGTTAGTGTGTAGGGCTATTTACTGGAATTGCATTTTCAATGCGTAACAATTTAAGTAACTCTAAGGGTTGGCCATGCGCATTTTGAATTTGCATTGTGCGTTCTTTTTCGACCAATCGTTTGTATAAATACACAATGGCACCGATACCAGAAGAGTCTAAAAACGCCACTTGAGCGAGGTCGATATGTACTTGTCTGTGCTCTTGCTCAATGACTTCATCGATGGTTGGTTGAATATCTCGACAACCGACTGCATCCATATCCCCTTGAACTGATAGCACTAAGGTATTGGTGTTAGATTCAAATTGATGTAGTTCCATAATAAGCTCCTAAGAATAAATCTATGTTGTGTTGATAGGTTGAATAGAGCAGTAAGCGTGCCAATAAATATAATTTATATATTTCAACTATTTATATTTAATTATCAATTTGACAATCGGTTTATTAACGTCTGTTCTCAATTTGCAATGCAGTTTGCATCATTATAAAAAGAGAAAGAATAAGACGAAGAATTGAGTAAGCATGAAAAAGGGAATATTTCATTTTTGAATGTGATGACTTGATGTAAATAATGAATAAAAATGGTTTTTATTTGGATGCAAAATGATTTTTATTATAGTAATGATTAAGTTATCATTAATTTTAAGCTTAATATACAACAAGTTAAATTTGGCACGGCTTTTGAATGATCAGTAATTAGAACATCATAACTAGAAGGGACAAGCTATGTATCTATTTATCCGGTTACTTTTTTTAACGACAGTATTATTGAGCCCAAAAGTCTTTGCGGTTGCTTTTGATTCATGCCCAAGTAAGGCGTATTTATTCCAAGGCAAACCTGTTTCAGTTTATGGTATTAATTTAGTTACTGGAACAAACAGTTTATTACAAAATGATACTGGATTGCCTTCAAATATAAATGGGGTCGGTTTTAATGAAACTGATCGATATATATACGGGTATGACACAACCAATTATACAATTGTTCGTTTAGGACAAAATTTCCAAGCAACAACCTTGAATGTTAGTGGACTTCCTTCTGATAAAACCTTTTATGTAGGGGATGTTTATCAACATCATTATTACGTTTATAGAAGTGGCACTGGTTTCTATAAAATTGATCTGTCTCCTTTAGATAGTAATGTTAATGCCACACTCACTGCAGATTTAATTACGTCGACAGCGTCTGTGAGCTTAACGGATTTTGCTTTCCACCCAAGCAATGATCACTTATATGGTGTGGATAATGGCAGCGGTGGTTTGTATGAGTTTGATATTTCTACTGGAGCGGCAACGTATATTGGTGATACAGGAGAAACCGGTACGTTTGGTGCGATGTATTTTGATGTAGATGGTTATCTGTATCTTTCACGCAACCAAGATGGCCAAGTGTATCGTGTTGATTTATCTTCTCAAGCGATCATCGATTCTGGCACAGTTCCTGCGATTAAATTCGCTGATGGTCCTTTTTCTAGCCAAAATGATGGAGCTCGATGTGCTAATGCCCCTTTGATTGATACTGATGAACCAGCAACGATTGATTTTGGTGATGCACCAGACAGTTATGGTTCGACGCTTGCGTCTAATGGAGCACGTCATGCTTTGGATAGTATCACTTGGTTAGGTAGCAGTGTAGATGGCGATTATTATGCCGCTCAATCACCTGACTCGGACGATACAATTACCAGTGATGATGAAGATGGGGTTGGGTTTGTGACTGCGCTAGAACCTGGACTTGATTCTGTGATTACAGTGACAGCATCTACTTCAGGGCTGTTATCTGCATGGTTCGATTGGAACGGTGATGGTGACTTTGCCGATGAAGGTGAACAAGCGATTACAGATAAAGCATTAGTTTCAGGAAATCATAATCTTATTATCCCTGTTCCATTTGATGCCACTGTCGGCGCGACATGGACAAGATTTCGTTTCAGTCAACAAACTGGGCTAGCCTACTATGGTGGCTCAACATCTGGTGAGGTGGAAGATCATGTCATTACGATTGTTGATGCAAATACAACACAACGTCATTTCCCATCAGAAAGTGGCTACGTTACGTTAGCTTATGAAGATAATTGGCCTGAAACCGCTGATTATGATATGAATGATTTAGTTTTAAGATACCGAATCACTGAGGTTCTAAAAGGTGGAGAAGTGGCTAAAGTGATTGTTAGCGGTAAATTAGCAGCGGTTGGTGCAAGTTACCACAGTGGCTTTGCTGTTAGGTTGCTAGGTATAGATGCCACTAATATTGATTCTGAAAAAACACGTTTATATTTCAACTCTGTACTTCAAAGTGGTTCCTCGCAAGAGTCGGGTATGAATGAAGCCAGTTTCATACTAATTAACGATGCGATTAATGTCTCTAGTTATGATTGTTCTTACTTTAGAACGAGTAACGAGTGTAGAGAGGATATGGGGCTTGAATTTGAGTTGCAATTTAGTTTAATCACCCCTGTTGTTACGACGAGTATGCCAGCGATGCCATATGACCCATTCTTGTTTGCAACCCCCGGGTATTATCATGGACCAAGCTTTGCACAAGCGCCAGGACGAGATTACGAAGTACATCTAGCTGATCAGGCCCCAACTGAGTTATTTAATACTGAGTTTTACCAATTGGCTCAAGATACAAGTGATGCAAGCACTGATCGATACTTTAAAACAAGCAACAATATGCCATGGGCGCTGCTTATTTACGATGAATGGCAATGGCCGAGAGAACGAGTAGATTTAACCACGTCATACCCCGACTTTGCTGACTATACAACGTCTGGTGGAGCAACGAATACCGACTGGTATGAAAGCAGCAATGCAACAGCCAATAAATGTTATTAAGAGAGGGCGTTATTATGAAAAAGGTAATTATTATAACTATGGCGTCACTGTTCTTAATGGCTTGTAGTGACAGCGGTGGGAGTTCAAGCTCTGGTGGAGCAAGTGTTGGAGGAGCAACGCCTGATGCTGGAGGGACGGGCAGTGATGCCTCTCCTTCACCTATCGATCAACCCGTCACGGTAAAAACACAAGATTTGGTTGCACCGGAGGGATTTTCATTTAACCCTGTAGAAAGTCAACGACTCGTTGTTAATTTAAGCGGTTCGCTGCCTGCAAGAGCGCATCTTTCGGTTTACTCTTCGTTTACTGAAAATGCAGAAGGTGGATTTTCAGTCGACCATGGCAGCAAGGTCATTGATGTCCCTGTTGTTAATGGGGTGGCTGATATTGAATTTTCGATTGCAGACAACATGGCGACCAGTATTGCTGAAATTTGGTTATACGATGGAAGCTCGCCACTTCAAAGAGAGTTTACCATTGCCGGTTCTGAGTGGGAATGGAATTAATCATTACAGCCTTAGCAGAATGTGTCCCTTTTTGTTAAGGCTATTTTGTTAGAATGAAGATGCTTAATAAGAAAAAGGCCACGTTGTATAACGTGGCCTTTTTTATACTGAGAGAGAAAGCTGATATCGCTTATCTAAAACCGAATGAGATTGATTGGGGTAAATAACATGAGCAAGGTTGTTGCTGTCAAATTCTGAAATAAAGTTTGGGTTTGCATGAAGAAAGCTAAGTACATTGTCTCTTCGCTGCATTAAATCATGAGAGAGAGGCATGTCTTTAACAAGATTAATTGCAGTACCAAGAAGACTTGGATTATCTAAACTTAACGCCACATAAGACTCAAGCAAGCCAATACAAAGCTCTGAAGAGTAAGGGTAGTTATTACGTTCGGTTTCATAACTTGTAAGGGCTTCTTTGGGATCCGTTTCTTTTAGGGTGTTCGCGTTATTAATCGTAGTAGACAGCCTTGATATAGATTGTTTAAGTTGTGGATCTTGCTTTAATAGCACTAATAGTTCAGAACAATAAACATTAAAATATTTCTTAGTTTTTAAGACATACTCAACTTTTTCTATTAGCCAAATATCCCCAAAGAAAAGTAATAAATACAACAATTCAATTAAGATAACGGTGTTTAGTTCATGAAGATTATCATAAAAAGGTGCGGTGACTTTTAGAGTATTGAGCTTCGCTGTGACGATGTCGCCATCCTGAATGTATTTCTTACAGAGAGAATAATTGTATAAAATATTGAGTTGTACTTTTTGTCTGTCCGTTAGACGGTATTCAATGCGTCTTGCGATGTTTTTTTGTTCTAGAATGAGTTGATTTTTATCTGTTTCAGAAATTGAATTATGAATATAACTATTAAAATAATTAAAGCATTCCGCCGCATAACTGCACCAATTACTGTCGGCAATAGGTAAGTGGTTCGCGAGTGAATGACTGGCTTTAAGAAATACGGGTTTGTTGTTGCAAATAAGCGCTAAATTTAAGGTTTGAAGCGCACGATGGGGGATGCTTGGGGTAAGGCTTAATACTTGTAATGAGGCGTTTAGCGCTTCTTCATAATTTTTATGGTTGCATTGTATGTCAGATAAAAAATCGAGTGCTTGAGTGAATAAAGGCTGTTTTTTAGACAGTGCAATCGCTCTTTTTAAAATCTCGTTCTTAGAGGTCGTATTTCTTTCATCCTCAAGTTTTAGTTGAGCTAATATGTAGTTTTTCCTATTTTTAAACTGAGGTTGTTCACAGAGTGATGAGAGTTTTTCTTTATCATGAGTCATTAAAAAATTGATTAAAAATAAGTCCAACTCATGAATGTTTTTTTCTGAAATTAACTGGATCGAGAGAGTAAGTAACTCATCATAACGACGCTCATCAAGTAACGAATATAACCTTTTAAATATATTATATTCTTGATAAGCATTGCTTATTTTATTATGTAAATTTGATTTGCTGATTGGCTTACATAAGTAATCCCCATTACCTTTTGATAGGGTACTCAAGACCGTTTGTGTGGAGTGATCTCCTGATATGGTAATCACACGAGTTGATGGAGAAATAAATCCTTTCTCTCGTAGTAAGTCATAAAGCTCAGATCCATTGAGTCTTTGATCTAAGTGATAATCGATAAACAGCAATGAATAATTACGTTTAGCACATTTCTTTATGGCTTCCTGATATGAACTTGCTTTTTCAACTCGAGTAAAACCCAACTGAAAGAGCAGTTTTTTTAAAAACATAGAGGCAACTTGACAGTTATCGACTATCAATATCGAGAGTTTATCTTTTCCTTGTATATATTGTTGTTTTGAGGTGATTCTGTCCATGGTCACTTCCTACTTCATTTTCATTATTTGATTGAGTAGTACTTCTTTCTTGAAGGGTTTTGCTACGTATGCATCCATACCAGATTCGTAGCATTTTGTGATGTCTTGATCTAATACACTGGCGGTTAACGCAATAATGGGTATTTTCTTTCTATTCTGAGCTTTTTCTAAGAGTCGTATCTCTTTCGTTGCTGAGAAACCATCTTTTACGGGCATCATGCAATCCATTAAAATAACATTATACGCTTCGCTTTCGGTAAATTTTTCAATCGCTTCTTGGCCGTTATTTGCAATTTCAAACGTATAACCAGATCGACTTAAAAAGAGAGAAGCGACTTTTTGGTTAACTAAGTTATCTTCAACAATCAGAATATGGTTAGCCCCTTTTTTCTTGGGTGAATTGTTGTTAATTTCGTTGTCTTGGCTCAAAGGTACCGTGTTAGTTAAGTCATCGTTCGTTGAACTATCGGTTAACGCATTGGTTAACGTTTTCATTAATCGATAGCCAAGTAAAGGGTAGGTAATTAGGCCATTTATGATAGCTTCGAAATTGGCGGCTCTGTCTTTGTGTTGTTGAGCTAATACAATTGGAGTGTCAGGGTGATTTTTACGAACGCAACGTAAGCGGCCCTTGCACTTACAATCAGAATCATTACAGTGGCCTGCGCAGTAAATAATGACGTCAGCACTGGTTGCGGTTAGCTCTAACTCTTTCGCTGAAGCATAAACAACAACGTTGTGTATATTGTAATAACTAAGCTCTGTAATAATATCTTGTGCATAAGCGGTTTTATTGGCGATAACATGGAAAGTAATGGCCTCTAATTCTGGGTATTGGATAACGTTGTGTTCTAGTACTTCGGTTATTAATGAGAAAGAAAATGTACTTCCTTCTCCTTTTGTGGATTTAACCGTAAATTCGCCATCCATCAAATCAACTAATTGCTTACTGATGGCAAGTCCCAGCCCTGTACCGCCAAATTGTCGAGTGATTGAGCTGTCTTCTTGTACAAAGGGTTCAAAAATTGAATTGAGCTTGTTTTGTTCAATACCTACACCAGAATCAGACACTGAAATAGTAAGTTCGACGGTATTGTTTTCTTTTTTGGTAAACTCGACGTCAAGTTGAACGTGACCTTTAGGGGTGAATTTGACCGCATTTGACGCTAAATTCATTAGTATTTGTCTTAATCTGTGGTCATCAAGTAATAAAGATGACGGCAAATCGGGTGGTATATTAATGATCAAATTAAGGTGTTTTTCATTGGCTTTCGAAATGATGATAGACACGGTATCGAAAATTATTTCACGTAAATCAGTACTATGAGGATGCAACGACAAATTACCTGATTCAATTTTTGATATGTCTAAGATGTCATTAATCAAAATTAATAACGTTTGAGAAGACGTTTCAATCGTATTTAAATAATCGTGTTGAATTGGTGTCAATTTGGTTTCAGAAAGAATGCCGGACATGCCAATAATACCATTTAAAGGCGTTCTTATTTCATGAGACATATTGGCAAGAAAGGTACTTTTGGCTAAGTTGGCTTGTTCTGCTTCTTCTTTAGCTCCTACGATTTTATCCTCATTCATGGCTCTTTCTGATATGAGAGCATTCAAATTTTTAGAAAACAAGGTGAACTCATCATTGCCATCACTCTTAATCTGGATGGAATAATCATGATTTTTTTCTATTAACGCCATAGAGGAAATCGTCATTTTTAAATAGCTTAGGATCCTAGCGGATAGAGTAATACCTAAGTATGAAATGAAGACTAAAGATGTGATTAATATCGATATGAATAAAACAATCATATTATTAATACTTCGTATTTTTGTTTCAATATCGTTCTTTAATTCATTCGTGATAATCGTTGTAGCTGCTTGAATGAGTTGGAGTCGTTGGTTTAGTGCTTGTGTCCCGGTATTGATGTCTTTCGCTGTGTATTTTTCGGATTTGTTCTCAATGACTGCATTTCTAAAAGTGTTGCTTGATGAGAAATTGATATTACTAAAGGTTGTTAATAAAAGAGTAATATCCGATTGACTCGCGTTCATTGTTAAAAACTGTTCAATATACAATTGCTGACGCTGAGAAAGTGAATTTAGAGCATCTTGATAGCTTGTTTGTGGTGTTATCAACATCAGGTGAATGTACCAATTCTCTTGAGTTGCCCAATAATTAACCCATTGAAGTTGGGTAAGGGTAGTCGTTTTTTGGTTAATGATATCTGATGCTGCATTGAGCGTATTTGCATTTTTTAATTGATACGTTTGTTGTACTACATCTGTGATCCAACTTGACCATTCTTCTATGGTGTTTGATGAAAACTGGGTAATCTCAGTATTTGCTTGTTGGAGTTCCGATAAGGTATCGGAAAGAGATTGTGTTCCTTGTTTTTTTGATTGTACGACAAGTTGGGCTAACGCTTTTTTTGATGTTTCATATTCTGTTCCATTATCGAGACCATAAAGTATGTTCAAACGTTGCTGATGCATCGTTGTGATGTATCCTGCTAAGGTATGATTAAATTGGAGGGCATGATTCAGTGTATTTAATGTATTCAACTTCATCATCTGTGATCTGATCTCTATCCCTGATAATACACAAAGCACAAGCAATGGGAGAAAAACTAGAGTGAGCATTCTGGATTTCACAGAGATACGGTTCATCAACATCATAAAACATCCTTGTTTGGAAAAGCCAGTTCAGTGGCCTATATTAAAAATCATAGGATATTTATTAAGAAAGGGTAGTGGTCGATGTGAAAAATACTCAATGTTATTTAAGCTGCTCTTCATTTTTCTTTATGATTTTATTGTCTTTTTTTATTTCTCCTTCAGCGGCGTCAACAAATGCTAGACATGATAGTTATGTTATTTTCTCTATGGGGTCGTCATTTGAACCATTAAGTAAAAGTCGTGCGCGTATGATTTATACGGGCAAGATAAAGAAAATAAACAATACCAAAGTAGTGTTGTCAGATTGGCCAGACAGTTCTCCTGAGAAAGAAACGTTCTACAAGGTATTACTGGGTAAAACGGTGTCTCAAATGAACGGCTATTGGGCGAGTTTGGCCTTTTCAGGTAAAGCAAAGCCCCCAAAGCCAATTAAAGCTGAAGACGTCACTGTTCTTGTTGAATGGCTTAAAGAAAATCCAACGGGTATTGGCTATGCGCCATTGTCTTCATTGCCTTCAGGTGCGCATGTCCTATTCATTATCTCTAAAGGGAATTAGATTATGTTTAAAAGGTTTTTGGCTTATGGTTGCTTCATTTTTACATTGCTATTAACGAATGTAGAAGCAGCCATTGAGCTCAGTGATGATGTAACATTACGAGGGTTTGGATCGACCTCTGCGACTAAAGGAAGCAGCGAAACGCCTGTTTTTATTCATCGAGAAATAACGGATGACGTTTGTTTTGATTCTGATACTACCTTTGGTTTGCAGCTTGATTATGTTGTTACGGATGACTTTACTACGTCATTACAAGTGGTGAAAAGACCACAAGATGAGTGGTCAGATCCTGAAGTAGAGTGGCTTTATGCGAGTTATACGTATTCTGATATTGAAACAAAAATTGGACGTTTACGCTTACCTCTATTTCTTGTTTCTGAATATTATTATGTTGCTCAGGCGTATACGTGGGCAAGAGCGCCACAAGAAGTGTATAACAGCGTATTAGGGGTGACTTCATTTAATGGTATGAGTGTGACATGGAACCATCAAGTATCCGATGACGTCATTTTAGCTGTTTCTCCTTATTATGGTGTTCATGACAGCAATAAAATTAGTTCAGGTGATCGTGTTTATCATTTTACGACGAATGACGTGAAAGGGATTTATATGGATATAATTGGATTTAACTATCGAATCCATTCGAATGTAATGGCATCCAATTATGATTATAACGTCAAAATGAAAGAGACAAGCCTCGCTAAAGAAGCAGATCAAAATATGGTTTTGTACAGTTTGGGTGCTGAATATTCATTAAATGCGTGGCATGCAATGGCTGAAATTCAAACGAATGACATGCAGACAAATTGGTATGCCAGTTTAGCCTATACCTTAAATAAATTTACACCTTATGTTATTTATTCAGAAAGTCATCGATGGAAAGAAAATTACAGTGTGACATCAGGGATACGTTATGACCTAACAACAAAAGTATCAATTAATGCTGAGTGGCAAATAATGGAATTAACTAAAAATTCAGAACAAAATACTGGTCAATTTACAAAGTATGAAGGAAGTAATAGTTCAAGCATCAGTACTGTAATTATTAATTTCATTTTTTGATTTGTTAAGTGTAAATATAAAAAGAGGTTGTATTAATTTGTCAATATATTGACGTCTCATTAGTGATTTTATTGGGTTTAATATTGTGACTAAGTTCACGTTCTTTTTGCTGTTTATGTATATTACTACTTACGATATTGCATGCTGTCATTTCCTGTGCCATTATTATTTATACCGTTAAAGATATAACGGATTATAAATGCAAGTTGCTAGGTATAAGGATATGTTATGTTGAATATAGAATGTTCAAAAAAGGAAGAACCAAGAAACAGCATTGATGCTTACTCATTATATTTGAAAGAAATAAATAAATATAAGCTTCTAACTGCAAGTGAGGAATTGGAACATAGTCGTAACTATTTATCTGGAGATTTAAAATCAAGAAATGTGTTAATTGAGTCTAATCTAAGGCTTGTTGTTAAAATTGCCAATAAATATCGTCATCGTAATCAAAGAGAACTTGCCCCTTTAGATATTATTGAAGAGGGAAATCTTGGTTTAATGAAAGCCGTGAATAAATTTGACCCTGAATTAGGCTACCGATTTTCTACTTACGCGGTATGGTGGATAAAAGAATCCATTGAAAGCGCCTTATTTAATCATTCACGTACGGTTCGCCTACCTGTTCATATAACAAAAGAACTTAATGTGTACTTAAGAGCGGCAAGAGATCTGTCTAGAACACTTAAAAAAGAACCTTCCATCAGTGAAATATCCGTCCACTGTAATAAAGACTATAAAAAAGTTAATAAAATCTTAGGTTTAGTTCCTAGTTCATCAACCTGTCATTCTGCTTCTAGTGATGATATGTCATCGAATTTAATTGAATTGTGTGCCGATGATCATGAACAAGAGCCGGCTCAATCCTTATCAAAGTCTAATTTAGAAAGTAACCTATCATCATGGTTAAATTTGCTTCAATGCAGAGAAAAGCAAATAATCATCAATCGTTATGGTTTGTTTGGTACTGATGTAAAAACCTTAGAGGAACTAGGCCAAGATCTTCAATTATCTAAAGAAAGAGTTAGACAGATACAAACAGAAACACTCACTAAGCTTAATACTATATTTAAAAAAAATAAGTTAAATTTAGAAATTGCTTTAAATTAGCTATTTAAAGTCATGATTTAACACCTTTGTTATTACGGTATTCGACCTTGGGACAGTGTTGTATGGATATTGATGTTCTATTTATACTATTCACAATAATTAATGTGATGGCTTTGTTATGCTCGGCGTATTTTATTTATAAAATTGAGGTAATTAAAAATGGATTAATAAGAACCGTTTTTGCAGGTGTTTTCTGTTCTTATTTTGTTTCATTTGTTTATCTTGAGGAATATGTTTTTTCTCATGAAATTGCTGATAGTTTAGATAATATAATTTTGGTGTTTTCAACCGTATCAATACAAATGTTATTTTTTGTTTTATGGTTTATGTATCGATTTATTAACCAGTTTACTCTTATTGAGAAGATTAACATTGAACATAGAAAAAGCTTACATAATAAAAAAGATATCTATCAAAAACTCATTGATAAGAAAATAGCATTAAAGATCCCCTTTAGTATCACTAAAATTAAAGTAGTAAATTATCGGAAATTGATAGATGTATCTTCTTATAAGGTATTTAAGAAGGTATTGTCTTATTCCGTACTTATGATTAAAAGAGAATTGAAAAATAAGCACATTGATTTGTATTACGAAGATAATGAGATCGTAATTATTAGCTACTCAACCGATAAAATACTGATAGAGAAAGTAGCGAATAAAATACATAAGCAATTGATATCACCGATTTTAATGGGAGATAGGAATTTTCTGTTACAACCGGTGATTGGGTGTGCTGTGTATACTGATGAAATTAAGAGCAGTGAGGAGATGCTAAAGCGAGTCGATATTGCTTGCTATAAGGCAAAAAAACTAGGGTTAGTTTTTGATTTTTATAGTTACCAATACGCAAAATCGATAAATGAAGAGTTAAGAATTTTGGATAAGTTAGTATACGCCGTCCCTAATTCTGAGTTTGAACTTTACTATCAACCTATTGTAAATAGTATTGATAAGACTATTCATGGTTATGAAGCCCTCATTCGTTGGCCTCAGAAAGACGGTACCATGATCCCTCCAGATCAATTCATTTTAGTCGCTGAAAACAATAATTTTATTAAAGGAATTACTGAGTGGGTCGTAAGGCAGGTTGCCCGCGATATCCAACGTTTTAAAATGGAAAATATTCATCATCAAGTTCATATCAATATATCCACGTTAGATCTTCATGACAATGACCTGTATATCCAACTTTCTGATTTGCTTATTAATAGAATCATCGAGCCTTCTGATGTTGTTTTGGAGGTAACAGAGAGCGCGTTGATGTCAGATATTGATGCGGCCTATCTGATGCTATCAAAATTTTCAGAACTTGGTTTTTACATCAGTATTGATGATTTTGGTACTGGGTTCTCTTCTTTGTCACTTTTGAGGATTTTAACCTTTAATCAGATAAAAATAGACCAATCATTTATACGTAATATGTCTATTGGTAATAGTGATTACGCGATCGTAGCCTCTACGATATACCTTGCCCACAGTTTAGGGTGCAATGTGGTGGCGGAAGGGGTGGAAGACCAATCATTATTTAATGAATTGAGAGAGTTGGGTTGTGATTATATTCAGGGATACTTCATTCATAAGCCACAAGATTTGACGACAATGATTCATTGGTCATTAAAGCAAATGGAGAAAGAAAAGTTGTCTTCTATTGCTTAACCGATATCCGTTTTTAATTATTATCTCTATGAAGTGCGTCTCTATTTTTAGTGATTAAAATAAAGGGAAATTATTATTACGTTTTTATCCGTTTTTATCCTAAGTTACTTTAAGGAAAGGAATTAGAGAGCTCATCACATTAATGTCAGTAGATCAGATTTGGAGTGATTAAATGGATTTTTATTTCAATAAATTCGAACATCGAAAACCACCAGAACCCGTACCTCATAGTCACTCTAGGGAGTTACTGTATCAGTATTTAGCGACGTGTAATCTTACGCTTGGTATTTGGTATTTGTGGTGGCGTTGGAGTTTTGCTCTTAACTATGATGCATTGTGGTTTTCTCTTCCTCTTGCTTTTGCGGAGTCTTGTGCATTTATTGGTTCGCTATTGTTTACCTTCAATTTATGGAAAACAAAAGATGAACCAAAAAAAGAACCGCCGCATAAAATTAAAGAGTGTGTATTAGATACAGAAGAAGATAGATCAATCAGTGTCGATGTATTTTTTCCGTCGTACGATGAAGAACCTGATCTGGTAAAACTGAGTATTTTAGATGCTCAGAAAGTAACTTATCCGCATGACATTGATATTAATATTTTCATTCTTGATGATGGCAAACGTGAAACCATGAAGGCACTCGCTAAAGAAATGAATATTGGTTATATCACTAGAGAAGGAAATACGGGATTTAAAGCGGGTAACTTACGTAACGCAATGGAACAAACGTACGGTGATTTTGTTGTTATTTGTGATGCAGATACAAGACCATTCTCAACTATATTAGAGCATACGTTAGGTTACTTTAGAGATCCTGATGTTGCTTGGGTTCAAACTCCGCAATGGTTCTTTGATATTCCAGAAGGTGAGCGTTTACCCACCTTTTTAACTCGAAAATTTGGTTCTTTTTCTGGAAGAATAGGCCGGGGTATTGAGAAGTTTTATGGCCCTGTTACTTTGGGTGAAGATCCTTTCGTTAATGATCCTCAAATGTTCTATGACGTAATACAGCGCCGCAGAAATTGGGCAAATGCCTCGTTTTGTTGTGGTGCAGGTTCTATTCACCGTCGTGAAGCGGTGATGGAAGCGGCACTTCGTAGTTACAGTGAGCAAATAATTAAAGAACAATCTGAGATAGAAACTCAAATCAGAAAAATGACGAAAGAGAAGTCGGTTGATAAAGATATTTCAGATAATTTAAAACAAGAAATTTTCATTGATACCGAGTTTACGCCGTATAAATTTCACGTATCAGAAGATTTGTATACCTCTCTGGTTTTACACTCGGATTCAGAACGTAATTGGCGATCAGTCATGCACCCTGAAGTTGAAAGTAAAATGCTTTCCCCTCAAGATTTACAAACATGGACAGTGCAGCGTTTTAAATATTCTGGCGGGTCTATTGATATCTTTATGAATGACAATCCTTTGTTTAGAAAAGGAATGAATCTCAAGCAGAAGATCATGTATGGGGCGAGTTTTTGGTCTAACTTATCAGCAGTATGGAATATTATTTTCTTATTGTGTCCAATTGTTTATTTTCTTACCAGTATCGCACCAGTAAGTGCTTATGACGTTACTTTCTACATGCATTTCTTACCGTTTGTTTTAACCGCTGAACTAGCAATGATGGTCGGAACATGGGGGGTGGCTGGTTATAAAGGAAAAACGAATTTCCTTTCCTTCTTCCCTGTTAACTTCAAAGCACTGTGGACGGTATTACGTGGTAAAAAAATCAGTTTCCCAACGACACCAAAAGAAAGACAAACGGGTACTTTTTTAAAATTAGTTATTCCTCAAATGGGCGTATTTGGCTTAAGCCTATTTAGCTTGATCTATGCATGGACCGGATTTTCAACCGGATCATACGGAAGTTACTCATTGGGTGGGTTAGTGCTGAATACGTTTTGGATCATTAATAACATGATGGCAATGTGGGGCATGATCGCTTCGGCGTTTTGGAATCCAGAATCAAATGATGACGAACAACAAGAATCAGAACAAGGAAAAGAGGAAGTAGAATATGGAATTTAAGAAATCTGTTGTTAATGCTCGTCACCATATTGTATTTATTTTGGGGCTAGCGACTGCGTTATTTATCTCGTTTACGATTGAAACACGTGAAGCACCACAAGTACTTGGTAATATTACATTTGAAAGTACAGAGGTTATTCCACTAAAAACGAGCCGTATTTTAACTCAAGAAGAATATCAATGGGCAAGTACTGCATGGCAGTATTTTGAGAATAATTATCAAGAAAATACAGGATTAGTGAATTCGGTTGATGGATATGAATCCACTACAATGTGGGACACTGCCTCATATATTATGGGGTTAATTTCAGCTGAAAAATT
This sequence comes from Aliivibrio salmonicida LFI1238, assembly GCF_000196495.1. Lineage (NCBI taxonomy): Bacteria > Pseudomonadati > Pseudomonadota > Gammaproteobacteria > Vibrionales > Vibrionaceae > Aliivibrio > Aliivibrio salmonicida. The sequence continues at coordinate 364,885 of NC_011313.1, forward strand.
GAATGTGATTACTGATGATGTTTTTACCATCCGTATGGAAAAGGTATTACATACATTAGCTCGCTTACCTCTTGTTGATAATCGCTTGCCGAACAAAGCTTATAATACAGTGACACTTGAAATGGTAGATTATACGAATCAACCTACACCAAAAGGAATTGGTTGGTCTGCCATTGATATTGGTCGAATTCTTGTTCCTTTTAATATTATTGCTTGGCAATATCCGCAATTTAATAAGCATGTAAATAATGTGCTTAATGCATGGCATGTGGGTGACATGATTAAGGATGGTTATTTATATGGTTCCCGTCTTTCAACCTCTTTTGATGGGTTTGAATTAGTGCAAGAAGGGCGAATAGGATACGAAGAATATGCGGCCAAATCGATGTCATTGATGGGGCGGGATGTATTTAATGCGATGAAATATATAGACTATTTGGAGTTTAAAACCATTAGTGGTGTTGAAGTTCCTACGGATCTTCGTGATCCTGCAAAATACCATGCACATAACTATGTGGTGAGTGAATCTTATATTCTTGATAGTTTAGAATTTGGTGCGGACAGTGTTTCGAAAGTATTTGCACATCGAGTTTATCAAGCTCAAGAATCTCGCTATAACGAAACGGGAATTGTTACTGCGGTAAGTGAAGATAACCTCGATCAAGCGCCTTACTTTGTCTACAACACCGTTTTCTCTGATGGGAAAGAATGGAACGCAATTACCGATACGGGTGAAGATGCTTCTGAATTTAAATCCTTATCAACCAAGGCTGCATTTGGTTGGTATGCCTTATATCAAACCGATTATACTGATTTATTAATTCATGAAGCACAAGATTTATTTTCAGAAAATAAAGGTTGGTATTCTGGCCGTTACGAAGTAAGCGGAGAGATAAATAAAGCCATTACAGCAAACACGAATGGCATTGTTTTAGAGTCTCTTGCTTACATTGAAAATGGTTCATTACTTAGTGTTGGCGCGAAGTAACGATAATTGGGATAAGGAGAACCTTTATGCGTTATATCTCAATCGGATTACTGAGTTTACTCATCGTTGGATGTGGTAATAAATATGATCAATTCTCAGAAGATATCATAGAAAAGAAAGATCACTGGACAGTACCTAAAGCTCGTCAAAGTAAGTTGACAGAGAAAGAAATGGACATGGCCAATATTGCTTGGAAATATTTTGAAAATAATTACCAAGAATCGACCGGTCTAGTGAATGCGGTAAATAATTATCCGTCAGTCACCTGGTGGGATGCCGCGTCCTATTTAGCGGGAATGACCAGTGCGTATGAACTGGGAATTATCACGAAAGAAGAATTTGATCGCCGTTTAATTAAATTCTTAACGACATTAAACACGCTAGATCTGTTCCGTGGGGAACTGCCAAATAAAGCTTACAATACACAAAATGCGGCAAAAGTGGATTACGGTAATCAACCGGGGGAAATTGGTTACTCAGCTTTAGATCTAGGGCGTTTACTTATTTGGCTTCATATTTTAAAAAACCGGTATCCAGAGTTTGCGACCAGTATTGACTCTGTCGTATTACGATGGAACTTCTGTAACGTAGTTGATGAAAATGGCACTATGTTTGGGGCTTTACTTGAAAAAGGAAAACCCGTTCAATATCTTCAAGAAGGTCGTTTAGGGTACGAAGAATACGCAGCGAAAGGGTTCCAACTTTGGGGTTTTGATACCTCTCAAGCCTCTATGCCTGAACCGTATGGGACGATTAATTTATTTGGCTATGATGTACCTTATGACACGCGTGATCCTCGTAAATTGAAAGCACACAGCTATGTTGTTACTGAAAGTTATGTACTTGATGCGATTGAATTAGGATGGGATTTAACAACGGACCACAGCCCTCATGATACTAGCTACTCAAACGGATGGATGGCGGAGTTTGCTCTGAATATTTATCGTGTTCAAGAGGAGCGTTATAACCAAATGGGTATTATCACTGCTCGTACTGAGCATCAGTTAGCAGGTGCTCCATACTTTGTGTATGACACGATTTATACCGATGGATTTGCTTGGAATACTATTTCTGAAAATGGGGAATTTTTACCACAATATTCCGCCGTTGCCGTAAAAGGTGCGATGGGGATGTGGGTGTTATGGAATACGCCATATACAGATTTATTGTTTGATCATATTGCTAATTTATATGATCGAGAAAAAGGATTTTATGAAGGTATTTTTGAAAATGGTACAGGTCGGATTAATACGTTTACATCAAATAATAACGGTATAACTCTTGAGATTTTACTTTATAAAGAACAAGGAAAACTCTTAACTTATAAAGATAATGTTGCACCGAGTTTATGGGAAAAAGCATTAGAAACCCCGTTTGGCTATGAAGGGCAATGTCTACCAAGAAAACCAATGAAGCCTTCTCGTCTGTAGTATTGATAAAGGAAGATGAATTGCTAAAAAGTGCAGTACTGATCTTAATTAGCCTTCTTTTGTCATCCTGTGGCGTTTTGTATAAAGGCGTTCAAGATGGAGTGAGTTCTCTTAATCAGTCACAGGCAATACGACAAGGTAGGTATGGCGATTTAACTGAAGGTGAGCTTGAATGGGCTCGCCTTGCTTGGGTTTATGTTGAAAATAATACTCAGTTAAAAACCGGTCTTGTTAATAGTATTGATAATTATCCAACCACCAATATGTCAGGTATTGCCGATTATTTATTAGCATTGACCGCCGCGCGTGAATTTGAATTCATCACTAGTAAAGAACACGATGAACGCCTTTCTCTTGTGTTAACGTTTCTTAATGAAATGCCTTTAAGCATCGGACAAATTCCGAATAAAGTATACAGCACCCAAACAGGTCAAATGGTTGATTATGGTAATCAACCTAATGACATCGGTTGGTCCTCAATTGATGTAGGTCGGTTATTGATTGTTCTTGCTATCGTTAAGCAATATAACCCTCAATTTATTGAATATATTGATAAAGCGGTATTGAAATGGAATTTCTGTGAGCTCGTTAATGAAGAGGGGGAGTTGTTTGGTGGAACGGTTAATAACGGCAATGTTACTCGTTATAAAGAAGGGCGTTTAGGCGTTGAAGAATATACGTCTTATGGTTATTTAGATTGGCAAATTGTGCCAGAAAAGGCGATGAGATTGGATCCTTATAATGTAGCAAACATGTACGGTATTGATTTCTTATTTGATGGACGCGATCCTCGCCTTTTTGATATTCTTCGCCCTGTGTATAGCACACCTTATTTGCGTTTAGGATTAGAATTTAATTGGGATGATATTGTCGATATGGATTCTAGTGACGCAACTCATAGTAATGAAGTAATGTCTGCAATGGCGGATTCAATGTATCGAATTCAAGAAGCTCGTTGGGATCATGAACGTATTTACACCGCAAGAGGAGAACACATTGTATCTGGTGAACCTTATTTTGTTTATGATGCGATTTACGCTCTAGGAACCCCTTGGATTACCTTGTCTGAAGACGGAAGCTCGTATGATGAATTAGCACTTGTTTCGACTCGTGTTGCTTTCCAGATGTGGGCACTATGGCGTACAGATTATACCGATAGATTAATGGTTCTTGTTCAAGAATTGTATGATCCTGATCGTGGCTGGTATGAAGGACGTTATGAGTTAAACAGTCGTTATGAAAAAAGCATCTCCCTTCAGACCAATGCTGGCGTACTAGAAGCACTACTTTATAAGGCGAGAGGGAAGTTATACCAACCTGAGAAAAGCAAAGAATATCGAGATGTACAGTTTAAATCTCGTTTCTCTCATCCTGGACATTGTTTAGTGGAGACGTTCCGATGATGCAATATAAATTGATTTCTTTGGTGATAATTCTTTCTATTGGTTCACCTTTAGTTTCAGCAAAGGTCGTTGATATTGAATTGTCAATTTATGGCAAAGGAACGATATTAGCGAATAGCTCAAGAGAAAGGCAATCGGCGGATTACTGGCATCAATTATCGAATAAAATTATGGCTTCGGAATCTAAGCTCGGAGCACAAAGAATGTGGCAATACGCGGGTCTATCTGAGGCATTGGCCGCTATCGCTGCGAGTAAGCGTAATGATGTTAAGGCCTATGAATATTGGTCCAATAGCACTCGTTATTTATTAACGGGAGGAACTGAATGGTCACAGATGCAGAAGTACCTCCACCGTCGTTACGAGAATATAAATACTCAATTATCAACTCAACTGACGTCTTCAGATATTGGTATATCATTAGATAATGAATGGCAACAAGAACTGACAATATTACAAATATGGGAAGATAAACTCGGAGTTTTTGCCTTTAAAGGGCCTAAGTTAGGATTGAAATCAAACTCTTCTGGTGATTATTCAAACGGTGGCGGTGGTGCTATAGCCACACCAAATTACAACTCTACACGTACAATAAAAACGTCTGATGGGAAGAAAAAGCTAACGGGACTCGGTGGTTCTTTTTCTCGGGGGCAAAGTATCATTCCTGTAGCCAGTGAAGGGGAAGAAAGCGTGCTTGATGATGCTAAAATAATAGAAGTGGAAGATTTATCTACGTCTTCTGAGATGAGTCGTTCTAGTGGTAAAAACTCGGATATTGTCGTGATTACCCCAGATGAAGAATTTGATTACCGAACCGTAGAGAAAGATAATAAAGATAATAAATTGCCAGTTGAAGAGGTGACGTATAATCCCATTCATAAAGCGAATATCGGCAATGTTGATGAAAATACAGTAGAAGTATTACAGCGTAGAACCTTTATCCCTGTAGTTAATGATGAAGAGCCTAAATAGGCTCGTTCAGAGGTAAACGCTTAAATTAATTTAAGCGTTTACCTAGATAGAAGGTATTCTTACCGTCTTTATTTTCATAGGCAATGGTGTCCATTAGTTGTTCTACAATAATAAATCCACGACCTGAGGTAAGCCATGTTTCGGGCTTATTTTCTTCTGGTACGACAAAACTTTTCTCTGTCGACTCAACGAGTACTTCTTGAGGGAGAGATTGCCCGTAGTCCGATATTTCCATTAATAACATACGTGGTGTTTGTAAGTATGACTTAATCTCAATAACTGGCCCATCTTGATTAAGATAAGCGTGCTCATAAGCGTTGTTTACCATTTCAACCAAGCATAACTCAGCTTGATTCATGGTGTCTTCCTCAATATTTAGGGCTTCCCAATACTGTCTAATATCATTAGACACCATTCGAGATGCCTCAATTGAACTCGAATAGGTGTTTGAAAAAATGGATTCCACAGTTCCTCTCCTCCTTGTTCTATTTTTCGGTTGTGCCGTTAGTAAAAGCAGACATATCCGATAAGGTGTCATTCATGACGGTTGAAATGCATTTCTTACTCATTTCGGAGTAAGAGGTGCTGTTTCCTTCCCTATCAATACAGTAATTATTAAAGACAGTTTTTTGATCTAATAACATGAAGTCTTTTATGTGAATATAATCATAGATTAATGAATTACGGACTATTGCTTCAGAGTCGACGGTACAGTTGGGACTAATAACGGTTGGTCCCTCAATTGTTGCACCTGGCTTAATATGGCAACCACTGGAGATCACTACGGGTGGCGTAATATTACAGTGTTTGAAATCAATCACTGTATTAATACCAACCCAAATGCCTGATTTTATTTGTGTTCCTGGAATGGGATAGCCATTTACTTTCCCATTGAGTATGTCATTAGTGACGTCCCAAATATCCGTAATATTACCGACGTCTAGCCATTGAAAATCCATTGTTACGGCATAAAAAGGGATGTTTCGTGCCACTAATTGTGGGAATAACTCACTACCAATATCATATTCTCCCTCTGCTGGGATAAAATCGAAGATAGCGGGTTCGAAAATATAAATCCCAGTATTGGCTTGATTTGATAAAGCAGCTTCTACTGTGGGTTTTTCTTGGAAATGAGTAATTAATCCATGCTGATCAGAGACGACGATACCGTATTTATGAATATCTTCGTTAAGTACGGCTTTAGTCACGATCGTTGCAATCCCCCCTTTTTCTTTATGATGTTTAACCGCTTTAGTGAGATCCAAATCAATCCAGGCATCACCGCAAACCACAATAAAAGTATCATCAAAAAAACCAGAGAATTGTTGGATTTTTTGCATACCACCAGCAGAACCTAATGTTTTACTTTTGAATTCACCATTAATAATCTCCCCTTCGTAAGAATAGGAAAGTTGAGTGTTAAAATGGTGACCATCTCTAAAGTAGCCTTCAATAACTTCCGATAAATGACTGGTATTGATGACTATTTTATTTATGTTATGTTTAGCAAAAAGTTCAATCATGGATTCCATTACCGGTTTACCCAAGATGGGAATCATTGGTTTTGGTATTGTGTGGGTAATTGGTTTTACTCTTGTGCCTTTACCCGCGGCTAAAATCATGCCTTTCATATAGACTCCTTTATTATGCTGAGGTTAGCATTGCATCCTTAAGCGTTGGATAATTTGGGATTAATCTATCCATACGAGTGAGCTTTAATAAGTCTTCGACTGGTTTTTGTAGATTAATAACGCTTACGGTTTTTCCTCTGCATAGTTTATAGACTCCCATGATGGCACCAAGGCCACTGCTATCCATAAACCGCACACTGCTGAGATCAAGAATAAGATGGTCACCAAATTGGCTTAATAAATCCTCCGCCTCTTTACGAAATTGAGGCGCCAGTTTCGCATCAAAGCGTTCTTCGTTTACCTGAAGAATTGTGCATTTACCTTGGTTGTTAATTTCGTATTGCATGAGTCATCCTCTTGTTTAGAATAGCCTTTCCACCCTACAGCAAGCACACTCACATCATCTTCAAACGTATCAGATTCATGCCATGTCCTTACTCTATTAACGAGCAGTTCGGTTTGTAAATGAGTGGGATGGGAGCGAATATCCATAATGGTTTTTCTAAGCCCATCTTCAGAAAATTGTATGTTGTCTTTTTCGGCTTCGGTAATCCCGTCAGAATAAAGCCATATTTTATCGCCAGGATCTAACTGTATGCTGGCAGATTGATATTCAACAAAATCAAACGCCCCTACTACAAAGTTATCGTGTCCAACCAGTTCGGCTTGTTCGGTTTTTTGGTGTAACCAAACCAGTGGGGGATGCCCTGCTGAGCAATAATTTACTTCCCCAGTTTTGACATTAAGAACGGCATAAACTATGGTGAAATAAAGTTGAATTTTATCGTCACTAATGTAGAGCTTGTTTAATTTATCGATGACTTCTTCTGGTGGGATAATTTTATTATTTACGTCTTTAACGATAGACGACGGCCCATCGATAACAGATAAACTTTGCTGAACAGAAAATGACATGAGAGCGGATGAAACGCCATGGCCTGCCACATCAAATAAGTAGAAAGCAAGGTGGTCAGGGTCAAGTTGCATATAGCCCAACATATCACCGCCAATTTGAGCGCTTGGAATGGATATATAGTTAAGCTCAACCCCAGTGAAATTGGTTTGAGTGGGTAATAATTGACGAACGAGATCGCCTGCTGCATCAAGATCTTTACGTATTGTGGCGTAAGCTGAGTCGAGCTCTTGATTTTTATCTGTGATTTTATTATGTAATTCTAAGGTTCTGAATCCCGCTTTAACTCGTGCTTCTAATTCTTTTACATCAGCCCCTTTAACAATGAAATCATCCGCGCCCGCATTGATACCATCAATGATGGATCTTTGGTCGTTTTTACCAGAAAGAAGGACAAAGAAAATGTAACGATCAAACTCGATCTCTTTTAATTTAGTACATAATTCAATGCCATCCATTTCAGGCATTATCCAATCACTTAGCACAAATTGAATGTGTGGATTTTCTGCCAAAATAGACATAGCCTCTAAGCCATTTTTGGCAGAGATAATATTGAATCCGCAACGTTTTAATAGAGATGACATGAAAAGAAGACTAACCGGGTCATCGTCTACTACTAAAATGTATTCCATTGAAAATCCTTTTCCTAAAAACCTGAAATAACTAGTATGTAATTGAATACTTTTACCTAGCTTAGGATATAAATTTTTAGATTCAAGGGGATATTTTTTATTTTTTATTTTGTGTTTATTTACTGGTTTTCTAATATGTCTTTCCTATTATTTTTACGATAGTAATTCAATTCGGAAGAAGGAAAGGGTAACGTTATGGACAGAAAAACTATTTTAAATATTATTTCTCATTCAAATGATTCATTTGATTTAACCTGTGAAAATGATCAAAAAGAATTATTGTTATTGGCTGATAAATTACTTTCATTTTCAATGATATCAATTTCAGAATATAAAGAATTTATAGAAACAGAGTCGCCACCATTGATGTTTAAACTGGCTGTTAAATTAGTTGAATCTCGTCGGTTAATTATGAAAATATCAACCCAGTTAACTGTTGGTATTGTATTTGCAATGTGGGGAGAACATAATCGATTAAATAAAAAGTCGCAAATAAATCCTCACGGTGAAAATTCATTGGTGACTAAAGTTGAGCAATTGAATTGGATTACTCAAGGCACTAATGTGTTGTGGAAATTATACCCAGTAGATGATGGTTGTCCTCATAATAGTTTTGGCATTGCACACAGAATTGCCCAGGATGATGAATCAAGAGAACAGATTAATGTCATGCGATTATTTGATGCGATCCCAACGACGACGGGTCCATTAAATAATTTGCATCATGTTGATGATTCGAAAAAAGGCGGGGCAATTATTCTTGGATGCCAGAAAGCATTGGATGATGGGATGGATTGCGTGGTCTATACGGATGCCGATAATTCAGTTCATTTAGGTTTATTGCTTAACCCTTATATGGAACAAAATATTCAGGTTATTCTTGGAAATAGAAAGCATAAAGATTCGATTCTTGTTAAACAAGAAGAGCGCTGGGGAGTTGGGATCAAAACATTGCGTCATATGCAAAGAATGATCGGCAACCAAATTTTCAGCCAAGGAATTAAAGATACACAAGCGGCGTTTAAATTGTATAGCCACAGTGCATTAGTTGATATTCTTAAGGCACCAACGGTGTATGATTTTTCCTTTGATACTGATTGGATTTTGGCTGCAATGGAGCAGAATAAACCGATCACTACGGTGCCTTTTGCGTTTATTGATTCTGCGGAGGAATCTGCGTCTATAACACAAGGCCCAATGACCACTTGGTATACTCTTCTCGATGGGTTAGTGAAAGCCGTTAGAGCAAGAAATGCAACGCACAGTAATGAAATGGCGGCTATTTTTGATAAAGAAGTTAAATCGTATAAAGATCTAGAGTTAATTATCGATGTTTTACCACCAGAACTGATGAACGTAGAAGATAGCCAATTAGGTGATCCTAAAGTCATGTCGCCAAAAGCGTTACAGCAATGGTTTGATAAAGCGAAATCAAAATCGAAAAAAGAACACGCGATGGCTTAGGTGTTTGTTTTTGTAATGATTCCATCCTAAGTTAATAGAGATAGACAAAAAATAAGCCTCCTTTTAAATTGGAGGTTTATTTTATCCCTTTGATTCTTTTATTTATGGATAAAAGAATACTCAGAATTTGAGTGGCTTATCTATGGACGGATTTATGCTTTTATGAACAGTAAAGTAAAACAAATGGCGATAAAAATCATTGGTTTATTTACCTGTGTATGTTTTTCATCATGGTCAATAGCAAATGAATATTTGTCTAATAGTGCCAAGCATAAAAGTGCCCCCACATCTCCTAATATCACCTCTCCAAAAAATACAGAAGATCTTGATGACAAACCTTCTGAAGGCGAGCATATTTGGAATGGGGTACAAAGCTCCTTTTATTTTCCTATTGAACAATGGGATGATGAGCAAGGTTTTTTTCACGGGCTAAGTGGAAATATTGGTTACAACTACCCGTTACTTGAGACACCAGAAGCAAATATTCCCGCTGATGCGACATCCGGCCCAAGCAACACCAATCAAACGTTAACACTCTCTTTAAAGTACAGCATCTTAGGCAGTTGGTTTGTGTCTGGTACGGCGTATTATTATATCGACCAAGACCAACAACAAATATGGAATCCCGATTTTACCTACGTATTTGGTTACAGTGATTGGCGTCCATACACATTAAGTTTGGTTTACGCGAATTATGGGGGGAATAGATTCAGTCCCGATGAGGGAGAATCCATGACTAATTTCAATCAGGGGACGTGGTCTTTAGGCTGGAAATTCCCGATAGTTGAACCTGTGGTTGATTGGTTTACGTTTACTGAAGAGGGCAGCATCGGTTGCCAAGTCGATTTTAATTATACTCATGAGTACTTCAATTTAGATACCTCTGAATATTTAAATGGGCATAAGACCGTTTCGCTCGGGTGTAAATATTCTATTTTTGGTAATTGGTATATTAATGGCACTGCTTTTTATTATTTAGATAAAAATCAACAACAACCGTGGAATCCAGATTACACCTATGGATTTGGTTATTTTGATTGGCACCCAGGAACCATCACTCTCCAGTATAATAATTATTCCGGTAACCGTTGGAATTCATCAGATAAATCGGAAGGCACTGGCCGATTTATTGATGGTGCAATTTCTTTATCGTATTCATTTACTTTTTAATAGTACGATTTTTTATTATTTATCTTTGGATATCCTCTTGTTTATTCCTATTCTATTATTACACCATTACTTAAATGGTTGCTCATTTTTCATTACTAATTAATGTAATTGTTATTAATAATTAGAGAGGTCTACATGGAAGGAACCAAATATAACGATATCATTACCGGTACATCAGAAGATGATAATGTGAATGCTCAATCCGGTAGCGATCAGGTTGAGGGATTAGCAGGTAATGATCATGTTGCTGGTGGAGAGGGCAGTGATGTTATTTCTGGTGGTGAAGGCCACGATGTTATTTTCGGAGATGTGGAACATACGCCAGTAATCGAAGAGTCAGATAACGCTGGAAATAACTCAAATAATGACAGTTGGGGGACCTCTCAATCTGTTTATCAATTTACCTCAAATGAAAGTGAGATACCTGCAGAAGAGGTTACTCATAGCGCACGCTTAAGTAATTATTTAGTGGATGATGTTGGTAATATCACAACGAAATTCACCCTAAATACGGTGTTAACGACTGTTATTGTCGAACTGACCGACCAAAATGGTAATGTGATTAAAACCGTTCAAGCCCCTGTTGATGAGAATGGCAACATAGATATTGATATTAGTTTTACGGCAGATGAAGTGGTTGGTGATCAAATAATTAATGTGACTTTGAAAGATCCAAAGTAAGCGTGCGGGGAACTACACCTAACAAATAAAATTCATTATGCGTATCTTACGATCTTTCATTTAACGAGAACGTAATTATGCAAAAAGATAAAAAGAGAACACCAGAGCAATGGCACGCTCTATTTGAATCTCAGCAATCTAGCAAGCTTAGTGCCGCTGAATTTTGTCGTAACCATAATATTCTGCCAAAGACATTTAGTGCACGTAAAGCACGATGGAAACAAAAGATTAACGCTTCTACTTTCTTGAAAGTAGAAGCGTTAACATCAACTATCATCGCCACTCCACAATTACCAGATATTCAACTTTCTATCGGAAAATTGCGATTAACATTGCCAGCTAATACTGAACCTCACTGGATAGGACTCTTATTAAAAGGGTATCAATCATGAATGTATTTACTGATGTTTCCACCATTTATCTTCATCGTGATTTTGTCGATTTTCGCAAGGCCATTAATGGCCTTGTCGTGATTGTTGAGCAAGAAATGCAACTATCACCGTTTAGTGATGCTCTATTTATATTTTGCAATAAGCCTCGTGATAAACTCAAAATATTGTATTGGGATAAAACAGGATTCGCTTTATGGTACAAGCGATTAGATGAAGACCGCTTCAAATGGCCACGAAATATAAATAACGATACGTTAGCATTATCAGAGCAGCAACTGACACTGCTATTACAAGGTTTTGATATCTTAGGACATCAACCGGTACATTATCAAACAACCCTTTAAATAGTTGATTCTCAGTCAAGAATAGGAGGCAACCGATTGATTACCTGTATTATCGTTATATAGTCATCTACATGATTGATAAAATAAAACCACTTCCTGATACCATTGACGAGCTGAAAGCACTTGTGCTTCAGCTTGAAAATAAATATAACCGTCTTCTAGAGCAATTTCGGCTGGCTCAACATCAGCGCTTTGGTAAAAGCAGTGAATCTGACTCGACTCAATTTGATTTATTCAATGAAACAGAAGAAGAAATCATCATTGAAAATGATGACACACAAACGATTACCTACACTCGTCAAAAGCCAAAACGCCAACGCTTACCTGAAGACTTACCGCGTACTGTTATTATCCACGACATAAAAGATAAAACTTGTAAGTGTTGCGGTCTAGAGATGCATGCGATGGGTAAAGACATCAGTGAAAAGTTGGAATTTGTACCAGCTAAAGTGGAAGTTATTCAACATGTTCGTCCTAAATATGCTTGCCGAAATTGTGAAAAAAACAATACTTCAGTAGACATTAAACAAGCCTCAATGCCAGCGTCACCAATCCCTAAAGGGATTGCGACCGCAAGTTTACTTGCTCAAATTATTACGGCTAAATTTCAATACAGTCTTCCACTTTATCGTCAAGAAACGTTATTTCAGCAATGGGGTATCATTATTGGACGGCGAACGATGGCGGATTGGTTAATAAAATGCTCGGTACTATTTACCCCTCTTAATAACGAGTTACATCGTATTTTGCTTGAACAACCCACTCTGCATTGTGATGAAACAACGGTAAATGTGTTGGATGTTGAAAAAGCAAAATGTTATATGTGGGTCTACTGCTCTGGCTATGATTCTCCAGGCTCTGGTGTTTTGCCTGGAATTGTACTTTATGATTATCAATCTAGCAGGCATGGCTACCATCCAGTTAACTTTTTAAAAGGTTATAACGGGTATTTACATACCGATGGTTACCAAGGTTATGAACAAACTGAAGCGATTTTAGTTGGCTGTTGGGCACACGCACGTCGACGATTTATTGAGGCTCAACGTGTTCAAGTAAAAGGGAAAACAGGGAGTGCAGATTGGGTATTGAGTAAAATCCAAAAGCTATACCGGATCGAATCGTTATTAAAAGAGGCTTCCCCTGAAGCCAAGTATGTTGCTAGGCAGACAGAAGCCCGCGATTTACTTAAAGAGCTCCGTGATTGGCTTGATAGCGCAGTTAGTCGAGTATCACCTAAAACAAAATTAGGTGAGGCGATTAGCTATACATTAAATCAATGGGATAAATTAGTTCGTTATATTGATGATGGATTGTTATCTATTGATAACAATCGAGCAGAGCGAGCGGTTAAACCGTTTGTTATCGGCCGGAAAAACTGGTTATTTTCGGGTTCAACGGCTGGTGCAGATTCAAGTGCAATGCTTTACAGCATTGTAGAAACAGCAAAGGCAAACGGATTAATCCCTTACGATTATATTAGGTATTGTCTAGATCGTTTATGTGTTGGATCGCCAGATATCGATTCACTTTTACCTTGGAATGTAAAAGACAAGGTGTAGTTCCCCGCACGCTTACGTTGTTTGAGTAATAAGTACATCATCTATATAGTAACTAACCTTTTCGCCATTACGCACTCCGCGTAAAATCGCCGTTTCTCCTGTGTTGTAAGTGATGTCCATTTGAATTGTATTGTCATCAATTTTTTGCATTTCGCCGGTAGAGATTGTTCTCTGGTTTACTAATGGATCAATGGGAGCACTACGTAATGATGGGTCTAGCTCATCATTTACTTTAAAATGGGTGTCTGTCTTTGAATCAAATATGTGTGGACTACCAGATATTGGGTTTTTTCCTGTCCAAAATTCTAATGAGTTAAATACAACATAATCAGCTGCGGTAGTAATGCCGTAAACAGGCGCAAGAAGCAAGTTAACACCTGCTCTAGCGTAGCGATTATCCACAACTTCAACATTAAACTTCATTACTTTTTCTGTCACTGCATTGCTGCCAATACAACCGGTTAGTGTTGTTGCTAAAATAATAATAGCTGCTGTTTTAATGAATGTTTTCTTCATGATCTATTTCCAAAAGTAAGTAATCAGTGATGTGTTTTCTTGGCGTTATTATGCTGTTCACTAAAAATAATACTTACCATTTCGTGCCAATTAAAATTTCATTGATTTATGTTTTCGGGTCGAATTATCGCTCATTACTCGTACGTAAATTGATTTTGAGCCTAATATCTATGTACTTATATAAATTAAGTACCTATATAATTTAAATGCGTTAACGGTGATTTATTTTTTATTGACGGTTATATAAAGTAAGAGCTTAAGATGTATTGGATTGCTTGATTTTTCAGCGGTTTAATTCGGGGGAAATGAGACTAATGATAGTAATATTGTTAACCCATAGGCAAAAAAGAAAATAAGTTCCTATTCGAGCGCTCGAATGCTCATTTTATGTGTTTCTGTCACATTTATGAAATGGGCTAGGCGTTATTATCCTCTTCATCTTCTAACACGTAAAATAGGTTTACAATGAAAACATTAATTGCACATCGTGGCATGTCTTCTCTGGCTCCTGAGAATACTCTATCGGCTTTTTCACTATGTAAAGAGCATGGTGTTCAATGGTTTGAATGCGATGTGGATATTCTGCAAGACGGTACCGTTATCATTTCTCATGATGACACATTAGATCGTTGTACTGATAAAAGTGGTCGATTATACGATATCAGTAGCGCTGATTTATCTTCAATTGATGCTGGAAGTTGGTTTAGTGATGACTATATTGGTGAGCGTTTGCCTACCATCCAAGAATTGATTGCATTAGTGAACGAAAAAGAACTCAATTTAAATATTGAAATTAAATCATGCTCTGAAAGTGCAAAATTAAGTCATTTGTTAATTGATAATTTGATCTCAGCATTAAAAGAATTAAATCCTGAACGCGAGTTAATCATTTCAAGTTTTAACCATCTTGTGTTGTCTGAATTTAAACGTAAAAGCCCTGAAAGTAAGGTTGCCTGTTTATTTGAAAGCCATAATTTATGGGATGACTGGAATTCAATTATTGAATGGTGCCAAGCCGATTATATTCACCCAGAAGAAAAAGGACTGACGCGTGAAATGGTTAATAAATTTAAAGCATCAGGCATTAAAGTGAATGTTTGGACAGTGAATGATTTAGCACGTGCCAATGAATTATTTAATTGGGGTGTTGATGGAATATGTACGGATATTGCTCATAAGTTCCCATCAAAATATAAAGCATAAAAATAATAAATAAAAACAATAACGTGAAAGGATTACAAGTATGAATGTGTTTGAGAAAATTGGATTTACAAGTCGGAATCAACTGTTTGGTTTTTTCTCTGTGGTCATGTCAGGGCAAATTATTTACTCTGCGTTTGAAGCCTTTAAAGGAACATTTTACAATTTATTACTCGATGTGTTGCAGATCGATAATACCCAAATGGGGATATTATTTACGTTGATCGGTTCTGCCATGTTTTTCTATATCCCAGCTGGTTGGGTCAATAACCGTTTTTCTGTAAAATCCATTTTAATGACCAGTTTGGCAATACGATTTATTAGTATGATGACAATCATCTTCTTAGAACCTGGGTTCAGTGTTTTAGTTGTGATCGCTGGTATTTGGGGCTTGGTTGATGCGGCATTCTGGCCTTCTGTTGTGAATGGTGTGACATTAATGTCTGGCGACAAAAATAAGGGCATGGCATTTGGCTTATTAGAGTCTGTACGTCGTGCTGCTGAAATGAGCATGAACGCCGTTATTGTTGGTATTATGGCACTTGTTGGCGGTTCTATTCTTGTATTCCAAGGTGCGATTGTCTTCTATACATTATTGATTCTACCGATGATTTTCTGTGTTTGGAAATTTGTACCTGATAATCACATGGAAATTAAACAAGGTGAAAGTAAAAATAAAGAGGCGTTAAAAGGCCTACTTCATGTATTAAAAATGCCAACTGTATGGCTAGCTGCAGTGACTTCTCTAACGGTGTATTGGATTTATATTACGCTTATTTACACGGTTCCTTATCTGCAAGCGGTCTTCGGTTTATCAACAGCACAAGCGGCTATCTTCGGTATTATTAATACTGGTGCAATGGGGGTTATTGCTGGTTTAGTTGCGGGTTCTATCGCGGATTTTGTTTTTAAGTCTTCAATTAAAATGATGTTCTTTGCATTGGCATTAACGGCTATTTGTTTAGGTGTGACGATTGCTTTACCTAAAACAGAAGGTATGTTGATGATTAATATGATTCTTTTAATGTGTTTCTCATTTAGTATTTTCCTTGCTAAAGGCATCATCTTAGCGCCAGTTGCTGAAGCGGGTGTACCAAAAGATTACAGTGGCTCTGCAATGAGTGTGGGTTCATTTGCAGCTTATGCGTCTGTATTCTGGGCGTATGCATTAAATGGTTGGATTATTGATACTTACCCTGCGATTCAAGCGTATCAGATGATATTTGGTATTGGTTTAACCGTGGCAATATTAGGAATGATTTGTTCGTTAATTCTTATCTCAATGAAGAAAAAAAATGAAGGTAAGTTGATTGAATCAGAAGCTTAAGTTTTTGTTGGTGTAAATGCGAGATAACAAAAAGCCCCAAAGCAGTAAATGTTTTGGGGCTTTTTTTATTCGACTATTAAAAAAATCATGCGTTTAATACAAATTCTTCAATGACTTTAGCGACGCCATGTTCGTTATTACTTACCGTTATGTGATTTGCAATTTCTTTCACATCGTCAGTCGCATTTGCCATAGCAACACCTAGACCCGCGTATTTTATCATGTGCCAATCATTTCCGGCATCACCCATGCAGATGACTTCATCAGCGGTAATACCAAGATGATCGGCCAATGCTTTAACGCCAACGCCTTTGTTGCTGTTAGGGTTTAAAAATTCTAGAAAGAAAGGCGCACTTTGCACAATCGTAAATTGTTTATACAGAGCTTCTGGTAATTGCTTTATTGCGACAGACAGTAGCTCTGCATCATCAATCATCATGGCTTTTAGAATTTGTTCATCATCAGCGAGTGCTTCGAAATTAATTACAGTGATTGGCATGCCAGTGATTGTTGATTCGTGCTCTGTGTAATAACTTGATTCTGGAGTGATAAGTCCCTTTTCTTGAGAGAATGCATGAATGTGAACGCCTAATTCTTTGGCTAATTTAGCCAATACTTTAGCGTCTTTGCCTGTGATGATTTGGCTACGAATGATTTCTTCGCTTTTTACTCTTTGAACAAGAGAGGCGTTATAGCTAAGAACGTAATCTTCGTCACTCGTCATGCCCAATTCTTTAAGTTGAGATTTCATGCCATTCAGAGGGCGCCCTGATGCAAGCACAACGACAACACCTTGTTCTCGAGCGGCAGCGATGGCTGCTTTGTTTTCAGGTGAGATTTGTTTGTCTGAATTTAACAGTGTGCCATCCATATCAAGAGCAATTAATTTGTACATTCTTTTTCACCATATTGGTTTAAATTACCTGAAGGTAGCTTACCTGATTTTTGTGAAAAAAATACTATATACTGTGGCTGATTTTTACTACCGATTAAGACCTATGAAACTAAGTACTCGTTTAGATATCATCAAGAATAAAGTGACCGTTCACTATGATCATATTTGGGATTGTTGTTGTGACCATGGTCAGCTTGGTGTTGCACTATTATCATCTCTGCCACACAGTGTGATTCATTTTGTTGATGTTGTAGATGAATTGATGATTAACCTAGAGGCAGAGCTTGATAAGCATGCCGCTGAGATTCAATCTAGATGGCAGGTGCATTGCATGGATGTAAGCCAACTATCAATCATCAATGATCAAAAAAATCTTATCATTATTGCTGGGGTAGGAGGCGAGTTACTGATTGAACTTGTTCGTTCTATTCAACAACGTAATAAAAATGCAGAGTTGGAATTTATTCTTTGTCCGGTATTGCACAATTATCGAGTGAGAGAAGAGCTTATAACAATGGGTTTTGGATTAAATTCAGAAACCTTAGTAAAAGAGAATAAGCGTTTTTATGAAGTAATGCATGTATCTAATCGTGCACTAAAACCGTTATCTAAAACGGGGTCAGAAATGTGGAATTCAACCGATGTAGATCATCGAGAATATTTAGATAAAACAATCGCACATTACCAACGAATGGAAGTAAGCGTAGATAAAAAAAACAAAATTAGTGAACAATACAAGTTGTTGTTAACTTCATAAATTGAGCACTATTAAGAAACTCGATAAATAGATAGGTAAAGAGAAAGGTTATCAAAGAGATAAACCTATATCGTAGGGTTATGGTTTAGGCATATCTTCAATTAGATCAATTTATTATGCCAGTGCTTTTTAGCATCTAATATTTTATAATTTTAGAGTTAAGAAAATTAAGGAACCATAATGAAAAATTTTGATTTAAAACAGAAGTTATTACTTAAAACAATGCAAAAGGATTTTGATTTAGCTTTTGAAACGAAAGCGCTTAAAAATGATGAGCTAATTAAAATGCTTAAATATTTTGTTATGAAATTTGAGTCTATTCGTTAGTAATGTGAAATTACACTAGTTAATTTAAGATGCTTAACTAGTGTAATTTAGTTTGTCATTAATGAATAGCCTAACAACTCGACACCTTCTTCCGCTAAATTTTTCACAGTACGGATATAATTACCTTCAAGCAGCACTTCCCATAGATATGTCATTCCTACTAATCTAGAAAAAACTAGGATAATGACCAATGCACAACTAAGCGTGTAGAAGTAACGGCTATCAAAAAAATGTGAAGAAGTCGTTAATAA
Organism: Aliivibrio salmonicida LFI1238; assembly: GCF_000196495.1. NCBI lineage: Bacteria > Pseudomonadati > Pseudomonadota > Gammaproteobacteria > Vibrionales > Vibrionaceae > Aliivibrio > Aliivibrio salmonicida. Next base: position 383,736 of record NC_011313.1, read on the forward strand.
TTGTTTTTATTTCTTCTGATTTTGAATAGGAGAAAAACATCACCATCTCTTTATTATTAACTAAGTTGTCATTATAAGAAAGCAGTGATGTGTAGTCTGCGTCTATTTATATGGAGCGCTGCTCCATAACGGCAGTTTGAAATACTGTAATTTCTATGGGATGTTATTCATTATCCAAAATAATGAAGTGGTTGAGATGATCCCCCATAATGTCACTCCAAAGATCAGTGGCTTTGCACCTGCAGATTTGATCTTCTCAATTGAAATACTGCACCCAATAAAAAACAGACAAAGTACTAATAGTTTTTTTGATAGGTTAAAAATACCATCATAAACGACATGAAATTGAGGTAAGTTATCATTGATTAAGATGGCTAAACAATAAAATAAAATAAAATAAGGAATCGTTATTTTTTTACTCGTATTTTTGAATAATAGGGCACTGATTAAGGCCACAGGGACAATCCACAGTGCTCGGGCAAGTTTTAGGGTTGTTGCTGTTTTTAAAGCCTCTTCACCATAAGCGGAAGCGGCACCAACAACTGATGAAGTATCGTGAATAGCAATTGCAGCCCATGTACCAAAAGCATGTTGACTGAGTTCTAATGCATGCCCAATAACGGGGAAAATAAAAAGAGCAATAGAGTTAAGTACAAATACCGTCGCTAAAGCTAAACCTGTCGACTCTTCATCTGCATTAATTGCAGGAGCAACAGCTGCTATGGCACTGCCACCACAAATAGCTGTCCCTGATGCAATTAAATGCCCAGTAACTTTATCTAGTTTCATTTTTTTAGCGAGGAACCAACCAAAAATAAGCGTACCTACAATCGTAGATAGAATGATTCCAATACCATTCGATGTTGCTTCTATCGCTTCATTTAGTTGAATGCCAAAGCCTAAACCTACAATAGAATAAGCTAAGAGTTTTTTCGTGATTTTACCTAAAGATAAATTGGTAGGGACAAAGCCAAAGCTGGCTAAAGCAAATCCCATGACAAGAGCCGTTGGGGAGTTTACCCATGGTGTTAGTGCTAAAAGAGCAGGAATATAAAAAGGGAAGTATTGCAATAAATGTTGTTTAGTAAAGGTCATGTTTATAATTCATAGGCACAGGAAAACTAACGATATCATGTTTTTATTGTTTAGTAAGTTTAATTATTATTGATGTTACGTTAAGAAAATATTTACGTTATGGTGTGGCTGATTAAGATTATTTCTCAGAAAAATAAGCCTTGTTATGCTGTTCTTGCATAAATCGTAGTACTTCTTTATTGGCTAGAAGTAAAGATGTATTAATCGATAATATACACTCTCTATAAGAGATGTTTCCCACATTGAATTCGCCAGTATCAGATTTCACTCCGTAACATTCTATTTGAAACCCTAAGTAAATTAAATGAGTAAACATATCTTTTCCATAGGTTTTAACATAGTACATTGTGATGTTGCTTTTTCTTGCTAGATTCACGAGTATATTGTAATTAAGATAATTAAACGTATCTTTATCAATAGAAAAACTAGAGTAATTATATAAAGCCATATCCTCTTTTGTTTTTGTATAACTTGTTGTGTTAGTTAAGGATATGTTTGTTTTTTTGATCGTAATTCATTTTTAATATCATCGACAAGATAGTAAAAATTCAGATTATGCCCTGATTTCTTATTGTTATGTAAGTTACTGTATCGGTAAATGTCACACTTGTTTCTACTGTGTAAAAGTGGAATATCTATGCTTTCTATGTTTTCTTTCTCGTCTTGAAAATCCAAGCTATGATAATATTGCTCAATAGCAGACGCAAACCTTTCATATCCATTATCAATATCTAATGGTTTTTGTATTAGTTCAATATCTATTTTTTCATTGTTTGAATCATAACTTACGGTTTTAATTTTACTGCTGTATGAATTAAATTGGCTTAGAAGTAAGTCTTCATATTTTTTTCTTTTGAATCGACACTCAGATTAAGTAATAAATCAAAAATATCAAGCTCAAAAAAGCGAGCAACTTGAATGGCTTTATAGATAGGTGGACGCGTGGTTCCTCTTTCCCAGCGACTGATCGTAACACTGTCGAGTTTTTGGAAGCCTTCTGAGTATAAGTTAAGTTGTGCTGCGAGATTACTTTGAGTCAAGTTTCTTTCTATTCTTTTCTGCTTTAAATACAGGGAAAACATAAATACCTCAATTATATATAGATATTCATTCTATGTTTAAAAATAAATACCACATAGGCATTCTTTTTTTAAGTTTAACCTGAGATGCCTTGTGCTTTTTCCTCTTTTAATATATTTATCAATTCTACGTTTGATAATAGTTTTTCAACTTTTACCGATAAAATTGCATCACGATATTTTTTTCTTCCTACCGATATTTCTCCTTTAGGATGTTCATTTTGATAAGAGGATAGTTCGAAGCCAAGACTGATTAGAAAATCATACATTATCTTTAATCCTAATCGTATGGAGTAATATTGGATGCTACTATTTTCACACAATAAACTAACATCATTTATTATTTGAAATTTAAATAATTCTTCTGAAGATGAATATCTAGAACAATTATAAAGTGTAATGTCTTTCCCTTCTTTATATGCAATGCTTTTTGTATAATCTATTTTACATTTGTTATTTTTTATTTGTGATAAAAATTCATCAGTATTAAAGTAAAAGCTAATCGAGTGACCTAATATATGGTCGTCATCGTTATTATGAAACGTTAATCCAATTAGTTTGTTTCTTGTTTGGTATAGGTATAAATCGATATTAAATAATGAATCTTTTTCAATATCTAAATGATTATATAAATTTGATAATAAATTTATTATCATTCGTTGATCTTTTGGTATTGTTTTTATTTTGAACTCTACATGATTGACATTATTATAATAATATTTTTGGATATTATGTAACTTTAGGAGCCTATCATTAAATCGTTTATCCATTATTGTATCTAAGGCTGACATATCAGAGGCATAATCATTATTCAATAAGAAGTATTTAAGGACATAATCAAACAATCTTAAAATGCGGATGCACTTCTTCAGTGATGGCTTTGTAATTCCTCGTTCCCAACGACTGACTGTAACGGCGTCTAATGCGTGGAATTCAGCATCTATCAAATTTAAATGTGTTGAGAACTCTAACTGGGTTAAGTTTTGTTTTTTACGTATTTCTTTAATGCATTCAGAAAACATATTTATCACCATAAATTTATATTTTATCTTTAAATATCGTATCTTTAGTATTTTTATACAAGTTTATTTTGATGATACTTACATTTTGGCAATATTATTATTCTTTATCAAGATTTTCATGTGAGTGCGGTGACGGTAGGGGCCATTTTAGCGGGTTCAGTAATCGTTGGGTCGTTTTCTGGTTTATATTCAGGTTGGCTCTCAGATAAGTTTGGTCGTAAATGTTTTTTGGTTGATGGTCTGCTTTATTTTAAGTGTGGGTTAGGTTTTGCCTTTGCTTCTTTAGTTGGAGGGATCTTGATTCAATGGGGTGGGTCTACCCCTTTATTTACTGTCTGTTTTGTACTTTCCCTTGTTATGATCGGACTGTATAAGTGGGCTGAGAGAGACATTTAGTAGGCGACTATTTTTAAATGGATATTGAAATGACAACGTAATGCTACGATGAAAAATTTACTATGAGACGATGAATATTGGTTGAATAGTGGATTTGAAAATGGTTTTTGAGTACAAGTGTCAAGCATGTAATAAACGGACTGCTGTATTTCGAATAAGAAGAACGAAAATGGAAAAGTTATTTAAAATAAATTGTAAAAAATGTTTATGTGGGTCCTGTGGTACTTTCTTTTTTATAACGTTAAATGGTTATGTTTACGTTGATTAAAAGCTTTCTTTTTTTGTAGATAAATAGGTTAGTACGGCAAGGTGGTCTGAACCAGAAAACTGAGGAAGCACTTCTCGTTTACAAATAGAGAGCGAATTTGTGTCTATATTTCTTAACCAGAGATGATCAATCGCAATTCTAAAGGTATCCGGTATCGATATTCCTTTTATCTCCATCGGCCAGCTTGCCACCGGTGCAGTATCATACTCCTCAAAGGTATGCACAAACCGTTTGGTGTTTGCCGATAAATTAAAATCCCCAATAATGAGTGTATCTGAATAAGGGGAATAATCAGCCAATCGCTCTAAACTTTCAATTAATGCGTTTCTTTCATACCAAAGTTGCTTTGTTCGTGGTGATGGAGGGTGAGCGGTATATAAGCTTATTGGACGTTTTTCACTGCTTTGCCATACTCCACTTATCATAAAATGTCCTGCTGGGGTATTTTGTGCCCTTAGGTTAATAGGCTGCTTACTTATGATCATTTGTCCGCTTGGATAGCCTAAGCCTGGGGTTCCGCCAAATTGATAAGGGTAGTTGTCTGTGATCTTCATAAAGCGATCCCCATGCCAAGGTGATGTTTCTTGTAATATGACTAAATCAATGTCGTTTTCCGTGAGGTAAGTTAAAAAAGGACTAAGATCAGGATTAGTATAAAAAAGATTATATTGGACGATCTTTAAAGGGTCAGAACAGGGAATGTTTGAATACAGTTGTGCTGGGTTTTGATAGGAGCACAGAAAGGCTAAAAGCAAAGAACAACATGAATATAAATAATATCGAAAAATGAGGAAAAGAATAAAACCAGAGTAGTAAACGGTTGCAATAGCGCTTGGGATCCCCGTTATATTTTCAATCCACCAAATGTCGGATATGTGATAAGAAATGCGCCATAGACAAATGGGCAGTAGTAATAACAAACAGATTGTGAACTTTATTTTTAGATTTTTTGCCATTCAACACCCACCGATAAGTAATCCTGTATTTACTAGTATGGGTGAAGAATAAGACGGATGGGAGTTTTTTGATAAATAATAAGCCGTTAAAACATTGGATAATGAAGAGGAGAATACCCTTGCTTCATGGCGTCTACCATTTTTAGCATCACAGGTAATGCATGCTTAAAGAAAACCTCATAGCCCTCACATAAAACGTTATGATCTTCACCGCTGTTGGTTTTACTGACTCGATTTTTTGGACAGCCGCCGTTACATAATGGCTTAAAATCACAACGTAGACATTTTTGGCTCAAAGAATCGTGTTTATTTTGCCCAAATTTTATTTGCTGTGGTGAGTTAACCATTTTGGATAGTGACGCATTATCATGGTGAATATTGCCAATTTTGTATTCGTCGTATCCGTAGTGATCACAACTGAACACTTCCCCATTAGATTCCATCATCAATTGCTGGCCACAAGTATCGGCGTGGTGACACATCTGGCTTTGTTGCCCCATTAAAATCATTAAGCAGTTTTCAAAGAATTGAACATAGGTTTTACCTATGTCGTTGGCTGCCCACTCATCAAAGACATCACACAGAAACTGTCCCCATTGTTTACCTGATAAGGTCCAATCGTAATCAAATCGGCGATCCATCTCATGATCAATACAAGGTTGGAATTGAAGGTAGGTGCTGCCATTATCTTTCAAAAATCGATAAATGGCTTTGCCATATTGATAACTTTTGTTGTTAATCACGGTGAGAGTATTGAACTCTACATTATGATCTTTTAAATGGCGCATACCACGTAAGGTTCGCTCAAACGAAGAGTTACCTGATTTATCGATTCGTGCAATATCATTAATAAGTTGAGGGCCATCAATACTGATCCCTACCATAAAATGATGATCGGAAAAAAGGCGGCCCAACGATCATTAATTAAGGTGCCATTGGTTTGAATTGTATTTTGAATTGGCGTATTTGATGGTTGTTGCTGTTGTAATTGAAGCGCTGATTGATAAAAATCCAAACCTCTCATCATTGGTTCACCACCGTGCCAAATAAAATCAATCACGGGAGTTTCTTTAGGTTGAGATGCCATATGATTTACGATCATGCCCTCTAAAGTCTCGTTATCCATGCCTGGTTTTTTTTTGTCTTCATTTTTGAGGTAATAGCAATAGTGGCAATCTAAATTGCATTTTGCACTTTCAGATTTGATGAACAAACTGTAAGGCGTTGTGGCGGAGATAGTCGATGTAGACATCAAGTGTATTACCTCGTTGTTTAGGTATTATAAGTGGACGTTATTAATTTAATGAATTATATAATGACAGTCGAATTGCATTTATTAATAAGTAGTCACGCAAAAGTTATTGTGAATTTTTCGCCGTAATAATTTAATATGTTTTTGATGTTAATACTGAGGTCTTCAAACGTTTTGAACGCTTCACATGGTAACCATTCATATTTTACTTTCTTCCACAATATCTCAATGATATTGAGCTCTGGAGAGTACGGTGGTAGATAACAAACTAATACATCATTCATCAACCACTCATGCAATTTTTGTTTAAATTTTGCTGACCTATGAAAAGAGGCATTATCTAAGATAATAAAGCATGGCTTATCGTTTTTTCGTGCGTTGATAAAGTGCTCAAATGCATCAATTACTGTATCGGTAGTTACTCTTCCTTCCGTTGTTTGAAAACTCAATTTACCTTGTCTACTTAAGAAGCCAAGAACATTGAGCCGTTTGCTGTGTGAATGAGCAGGCCTTAGCGATTGAACACCGATAGGTCCCCAACAATAAGGAAGATTAGATTTCTGACTAAAGCCTGACTCATCAAAATAAAAGAGTTCACATTTATTCGTACGTTCCATTTCAATCAATGAATTCAATATATTACTGAAATTATTGAATTTCATATCGTCACGCTTTAACTTTAATGAGTGTCGGGCTCTTTTGTAACTGTAATCACTTTTTTTATATTTCGTTTAATAGTGTCTAAGCTGGATTTTTTACCTGTTTCTTCTTCAAGTATTGCTTGTGCTCGTTTAAGTTGATGTGGCTCTTCATCAACCAATGACTTCAAACGATATACTTCTGCTTCTGTGTAAATAGGTTTTCTACCTATACGAACAGCGTCATACAATCCGAGCATTCCACAGGCTTCCCAATGGTCTATCCATGACGATATGGTCTCAAATTTAGCGTCTAAAATATCAGTTAACGCTAAAATAGAGTAGCCTTTATCACTGAGAATAATCGCATGTGCTCGTATTCTTACTCTATTTTTTGGATGATTAGCGATCGCTTCTTTTAGGGTTATTTTTTCATTGTCTGTTAAAGGATTAACTGCTTTCATTATGATATAGACACTGACGTTAAAATACTCATTTTAATACCATATGGATATATGGATATATGGTAAAGGCGAAATCTTCATTCTCGAAAACTTATCATTAACTACTTAGCGATTATTCATTCTTACAATTGTCTTTATTTATTAAGAGTCTGTAGTCTAAATTGGTCTTTATTATTTGAGGTTCAACGATGAAAAAAGCGATCATAGCAACGGTAATAGCAAACACTTTGTTGAGCAGCACAGTCGTGTTTGCCGATGAGTTAACGCCAATTAACCCTCAAGAGGAGTTGGCGTATAATTTAGGGTTGCAAGCCTTTATTTATGGTGCAGGGCCATTGACGGTTGCTCAAGTAAGAGCGGCTTCTACGAATGTAAAAACACCAATGGATAATGGGGCTGCACCTTTAAATATGATGGGAAAAACCCTCAGACTTGCAGGGCCTGAAGACAGAGTCGTCCCCACCGTTAATAACGATACGCTTTATTCACAATCTCATATTAATCTTAATGACACAGGCCCATTGGTGATTGAAATTCCACCGACAAATAACCGTTATTTTATTGTTCAATTGCTTGATGATTATTCTGAAGCGGTTGGCAATCTAATTGAAAATAATGTGGGTAAGAAAGGAGGTAAATACCTTCTTGTAAATAAAGGATGGAAAGGTATTGAGGGGGGGATTCCTGCTGGTATTGATGGCATTCTTGAATCAAGAACGCCATTGGTTTGGTACATTCAACGGACGGGTGTTTCTGGTAGTAAAGATTTAAATACGGCATTAAAAGTGCATGATGGTTTTATTAATTACCCACTCTCTGAACTTGGACAAACACATCAACCGGTTAAATTAACTCACGCAAAAACAGGTATATCTCCGGTTCCTCGTCCTCAAGGATTAGCATGGTTTAGGTTAATCGATCATGAATTACGTACCAACCCAATTGCTACAGATGCTGCGATCGTCGATCAGTTTAAATATATTGGTATCGGAGGGGATAAACCGTTTAATCCGGATAACTTAACGGCTGAACAGAAAAAAGGTCTACTTCGAGCATTAAATGCTGCGCCTCAAATTATTCAATATGCGAGTCGTGATTTGGGGACTAAAAATAACGGTTGGGCAATGATGTTTGAAGGAGGTAAATATGGGAATGATTACCTAAGTCGAGCGAGCATTAATTTTCGAGCCGCAGGATTAAACACCAAAGAGCGTGCGTTGTATCCGAATCGTTATACCGACTCAAAAGATCAACCGTTATCGGGACAAAATAACTACCGCATGACAATGCCTGCAGATGCGCCTGCAAAAGCGTTTTGGTCATTAACGATGTATGACGCGAAAAATCTTTTTATGATACCAAATAGCATCGATCGCTACTCAGTATCAACGAATCGTAAAGATGAACTGACATACAACAAAGATGGTTCATTAACCGTGTGTATTCAAAACAATAAGCCGACAGACGCAAGTTGTAATTGGTTACCAGCACCAAAGGATGACTTCTATTTGCACATGCGTTTATATGAACCAACACAAGCGGTATTAAATAATACATACGCGCTCCCTCAAGTAATAAAACAGTAAGTTATTTGTCTTTTAAAAGAGCGCACTGATTGAGTTCAGTGTGCTTTTTTATTTGTTAACACGAGAGTTCTGAATGAAACCCACGCACCGATTAACGTTATTAAGTTCGGCTTTGTTATTGGCTTTTCAAGCGAATGCAGCAGGAACACTAATTCAAGAAATGAGTAAAATGACCGTCAGTACAGCTGGTGCAGGCAGTGCGGTATTGGCAGAGAATGCCTCGGTAGCTTATTCAAATCCTGCCGGTATGAGTTACATTGAAGGTGATGCATTGAGTGTGAATGCGGGAGTAATGGATCTTGGTATTAATTATGATGATGCGAATGATCCGCAAAACAGCAGTGATAATGCGGGTGGTCTTCAACCTTATGGTTCTCTGTATTACGTCCATCAGCTTAACAATGATATCCATTTAGGAATGAGCGTGTCCGCACAAGGAGGCAGCGCATTGGATTATGGAACCTCTTATGCGGGGGCTCTGAGTTTAAATGATCTTAGATTATCCGTGATTCAATTGAACCCAAGTATGTCTTATCAAGTTAATGATAAATTGTCGATAGGTGGAGGATTGCAAATTGACTATGCCAGCTTTGATGAAACCTTGCTATATGGGCAGGGTAATATTGAAACCGACAGTTGGACATTGGGATATAACCTCGGTGTTATGTATCAGATCGATAACCATAACCGTTTGGGTATCGCGTATCGTTCTCGTATGAACCATGATTTGACGGGAGAAATGAGCACTGAATCAATGATTGTTCATAGACCAAGTCACCCAAAAGTCCCTCTTCCTATTCCAGCAATGTCCGGTCAAGCGGGATTAAACGTTCTTAATCCTCGTCAACTTGAGGTATCAGGTTTGCATCAATTGAGCCAGCCACTCAGTGTCGTCTGGAGCTTAGGTTTTGAGCAATGGAGTGATAATGAATCAACCACCGTTTCTATTAATGACGGTAACCACATTCAACAAATAGAACGTAATTTTGATGATGTATGGACAGGATCTGTTGGTGCTCGTTATCAATTAACACTAAAATTACGCTTGGAGTCGGGTATTGGTTATGCAACGTCACCGTTAGATGATCCTAAATCTCAAGGTGCTGATTTACCAGTAGATACTCAACACAGATACAGCATCGGTGCGACTTATCAGTGGACAAAAGACACGTCCTTCAATACCTATTACAGTTATGTGGATTATGGTGATCCTGAAATCAATAACAGCGGTATGATGGGTCAATTCGATAATTCTAATCAGTTTATCGGCATTACGATGAATATGGCGTTTAAATAAGCTAATCTCTATCATTCATTTAAATTAATAATGAAAAACAGCGAATCATAAGTTTATCTTCAGCGAATCTTAAGTTTGATATGAAACACTCATGTCACTCTTAAAGGTTCTGAAGGTATGTTCATTTTGTCTACTTTGATTTCAAAAATTAAAAACAATTCTATTACGATGAATATGGTGTCATTAATCACCATCGTCTCACTTTACTTTGCGGTTGTTTTTAACTATCCAATTAATGAAAAGATTTATCTTTTGTCTCAAGGGCAATCTATTTTTCTTTTCTTAACACCTGCGATTTTGACGTGTGCCTTTATTATTATTTTTTCGGTATTTGCTTTTCCTTATGTATTTAAAGGCATAGTTACCCTTCTTCTTTTAACTTCTGCGATGGCGTTCTATGCCGCGTTGCAATACAACACGATGTTTGATTATGCGATGGTAGAGAATATTTTTGAAACCAATGTCGGTGAGGCTACGTCGTATTTGAGCAGCGCTTCTGTTCTTTATTTTATTCTCTTTGGCGTCGTTCCAACTTTATTGCTGCTTAAAGTGAAAGTGGTACGTCATGCATCATGGTCAAAAGAATTGTTTCACCGTGCGTTACTCGTCAGTCTTGCGATTATTGGTCTGTTATCTATCTCAATTGTTTATTTTAAAGATTATGCGTCGATTGGTCGTAATAACTCTTACCTTAATAAAATGATTAATCCAGCCGATGCTTTTAATACAGTCAAATATTTAAATAATACGTATTTTACCGCTCCGATGGAGTATAAAAAATTAGGTGAAGATGCGGCACTTATTCCTGCTAAAAATGGTAAGCCTACGTTAATGTTTTTGATTGTGGGTGAGACCGCTCGTGCACAAAACAATACATATAATGGCTATGAAAGAGAAACGAATCCTTATACAAAAGATCTTGGTTTAATTGCCTTTCAAAATGTATCTTCGTGTGGAACCGCGACCGCATTGTCTCTTCCATGTATGTTTTCGAATATGCCCCGCACAAGTTACAGCAGAGAGCGTGCAAACAGCCAAGATAATGCGTTAGATATTTTAAGTCATGCAGGCGTAACATCGGTCTGGATTGATAACGATGGGGGAGATAAAGTCGTCGCGAAGAACATTGAGAAAAAGATGATCACTGATCATTCTGATCCTAAGTTATGTGATGGGTTAAGCTGCTACGATGAGATTTTATTTAAAGGTCTTGATGAGCGCATTGCGGCAACAGAAGGTGACCAACTCATTGCTCTTCACACGATAGGCAGTCACGGTCCAACGTACTGTAAAAGATACCCAGAAGATATGGCGGTATTCAGTCCTGCGTGTAATCGAAGTGACATAGAAAACTGCAGTGATGAAGAGATCACGAATGTGTACGATAATACGTTAGTGTATACCGATTACATCATTGCAAAAGCGATTAAAAAGCTAGAAACCTACTCAGATAAATACAATGTTGTATTGTTGTATATCTCAGACCACGGCGAGTCATTAGGTGAGAATGGATTATATCTACATGGCGCGCCTTATATGATTGCGCCAAAAGAACAAACTCAAGTACCTTGGTATATTTGGATGAGTGACGATTATGCAACTCAAAAAGGCATCGATAAAGCGAGTGTGATTGAGAAAGCCGTAACCGGAGAATATTCGCATGATAATTTATTCCACACTCTGCTTGGTTTGTATGGCGTAACCACGAAAGCAAAAGACAATGCATTGGATATTATTAATTCTACAAGTGGGGTTAATAATGAATATAAATAATCGATTACGGAATTTTGATAAATATCGAAGAAATAAGATGAGATCGATAGAGTCTGCACTGTATAAATTATTTGCTTCTCGACATGATAACGATGCTAATTTGTTGAAAAAAGATAACGTAAAAAAAATATTAATCATTAGAAATAATAAACGAGTAGGGAATGTCTTGTTTTTACTCCCTTTTGTTAAGGAATTGGTTATTCAGTATCCAAATGCTAAAGTTGACTTAATGATAAATCAATAATGGCAAGAGCAAGTCTTTGAAAATATAGGGATTAACCGTTTTTATAATAGTAACTTCTCATTTGGTGATTTTTTCAAGTGGGTAATGATGATGTTTGAAGTAAGAAAAAATCATTATGATTTAGTTATTTTACCAAACTCGTCATCGGGAGATACCATAAATGCCGCTTTGGTAAATGCAACGAATAAGGTTTCAGCATATGATTCTAAAAGAGAGTTTATTTTTACGCACCCTTTAATAATCAAAGACGGTTATAAACATGCGGCGTTAGGTCCATTATCTCTTTTAAAAACGATGGGGCATAAGATTGATGTTGTTACGAACAGTCACCATTTAGTTTATACAGCGCAAGAAAAAAAGTCAGCGATGGCGATTGCTCAAAAATTAATAAAAGATGACAGTCAATTCGTTACTATGGCTTTTTTCCGAGGGGCCAGAGGGAGTAAACAATTATCTAATGAATGTTGGAGTAGAATCTTAGAGCGATTTGATGATGCAATGAGTAATACAATCCAATGGGTTGAAATATTATCTCCCGATATTGAATCACCGTTAAGAGAAGAATATGATGTTTACCAGTCTTCTAATTTAAGAGAGTTAGGCCTAGTGCTTGCTAATTTAAGTGGCTTTATATGCTGTGACACTGGTCCATTACATTTAGCTGATGCAGCTGGTGCAAAATGTATTGGCTTGTATACTCATACAAATATTGAAAATTTTGGTGTACTTGGAGAAAAATCCGTTAATATTACAAATATTGATAATTTTAATGCACTCTCTATATGTCGTTCTTTGAATTTAGCGACATAAAGTAAGGTTTATAGATAATGAATATATTGCTTATTGAAGATTCTGAACATTTACGTCGTAGTCTCGTTGTCGGGTTAAGTAACTTAGGCTTTACGATTGATGAGACTGGAGATGGCTCAAAAGGATTATCAATGGCAATAACTAATGACTATGACTTTATTATTCTTGATCTTATGCTACCGAATGTGGATGGCATTACCTTGTTAAAAAGCATCCGCAAGATGGGAAATGACGTAAAGGTCATTATTCTATCGGCAAAATCGTTACCAGAAGACCGAGTCGAAGGGCTACTTTCTGGTGCGGATGATTATTTAGTTAAACCTTTTTCTTTTGATGAACTTCATGCTCGTATTTTAACCGTAGGGCGAAGAGGCATTGTAAAAAATAGTGATGATGACGTGAATCTTGCTGGATTCCGACTCGATCTGGCTAAGAAAGAATTTGAATTTGAAGGAACCTTGGTTGAATTAACGAAAAATGAATACAAAATTATAGAGTGTTTGTTTTTATCAAAGAACCAAGTCATGACCACTGAAAATATCAGTAATTATGTGGTGGGCTCGTTCGATTCTTTATCTAAAAATACGATAGAGTCTCACTTATCGTCAGTACGAAAAAAAGTAAAGCTTCTTGGTGGCGAAGTGCCGATCAAAAATAAACGTGGTTTTGGCTATTACTTGGATAGAAACGAATGTACTCAATAAAAAGCAGATTAGTTAATGCCTTAACCGTGATCATCGGTGCTATTTTATTAGTGGTTTTTTTATCATTGGACTTCATTCTTGATGCTTGGGTTGATAAGCAATTTGATGAAGCATTAATTGAAAAATCCAATTATTTTAAATCACTTATCGAAGTCGAAAGTGATGAGATTGAATTTGAATACCATAAAGGGTTCATGCCTCAATTTGAACGAAAAGAAGATGCCGAATTTTTTCAGATTTGGTCAGATAATAAGACGTTTGCTAAATCAGAATCCTTGGCCTTTTTTAATGATGCCGATCTTAAATATAAAGACGTCCCCACGCATGAGAGTCGAATTTTTAAATTGAAGTTGCCCGATGGAAGTATGGGGAAAGCCATATCGGCGCGTTTTCAACCTCAGTTGTCCTCTGAGATGGATCCTAATGATATTAAGTACATTGGGACCATGCACCTCACGTTGGCGATATCAAATCAAAAAGTAACGAATATCCTTCTGTTTGCGGATTTATCTCTTTTGTTTGTTTTTCTCACCACCATATTTGGGATGAGAATGGTGATTATTAACGTTGTTGATAGAGAGTTAGAGTCACTGTCCCTTTTGAATAAAGAAATTTCAGAGCTCGATGCTAACGCAATTCAAATTAAAGATAATCCGAAAGAAAGCCAAGAAATTGCACCGATAAGGCGTGAGTTGAATAGATATCTTGATTTAAATGCAAAAATCATTGCAAATGAAAAGCGTTTGTCTTCAGACATTGCTCATGAATTAAAAACCCCAATCGCGGAGTTAATCAGCTTAAGCGAAATGAATATTCGTTTTCCTGATGATATTCGGATTTCGGCTACTTATAAGGAAGATGTTCTTTCGATTTCGAATAACATGAAAAATATTGTGAACCAGTTAATGATGCTAAATCAAAGTGGGTCTAAGAGTTTTTCGTTAACACAGCAATCAGTGCAGCCTTATCCCGTTGTTGAGATGGTAATGAGTGAATTGGCCTTTAAATATCCAGAAATTAAAGATCGGGTGTTATTAACATCGCCGTTTCATTTACCGGCCGTTCATGCCGATAAGTTTTGTATGGAAGTGATCATTAAAAATTTACTTGATAATGCACTGTTTTACAGTACAAAAGGAAGTTCAATTTCTGTGTTTTTGTGCGTAGATAATAGCCAAAATAATGTTGTATTATGCCTCTCTAATCACTCAGGAATCGCATTAACCCAAGAAAATATAGATCATTTATTACAACCTCTTTATCAGGTGGACCGTTCTCGAACTAACACCGAACGACACGGGTTAGGTTTGTCTATTGTTAAAAATTTATGCGAAATAAATTCATTCTCTCTAGAAACAACATATAAAACAGAAACGAATGAAATATCATTTACGGTGAGTTTCCCTTTAATTCCCGTAAAGATATAAATTGCTCGAAATATAAATATACGCGGCTATTTGATTAATTAGCCGCGTATATTTACGTTTAGATCTTAAATTTATAGGTGACCCATGTTTGTTCATCAGTACTGCCAGTAAAGAGAATAACGTTACTTTTATCTATTTTATACCCCACATTAAGCTCAGCATAAAAATCTCTAAACTCTTCTCCATTTAATCCATATTGATATTGTGGTGAGGCGAGAATGAAAAATTTGTCGTTAATATTATATTTTGCGTATATTGGGGTATTAATAAGGTTGGTGTCTTTATATAGATGATTGGATTCCCATGATTTTCCATAGGTTATTCCAGCATAGAGTTTTAATTTCTTATTAATAGGGATAACTTGCAGTAAACCAACCGTCGCATAATTTGAACTAAGGCCATCAATATGGTCGTCTTTACCTGAATCAATATAAATGCCAGTGCCTGTTTTTTTATTGGGAACAAAAATACGAGCGCGATAGGTTTCAAAGTTATTTGTTCCTTCTATTTTTCCCATTGCTGCCCAATTATGTTGACCGACAGAGAATTGCAGTGAGCCTCCAAGCCCTTTATCTCCGGCTTTAATATCGCCACCAGTGTAAACTGACATAGGATCAGACATATCAACGTCATCGTGATTTTGGACGGTCTCTTTTGCATTTGAGTAGAAGGGGGTGAGTGAGATAAGAAAAAAAGAAAGAGTGATGTATTTCATTAGAATCCTTAGTTTTAATAAGACAGATAAGAAAAGAGGAGCGGTTATGCTCCTCTTTGGGTTGTACTACGCTTATTTCACTGAGTTATCTGACATTCCAATGCCACCTGATTTTTGACGTGGTGGGAAGGCTTTCAGAGATTGCTTATATTCAACAATCGACTTTTGTATGGTTGGAACGATCCATGAGCGCTCTTTCATCCATAAGAACCAGCCATTGGTATCTATGCTTCGTTCAAATGGGTCGGCTTTAATGTCAAGAATAATACCAAGCGGCCATGCTTTTGCAGGTTCAGTCCATTCCGTTTTCGTTTTTAAATGAACTTTCCAGTCATCGACACGAACGGCATTTAAATCTTGCTCGTTATAGAAGAAAAACTCGTGGCGTTTACTCGGTCCTTTTTTGGTTAACATGTCCATTTGATTATAACCGTCTAAATGTACTTTATAATTGGTATCACCAATCTTAGCGCCTTCTAATAGGTCTTTTTTTACCGTCGTATCGCCCGTTGCTGCCGCCATTAGGGTTGGCAGCCAATCTTCAGAAGTCATAAATCCGCTGGTGTACTCGCCTTGAGGAATGTGTCCCGGCCAACTAATCAACATAGGTACTCTAAACGCACCATCCCATGTTGTTCCTTTTTGACCACGGAACTCTGCACTTCCCGCCATTGGCCAGTGATCAAGGTTAATACCATTATCAGCAGTAAACATAATGATGGTGTTGTCGGTCTCTCCAAGGGCATCAAGCTTATTCAGTAAGACCCCAATTTGGTCATCCAACTCTTTTAAAGCATCGAAGTATTCGGTGTGACCACTTGCCCCTAAATACTCGTCTTTTACGTGTATTTGTTGATGCATTCGTGATGGGTTGAACCACATAAAGAACGGCTTATCTGGTGTTTTCGCTTCATGATTGTCTAACCAATCTGTTGAGAATTTGACGAATTCGTCATCGATGGTTTTCATACGCTCAGATCCAAGAGATCCTTTATCTTCTATACGTTGCTTTCCGATTTCACCCCAGCGAGGTTGCACTGTTTTATCGTACTTATTGGTTGCAAAGCTGTGCACCATATTACGAGGTCGACCAACAAAGTTTGGATCTTTAGGGAAATTAGGTTGTTCTGGCATTTCCATTACATTGAGGTGATACAAGAACCCGTAGAATTCATCAAAGCCATGTACCGTAGGCAAGAATTTATTACGATCACCTAGGTGACTTTTTCCGACATGAATAGTGTCATATCCTTTTGCTTTTAACATTGTTGCAAGCGTAGGGTCTTCTTTTTGTAAGCCAATGTTTGAGCCTGGTTGACCTACCGTCGTTAACCCCGTTCTGAATGGGTATTGCCCCGTAATAAACGCGCTTCGACCGGCGGTTGAACTGCCTTGTGCGTAATAATCACTGACCATCATGCCACGCTTGGCAATTCGGTCAATATTAGGGGTTTCAATGGCTCCTAAACCACGGTGATAAGCTGAAATGTCCATAGGGCTAACATCATCTACCATTATGGTGATGATGTTAGGTTGGGTTTGAGCCGCATGAGCGCCAAAGGACGTAATCGCGAGGGCTAGGGCTGTTTTTGCGATGGTTTTTGTTTTCATGTAAAAGTACCTGTAAATAGAAAGCGGTTAAGGCAAAAAGTAATGAACTCGATAGTCGTTAACTCTATTTTATTGGATTGATAGGTGGCACTGTCCACGTCATATCGAGAATGTCTTGTGATGGAATATATAAACGTGTAATTGCATAGAAATTGCCTTTTGATGTTGGTAGCCAATTTGCAATGTCTTTACTGTTACTGGGTTTTTTATGGGACAACATTAAGTCAAAAGAGCCGTCTTTGTTTTTCTGAATCGGCGTTTGATCATTAATATTAAAACGATGTATTTGGTTACCGATTAACATTTTAGTTTTTGCGTCGTACACGGTGACAGACCAAAATGAATCTACTGGAGGCGCAGTGGTAAAATACATCGTGTATTGATTTTCACCAGATAACAATTTGCCTTTTGAATCTGTGTAGGTAATTGGATACATGGCTTCTTTCGCGCCTTGCCCACCTAAATACGGGTGTGATATTAACGAACGAAGTGCATTATCGTCGCCGAATTGGTCAAGAACAAAAGAGTAATACCAACCATCTTTCATTTTTAGGGTGACGGGGTTTGAGCTTTGAGCTGCGACTATTTGTTGGCCATCTTTAACGGCTTTTTCAAGTTGGACTTTCATTGCCGGCGTCAGTCTTGAGCGGTCAAACCCATCGTTAGTTAAACCAATTTTTTTGAATTGGCCTAATAAGGCTTGCTGACGTTCAGGGAGCGGATTGGCTTTTAAGCCAGCACCAAGCTCTTCATAAAAACGAAGTGGGTCGTCGGCTTTTCCTACTCTAGGAGACAATGCAGGCCAAATGAAGGTACTTGTATCATGCGATAAGTATTTACTTAGTGGTGTCAACCTATATTGGTCTTGTATTGCATGAACAGCAGGATAGTCTTTTTCACCAAATACTTGGGTGCGGCCCCATAACCAGACTTTTGTTGTGGGCGCTTTTACTACCGTCATGCCTTTAGGGGCTTCGCCTTGCCAATTGGGTGGCACTATCATGACTTCTTTGGCCGATTCTCCCGTTGCACGTGTACCCACATATTGAACAATAGGCGCCTACGGCGCAAATCAAAAGGACTCAACCTCTTCCATTGTTGCCAATAAATCGTTTATCCTATCGCCATGCACGCATATAAACCCCTGAAACAATTATTTAATAGTCAAAATAACTGGCTTAAATTTCTTCATAATAACAAAGCTAACCTAAGAGCGGTCGTGATTGAAAATGTCACAAAGATGCTGTCCTGTGGGACAGCGGCTTTTGGCTCTCGCGAATATCATTGTTGCAACCCTGACTGTACCCATATCAAATATATTCACCAAACCTGTAAATCTCGAGCGTGCAGTAGCTGTGGCATGAAAGCCACAGAGCGATGGATACAAAAGCAACAACATGTCTTCCCTGAATGCGAATATCAACACATCACCTTTACCCTTCCAAACACGCTATGGCCTATCTTTCGTCATAACCGTTGGCTGTTAAATAAATTATTCAAATGTGCTGCAAACATTCTGCTGGGATGGGCAAAAGATAAAGGAATAGATGTCGGTATCTTTTGTGCTCTTCATACTTACGGTCGAAAACTGAATTGGAATACGCACTTACATTTATCGGTCACTCGTGGGGGAATTTGTGAACGTACCGGTTTATGGAAACCCATTTACTTCCAAATGAAAACGACAGAGCCTTGTTGGAGAGCGGCTATCGTCAGTTTATTGGGTAAGGCTTATTATGAGCTTGATTTATCAAGCGAAGAATGCCCCTATATCCGTAATAAAACGGATTGGTCACGCTTTTTAAGCAGTCAATATAATCGTCGTTGGAAGCTTCATTTTGCTAAAAAGACAAATAATGTAAAACCGACGATGAACTATCTTGGTCGGTATTTAAAACGGCCCCCAATTTCAGCGTCACGTTTAAGTCATTACGCCAAAGGCGGAATGATAACGTTTAATTATTTAGACCATCGAACAGGAACAACAGACAGCCTAACATTATCACCAGAAGAGATGATAAGACGGATAGTAGAGCACTATCCTGATAAACATTTCAAGATGATCCGATACTACGGTTTTTTATCAATGCGTCGTCGTGGAGAAGCTCTGCCTAGAGTTTATGCAGCTTTAGGTATGACAATAGAAGCTGAGCCGAAAATGCCAGGGTATGCCGCAATGTTAAAAGGATATGTAAAAGTAGATCCGTACGAATGTATTTTATGTGAAAGTCGTCTGGTGTTTACGAATTTCCGAGTCGGAAATTCGGTCAATGATTTAGTCACCCATGCGATAGTTCAGTCAGAATTGAGGGCAGCATAATAAGGTTTGTAGGATAAGTGTATCTAAAACTCATGAAATAGGGCTAAAACAGTTATAAAATCCCCGATAATTATATTTTCGATACCTTTTAAAAAAACAGCGATGGTGAAATTGGCTTTTTTAGACGGGCCAATGCTAACTCAGCAACATTCAAATTCCTTACCTTTGAATAAGTTGTGCCACATATCAAACATGTCGATGACAAAGTAGCGATCTTTTACCGTAGGAGTTGATAAGATCATTGGTTCATCTGACACGTCAACAATGGCACTTGAATATAAGGTGTCGCGATTTGCTGTTGGCATGTCTGTATCTTGATCGGTTGGAAGGCGACGAGCATGACCAAAATGATTTAAAGGAGCTCGGTAACTGGTGTCATTTTGAGGTTGAGACATATCAGTATATTGACGGGAAACTTGTTCCATACGTACGAGGGTTGAGCCCCATAAATACGCATTTGTAGCCAATAAATAGCTTTCTTGAGCAAGCCATGTGGTTGCTTGATCGTGTTGGATTTGCACTGAGGGAGTCGGTGGGGGGGATGTTAATTCTTGAGCATGAATACTCAGGGAACTCATTAAAACGGTAGCAACAATGGTTGATGTAATTTGTTTTTTAAACATAAACGACTCCTTCGAATGATAGAAGCAGCTTACGTTTTTTGGTTGAAAATTGTGTCTATACTCTCTATAGGTATTTTTAATAGAGATGGGATATGTTTCTAAAAAAATGGATTAAAGAGTATTTAATATTCGCTTGGTTTCTTTTATTAGCCATTCCGTAAGGGGTTGTTTTCTATTTTTTTGGTGACAGAAAAAAGCAATTTTACGTTGATAATCTTCCGGCACAAATTCGTGAGGAATCGCTAAGAAACGAAAATCATCACCGATCGAGTTTTGAAGAGATCGTGGCATGATGCCGACATACTCACTTTCTTTCATTAAGTTGGTCATTAAAGCAACATCGCTGGTTCTTAAATTAATTTTCTTCTTCAATTTAAAATGACGAATCAACTGCTCCGCTTTAGAGGGGCCTGTCACTCCCGGGATAATACAAATCGAGATAGGATAAGGAATAAGGTTTTCAACGGTAGCTTCTGTCATTGGGTGATCGTGACGAACCACAAAGGCAAAGGTATCACCGCCAACTTCTTGCTCCATTAATGTTTTGTTGGTCTCCATCGGTAAATAAGTAATACCAAAGTGCTGGTGAGAGTTGATCTCAAGTTTTTTTGGGGTATTTATACTCCAATGAGAGCATTGAACTGTAAGATCAGGAGCCAATAACGTTAATTGCTTAACTAATTGAGTGCCTAATGTTGATATGAGTGGTGGAGAGAGTAAGAGGTGCAACTCGCCGTCGAGCTGAGAGATATCCCACTCTGTATTATCACGATATAAGACATCAATCTGCGTCAAAATATCAGGTAGGGTTGATAGTATATGAGCGCATTTTACCGTGGGTATTAGGTTGTTTTTATCACGAATAAATAAGGGGTCATCAAATTGGTCCCGTAATTTCTTGAGCATAATACTGATGGTTGGTTGGCTTAAATTCATTCGCTTTGCCGCCAATATAGTTTGTCTTTCTTCATTTAGAATGATAAGCAGCTTAAGTAAATTGAGATCTTTATTGTGCATGATGCGTCCTTAGTGCCGTCTATTTTTCTTTTATACTGAGGAATAAATATAACGACAAACGTCTGAATGTTCATCATTTATACACTATAATCGGGACCAACATAATAAAAAGACAATTAATGGATAAAGGAAAAACGGATGAAAAAGTGGTTGTTATTGCTCAATAGCTTAATCTTTTCTTTTGGTGTGAATGCGACAGATACATGGAAAGAAGTAGAACAAAAAGCCAAAGGACAAACGGTATACTTTCATGCTTGGGGAGGAAGCCAAGAAATAAATAACTACCTTCGTTGGGCAGATAAAGAGTTGCAACGTGATTACGGAGTGACACTAAAACACGTTAAAGTTGCCGATATTGCAGAAAGTACGTCTCGTCTTATTGCCGAAAAAACCGTAGGTAAAAATGAAGGTGGCAGTGTTGATATGGTATGGATTAATGGTGAAAACTTTAAATCTATGAAAAACAGTCAATTGCTTTTTGGTCCATTTGTTGATCGTTTACCAAGTTGGAAATACGTAGATAAATCGTTGCCAATAGACAGTGATTTTTCTGAGCCAACATTAGGATTAGAAGCGCCATGGGGGGTTGGTCAATTAGTTTTTATTCACGATAAAGCGACATTAAATAACCCGCCACAGTCTTTTTCTGAATTATTAAGTTACAGTAAGGCATTTCCTAATCGAATTACTTATCCTAAACCTCCTGAATTTCATGGCACGAGCTTTTTAAAAGCACTGCTAATTGAATTGACCAATAATAATCCTCAATTAATGAAACCAGTGGAAAATGCTAATTTTGCCGAGGTAACAAAACCGCTATGGGCATATCTTGATGAATTACATCAAACGGCATGGCGTAAAGGAAAGCAATTTCCATCAGGCAGCGCACAGTCAATTCAACTGCTTGATGATGGGCAGATAGATCTCGCGATCACATTCAATCTAAATGAAGTCTTTTCAGCTCAAGCTAATGGTAAATTAGTCGAAACAACAGAAGCTTATGCAATGGAAGCGGGGGCATTGTCTAATATTCATTTCCTAGCAATACCATGGAATGCATCCGCAAAAGAGGGAGCGCAAGTGGCGATTAACTTTTTACTAAGCCCTAAAGCACAATCTCGTAAAGGTGATTTAAGTATTTGGGGAGATCCATCAGTATTAGAATCTCAGTATTTAATGGGGTCAGCAAAAAATACGACGTTATTTAAATCATTAGCTGAGCCACACCCAAGCTGGCAAGTGGCGTTAGAAAAAGAATGGTTAGTACGTTACGGTAATTGAATTCACTATATTATGATTTAAATGGGCCGTATTTGGTAGTAATACCGAATATGGCCTATTTTTTTTGTGACACAGAAAAAACTTAAAATAATAAGTTAAATTCTTAAAATGGAGACGATTTGTGTATATTTTTTGGGATTTGTCCTATTGATTTTTTAGTTTATTTAAAGGTTTATTTTAATTATTTAACGTTTAGTTAAATCTAATTTAGAAATATTTTTATATAATGAATTTATATTGTAAGTAATAAATTGCAACGTTATTAAGTAAATGCTTATATATAACAGTTAATTATATTAATAATGTCATTTTAATTTCCCATAAAGTTCTATAGAATCATTTTAGTCTAGGCATTTTTATTTATATCCATATTTTAAATGCTATGGGTGTTAAAAAAATAAAATATTACCCTTAAGCTAGGTAGAGGATTAGTTCATTTTTATGAAGAATTTATTTGAGCAAATTTTAAAAAAATACAGAATGAAAAGCGGAATTACTCAAGAGTTTATGGTCGATTTATTGAGTAATAATTCATCCAATTTGAAAAAATTAGACAATGTGACTTTTAGTCGATGGGAGAGAGGGATCACGATCCCGCCGTTTAGGAAACAAATTGAGATATATCGATTACTTGGGGTTGATCCAATTGATGAGATAATAGAACTTGATATAGATTTACCACAAATAGAGGGTGAAGATTATGTCATTACGGACTATTACACGGACTCAGTTAATGAGTTTTATTCTTATTGCCTCAATCGTACGAACATTGATGAGGCAATCAATTTTATTGGTGAAATTGAATTAATTAAAGATGGCGATGTATATATCAGTAGATTATTTGATTCATTTAAATTAGATAAAGAAGAACATGTTATCCAAATGATGATAGAAAAATTTAATGCGGAAATTATTATTTGTAAGTATAAAAAAAGAATAATTGCTCATTCTATTACTCTTGATATTGAACCTGATTTCATTAAAGATCTGGTAAGTAACAGTATTGATCTATCTAAGATAGAGTCATACTCTGGAAGCAATCCGTTTGTGATCTCATTTCATGCTTCAACACTTACTACATTAAAGTTTATCATTGGGAATGTGTTGAATAAATTTTTAGATATGCCTAATCTTGAATCTAAATTATATATGGCATCATTTGAGAAAAATATACATAAGTTATTTGTTAAACTTAAATCTAAAGTTAAATATAATGAAATTTATAACGGAAAAAACCACAAGATTTCTGAGTTAACAAAATTTGACATTAATAGTTCAAGAGAAGCATTGTATTTCCTTGTGGGCTTTAGAAGAAAAGAATATGAAAAATAATATTTTAATAGTCGATGATATTGAATTCTCAAGAAAAGTAATTTCTTACATAATAAGAAAGAAATTTAATGATGACGTAAATATTATAGAAGCAAATAATAGCCATGATGTAGAGAAAATACTTAAAAGTAACGTAATAATTAACGGAATTATTACCGATATAATCATGCCTGATGGAAATGGATTTGATTTAATTAACATACTCTCTATGAATAATCATAGAATCCCCATTGTGATCGTATCGTCTGTGAAAATGAGCATACTTGAAAAAATCATGAATCTGGCTGAAGTAAGCGGTGTGAATATTATTAATTCATACAAAAAGCCAATATCATCCGAAGACATTATAAAATCAGTTGAGAGCTTTATTTTCCATCAACGAAAATCTGAAGATAATGATCTTAATGAAGGAAGACAAACTGCTTTAGTTGAATTGTTTTATCAACCTCAAATCAATACAAAAGATAAGGTTATGATTGGTGCCGAAGCCTTTATTCAATGGAAGAATAAAGAAGACAGTTCAGTGTCTAAGAATGTCTTTATGCCTAAAATTGATGATATGAAAAAGCTATTAAATTTCATGAGGTTATCCGTGTTGATGCTCTTTGATGAAGTGTATGCTTATTTTCATGATATGGGTGAACATTTTAAAGTAAATTTAAAAATCCCATTGAAGATTATTTGTGATGATGAATTTATCGAATCTATTTCCAGTAAAAAAGAACGAATTCCTTTTAATAGGATAGTTTTTGTTATTGATTGTCACGATAAGATCAAAGATGACGTTAAATTAATCGATAATACGAATAAGTTAAAAAATATTGGCATTGGAATCGCGATAAATTTTTGTAAACAATGTGATAAAAATTATATTTCAGATACATTTAAGAAAATGTCCCTATCAGGCGTAACGATAGAACAGAATGTACCTAACTCTGATGTACTACATATACGTAACAGTTTATCTATAAATGATAATGATCTTATTATTTATGATGTCGATAATAGTGAAATTAAAAATAGTTTGATTGAGCAAGGATTAAAATATCAACAGGGTAATTATTTATCACCATTAATGAACCCGATAGATATCAATAAATGGATTAAGAACTATGAATCAGAGACTTCAGGAATTTAATGTTAAAGAGTTTGAAAATGGAACATGCACTAGAAACCAAACATCAGACGCTTTATTTTTTAAAACGATGATAAAAGAAAGCATTGAAAATGAACTCAATTCTGCTGAGCATGAAAAAATTCAAGATACTATTCATGCGATTAAAGGTATATCAAGTTATGCAGGATTAAACAGGATGCATGAAATATGCATTAGACTAGAGAATTATCACCAAGTGATGACGTTTGATTTGATAAAAACCACCTTAAATAAGGAGTATGAAAGTATTTTAAAGGATAAAAATTTTATTATTTGAATTCATATTCTAAAGCATGATTATTATCATGCTTTTTTATGCGCCTTTATTTATTTTATTTTCTATTTTATCCTAAATTTCATGTCTATCCATATGAATATTTATATAAATTTAGTTGTACCTAAACCGTTTGAATGAGCTCTGAATTGTGATGGTTGTAATACTTTATGGTTATATTTGTTGTTTTTGTTTTGGGTGTAAAGTGTGACATTGCTCGTATCTATTTGTTAAATAAGATGAAAGTCATCATGTTGGCACTTTTATCTTTATATTAAAAAAATATGCCTTATTCATTTTTATGCCAAATTATTATGATGTTTTCACTTTATTGATACATTGATTCCAAAGTTAATCAGTGCCAATGAATATACATAGCAAAAAAGTAAATGTTTATTTCTTTGTAAGTGGAAAATTTTAATATTAAGGTTATCAAATGCTAACTAAGCTTGTTGTTCGTTCTCAAATGGCTTTCGAAAATTTCAAAAATGATCAACGTGGTGTGACTGCGATTGAATATGCAATTATTGGTGTTTCTATTTCAGCAATCGTTTTGTTGATGTTTAATGGTACACTTAAAGATGCTTTAGTAGGCGCTATGGGTACTATCTCAAGTAACATTGATTCTGCTAATGTAAAAAGTTAATAATTATTAAGTGAACATTTTTTTAATAATATGGTGGTTTTTATTAGCCGCCATTTCTTATTTTATATGCTATCAAGATGTCACGAAGCGAATAATATCGAATCGAGCATGTATGCTTGTTTTCATAATTTGCATAATGATTGGCGTTGTTACTGATAATTATGAAAATATATTCTATCCAGCGATAATATTTATTACTGGATTTGTTCTTTTTTCATTCAATATAATTGCAGCAGGGGACATTAAACTCGCTGCTGCTTTTTCCATTGCAGTTAACCCAAAATACCAACTATTAGTAATTACTATTATTCTACTGCTTGGAGGGATTATTGCATTGGGTCAATTGGCTTGGAAAAAATGTAAGACTAATGAAAAAATAGATGGTGTTCCTTATGGTGTTCCTATTTGTATAGGCTATTTATTTGGTATTGCAGCATCAATTTAAGGTAAAAGATGAAAGTTAAATTAATAATTGTACTTGCTGTAATGACTATTTTATTTGGTTTATATGGCTTAGGGGAAAGCTTGTCTTTGTTTACTCCTCAGAAAATACAGTCCGCTAAAGAAGTGAAAATCAAAGTGTGGCGTCTAAAAAAAGAAGTGAACATGAGTGAAGAGATTAATCGTCATATGTTGGCATTAGAGCTAATGCCAGAGCAAAAAGCGAATGCTCTGAGTTTTTCTGAAGATGTGACGTTAGATTTAATCCCAGGGACCGTCTTTAAAAGTGAACTTAAAAAAGGCACTTATATTTCAATGAGCGATTTAATCACGCCAGAAGAAGATGGTTATATTGATTATGTTATTGCTCCAGAACGAATTCCTTTCCCAATTACGGTTGACCCTTCATCTATTACTGGTGGAGTGATTCGAAGTGGAACGATTGTTGATATTCTTGCTTTGACATCTCCTCAGAATATAAATAATTCTACCCGTAATGTAAAAAAATCGGTTTCAATTACACCCATATTTACTGGGGTAAAAGTCCTGCAAGTGAAGCATTCAGTCATAAAAGGCAATCGCAATGATGTTGAAACCGAAGTGATTAGCTTAATTCTTGAATTAACCCGTGAGCAAGCAACCAAGCTGATTGTCGCTAAAAAAATTGCAGATATAGAAGTGTATAAATCAACAGGGAAGTATGATTCTAGCGATTTACAAGCAGATGCTGGGGATATATTAAAAGATTTTAATGCGATTACTGAATATCGCGCGAATGAAGTGGTTATTAAATAGGATGAATGGAATGTGGAATAAAAGCTACCAAACTATAATTACATTAAGTTTATTCATGATGTCTTTTTCTAGCCATGCTGTGGGTATTATTAACATGTCGGAGGGAGGAGCAAAAACAATATCAGTAGAGCAAGATATTTCTTCTGTTTTTCTCTCTGATCCTAAAATTGCCGATTACCAAGTGATTGATAAACGAAAAATTGTTATTTATGGAAAGAGTATTGGCAGCAGTTCTGTGCTTATTTTTGGTGAGAAAGGGAATACACTTTCAAATAAAAAAATAATGGTTAACAAAAGCTTGGCCACTATTCAGCAATATATTTCAGTGAAATACCCAGATACTGCGGTTGATATATTCAATGTCGGTGAGCAAGTCGTTTTGAATGGTACAGTCTCAACGGAACAAGAAAAAGATGAGATTAACGGTATTGTTGGTGAATTATTAGAGAAAAGCAGAAAAGATTTCCAGTTTGAACAAGACATGGAAGATCAAGATTATGAAATACAGTTTATGGAGCGTCATGAATACGAAGGCGTTGTTAATAATATTGTTGTAGCGACGACGAAACAAGTGAATGTAAAAATATCGATTGCTGAAGTATCCCAATCTTTTCTTGAGCAAATCGGTATTCAATATGGAACGAGTGCAAGTGTACCGGGTGTGTTTGTGCAACCGCTGACCAGTTTTAGCTCTTCGGATATCATGTCTGTTATTACTGCAATCGGAAATGACTCTGTTGGTCAAATATTAGCCGAGCCTAATTTGTCTGTTATCTCCGGGGAAAGTGCGAGCTTTTTAGTGGGGGGAGAGTTACCGGTTGTAACGACGGTTAATAACAGTACCAATGTGGTTTATAAAGAGTTTGGTGTTCGCCTCGATCTCATGGCTAAGGTAAAGAAAGACGATAAAATAACGCTTTCTTTGGTTCCTGAAGTGAGTTCGTTAGACACACAATATGAAAATGACTCTTATAATTTACCCGCGTTAAAAACGCGTCGTGCGCGTACGACCGTTGAATTGGGTGATGGACAAAGCTTTGTTTTAGGTGGATTACTTAACTCTGAAGATAAAGAAAGTTTACAAAAAGTCCCATTCATTGGTGATATTCCAATTCTTGGTGCGTTATTTCGTAATTCTGTAACACAACGAAATAAGACTGAATTGATCATTGTTGCGACGGTTAATTTAGTTCAACCAATCCATCCTTCTCAAATACAACTGCCAATGATGAAAAAAACGACTACATTGAGCCGATTTTTTGCTCTAGAGGATTCTTATATTACGGCCAGTGATAAATGGGCAAAAGAGTTATTAGCAACAGGAGGATTTAAGAAATGATTAATTGGAAATATGCGTTGTTCTTACCGTTGGTATTCATGATTGGTTGTGTCGAGAAAGTAAATGAGCGTTATGGCCCTGAGATTGAAATCTTCCCGGTCACATTTTCTATCTCATTATCTAAATCAGACAATTCAGATGAGAAACTGTCGGCGTTTTTCGCTGACCATTCGAAAGATATATTGAACTATGGATTAGAGATTCGATGGTTTAATACTGTTGGGAAAAAATGGGCTAATGACATTCGTAACGATCTTCTTATTCGTGGTGTTAACCGTGATTTAATTACAGTCAGTCATAATGAGAAGAAAGTGTCTCATTTTGATCTTAAGTTAACGTTGATAAAGCCTAAAGTTGAAGTCTCGTCTTGTGAGTATGCAAAGATTGGCGGCATTGGTAATCAAGCTAGTGGCTGTTTTGTTGAAAACGCGCGTTGGGCATCCATGGTGAACCCTCAAAAAATGCTATTAGACACCAAAAAATCAGTAGCTGAGGGGAATGAGTAAGATGTTTGATTTAGCGAATTCAATGAAAATACAGATCAATGAAGAAAAAAAATTATCATTAATATTATTCTACCAAACGGAAAGGTTCCGAGAATTAATGGAAGAAGTTTTCCGTTTTGAAGGTGTAACTGCTCCTGTTGTATTTAAATACAGTGATGAGGCTATTCGTGATAACGCTCAAGAGTTTACCGATCATATTATTATGATTGAACTTAATGAGAGCGATAATATAACGCAAGACATCGAGCAAATTAGTCACCAATTACCGAACAGTGCCTCTGTCATTGTGATTGGTAGTGAAAATTCCATATCGACAATTCGAGACTTGAGGGCGATGGGGTATTACTATTTATTTTGGCCTATTACTAAGCTGGAATTGATTGATTTTATCCGAGGCGTTAATGATAACCTCACAAGAAACAATACGTTAAGTAAGAGTCGCCAAGCAAAGAAAATTATTGTTTTAGGCTCGAAAGGGGGCGTTGGTACCTCGATGCTTACGGCAGAGCTTAGTAAAGAGTTGTCAGAAAAACGTAATAGTTCCTGCATTGTTATCGATCATAATTTTAGCGGTGGCAATCTTGATATTATGTTGGGTGTTAAACAATTTACTAGGAAAAAATTACCTCAAGGTATGCTTATTGCAAATTTGGATGCTCAATATGCGATGGGAATGACAACGAAAGTAAATGAAATGCTCTCTTTTTTGTCGATTGAGTCAGATAATTTATCGGTTGAAGAGCTTAAAGAATATACCCATGTATTATCGACTCAGCTTGCGACTGAAACAAACTTTATTATTGAAGATCTTTCTGGCTCAGCAAGTGAGAAAATCGGTTTTTTGACCAAAGAACAAGACATTGATGTTGTGGTTCTGGTTATTGACCAAACGGTGTCGAGTTTACGAGAAGCTTCAAGAGTATTAAGCGTAGTAAAAGAGAAAAAATTAGAAATGCGTTTTATCATCGTTGTGAATAATACGAAACCAGAAAAATATTCCACGGTAGATTTAAAAGATATCAAAAAACACATTGATAGAAGCGTTGATGTTATTTGTCCATTTGAGCCAAAAATAGGGTCAGCGTTACTGCATGGCGAAAGTATTCATTCAAAAAATATGCTTATAAGTCAAAGTTTTAATGATGTTACTGTACTTTTGCTCGGTGAAACGGTTAAGAAACCGAGTTTACTTAAACGCTTAACGCAGAGAATGAAATAATGAATCAGAATAAATTAATTTATATCGAAATTCGTAATCAGATCTTTGAAGCATTAGAAGCTGAAGCGGTTAACTCTTTATCTAAAGAGCAGTTAAGTAAGCAACTCAGTGGGGCGATTGATTTGCTGATCGAACGTCGAGAGTGGTCAGTGAGTACCATGATCCGTGCCGAATTTGTAACTAGCCTTGTGGATGAACTGCAAGGGCTTGGACCATTACAGGTGCTAATGGAAGATGATTCCATCAGTGACATTATGATTAATGGTCATAATCAAATATTCATTGAGCGTAATGGATTAGTCGAAGTTGCTCCAGTCAGTTTTATTGATGAAGAACAACTTATACATATTGCTAAACGCATTGCATCTCAAGTGGGTCGTCGTGTTGATGATTCTTCACCCACGTGTGACGCCCGCTTACAAGATGGCAGTAGAGTTAATATAGTGATACCTCCAATTGCTATTGATGGCACATCAATGTCAATTAGTAAGTTTAAAAAAGACAGTATTGGATTGGACAAACTGACTGAATTTGGGGCGCTTAGTCCAGAAATGGCTCAGATCCTTATGATCGCCTCGCGCTGTCGTCTGAATATCTTAATTTCTGGTGGTACAGGCTCAGGTAAAACCACCATGCTGAATGCGCTTTCTCAATTTATATCGGAAAAAGAACGCATTATTACTATTGAAGATGCCGCGGAATTAAAATTACTTCAACCCCATGTGGTGCGATTAGAAACTAGAAATTCAGGAATTGAAGGCACTGGCGCAATCACTCAGCGTGATCTTGTGATCAATGCGTTACGTATGCGACCAGATCGTATTGTTGTCGGTGAGTGTCGTGGTGGTGAGGCCTTTGAGATGCTTCAGGCAATGAATACGGGTCATGATGGTTCAATGTCTACATTGCATGCGAATACGCCACGAGATGCAATGGCGCGTGTTGAAGCGATGGTGATGATGGCAAGCAATAATCTGCCCTTAGAAGCAATTCGCCGTACGATCGTAAGTGCAGTTGATTTAGTTATTCAAATCAGTCGACTGCACGATGGTAGCCGAAAAGTCATGAGTATCACTGAAGTTGTTGGCCTTGAGGGAAACAATGTTGTGTTAGAAGAGTTGTATAAATTTCATTCTTCAGGACAGCATGGGAGTGATGGGAAGATACTGGGTCAGTATTCAACCGCGGGTTTAATGCAGCGTTCTGTATTGGTAGAGAAAGCGCGATTCTTTGGTTTAGAGCAACAATTAAATGCGGCGTTTAATAAGGTGGATGAGACAGCATGATTTATGGGATCTCTTTAATTTTTGGTGGGTTATTAGTGCTGTATTTGATGTCTACTTATAGTGGTAGGCATCGTGATCATCTTAATCATGCT
Organism: Aliivibrio salmonicida LFI1238; assembly: GCF_000196495.1. NCBI lineage: Bacteria > Pseudomonadati > Pseudomonadota > Gammaproteobacteria > Vibrionales > Vibrionaceae > Aliivibrio > Aliivibrio salmonicida. The sequence continues at coordinate 415,400 of NC_011313.1, forward strand.
TCAATTTCACCCTCTGATAATGATCGCCAAGCGGTTAAACTCGTTTCTTTGTCTGATGCAGATATCAGTAAAAGGCTAGTGCGTTTTTTTAAAAATACGTATCAACAAATCGATTCTCTAGCCAATGTGAAAATTTCGCTCTATTGCGTTCTGATGGCGTTACTTGGTATTTATATTAATCAAACGTTCATTCACGGTAATTTCTTTATTGTAGTAGTGATTGTTGAAGTTGTAGGCGTGTTTGGTGCGATATTATGGCTAGGTAAGCGAGAGAAAAATAGATTTGAAGATTCTTTTCCTGATGCTTTAAACATGCTTTCAAGTGCCGTGAGTTCAGGTGAAGGGATCATGCACGCGATTATATTCGTAGGGGCCTCTCTCGATGGCAAAGTAGGGAAAGAATTTAAACGTATGGGAGAGCAATTACAATTAGGTGAATCTCCCGATACGGTGTTCAGAAAATCGTGTGCTCGTTTTCCATACCCTTCCTTTCAATTCTTTATCATTACGTTACGTACAAGTATGGAGCGAGGAGGGCAGTTAAAAGAGATAATGAGGCGTCTTAATCGCTTAATGTTTGGTGCGCGTTCCATTGAAAAAAAGAAGTATGCATTAACGTCGGAAGCTCGAACGTCAGCAAAAATTGTAGCTTCAATTCCTTTTATCTTTTTGTTTATGTTGCAATACCTAAGCCCAGAGAACTATGAATATGTAATGTTTAATCCCGATGGTCGACCTATTTTATATTACGTATTAATTAGTGAATCGATAGGGATATTAACTATATGGTTATTAATGAAAGGGGTGCGCTCATGATAACGTCATCCGTTGTATTGTATGCAGTCTTAGTTTCTTTTGGTTTAGTCTTATTATTTTGGTTGTTGTATCAAATCGTATTACAAAGAAAAGCCTTACTTAAATTTTTAGCGAGTAATGAAATATTGACTCGTAATGAGAACGTGATTAATAAAGTTGAGCAATTCTTACCCAGTTCAGTGTCGACGAATGCAGACGATGTTGAGCGAAAATTTTACTCTGCGGGTTTTTATCAATTCAAATGGGCTCATTTATATATGCCTGCTAAATATGCAGCAGCTGCAATAGGTGGAGTGACTATTTATTGGTTGAGTAGAAGCGATACGGATCCAAAAGAAATCATTGCTTATATGTGTATATGGCTCGTTATTTGTATCTTGATACCTGATCTGATCTTAAATTCTCGTATTAAAACGTTACGGGATAAATTATCTAGCCAGTTGCCATATTTGCTCGATCTTTTGGCCATGTGCGTTCATACTGGTATGACGATTGAGTCATCAATGGCTTATCTTGCTAAAGAAATGCGTGGTTTTGATAAAGATCTCGCACATATGGTAAGCCGCACAAATGATCGTGCTCGAATTGTGGGATTAAGCGTGGCATTGGATGAGCTTTACATCAAAGTGCCAACAAATGAAATGCGAAGTTTTGTTATGACCTTAAAGCAAAGCTTGCATTACGGTAGCTCCATTTATGGAATTTTAAACACATTAGCAGAAGATATTCGTAATGTACGTCTTCTTTCACTGGAAGAAAAAGTAGGTAAGTTAGCCGCTAAAATGTCGGTACCATTGATTTTGTTTATTATGATACCGGTTGTAATTCTAATTGCTGCGCCAGGAATAATGAGGATGATGTCAGGTGTGTATTAAAAATATAATGGCAGGAATTATGCTATTAAGTCTTGCTGGTTGTGTGACTCAATCAAGCATTGATACTGAAATTGCAAAAGAAACGATCTTAGTCAATACGAAAAATCACGCTGAATTAATTGTTTTTTATAAGAATCAATTGAAACAAAAAGAAAACCAACAGGTTCGAGAGAAGTTAGCTCAAGTATATCTAGATTCAAGCGATCCCGAATCCGCTTTATTTACCATTGCATCGTTGAATAACGATTCTCGCTCGATTCACTCTTTTTTAATTGAAGCAAATGCACAGCTAGAATCGGGCATGGTAGAAGACGCATTGGAGACTGCAAATAAAACGTATTTGCTCGATGACAATAATGCAGAGATAGAAAACTTATTGGGTGTTATTTATGCAGCGAAGCGAGATCTCCCTCAAGCAAGGCATTATTTTAATTTGGCGAGAAAACATTTATACAGTGATATAAAAATTAAGAACAATTTAGCGGTACTCGATATTCTTGAGGGCAAGTATGACAAAGCGAATGATCGCTTATTGCATCTGTATCTGAATGATAAAAATGACGCTTTAGTTCAATCGAATTTAATGTTAGCGATGGCTAAATCTGGGGATTTGGATTTTATGGAAAAAGTGCTTTCTCCTAAGTACACAAAACGTCAAATATCGGATCGCTATATTGCGTTAAGAAAGACAGAGCTTCAAAGAAATAAAGTCACACCGACCGGAGTCAAAAATAACGATGAGAATCAATAAACAGAAAGGGACTGCCAGTATTGAATTCGTTTTGGGGTTTATGGCTTTTTGGCTCATTTGTATGGCATGGGTTGAGATGAGTTATATGTCTTATATCTCAGCTATCAGTGATTTAATTGTTTCAGAATCCGCTCGTGAATCAAAAACAGAAGAAGCGGACTACTTGGATTCTTTTAACCGAGCCATTACTGAGAATCAATCGTTATGGGGAAGCGTTGTTGATCCAACTAAATTTACGATGTCGATTCAATATCTTGAAAGTGTCAATGAATTAGGTGGTTTAGTTGATCCATGCGTGGTGCCTGATGCCGAAGTCACTGCTGAATGTGGTGAATCAGAAAACAGAGCCATCGCGGTTTATCGGATAGATTATCGTTTTTCTTCTATTTTTACGTATTTTGTCGACACGGAAAGTCTTTTTAGTCGTGAAGTTATTGTTATTCAGGAGTACGAGCGTGATGCCTTTGAGATTTAAACAACGAGGAAATTTTACTGTTGAATTTGCCGTTGTCGGAGTAGCACTTAGTTTCATGTTTGTATTCAGTGCTGATGTCATCATTAAACTGTCAATTCGCGGCAAACTCGATCGGTTATCGTATTCTTTGGTGAATGTATTAAAAGAACGAACTCAATTGTATGACGAAGATTATGTCATCACACAAAACGAAGCCAATACCATATTTACCATTGCACAAAATTCACTTCGTCGTATGCAACAAAGTTATAAGGATAAAAACTTTGGTGGTGTTGTTGAGGAGCTTACCTTTCGAGGTATTGGGAATCCAAACGCCCCAAGGCGCTATAACTTTGGGGGCTATGCTTGCCCATTGGCACAGACTATTAATCAGTTTGACTATCTTTCCGTTGTCACTACTTGGACTCGACAAGCGACGCTATATCGCGTCACGCTATGCTATAACACCGACAATATGTTTGGTTCTCTTGTTAACGAAAGCTACACGAATGTCAGTTCGTCATCCATTATGATCGGGAGATAGTTGTGAAATTAAGACGTCATCAAAAAGGTCATGCTGCGATTCTATTTGCCATGATGATCCCTGCTTTATTTGGGATTTTTACGTTAGCAAGTGATGGGGCAAGAGCGATTCAAACGAAAGCACGGATTGAAGATGCCGCAGAGGTGGCCACACTGGCTGTTTCTGCTCATAACGATCCAAACCAAGATTATGGTGGCGGTGGATCCCCTAGTTCTGCAAATCAACAAATAGTGACAGATTACATCAACGCTTATATTAGTGATGTGGACTCGATAAATGAAATCAAGGTATACAAACGTAACTGTGAAGAGATACCGGAGTGCAAAGCGGGTTTAGCGGTAGGTGAACCAAGGTACTTTGAGCATGAAGTTGGTGTGACAACGAGTCAAAAATCGTGGTTTCCTGGTAATGATGCGATTGTTGGGATGGGAGATAGCTTCTCGACAAGTGGGCATTCTTTAGCGCGTAAATATCAGAGTGAGGCGGTCGATGTTATGTTTGCTGCTGACTTTTCTGGATCTATGGGAGATCGTTGGACTGGAGGTAATAAAAAGTACGAAGATTTAATTGATATTATTGATAGTATTTCTAAAGAGTTACAAAAATTTAATGATTTAGAGCACAACGATAATGATAACACCATGGGCATCACCGCTTATAATGAATATACCTATTCTCAGTATTCGGGCTCTTCAGGTGGTTGGTGGGGTGATGATTGTTATCTAAGCCAAGCCGAATCTGACGGCTTCTGGGGAGGTGTTTCAATTTCAAAAACGATTGACGGACTCTGGAATGAAAAATCAAAAGATCACTGTAATAATTCTTATAATAGTGGTCGATTTAATGATATCCCCTTAACGTCAAATTTTGATGTTGTTAATCAAGACGTCAGTCGATTTTGGCCTGAAGGAGGAACGTCCTCCTATCAAGCTTTAATTCGGGGTGCTCAACTTCTTACGTATGGCACAAATTCTCGTCGATTATTAATTGTACTTTCTGATGGAATGGATACGGATAATAACTTGACCAGTAGTTTAGTTAATGCCGGCATGTGTCGTGATATTCAACAAGGGTTAGAGTCTGATAAAACACTAGATAATAGGCCAATTAGAGCACAAATGGCGGTGATTGGTTTTGATTATGAACCCAGTGAAAACCAAGCACTAAAAGATTGTGTTGGGGCTGAGAATGTTTATAAAGCAGAAAATTCTGATGATATTCTAAATACAATTCTTGAATTAATCAGTGAAGAAATTGGTCATTTAAAATAAATAGCGCTTAGAGCGTAAGGTAGAGAATCAAGTAATGAATAAGTATTTAACAATAATAACGCTGTCTGTAAGTTTGTCATTTAATGCATGTGCAGAAGATAATATGGATTTAAATCAATCACTTTTACTTTATTGTGGTACTTCTGACGGTGAATACCAAAAAGAAATTCAGGTAGGAGATGGAGTGAAAGTGTCTCTTAACCAAGGTGGGTTTTACCAAGTTCAACAAGTAGATGCAGTAACACCAGAAGCCTCTTTTATCCGCAGCCAGCTTGATAAAATGAACGTTGATGTCAGTTGTTCTTAATTTTTGTTAAGTCATTCATCAACAGTAGAAACAAACAGCCCTGATATGCTTGCTCGTGTTTACTTTAATTTTGATCAATCCGCATTAACGAAGCGTTCTGAATATGTGTTAGACCAAGTTTTCACTAAGATTGAAGAGGAAAATACGCACCTAAAAGTCATTGGTCACATTGACGCGAAAGGGAGTAAAGCCTATAATTATGATCTTGGATTAAAGCGTTCTTATACGGTATTAAAATATCTTGTTGCACATGGAGCAAATCCTAAGAAATTGACACCAAGTTCAAAAGGTGAAAAAGAACCGTTAGAGAGTAATGCAACTTCTGCGGGACGAGATAAAAACCGTCGGGTTGAGATCCAACAATTATAATGATGAGTGTGAGGGCGGTAAGTCGATTTACTGGATTTGAGTTTTGGAAGCGTTCTTTTTTAGATATTTATCAGTATATTAAAGCCGATAAAATTTTTTATGGAGTAATGATTAGCTTTAGTGTTGTAGTGATTGCGATACTTCAGATTTATGGTTATGAAAGTAAAGGTCAACTTACTGCTTATTTATCAATGTTACCAACGATGCTGAAGTTATCGCTTATTATTGGAACATTATGGTATTTTATTACTTTGGTTTATCGAAGAGAGAGACGACCGTTATATTGCTTCTGGCAACAAGTTGTTTTTATCTATGACCATAGAAATCGAATTATTGCGTCTTTTCTATTATTTGTTGGGATCAGTGCTTTTTTATCTTATTGTTCAACGTTTAAAGGCATGATACCACTGCTTCACCCATTTGAATTTGATGAAGCGATTCATAATATAGATTTGTGGCTATTTTTCGGTAAAGAGCCATGGCAATTGATCCATGGTTTATATGATTCACCTTGGATAACGTTTGGACTTGATCTGTCTTATAATATTTGGTTTTTTTTGGTTTACGCTATCTTGGGTGTATTTATTCTTACTCAAAAAGTACATAGAAGAAGACAATATATTTTAACGTGGTTATTATGCTGGATTGTTATTGGAAATATATTGGCTTTCGCTTTTTCTTCGGTAGGACCTACTTTTGTTGGACGCCTATTTCCTATAAATACAGATTACCTGCCATTAATGACATTGTTACATCAGCAAGACATGTGGCTACAACAATATAACCCGAAGATTTTACTTTGGTCTTTAAATACTCAAGATTACTTGTGGACTTCTTATACTACGGGAAAAGAAATGTTAGGTAGTGGTATTTCAGCCATGCCGAGTATGCATGTTTCTATGGCTGTGCTTATGGCCTTAGGGGTAAGTTCTCTTAATCGAAAGCTAGGAATTCTCTTTTGGTTGTTTGCACTGGTTATCTATGTTGGCTCATTTACTTTAGGTTGGCATTACGCTGTCGATGGACTCGTTAGTGGTCCGGTAACGTTGATTATTTGGCGCTTATGCGGCAGTAAGTACCTTACCAAGTAAACGATAAAAAGAGAGTATCATCTGTTACTCTCTTTTTAAAATAAACTTGAAATTATGCTATCTAAGCTTTTATTATCAATGGGTTTTATTAAGTATCCATCACAATATTTCTTTATTTTTGTTTCTTCATCAAGCATGCCTTGTGCTGTTATTGCGATAACAGGAATATGTTTCATGTCTTTTGAATCTTTTATTCTTCGTGATAGTTCAATACCATTCATTATTGGCATCTTAATATCAGTAAAAATAACATCAGGTAAGGAGGATGTGTTTTTTATTTTTTCTAAAATATCTTTTCCATTGATACCCTCAATAATATGGAAATCATAAGGTTCTAATTTTCTTTTGAGTACTTCACGATTGAATTCAATATCATCGACGATAGCGATGCTTTTCTTTGATTTCATTTCATGAATTTCTCTTTTCATGTGGTGGTATTTGTTGATTATTTTACTCTTTATTATTTCAATGTCTTTTAATGTAATGAAAATAGAGGTTCCTTCACCCACTTCACTTTCTATTGAAATATTTCCGTTCATATCTTCAATAATTTTCTTTGTTATAAACAACCCTAAACCAGTACCTTGGTCTTTATCTTGATCGTGTATTTGTTCAAACGGATTAAATATACGCTCTATGTCTTTTTTTTCTATTCCTCGACCATTATCCGTAAATTCTAATACTAAATCAGTGGATAAATTGGTTGAGTTTATATATTTGACATTAATATTTATTTTACCACCTTTATCTGTGAATTTTATTGAATTACTTAAAAGATTCATAACTATTTTATTTAAATGTTTTTTGTCTATGTTTAAATTATAGAATTCATTTTTCTTATAATCTATTTTTATATTTTTTGAATTTGACTGAAAACTAATGACATCAATGATGTTAGTTATAATATTATCGATTGAATTTGGTTCTTTATTTGATATTGTTTTATTTGCTTCTATTTTACTTAGATCTAAAATATCATTAACCATCTCCAGTAATCCTTCGCCTGCTTTATAGAGCGTGTTTAATGTTTTCTTTTTTTCTTGGTCTTCTTCTTTTTCTATCAGATATAAGCTTAACCCTAAAATTGCATTAAGAGGGGTTCTAAGTTCGTGTGATATGTTTGCAATGAACTTGGATTTTTTAATATTGGCTGATTCAGCAATTTCTTTAGATTTTTTTAGTTTATTGGTCCTATCATCTATTTTTCTTTCTAAATCATCAACCAGTGTTGATATGTGTTGAGCCATTAAAGCCACATTTCTTGCGAGTGCACCAAGCTCATCCTTTCTATATAACAAAGGGTTGTTATATTCATAGTTACCTTCTTGTATCTCTTTTATCCATTGACTAAATAAAATTAATGGACCTTTAATATAATTAGTGATAAAGGTTGATAATAATAAAGTCAATATGGTTAACATTATTATGGTGTTAATTATTTTTTTTATGAATACATTATAATTATTATGTATTTTCTCCGTTAGTTCTTGGCTGTAACTTGTGGTTGTTTTCTTCTTTATTAAAACGGCAACATTCCATGGATAATCTTTTACTGGTTGAATGGCGACTATATATTTTTCTTTTCCTAAATGTATTTCTGAATCCCAAGCTGTTTTTGTTGATATATTTCGCATTGTTATCATTTCATTAAATGTTAATTCTTTTATTTTTGTTATGTCGTTTAATTTAACTTTGTATTCTGACAAGTATTTTTGTGCATTATTGTTCTTTGTTACCATATTCATATCTTGATCAATAATTAATGATAAAAAACCATCCTCATTTTGTTTTCTTGCCAATTTATATATTAATCTTGTTATGTTTATTTTGAATGTTAAATAAAATCCATTATCTACATAATATTGTTTTATTGTGAACTTATCATTTTCATTTAATGGTATTACTTTAACTTTTGTTAGATAAACAGAGGTTGAATATTTTATTAATTCGTCATTTGATATTTTTAATATATTATTGGTATTCTCACCCGCGCCTTTAATTATTTCTGCGTACCTTTGAGAAATACTGTCAATTTCTTTCATTTCTAGATTTAAAAATTGGCTAATATTATTTGCGTAATGCGAGACATTTTTGTGTATGTATTTATTTTCGACACTGGTTGCTACAGAGGTGATTTCTTTTTCGTTAGTTGAGATTATTTGATACGAAGCGATAGATATGAGGATTGAATAAACGGTGATGGTTCCGGTAAGGGCGACAAAGAATTTATTTTTTAAAAGCATTAATTGGCCTTTAGTTATTATTATGTGTGATAAAGAGTAATCTTTTTCTTCACTGTATTTTGAAGCGTCTTTATTGAAAATGGTTTCTCTAAAATGGCTTTATGTGAAATATTGTATTGCTTCATTTCGCGTAATTTTTCAAACGATCCCATTAGGATAAAGTTTTTGGCTTCAGAAAAAGGATAATATGCATTGTCATTTAAAAATTGCATTTTATCTTCAATTGAATACTTTTCGCTATCGAGATCATAAACAACAAGATCGGGGAGGGGGGAGTCATGCATGTCTTTAGTGGTTAAGCTGTGAAACTTAGCCACATTCATTGTTTTTGTTTCATGCACATCACTGAGCTCACGCAGTACTTTATTCGCTACATCTTTGATTAGAAAATAATTACTTACTATTAATATGTTCACGCTTTTGCTCAGTATATGGGGGATATAAGCTAATGATGCTAGACCTTATTGACTTTTGTATTGATAGCATCTTGGAATATTGTTTATTTTTATGTGCCTATTCATTGTAGAGCGCTGGTTTTCTTGATTATAGGACTTAAATAGCAATCGTTTGCTTTGCGCTGACTTTTGTCGCCAAAAATAATTTTATACTCCTTCTGAAACCCTTATTTACAAAATTAATACTACTGGAGATATTATGCGCTTTATTAAAGGCTTTTTAATTACTTTACTTACGTTACCTTTGAGTCTTTCTGCTGTGGCAGGGATGAAAAGTGTGACTGTTGAAGGTAATTCTTACGCAGCACCGCAACCCATTATTATTCAAGGGCCTATGCCTATTGAAGCTCAACATTTTGCTGCATTACTTGATGATGTCACGATCGAAAAAACGGGGATTTTTGTTTTTTATAAAGGCACGCTAAATGGATACCCTGTCATTGTAAGCCAAACAGGGAAGGGTTTAGAGAACACGGCGGCGGCAACGGCGATAGCGATAGAGCGCTATAAACCAATAGCTATTATTAATCAGGGGACTTCTGGTGGGCATGATAAAAACTTAAATGTTGCAGATATTGTTCTAGGTAAGAGAACGGTAAATATAGGTAATTTAAAAACACCGAAAGCGAAAGAAGGTGAAGGCTCTAATTCACTCACTTGGATCCCGATGGATATTATGGCTTCTGCTGGTACCGCTGGTGGTGATGATGCAAATAAAATTCGTTACTATGAAGGGAGCAGTGAATTAATTGCTTCTGCTCATAAAGTGAAATACACCGAAGGAAAAGTGGTTGAAGGGACGATTGGTTCTGCGAATTTTTGGAACAGTGAGTTAGATCGTATTAATTGGTTCCATGATAACTTTGGTACAAGTACTGAAGAAATGGAAAGTGCGTCTGCGGCTCAAATCAGTGAAGCGTATCACGTTCCATTCTTAGCGATTCGTATTTTATCAAACAACATTACTAATGGTGGTCATTACAATCCTAATACCGCGAAATATTGCCAATCTTATGTAAAAGAGGTTGTAGTTCAATATATTAGCGATATAAATAAGTAATATAGTTTACTTCCATTTAATATACCCATGTTCGTTTATGACTATTTTTGGTTATAAACGAACATTGTTTTTATTCTTTTGCCTTTCATATTACATTGCTACTTTAGTGTTATCTTTGTTAGCTTAATATCTTTTAATTCAATGGATTAGCGTTTAATTGTTGTTTTTGATTGTTTTGTTTCTCTCCTTCGTTCTATTTTCTCTGTAAACTCGATCTGGTCGTACCTGATGATCTTGATCTTTTATGCTCTAGATCTTCTTTTTAATATTCTAACACGCACTTTATGTGCTCGAACGCTCATTTTGGGTTTGTTGATATTTAAAATATTAATAAAAGGAGTACATTTCGTGCTGCTTAACGTGAATGCTGTATACCTACTTGAATAATAATTGAGCCGTTTATCTGGTGTATGAGAGCGTATACATACAAAACTTGATGAAATGAGCTAATAACGAAACAAAGGAATGAATCATGGCGAATAATGAACAACATACATTACTTGGACAATGCATCGCTGAATTTATCGGTGCCGGTTTATTGATTTTTTTTGGTGTCGGCTGTGTCGCTGCCTTAGTGTTAACGGGGGCTGAGTTTGGCCAATGGGAAGTCAGTATTATATGGGGGATAGGTGTTTCTATTGCCATCTATTGTACTGCGGGTGTTTCTGGTGCTCACCTTAATCCTGCTGTAACTATTGCACTGGCTGCGTTTCATGGATTTGATAAAGCAAAAGTAATCCCTTATATCATTGCTCAAGTACTTGGTGCTTTTTGCTCTGCTGCGTTAGTTTACGCGTTATACAGTAATTTATTTGCTGATTATGAAATTGCGAATGGTTTTTTAAGAAGCAGTGAAGCTGCATTATCAACGGCTGGTATCTTTTCTACTTATCCACACCCCTCTTTATCGATACTAGGCGCGTTTGCTGTTGAGTTTGTTATTACTGCGGTTCTTATGTTTGGCATCTTAGCATTAGGTGACGAGCATAATGGCGCGTCTCGTGGTGCAATGAATCCTCTACTTATCGGTTTATTAATTGCCGTGATTGGTGGGTCTCTTGGGCCTCTAACTGGCTTTGCAATGAACCCTGCTCGTGATTTTGGTCCAAAACTCTTTGCTTACTTAGCGGGTTGGGATTATGCATTAACAGGTGCGAGAGAGATTCCTTACTTTATTGTTCCAATTCTTGCTCCTATTGCTGGTGCGTGTTTTGGTGGTTGGGCTTACCCAAAACTGATTGGTGCTTATTTACCAAAAGCTGGGCATGGTTGTACTATTCCTAATCAGTGTGATCCAGAAGACGAAACTAAAACTGCTGAAGTGTAATAAAGACTTTAAAAATAATACTAACAATTATCTCCCTACGAGCTAATAAATTACAAACTAATACATAAAAGGATTCCATCATGACTGAGCAAAAATACATTGTTGCACTTGACCAAGGAACTACTAGCTCTCGTGCCGTCATTCTTGACCACGATGCCAATATTGTCAGTGTTTCTCAGCGTGAATTTACTCAGATTTATCCTCAAGCAGGATGGGTTGAGCATGATCCACTAGAAATCTACGCAACACAAAGTTCGACGTTAGTTGAAACCTTAGCGAAAGCAGGTATTCGCAGTGATCAAATTGCGGCGATTGGTATTACGAATCAACGTGAAACGACGATAGTTTGGAATAAAGAAACGGGTAAACCAGTCTATAACGCGATTGTTTGGCAGTGTCGTCGTACGGCAGATACATGTGAAAAACTGAAAGAAGCAGGTCTTGAAGAATACATCCGTGAAAATACGGGTTTGGTTGTTGACCCATATTTCTCTGGTACAAAAATTAAGTGGATTTTAGATAACGTTGAAGGCGCTCGTGAAGACGCTGAAGCGGGTAAGTTATTGTTTGGTACGGTTGATACCTGGCTTGTGTGGAAGATGACACAAGGACGCGTTCACGTGACTGATTACACCAATGCATCACGTACCATGGTCTTTAATATCAATACGCTTCAGTGGGATGAAAAACTGCTGAAAGAGCTAGATATTCCACTTTCAATGATGCCTGAAGTGAAATCGTCATCAGAAGTGTACGGCGAAACAAACATTGGTGGTAAAGGCGGAACGCGTATTCCAATCGCAGGTATTGCGGGGGATCAACAAGCGGCGCTTTATGGTCAAATGTGTGTAGAGCAAGGCCAAGCTAAGAACACCTACGGTACGGGCTGTTTCTTACTAATGAACACGGGTAAAGAGAAAGTAACGTCTCGCAATGGCCTATTAACGACACTTGCTTGTGGTCCTCGTGGTGAAGCGTCTTACGCACTGGAAGGTGCGGTATTTATGGGCGGAGCGTCGATTCAATGGCTACGCGATGAAATGAAGCTATTAGCGGATGCGAAAGATTCTGAGTATTTTGCAACGAAGGTTGATTCATCAAACGGTGTTTATGTGGTTCCAGCCTTTACAGGGTTAGGTGCTCCTTATTGGGATGCGTATGCACGTGGAACCATTGTTGGCTTAACGCGTGGTTGTGGTTCAAATCATATTATTCGTGCAACGTTAGAAAGTATTGCTTATCAAACACGTGATGTGATTGATGCAATGCAAGCAGATTCAGGTATCAAGTTATCGGCACTTCGTGTTGATGGTGGTGCGGTTGCTAATAACTTCTTAATGCAGTTCCAAGCGGATGTATTAGATGTAGCGGTTCATCGTCCACAAGTGACAGAAGTGACTGCGCTAGGTGCTGCTTATCTTGCTGGTTTAGCCGTTGGATTCTGGGGTGGCCTTGATGAATTGGCAGGTAAAGCTGTGATTGATCGTTCATTTGAACCTCATCATGATGAAATTAAACGTAATCAACGTTACCGTGGTTGGAAACGCGCAGTAAAATGTGCTCAATCATGGGCAGAGCTGCACGATGAAGAGTAATTAACCTAATTTGATGGTTAATTAAACAAAGGGAGCACAAATATTGTGCTCCCTTTTTCTTTTTCGAACTTTGTTTGATATATATCACGCATATTCATGTCAAATATTTCCAATCTTTATGGCTTCTTTGTACACTGATTTCAGATAAAAATAATAAGTCATTGATTGTTCGAAATTAGGGGAGTAATTCGTGAAGCAAATATCAAGACATCAAGAAATTGTGAATTTAGTGCAACAGCATGGTTATGTCAGTACTGAAGATTTAGTGGAGCAATTCAAAGTCAGTCCACAAACAATTCGCCGTGATTTAAACGAATTAGCAGATGAGAACAAAATACGCCGTCATCATGGTGGTGCAACGATCCCTCTTAGCTCTGTAAATACGGCTTACACTACACGTAAAGTGATGCAGTTGAATGAGAAAGACACGATTGCAGAAGCGCTTGCAAAGCATATTCCTGATGGCGCTACGTTGTTTATCGATATTGGTACGACACCAGAATCGGTAGCAAAAGCCTTAGTCAAAAACCATAAGGATTTACGCGTTGTTACCAACAACATTAACGTAGCGATGATCTTAATGGCGAATCCCGATTTTAAAGTGATTCTGGCTGGTGGTGAAGTTCGTAATCGTGATGGGGGTATTGTTGGTGAAGCAACCCTTGATTTCATTAAACAGTTCCGTTTGGATTTTGGCATATTAGGGATCAGTGGTATTGATTATGATGGTTCACTGTTGGATTTTGATTACCACGAAGTTCGAGTGAAAAAAGCGATCATTGAAAACAGCCGCAGTGTGTACCTTGCGGTTGATCATACTAAGTTTGGTCGTAATGCGATGGTTAATTTAGGAAGTATTACTGAATTGCACATGATCATTACCGACCAAGAGCCACCTGAAGAAATAGTGACTATTTTGAAAGAAAATGAAATCCCTTATGAAGTAATTTCAAAGTAGCTCTCACTTCTAACGAATAAACGATCCCTGATCTTGATTAAGATCAGGGATTTTTTGTATCTCCATCACACTAAATGTTCGTAATCGAAAATATAAAGTGACTCAAAACGAAAGTTAAGTTATCGTAAATTCATCGTATTTAATGTTCGTTCGCTCATTATGAGTCTTTGAGGTCACTACTATGAATAATGGAAACCAAACACACACAACCTGCGCTGTTTTAGATTTAATCGTAGTGGGTGGTGGTATTAATGGTGCAGGAATTGCCGCTGATGCTGCTGGGCGAGGCTTAACCGTTGGTTTGTATGAAGCATCAGATTTTGCTTCTGCAACGTCATCAGCAAGCTCAAAGTTGATTCACGGTGGTTTACGTTATTTAGAACATTATGAGTTTCGTTTAGTTTCAGAATCTTTAGCTGAGCGTGAAGTTCTGTTAGCCAAAGCACCACATATTGCCAAACCAATGCGTTTCCGTTTGCCTCATCGCCCATTTTTACGTCCAGCATGGATGATCCGTGCCGGTCTGTTCCTTTATGATAATTTAGGCAAACGCACCACATTACCAGCAAGTCATTCGGTTAATTTAGCGGCGTCCGGTTTACTAAAACCTGAGATGAAAAAAGGATTTGAATATTCAGATTGTTGGGTTGATGATGCGCGTTTGGTTATTTTAAATGCCATGGCCGCAGAGAAAAATGGCGCAGAAGTGAAAAACTATTGCCGCGTTGAGAAAGCGACTCGTGTGGGGGGGTTATGGAATGTTACTCTTTTTGACGAGCAAACGAACACGCGCTTTGAGCGTAAAACCAAAGCACTGGTTAATGCGGCGGGTCCTTGGGTAAAGCAGTTTTTCGATGACAGTTTAGAAGAAGAATCGCCTCGTAATATTCGTTTAGTGAAAGGCTCTCATATTGTGGTTCCTAGAATTCACAATGAAGAGCAAGCGTACATTCTGCAAAATAAAGACAATCGTATTGTGTTTGTTATTCCTTATATGGAAGACTTTTCTATCATTGGCACAACCGATGTGGAATACAAAGGCGACCCAAGCAAAGTCGAAATATCAGAAGACGAAGTAAACTACTTAATTGATGTCGTTAATCAACATTTTGTTGAGCAAATTCAACGTGATGATGTAGTGTGGACTTACAGTGGTGTACGTCCATTATGTGATGACGAATCTGATTCACCACAAGCGATTACGCGTGATTACACATTAGAACTTGAGCAAGAACTAGATCAAGCACCATTGCTTTCTATTTTTGGTGGAAAACTAACGACATACCGAAAACTGGCTGAAACGGCAATGAAAATGCTGAGCCCATATTTCATGAAAATAGGTGCGTCGTGGACAAGAGACGTCGCATTACCTGGTGGTGATTTTGATTACCCTCGTACGCAATTAGTGAATAACATTTGCAGTAAACATACGTGGTTAGCAGAGAAAACGGCAACACGATACGTGAATCAATTTGGTACCTTAGTCTGGACATTGTTAGAAAACATGGATTGTGAAGCGAATATGGGACAGGTATTCGGTGAAGGGGTTTATCAAGCTGAAATTGATTATTTAATGCACCATGAGTTCTCACAAAAAGCAGAAGATGTATTGTGGAGAAGAACTAAACTTGGTCTGTATTTAAGCAAAGAAGAACAAGTAAAAGTAGCTGATTATATGAATAGTTCAATAACATCAAAGGTTGAAGTTAAATTAGAACAAGTGAGTTAAATAAGAGATAAAAAGTACTCAGATAATTCAATAAATGAAATGCATCTAATTCTAATTAGGTGCATTTTTTATTCTGTGGATTAAGAATGAACCAAGATTATTCTTGGCATTATTATCGATAAGAGTACTATTTGAATGTCATTAAAATGAGATAGTAAAATGAAAATTAAATTCCTCTCAATGCTTATTGCGTCTTGCGTAGCGTACTCAGCCAGTGCTTGTACTGGTATTTCTCTTTCAACAACCAATCATGATTATATTCAAGGTCGAACGATTGAGTGGGGACAGAATGATTTAGAGAGCAAGTTGATAATATCACCTCGTAATTATCACTACTCCTCGACAATGCCAAATCAACAGCAAGGGTTAGATTGGACGTCTAAATACGGGTTTGTTGGTATTTCTGTCAGTGATGATCGTTTTATTGCTGAGGGGATAAATGAAGAGGGATTAAGTGCCGGTTTATTTTATTTTAAAAACTATGGGTCGCTAGAAAAATACAATTCGAAAGACACAAAAACAACGATAACCGACATGGACTTTATTCGTTGGATGTTGTCACAATTTACCACCGTTGCTGAGGTTGAAAATGCGTTAGATACGATAAAAATAGTGCCTGTTTATCTTGATGTAAAAGGGATCCCATCCCCTACTGCTCATTGGCGTGTTTCAGATAAAGCGGGCAATAATATCGTTATTGAAATTATGAATAACGGCAAAATTAAGATTCATAAAAATACGGCAAAAGTATTAACCAATGCACCTGATTATCAATGGCAAGTCACGAATCTTAATAACTATATTCATTTGACTCCGGGGGTAAGTAAAGGGCAAAAAATTAACGATGTAGAAGCGTTTTCCTTTGGTGTGGGTTCTAGCTTTTTAGGGTTACCAGGCGATATTACGCCACCATCTCGATTCATACGTGCCGCGTTTTATGTTAATTCGGCACCAGTGATGAAAGATGAAGAAGAGGCCGTGTCTCAAGCGTTTCATAGTAAACGTGCGGGGAACTACACCTTGTCTTTTACATTCCAAGGTAAAAGTGAATCGATATCTGGCGATCCAACACATAAACGATCTAGACAATACCTAATATAATCGTAAGGGATTAATCCGTTTGCCTTTGCTGTTTCTACAATGCTGTAAAGCATTGCACTTGAATCTGCACCAGCCGTTGAACCCGAAAATAACCAGTTTTTCCGGCCGATAACAAACGGTTTAACCGCTCGCTCTGCTCGATTGTTATCAATAGATAACAATCCATCATCAATATAACGAACTAATTTATCCCATTGATTTAATGTATAGCTAATCGCCTCACCTAATTTTGTTTTAGGTGATACTCGACTAACTGCGCTATCAAGCCAATCACGGAGCTCTTTAAGTAAATCGCGGGCTTCTGTCTGCCTAGCAACATACTTGGCTTCAGGGGAAGCCTCTTTTAATAACGATTCGATCCGGTATAGCTTTTGGATTTTACTCAATACCCAATCTGCACTCCCTGTTTTCCCTTTTACTTGAACACGTTGAGCCTCAATAAATCGTCGACGTGCGTGTGCCCAACAGCCAACTAAAATCGCTTCAGTTTGTTCATAACCTTGGTAACCATCGGTATGTAAATACCCGTTATAACCTTTTAAAAAGTTAACTGGATGGTAGCCATGCCTGCTAGATTGATAATCATAAAGTACAATTCCAGGCAAAACACCAGAGCCTGGAGAATCATAGCCAGAGCAGTAGACCCACATATAACATTTTGCTTTTTCAACATCCAACACATTTACCGTTGTTTCATCACAATGCAGAGTGGGTTGTTCAAGCAAAATACGATGTAACTCGTTATTAAGAGGGGTAAATAGTACCGAGCATTTTATTAACCAATCCGCCATCGTTCGCCGTCCAATAATGATACCCCATTGCTGAAATAACGTTTCTTGACGATAAAGTGGAAGACTGTATTGAAATTTAGCCGTAATAATTTGAGCAAGTAAACTTGCGGTCGCAATCCCTTTAGGGATTGGTGACGCTGGCATTGGGGCTTGTTTAATGTCTACTGAAGTATTGTTTTTTTCACAATTTCGGCAAGCATATTTAGGACGAACATGTTGAATAACTTCCACTTTAGCTGGTACAAATTCCAACTTTTCACTGATGTCTTTACCCATCGCATGCATCTCTAGACCGCAACACTTACAAGTTTTATCTTTTATGTCGTGGATAATAACAGTACGCGGTAAGTCTTCAGGTAAGCGTTGGCGTTTTGGCTTTTGACGAGTGTAGGTAATCGTTTGTGTGTCATCATTTTCAATGATGATTTCTTCTTCTGTTTCATTGAATAAATCAAATTGAGTCGAGTCAGATTCACTGCTTTTACCAAAGCGCTGATGTTGAGCCAGTCGAAATTGCTCTAGAAGACGGTTATATTTATTTTCAAGCTGAAGCACAAGTGCTTTCAGCTCGTCAATGGTATCAGGAAGTGGTTTTATTTTATCAGTCATGTAGATGACTATATAACGATAATACAGGTAATCAATCGGTTGCCTCCTATTCTTGACTGAGAATCAACTATTTAAAGGGTTGTTTGATAATGTACCGGTTGATGTCCTAAGATATCAAAACCTTGTAATAGCAGTGTCAGTTGCTGCTCTGATAATGCTAACGTATCGTTATTTATATTTCGTGGCCATTTGAAGCGGTCTTCATCTAATCGCTTGTACCATAAAGCGAATCCTGTTTTATCCCAATACAATATTTTGAGTTTATCACGAGGCTTATTGCAAAATATAAATAGAGCATCACTAAACGGTGATAGTTGCATTTCTTGCTCAACAATCACGACAAGGCCATTAATGGCCTTGCGAAAATCGACAAAATCACGATGAAGATAAATGGTGGAAATATCAGTAAATACATTCATGATTGATACCCTTTTAATAAGAGTCCTATCCAGTGAGGTTCAGTATTAGCTGGCAATGTTAATCGCAATTTTCCGATAGAAAGTTGAATATCTGGTAATTGTGGAGTGGCGATGATAGTTGATGTTAACGCTTCTACTTTCAAGAAAGTAGAAGCGTTAATCTTTTGTTTCCATCGTGCTTTACGTGCACTAAATGTCTTTGGCAGAATATTATGGTTACGACAAAATTCAGCGGCACTAAGCTTGCTAGATTGCTGAGATTCAAATAGAGCGTGCCATTGCTCTGGTGTTCTCTTTTTATCTTTTTGCATAATTACGTTCTCGTTAAATGAAAGATCGTAAGATACGCATAATGAATTTTATTTGTTAGGTGTAGTTCCCCGCACGCTTACGTTTCATATATTAAATAACTTTGATATTCCTATCGGGAGTGAATTCAATAGTAAAGCTCACATTCCAGATCTACCGAGTGCGACGCAATGGACTTCAGTGATTGATCAAACAAATGGACAGTTTTTTTATAAAACGATGAGAGACAGCACCATTAAAAAAGTGGATTTAAATAAGATTAACTTTAATGGTAAAACAGAAGAGAAGCGCCGATTAGATTCTGGGCAGTTTCATGTTGAAGATGTCACGCCCATATTATAAAAATAAGCCTCATATTTTGAGGCTTTTTTCTGTATACATCAGTTGGTCGGCAAGATCCAAAGCCTCTTTAACATCGGTATGAATTAAAGCGGTGCCAAATGAAAAGGAGAGATACATGTCTTTTTCTTCAAAATAGCGCTCGAAATGCGATCGAATGACTAACATTTTCGCGTGAATATCCTCAACAGAATACGAGTTAAAGCAAAGTACAAATTCATCACCTCCAAATCGAATTAGAAGGTCTTCTTTTCTTAAGTACTGTTTCAGTAATCGAGCCGCTTCTTTTAGCTGTAAATCCCCGAGTTGATGACCAAGCTTATCATTGATATTTTTAAATCCATCCAAATCAATAAAGACCAAGGATTTATAGGTATTAATATCAAGACATTCTAATTTTGATTTTGTAAAACTGCCTGTCAAAGGATCAATGGATGTTTGTGTATCCTGCGTATCTTCATATACAAAAATCATAATAAATGTCTTATCGAAATATTTTATCTTTTGGCGATAGGTGTGGAAGTGTGTGGTTTGTGAACCGACTTCAACCGTTTCATTGGACATTAAAATATCGGAGTCATTATTTAATAACTGCTGATCAAGCTGTAAGCACATTTGATAATCTGGGAATCGAGCGAGTACATCATCGGGAGACATCCCAACTAAATCACATTCTAAATAATCGACATGCTTTTTACTGTTATAAATGGCCACACCTTGTTCGTCTCTTAAGATAAAAAGGCAATTACAATGCTTCATTAAATTGGTAGTGAATAGAATTGAGGGGCTTTTAATGCCATCTAATAATTCTTGGTACTTTCGATTGAGTGCGTCCAGATCAAAATTATTGTAATCAATACCTAATAAATTGAATGGGTCTTGAGGCTTGAAGAGCTCTAAAGCGGCGGCTAATTCGGCTTCGTTTTTTGCAATATTAATATTGTAAATAAAACGGTCGATTGGTGGGTTTTCCGAATTCACTTTGTTTAACGATTGTTCTGCTTGTGTATCAAGGTTATCGTCAAGAGCAGACAACGGCAATGGGTATGAAAGGTGACAACCTTGTGCTATCACTGAGTCAAAAGAGTTAATCAAGTTTAATTGATTAACGTTTTCTATGCCCTTTATTATGACTGTATTACCTAAAAATTTATTCAATTTGTGGTAAAGAGAACGTAAAAAACAAAACGATAAATAATCATCACTGATGGTGCTAATAAGAGAACGGTCTATTTTTATATAGTCAAAGTTTAAGTCTAACAAGGGGTCAGAATTAACACATTCTGTACCATAATCATCTAAGGTAAAAAGAACCCCTAGATTTTTTAAGCACTGCATATTCAAGCGAATTTTTTCTAAGTCAAACTGTTGATGATTGAAGTTCAACTCTAAGGTAAACCCTTTGTGTTTTTGGAACACGGATTCACAATATTCAATAAATGATTCTGAGACTAAGCTTTGGGCAAAAATGTTAATGGATAGATTAATGTTTTTTGGGTTCTTTAAGCTTAATTTGTCGGAAAGTACTTGAGAGATTACGGCTTTATCAAAGTTCTCTTTATCTTCAATCGTAGAAATGAAGTGCAAAGGCGATTCGTCAGAATTTTTGAATCTTAGTAGTGCTTCATAAGAGACAATAGAACCTTCAAAGAAATTAGGCTGATAAATGAAGTATTTATTCTCAAGCATTATTTTTATTATATCCCAATTGAAATTTTTGCTAATTTATCATGGTTAATGACAAGTTACTTATATGAATAATCACACAAAATGCGATCTATGCCAAATTTATAGTTTGAATGAGTAATGAAATAACATTATTGTCAGTAATGATTTTTACTTTGTAAAGCATTACGGATAAACATGAACATTATTTGTTTTTTTATTGATATTTCTGTGTAATAAACGGACAGCTTGTTGAATGTTTACTTCTAACAAATTGATAAGTTGTTGTATGTCATTCAGTTCAGGCATTAAACCTACTTTCGTCAACATTTCAATGGATGTTGCGCTTTCAACAAGGCGGAGTGCATCAAAGTTACTTGCCATTCCTTTTACTGAATGGGAATGTAAGCGAATATTTGCAATTTCTTTATTGTCATAAGCGGTGATTAATGAAGTAATGCTCTCTTCGGAGATATCAATAAATGACAGTAAGAACTCATCTAAAATATCATTATCGTCACCACAAATAGCAATTAATGATACTAAGCTTAACTCGGCTTCGGTGAGTGCTAATGTCGTTATTTTTTCTTTTGAATGACGTTTTAATTCGATGACATTTTCAGTCGATTTATCGAATGGTTTGGTTTCTGTATTATTACGAGTAATTAACTGTTGATGTTGTTTTATTGCATCCATAAATCCTTGTTCTTGAAGAGGCTTCGTTAATACGTAGTTTGCGCCCGCTTCAATGAAATTATCATGGGCTTCTTGGAATACATCGGCGGTACAGGCAAAAATAACGGTGGGCAGTTTAAGCTCTTTTCTGATGATCTTTGTTGCGCTAATACCGTCCATGATCGGCATGTGATTATCCATAATGATCAGATCAAATACCTGTAACCTTAAGGCTTCTATTGCAAGCTGTCCATTTTCGACAACGACGACTTGATGCCCCAAACGCTCACAAAACATTTTGGCGACCAGAGCATTCACTTTATTGTCTTCGGCGACTAAAATCGATAATTTTTGATGGACGAGTTCTTCATTGTCATTAGAGATAAGCGCTTCGGGAATTTTTTCTTTGTGAATTTGTTTTTTTATAACGGTTTCAAGTGGCAGCATAATAGTAAAGCCAGTGCCTTCTCCTTCAACGCTTTTTACTGAAATATAACCTTGCATAGCATCAACGAGTTGTTTCACTATCGCCAAGCCTAACCCGGTTCCACCATATTGTCGTGTTGTTGCTGATTCTGCTTGAATGAAAGGATCAAAGATATAGTCAAGCCGCTCTTCGCGTATGCCAATACCACTGTCTTCTATTTTGATAAGCAGACCTTGTTTACTTTTTGCGGTAAGGGTGTGACTGAAGGTTAATGTGATACTGCCTTTATGGGTGAACTTTACGGCATTACTGATTAAGTTGAAGATGATTTGTCGAATTCGAGGTTTGTCACCATTAAATACGGCACCCGCATTAATCTGGTCATGGATAATTAATTCTAATCCTTTATCTTCACAGATCGGGATGTAGGTATTTGCAATAGGACTAATCACATCTTTAAAATCAAAAGGAAGGTTATCTAATTCCAGTTTATTTTGTTCAATTTTAGAGAAATCAAGAATGTCATTAAGTAAAGAAAGTAGGTGATCTCCTGATTCGAGTAGAACGTTAATCTGTTTGTGTTGTTCGGGATCTTTTATATTACTTTCGATGATTTGTGCCATGCCTAAAATACCGTTAAGTGGCGTTCTTAATTCATGACTCATGGTTGCTAAGAAAGTTGATTTGGCTTTGTTGGATACTTCCGCTTGTTCTGCTGCATTGAATAAATCAATTTCAAGGGCTTTACGCTTGGTGATGTCTCTTTCTACCGCAATGAACTGCTCTACTGAGCCATCAGAATTAAAGGTGGGGGTAATGGACATACCTATCCAGTACTCTGAGCCGTCTTTATGATAATTGATTAATTCTGATTCAATCGCGGCCCCTTTTTTGATGGCGGCAGAGATGCGTGCAATGTCGTCTTTTGAGGTGTTTTCTCCCTGTAAGAGATCTCCTGGTTTCTTTCCTAGTACTTCATTGAGTTGGAAGCCTGAGAGTGTAGAAAAACTTTGGTTTGCCCATGTTAACATGCCATTGTTGTCGGTAATAAGAATGGCATCGTGTGCATGCTCGGCAACAAGGGCAAGCTTCGATTTTTCTTTTTCTGAGTTTACCAGTTCTCTTTTTATAATTAAGGTTTGTTGTAACCGTTCACGTAATTGAAGATAGAAGTAGGCGGCAATCGCGCAGATAAATAGTATAACGGTAATGAACATATGATTCTTTATTGATTCGGATTGAGATAACCAATAATTATTTTTCTGTGTCAGCATTTGTTTTACATTGTTGGTAAAAATGTCTTTTTCTTTGTTTTTACTTTCGACTTTAATACGTTCACGAAAGGCGATGTAATTAGATAAGCTTTTAAACCCAACTTGGTTTTTTAATTCATTACTGGGCGGAGAGCTCATTAAACCCGTTAATGTAAATTGTGAGACATACAGTTTATCTTCTAGTTTTGGTAGGGTAGTTAATAGTTTTTTTTCTAATAGTAAGGCAGTTAGTGTTGAATACTCGTATGAGACTTTTAATCTCAATAGTGTTTCTAGATCGTTAACTAAGGTCGAGACGCTTACTTGAGTGTTTTTTGCATAAATAACGGCTTGATCACTACTAATGAGAAAACTTGATAACCAATGGTTTTGGTCATTGTCTAAGTGTTCAGAAAGGAAAGAGGCTTTTAGATCGGCATTGACCAGCTGAGATGAGTAAGAGTCATAGGCTTTATTGTCTTGATGATTAAAATAATAGAGACTTTCTCTAGATTGAATGATGTTGTCAGACAATGATAAATAAGCACGTTGATATTGTTCGACCAAATGACTTTTGGTGACAATCAACGACAAATACAGAGCAGCACAGGTAATAAATGCGATCAATATAAGACTGAGTTTGTTCGTATTAATTAATATCATTGGATTAACTCCTCTAACGCAGCAGGTCTTGGTGCCGTTAAGGTGTTTAAGAATGCACTGATCTCGACAACGGTCATGGGGGTAAGCTCTTGTCCTAATTGCACCCTCGCCATAATGATAATGGCTTCTTCAAGGGTTTCTGTTTTTCCATGATGGAAA
Organism: Aliivibrio salmonicida LFI1238; assembly: GCF_000196495.1. NCBI lineage: Bacteria > Pseudomonadati > Pseudomonadota > Gammaproteobacteria > Vibrionales > Vibrionaceae > Aliivibrio > Aliivibrio salmonicida. Next base: position 439,655 of record NC_011313.1, read on the forward strand.
TAAGGTGCAGTAATAGCAACATTTCGCAAGCTAGGGACACGAAAAACATGACGGTCATTGATGTCTCCTGTGATATCAAATCGTCCAAGATCGTTGTTTGCAGAGTCACCAAATTGTGTTTCTAATGCGGCTAAATTACCAAACTTCTGAAACAAGTTTCCTCCTACATTCTGTCCTTGGTGACAAAATACACACCCCAGTTGTTGGAATTTATCCCAGCCATTGACGGCTATTTGGGATATGGCTCTTTTGTCGCCCTTTAAATAGTGATCAAACGGTGCATCTGGTGTATTAAGGGTTGCCATAAAAGTGACTAAAGCGTCTTTGACTGTGGCTTCTGTGATGTCTCCATTGTATTCCTGTTTGAAACGATTGGAGTAGTGATCTGAAGAGGTAAGAAATTGAATGATGTCAGTCCAATTGCTGTCCATTTCTAATGGATTGTGAATAGGGCCATCAAGTTGTTGTTCTAGACTCGCTGCGCGTCCATCCCAAAAGAAACGGGTGTTTAAACTGATATTGAATAAGGTGGGGGAATTACGAGTACCTTCGCCATGAACACCAATAGAAGCGGGAATAGATTCAGCACCATTCGTAAATATGTGGTGGCAAGATTCGCAACTCACTTGCCCGTTAGAGGACAATCTTGGGTCAAGAAAGAGTTCTAAGCCTAATTTAGCTTTGCTTTTTTCTTTAATTTCAACCTTATTGATAACAGTGATAGCGTTAGAAAAAAACTCATTACTTTTGGGGGGTTGAGGTTGAGTATCAAGATCCCAAATAGGCTCTTGAAAAGAGAAATATAAGTAAATACTACAAACGCTAATAATGATAAGTGGAATAATCCAACGTAATGGTAAAAATTGCACGGTTGATTCCTTGTGTATATACACTCTACTGAAAAGTATAGTACAAGGTAACTCGATTTAAAGTGCCTAGCTTTAGTTGTCTTAACGTTATAATTATCATTTACGTATGAAAAGAAAGGCAAAGAAAGACGTCGCATTTCTTCCTTTACCAGCACGTATCTTACGTAGATGTTGCTTATGCCATCAGTGCTTCACACAATAATGAAATTGGATGAATGGTAGTAATGTTGGTGTTTTCTTCTATTTGCCATTTACAGGTTTCACAATCGGTAATGGCATAATCAGGTTTAGCGGCTTTTATTTGATCAAACACGTTTTTACCAATCGCAATAGAGGTATCGTAGTTTTCGGTTTTGAACCCATAAGTGCCCGCTAAACCACAGCATTCGCTGTCTAAAACTTGCACTTCTAAACCGGGAATAGCCCTCAGCAATTCAATGGTATAAATATTGCCGCCACTGCGTTCTAAGTGACAAGGTGTGTGGTAAACAATTTTTTTATTCAGTGGTTTCATTTTTGGACCACGACCATTCATGATCTCTTTTAATAAAAAACGGGTTACGTATTCTATTTTCTTCGCCACTTTACTGTTATCTACATCCAGTACGTGTGGGTATTCTTGTTGCAATGTGAAGGAGCACGTTGAAGAGGTCGATAAAATCGGCACGTCTCTACGCTCAATTGCCGCTTCTAAATTAGCGACATTAAATTCTGCATTTTTCTGTGCTTTTTTATGGTATCCATTTGCGATAAGAGGTACGCCACAGCATTTCTCTTTGTCTAATAACTGAACCCCAATGTGCATGTTATTCATGACTTTAATAAAGTCTTTGCCCAATTGTGGGTGATTATAATTAACAAAACAACCATGAAAATAATGCACTTGTTGTTGATAAATCGATTGATCAGTGACTTCTTTTTTATACCATTTACGAAAGGTGCCGTGAGAGTATTTTGGTAACGATTTATGATCATGAACCCCGATCGTTTTATGCATCACTTTTTTGACTAATGGTACGCTCGTCATCGCGTTCACAATAGGAGCTACCGGCGTTGCGACTGAGCCAAATAAATCAGTATGACTTAATACAAAGTCACGAATACCTTTCATGTTATACGCGGGCTTTCCGTATTTTCCACGGGCGACTGCGATCATATCGCCAATTTTCACACCAGACGGACAAGCGGTTTCACAACGTTTGCAGTTGGTGCATAACTTTAAGGTTTCATCAAAATATTCAGGGCTTTTAAAGCGTAAACGTTCGCCATCTGGACCACATTGTTTTGGGCCAGGGTAATCAGGGTTTTCTTTAGCCACAGGGCAATAAACAGTACATACGGTGCATTTTAAACACTGATCAAAACTGGTATTCGCTGGCGCTCTGAAAATCAGATTTTCTTTTGAGAAGCTGTCTTTTAATAAATTAGAGCGAAATAGTGGGTTGCTCATAATGCGACCTCAGCGTGTTGTATTGGTTGAGTCTTTACCGATTGCTGCTTAATAATGGTTTCAGCCGCATAGAATCCAGTGCTAATTGCCACACCACTGCCACAGCCTTCTAGTATTGGGTTGTAACCAGAAAGAATAGCACCCGCACAAAAAAGATTATTAATGACATGCTCTGACTTTAAGGCTTGAAATTGGTCATTAGTTTTAACGCCCATACTTAAAAATGGATGGGATAGTGGACTAAAAAATTCAGGATTGTACCAATCCGTTCGAGAATCGGTTTGGTCGATATCTAAACCAAAAATAGGTTCTTGCATTGAATCCACACTTGCCTTTAACCCTTGGCTGAAGAAACTGCCCGTGGCTAAAACAAAGTGCTTTGCTTGCAGTGGAAAATCACCATGATTCTTAGTAAATAGTCGATTTAAATGGTAATAAGAATTGGTCGGGTCTTCTTTTTCTACATAAGAAAACTCACCTTGAATTACGTGATCACCATTAAATAAGGTGCCCCCTTGATTAATGAAAGCGTGTTTCATCGATTCCTCTAAACGTATTCCTAAAAGTGATGGTGGCATGGTAGGGACTTCGCATAATGTCAGTTGCGTTAGGGCTTCAATTTCTTTTAATAATGCTAGGCCAGTGCCATTACCAAAAATAGCGGGGATCACAACAAGATCACCCGGATTTGCGTGTTGCTGTAATGCGTGGGCAAACTCTTGTAAGTTAGCTCGTTTTGACAGAATTCGAGAAAGATCAATGGATCGTAATTCACAATGATTACGTTTGATGTCTTTAAATGCAGACAAGGAAACAGACGCGGTTGTGATCTCAAGATTAGATAATTGAGGTACCAATTTTAAATTGTCTTGTGCCAGTTTTGGTTGAAAATCACGAAAGCCATCAATGGTGATTAACACCATTTTCTTTACGCTGCTATTTTCTAATGTCATTGGGAACTGATGAACAAAAGGTTGTGATAACCAAGTCGATTTCATGGTGCCTAATGGTGTTAAACGATAATGATTATGACCATCTTGTTGTGCGCGTAATGGCACCCCGATGTCGGACAGCTTGGTTTGATACCAAGCTAAAGCACGACTGACGGTCTCTTTTCCAAGAACTGAATAAGGATGGGTAGGGTAATTATCTTTAAAGTACTCAATCGTCCTCATTGGGTCTACAACATGCTTTCCATCGGGTGTTTTTGCTAATACATCCACAGAGCCAGAAGAGAAATGTAAAGCACTTTGTCCTGATGCGATTACGGCTGTTTTTAATCCGGCTTCAAGACAACGAAGTGCACAACTTAAGCCGGCCATGCCGCCGCCGATGATGATAGTATCAAATTTCATAATGTGGCCTCTTGTTGTTCTTGTTTTGGTTGAGACGAAGTGCTTTGTTCCGTTTTTGTAGAGAGTGTTGGTATGTCACTGGCACCGAATAATCCTTCATAAATCCAGTAACTGAATTCGGCCTCGCGCAGAGCATCGCCCCAAAATACGGGTTTAATGCCTTTCCAACGCTCTTCTAAAAAGTGACTTAATAATTGGCTTGATTGATTACCGCTGACTTGACCATATTCTTCAAATAATCCTGCCGCGCGGTAGGTGCAGAGTTCACCTTGGCACGGTCCCATTCCTAACCGTGTTCTACGGCGTAAATCCACTAAGTTATGCACGTCTAATTGTTTAATGGCGTAATTGATTTCACCTTGAGTCACCATTTCGCACTCACAGATCACGGCTTGATCTTTTGCATCATCCGTTAAGAATTGATCAGCTCGTTCACCATGACGATAAATAGCACTTTGATAAACGGGTTTTGCAAGGCTCGCTGTTTTCTTGGCGGCAATAGAGGCACCGTTCGATCCAGGAAGCGATCGTAAGTGAGTCGTACACTCTTGGTTGTTTCCCAGTTTTTTAGCGATCATGTCGGTGGTCATTTCAGCCATGAGTCGAGAGGTCATTAATTTACCTCCCGTAATCGTCGTAAAGCCGTTGAGCCCGTCTTTTTCTGCGTGATCAAGCAACACAATGCCACGACTGATATTTCGACCTGAACCATCATCATCAACAGCGACCAACGGACGAACACCTGCATAAGCACGAAGTACACGAGTATTCGCCATTATTGGGGCTAACTTAGCGCCTTCACTCAGTAAAATATCCACTTCTTTAGCTGTGACATGTAAGTCATCAATTTTATCGTAGTCAATGTGCTCAGAGGTGGTTCCTATCAGTGAAATTGTGTCACCGGGAACTAAAATGTCAGCATCTGATGGCTTACGGCAACGGTTGATTACCAAATTATTAATACGATAATCTAAGATAAGCAGAGAACCTTTGGCTGGGAACATCTTGATGCTTAAATCAGCGTATTCACAAATATTTTGTCCCCAGATCCCTGCCGCATTAATGACTTCTTGAGCGAAAATCTCAATCTTTTGATTGGTACGAACATCAATACAATTCACACCAAGTACCGTATCTTGATGGCGAATAAGTGAAGTTACGTGTGTGTGTGTGAGCAAACGCGCGCCATTTTCTTTCGCATCAAGCACATTTGCGGCACATAAACGAAAAGGGTCGAGCGTTCCATCTGGCACTTGAACCGCACCAATAAGATTAGGGTTTACATTAGGTTCTAATAATAGGGCTTCTTTGGGGGTTAGTTGCTTGGCGTCAATGCCTGCGGTTTTACATGATTCAATAAATTGCGCTTGGAAATTTAAATCGTCGTCAGGCAGTGAAATAAACAAGCCTTGGGTATCTTCAACGCAATGTTTTGCGATGCTTTTAAGGATTTTATTCTCATGGATACATTCTTTGGCTGATTCAGGGTCGGTGACGGCATAGCGAGCGCCTGAGTGCAGTAAACCATGATTTCGACCAGTGGTTCCTGAGGCCAAATCGTCTTTCTCAATCAAAATACAATTGATCCCACGCAATGCACAATCACGCATGATTCCTGTGCCTGTAGCGCCGCCTCCAATGATAATAACAGAGGTTTCTAATCGAGAAGTTTTGTCCATAATTTGGTCTCTTTTTTACCACTTTTGATGTATGAAACCATGATGATATTTATGTTCGACACTTTCTTTGATTTAGCTCAATTATGTTCGTTCGAGCATTCGTTTTGCTTTCGTTTTGATGGGTAGGTCACATTCAAATAAATAAACGAACACAAAAACAGACTGTTTACCAGATGCTTAATGGGTAAAAAAAGCGTTTTTGTCGCGACAATGTTGCAAAGATGCGATGGGGTTCAAATCCACTCAAAAAGTAATGATATAATCGAGTTAATTATTAGTAAATCTAGGTACTGAATGATGAAAATAACTATAGATAAACAAACATTCACTATCGATGAAGAGATAACACTGTTAGCTGCTGCAAAGGAATGCAATATTGAAATCCCTTCACTGTGCGGAAACAACATCAATGGTGAAAAATTGCCATGTGATTTGTGTGTAGTAGAAATTGAAGGGCAAGGAGTTCAGCGTGCTTGTGAAACTCAAGTCGTTGATGGAATGCAAGTGATCACTTCGTCTGAAGTATTAGCAAAACGTCGTCAAAGTGCATTAAATAAAATACTTTCTGATCATTACGCAGATTGCGAAGCACCGTGCCAAACTGCGTGTCCTGCTGGCGTGGATATACAGTCATATCTGTATTATATTTCACAGAATGATCATCAAAAAGCCATTGAAGTCATTAAACGAACATTACCAATGCCATTATCGATTGGTCGTGTGTGTCCTGCTTTCTGTGAAACAGAGTGTCGTCGTGGTTTAGTTGATGAACCATTGGCTATCCGTCAATTAAAACGTCACGCGGCTGATGCCGATTTACACGCTCAAGAATCATACGTACCACCAAAAAAAGCAGACAAGGGTAAATCGATTGCTGTTATTGGTAGTGGGCCGGGTGGATTAACCTGTGGTTATTACCTAACCAATGAGGGTTACAACGTCACGGTGTTTGATTCGATGCCTAAAGCAGGTGGTTGGTTACGCTATGGTATCCCTGAGTACCGTTTACCAAAATCGATTTTAGACAAAGAAATTGAGTTGATGTGCCGCAACGGCATGGAGATCAAAACCTCGGTTAAATTAGGTGAAGATTTCTTATTATCACAGTTAAGCGATGATTATGATGCGGTGTGTTTGGCTGTTGGTGCGTCTAAAGCGGTAGAAATGCAGTATGAAGGCAGTGAGCTTGGTGGTTGTTATTTAGGTGTCGATTACCTAAAAGATTACGTAATGGAATCCAAATTGATTACGGGTAAAAAAGTGGCCGTGATTGGTGGTGGTAATACCGCGATTGATTGTGCTCGTACTGCCGTGCGTGATGGTGCTGATACCACGCTTATTTATCGTCGTACTCGTGCAGACATGCCAGCCGAAGACTATGAAGTGGTTGAGGCTGAACATGAAGGCGTTAAATTCCATTTCTTAACCAATCCTGTTGAGAACATTGCAGATTCAAAAGGTCGTGTTACCCAAGTTCGCTTAGAGAAAATGGCATTGGGCGAACCTGATGCATCAGGCCGACGAAGCCCTAAAGCGACAGGTGAATTCTTCATTGAAGATTTTGATACTGTAATTTCAGCCGTATCTCAAAAACCAGATTTAAGCTTTTTAGAAAACGATAATATTGATTTACCGTTAACACGTTGGAACACGGCTGACTCTAATAGCTTAACCATGCACAGTGGTGTGAAAAACATCTTTAGCATTGGTGATTTTCGTCGTGGCCCTGCAACAGCGATTGAAGCCGTTGCTGATGGTCGTATTGCCGCAGAAGCGATTGATCGTTTCTTTAAAGGCGATATGGAAAAGATTCCGACTAAGTTGTTTAATTCTCAAAAAGAGAAGAAGACCAAGCAGGTTGATCCTACATATTTTGAGCACATCCAAAAAGCGATGCGCGTTATCATGCCTGAATTAACGGCAGAGCAGCGTGAGCAAAGTTTTGAAGAAGTCGAAACAGGCTTTGATAATGCGGATGCGATTCGTGAAGCAGAGCGTTGCTTAGAGTGTGCGTGTCAGGCGAATACTGATTGTGGCTTGCGTGATTACGCGACGGAATACAAAGCCGATGAAACCGATTTAAGTAACGAAAGTAAGCAGAAATTTGCGATTGATACTAGCTCTGAGTTCATTGTGTTTGATGCCAACCGTTGTATCAGCTGTGGTCAATGCGTAGAAGCGTGTAACGAAAAAGGCGTACATGGTGTATTGAGTTTCATGAAAAATGAAGACGGTACCAATGCCTCTCGCCCTGAATGTCGTGCTGGTTTCGAGCATGGTTATGACATGGGTAACTCCAATTGTGTGCAATGTGGTGCGTGTATTCAAGCGTGTCCTGTTGGTGCATTGGTTGATGCACGTGATAAATCACAAGGTCGAATTGAGTTATTAAAACCGGTCGATACCATTTGTACGTATTGTGGTGTCGGCTGTAAGTTGACAATGTTAGTGGATGAATCGAAAAACAAAATTAAGTACATACAAGGTGCGAAAGGCTCTCCAGTTAATGAAGGCATGTTATGTGTGAAAGGACGTTTTGGTTTTGATTTCGTTGGTAGTGATCAACGTTTAACAACACCATTAATTCGTAAACATGGTGAATTAGTACCAGCAAGTTGGGAAGAGGCAATAACGCTTGTTGCTGACAAGTTTAGTGCAATTAAAACGCAATATGGCGGAAATGCATTAGCGGGATTCTCTTCTGCAAAAACCACCAATGAAGATAACTACGCCTTCCAAAAATTGGTTCGTTGTGAGTTTGAAACCAATAACCTCGATCATTGTGCGCGTCTTTGTCACTCAACGACAGTGACTGGCCTTGAAGCCTCGATTGGCAGTGGGGCAATGACCAATGATATTCCAAGTATTAAGTATTCAGATCTTATCTTTATTATTGGGTCAGACACTACATCTGCTCACCCGATCATTGCTTCGCATATCAAGCAAGCTATTCGTCATCACGGTGCGCGTTTGGTTGTGGCGGATCCTAAGCAAGTGGATATCTCGGATCATGCTGAACTGTATGTAGCGCAGCGTCCGGGGACGGATGTGATGTTACTTAACGGGATCATGCAGCAGATTATTAAGAATAACTGGCATGATCAAGCGTACATAACAGAACGGGTTGAAGGCTTTGAAGAGCTGAAAGCAGAAGTCATGTCAGAGACGTATTCGCCTGAGAAAATTGAATTAATTACGGGCGTGAAAGCGCACGATGTGATTGAAATGGCGCGTTATATCGGTACCGCCGAGCGTACCGCCATTTACTATTCAATGGGTATTACGCAGCACACGACAGGGCATGATAATGTTCGCTCTATTGCTAACTTGCAAATGCTGTGTGGCAACATTGGTATTGAAGGTGGTGGTATTAACCCGCTTCGAGGCCAATCAAACGTGCAAGGTGCATGTGATATGGGCGCGTTGCCAACGGATTTTCCTGGTTATCAAAAAGTGGAAAATCCAGCGGTATACGAGAAGTTTGTTAAAGCATGGAACAAGCCAAACCTACCAGATAAGAAAGGCTTAACGTTAACAGAAATCATTGATGCAGCATGCCATAAGCAAGTGAAAGGTTTGTTCATTATGGGTGAAAATCCAGTATTGAGTGATCCTGACCAAGCGCACGTTATTCACGGTTTAGAGACGTTAGATTTCTTAGTGGTACAAGATATCTTCATGACAGAAACCGCCGCATACGCAGACGTGATCTTGCCTTCGTGTTCGTTTGCAGAAAAAGCCGGTCACTTTACCAATACAGAGCGTCGTGTTCAGCGTATTTCTCCGGCAGTTAATCCTCCGGGTGAAGCGAAAGAAGACTGGTGGATCATTCAAGAAATTGCGAAAGCGATGGGCGGAGATTGGAGCTATCAATCGGTTGAGGAGATCACCGAAGAGATCACTCAGGTTACGCCGCAGTATCAAGGCATGCATTGGGATGCTATTGGTAAAAATGGACTTCAATGGCCATGTAATGATGCGAATCCAGAAGGGACTCGTATTATGCATAGCGATCAATTCATTCGTGGAAAAGGTCAGATGGCCGCTGTGCCATTCCGATACGCCGCAGAACTGCCTGATGAAGAGTATCCATTAGTCCTTACAACGGGTCGCTTATTAGAGCAATATCATACCGGCACTATGACTCGTAAAACCAAAGGGTTGAACAACCTTGCAGGGCCGCGAGCTATGATCAGTGTGGCAGATGCTGAGCGTCTTGGTATCTCAAACAGTGAAATGGTTAGAGTCTCGACTCGTCGTGGCACCATTGAGGCTCCTGCATTTGTGACTAAGCGTATGCAAGAAGGGGTGGTGTTTGTTCCGTTCCACTTTGTTGAAGCGGCTGCGAATAAATTAACCACAACAGCGTTAGATCCTCATGCGAAGATCCCTGAGTTTAAAGTCGCGGCAGTGAAGGTTGAGAAAATCGTAGTACCAGAAATGTGTGAATAATCATTATACGTTAAAATAAAAAATGCCCGATGGTTATACAATCATCGGGCGTTTTTTTGTGACTTTTATCTTTTTGAACAGAGTTAAATTACTTATTGTTCAGTGCATTTAGCTCTGCAATTTTTACAATCACATCAACCGCTTGTTTCATGCCATTAATCGTAATGAATTCATGAATACCGTGGAAATTGTAACCACCAGTAAAGATATTAGGGCAAGGTAATCCCATAAACGATAAACGAGCACCGTCTGTACCACCACGAATAGGCTTGATATCAGGTTGCACATCACAAGCCGTCATTGCTTGTTTTGCTAATTCAATGACGTGTGGATGAGGCTCTACCATTTCGCGCATGTTGAAGTAACTGTCGGTTAAAATCAGCTCAACACGGCCTTTTTCTAGTTTTTCGTTCAGTTCATCGACTTTTTGTTGCATAAAGGCTTTACGCTCTGCCATGCCTTCACGACTAAAATCACGCACAATATAACCTAACTCGGTTTTTGCCACGCCACTTTCCATTGATTTTAAATGATAGAAACCTTCGTAGCCTTCTGTGCCTTCTGGTGTTTCATCGGTCGGCATCATCAATTGGAATTGTGCGGCAATGTTCATTGAATTGATCATTTTGCCTTTAGCTGTGCCCGGGTGAACGTTAACTCCGTGACAAATCACATCAGCGCTAGTGGCGTTAAAGTTTTCATACTCCAATTCGCCAACGGGGCCACCATCAATGGTATAGGCCCACTTGGCATTGAATTTTTCAACATCAAATAGATTTGCGCCACGACCAATTTCTTCATCTGGCGTAAAGCCAATGCAGATATCACCGTGAGGGATCTCTGGGTTTGCTTGTAAGATGGCGATTGCAGTTAAGATTTCTGCAATGCCCGCTTTATTATCTGCACCTAATAGAGTCGTGCCGTCGGTGGTAATTAAATCATGACCGATAAGGTTTTTTAAATCAGGAAATTGGGTTGGATTTAACTCTTCACCGCTGGTGCCTAATGTGATTGTTTCACCTTGATAGTCTTTAATAATTTGTGGTTTTACATTTTCACCTGATGCATCTGGTGCCGTATCCATGTGGGCAACAAACCCGATAGCAGGCACGTCATAATCAACGTTTGAAGGCAAGCGAGCCATGACATAGCCATTTTTATCAACAGAGACATCGGCAAGCTTTAATTCTTTTAGTTCGATAACTAATTGGTTAGCAAGATTAAGCTGTTTTTCTGTACTTGGACATTGTGGTGCTGAAGGGTTGGATTGAGTATCGATACTCACATAAGAAAGAAAGCGTTCAACAAGTTGTTTCATGGAGCCTCTGCATAATTAAAAAATGTTGAATAAGTATGGAGCTAAATGCAGAACGTGTTGTTGCGACACATCATAAAAAATGAAAGTGATAGGTATTTATCGATAGCATAAATAAGGGAAATATAACGTAATTTTTATTTTTTGTGATTGAGTACAATGTTTAAATAAAGTAATACGATTTATAATTAACGAGTGTAAATATATTGTGATAATTTAAGCTAATATATCGATAATATTTAGCATTATAAAATAATAATGCTAAATATTGTTAATTAGATATTAGTCTTTTTTATCTTTTGATTTTAAAATAAAACCAAACTGTTCTATTAGGCTACTGATTGATTTAAATAACATGGTACGCTCAGATTTTGAGTATTTAGCTAACTCTTTATGAAAATCGATCACTTCAGGTATCGTAACACCAAGCCAATCTGGAATGTTTTCACTTCCTGATATTATCCAACTCAGTTCTTTTCTTAGCACAAAGCTCAATGGGATCAGTTTTGAAATGTGTGGACTCGATAAACCGCTTGTCCAGTTGATGACGGTTCTTGTTGATACGTTACATGCCGTCGAAATTTGAGTGTTTGATAATCCAAGTTCTGTTTTTCTTGCCTCGATCCGTCGAGAAATGCTTTCCATAGATGTTTGTTCATCTAACATAATATGCCTATGAAAAATCGTAATAATATATCGAAGTCTATGAAATTATAGTGTTGTTATTTTAGTGATTGTTAAACGACATCACGAAAGGCTAGAATTAACATATATACATCGATGTTTTTTATATTTTAGAAGGTGCACATCATAAATCCTGCTTATAAATCGTGTTAATATATTTCTTTTATTTTAAGATATATTATTACTAACATTTTCTGATGTGTAAATCGTATTTATTGGTTAAATTTTGTGCGTGGATAGTAATGATATTATAGAATCAATGCAATCGATTTATAATTAATTTCGCGTTTAAAGCGAGATAATAAATGGTTAAAAACAGAACATTATTATAATTTAATAGAATGTGAATAGTAATCTTTATGTGTAAGCGTAATTTTACATTTGTATACTCCCTTATGATTATTTTATTTGTGAATCTAAGATTCACCTATCAGGCTAAAAGAGATATATTGTGATAATAATCGTGAACGAATAGGAAATGATGAAGATGGAAAACTCACGGCATATACAAGCATCGGTCAGTTTTGATGCCTTACCATCGGATATCTTTCTACTGTTTGATGCTTTTCGATCGAATACTGAAACGCGTGCACATTCTCATCTCTGGGGGCAATTACAGATAATTAGTGGTGGTATTTTAGAGTTGAAGTCAGGAGGGCAGCGTTTTTTAGCACCTTCTCATTTTGCCATTTGGGTACCTGCTGGGGTAAATCATCAAAGCTATAACCGAAAGCCGATAGATTATTGCTCGGTAAATATCATTCCTTCTTTGGCTGATCGGATGCCTCGACATACTTGTTTATTAGAAGTCTCTCCACTTGTTGAAGTACTTATTTCAGAGTTGAGACTACGAGATATACAGCAAGCGACAACGGAAGAAGAAGAACGTTTAATTGGTGTATTATTTGATCAATTATTAGTAGCAAAAATTAGCGAACGATTTGTGCCTTCTTCAAAACATAAATTATTAAAACCAATATTGAAAGCATTAGAAGCAAATCCGGCAGATGAGACATCACTTTCTGAATGGGCAAGTAGAAATCATACAACAGAGCGAACGCTATCTCGACATTGTCAAAATGAACTAGGAATGAGTTTTACTGAATGGCGTTTGAGAATGCGTTATTTATATTCGTTAGATTTATTACGTAAGAATATGTCGATCAAAGAAGTGGCATTCAGTCTTGGTTATAATCAAGCAAGCCCGTTTATTACCATGTTCAAAAGGTATGCAGATTGTACTCCTGAACAATATAAACTAAAGCATTCGATATGAGCTCTATCGATTGTCGTTTTTTGCCGCAAATTTAAATGCACAATACCCAATGATAATCATCGATATTGGTATTACCGCTGCTATATATTCAAGCCAATTTTCTTCAGAAAACAAACTGCTTAAAATAAAATGCCCAATAATAGACAAGAAAGCACATAAGAATACAATTGGGATCAGTTTTAATTCTGATGACATAAATAGGCTCCTAGAGTTAAGCCAAGAGTGTATCACCAATAAATGAACCTGTAATTGAGGGAAAACAAGTGACAGAAAACGAATTGAATAATTATTTATTAGCGAAACCTTGCTGCGAGAGTTCTTACCCATTTGGTCCCGATGCATTAGTGTTTAAAGTGTTCAATAAAATGTTTGCTCTTGTTGGTAGCAAAGATAGAAGGGTATGTATTACGCTGAAAGCAGAACCTTGTGATGTTACTTTTTTAAGCGAAGAATTCACTTGTATCCAGCGAGGCTATCACATGAGTAAAAAACATTGGATAACCGTTACTCTTGATGATGAAGTATCGAGAGGAATGCTAGAGAACTGGATTGATAATTCTTACTTTTTAGTCACTTCAAAATTAACGAAAGCTGAGAAAATGAATTTGAACACCAAACTATAGTGTGCTTAAAAAAGACACAGATAAATACCATGCTAAATGCTACTATAGTAAATTATCAATATGGAATGCTTTATGTTTTCGTGGCATTGTAAATGTACTTTCAAATTAGGAAAAAATCAGTGAAATTGCTGTTATTTTTAAATAGAAAGGTAACGTTATTTTCAGCACTAATCAGTAGTGTTCTACTTATCGTGTTTGTTGTTGAAGAACTTCATACAAAGCAGTACATCTATTTAAAGAATCAAGTAAGCAGACAAGCAAAAGAAGAGTTGGCGATTGTACGAGCAAAGCTGGAAGCCGCCATTCATTCGGATATCTTTATTGCGAATAGCTTAGCAACATTAATTACAGTAAACCCAAGAACAACGCTCAATGAATGGAGTCCCATTGCTGAAGAGCTTTATCGAGATTCAAGCTATATCCGTAGTTTAGGCGTTGCTCCTGATGATGTTGTTGAATATGTATTTCCTTTAAAAGGGAATGAAAGAGCGATTGGATTAAATTTCAAACGTGTGCCAGAGAGATGGCCTGGCATTAATATGGCACGAGAAATAGAAAATATATTCATTGCCGGACCCGTTGCCTTAGTGCAGGGTGGAGATGCTTTTATTGTTCGAATGCCTACTTTCTTAGATCCTCCCACTAATCGTATTTATTGGGGTTCGGTCAGTCTTGTTATTGATAACGAAGCTCTTTTTTATGGGACAGGTTTATATAAACTGAAAGAATCTTATCAAGTAGCCGTAAGAGGAAGACACAGCTTAGGCAGTGAAGGTGAGGTTTTTCTTGGGTATTTAGATACGTTTGTTGAGCCAACGGCGATTGAAACGGTGACATTACCTTATGGTAGCTGGCAAATCGCAATAAAAGGACAATCATTAGAAAGTATATTCCCGTGGTACCGAATAAATTTACTTCGTATTATTGGTTATTCATTCTTTGGTCTTGCTTTGCTTTCCTTGATTGTCATTTATCGACTATACGTGACAGCGACAAGACGATCTTTAGAAGACGAACTTACCAAGTTGCCAAACCGCCGTTATTTTATGTTCACTTTAAAAACCCTTTTTTTAAAAGGCCATAAGAAAGGTGAGAAATTTACGTTATTGAATTTGGATTTAGAGAAGTTTAAAGCGATTAATGATACTTATGGCCATTCTGTGGGTGATTTCGTTTTAAAAGAAGTGGCTAGAAGAGTGGCAACAGTGCTACGCAGTAACGATATTGTGGCAAGAGTGGGCGGTGATGAGTATTTAATATTATTGCCTCTAACCTTTAAAAACAAGATATTCATTTCATCATGAGCAAAGTGTTATACAGTATTAACCGGAAGCCATTTTTATATGAAAACTGTACGATTCATGTAGCAACCAGTATTGGCTATGCTCGTTTTAATTCTAAAATGAAATCAATAGATGAGCTTTTACATCAAGCAGATAGAAGCATGTATTACAACAAACATAAGTAGCTTAAATTAAACCGTTAAAAGAGGCCGCTATTTCATATACAGCGGCCTTTTTATTATAAACTGAAGCAACTGGTCAGTTGGTAATCGCCCCCATTTTTAGCCGTATAATCTTTGTCTTCTTGGCGTGCTTTTGGTTGTGATTTGTCGTCTCGCTTTAATAAACTGATCCAATAACGCATCGCCGCTAAACTGAAATCTTGACTAAACGTAGTGCAGGTTTCCATTTCAATATCATCAATTGTCACCAGTTTGTTTTTCCCAGATTCATGATGACCAAAAACAATTTCTACATGACTGCCACTGTTGTCTTTTAATAGAATTCTATCAGGTGATGAGCGGTGGCCGGTAAATGCAACAAATTTCCCTGGGTTAAGTAATCCGCTGCATCCCCCATCTTTAAAAAACACAACAAGGTGATGATAGTCTAATAAGTAATTTGTCACATCTTGGTGTGATCCTTTCGCTAATGGAAACAACGTATCGAGTAATTGTTTTATTTCATGCTGCTTATCTTTATTTGTGTTTGAGTTCATTTCCTCTACGGCAAAGACGGCTTCAGCCATAAACGGAGTTTCTTTTTGTTCATTATTCGTCGTGTTTACTGTTGTGATAGCCATAGTCTTTCCCTCATATATTCCTTTAAAAGTTTAAGTAAGTCACACTGGTCAGAGTTGTTTGCTTACTTGTATTGAAGCTTAGCTTACTTTTGATTACAATTTCACAACAAAAAACTTTACATTGTGAATTTTACAAGATGCGCCAGTCAAAAAGCTTAATTCGACAAAGTCATTTTCTTGGAACTAAAATTCGTAATCTGAGAAAACGCAATCATTTAACGATGGAAGATCTTTCAACTCGTTGTGTAAGAGTTGATCCTGAGAACTCCCCATCAGTGTCTTATCTTTCAATGATAGAGAGAGGAAAGCGTGTTCCCAGTGCAGATATGCTGGAAGTTATTGCTACTGTTTTTCAAAAAGAGTCTTCATGGTTTTTAGACAATGAGCCAGAAGCTCAAGCCATTACGCCAGATAAGGGAAGGAAAGGGGGAATCAGTGGCATGGTGTTAGAACCAAGTTTTTTATTCTCTAATGATATTCTTCAAATCGCGATCCCTGAAATGCTAAATCAAACCGGTGTCACTGGGCGACAGTTTGCTCATCTTCTGATCCGAGCTCATCAAGAGAACAATCAAAATCACTTTCCTGATTTAGAACGAGCAGCCGAAGAGGTTGGACTAAAACAGCTACCTTTGAGTGTTGAACAAATGATGGCGATGGCGGTTTTTCATGGTTTAACGCTTAAATGGGTTCAAGAAACACCGACGTCTGTTGTTGACGAATTTGGTGTGAATGGAAAAGAGTTACTCACTTCATTTTTTGAACCACCTTGCACCGTTTACTTAAATGAGATATTGAAGCAGTATCCAACACGATTGAAATATGATCTTGCTGTTTATATTGGGCACTGTGTATTACACAATAAAGAAGGGTTAAAGAGTTCGCTGTCGGTAGGAAGCCATCGTGTGTTTGATAATGAGGTCCACCATACTGACAGTGCATTGAATGCGCAGGATATTTTGCATGCGTGGCGTGATTTTGAATCCAGTTTTTTTGCAGGGGCATTATTGTGCCCAAGAGTGCCATTTAGACAATTGTTAGATAGACACGGCTATGAGATTGAGGCGCATCAAATTGCCGGAGTTTCTCCATCCGTCGCGATGCGAAGAATGACAGTAGTTTCTCCTTATCCTCATTGGCATTACTTTGATGCGTATGCCCCCGGTAAATTAAAAGCCGTGTACCGAGGCAACGGAATTCCATTGCCTTGGGGAAACATGACTCAAGTGAATGATCCTTGTCATCATTGGGCGGTGTTCCGTCGATTATCAGAATCGAAAGCGGGAAGTTCTGCTCAAATATCAATCTTGAATGTGGATAATGAACCGAGAATTTATTGTTGTGAATCAGTTAATATGACCGATCCTGCTGGCAATGATCGTGTGTTATGTGCGGGTATTGATTTGAACCCTGCGATTGAAGCTCAAGGTAAAGATGCGGTTTCGTTAGCTCGGGATTTGCAAAAGTTATGCGTTAAAAATGGCGGTGAAAGTCCTATATCTAAAAATATTAAAAGAGAATTGATTAGCGTGGCTAAAATATTGAATATTAATTGGATAGAAAGAGGACTTGAAACTGACGCTCGCGTTATTTGTTCTCGTGGCGCAGTGTGCCCAAGAAAACCAAGTTGTTACTCAGAGTGTAAAGAATAAAAAATGCCCTAATCTAGATTTAAGCTAGGTAGGGCATTCACTTTTTAGCGACAGACGTTAGTCTTCTATTTTATCGGCATAGCCTTTTGGTGGCGGTGTCCATGCGCGTTCTGATTGATTGTGTTTATCAGAGCGGTCTTTACTCATCGCTTGTTTGATTGTGCCTTCTAATTCAATGAAGAGTTTACGGTAGTTATTATCGTAACGATCGCCTTCTGAATCATCGACCCAGGCTTGATATAAGGTGTCAGAACTTTGATTCTCAACATTCTTATAGGCAATCTTTTGCTGTTCAACATGGAAAGGATGTTGGCCAAGAGAACGCATTGCCTCTGCGCCCATTTCTAACGCTGAACGCATGGTTTCTGATTCAATAAAATCAGCACCAGCGCAACGTAGCATGTAGGAATGGCCTCTATCAAATGCTCGAGCTAAGATTTTTACGTTGGGGTACATGTGTTTTACGTACTTAACGATTTCTACGCTACTTTCTTGATTATCGATGGCAACAACAAGCATTGCGGCGTGTTCTATTCCTGCGGTATGAAGTAATTCAGGACGAGTAGCATCACCATAGTAGCTTTTTGTGTTTACTTCACGTAGGGCATCTACTTGGCTTGCTTGATGATCAAGTACGACGGTTTTAACATGGTTTGAGACCAAGAAACGGTTAATAACCTGACCAAAGCGACCGCCACCGGCAATAATCACAGTGCCTTTTTCTTCAATGAGGTCGGCTTCGCGATCATTTGATTTTTGCTCATAGCGAGGCAAGATCACTTTATCAAATAAAATGAATAAACCAGGCGTTAAAAACATAGACAGTGCAACAACTAAAGATAATGGTTGAGCAACTTCTGGTGGTAATACGTTATTTTGTACTGTAAAGCTTAACAGTACAAAGCCAAATTCACCGGCTTGGGCGAGACTTAACGCAAATAACCAACGGTCACTGTTTTTGATTTTAAAGATGACCGCTAAGGCAAACAACACAAGTGCTTTTAATGCCATAACGCCAATCGTAAGACCAATAATGGTAAAAAAATCATCAAACAAAATGCCAAAATCAATTCCTGCGCCAACAGTAATAAAGAAGAGGCCTAATAGAAGCCCTTTGAAGGGATCTATGTTTGATTCTAATTCGTGCCTGAACTCTGAGTTGGCTAAGACGACACCGGCTAAGAATGTACCAAGCGCAGGAGATAGCCCCACTAAACTCATTAATGCGGCAATACCGATGACTAACATTAGTGCGGTTGCAGTAAATATTTCGCGTAACCCAGAACTCGCCACAAAGCGAAAAAGAGGACGACTTAAGTAATGTCCACCAACCACAACGATGGCAATAGAAGCCGTAATTACGATACCGTAAGCCCAGCCAGGTAGCCCTACGACTAAGCTGATTTCTTCATGGTGCTCTGCGGCATTTGCCGCGGCAAGCTGTGCTTTCTCAACCAATTCTGGTAAGGCTAAGAGTGGGATGAAAGCCAGCATTGGAATGACGGCAATATCTTGGAAAAGCAGAACAGAGAATGCATTTTTGCCGCCTTCTGTTTTTGCTAAGCCTTTTTCATTAAAGGTTTGCAGAACGATAGCGGTAGATGAAAGAGCAAAAATAAGACCAATAGTGAGGGCGATAGTCCAAGATTGACCAAAGAACATCGCAATAGCCATCACAATGGCGGTGGTTCCTCCAACTTGAAGCCCCCCTAATCCCATTAAACGGTTGCGCATTGCCCAGAGCATTTTCGGCTCTAGTTCAAGACCCACCAAAAATAGCATCATGACCACACCAAATTCAGCAAAGTGTTGGATGGTTGTGGTTTCTTCACCTACAAGACCGATGATCGGGCCAATAACGACACCCGCGATTAAGTAACCGAGAACGGAACCAAGTCCTAAACGCTTTGCTATTGGAACGGCAATCACGGCGGCAACAAGATAAATGAAGGCTTGTAGAAAATATCCGGTCATTATGATTCATCCTTAATAAAACGATCAAAATAGTGATTTAATTTTGGTACTGAATTGGCTTCTTTGATGTCTACTCTATCATCCACTAATGCGGTTAGAAGCGTTTTCCAGCGTTCAGTGTGTATCTTGATTTGATCATCTTCGAATGCGGTTCGGGCACCAAATAAAATAAAAGGGGCGATGTATCGCATACTACAAAGTGACGCCATTTGCTCTAACGGAGACATTAATGTTCTGATTGAGAAATGGTTGTATCCTTCATTTTTATAGGCATCTTCTTTTGCACCGGCAGTCATGGCACAGAAAAAGACTTTATTTTTCAAAGAAAGCCCTTCAGTGCCATAGGCAAAGCCGTACTCTAAAACCATATCTTGCCATTCTTTTAAAATGGCAGGGGTGGAATACCAGTAAAGTGGGAATTGGAAAATAATAACGTCATGTTCGAGCAGCCGTTTTTGTTCTTTATCAATATCAATATTGAATTTTGGGTAGTCATGATAGAGATCGACCACGGTGACGTTCTCTATTTTTTTTGCGGTGTTAAGCAGTGGTACATTGACTTCTGAACGGTGTTGAGAAGGGTGTGCAAATAAGATCAGCACTTTTTTAGGTTGTTTGGTCATAAACCTCTGCCTTTTTATAGAGTTAATGTCGGTGAGCTGTGCTCATATTGCTATCATAACAATAAAATTCCCTTAATGGGTATGGGGAACTGATGAAAGATTTATGATCGCAATTCCGATACTAATAAAGCCAATTCCTATCCATATTTTACTGTCTAAATGTTGATGATAAAACACATTAGAAATAAGGGTTACAGCAACAATTGCAAGACCTGCCCACGATGCATGAGCAACACCAACAGGTAGGGTTTTCATTGCTTGGCTTAAAAAATAGAAAGCGCCAAGGTGACCGGTAATTACAATGACATTAGGGATAAGGTGTGATAACCCATCAGTTGCTTTAAGTGCGACATGTGAAACAGCCTCAGAGGCTACTGCGAGAAGAAGAAAAAGCCATCCCATTTTAAAATTCCTAAGTAATCAATTCTTTATAATGATCGCAGTATATCTATTTCATTTTTAATGATAATAGCTTAAATAAAAAATTACTTTTACAAATAGGTAATAATATTAATGAGAAGAAGTGAGTAAAGAAAAGCCCCCAAGTATAAACTTGAGGGCTTTGATTGTTTGGTTGACATAAATGTCGAAATTTAGAAGAAGTTTATCGATTTACGACCACTGTTTGGGTCAATCGTTGTTGGGATCTCTGGCTTCTGTTTTTTCTTTTTTTCTTTTTTAGGTTTTGGCTCAGAAGGCGCTGGTTGGATAACCATTGGTTCTGGTTTTTCTATGATTTCTGGAAGCTCGCCAACTGGCGTATCACAGATCACAACGTAATATTCTTCATTGAATTCAATTACATCACCATCGTACATTTTACGACGTTTACGTTGTTCTAATTCGCCATTAACACCCACATAGCCTTCACCAATCATGTGTTTAGCTTCACCGCCGCCATTTACAACATTGGCAATTTTTAATACTTTGTATAGTTCAATTGGTTGCATGTTAACTTCAACACCAATCGCTTCTACTTCAAATTCTTCTTGATCTGACATGAGGATCTCTTTAATTACGAATTGGCGCTATTGTAACTGAGAGAAGAGAATCGTCCTAGAACTTCGTAAACCGTGTAGCGGTGATCTACGCGGTTTGAATTTGGTGCTTATGGGAGAGCATTAAATCAATGATAAACATGTTACCCGATGCATTAATCCCTGATGGATGGAAAAGCTCTGCAGAAGCAGCAGGCAAAGAGGTGGATAAACTCAGCACCAAAATAAACAAACTAAAAGATAAGAACGCCAAACTTGGTATCACAACCAGTGAAAGCAAAAACCAAGTCATAGTCACTTCCTACCACGAGCAGAAAAAACAAGGCTTCTCAAACAGCATCATCCCGATGTCAAAAGCAACACCACTAACCAACCAAACGATGAAAAGCAAAGCTCAAGTGCGCTTACCATTAAATCAGATAAGCCAGTATCAATAGATAAAGCAAGCAGTGAGAAGGGCACGGATTTAAGCTTGAATCTGGACAATATGAGTATGAGTTATTAGGAAGGAAAAATTAAAGTGCCGAGGAGTGATTAAGCCCCTCGGCGTGGAACGCAAGCGAAGGTTCCAAAGAGATTTGCTTGATGTCTAAAGACAATCACCTGTATGAAGTAACTATAAAGGTTAAAAACTTCATTTGTGGAATATTAATACGGGTTTGGGAGGATAATTGAGATCGACTTCTAGGTTGAATGTAATTAATTGCCTTAATTTTAGTGATTTAAGTATGAAGAAACGATAAATACTTAATTCTTATCAAGAACCGTGATAAAGACATTTTGTAACTCATTTTTGCTCCTCTATTGATTAGAGTACGAACTCATATATATCTTGTTAATGTGAGTTTCCTCTACCTAAAGTCATCCATTCTTATGATGCTGTTCTCGTTAATTCTCGTTATGTATCACGGAGGTAAATTCGACATAGTTACAACGCATGAGTAAGTCCCAGCATTGTATATTTTATGCCTACAAGTCTTTTGTTAGCTCTTAACCAGTGTTTTAGGGGGAATTAGACAGTAATCTCTTTGAAATAAACAAATTAACTTATAATATCTCCCCTAACTAAAACTAAAAGAGAAGAAAAAATGGCCGGGTTAGAATCTGTAGTTATTGGGGCTTTGACTAAAGCTCTGATTCCAATTGGCTTATTAAAAGCAGAAGAAGTCAATGATAGTTTTAATCATTTTTGTAGAAATAAGTTTATACCTTATATCGCACGAGGCTATGCAAAGCTTGATAAGTCTACATCTCAGTTGTTCAGAAACAAAAACTATGTTGTAAGCAAGCTTTATGAGCCACTGACCTTATCGAGTCACTCCTCAGAACAATCACCAGTTGTAGATAAATACCCCTCAGCCTTGTTTAATGCGCATAGTAGAATCATCATTAATGATGATGCAGGTATGGGGAAATCAACCGTACTTAAAATGCTTTACAGATATGCCGTTGAGTCTTCGGAGATCATTCCTTTTTATATAGATATAAAATCATTAATTAAAAAAGGGAAAGTTCAAACAATACAAGAGTACATAACAAATACGAATCCTGACTTTTCAGATGATATCTCTATTAAATTTCTTAATAATGAGTTTGTAAACAAGGCATATTTGTTTTTATTAGATGGCGCCGATGAAGTTTCTGATGAAATGAAATCAGAGGTTTTTGATGAAATTAAAATGTTCACAGAAAATGCGAAATATTGTAAATTTGTAGTAGCTACTCGCAATGAAGATAAAATTCTTAGTGCCTTTAACGATTTTATTTCATTTGAAATTGAACCATTGGAGATTGAACAAGCATACTCTTTATTGAGAAAGTATCAGTTTGGTAACTCACAAGCAGACTTGTTAATTGAAGAAATAGAAAAGAAAGAAAATGAAGCAGTTAAAGAGTTTCTTTCTAACCCACTCCTTACAAGTTTGTTGTACATCGCTTATGAACATTCAAAAACAATCCCTTTAAAAAAGAGTTCTTTCTTTAGTCAGATTTATAGATCTTTATATGAGAATCATGACGCGACTAAAATCGGATATCTAACTAGACCAAAATTGTCAGGCTTAGATATTGACGATTTTGCAACTATTCTTTCGTTTCTAGCGTTCTTAGGAAGAAAAGCTGAAAAGTTAGAGTATGAAGAAGATGAACTTATAGCAGATTTAAAACTAATCAAAGAAACGCACCCTACAATCGATTTTGATATTCGTGGCTTTCTGATCGATATAATTACCCGAGTACCTTTATTCCGACGCGAAGGGTTAACTTATAGATGGCAACACAAGTCTATTCAAGAGTTTTTCTTTTTGAGCTATATTTTAAATATTGATGATAAAGATGAAAAGTGTAATACCGTACGTGCTCTATCAACAAGTAAAAATTCCCAAAAATATAAACTAGTTCTCGATATTCTTTATGACAAGAATCAAGTTCTCTTTCATGATGTTTTAACTCGTAGTTTGCTTAAAGTAATAGTTAATAATTGTGAACCAATAGGTACTATCTCACAGTCTGGCACGATTAGTGTTTTCTATAAATACTTCGATGGGTTTGCAAACATACTTGTTTCGGAAGAGGTCGTAGAAAAGGCGACTAATCCCGGGATAGCCCTAGATTTTTTTATAAGTGTAGATTTTGAAGCTTTAGTTAAGGGCCTTGAAAAAAAACATAATATCACTGGTTTTATATCAAGTAGAAGTAGCTATGCTCATCAAAAAAAACCTCGATATACAGTTATGTTACAAAGGCCAGAAGCAGTTGTTCTGGAAATATTGCATAACAAAAAGCATTCTTTCATTGAACTTATTAGTGTAGAAGAAAATCATTTTGTAAATGATTTAAATATGAGTCATAAAGAAATCCCTCTTTCCAATGGTGGTACATCAAACGTTGGGCTGGGTTTTGATTTTTACGTTCCAAATTATGTTGGTATACAGAACTTTTTAGAAGATTTTGATAATAAAGTTAAGAGATTAAACAATGGTTTCTCACTTGAAGGTTTCTAGATTGCTAGCTTGTGTAATTAATTAGTTTATAAATAAGCAGGACATTAAGCGCGGCTTATTTCCCCCTTGATATGGCCCCAAAGGACACTCTTAATGTATCAGCCAAAGAAATTAATGAAGCCGCAGGAACGCAAATGTGTTCGCATTGGTTTTCGTATAGTCAGTGGAAGCTGCCTACAGAAAAACAATACCAACAGCTCCAGGACTTATTTTCTTACAAAAGCGGTGAGCTATCTTGTAGCCATGCAGAGTTATCTAATGAATACAGTTTGTTGAATAATGAGTATAGGGAATTATTAAAATAATATAGCGAACTCAAAAAAGAGTACGAAGAACTACGACGACCATTTCATGTGACTGATGAAGTACCTTATACCGATGTTTGGACATTTTCACCCGTTCAATATTATCAAGGTAAGCACCCTTGTGAAAAACCTGCCGATTTACTTGAGCATATCATCTCAACAAGCAGCAGAGAAAATGCGGTAGTTTTGGATGCGTTTATGGGTTCAGGCTCAACAGGACAATCTTGCTTAAAGCTGAATAGAAAATTCATTGGTATTGAGATGGAAGAGGAGACTTACGTGGCAACGGTCGATAAGTTGTCGTATTAGATACATATATTGATAAATCATATTAATTTATCAATTGTTAATGTGATCTTTAATCCATAAATATATTTTTGGGTGATTTATCTGTTTAATTAGTTATTTTGACTGTGAATCGACCATTGAAACTCAAGCTATTATAGATCTAATTTAATTATAGATAATAATGGTGATATTTTGGCTGCGACAGTAGGAGCAAATGGGTTAAGTGTTGTTCATCAAGGCTCAGGTGGAGAAGCAAGTGCAGATTCACCTGATGTTTGTGCTACGACTGTTGGTAATTCAACGGTAAACATTGCTTATGGAAACTCAGCTAAATCGTCTGATTTAGCTGATGGCTCTACAACGGTAACTATGGATAGTGGTAATTCCGTCGCACTTAAAGGATCTACATTTTCGAAAAGCTCTGGAGATGAAGGTGGTGATAAAAAAGGGGTATCTTCTGGCACAATTCAAGGAGAGGCTGCATTTACCTCAGCATCCCCAACAGTAAAGATCGAAGGACAAGGCGTTGCAAGACAATCCGATGCAATGACGATGAACTCTGGTAATACTACGTGCAGCGGTGTTCAAAATCCTGCATTTCAAGTCAGCACACCAGAACCAGAAATGTACTCTGTCACTGTACATTGTGAAAATTTGTCTAATGCCCCGTTTAAGGTAAAAGATGGCGATGATAATGTTGTGGCCACTGGTGAGTTGGATGGAACCGGTAAATGTACGCTTCCCCCATTGCCAGAAGATATGCGTCTAGAAGTTGAATATGAAGAAAGCTCGAAACCTTATCGCTGGGCTCCTGGTCCAGTTGATTTTAATCTACGGAACGGAAAACTGCTTGATGATGCTTTCTTCTCTCTAGCCGCGGGATCTCAATATCCTTTTTGGCAAAGAAAACCTAATAGCCGTGCTGAGCAATATCAGTGGGGTATTTTAAGTTGCCAGACATACCCAAACGATACGCTTCAATCTATGATTGAATTAGACGCGAAATATCTCTCACCTCAACATTTTACCTATTGGGATGCAGAAGAGTTTGCCATTGCGTTATTAAAAGTAATGGATAAAGATCCAATGGAGCAAAAAGATGTTCGATACCTTGTGTCACAACTTCTTTGTATTACTTCACCAAACATCTCTACATCATTGTATGCCGATGCTATTTACTCCTTTATTTGGTTAGATGAATCTACCTCTTATACTGAGTTGTGGGCAAATATGCGTTATTTTGGTAATGGAGACCCAAAAAATGGGTGGGAGAGTATTGATTGGAGTAGTGCGGCACAACATATAAACAAAGTGGCGGATGCTTTTTTTGAGCGTTTTTTATCGCGATTAGAGTGTGTAAAAAATAACGCATCATTAACGGGGTATACAGAAGTTGAAAAAGTGACACTTGTTCATATTGATACTGTAAAGCGTGTAAGGAAACAGCTTGTAGACCAAATTAAAGTTTTATTAGATGACACGAAAACTAAAATACAAGCGATTATCGACAAAGGTGGAGAAAAGCCCCCAGTGGTATTGAGACCAAATCAGATAGTGGCGAGTACGTATGACTTACACGATAAGTTATATATTAAAACGCCAAAGCTTGATAAACCTAAGATCGAAAAAGATGACGCAGTAGATATTGATGACACGTATTTAGTTTTTTCTGATGTGGAAATAACTATTGAAAATTTTGTTAAAGAAACATATTTATCAACTGACCCTGAAATCATAGATCATTTTATTAAAACTAATCCGCATTTAAAGCGCAGTTTCCATCAAATTATCGAAGGCATGCCGTTGGTAGTTTCTCCTTGGAAAAAAACGCATGATGATGAAGCGTATGCTATTGCTCAAGCAGATGAGCTGATGACCGAGTTTCTAAAATTATCGAGTGAAGAGAAAAAATGGTTCGCGCAACATCACGAAACTACAGCTAACGCATTATTAATTGTAGCAACATCCAATTTAGATGTTAATGAGGGTAGTAGTGATAGTTCAGATCTTAGTAATATTAACTTAAGCCACCTTTTAGCTGGGAGTGGCGCTGTTATTGCGGGGGCTCAAGTTCAAGGCAATAAAATTAGTCAGAGAATGACATCGTTTGCAGAATACTCTAAATTTGTTGCTACAAAAACGGAAGGATTGTCAGGGCAAGCTTTATACTCAAATGAAGATTATAAAAAATGGCGAAGTACAGCTAGAACCTTTAAATCTGAGATGAAAAATATTATTTCAGAGGTCGGTAAGCCTGGCTATTTTAAATCTATCCAAGTAAACAATATCAACCGTTATTTTAATGTAGATAAGCGTCAGTTATATAAAGCGAAAGACTTCTCTAAGACTATTTCTGGTATTAATATGACTGCTTTATATAAAGAATCGATGTCTTTTAGTAAAGGCTTAAAAACTGGGGGCTGGTTAGTTACAGGTTTAGGACTTTATGGTAATGCCCAAAGTATTTATCAAACCTGTGATATGAATGGTGTTATTAGTGAAGCGTGCGGAAGATCTAGCACAAAAAATATAAGCTCTGGAGCTGTAAATGTTTTAGGAGGAGCAGCCATTGGTTATGGATTGGCACTTGCTCCTGTAACTGGAGGACTATCTATTGTGTTAACTGGAGTTGGGGCGTTTGTTTGGGGTGTTTACGGTGGCGATATCTCAAATAGCGTCGGAGATTGGGTTGAGGGTAAAATATTTGATTGATATAATTTACAAAATAGTTGCATTATCGTTATTGGTCTGTCCATTGATATTTATCATGACGAATATTTATTTAACCATTAAGTTAAGGTCAAAAAAATATGAGTTGATAAATAATATTGCGAACCATGCACCTGAGAAATTTAGAGAAAAAGCTTTTTTAGTGATGGATAATCTCATGCCTTGGGTTGCGGGAAGTGCTATCGGGTATGTTTGGTTCTCTTACCCTATTTTACGTTTTGTTTGGGGGATTCAGAAAAGTGAAGTTTCTCAATGGAAAATAGGTATAAAAAAAGAGATGGGTTCAATTTATTTTATTTATTGGATTTCTATCATGTGTGCCAATGTTGGAATATTTTCTATTTTAGTCGTTATAGTCGATGAGTTTTTAATTTCATAGGCATAATTAGGTTACTTTAATTATGAAAGTTTCGTCGTAGTTAAGGCAAAATAAACAGACGGCATAGCCGTCTTTTTTGTATGTAACTTTTAAAGTTTAGTTCTTTTATTTAAATTACGAATATATTTTGTAGTTTATTGAAGAAGGTTGGATTTATGAGTGATTTTTTTATATCTATATTGACGTTATTAAGAACAATATCAGGTGTTTATATTGTTGTCTGGATTTTTCCTTATATGTTTTTTGGTCTTAGAGCTTCTTATGGGAGCTCAAAACATATTTTGTTTATGGATAATCAGTTAGCAAAAAATTCGAAGAAAGATCATGGTATGACTTCTATGGAAATTGGATACCGTCATCATTTATATAGCATAATGTATCCATTTTTATTGTATAGAGTCACAACCAAATCGACGAAGTTTAAAGTGATTATGGCGTTAAATGCCGCTTGGTTTTATAGTATTTTTACTTTTTTCTCTTTAGTTATGATTTCTAAGTTACTTGGTATTAATTAAGCATAAAGTGTTAATTAATAGCCCCTAAAGAAAAGGGGCTATAATTGAGTGTATTTCTTCCGTGTGGACATTTTCGGGTCGATGTTGCTATTTTATCATTTAATAACAGTAGCTTAGGCTATCATAAAAAGCATCGTCCTATGCCTTTCTCTCTTTGGGTTTCTAATAAATTAGTCAACGACTTCAATGTCTGATTTTGGAATAGAACAGCACGCTAAGATCATCCCTGCATCCTTGAGGCGTTGATTTAGTGCCGGAGAATCTTCTTGCTCAACGTCGCCAGATTCTAAAGTCACTCGACATGCTCCACATAAACCGGCACGACAGCTATTGTTAATACTTAGACCGGCCGCTTCTACTTGTTGAAGTAAAGGATCGTCAGTATTTCCGGTGAATAAATTGCCGTTTAAGCTAATGGTGATCTCTTTTGGTTTATCTTCGTTTTCTGTTTTCACGGTACCAGATGCAGCGGGCTTGCTCGTAGTAATAGTACCTGAGTCGGCATAATATTCTTTCTCTTTGGTTTCTAATACTTCAATCGCATCACCGACGTTAATTGTACCTTCGTTTTTTGCGATTAGGTTTTGACCAAAATAGACCTTTCCAGAGTCATCAGCGCGGAAAGTCGAGAATGTTTTTAATGGCTCTTTGTTTGGATGATATTGTGCCGTATTTGGATTGATGGTGGTAAGAATACAACGTTGACAAGGTTTCACTGTTTCAAATTCAACCTCACCAATACGGATTCGTTTCCAAGAATCTTCTATGAATGCTTCTGTTCCTGATACCACAAGGTTTGTTCTAAATTGTGCCATCGTTTGGTGGCCAGTACTGCGTTTGTTTAGTTCAACCAGAGAGGCTTCGCTGATCACGAGTAATGGATAACCATCGGCAAAACTGACGTTAGTTCTTATTTTTTCACGAACACGATTAGATTGCTTACCAGAATAAAGCAGTTGTGTTTTAAGGCCTAAAATTGCAGAGAACCACTGGTTTGCCTCTTGAGTGGTACTGTAGGCAGAAAATGAATCACTCCAGACCGTAGTATTAACGTCTTTCATTTCAAAATTATCAAAAATTAGGTGTAAATCAAGTAAACCCGGGTAGCAAAGTATTAACCCATCAGGTTCTATGATTGCTTTAACTTTAACCATGTTTGGATGTGTTCGAGCGGTGATCATTGCCCCATCAAGTGTTGCGACCATGAAACGACGATCACATTGTAAACCTTGTTTTTCGACCTGAGCTGAGGGCAGTGAAACCCCTGTAACTGATTTTACAGGGAAGACATTTATTTGGGTTAGATTTGAGTTGGTATTTACTTGGTTCACAATAACATCCATTTTAATTACATTCTTATGTAATTATTCTACCAAAATTTACATAATGGGATCTAAGGAATTCATGGATTATTCTGGAGAATTATTTATTTGTGATTCAAATAAAACCGTCGTAATAAAGTCTGTGGATGTTTTTTCTATGGTAAACGGCCAACTCATGCGCTCACAGATTCGTTCTACAATAACAAGTCCACAACCATATCCTGCGTTATACGTGTCATTTCCATCGTGGCAGTTAGTTATACAGAGCAGATTACTTTCTAATGATATTTGAATGTCTCCCACACTATAGCTGAAAGAGTTTTTAATTAAATTATTAATCACAACGGTAATAAAACTGCTAGGTGCTAAGCTTGGTTCGCCTGTAACAATAGAGAGCTGAGCGCCCATTTCCTGTTTTGCAAATAAGGGTTTTAGGTGTTCTAACTGTGCTTTTAAAATCTCTTCAATTTGATAGTAATGAAAATGATGGAATTCAATTTCTTGTTTACCTAACAATAAGAAAGTTTCAGTGAGGAGGGTCATTTCTTCACTGGCTTGATGTAAGCGATTGATGGCTTTTAAAGCGATATTTGGTTGATTAGGTACTTTTGCAAGTAAATCGGCAGAACCTTGGATTACCATGATAGGGGTTCTTAATTCATGTGATGCAAAGCGGCTAAACTCTTTTTCTCGAGTAAAAAACTGTGCGATATGATGTTTATTCTCTAAAAGAGTCTGCTCAATATCTCGTGTTTCTTGGTATTTAGTATCAACCGTGAAGTCATCATACTCTGGTGACATGAGCGCCACTTTATGTTGAATGTGGCGAAGCGGTAAAGAAATACTACGAACAAAATAAATGCCGTATAAGATCATTAAAATAGTAGATATACCACCAAGAGCTAAGGTTAATATGTGCAAATTTGCTTCATATGCATCTAGATAATCATCGGCATCATCTTGGAATAGGACGTACAATAACCCCGATCCTGATGGATGAGGTTTAACAATAAAATGCTTATCTTCAATACCGAGTTGTTGCTCGTATAGCCCGGGTTTATTATAAGTATTTAACCAAAGAGGGTGTTCTTGTTCGCTCCAATAAGTAGAGAACTCTTCTTCATTAGGCAAAGGAGTCTCTTCGCCTAATTGAGGGTATTTTTTGATGTATTGATTGGCTTCGGTATCAAGCCAATGATGAAGACTAATTACTTCCAATTGATCTTCTGCGATATAAATAACAGACCAAAATAAAGCGAACATTAAAAACGTGAGTATACCAAACGTCCAACGTATTTTTTTGAAGAAGCTAGGGTGCTTTATTGTGTTATTTAAGTCGGTAACCTTTTCCATGAATCGTCTCTAGTCTTGGGGTATCAAAGCCTTTATCAATGGCGTTTCTTATTGTGTATAAATGGCTTCGTAATGCATCACTTGAGGGCAGTTCATCACCCCAAATATGCTCGGTAAGTTCATTTTTACTGACTACATCAGGCGCTTTTTTCATTAATAATGCAATAATTTTTAATTGAATAGGGGCCAGTTTTATTAATTGTTGTTGGCGAGATAAGGTACCTGCTTTGATATCCATTTCCATGTCTTCAAAGGTGATTTTTCCTACATCTGTGCGTTTTCCACGTTTTGATAATGCCAATAAACGTATGTGCAATTCTTCCATCGCGAAAGGTTTGACGAGGTAATCGTCGCCACCGGCTTCAAACGCATGGATTTTATCTTCTAACGTGTCTTTTGCCGTTAAAAAAATAATGGGAGTACTGCAAGCATAATCATTTCTCAAAGCTTGAACGGTACTTATACCGTCTAATTTTGGCATCATTATATCCATAACGATGGCATCAAAACTTTGATTTTTTAGAATTTCAATCGCAGCAACACCATGATAAGCACAATCGATATCAATACCGACAAGCTCTAAATAATCGGCAATGGTTTCTGCTACGTGGTGGTTGTCTTCAACAATTAATACTTTCATTTATCTCTTCACGAATCCTTCACACTCTTACCACTATAGTACCCTTATAAATTGAATTAATTAACCTGAATTCTGGATAAGGCTGAACTAATTGCCCACCTAACGATCAGATCTTTCGACCAAGAATTATTTGAACGTATTTTAAAAGGTGGGCAAGATGAATAAATTAGTTGATATATTTTGTGATGTCGATGATTTTTGTTATCAATTCTTATCTCAATGGGAAAAATACCTTGTTGAGGCTAGTGAGAGAAAAAGAAAACGTCAGTCAGTAATGTCTACTAGTGAATGTATGACTATTGTCATCGCTTTTCATCAATCAAATCATAGAGATTTCAAGAACTTCTATATCGGGTTAGTTCATCAATATTGGAAAGGATACTTTCCAAATTTACTTAGCTACACTCGATTTGTGAGCAAAATGCCTAGCCTAATCGCCCCAATGTGTGCCTATTTTCAATCTATCAAAGGTAAGCCGACTGGCATTGCTTTTGTTGACTCCACGAGTCTTAAAGTATGCCATAACATTCGAATTCCTCGCCATAAAGTCTTTGATGGTGTTGCGAAAAGAGGAAAAGGTACCATGGGATGGTTTTTCGGCTTCAAACTTCATTTATTGATTAACCATCTTGGAGAAATTATTTCGCTGAAAATCACAGCTGGCAATGTAAATGATAGGACTCCTGTACCTGATTTATGCAAAGAACTCTCGGGGAAATTGTACGCTGATAAAGGGTACATAGGTAAAAAGTTGAGTGAGAGCTTAAAGAACTCTGATGTCGATTTAGTGACTACCTCGCGAAAAAACATGAAAGCAAAAGAGATAAGTGCTTTTGATAAGGCTATGTTATCAAAGAGATACATTATCGAAACGATAAATGACCAATTGAAGAATATCTCTCAAATTGAACATAGCCGTCATCGTAGCGTGACTGGTTTCATGCTAAATGTAATTTCAGGCGTTGTGGCTTATTGTTTAAAAAAACAAAAGCCACGAATTAAGCTATCAGAATGTGAATTTGAACTAATCCTCGCTTAAAGCATGTTTTATCCAGAATTCAGGTTAATTATAAGAATTAGGTTAAAAAATGAAGAAAATCGCTATTTTACTATTAGGTACTGCTGTTTTAACAGGTTGTGGCTCTGATGATTCAGGTGATTCAGGTGATTCAAATGATCAGCGTGCATCAAGTTCATATATTGGTGCTATTGAGTCGGTTGATCAAAGTAATAACTCTGTGTCAATTAGCTCTATGTCATTAGATGCAACTCATGCAGAGATAAAGTTAAATGATATGCCAATCAACTTGATTGATCTTGATAAAGGTATGCAAGCCGATATTGAGTATGATCATGGCGTAGCTTACGAGATAGAGCTAGAACCGATTGTTGTTGGTGAAGTGTCGCAAGTAAGTACAACTGACATTACAATTAATGGGCAAGTTTTTAAGCATACTGATTTAGCTACTAATCCAAATATTACCGTAAATAAAAGAGCTATGTTATTTGGTTACCTTAACGACTCAAAAGAATGGGTAATTACAGCAATCTATAATGCTGATTTTTTACCTAATGATGTACATGAAGGAATAGTGTCGGATTTTAATCAAGCAAAAAATACTTTTAAACTGAATTCTACAATTGTTCATTCTACAGATTATGATGATTTGAATGAATTAAGAAATGGTGTATGGGTTGAAGTAGAAGGCACATATAGTGCAAATAAATTCACAGCCATTGACGTTGATGTTGAAGATGTATCTGACTTTTCTAATGCTGAAGTAGAAGGTCGTGTTACTGCTCTTAATCTTGAAAAAACATTAATGACATTAAATGGCAGAACGGAAGTAACAATCACTGCTAATACTCGATTCATTAAAGAAAATGAACTTGGTCATGATGTTGTTAGTGATAATAGCTTATTAGAGTTAGGTGCTAAAATTGATGTTGATTTGATCAATAAAAATGGCGCATTAGAAGCAACTGAAATTGAACTAGATAACGACAACGATTAAATTCGCTATACATTAAAGAACCACTGTCTTTCATGAGTCAGTGGTTTTTTTGTTTTTCTGCACTATCTAAAAAATAAGCCATGACAATCGATAAATTAGGATTAGTATCTAATAATAAATGTAATGAAATGGAAAATAAGGAAACAAAATGGCAGGGTTAAGTTTATTAACACTATTAGATGATATTGCATCCGTACTTGATGATGTTGCTCTGATGTCGAAAGTGGCAGCAAAGAAAACGGCGGGTGTATTGGGCGATGATTTAGCGCTTAACGCACAACAAGTGTCGGGTGTTAGAGCGGAACGAGAGATCCCGGTGGTATGGGGTGTTGCTAAAGGCTCATTTAAGAATAAGTTAATTTTGGTTCCGGCAGCTTTGTTGATTAGCTCGATTGCACCTTGGTTAATTACGCCATTATTATTGATTGGTGGTTTGTTTCTTTGTTTTGAGGGTGCTGAGAAAATTCATGAGAAATTCTTTCATCATCATGATGTAAAAGAAGATCATGAAAAAGAAACGCAAACTAATCCAGAGGACATTGAAGATCATGAGCAGAAGAAGATAAAAGGGGCGATTCGTACCGATTTTATTTTGTCTGCTGAGATCATTGTCATTGCGCTTGGAACAGTTCAAGGACATCCGTTTATTACTCAAGTATTGGTAATGAGCTTAATCGCAGTATTGATGACCATTGGCGTGTATGGCCTTGTGGCTGGTATCGTAAAAATGGATGATTTGGGTTTTTATCTACAGCGTAAAAGTGATGGAAAGGGCATTTGGGGCTCTATTGGGAATGGACTTGTTGCAATGGCACCAAAGTTAATGAAGTTCTTAACGGTTGTCGGTACCATCGCTATGTTTTTAGTGGGGGGTGGTATTGTTGTCCACAGTATTCCATTTGTTCACCATGCACTAGAAAGCGTTGTTAGCTTACTTCCTAGTCTTCCTTATGTTGCGGCAACCTATTTAACCATTGGTAATGGGATTATCGGTTTACTGAGTGGTTTTATTCTTCTTGGTGTGATTAGCGTGTATCAAAAACTAAACAGTTAGCAAAACGACTCGATTCGAAAGAAAGACAACCGGTGTAATTTACTCCGGTTGTCTAGCTTGTAAGAACAATATTATTTGCGAATAGACTTACATTAAGGGACAAGCCATGCCGTTTTCTTGGATTTTGAAAGTAACCAACTTAACCCTAATGCGCCAGCACCACTGATCACAACCCACACAGGGATCACCCACATAGGATTATGGCCGTCATACCATTGGAAATTTTTCATCGGCCATAAGAACAATGGGTGGAGTAAGTAAATACCTAAGCTGTAGGTACTGATGAAACTGACGATGGTTCGTGATTTATTAGACAACGATTCGCCATAGTAACGACACACAAAAAATAGCATTCCAGCCGCTGCAACGGTATTAATGGTTTTATACGACAACCATCTTCC
Organism: Aliivibrio salmonicida LFI1238; assembly: GCF_000196495.1. NCBI lineage: Bacteria > Pseudomonadati > Pseudomonadota > Gammaproteobacteria > Vibrionales > Vibrionaceae > Aliivibrio > Aliivibrio salmonicida. Next base: position 474,694 of record NC_011313.1, read on the forward strand.
GACTGTGTATTCATCTAATAGCACACTTTGGCTTATTACCATGTAAACGGTTGTCGCTAATGCGGTGAGTCCGATAACGAGAGCGATTATGGTATTCTGTTTGGTCAATTCGACTCGTTGATATAGCGCATAACCCAGTAATAAGTAGCCGCTGTATAGCCAGATTTCAGTGCTCCACAACCCTTCAAATTTGGCGAGGAAGAAGCAAGTGGTTAGTAACCAGATCCCAATGATTGAAAATAGAGCGGTGTTATCCAGTTTTTGCACCATGACTCGAAAGAAAGGGATCACAAAATAGAGTGGAATGAAGTAATAAAAGAAACCTAAATGGTAATAGGTGTACTCAAAAGGAAGATCGATAAGGACGCTTTTCGCCGATTCAAAATCATAACCTTGTGCGGTTAGTCCTGAGAGTAAGGCATAAAATACAGACCAAAAAAGAAAAGGAACTAACACCTTACCTAGGCGTTTTTTTGCATAATAAGGGGCGTTAAATTCTCGTTTGTCACTGAGCATTAATGCACCCGTGATCATAATAAAAATAGGGACAGCCCAGCGACTTAAGCTGTTTACTGATACCGCCGTTGCCCATTGGTCAAATGGAATGACGTTAAGCTCGTTTCTATAAGGGGCAAGCACATGAATAGCGACTACCGCAATAGCGGCAATACACCTTAGTAAATCAAAAAAGAAGACTCTTCCCATCGTACTTTCCTATTTTTTAGTGTTGGTTTATCAAGTAATAACGTTATTAGTATAGTTTGTAACGTAAAATCCATTCGACGATGTCTGAATAATGTAAATGTATTGAAATATGTTTATTAAAACTAAAGCATTTAAATAAAGACTAAATAAAAATAATACACTAAAATTATAACAAGTTAATGCAATTTAATTAACGCTTAACATTATCAAGGAGTGAAAATGAACGTTGTTGTAGGAGCACTTGTCTCGCTATCTTTGTTGTCACCAGTGGTATTGGCAACCGAAGAGTTTTCAGTTACTCCGTATATTGTGGGTGGTAATGACGCGAATGTCGCGGGTTACCCTTTTATGGCTTCATTAATGTTTGAATATGCAAGTCAACCTGGCGTAATTTATCCATTTTGTGGTGGTTCAATTTTAGACAGTACTCATATTTTAACGGCAGCACACTGTGTTTATGATACTGCATCTTCACAAGTTTCAAATATGAAAGTGGCAATTGAAGCGAATAATGGGCAAGGCATGCTTGCTGCACAGCGAGTTGCTGTAAAAAATATCTATTACCCAAGTGATTATAATGATTCTACATTAATTAACGATGTGGAGGTCTTAGAGTTATCAGAAGCGTTACCTAATTACACATTGGGACATGCCGCAACATTAGGAGAATCATACCTTGAAGGTCAAGGTTACAGAGCCGTAGGTTCTATTTTTACCATTATCGGTTATGGGCGACTATCTTCGACTCAAGCAAATACAAACGTTGATTTTATGGAAGCTCGGGTGAAATATGTTAACCCAACGGATTGTAATGTGTGGGCTAACTTCACTACGTCAGATAAGCAAGTGTGCTCGTCCGGGTATTCTTTTGATTCTTCAGATTTAGTGACCGCAACGTGCCAAGGGGATTCTGGCGGTCCACTTGTTTGGAATGGAACTCAAATTGGTATCGTTAGTTTTGGTCCATCAGTATGTGGTCAAACGATCGTAGCAACGGGTACGTTACCTGCTCAGTCTGTTTTTACCGATGTCAGTCATTATAAAGATTGGATCCTGAAAGCTCAAAGGGGCGAAGTTACATCAACGATTACAGCAACAACGAGTAGCAGTAGCTCTGGTGGCTCAATTCCATTGTTTGGATTGCTTGGGCTATCATTATTTGGATACTACCGAAAGAGTAGAGCGTCATGACTCAGTATTTTTGACAATAAAAAAGGACATGGCGATGAAGTCATGTCCTTTTTTGTTTCTATCAATTAAACATATTGAAGCACTAGGCGGTTCCATGCTTTTTTCTGTTGTTCAAACTGCATTTTAATTTGCTTATGTTGAACGTTTAGAACCGCGATTTCATATTGTTTTGATAATGCATTTTTCTTATGTTCAAGTAATTGCTTTTTTGAATCATAGTATTCAGACATGCGTTCAATCAGGGCTTCGTACTCGGCCTCTAAATGCTCTTTTACGGCATGATAATTATGAAGCTTTGCAATTTTATCTTCTGCTTTTTTTCGTAACATTAACGCTTGTGCTTTTTCTACTTTAGCTTGAGGGCTAATGCGAAGTTTGCTTGTTAATCCTAACCAAGAGCAGCTTTTAATTAACCATTTAGTTGGATCATATTGCCACCAATAAATGCCATTTCTATAGTCATTTTCGAATATGTGGTGGTAGTTATGATAACCTTCCCCAAAAGTCAGGACCGCTAAAATACCATTATCACGAGCGGTATTTTTCTCTGTATAAGGTTGGCTACCCCAGATATGAGCGAGTGAATTAATGAAAAAAGTCGTGTGGTGGTTTAATACTAAACGTACTGCACCTATCATTAAAAGCATGCCAAGGATGTCGCCATAAATAACACCAAGAAGCAGTGGTACACCTAGATTCATGACTAAAGCAAGGGGAACATAATGATTATGTTGCCACATGACTATTTTATCTTTTTGTAAATCACGGCAGTTTGAATAATCATCAAATTTAGCTGGTTTATAATGACGTAGCATCCAGCCTATATGTGAAAACCAAAATCCGCGCTTTGCTGAATAAGGGTCTTTATCATTATCATCTACATGACGATGATGAACTCTATGATCAGATGACCAATGTAAGGCACTATTTTGTAGGGCAAAGGCGCCCCCTAAAGCAAAAATGAAACGTAATGCAGGATGAGCATTATAAGCTTTATGAGACCATAAACGATGATAGCCAGCTGTTATAGAAAGATTACAAAAGCTAAAAGTTAGCAGCAGCCATATCCAGTGCTCAGTACCTAGGCCGTTATAATAGGCATAAATAGGGGTTGCAACTAAAGCAAGTAACAGACTTGATGTAAAAATAAATACATTCAACCAAATAATTGGTGGTTTAGATCCTTTATTCATAATAACAGTTCCATTTAAGCGTACAGTTGTGCGCTAGAATAGTTCGAGTGGATATTTTAGTCAAGATAAGAGCGTTAGCAATAGGTAACTAATTTAAACAAATGAGAGTTAGATAAAAGAAGTAAGAAGGAGGGAACAAGTTTGCTATAATTTGGTACAAATAAATTCCGTATGAGTTGTAGTAAATGAAAATGTCATTTTCAGAAGGGGACATTATTGCTAACCAGCATGAGTTGGTTGTGCGATTAAATAATAAATCTAAAACAATGTTACAAGCAGAAGTTGATGCCATTACGTTGATTGGTGGGGCAAATGTAATTAGCGCAGTAGGAAGTGGATTAAAATGGTCCGTATTATTAGATGATGAACAACAGCTGCAACACCTCTCTCAAGAAATCGGCATTGCGATTGAGCGTTATTAGCTTAACCGTTTTGGTAAGACAATTTGGTTTTTTCCCTGTTGTTTAGCTTGATACATATTGTTATCAGCGTTTTGAACTAAAGCTTCAATACTGCATGAAGTTGAAAGGCAGGTGCTGATACCAATACTTACCGTAATTGAATGTTGAATGTCATTAAATATAAAATGCACTTCTTCACAGGCATATCTGATTTTTTCTGCAATATTATTTGCCTGCTCTACATTGAGTTGCGGGAAGAAAATAATAAACTCTTCACCTCCCCATCGGCCGATAACACCATTATCTTTGACGAACGTTGAACACAGCTCTGCAAATTGTTGGATAACACTGTCACCAGCACTGTGGCCAAATTGATCATTAATTAATTTAAAGTTATCGATATCAATTAATAAACAAGTCTGAGAGGGGCGTAAATGCTCTTCTTGTTCTTTTAATAAAAATTCAGTTATTGCTCTGCGATTTAATAATCCAGTTAAGTCATCGTGTTTGGCTTGAAATTCAATTTTACGTTCTAAATGGTATTTTTCTGTAACGTCGATAATAGAGCTCTGAACGGCAAGTTCTCCATCCCAATCAATAACACTTTCAAATAACTGAAAAAATCGAGACTCACCATCAAGTCGTATGTTTTCAACAACTGAGTTTGTATTTTCAATGTCACCAGAAATCAATTGATAGTGTAAATTAGATGCATGTTCCTGATTATATTCAGGAATGATGAATTTAAAAGACTCCATCGCCATGACTTCGGCAACAGATTTAGCACCAATAATACGGACAAATGCGGGGTTAACCATAAGCGGCTTGAAGTGGCGATGAACAACAATACCCTGTAAGGAATTCCATATTAAGTCTTTGTATTTTTGTTCTTGTTCTAAAATCTTATGATTGGTTTCATCAATGGCTGACATATCAATAACCGTAATTTGTAGTGCAGGCTCTCCTTCCCACTCCACAATATGATCAACAGTTAGAACTGAGAAAATGCGACCATTAGTATCTTGGTTGACGTATGAACGAACCTTTGGTTGGTCTTTTTCGGACATGACATCGTTGTAAGACTGTTGCGCGAGTTCATGGAACTTAGGATCAATAATTTCAAATAATGAACTGAGATTCATTACATCGTTAACCGATTCAAATCCAAATGTCTGTGCATATTTTTCATCAGCAAACAAAGGAATAAAATTACGATGTATAACAATGCCATAAGTTGAATCGATAACTATGGATTTCATTTATTATCTCGGTCATTAAATAATACTTTTATATTAGCGTTTTATGAGTGAAAAATAAACGTATTATATGTGGTAAATAACAGGGGAGGAGGTCTATGTTACTTCCGTTTATGAACGTAGATTTGACAGATACAAAAAAGGCATCGTCTTTCGACAATGCCTTGGTTGTATTGGCGGAGCGGACGGGACTCGAACCCGCGACCCCCGGCGTGACAGGCCGGTATTCTAACCAACTGAACTACCGCTCCAATTTTTTAAAACCCAGACTCTATCTGAATTTTGAAAATTGGTGGAGGGATAGGGATTTGAACCCTAGAACCGCTATTAACGGTTGCCGGTTTTCAAGACCGGTGCTTTCGACCACTCAGCCATCCCTCCGTTGTTGAGCGCATAATACGGCGATGAGTAAATCTTGTAAAGTCTTAAATTAAAATAAAGAAGTGTTCGTGTTTTTTTTAGACATTTAGCACATTTATCCTTCATGGTATTTTTGTTCGTCATGAAAATAAACACTAAAAAAACATAAATGAAACATATTGCTACATTTGTTAGCTGTGCTTTTCTTATTGATAAATAACAATTAACGGTTCTAAATTTTTAATTTTTTTGGTGTTTTGTTAACGTTTTACTCTGATTGTTTGAACTTTGCATTTATCGTGTGACTTAATTGTTTGTCATACAGTTCCCTATGAAGAGAGTCTTCAAAGGGCATAATTAAATGGAAATTGAGAATGAATAAAAAATTATTGGCATTAGCTATTATCGCTGCATCATCTAACGCAGTGGCTGTTGAACTTTATAATGAAGAAGGCACAACATTTGATATTGGTGGTCACGTATCTGTTGCTTTAGAAGGTTCTGATGAAGGCAATACTGATGTAACTTCTGTCTCTCCACGTATTAATTTTAATGCAACGCATGATCTTGGTAATGGTTTTGTTGCTGATGCAAAAGGTGAATGGGCTCTTAATTATTTAGATGGTGGTGAAAATGCATTCACGACTCGTTTAGGTTACATCGGTTTGACGCATGAAGAATTTGGCCGAGCTGTTGCGGGTACGCAATGGTCACCTTATTACAGTGTTGGTGGTGTTGCTGATTTACCAATTGCATTTGCCAACGAATTTCTTTATGAAGACCAAGGTAACTTAGGTACGGCTCGTGCAGATAAAATGTTGAGCTATGGAAAAGCGTTTGAATTGGGTGATGCAGGTAAATTAGCATTGGCTGCTGGTTGGCAGGGACGTAAAACAGATACGCCTGACAATTCAATTGTTGAGAACGATTACGGTAACCGTGCTCAAATCGCATTGAATTATAATGTTGCTGGTTTCTCTGCAAACTATGCATACAACACAGGCGATGTAGATTACGGTTTGAAATCAGAAACATCTGAGTCTCATATATTGAGTGCCACTTATGGTCAATATGGTTCAGGCTTATATGTTGCTGGTGTATATGCAATGAATGAGAATATGAACAGTGATGCTAATGGTATCTTGATTGAAGATGGTTCAGCATACGAAGCTTTGGTTGCTTACGCTTTAGATAACAGTTTAAACCTTAGCTTAAATTATGAATCAGTCGTTGATAATGACGCAAGTAAAACAGTATATAGCACTACGGCTATTCAAGCGGAATACAACTTTACTGATAAATTTGTAGGCTTTACTGGTTATCAATTAGATCTTGGTAATGATTATAATGAGACAGAAGACAACAAGTGGATGTTAGGTGCTCGTTACTACCTATAATGGTTGTTAACACACTATTACTCTAGAATCTTAGATCCAGCGTATTTCAAAGTACGTTGGATTTTTTTATTTTAACTATACTAAGATTAAGTGAGTGTTTTTATTTGTGCAGTAGGTAAAGAGGATTAGAAATGGTGGTGAGAAAAGGATGTTTCACACACAGAAAAATATCAATCAAACTGGCACTTGGGGGGTTGTTTGTATTTGCTACTTTATTTACGGCATCAATAGCGATTGGGTTTCAGTATTATTTTAGTAAGCAACTCGCCACAGAGAATGCATTAACAACGTATTCATCAATGTCTACGATGGTAAATACGCACATCCGTTTTCTGGATACCGGGGCTTCAAACGTAGGTAAAATTCTAGCAAAGATTGGCAGCTCCCCTCATTATCAAAGAAGAGAAGAGGACATTAAAAAAATATTTACTGAAGTATTATCAAATAATCCTATCTTTTATAGTATTTATATTGCTTCTGATAACGATGATTTTTTTCAAGTGATTAATTTGGATGCGTCATTAATTATTAGAGAAAAATTGAATGCGGATAAAAATGATCGATGGGTGCTCGTTCAGGCCAAAGGAGACGGATCTCAACGGATTAAAACATTTTCTTATTACTCTGACGATTTTGTATTAAGAGACAAAACAACAGCAGCCACTACTTATTACCCTTCACAAAGACCTTGGTTTTTACAAGCTCAAGAAAATGTATCTTATAAAACTAACCCTTATTTCTTTCAATATCTTCAAATCACTGGGCAAACGTATTCAATTAAGGTGGAAAACACCGACAAAGTGATTGGCATTGATATTGTTCTTTCATCGATGTCGGATGCTTTAGTGTCATCTTCTCTTGGTAGTGCTCTTGAGAGTAATCAAGAAGGGTTTATCTATAAAGATTCGGGTGAAGTAATCGCTTCAAATTGGAATCATTCATTCAAAAAAGCAGACATTGAGTCGGTTCCTCTAAAGTTAACGGAAGAAGAGAAAGCATTAGTTCAAAAACGCGGTAAATTGAAAGTATCAAACCAAATGGATTGGCTTCCAATTGACTATGCTGTCGCAGGTAAACCTGAAGGTTATGCCATCGAGTTATTAGAAATTGTTTCTGAAATGACAGGGCTAAAATTCAAATTTATTAATGGTTTTTCTTGGAATGAATTAGTTGAAGAATATCAAAAGGGAGAAATAGACCTATTACATTCGATATTAAAAATAGACAATAATTTAAAATTTGAACGTTACAGTGAACCTATGTACCAACTGCCGATTAGTATTGTGACTAAGCAAACGGACATAAAAATAGAAAGACTTGATCAGTTAAATGATAAAGCACTCGCGGTTGTTAAAGATTGGTCAGTGATCCCTAAATTAAAACAAGGTTACCCGCGAGTTGATATCGTGATATTTGATACGATTAAAGAGGCGTTGAGCTCCGTCGTATCGGGTCGAACCGATGCTGTTATTGGTACGACGCTTACCTTGGGTGCCGCCAGTGAACAATATGTATTCAGTGATTTAACTTTTCATCAGAATGTGAGTATTTTAGGTTGGAATGGCAGCTTGAAATTCTTTTTTACAATGAAGAAAGAAGATCAGGCGGTTATAAATTTAATTAATCGTGCTATCCAAAATATTTCTTTAGCTCAGCGTTCAATGTTAGAAGACAAATGGAATGGCAGTTACCATTTGACAGTGAAAGATCAAGAAAGAGATCTTCTGGTGCCTTACCCAGAATTAGTTACGTTAGCTAACAGTGAAGGGCTACAAGGCCAGTTGATACAAAAAGACCTCAATGGCGTGATGAAATATTTCTATGTCAGCGCCATTAATGAAAATGAATATTTTGGGGTCGTTATTCCTAATGAACTTATTTATTCAGAAGTGAACGAAAAACTTTATGCCTCAATTTTACTAACGATGATTGTGATGGTGCTATTTATTCCCTTTGCGTGGTTTTTAAGTGGACCAGTTGTTAAACCGATTCGATTATTGCAAAAAGAAACCATACAAATAAAAAATGGTAATTATGATCAGGTACTAAAAGTGGATAGCTATATAAAAGAAGTATGGGATTTATCCGTCTCAGTTGATGATATGGTTAAAGAGCTTATCCAACATGAAAAAAATCAAGAAGAGTTCGTAGAGTCTTTTATTCAATTGATTGCCCAAGCGATAGATGATAAATCGCCATATACGGCAGGGCATTGTAATCGAGTGCCAATATTAGGAATGATGTTAGCAAAAGCGGCTGAAACGTCAAAACGAGGCATCTTAAAAGACTTTGTATTTCTCAATGAGGATGAACGTAGAGAGTTCAGAATTGCGGCTTGGCTTCATGATTGTGGGAAGATAACCACACCAGAACATATTATTGATAAAGGAACAAAACTAGAAGCCAATTATAATCGAATTCATGAAATTCGCATGAGATTTGAAGTGTTATGGCGTGATGCTGAAATTGAATATTATAAGGCGGTTCAAGAAACGCCAAATAATGAATTAGAACTAAGAAAACAAAAAGAGTTAACACAGAAAGAATTAAGAAAAGAATTTGAATTTGTTGCCACTTGTAATGTTGGTCAAGAATTCATGAGTGAAGAGGCTCAAGATAAGATCCATCTAATTTCGAAAAAAGAATGGTTACGTTTTTTTGATGACACCCTAGGCTTATCACCAGCCGAAGAGCTAGCAATAGATAAAAGCACGGTAACACTGCCTATAAAAGAGCAATTACTTAGTGATAAACCATATCATCAAATTACCCGTATCCGTTCGTTTGAAATAAACCCAGAATTTGGAATAAAAATGGAGGTCCCTGAATTACAGTATAATTTGGGGGAAATATATAATTTATGCATTGAGCGTGGAACGTTAACGCCAGAAGATCGCTTTAAAATTAATGAACATATGATAAGTACAATCAAGATGCTAGAGAGCTTACCATTCCCACCTAAACTAGCTCGAGTTCCAAGATATGCTTCAACTCATCATGAAACCCTAAAAGGAACGGGTTACCCAAGAAAATTAAGTGCTAAAGACGTGTCTGTTCCAGAGCGAATATTAGTATTAGCTGATATTTTTGAAGCCCTTACCGCATCTGATAGGCCTTATAAAAAAGCAAAACCAGTGAGTGTCGCTATTGAGATCATGCATCAGATGGTTGTCGATGAATATATTGATGAAGATGTATTTAAGCTCTTTATTGAAAGTGGTCTTTATATTGAGTATGCGAAAACATACCTACCAGAAGCGCAGTTAGATACTGTCGATATTACTAAGTATCTATAGCTAATGATTTAATTAGTATGATTGATATTAGTTTTGTTACAATCAGCCCAAATTATTGTCTATGTAAAGGTTCATCATGTCATTTGCTTCATTAGGGTTAACTACCGAGCTCGTTAACATTGTTTCAGAATTGGGTTTTACAGAGGCAACTCCTGTACAACAGCAAGCTATCCCACTCGTATTAAAAGGACATGATGTACTTGCAGGGGCACAAACGGGTACAGGTAAAACGGCGGCCTTTGGTTTACCATTAATTCAACGGTTGATTGAAAGCCCAAGTCCACGAATTGCTAATTCTAAAGTTATTCGTACGTTAATCTTGACGCCAACAAGAGAGTTGGCTCAACAAGTGTTCGATAGTTTGGTGACGTATACTAAAAATACCGATCTTAAGTGTGTTGTAGCGTATGGCGGCACAAGTGTCAAAATACAAACAGAAAACCTTATTGGTGGTGCAGACATCTTAGTTGCTACACCAGGGCGATTACTTGATCACTTACACTTAAACAATATAACGTTAAATCAAGCTGAATACCTTGTTTTAGATGAAGCAGATAGAATGCTTGATATGGGCTTTATGCCTGACATTCAACGTATTTTACGAAAAATGGCAAGCAAGCATCAGACGTTATTTTTCTCTGCTACGTTTGGCGATAAGATTAAAGAGATTGCTTACCGTATTCTTGATAATCCAAAAGTGGTTCAAGTGACCCCTTCAAATAGCACTGCAGATACTGTTGAGCAAATGGTTTATCCTGTCGATAAGCATCGTAAAAGCGAATTGCTTGCGTATTTGATTGGCTCTCGTAACTGGAAGCAAGTTTTAGTCTTTACAAAAACCAAGCAAGGTTCTGATGATTTAGTAAAAGAGCTTAAGTTGGATGGCATTAAAGCGGCTTCTATTAATGGTGATAAAAGCCAAGGCGCTCGTATTCGAGCATTAGAAGAGTTTAAAACGGGTAAAATTCGTGCATTAATTGCGACTGACGTTGCTGCTCGAGGCTTGGATATTGAACAACTTGAATGCGTAATTAACTACGAATTACCATTTAAAGCAGAAGATTATGTTCATCGAATTGGTCGTACAGGCAGAGCTGGGCATACTGGTAAAGCCGTTTCATTAATGAGTGCAGATGAAGATTACTTATTAAAAGCGATTGAAACATTATTAGATACGCGTTTACCTCAAGAATGGTTAAAGGGTTACGAACCAGATCCTAATGCACCGAAAAAAGAGAATCAACCGAGACAAAGTCGTGGTCGTTCTTCAGATAAAAGAAAAATGAAAGCAAAAACAAACGTTCATGCTAATCGCGGTAAATTCAAGAAATAAGAAAACATAATATATAAATCAAATACCCAATATTCATGAATGAAATGATATTGGGTATTTTTTTGTTTGTAATGTGGTTGTTTTATATTTGAATATTATATGTGGTTTATTTTTATCTTATTTGTTTTACTTGATCTTTAATAGTGTGATTATGTTCAAATATAAGTCATTAATTCTTAAGTATGAAGCACATTAATTTTGTATGTAAAACAGTGTAAAATTGTATTGATTGAGAAAAAACTGAGCGTATGATTTCTCGAAAACTGAAACCATTTGTGGACCATTTTTCTTCAGTTTTGTTGGAGTCGTTATGCTGCAAAGAGTTGCAAAAGCACTTTGCTTATCATCTTTATTTATATCCTCTCATTTATTTGCTGAGTCTTTTACTTTACCTATTTGGAAAGAGGAGGCGGAAGCTCGTGGGTACACTTTACCTGAAGCTTTTGGGCTGAACGTTAGTTACATGAAACAAACTCAAGACATCTCAGTAGATAGTGTTGGTTTTGAGGGGACTATTCCGGCTCTTTTTCCGTGGAAGCCGCCACATGCGCTAAGTAATTTGGTTGATATAGAAGCCGTAGGAAATGGCAAGCAGGAGAGTGAAGTATTAACATTACGTGGTGATGTTTGGCTTTTCCCTTTTCTTAATTTATACGCGATTGTTGGACAACTTAAAGGTTATTCTGAGACGACGATTCATGTAAAAGTGCTAGGGTCTGAGAAATTATCAGGAAATATGCCATTTCGTCTGGATTTGAACGGCACGCTTTATGGTGCTGGTTTTGTTCTTGCTGGTGGATATAAAGATATTTTTACGTTAGTTGATGCGAGTTATACAGAAACCGCACTAAACGTTATTGATGGCTCTATCACTTCTGTCGTTATTTCTCCTCGTATCGGATATGACTTTACTCGCATGGGGACGCCATTGCGTTTTTGGGTTGGTGCGATGTATCAAGAGGTTGAACAATCATTATCAGGTAACTTAACTGACATTGGATTAACGGGCAGTTTGGGTAATCTTGTGGGTAAAGTCGATAATGGCCGCTTTAATGTTGAGTAACATTTAGTGACCCCATGGAATACGTTATTAGGTATGCAATATAAATTGGACGATGGATTATACCTATTAGGTGAAGCCGGTTTAGGCAAACGAAAAAGCCTTTTCTTAACTGTTGATATGCGATTTTAAATCATGAGATTGATAGGATTCCTCACTGTCGTTATTTTTAGCGCATGTACTTTTTCGATCTCAGCAAAACAAAAACCTGAAGGTTGGGTCGATACTTTTCTTGAAGAATTAGGATCATCTGAGACCATCGATGTCAGTAAAGGGATTGATTGGGCTGTATTACCCGGTCCTTTTGCAAATCCTGAGCAAGGCTTTGGTATCGGTATCGCAGCGGTTGGTCTTTATTCTCCGACAGCACCTACAGAAGGGACGCCATTATCAACCATTAATATTACCGGCTATGGGTCTAGCTCTGGCTCTTATGGTGTTGGTGTGAATAATCGTACGTATTTTGATAATGATGATTTGCGATTACTTGTGGAAGCGAAAGCAAGCCATACCCCTGAGTACTACTGGGGTGTTGGTCGAACTGCCGCAGAAACAGACAGTAATAAAACGTTAGTAGAAGCTCAGATTTTAGGGTTTTCACCGAAAGTAGCGTATCAATTTTTACCGAATACTTATGTATTAATTGGCCTTGATATGGACAGTCATCGTAAACAATCGGCTGATACAGACTTATTGCCAAGTGATGATCTTGCTGATCGTTTTTTAAGCGCCTCAACACTCAGTCTTGAATATGACAGCCGAGATTTTGAACTAAATGCTCAAAAAGGCATGCTATTTAGTGTCAATTGGAATGCGTATCGAGAAGAGTTTGGATCTGATTTTAATTTCGATAAAATAACGATTAACTATCGGCAATATTATGCGTTATCAGATGCGACTATTATTGCTTGGGAAGTTTTTGGTGAAGATGTTGAAGGGGATGCACCTTGGTTTGCGCTTTCTAGCTTAGGCAGCGATAAGCGTATGCGTGGTTATTATTCTGGTCAATATCGCGACAATACGCAATTGTCTGGACAGATCGAGTTTCGTCATCAATTGACACAAAGACACGGAATGGTTGCGTGGATCGGTGGTGGTAATGTTGGTGATTCTTTTAATGCGTTGTTTGATTCTAAATGGTTACCTACTTATGGGGTAGGGTATCGATTTGCGTTTAAACCTCGAGTTAATGTCCGATTGGATTATGGTCTAGGGAAAAACAGCCAAGCCATTTATTTTCAAATTAATGAAGCATTTTAGAGAGTAATCCTATGAATAGTAAAACAGTCGCTATGATTGCGAGTTTCCTTTTTTTGGGGAGTTCATTTTCAGTCTTTGCTGAAGCTCCTGTCGGCGTTAGGCCTTGTTGTGCGTTTGGTACTAATTTACAAACCGAAGTCGGAGGGATCCCCGTTCCTTTTGTTTCTGTTGAAAACGTACTGAACATCAGCGAGTTAGGTGATCATATTTATAATGATGGAAGCCAAAGTGTTGCGAGTAGCTTAATGGGATTCGGGGACGAGAGTAACGGCATTTTTTATTCAGAAAAAGGCGGTTTTTTAGATTCAGCTCATATTCGTGATACTGCCGATTTTGCCTATTTTCTCTATACCGAAATCAGTGCGCATTTAGGTGAAAACTACAGTATTGCTCTCTCTCCTGAATTAAAAGATCGAATAGTACAAATGAACGCTTCAACGGAATCGTATTCGCAAGCACAACGAAAATCTATCAGTATTGAAGTCGCCGCATTAACCGCTTATCGTTTAGCGCAATGGCATGAAATTGCTCAATGGTTTGGTATGGAATCGGTTGGTGGTTTTAAAGAATACGCATCCGCTTTTTCGCCAGAAGATTTGTATTCAAATATGCTTGGGGCAAGATTAGCGAGTGCGGTCATTTCTAATAATCCAAATCTAGATAAAAATGATTTTTCAAAAGCGATGACACAAGCGATTCATGATAAGTTTATTGAATTGAAAGTCGGGTCGAAAGAAGAGTCAAAAGCAGAAATTGAAAGTATGGATGGTGTATGGTGGGATAGCGATAAACGTCTGCCAAATAAGTGGGTAGTTATTCATAGAGAATATCATTTAGGCACGGATCTTCGTCCTAATGGGTTTAAAAATGGAATGGAAGAAAGCTTAGCAACCGAACACGAAGGACTTGTAACGTTTAAGCTTATGCCGAATCAAAATGACAATGTGTTCGTAGCATTACCTGAATCATTACAAAGTAAACCTTATTGGACACCGAGTGATTTTCAACGTATTGCTGATTTTGCTAAAGAAAAAGACGATAAAGAGCTTTCTACAAACCCGTAATCTTTCTATTACTTGAATAAAAAAGCCCCGATAGCTAATGCGTATCGGGGCTTTTTTTATCTTAAAAGATATTAAGCTTTACTTGTTTTTGGAACCGTACCGTATTTCTCAGTACTAAACCCTTTCACTAAACTTACACACATTAGAAGTAAGATAAAGGTGAATGGCAGTGCCGTAGAAACAGTACCTGCTTGCAGTGCTTGCATCGCTTCAGTACCACCAACCCATAATAATACGGCAGCGATAGAACCTTGAACGATTGCCCAGAAAATGCGTTGTGGTACTGGCGCATCAACTTTACCACCAGCGGTAATACTGTCGATAACCAATGAACCTGAATCTGATGATGTTACAAAGAACACCATGATTAGGATGATTGAAATCACAGAAAGAGCTGTACTCATTGGCAATGCATCATACATATTAAATAATGCCATGGTTATGTCTTGTAGACCATTCTCACCAAGCTCACCGACTTTATTTGTGACTTGTTCCATTGCTATACCACCAAAAGCTGACATCCATAATGCGGTTGCGGCTGTTGGAATTAGCATTACTGAAATCAAGAATTGACGAACAGTACGACCTTTAGAAACACGTGCAATGAACATACCTACAAACGGAGACCATGAAATCCACCATGCCCAGTAGAATACGGTCCAGCCGTGCATCCAACCTTCATCAGGGCGACCGTGTGGATTACTTAGAGGGATGATATTTTCAATGTAGCCCATAACCGTTAATGGTATTGCTGCCATTACATCAGAAAATCCGATGATGATGATGAAAATAAGTAAGGCAAGAGCAACAAGCATATTTACATTACTAAGCAGTTTTACACCGCCATCAATCCCACGAATAACCGAGATCATTGCAAGCATGGTAACAAAGATGATGACACCAATTTGCATATTGACGCCACCGTTGGTGCCAAATACATGGTTGATACCACCAGCGGCTTGTTGTGCACCTAAACCAAGAGAGGTTGCCAGGCCAAACAACGTCGCTAATACGGTCAAAATATCAATGATATGACCAAACCAACCCCATGTTCTGTCACCTAAAATAGGATAAAAAACAGAACGCATAGATAGTGGTAAGCCTTTGTTAAACGTAAAGAAAGCTAAAGAAAGAGCAACAATACCGTAAATAGCCCAAGGGTGAATACCCCAGTGGTACATCGTTGCACCTAATGCTAATTTTCTTGCTTCTTCTGTCAATGGTTCAACCGCTAGCGGTGTACCATACCAATCAGTAAAGTAAGCGACAGGTTCAGCAACACCATAAAACATTAACCCAATACCCATGCCAGCAGCAAATAGCATTGCCATCCATGAAATAGTGGAATGTTCTGGTTTTGCGTTATCGCCACCAAGACGGATCTTACCAAAAGGAGAGATAATTAGAAGTAAACTGAAAACAAGGAAGATATTACTAGACCACATAAATAGACCATCAAAGTTATTTATGATGCTTAATTTTACGCCGTCAAGAATGGATTTTGCTTCTGTTGGGTCCATAACCAGAAGAACAGTAAGAAATAAAATAATTGCGCCAGCGCTAATACCAAAAACTTGGTTATGTATATCAAAACCCCATTTTTGAATATTGTCTTGCCCAACTTCATAATCAGTACTGTCAATACTGTACTTATCCGTAGTACTCATGTGTCCTCACATAATATATATGATAGCTCCAATCGGAGGCTACCTAAGCGCTGTTAACATTTGCGCAACAGCTTTTTTCGCGAAGAATAATATCAGAGTTGAGAAAAAAAACATATATTTATTTATTGGATTTGACATTCAAAAAAGCACCTTAAAACAGTGTCTTAAGGTGCTGTGAATTGATTCATTTTTCTGGTTGTTTAGTGGTCAAGGTACAAATAATTTTGCCAAGACTTCATACGGATTAATACCTTACGCATAATAGACACATGTTCAAAACTATCGGAATAAACAGATATTTCAGCATTAGCACCGACAGGAAGATGGAATTCTGACACGTCTTCCGTTAATTTTAATTTAACTAATGCACGTCCATTTGTTTGAATTGCATTCGTACCAAGTAATGAGCCAGACGCTTGGATTTGTCCTTCCCCAATGGCTGGAATGACTTCGACGACTTCTCCTTGGAATACTCGACCGGGTATTGCGCGGAATAAAAATTCAGCTTTAAAGCCCGCTTGTAAGCGCTGTAAAGAATTTTGACGGAATGCACCGACATAGTATTGAGCTTCAGTATGAATAAAAGTCATTACCGGGCGTAAAGGCAGGGGAACGGCCATCATACCTGGACGTAATGCCATTTGAGTTACGTAACCATCAGTAGGCGCTTTTACTATTGTTTCATCAAGATTGAATTGCGCTTGTTCTAGTTCTGCTCGCATACGAGCAACTGTCGTATTTTCGCCATTAATTTGAGACTCTAACGCTAATTTTGCTTGTTGTTCTTGTGCTTGAACTGACTCAACGGTTGCTTGCGCTGCTTTATAGTTCTGCTTGCGAGTATCCAGTTGTTGGGCTGTAAATGCACCTTTTTTATAACCTTTTTCATAACGTTTAAATTCACGATAGGCTTTATCTTTGTCAGCAGTTGCTTTGATTGTATTCGCTTGAGCTGATTTATAAATGGACTCTAGTTGTAAAGCCCCTTGTTGTGCTTCATTTAATGCGGCTTGTTTACGGACAACTTCTGCTTTAAACGGGATTGGATCTATTTTGAAAAGAACATCACCTTCTTTTAGAGCTTGGTTTGCCTCTACATTAACTTCAATAACTTTGCCTTTCACACTTGGCACTATTGGAGTCGTGACATAAAACTGTCCACCAAATTGAGTGAATGGGTGGTTATAGTTCATTAAAAGAACAAGTGTACCAACAAGAACCACGCCACCTAAACCTGCCGTTGGTACGGTCCATTTATTTAAAGGGATATTAAATATTTTAAAAACCGCGATACATAAGGCGGTATACGTAAGAATCAGCAATAAATCCATTATATTTGCTCCTCTTTAGAGGGTGTTTGAGGCGGTTGATTCACTTGGTTGATTTCTATTTGAGACAGTTTCTCTGTCAGTAACTCAACTTGATCGTTTAAATGATTAACGCGTGTTTGCAGTTCTAACTGATTATTTTCAATCTTATGAAACCCCCAACCACGATCTTCTCTCCATAGCGTTGCCCAGATCCAAAGGAATGGCCATAAAACGTGAAGAGTAAATAAACTGACCCATCCGGCAATATGGATAGCATCTGAATGAGGATGGTCACGCTTGTGTGCTATTTCATAAGGAATATCATGGATAACAATAATTCCATAGAAGATAACTAGCGCTACAAATACGAGTAAGCCGAGGGCAAAATAATCTAAAAACATAAACTTATCCTTGTCGTTATTTACAATCCAATGAGTAACAAAATAGTTACTTTTTAACAACTTGAGTGTCGCATTGCTTGATTAAATACGCAAGGTAGAATCCTAAACTAAGTAGATTAAAGAGAGATAGAAACAAAAAAAACCGATAACTAAATAGTTATCGGTTACGTTTTATACAGATGAGGGGGTAGATAATAGTTCTATAAACTAACGCAGTTTCGGCCACCATCTTTAGCACGATAAAGAGCCTTATCTGATGCTTTTATGACTTCTTGAGGTTTTTTATATTCGGTATTGTCGGCAACACCAATACTAATCGTCACGTTGACTACTTTGGTTTTATTGGCTTTCCCACGTTTCGCTTGACCTTCTTTTTTATCTTTAGGTCGAGTTGACGTGTCTCGAATAATTAAATCGTAATCGGCAATATCTTCACGTAATTCTTCAAGGTATTCAAGGCTCTCCTCTACGGTCTTACCTTTAAATAGAACGGTAAACTCTTCACCACCATAGCGATATACTTTAGCATTACCCCCTGTTTGAGCCATAATACTGGCAACCAGTTTAAGTACATCATCGCCTGTGTCATGTCCGTAGTTGTCATTGAATTTTTTAAAATGGTCAATATCTAACATAGCAATGGTATAACGTCGACCAAGATGCTTCATTTCAGATTCTAAGGCGCGACGCCCAGGAATACTGGTAAGTTGATCAATAAAGGCAAGTTCGTGGCTCGCTGAAATAATGTATAAAAGAAGAAGTAGACCAGCGATAGAGAACATCGTGCTAGAAATAAAGTCAACGCTAAATAGTGAAAAAGTTAACGAAGAGTAAAGTAAGCAAGTGTATGACGCGAGATCGGTATTGTTACTGCGAGTCAAAACAAAAATAGCAGAAAGGCCACACATCACTAAGCTATAAAGTACGATGATAATAGGAAGTGGTGATATTTCAGGGATGTTGAGTAGGTAGGTTTCCCAAATCTCCGTCATGTCATTTTCTGAGAAATGCGTCACGATGATCCAACACCAAATGAACATGAATAAAAGAACAGATAGGTAACCTGCACCATATTTTGAGAAAATTCTACGCTCAGGAAAAATGAACGTCGCCATCATTGTAATCGGTAAAAGAAAGGCGGTTAGCGTAAATTCAATACGAGTCGTACCAAAAGATAAAGGTACTTGCAGTCTTTCTTGGATGATCCAATAAGCCATCGCCATACTGATGGCAATCATTCCAATTCGACCTTGGTTAAATGGTTGGCTTAAAAGCAATACAATTGATAATACAATGTATGGCAATATGTATGAGAAGCCTTTGTTTTCAGCTGAAAGTTGAATGATACCACTCATTCCTGTAATCGCAGAAACGACCAAAATTATAGGTAAAAGTAACTTAAACAAAGGGTGACTCAGAAGGCTAGAAGACATTGTTTTTATCTGTTCCTAATAAATCTAAAAAAGTAAAGGCATGTCACTGAATTGGTAGGACAATTTTCCTATTCTATCAATAACAAGACTTTATTAATACGCTTACTACGTAACATTACGTATTTAATAACAATAAGGTATTCGTATGGAATCAAACATTCATAATTATATGGAAGTACTGGTTGGAAAACGTTTCATTGAACTCGATTTTTACCACTCTTATACGCTTGATCAAATAACAGACATGAAATGTATTGCGCTAAATCAACTGCCTACACTTTATATTCGTTATAGCTTAGATATGTTAGCGGCCACACCTGAGAAAAAATTAGGACAATATTACTGTATGGTTATCGCTGCTGTTGAAAACGCAGAGAAGATGGTAGCAGAGGATAGGCGAGAGCGTCAGGATGAAATTGATAATATTGCGGTTTATACAGCAAAAGATCGTTTTGATTTAGAAGATGAAGAAGTTCCATTTTCTGGTTCGTTGAAAATAGAGTAATAAAAAAGCTCATACAATGGGTAAACAGTTACATGAACTGTATTGTATGAGCCTTTTGTTATTTAATGGTAATTAAGCGCTAGGATTTTCTGTTTCTATTTCTGTTTCTTCAACAACAGGAGCAGGGAAGGCTTGCACTGGTTTTGCAACTATATTACGAGTCTCTTCTTTTACTTCAGCTAAGGTAACTTGAAGTTGATCACCAAGCTTAAAGGTTTCATGTTTATCGATTGAAACCGTTCCTTGATCGCCATTACATTCAATGCGTTCTTTGTTATCAACAATTAACGAACCGGGAATGAAAGCGGCGGCACCATTTTCAATTAAACGAACACGCATACCTGCACGATTAATATCAAAAATTTCAGCCGTATACTGCGTCTCTTTTTCAACTTCACATGCCAATGTTCGGCAATATAGCCAATCACTCACATTACGTTCAGCCATTCGATGGTAACGACGGCTTAGGGCCAATTCTTCACCGACGATATCATCAGGGCGCTGTACGGGTTCTTTTCCTAAGATATGAGCCTTAAGCATGCGATGGTTAATCATATCGCTGTATTTACGAATTGGTGATGTCCACGTCGCGTAGATATCAAGACCCATTGCATAATGAGGAAGGGGTTCGTTACCCGTCTCGCTGTAAGTTTGGTATTTACGAATACGTGCATCAAGGTAAGACGTCGGTTGGCTACCTAAAAGACGGCGTAGTTCACTGAAACCTTCCAGTGTTGCTATTTGCTCTTCAGTAAATTCAACGCCTTCTAATTGGTTTACAATCTCAACAACGTCTTTAAACTTATCGAGTTTAATACCAGCATGTGAGTTAAATACGCCCATGTTAAAGGTATTACGTAATGTTTTACCTGCACAGATGTTCGCAGTAACCATTGCTTCTTCTACTAGCTTATTCGCGCAGCGACGCGTATCGGCATGAATCGCAACAACATCATTGTCTTCACTTAATTCAAAGCGATAATCTGGGCGATCAGGAAAGATAACAGCATGCGTTTGACGCCATGTAGTACGAGCTTGTGCAAATTCATGCAGTTCAGTAACTACTTGAGCGATGATTTCACTTGGTGCCCAAGTTTCACAATGGCCTGTTTCAAGGAAATCAGACACATTATCGTAAGACAAGCGTGCGTGAGATTTAATCGTCGCGGCGTAGAAGTTAATGGTGTATTCTTGAATGGTGCCTTCTGCATCAACAATCACGGTACAACAAATCGCAGGGCGTTGTTCATTTTCGATTAATGAACATAACTCATCACTTAGATCTCTTGGTAGCATTGGTATATTGCGACCAGGAAGATAAATAGTATAACCACGCTGACGTGCCACTTTATCCATCTCATCATCTGGAGTGATATAAGCGGTAGGATCGGCAATCGCAATAGTCAGTTCAAAAGAACCGTTGTCTTGTTTCTTAATATAAAGGGCATCATCCATGTCTTTGGTTGATGAACCATCAATGGTTACAAATGGTGTTTCGGTCATATCGACACGAACTAAATCAGCGTCGTCTTTAATTTCCCAATGTTCAATGCCTTTAGGTTCTGAATTTGGTAAATCATTTTGAGCAAGAGTTACCCACCAAGGCGCGATTTTGTCATCGGTGTCAGTGATCTTATGGGTGATGTCACATAGAAAGCCGTCATCTCCTTTTAATGGGTGCTGTGTTAACTCAGCAACAACCCAATCACCTTCGTTTAAGGTTTCTGGATTTACACCTTTACGTGTTTTTGCTTTTATTGCATTTTTTAGGCTAGGGTGATCAGGCATTACCTGTAGACGTTTTTTAAACATCTGAATGCGGCCAATAAATCGAGTAACTGATTGTTCAACAAGTTGATCTGGTTCTGCTTGGTCTTTGTCATTTTCAGTACGAATAAGAGCAATGACTCTGTCACCATGCATCACTTTTTTCATTTGTGCTGGTGGAATAAAGACGCTTTTTTTCTTGTCATCTGATTCTAAGAAGCCAAAACCACGGTCGGTTGCTTTAATTGTGCCTTCTTTTTTAGGCAATTTTTCTTGTATTTGCTGCTTCAATTGCGCAAGTAATGGGTTATCTTGAAACATGAGCCTTCATAATATAGTTAGAGAAATAACGAGCTAACTTTACTATCGCACTTAATTGATTACTAGAAAACTTGGTTGAAATGTATAAAAAAGAGTGTTTAGCGTACAAAAAACTGCCTAAACGAAGAAAAGAGAGTTAAATTTGTGAACTTGCTCAATTTTTTCTGGTAATTCTTGCAGTATTAGGGCATTATCCGCGCCCTGAGTTAATCATCTTACATACACTTTTGTATTAAGAGATTAACCCGTCCTGTCCCGAGTGCTTGTGTGTGTAATGGAACTTGCTGAGCAAATGGGACCGTTTTTATATGATTAATTATTGGGATCCCAATGTCAGAAACTATTACTGAATTTCGCCAACTGGCTTTAGAAGAAACTTTATTATCTGCTCTTGATGAAATGGGCTTTGTTGCTCCAACACCAATTCAAGCAGAATCAATTCCTCTATTATTAGCTGGTCGTGATGCACTTGGTAAAGCACAGACAGGTACTGGTAAAACAGCTGCTTTCTCTTTGCCTCTTTTAAACAAAATCAACCTTAAGCAACATAACCCACAAGCAATCATCATGGCTCCAACGCGTGAACTTGCTATTCAGGTTGCTGCTGAAGTTAAGAATCTTGGTCGTAACATCAAGGGTCTTAAAGTTTTAGAAATCTACGGTGGTGCTTCTATCGTTGATCAAATGCGTGCCCTAAGTCGTGGCGCACACATTGTTGTTGGTACTCCTGGTCGTGTTAAAGATTTACTTAACCGTGACCGTCTAAACCTTGGCGAAGTTCATACGTTCATCCTTGATGAAGCCGATGAAATGCTAAAAATGGGTTTTGTTGATGATGTGACTTGGATTCTTGAAAAAGCGCCAGAAACAGCTCAACGTATCCTGTTCTCTGCAACTATGCCACCAATGGTTAAGACAATTGTTGACCGTTACCTACGTGATCCTGCTCGTGTTGATGTTGCTGGTACTAACAATACTGTTGAACAAGTAACGCAAAACTTCTGGATTGTTAAAGGCGTAGAAAAAGACGAAGCAATGTCTCGTCTACTTGAAACTGAAGAAATTGATGCATCAATCGTATTCGTTCGTACTCGTCAAGATACAGAGCGTCTAGCTGATTGGTTATCTGCTCGTGGCTTTAAAGCTGCTGCATTGCACGGTGATATTCCTCAGTCTCTACGTGAGCGTACTGTTGACCATATCAAACGCGGCGTTATCGATATCCTAGTTGCAACAGATGTTGTTGCTCGTGGTCTTGATGTTCCTCGTATTACACACGTATTTAACTACGACATCCCATTCGATGTTGAGTCTTACATCCACCGTATCGGCCGTACTGGTCGTGCTGGACGTAAAGGTAAAGCGATTCTTTTAGTTCGCACAAACCAAATTCGTATGCTTCGTACTATTGAACGTGTAACTAAATCTTCAATGGTAGAAATCGAACTTCCACATCGCGATCAAGTTGCAGAAGCTCGTCTAGCGGTTCTTGGTGCTGAATTAGCAGCAGATAAAGAATTCGTTGCACTAGAAGCATTCTCTGACTTAATCACTAAGCTTCAGGAAACTCTAGAAGTTGATGCATCAACAATTGCTGCAATGCTTCTTAAGCGTCAACAAGGTAAGCGTCCTTTATTCTATAAAGGTCCAGATCCAATGATCGCAGCAGTAGAACGTTCGAAAAATCGTCGTCCTGAGCGCGGTGATCGTGGTGACCGTCCTGAACGTGGTGACCGTCCTGAACGTGGTGACCGTCCTGACCGTGGCGAACGTCGTCAATACAACAATGACGATTTCGATACGTACCAATTAGAAGTTGGTCGTGATCAAGGCGTTCAAGTTAAAGACATCGTAGGTGCTCTAGCTAACGAACTTGGTTTCACTAAAGGTGCTATCGGTGCAATCAAACTTGCTCCGGGTCACACATACGTACAGCTTCCTAAGAAAATGTCTTCTGACGTTGCAAGCAAGCTTAAGCAATTACGTATTCGTCAAAACGAAGTGAAAGCGGTTGTTGTTGAAGGCGTTGACCTAACAATTGATCGTCGTCCTCGTACTGGCGGTGGCGCTGGTGATAGCGCTGGTGCTGGTGCAGGCCGTGGTGGTTACCGTGGCAATCGCGAAGGCGGTGCTGGTGCAGCTCGTGGTGGCGAACGTCGTTTTGACCGCAACAAAGGTGGCGATCACCGTGGTAGTCACCGTGGCGAACGAGCTCCAGGCGCAAGCCGTGCTCCACGCACACCTCGTGAAGACTAATTAATAAGATTTAATAATAAAAACCGAGCTCATGTAGCTCGGTTTTTTTATGCCTGTAACTTTGATTTTTGAACAACCTATTTATAAATGCCCTTTTTGAATTCATTAATCGTAAATATAATTTTATGCATTATGTAAGCGACCTAATAAAATTTAGGTTTTTATGTGGTTCTATCGATAGATTTTTATTTATATGTTTTCGTTTTTACTTAATAGTGGTATTTTCTTGGAAATAGCGGTGCTGAACATTATCACCACTGCGAGTACTATTTTTATTAGTGAATGGAAAATAAAATGGATAATGAAATCCGACTGCGCGCTCTTGAACAAACTGATCTTCGATTTATTCATCAGTTAAATAACAACAGGTCGATTATGTCCTATTGGTTCGAAGAGCCTTATGAATCTTATTATGAACTTGAAGATTTATTTCGTAAGCATATTCATGACAGTAACGAACGTCGCTTCATTGCTGAAAATAAAGATCAACAATCGATTGGACTTGTAGAACTGGTTGAGATCAATTCAATACACCGTAATGCTGAGTTCCAAATTATTATCGCTCCGGATTTTCAAGGTTGTGGTTATGCGAGAGCTTTGATTCATAAAGCGCTTAATTATGCATTTACGATTCTAAATCTTCATAAAGTGTATTTGCATGTTGCTGTTAATAATGAGAAAGCGATTCATTTATATGAAAAATGTGGTTTTCTTGAAGAAGGCCATTTAATCAAAGAAATTTTTGTTAATGGAGAATATTGCGATGTTAAGCGTATGTATATTCTTCAAGAATTCTATTTATCAAATCGCGATAAATAAATGAAATAAGCCGAAGTTCATCTTCGGCTTTTATCGACAAGAAATAAGTACTCATTACGTTATTATTGATTTTATTGGCGTTTAATTGTTATTGCTCTTTTGGTTGACTAACAAGAAAGCCACAAGTAATAGCAGCAATGGTTTGCTTTTGTTTGTTATGAATAAACGATATCGCCGATGACTTAAGTATAGATCTCATATTACCTCTTACTTTTCTGATGAGGACACCTCAAAATCCAGTAAGTCGTATTCTTCATTGGGAGTGTATTCGAACTATTAATAATTATAATCCGATAGGTTAGCGGTGATTAGCTAAAATCGACTTCTTAGTTTGTTTTTTATTTGCTATCCTCATGTAATAAACCATTATTATTTACACATATATTTAGGGATAGAAAGAGATGCCAGCGTTATCAGTTTTATTGATGGATAGCTTTAACTACTTCAAAACGCATTTTGTTGCCTTTTGTATTCTCGTTTTGCCTTTTGCATTACTGACGAATGGCATCGCTTTAAGTTTTACTGAAGACGATGGGTCAGGTAAATTTTTACTTTATATGCTATTTATTCTGACTATTTATCCTTTCTATAAAGGGGCAATATTGGCTTATATTGCGTATTCGTTTGATGGTCGTCGAGTACCGTTCTCACAGTTGTATCAGATACCAGCAAAAACATGGTTCTCTTTTGTTCTCATGAATATGATTTTAGGTGCTGCAGTGTTAATGGGCTTTATCGCATTAATCTTGCCTGGACTGTATTTGATGGCACGTTTTTCATTCACTGAAATTTATTGTGTATTATATAAAGAAAAGGCCATTGATTCGATTAAGCTCGGTTGGCATGAGACAAAAGACAACTATTGGATTCTGTTTAAAGGGTTAGTGATTATCTTTGGTTTTACAACAGGCTTAATGTGGGCGGTTGAATATGGTTTTGCATTAATTGGTTTGAAATCTACAGCGCTCTCTTTCGTTTTTTCTGTATGTGAAGTCGTCTTATCAATGATGAATACTATTTTTATCTTTAGAGTATTTACTGTTAATACAAAGAAACTCGATGAAATCCAAGCCATTGAATAATAAATAGTAATGTCAATAAAGAACCATTTAAAACAGTCACTTTAATCGAGTGACTGTTTTTTTATGCGTTTTAAATAGTGAGACAGCTGTTGCAAAATTGTTAATGTAACTTTGACCGCATAAATAAGGTAATGCGATGATATTTTTTATACCTACTATTTAAGGTAAGGAATTTGAATGTTGCTGAGTTAGCATTGGCCCGTCTAAAAAAGCCAATTTCACCATCGCTGTTTTTTTAAAAGGTATCGAAAATATAATTATCGGGGATTTTATAACTGTTTTAGCCCTATTTCATGAGTTTTAGATACACTTATCCTACAAACCTTATTATGCTGCCCTCAATTCTGACTGAACTATCGCATGGGTGACTAAATCATTGACCGAATTTCCGACTCGGAAATTCGTAAACACCAGACGACTTTCACATAAAATACATTCGTACGGATCTACTTTTACATATCCTTTTAACATTGCGGCATACCCTGGCATTTTCGGCTCAGCTTCTATTGTCATACCTAAAGCTGCATAAACTCTAGGCAGAGCTTCTCCACGACGACGCATTGATAAAAAACCGTAGTATCGGATCATCTTGAAATGTTTATCAGGATAGTGCTCTACTATCCGTCTTATCATCTCTTCTGGTGATAATGTTAGGCTGTCTGTTGTTCCTGTTCGATGGTCTAAATAATTAAACGTTATCATTCCGCCTTTGGCGTAATGACTTAAACGTGACGCTGAAATTGGGGGCCGTTTTAAATACCGACCAAGATAGTTCATCGTCGGTTTTACATTATTTGTCTTTTTAGCAAAATGAAGCTTCCAACGACGATTATATTGACTGCTTAAAAAGCGTGACCAATCCGTTTTATTACGGATATAGGGGCATTCTTCGCTTGATAAATCAAGCTCATAATAAGCCTTACCCAATAAACTGACGATAGCCGCTCTCCAACAAGGCTCTGTCGTTTTCATTTGGAAGTAAATGGGTTTCCATAAACCGGTACGTTCACAAATTCCCCCACGAGTGACCGATAAATGTAAGTGCGTATTCCAATTCAGTTTTCGACCGTAAGTATGAAGAGCACAAAAGATACCGACATCTATTCCTTTATCTTTTGCCCATCCCAGCAGAATGTTTGCAGCACATTTGAATAATTTATTTAACAGCCAACGGTTATGACGAAAGATAGGCCATAGCGTGTTTGGAAGGGTAAAGGTGATGTGTTGATATTCGCATTCAGGGAAGACATGTTGTTGCTTTTGTATCCATCGCTCTGTGGCTTTCATGCCACAGCTACTGCACGCTCGAGATTTACAGGTTTGGTGAATATATTTGATATGGGTACAGTCAGGGTTGCAACAATGATATTCGCGAGAGCCAAAAGCCGCTGTCCCACAGGACAGCATCTTTGTGACATTTTCAATCACGACCGCTCTTAGGTTAGCTTTGTTATTATGAAGAAATTTAAGCCAGTTATTTTGACTATTAAATAATTGTTTCAGGGGTTTATATGCGTGCATGGCGATAGGATAAACGATTTATTGGCAACAATGGAAGAGGTTGAGTCCTTTTGATTTGCGCCGTAGGCGCCTATTGTTCAATTGCTGTATATAGGAAATATTAATGAAGTTTAGACATAAAATAATCGCGGCATTTTCGCTGATAATGACAGGAACCCTCGCTGTTTTAAGTACTGTTCAATACATCAATATGAAACAAGAAGTAGAGAGTCAGGTTGAATCCAGTATTTTAGAAATTGTAAATGGGGTGCGCAATACGGTTAGTTCTGAACTTTCAGGTAAGACATTACTAGCA
This sequence comes from Aliivibrio salmonicida LFI1238, assembly GCF_000196495.1. Taxonomy (NCBI): domain Bacteria; kingdom Pseudomonadati; phylum Pseudomonadota; class Gammaproteobacteria; order Vibrionales; family Vibrionaceae; genus Aliivibrio; species Aliivibrio salmonicida. Next base: position 502,587 of record NC_011313.1, read on the forward strand.
GAGTATGCCACTCGAATGATAGAGAGTGATTCGAGTGAGACAGGTATTGAGAAGGTATTAAATCAGCCGCAAATGAAACAAGCGTTTATTTTAGCAGGAATTGGATTTGAAGATGGTCGTGACTTTATGAGTAATGATCCATCGTGGAAACCTGTGAATTATGATCCTAAAACGCGTAGTTGGTATAAAGCGGCAAAGCAGCAAGGAAAAACCATTATCACGGCTCCTTATGAAGACGCGGCAACGGGGCAAATATTGGTTTCAGTTGGAACGCCAGTAAAAGAAAATGGCGTTTTTTCTGGTGCAATATTTTTTGATTTAAGTTTAGGTTCGTTAGCTGAGTTAGTTAATCAGGTAGCGTTGTTTGATGCTGGTTATTTATTTATCGTTGATAACGATGGAACGGTCATTGCGCATCCTAACCGTAAATTTAATGGCAAAGGCATGTCATCGTTCTTACCAAAAGTGAGTCTTCGTGAAGGAATACAAAAAATAGAAATAGAGGGAATTCCTTACAATATCGATTTTACGCCGATTCAAGGGCAAAATTGGTCTGTTGGTGTTGTTCTGAACCAAAATAAAGTATTTGAATACGTGAATGAATTACGAAATAGTTCGGTGATTTACTCTGTGATTGCGATTATTTTATCTATTCTGTTGATGCTTGTATTTATAACAAAATTGATTCGTCCTATTCAGGATTTAAATAAAGCGATTCAAAATGTCAGTTCAGGCGACGCGGATTTGACTCAGCGTCTTGATACAAAGATAGATGCAGAATTTGCGCCTTTAGCGGAAGGGTTTAATCAATTTGTTATTAATTTACAAACTCAGGTGACAGAAACAAAACAATTAAGCCATCAGTTAATGCAAAGTACAGAGCAAATTTCAGCAGGGGCGCAAGAGTCGTCTAATGCGATGAATACACAGATGATGGAGCTTGAACAACTGGCTACGGCAATGAATGAAATGGCTGCAACGTCGGTTGATGTCGCCAATAATGTACAGAGTGCTGCAGAATTTGCTAAACAGGCTGATATCGCGACAGAGCATGGCATGAGTGTCGTTGGACAAACTACTGAAGCCATTCATGGGCTATCAATCAAGCGGTAGTTGAGGTTGAGAGCTTAGAGAAAGCAACGGATAGCATTGGTACTATCTTACGAGTGATTAATGATATTGCGGAACAAACCAATTTATTAGCATTGAATGCGGCGATAGAATCAGCACGAGCGGGTGAGGCAGGACGTGGTTTTGCGGTTGTGGCAGATGAAGTCAGAACGCTTGCAAAGCGCACACAGCAATCAACCACTGAAATAGCGACAATGATTGAGCAATTACAATCAGGGGCGTCTAGAGTGTCTTCTGCGATGTCGAGCAGTCAAGATAGTGCAGAGTCAACTGTTGAAACTGCGAAGCAGACAGCAAATGCATTAGGAAAGATCAGAGAAACAATACAACTGATCAATGACATGAATATTCACATCGCATCCGCAGCAGAAGAGCAAAGCCATGTTGCAGAAGAGATGAATGGTAAAACGGTGAACATTAAAGATCTCTCGATTGTTGTGCATGACGCTTCTAAAAACGCAGGAACAGCGATTAATGAACAGGTAGAACTCGTAAACAACCAAGAAAAAATCATGGATAAATTTACGGTATAACATTAAATGTTGATTATGGTGTAGATAAAAGCTCAGGTTAGCCCTGAGCTTTTTCTGTTGTTGATTCCCAATACGAGAACAGGCGAGATAAGCTAAAACAAAGAATGAAATAACAGAGAGCAACCACGGTCCAAATTTCAAAGATCATTCCGCTTGAGTTCGCAATTTCAGTACCAACAAAGGTTAATTCTTGTATCGATATTAGGGATATAATAGAAGAGTCTTTCACTAACGAAATACACTGACCTGCAAGAGGAGGGATGATCACTTTAAACACTTGGGGTGCAATAATATAGCGATAACGATGCCAAGTTGATAAGCCTAAACTTCTTGCTGCCTCATGCTGTCCTTTTGGTATTGCGTCTAATCCTGAACGAACCACTTCGCCGATATAAGCAGCAGAGATCATTCCAATACAAAGTACCCCTGAGATTAGATTTTCCCATAAAGACGCAGGGCCGAATAGAACGGACTGAAGTGGGTTAATATTGCCACTGTGCTCTCGTAATAGATGCTCTAAACCAAATAAAGGCACAAGTTGATTAGCAATAAAAAAGTAAAAGATGAAAATAAAAACAAGGGGAGGAATATTTCGAATCAGTTGTATATAACTGTTCGAAAGGGCACGAATAAATGTGATGTTAGAGCGACGGCCCAATCCCAATAAAGTACCAAACAACACAGCAAAGATCATTCCCAAAAACGTTAAACGTAATGTGGAAATTATCCCATCAAAAAAATAAGGCAGAGAGCCATCAGATTTACTGGTAAAGAGTAAAGAAATGGCTTTGGACCATTGCCAATGGTAGGTCAATGATCCACTGTCTTTGAGAAATAACCATGAGACACTACCAGCAACAATGGCCAGTAGTATCCAATCTAATCGATTTAGTGAAAAATGTTTACTTTGCTGCATTGGCATTAGTTCGCTATTTGTGACTGCCAATCTAGGCTAGTAAACCAATAATCGTAGCGTTCTTTTAACCAACCATCTTCAGTTCGGTCTTTAATCCATTGGTCAAAAAATGCTTTTTTATCATCTTCGCCTAAACGTACAGCAAAAGCTTCATTTCCTTCAGAAAGGCGCTCTTTGAAAGGAAGGTAAAGCACATCAGAATATTTGATAGCATCAAACTCTGGTTTTGGTGTTGAAGCAGCAACCGCATGAGCATTGCCATTTAATACTTCTTGAAACGCTTGGGCATCATCATCAAATTGAAGGACTTTTGCTTTAGGGAAGCTTTCTCTAACGGCGGCAACGGTAACGGCACCACGACGAACGGCAATTTTTACACGGCGAGAATTGAATTGCTCACGAGTAAAGCCTTCCGTTAATTTTTTATTTGCAGCAACTTGTACACCAGAGTGTGAATAAGGGGTCGTAAATAAAACACTTTTTGCTCGTTCATCAGTAATGGTTAATCCACCAATGATCACATCGAATTTTCCTGAGATCAGAGAAGGAATAATGCCATCCCATGCTGTAGGTATGAAAACAATGTCTAAGCCAGAGTCTTTAGCAAGGCGTTTCGCAACATCAACTTCAAAACCGATCAAATTACCCTGCGTATCACGCATAGCCCAAGGGACAAAAGTACTGAGACCTACTTTAAGTGTGCCACGTTCTTTTATCTTATCTACATTGGGTGTCATTGATTCTGAAAAGGCCGAGCTACTAAAAAGTAGGCATAGGCTAACAAAAGATAATAATATTCGCTTCATGCTGTGTGTTCTCCATTAATGTGAATTATGCATTTTATGCTCTAACCAGGCCGATAGCCCAGAGAGACTGAGTGTAACTAATAAATAGATAGCGGCGACACTGAACCAAATTTCGAATGGCATTGCGGTATCTGCGACAATGTTTCGTCCTTCCGTTGTTAAATCAAAAATTGCCATCACACTGACTATAGAAGAGTTTTTTACTAAAGAAACTAATTCATTAGTGAGTGAAGGTAAGGTTTTTTGAATCACTTGAGGAAGAATAATGTATCGATAGCTATTAAAAGAAGATAAACCAAGTGAGCGGCAGGCTTCAAATTGCCCTTTAGGTAAATTGACCAAACCAGAGCGTAAAATCTCTGCGGTATAAGCCCCTTGAAATAGAGCCAAAGCAAGGATAGCCGTAGAGAATCGTTCTAATCCTAAATAAGGGCCAAATACAAAATAAAGTAAATAGATTTGCACCAATAAGGGCGTATTTCGAATTAACTCAATATAACCTTTGGCCAATGAACGGCCAACGACAGAATCAGATAAGCGTAGTAAGGCCGTAATAAGGGCAATCAGGAAGGTTGCTATTGCGCTTAACCCTGAGATTTGTAACGTAACCAATAAGCCTTCGATTAATTCAGCTGGAAACCATTCACCGTCTTCGTAAAAAAAGAGGAAATCAGGTACTCGGTCCCATTGCCACTGATAATTCATGGCTTCAGCTCCGCTATTTAATACCCAGAATAATCCAAGAGTAATAAAGGCGATTTGGAGTAAAGCGGAAAATACGGGCTGCAATATGTTGATAAAGTTGCGCATATTAGTAGCTCAAGATTTGGTTTAAAAACGTTTGAGTACGATGATGTTTTGGGTGTTCAAAAAATTCATTTGGTTCGGCGATTTCAATAATCTCACCTTCATCCATAAAAACAACACGGTCAGCCACTTTTTTAGCAAATCCCATTTCATGAGTAACGCAGACCATGGTCATGCCGTCTTTTGCCAGATTTGACATAACATCTAAGACTTCACTGATCATTTCAGGATCTAACGCGGAAGTTGGTTCATCAAATAACAGAATTTTCGGTTCCATGCACAATGAGCGAGCAATGGCGACACGTTGCTGCTGACCACCCGAGAGCTGAGAGGGGAATTTATTCGCCTGCTCTGCAATGTTAACGCGCTCTAAATAATGCAAGGCACGTTTATTGGCTTCAGCTTTAGAGAGTTTTAAGGTTTTGATGGGTGCTAGTGTCAGGTTTTCTAATATCGTTAAATGTGGGAATAAATTGAAATGTTGAAACACCATGCCAATTTGACCTTTAGACTGCTGCTTTGTTGACACGGTTTGACCAAAAACAGATAACTCTCCAGATTCAATGGATTCTAGCGTATTAATACAGCGGATCAGAGTGGATTTACCAGAACCAGAAGGGCCGCATATAACCACTTTTTCGCCTTGAGCGATAGAGAGGTTAATGTTTTTTAAAGCATGGAATTGATCATAATACTTTTCTACGTGTTTAAAAGTAATCACGGAGTTAGTCTGTGTATTTTGACGGCTCACAATACATCCTTTTTCTTAGTTCTTAAACTTACTCTAACATATTCATAAGGCTAAAGAAGTGAATCTTTTTTGGTGGATGAATTTTAAACAATATTGGGTGTTATGTACACTTGAGGTTAAATCTTAACTGAGAGACTTATTTATATTAAATTAACCATTGCACAACAGAAGAAGACACGTTACGTTAACAGGATGGAGAATAAACATGCAGTATACAGAGTATATGCTGCATAAATAGACGGAAGCATAATAATGTATCAAACTGATGATGTACGAATTAACAAAGTAAAAGAACTTTTACCCCCTGTTGCGATTTTAGAAAAATTTCCTGCGACAGATACTGCTGCTAAGACGGTGTTTGAATCTCGTCAATCAATTCATAATATTCTACAAGGTGACGATGACCGTCTACTTGTTATTATTGGTCCGTGTTCAATTCATGATACTGAAGCCGCACTAGAATATGGCGCTAAGTTAAAAACATTGCGTGATGAATTAGGCGATCGCCTTGAAATTGTTATGCGTGTTTATTTTGAAAAACCTCGTACAACCGTTGGTTGGAAAGGTCTAATTAACGACCCATACATGGATGATTCATTTAAACTGAATGATGGCCTTCGTATGGGACGTAAGCTCTTGCTTGATCTTACTGATATGGGACTGCCAACCGCGGGTGAGTTTCTTGATATGATCACACCACAGTACATGGCTGATTTAATCAGTTGGGGTGCGATTGGTGCTCGTACAACAGAATCACAAGTTCACCGTGAATTGTCTTCTGGCCTGTCTTGTCCTGTTGGTTTTAAAAATGGTACTGATGGTAATATCAAGATAGCAACAGATGCGATTCGCTCTGCTGGGTCTTCTCACCATTTCTTATCAGTAACTAAATACGGTCATTCTGCGATTATTGAAACCGCGGGTAACCCTGATTGCCATATCATCTTACGTGGTGGTAAAGAGCCAAATTACAGCGCTGCACATGTAAAACCAGTTAAAGAGCAACTTGCGGCATCTGGTTTACCTGAGAAAGTGATGATTGATTTCAGTCATGCTAATAGCTCAAAAGACTTTAAGCGTCAGATGATTGTTTCGGATGATGTTTGTGGCCAAATCTCTGGCGGTGAAGACGCTGTTTTTGGTGTGATGATTGAAAGTCACCTAGTGGAAGGTCGTCAAGATCTTGTTAATGGCAAAGTTGAAACTTACGGCCAATCTATTACTGATGCTTGTATTGGTTGGGATGATACGGAAACAGTACTTCATCAACTTGCGAATGCAGTCACTGCTCGTCGTAATAAATAACACGACATCTTATCAATAAATAAACGCCAATAACTGAGAAGTTGTTGGCGTTTTTTTTGTTTCTTATAAAACGAACATTAGCCTTGGCCTTTTGCCATGGTTAATGTTCGTTTTAGTGTCCAACGTAGAAGGAGTGGAATACTTTCGGGTCCATTATCTTCACAGTATTGCACTATCGCCAAGGCTAAATCAGGCTTAGCGTATTTTTTTAGTGTTTTTATAATGATTTTTTTGGGCGGCACAGGTTGATCTACTGATGTATTTGAAAGCTCTCGAAATAAGGGCTCAAAACCATGGTGATATAAATAATGCTCAATATCTTTGTGTGGAAGCTCAGTTAAACGGTGGCGTTGGTGTTCATTATCTAACTGACTTTTTACCGCAAAAGCGTATTTTTTCCCTGCGGGATCACCATCGGTCACTACATGCCATTCAATGTGTAAGGTTTTCGCGATTTTTATGAGTGACTTTAATCCTGATTGTGCAAATTCGATGATTTGAATGCCTTCTGCTGCTAAGTTATAACCTAAAATTCGTGCCATTTCATTAAACAACCAAACCTCAGTTTCCCCTTCAACCAATAACCAACAACGAGCGAATAAGGCATTTGATCGTTGGAATCGGACATGGAAAGTAATTCGGCGTAAATCGTCTTTAGAAAGGCAGGTCGGAGAGACTGAATAGCAAGAGGTAGAGTCAGATTCTCGAACCAAACGACGTATAGAGCAAAGGGGAACGGTACTCAGTAGCTCGCTGCTGTTTGTTGTTAATATTTTTTGCATGGGAATATGATTAAGCAATGTCCATGCTTGTATTAGTTGGGTTGGGTGTAATCGCCCCTCGGGATCTTCCACAATCATTAGAGGTCGAGCTGATGGTTTGAGGACATTCGGTCCTTTTGCTCTTAAATACGTATTAAGTAAACCAAGCAATAATAGTTTGGTTTGTTTGCTTTTGTTTTGATTAATAAATTGGGTTAATGAGATACCTTCGGTTTTTTGGCCAAAGAAGAGATCATCATGAATTCGATGTTGTGTATGTCGATTATGATTTTTAAATGCAAAGTAGTGCTCGACTAACGCTTGCATTGAATGGAGAGCACTTTTTATTTCACCACTGCTAACTTGACCAGGAGAGGTAAGTAGACGGCGGCAGGTATTATTTATACGTCGCTCAATGCGATCATCAGGTAAAGGCGCCGTGTCTCCATCTGGGTGAAGCCGTCTGGCGTCGCGTATACGAATGACAGGGTGTAAGCGAATAAGCTCATACACAAGCATATGAATTTTATGATAACGAAGAATACGGCCTTTATTATCTAAAAAAGAATGGGATGCCGTTATTTTTCCGTCATTATTTGTTGCACTAATACGGTAATAAATACGTTGTGCGTGGCTGTTTTCATCTGGTTGCCATAATGAAGCGAGTTTTCTATAGCGGCCAGCTCTGTATTCATTTTTTTCTGTGGTCTGAAAAGTAATGATGATTTGAATGTGCTGATCTTGAGTGTAAGAGATGGAATGGTCTTGATGGAAGTCAGTTAACGAAAATTGATGCAGCTCCCCTGAAATAGGCAGAGCGATAGATAGGGCATCAAGTAATGATGATTTGCCCCATGTATTTTCACCTATCAGAGTGGTGAGTTGTTCAAAAGAAAGAGATAGGCGTTTTATGCCACGAAATCCTGAAACTTCAATACGTTCTAAAAGCATATAACCTTCCTCATTAAAGAGAGTTGTCATAAATAACTATATAGCAAGTAATAAAAACAAAGCACTATGACAGTCACACTTATTGAATTGTTTAGAGCCTAAGGGGTATCATGCTTTTGAAACACATCGTTATTATTAGGGAACCAAGTTAATGTGCGCAATAAATAATCAAACAATCAGAATACTGCATATTAATGATACTCACTCCTATTTTGATGAGTCTGTTATTGCATTAAATTCAGCCGACCATGGGAAGTATTATATTAAATGTGGTGGTTTCTCTCGGATATCATATCAAGCATCGCATTTGATAAAAGAAGCAACAGAATGTGGCGCTGCTACGGCTTTCTTTCACGCTGGTGATTGCTTCCAAGGCACTTTATATTTCTCTTTATATAAAGGGGTAGCCAATGCCGATTTATTAAATCAATTACCGCTTGATGGAATGGTTTTAGGTAATCACGAGTTTGATCTTGGCAACCAACCCGTCAGTGAATTTATTGCGAACACTGATTTCCCTATTTTGATGGGGAATTGGGATCTTAGCCAAGAAGATGAGACCAAAGGGCATGGCGTAAAATTTTGTGAGCGTATATTAAAATATAATCCGGAATTAAAAATCGCAGAATACATGATTAAACATGTCGGTTTAACGTCAATTGCCATCTTTGGTTTAACGATAGATCGTATGTCTCTGCTTGCTAGTCCAGATCCAGATACTCCGTTTGTTAATGCTGTGGAAGTCGCTAAAAATACGATTGATTATTTGGCAAGTAAGAACATAACTAACGTGGTGATTGTGAGTCATTTAGGATATGAAGCCGATAAAGCGTTGGCGGAGATAATATCCGGCATTGATCTTATTATTGGTGGACACAGTCATGTATTACAAGGTGACTATGAAAGTATTGGGCTCGAAACTCGAGATCAGTATGGTGAGAAAGTGAATGGTACGTATATTGTCCAAGCTGGGTGTCATGCGTTAGCGTTGGGCTATTGTGACCTTGAGTATTCTAACGGTGGGGAGCTGATCCATTTCAATGGTAATAATCTACTGTTATTAGATGATGTCGCCTATCAAGATAAAGCGTGCGAGACCCCCTTACCGTTAAGAGCGTTAACTGATGTAAAGCAATCACTGTCAGATTTCTCACATGCACAATTTTGTCAAAAAGATGAAAATATTGAATCACTGTTAATTGAAAAATATCGTGGAGAAGTTGAGCGTCTTTCTAGCCAAGTGATAGGGCAGTGTCTAGACGATTTAACTCACCGCCGTGTACCTAATGAACTAGGTCAAAGTGATATAGCACCATGGGTGGTCGAATCTTTCTACTCTAAAGCGCATCAAGTGGATCACCGCGTTCAATTCGCAATGCATAACGCAGGTGGAGTTCGTGCCGGTCTTAACCAAGGGGCAATTACTTACGCGGATATCGCCGGAAATGTATTGCCTTTTGCCATACCCATTGCCATTTACAGTGTGAAAGGAAAGTACTTGAAAGCGGCAATTGAGGGCGCAATTGATAATGCTACGGATAACGGGGTTATTGGTACTGGCTCTGGGAGTTATCCTTACGTTTCACAGCTAAAGTACAGTTATAACGCAAGTAAGCCCAGTGGAAAGCGTATTACTGAATTGAGTATTTATCATGAAGTGAATGGATGGCAACCAGTATTGGATGAACAAATTTATTTTGGCACATCAACCGCTTACACCATAAAGGGTAAAGAGGGGTATGAACCTTTATTAAATAAAGAAAAGGGTGTGCATATTACCGAACATTCTATGGCTGATTGCTTTATTGATTATTTGCAGCATTACTCAAGTCTGACTAAACCAAAAGAATATTTAAATAAATACCATAGAAATGACAAAGCGATGATGTAATGGCATAAAATTTGCTTTTATAAATATGGAATTAATTCATAGATTTAAGCAAAGGAATATTATGGATAGTAATTGGTCTGATAGATTACTAGCAGTCGGTTGGGTTGTTGCGTGGTCAGTACTGGTTTACTTTGTGCCATTTTCTGGTTGGTAAGTAATAATAAAAAAGCCTTCTATTCTGTAGAAGGCTTTTTATTAACATTAATTTTACTTATTTAACTCTTTTAAACCAAACTATGTTGGTAAATTAATTTTTGAATAAACGGAGTCTTAAATTGGCTTTTATTTTGATTTTTATTCACTTTATTTGATTTTAGTTCTTATTTTAAGCATTTATTATGAATAGGTATCGATGTAACGTTTGCATTAGTAAAACTAATATTACTTTGAAGAAAATGTCATTTTTTGAGTAAAGAATATAGTTCTATTATTGCGGCATCAAAATTTAAATGACTTTTATTTTTAAGTGAGGCAATCATGGCACAAGCAGCAATGAACGTTAATAACATCGCTACTTCTTCTTTGGAAAAGAAGGCCTATTCAGTAAGTTTCAAAGGACTGATTGCTCATTGTATTGATGTATTATTTGGTAAAGGCCAAGTAACATCCGTGCACTATACATCAGAATTATCTGAGCATTTACAGAGAGACATGGGTTTACGCCGTTAGTTTCTTTTTAATAAATGCTCTATTAGAAAAAACCAGCCATGAGCTGGTTTTTTTACATCTGCAAAAGAGTATCGTTACTTTAGTAAATACATACCTTGTTTTTACCTGAGCGTTTTGCTTTGTACAATGCTTTATCTGCACGCAGAAACGTAGATTTACAAGGTTCGCTATTTGTATTTATAGCAAGGCCAATACTTACCGTAATACTTCTATCATTGAGAATATGTTTCCAACTAACGTTGGCGATAAGCTCTCTACACTGCTCTGCAATGCGTCGCCCTACCTCTAGGTCGTTTGATGGGATAATCAATAGAAACTCTTCACCACCGTATCGAAGAGCATAATGTGAATTATCTAAGTTTTTCTGTAAAATCCGCCCAAGTCTTTTTAATACGACATCCCCGGTTAGGTGTGAGTATTCATCATTGATGGATTTAAAGTCATCAATATCAATAATAAGCAGTTGATAATGTTTGATCGTCGGAAGGATTTTTTTTATAAACGCAGATTCAAACCAGCGACGATTATAGAGCTTTGTGAGGCTATCGTGCTGTACGTCTTTTTGTAATTTTTTGACCTTATTTTTTTGCTGAACAGACACTTTTTTCAATTCAATGTTTTCTGATTCTGAAATACTAAGGCGTAACTGCAATTCTAAATGAAATAAACGTCTGAGAGCATGCCCACCAAGTTTATTGATCGGAAAAGAGTGAATAATATCGACGGCTAATTTTTGCGCTTTTTTTTCACACGTGAGTGCATCAGAAAAATTGCCGTATGAAGCCAAGGCGTTACTTTTTATATCTAACAATTGGCGAATGTAATAACCATTAGAATATTTTGATGTTCTTCGAATTTGATGATTGATAATCACTTCTGCCATTTCCCCTCGTTGCAGCTGGATAAGGCAGTTAGCGGCTTCGATAGCAAACAATTTATTTAGCCAAGGAAAAGAGATTTTGGCGTACTTGCATTCTTTTTTAAAAGAGATTAGTTGATCTAAAGCGAGTTGAGGCTTATTTTTTAGGCGCAATAATTTTGCTGAATATAAAGCCACTTGAGGGGCTAATTGAGGATCATCAACGAGGTATTGTATGACGAGGCACTCTTTAAGCAGTTTATTCGCTTTGGAGAGTCTATTGAGATCAAGGAGACAAGCAATCATGTATAAGCGATAACGCAAAGCCAAATTATGGCTTTCTATTATATGACTGAGAGATTCTAGTTTTTGGTAGTAACGGAGCGCTTTTAAGTGGTCGCCGTAAATGGAGCAAAGATTACCAATACCCAGAATTGATTGGATGTAAAATTCGCTTTTCCCATGCTCAACAGCAATTTTAGAGAGGTTATCTAAAGTCGATAAGGCGTTTTGATAGTTACCAAAATCAATGTGACGATAGCTCAATGAAGAGTAAATTTGTAAAATAAGATCAATATGAGTAGGTAGAACTAATAATGTTAATGCTCGTTGTAAATGGCAGATACTTTTTTCTGTAAGATCCGCTTTTACTTCATATTCTGAACACATAAATAATGCGTAGGCTTTTTCTTCATTGCTCTCTGCCATGTGTTCTAGTATGTGATACCAAAGAACCAATGATTGAGAATGGGAGAGGACAGAAAGATCAATTCCTTGCTCTTGTATACGATCTAAGAATGTATCCATACGAACCCTTAATTATAATACTTCTTGTACCATCGATTCTGATAAATATTCGATAATGTTAAAATAGCTCACTTCGGGGACCGAAGTACTGTTTGAATATCGATGCCATGGATAAGTTGATAAACTGATAGATAAAGAATGGATTATTTCTAAACACACGTTGGTTTCTGCGTGAAGCCTAGGTTCCAAGAATAACCGACACACTTTGGTATAGATTTGAGAGTCAGTTGCCTATAAGCTTCAAGCTCTCACACAATCAACTAAGGTAACCCCATGGGATACCAATATAAGCAACTGACACTAGGTGAAAGATACCAGATTGAAGCGTGGAATACACATAGTATTTCTGCTCGTGAAATAGGACAAAAATTAAAACGGAGCAATGGCTCCATTTCAAAGGAACTACGACGTTGTCCTGCTGGAAGCTATTCTGCCGAGCAAGCGCATAAACACGCTTTCCAAAAAAGAACACTTTCGATTAAGCACACAAAATGCAGCCAAAAGAATAAAAAAATAATTCACCTATATCTTCAGCTTGGTTGGAGCCCAGAGCAAATATCTGGACGAATGCGTAGAGAAAAAATAGAAAATACAATATGTTGCAGTACTATTTACAACGCAATTAAAAGAGAGCAGTGGCAAAGGATGCTTGCTCGAAAAGGCAAAAAATACAAACAACGCAAAGGTGTAGAAGCAGGAGCAAGACTCATTCCTAACCGCATTGATATATCTCAACGCCCTGCTATTGTCGATGATAAATCTGAGGTTGGTCACTGGGAAGGTGACACTGTTTATGGTCAAGACGGGTATTTAGTAACGATGGTAGAACGAGTGTCTAAGCTATTAGTTACGTGCAAAGTACGCAATAAATCCAAAAAGGCCGTTACTCGCGGGATAAATCGCATGATGAAGCCCTTTAAAGAGCTTTGCAAAACAATCACATTTGATAATGGCGGAGAGTTCGCAGGTCATGCTAAGATAGCTAAGCATCTGAACTGTGACATTTATTTTGCTAAACCTTACCATTCTTGGCAACGAGGTTTGAATGAAAATACCAATGGTTTACTAAGACGTTTTTTCCCAAAGGGAATGGCCATTGGAGAACTTACTGCAAAAGAGATTAAACAGGCAGAGTTTTTGATTAATTCTCGACCTAGAAAGACATTAAATTTTCTGAGTCCGAGCGAGTTTTTAAACGGTAAGAGTGTGTCGGTTATTGTTACGATCTAGCAAGTAATAACCCAATTTCGGTGTCATTTAAACGTGTTAGAACATCGCCATATTTACAATAATGATGACTTAATAACGTGATATTCCTTATTTTTTCTTTTGATGGATCAGTAATCACAACAACATGATATTGAGTGCTCATTAGTGATGAATTAATGTCATGAAGCCTCTGCTGCCATTTATCTACGGGAATTAGGTAGGTGAGTGAAGAAAGACTGTTATATTCAAGTTGGTCTTTAATTCGATTGATTAATCTTATGGCTCGGATGTCTAACTGTTTTTTAGAGGTATTGGATTTATCACGTCCGAGATTATTGGATTGTTCTTGTAAAAGTGTTATTTCATATTGGCGATAGCGTTTATAAGAATAGAGTGCTTGCTCATCGTCATTGGTTAACTCAGCAACGCGTGACTGCTCAAGGCATATTTGCGAGCGTAACTCACCTTTATCGAATTGTTCTGATAATATTTCGGCTTTGGTTAATAATTCATACGCCGTCGTAAAGTTACCTTTTGCCGTTTCTATCCGAGCTAAACAGATTGCTGAATGTGCCTTCATCCATATTAAATTATGTTGCTTAGCCAGTTGGTTTGAATAGAGACAGCATTGCTGAGCTGAGGTTAGATCATTGAGGCCTAAAAATGCCAGTCCTCTAAAGTCATAGATTTCCGCTTTCCATGTTAGATTCGTATTGTCTTTTAATAATTCTTCCGCTTTTAGAAGAATGGGCAGCATTTCTTTATGGTGGTGAAGTAAGTAGTTATCCCATGCCTGTAATATATAAGCTTTTGCCTCTAGATGAGGAATACGATAAAAATTAGCCCGTTGAGCAGCAATATAATGGGTAGAGTTTGCTTGTGCTAAATTGTTTGTCATACGCCAAACGTTGCCAAGACCAATTAATGCCTCAATTTCAATTTGATAGTTTCCTAATAAAGAGGCTTGCTCTAACGCTTGAATCCAATAGTTCTGAGCTGTATAGAGTTTGGCTTCTCCCCAAGAATGCAAAGCGAGTGTGTGTAATATTGAGGGCAATAGGTCATCATCTTCTAATTCTTGATGAAGCTGTAGGACTTCTTTAGCAATTTTTAGTCCTTGTGAATAAAGGACTAAATGCCAGTAAGTATTTGAAATTATGAGTTTAGAATAGGCGATGCCGTACTTGAAGTTGATGTCTTCGCAAAGTGTTAGTAATTGTTCAGCTTCTGATTTTGCCGCTTCTGATTCATTTTCTACGGTCAACTCTAATGCAGTAAGCCGTGTAATTATCTTATCTTTAGAGTTAATCACAAATATCCTTACTTATTGGTAGTACCAATATAATGCTCTCGTTACATTGATGTCACGAAGTATATTAAGGATATGCGAGTCAAGTATAAACTGTTGTTAAGGTGCTCTTGTCATATAGAATATTGTATAAGTTAGCGTTCATTTTCTGCGAGATTAAGCAGGGCCATCGCGCAACTAACGCTTGTGGCAAGAACATCAATAACACCTGTTCTTAATGCACCCATGATTGATAATGCTTTGCGACTTTCACTTGCCATTGCGACTACGTTTGGAATTTGACGAAGATCTTCCATTTCTAAGCCAATAACTCTTCCTCGCATTAACGTATCCGCATCACTGCCATCTAATTTAAAGAAATCAAATCCGCCAATATCACCCACTATGCCATCATTTAAACGCGCTTCTACAAATTCTTTAGGCGTAAAAAAGCCAAGTTTAACCATGTGGCTGTTTTCATCCATATCACCGATCCCAACCAATGCAAACTCTGCTTTTCTGGCTTGGTTCAGTGTTTCCTTAATTGTTGCGTGCTCCATAAAAGCAGAACGAAGGCTCGGGTCATTCACATACGCAGGTGCGTAAAGCGTTTCACTGCTTCCGCCGTATTTTTTTGCTAAACGTCGACAAATATGGTCAGCGTTAATAATATCACCACTGCGGTGTGTACCACCGATAGCGGATACGAATCGAGCATTACGATGGGAGACAATCCCAGCGTGATCAGCGACAGCAGCAACATTTTGACCTTGACCAACGGCAACCGCCATATCATCTTGCAAGTTATTGTTTAAATAAGAGCTAACGAGAGCGGCAACTTGCTTGCGTTGTTCACTGGTATTGGGTTGATCTAATGAAATCAATGCGCGTTTTAAGTTGAATTTTTCAACCAACTTTTGTTCTAGCTGTGCGCTATAAACGGGATGAAATTTTACGGTAATTTCGACAATACCTTCTTCTCGTGCTTTTCTAAGCATGCGTCCGACTTTAGCGCGAGATAAGCCAAATTTTTTCGAGATCTCTTCTTGAGTCGCTCCTTCTTGATAATAAAGGATGGCGATTTCTGTCAACATATCGGTGTTTTCAGTGTGATCTTGAGAAGGTGACGAGCTCATTGTTATTCCTAACTTAATAATTCAGCAAGTGTAATGGGTTTTGAAATTAACCCTAACTTTTGTGCTGGTGTTGTACCTAGTTTATCTTGATGACACAGATTATGCCATGCTCTAAAGATATCTAATAAAGGAAGTAGGCTAGCCGGACGAAGTTTTCGTCTCGGTTCATTCACTAAACTTGTAAATTGATTATAAAAACGTTGCTGATAATCAGCGGCTGAAGTGGCAGAAGCACGCTTTAACCAATATTGTTCATTGTTCTCTGCGCCATTAAGATGGCAAATCCCTTTATGTAGCCCTGAGACTTCGGTAAAAGCCCAGCGATCTCGCCACCAACCCACAAGATGAATATCTACTTTCTCGCCGCTTTGCTCAATAGGAAAAGCATCGTCTTGAGTGACGTACAGTAAATCAATATTGTTGTTTTTAATGCGTTCAAGAAAAACAGACATTGCTGCCGATCGAAGCATAGGCTCTTGAGGCATATAAATTTCAATAGAATCACAATGTGAAAAAGCGTCTTGGATTTCTAAATAATGAGCATAAGACGTATAAGGCGGTCGTATTAACGCCCCTTTCGATGGGTAATTTAAAGAGACGTAATTACCTAAAGGATCTTCAACATTTGCACGGGCTAATATCTCTTGATATTTGCTGTCTACGCGGCTGAATATACTGTTTGTGGCGATAGCTGATTGAGAATTGGCTTCACCAATAAAGGTATTCGATAAATATTGTGCTTCGGGTAAGAACGGGTCGTGATCCAACTGATTACCAGGTTGGTCATTTTCTGAATAGTTAATATGTTGAGCGATGAGATAACCTGAACTCATTTCTGCTGTACAGTACCAGAAAACCCCATTATTACTTAGAGGCTGCAATGGGGTGGCATTTGATGCTAATTGAATTTGGGTTCTGTCATGCTGTAAACGGACATCAAACAAAGACATATGACGTCGGCAACGACTGGCTATTTGGTTAATATGGTCATAAAAGGTTTTAGGATTTATATGTAAACGACGGCAAATCTCGCGTACAGAGTACCCAGTAAATAAAAAACCTAAAATCTTTTGTTGAATAGGGCTTTTTTGGTTTTCACCAGACCATTTATCGACAAAGGTAGAAGCGCAAGATTTACAACGATAACGTTGACGATCACCACTATAACCGAAGGCATGATAAAGCTCACGATGAGTAAGAACATCTAAACCAAAGTGAGAGCAATGGGAATTATTACAAGCAGGTAAAGAATGGCATTGCACTTTTTGCTGACGTGCAAGTTCGTTCAATACTTCATTGTTATTGATTAAGGGAGGAAAAGCACCACATTTCCGACAAACTAATGCAGGTCGCTTCGGGTTTGTGCGTTGAACTAAATAATGTTGTTCATCGCTATCACCAAAATTGTCACACGCCAATGTTTTACAAAAATTGAGTTGTAACCCTTTAGCAGCCAACGGCAGTTTTTCAGTTGGCACTAGACACCCCTTATGTTTTTAAAACGCCAGAATGTTCTGGCGTTGAGGATAGGACTACAGTTTAATGGCGGTTTCTAGTGCCACTGTCATCATATCATTGAATGATTTTTGACGATCTTCTGAACTTAATTTCTCACCGCGTTTTATGTGGTCAGATACCGTTAGGATAGTAAGTGCTTTTGCGCCTAGATCCGCTGCCACACGATAAATGCCAGCCGCTTCCATATCAACACCCAAGATGCCTAATTTTTCCATTTTGTCGAACAGATCAGTTTCTGGAGAGTAAAATAAATCCGCAGAGAATACGTTACCTACTTTTACTGGTACATTAAGTTTACGAGCTTGAGCAACCGCCGTTTCTAATAAACCAAAATCAGCAATGGCTGCAAAATCATGGTTGTTAAAACGAATACGGTTAACTTTTGAATCGGTAGAAGCACCCATTCCAATAACAACGTCCATTAGTTTCACGTCATCGTGTACTGCGCCACAGCTGCCAACGCGAATGATATTTTTAACACCAAATTCCGCGATCAGTTCGTGTACATAGATACAACAAGAAGGGATACCCATGCCGTGACCCATAACGGAGACTTTTTTACCTTTATAAGTACCGGTGTAACCGAACATATTACGAACGTCACACACTTGAGTTACGTCTTCCAAGAAGTTTTCAGCAATGAATTTAGCTCGTAGTGGATCTCCAGGCATTAGAACCGTTTCTGCGAAATCACCAACTTGTGCATTAATATGTGGTGTAGCCATAATCAAGGTCTCCAGTCTATAAGGTATAAAAATTCAAGTTTAACTAAATTTGTTGAACATTTTTGTTCGATATGACGCTATTTTAGGCCTATATTTTAAGGTGTCATGAGATTGATGTCACATTTTTTATCAGAAATGTACATTATTTTTATCCTTGATAACGAAATCTGTTGAAACTAAAGAGGCAATCGTAAACGCTTGGTCTGTTCTTATCTTTAATACAGAGTATTGGTTTCATTCTGAGTGGTTCTATTTTAAATTGAAGTTATTGTCTTCTAAGAGGATGATATACCAAGTTTATCTATGATATTAAAAGTGAGTAAATTGATGAAAGCAAAAAATAAACAATACGCTGTAATTGGTTTAGGCCGTTTTGGTTTAACAGTTTGTGAAGAGTTACATCAATATGGTTCACAAGTTTTAGCCGTTGATATTAATGAAGAACGAGTAAAAAAAGCGACTGATTTTGTGTCTACCGCTGTGGTGGCAAATTGCGCGAGCGAAGAGACCGTTGCTGAGCTAAAATTAGATGAATACGATATGGTAATGGTAGCCATTGGTTCTGATATCAATGCCAGTATCCTAACCACATTGGTACTTAAAGAAGCGGGTGTTAAAACCGTTTGGGTGAAAGCGAATGATAAATTTCATGCGAAAATTTTAACTAAGATCGGCGCTGATCATATTATTCTTCCTGAAAGAGACATGGGTATCCGAGTCGCAAGGAAAATGCTCGATCGCCGTGTATTTGATTTCCATCTTCTAGGCAGTGGACTGGCTATTACCGAAATTGTGGTGGGTGGCCAAAATATGGGAAAATCGTTAGGGCAGCTTGATTTTTGTCAAATGTCAGACGTGAAGATATTAGCCATTAAGCGCGGACCTGAAATCATATCAGCGCCTGAATACAGTAAAGAATTAGAAATGGGAGATATTCTTATTATTGTTGGTCCAGAAGTGAAACTGGCACAAAAAATCAGAACATTATGAATTATTTACCCAAACGTGGTCTATTCCCGTTAAAGAATAGTCAAAAATCAAAAGAGTGGTCAGAACCTAGGATCATTCTCTTTTCATTTTTGGCTATTCTGTTGCCTTCTGCTTTGCTATTAACACTGCCGATATTTTCAGTGTCAGGCTTAAGCTTTATGGACGCTTTATTTACTGCAACCTCAGCCATCAGTGTGACAGGTTTGGGTGTTGTTGATACTGGTACACATTTCACGACCAGTGGTAAAGTGGTCTTAATGTTTTTAATGCAGATTGGTGGTCTTGGCCAAATGACATTGTCAGCGGTATTGCTGTATGTTTTTGGTTTGAGGTTAAGTTTACGTCAACAAGCGTTAGCGAAAGAAGCCTTGGGGCAAGAGAAGAAGATAAACTTACGCAAATTAATTAAGAATATTATTTACTTTGCACTGGCGGCTGAGTTAATTGGGATGTTTATTCTTTCATTTCGTTGGGTACCAGAGTTAGGACTGGCAAAAGGTATGTTCTATGCTGCTTTTCACTCCATATCGGCGTTTAATAATGCAGGCTTTTCTTTATTTTCAGACAGCTTAATGGGGTATGTTAGCGATCCACTTGTTATATTTACTCTGTCTTTCCTCTTTATTGGGGGCGGTCTTGGGTTTACGGTTATTGTTGATTTAGTTAAAAATGGCTCTAAAGGATTCAGTCGACTGCAATTGCATACCAAAATCATGCTCATAGCAACGCCGACATTGTTACTTATCGGTACGTTATTTTTCTATGTACTTGAATATAATAATCCGAATACCTTGGCTTCGTTATCTGTGGGTGATCAATGGTTGGCGGCTTTTTTCCAATCAGCGAGTGCACGTACTGCGGGCTTTAATAGTGTCGATTTAACACAGTTCACTCAACCTGCGTTATTTATTATGATTATATTAATGCTCATTGGTGCTGGGTCTACATCGACAGGGGGGGGCTTAAAAGTATCAACAGTGACAGTAGCGGCAGTGGCAACATGGACTTTTTTACGTCAGAAGAAAAACGTTGTGATGTTTAAAAGAACGATAGGCTGGCCAATAGTAACTAAATCGTTAGCTATTATTGTCGTGAGTGGATTGTTGCTTTCTATTGCTATGTTTTCGTTAATGCTGACAGAAAATGCTGGTTTTGACAAAGTCATGTTTGAGGTTATCTCAGCGTTTGCAACGGTAGGCTTAACGGCGGGTTTAACGGCGGAGTTATCTGAACCGGGTAAATTTATTATGGTTATTGTTATGATTATTGGTCGAATTGGGCCATTAACATTAGCGTATATGTTAGCTAGACCTGAATCTTCGTGCGTGAAATACCCAGAAGAAAATGTATTAACAGGGTAGATAATTCGGATTAATACCACATTAAAAAGGGCATTGCACAAAACGTGTAATGCCCTTTTTTGTTAGTGACTAATTTCTTCAATAGAAAGTATTAATTAGCCGGTAATTGTTCAATTTTTAGAGTCTGAGTCGGGAAGGCAATCTCTGCACCGTGTTGGGCAATAATGTCCCCAATTTTGATTAATACATCTTGTTTAACATGGTGGTATTCAATCCAATTGACCGTTTTTGTAAAAGTGTAGACCAATAGATCTAATGAAGAAGGGCCAAAACCATTGAAGTTAACAATTAAGGTCTGATTCGAATCGATGCCTTCATGATTAACAAGCATTGCTTTTACTTCGATTACAATTTGCTCAATATTGCTAATGTCATCGTAGCGAATACCAATGTCTTCTTTAATTCTTCGATTTAGCATACGAGATGGGTTTTCAACCACAATGCTACTAAATACGGAGTTGGGCACATAAAGAGGGCGTTTATCAAAAGTACGTATTACCGTCATACGCCAACCGATGGTTTCAACCGTTCCTTCAATCGAGCGGTCAGGAGAGCGGATCCAATCTCCGACTTTGAAAGGGCGATCAAAATAGATCATCATTCCACCAAAAAAGTTGGACAAGAGATCTTTAGCCGCTAAACCGACCACTAAGCCACCGACGCCACCAAAGGTTAATAAACCGGATAAACTGAGTCCAATCCCCTGCATTAATGATAATAAACCAAGAGAAATAAAGATTAAGCGGACGACTTTCCCAAGGGCTAAAACGGTTGTAATGTCATGTTTTTGATTGGTAAGAACTTGTTTTTCAATTAACGTTGTTAACCGTAACGCGGTCCAAATAAAACCCCAAACCAGAATGAATACTTGAAGGGTGGGGATCCAATCGGGTACTAACTTTAAATGCCCTGACAGCATTATTTTAAACGAGGCAGTTGCTGGCCAGACCCAAATAATCAGACTGACTGGGGAGGAGAGCGCTGTAATTACCGCGTCATCCCAAGGTAATGAGGTTTTTTTTGTAATATGTTGAAGACGGTTGACTACAATGCGCCATACGACCCATAAAAATGCACTAAACAGAGTAATGACGAGTACGTTCTGTACCCAATCATTCTCTTGAAAATTCAGAAGTGCATTCCACCAATTTAAGAAAGGAGTCATGTATTTACTACTCAATAATTAAAAAAGGTAGTTTAGCACTTCACTTGCCCAAAAATAGTATACAAATGATAATATTACCGCAAAAATTAACCATGCTATTAAGGTATGTTTCATTTTGGGGGCATTTCCGGTCAAATCCGCAGACCCAGTAAACATAGGTAAAATTAGATTAATGCCTTTAATACGATAAAATAATACAGCGGCAATGTGCAACCCAATAAAACCAAGTAAAACATCAAAGCTTTGGTGGTGAATCGTAGTTAGAAAACTACTTGTATCATAGCTCACTAAAGAGGCTAGAGGTCCTTCAGAGAGAATGTCATCATTGCTAAATAATCCAGTCACTAATTGTAATGTAAGTAAGAAAAATAGACCTAATACCATATAGCCACCAGCAGGGTTGTGGCCTATCGCATGTGATGCTTTTCTTGCTTTTAGATAAGTAATCGCTTTCTTGGGCGAGGTGATAAAATGAGTGAACTTTGCCGTATCACTGCCAATAATTCCCCAAACAATACGAGTGAGTAAAAACACCATTAAAAGATAGGCGAGCGCAAAATGCCACTCCATTAATCCTTCGTCCGCTGTATACCAAAGAGAGCCAAGTAAAACTACTTGGCTCCAATGATAAACTCGGATAAAACTATCCCAGATTTTCATGAATTCCCTTTAATTACTTTGCTTTATAATCGGTGTGGCAAGCCTTACAGTTTTTTACTGTTTTGCCAAACGCTTTGCGTATTGCGTCTTTATCACCTTTATCGGAGATACTTGCTAAAGCGGCGGCATCTTCTTGAAATTGAGCTAAACGCGATTCAAAATCAGGAAAGTTTGTCCATACTTTAGGTAATGCGTTTGTTTTTCCTTTATCAGATCCTTCTACATAAAAAGCATCTAATGGCATTAACGTTAACTGTGATAATTGATTTGCGCGTTTTGAAAAGATCGCGTCACTCCAATCTGTCTTTCCTTTGATCATCTCACCCATTTCACTGACATTACCTGCAATCATAGTGAATGCGGCTTGACGGTAAGCAATGGCTTTATCGGCTTCATTAAAGGTATGTGCTAAGACAGAGGTTGAAGCGAACAGGGTTGAGGCAATAATTAGTGTTTTTATTGAGTTATTTTTTGTGAACATAAGGCTTCCTTGGCTTGTCATTATTATTAAGCTTTAATTATATGAAATTAAAATTAAAAGAAATAGATTTAAACCACATTATTTACATTGTCTTTACATTCGGCTTGTTCATATGCTTTTAATTCAACACCTAATTTGATTGCTGCATCTAATTCTCATTTGCGTATAATGTTAAGGTATTTTCCAATTAGGCTAGTCAGTTTTATGCGCATTTTAAATATTACAACGCATCCCGATCTAGAACATCTAGACAATCAGAAAATTCTTCAACGTAATGCAACCAGAGCAATTATTTTAAAAGGAGAAGAGATTCTTCTACTGTATACAGAGCGTTATCATGATTATTCTTTACCAGGTGGTGGTATTGATGAAGGTGAAGACGTAATTGCAGGGTTAGTACGTGAAATTGAAGAAGAAACAGGGGCTAAAAATATTTCAAACATTGTGCCTTTTGGTATATATGAAGAATTCCGACCTTGGTATAAACATGAATGTAATGTATTGCATATGATTTCTTATTGTTATACCTGTAATGCAGATAGGACTCTTGGCGAAACAAGCTATGAGAGTTATGAAATCAGAAATGGAATGCGTCCTGTTTGGATTAATATTCATGAAGCCATTGCGCATAATGAACATATTCTAATAAACAGTGATAAAAAAGGCATGAGCATTGAGCGTGAGACGTTCTTACTTCATTTAATTGTAAAAGAGTGCCTATAAATGTTCACAAAAGAACAAATCGTTAAATTAACTCAAATGAAGATGCCTTTTGGTAAATATGGCGGCAGAGTGCTGATTGATTTACCAGAAGAGTATTTATTGTGGTTTGAGCGTAAAAATGGCTTTCCAAAAGGAGAATTAGGGGAGCTAATGGCCTTATGTTTAGCGATGAAAATTGAAGGGCTCGATGAAGTGATTCGACCGCTAAAATATCGTAGTTAACACTTTAATAAACGAATGCTAGGTAAATTGATGAGTCAGTTACCTAGCATTGTGTCACCGTATATCGCTTTTTATTTAAATTGAGATTCACCCGCTTTCGCGTTGTTAAAATCGTGAGCTAATCGGTCAGATGCTTCATTCTTTAAATAACCTGAATTCTGGATAAAACATGCTTTAAGCGAGGATTAGTTCAAATTCACATTCTGATAGCTTAATTCGTGGCTTTTGTTTTTTTAAACAATAAGCCACAACGCCTGAAATTACATTTAGCATGAAACCAGTCACGCTACGATGACGGCTATGTTCAATTTGAGAGATATTCTTCAATTGGTCATTTATCGTTTCGATAATGTATCTCTTTGATAACATAGCCTTATCAAAAGCACTTATCTCTTTTGCTTTCATGTTTTTTCGCGAGGTAGTCACTAAATCGACATCAGAGTTCTTTAAGCTCTCACTCAACTTTTTACCTATGTACCCTTTATCAGCGTACAATTTCCCCGAGAGTTCTTTGCATAAATCAGGTACAGGAGTCCTATCATTTACATTGCCAGCTGTGATTTTCAGCGAAATAATTTCTCCAAGATGGTTAATCAATAAATGAAGTTTGAAGCCGAAAAACCATCCCATGGTACCTTTTCCTCTTTTCGCAACACCATCAAAGACTTTATGGCGAGGAATTCGAATGTTATGGCATACTTTAAGACTCGTGGAGTCAACAAAAGCAATGCCAGTCGGCTTACCTTTGATAGATTGAAAATAGGCACACATTGGGGCGATTAGGCTAGGCATTTTGCTCACAAATCGAGTGTAGCTAAGTAAATTTGGAAAGTATCCTTTCCAATATTGATGAACTAACCCGATATAGAAGTTCTTGAAATCTCTATGATTTGATTGATGAAAAGCGATGACAATAGTCATACATTCACTAGTAGACATTACTGACTGACGTTTTCTTTTTCTCTCACTAGCCTCAACAAGGTATTTTTCCCATTGAGATAAGAATTGATAACAAAAATCATCGACATCACAAAATATATCAACTAATTTATTCATCTTGCCCACCTTTTAAAATACGTTCAAATAATTCTTGGTCGAAAGATCTGATCGTTAGGTGGGCAATTAGTTCAGCCTTATCCAGAATTCAGGTTAAATAGTTAAAAGCAGAACAAAAACTGTTCGTTTCGCTATAAATTTCACGAGAACGATCAATATGCCTTTCTGCAGTACGACGCACTTGAGCGGTATTTGTCGGGTTGCTGTATTGCACTTGTTGATCAAAGACTTCTTTAATGTACTTCTCTTTACAAATGTCTTCATTATCCGGTGTTGCTGTTATATCGGCAAAAGAGGCGGTAGAGATAAGTGCCAAGAATAAGGCGTAAAAACGGCTCTTCTTCATCATGTTATAAACCTTATTGTAATTAACGATTCGATTCTACGTTTACAGTATAGGGAGTGCAATATTTAGGCCGAAATAATTACTTACTTTTTAAAAGGAATTGAGGTTAAACACCTTTTTATTTGAAACTTGAGATCGCTCGCTATGTTGTGATTGCATTCGTCTTCTTCGCTATCTAGTATGAAGGAAGATATTTAATGGAAGAATCATAATGAAAAAAGTAGTAATGGCACCGGAAGGTCCTGAATTTTCAGAGCTTGTACAAGGATATTGGCGTCTTTCTGATTGGAATATGACAGCTCAAGAGCGCTTAACGTTTTTAAAGCAACATATTGAACTTGGTATAACAACGGTCGATCACGCGGACATTTACGGCGGTTATCAATGTGAAGCTTTATTTGGTGAAGCGTTAGCGATTGATCCTTCGGTTCGTGACAAGATTGAAATCATAACGAAATGCGATATCAATTTATGTACGGCTGATTTGCCAAATCGTAAAATCAATCATTACGACACATCGAAAGAACACATACTCAATTCTGTTAATAACTCACTGTCTCGATTAAATATTAATGAAATTGATGTTCTTCTTATTCATCGCCTTGATATATTAATGAATGCAGATGAAGTCGCAGATACATTCAATCAATTACAAAAAGAAGGGAAAGTAAAACACGTTGGTGTTTCTAACTTTACGCCTTCTCATTTTGATTTATTGCAGTCGCGTTTAGATAAACCATTAGTAACGAATCAAGTGGAAATCAATCCATTAAACTTTGATGTTGCTCATGATGGAACGTTAGACCATTTACAAATGAATCGTATTAAGCCAATGGCATGGTCTTGTCTTGCGGGCGGCGATATTTTCTCTGGTACGTCAGAGCAAGCGATTCGAGTTCGTCATGTATTAGAAGAGATTAAAGAAGAGATTGGTGCCGATAGTATTGATCAAGTGATCTATGCGTGGGTTGCTAAACTGCCATCAAACCCTGTGCCAATTATTGGTTCAGGTAAGATTGAGCGTGTTCAATCAGCAATTAAAGCCATGAGCTTAGCGCTGACTCGTGAGCAATGGTATCGTGTTTGGGTTGAATCTAAAGGTCACGGTGTGCCATAGTCTTTAATCAACGACAAAAATGGGATGCTTGTTTATCACAGCATCCCATTTTTTATGGTTATAACATAATAACTAACACTAGGCAGTTATCGTTATTTAACTAACCATTCAACCGCTTCACCAGCACGAATAGGCACAACAACATCATTACCAAAAGACATGGTTTCAGGAGTGATCCACGCTTCTTTGACTAGCGTTATCGTATCTGTATTACGTGGTAAGTTATAGAAATCAGGGCCGTTGAAACTTGCAAAAGCTTCAAGGTTATCTAATTTTCCTTCGTTCTCAAATACTTCTGTATACAATTCAATAGAAGCGTGCGCAGTATAAGAGCCAGCACAACCGCAAGCCGCTTCTTTTTTCTCTTTTGAATGAGGGGCAGAGTCTGTGCCTAAAAAGAATTTAGGGCTACCACTTGTTGCTGCTTCTATTAGAGCAAGTTGGTGTGTATTGCGTTTTAAAATTGGTAAACAATAGAAATGAGGTTTGATACCACCAACAAGCATATGATTACGATTAAATAATAAATGATGAGCCGTAATAGTTGCTGCCACATTCGGGCCTGCATTTTTAACAAAGTCTGCAGCATCTTTTGTTGTGATGTGTTCAAGAACAATTTTCAATTCAGGAAAATCATTTACGATTGGTGCTAATACGGTATCAAGGAAAGTTTTCTCGCGATCAAAAATATCAATATCATGTGTTGTCACTTCACCATGAATAAGAAGCAACATACCTTCTTCTTGCATGGTTTTTAAAATAGGGTACACCTTTTGAACATCGCTTACACCTGAATCAGAATTCGTGGTGGCACCAGCAGGGTATAATTTAGCCGCGACAATATAGCCAGTTGCTTTTGCTTTACGAATTTCATCAGAAGTTGTCTTTTCTGTTAAGTATAAAGACATGATTGGAGCGAAAGTATTAGAAGAGTTTACCGCTTGAATGCGTTCGCGATAGCTGAGAGCTTGTTCGGTTGTGATAACTGGTGGCACTAGGTTTGGCATGATTAACGCACGGCCATTATAACGACCAGAGTCACGTACAGTATCAGTTAATACGTCACCATCACGTAGATGTAAATGCCAATCATCAGGACGAGTAATTGTTAAAGTTGTCATTTGCTGCTCCCACCAGAAAAAGAAATAAGAGCCTAAGTAATTCATTGAGTTAATCGTTTGCTTAGGCGATAGGATTCTAAAGCAAAATGATTAAAACAAATAGGATAAAGTAAAAATTAATGAGCAATTTGACTTAAAAGGTAAAAGAGAACACAATCCGATCGTTTTTTGTACAAATAGAAAATATTGACTAAGAGGTCTTATGAAAAGTAATAAAAAGGCAGTCACTCCTGATCATGATCACGGGAGAGGCGTCATTAAAGACAACGCACTAAAAGCGGTGGTTACCAGCCAATTATTTACCACTCGAGTCACTAAAGCGAAAAAAGGTAAGGGGAGTTTTTCAAGAAAAGAGAAGTATAAAGGGCATAAAGAGCCCTATTCAAAAGCAGCGTAACGTCTCGTTGACTTTGAATAGGGCTTTTTTGTGACCAATGTATTAAAAAATGAGCACTAACGATTAAATAACCATCAATCAGTAAGTTAAGTGAAAGAAAGTGCTTTACGTATCCGCTCAGTGTGGCATTATCTATCTCGTTCGACGATGTGCGTACATCGTATAATGGCTATTACCTCAGCCTTCCAAGCTGATGATGCGGGTTCGATTCCCGCTGTACGCTCCAATCTCTTTATGTCTTCCTCAAGAGATTGTTCCTGATTTAAAATTCCAACTTATTGAAAATTAAGCGCTTAATGGCGTGTTTTGTCGTATCTGTTACTTTTTATCCAACTGGCATTAATTCACATCGATATAAAATCACTTCTGATTTATCCATTCGTAAGCGTGCGGGGAACTACACCTTGTCTTTTACATTCCAAGGTAAAAGTGAATCGATATCTGGCGATCCAACACATAAACGATCTAGACAATACCTAATATAATCGTAAGGGATTAATCCGTTTGCCTTTGCTGTTTCTACAATGCTGTAAAGCATTGCACTTGAATCTGCACCAGCCGTTGAACCCGAAAATAACCAGTTTTTCCGGCCGATAACAAACGGTTTAACCGCTCGCTCTGCTCGATTGTTATCAATAGATAACAATCCATCATCAATATAACGAACTAATTTATCCCATTGATTTAATGTATAGCTAATCGCCTCACCTAATTTTGTTTTAGGTGATACTCGACTAACTGCGCTATCAAGCCAATCACGGAGCTCTTTAAGTAAATCGCGGGCTTCTGTCTGCCTAGCAACATACTTGGCTTCAGGGGAAGCCTCTTTTAATAACGATTCGATCCGGTATAGCTTTTGGATTTTACTCAATACCCAATCTGCACTCCCTGTTTTCCCTTTTACTTGAACACGTTGAGCCTCAATAAATCGTCGACGTGCGTGTGCCCAACAGCCAACTAAAATCGCTTCAGTTTGTTCATAACCTTGGTAACCATCGGTATGTAAATACCCGTTATAACCTTTTAAAAAGTTAACTGGATGGTAGCCATGCCTGCTAGATTGATAATCATAAAGTACAATTCCAGGCAAAACACCAGAGCCTGGAGAATCATAGCCAGAGCAGTAGACCCACATATAACATTTTGCTTTTTCAACATCCAACACATTTACCGTTGTTTCATCACAATGCAGAGTGGGTTGTTCAAGCAAAATACGATGTAACTCGTTATTAAGAGGGGTAAATAGTACCGAGCATTTTATTAACCAATCCGCCATCGTTCGCCGTCCAATAATGATACCCCATTGCTGAAATAACGTTTCTTGACGATAAAGTGGAAGACTGTATTGAAATTTAGCCGTAATAATTTGAGCAAGTAAACTTGCGGTCGCAATCCCTTTAGGGATTGGTGACGCTGGCATTGGGGCTTGTTTAATGTCTACTGAAGTATTGTTTTTTTCACAATTTCGGCAAGCATATTTAGGACGAACATGTTGAATAACTTCCACTTTAGCTGGTACAAATTCCAACTTTTCACTGATGTCTTTACCCATCGCATGCATCTCTAGACCGCAACACTTACAAGTTTTATCTTTTATGTCGTGGATAATAACAGTACGCGGTAAGTCTTCAGGTAAGCGTTGGCGTTTTGGCTTTTGACGAGTGTAGGTAATCGTTTGTGTGTCATCATTTTCAATGATGATTTCTTCTTCTGTTTCATTGAATAAATCAAATTGAGTCGAGTCAGATTCACTGCTTTTACCAAAGCGCTGATGTTGAGCCAGTCGAAATTGCTCTAGAAGACGGTTATATTTATTTTCAAGCTGAAGCACAAGTGCTTTCAGCTCGTCAATGGTATCAGGAAGTGGTTTTATTTTATCAGTCATGTAGATGACTATATAACGATAATACAGGTAATCAATCGGTTGCCTCCTATTCTTGACTGAGAATCAACTATTTAAAGGGTTGTTTGATAATGTACCGGTTGATGTCCTAAGATATCAAAACCTTGTAATAGCAGTGTCAGTTGCTGCTCTGATAATGCTAACGTATCGTTATTTATATTTCGTGGCCATTTGAAGCGGTCTTCATCTAATCGCTTGTACCATAAAGCGAATCCTGTTTTATCCCAATACAATATTTTGAGTTTATCACGAGGCTTATTGCAAAATATAAATAGAGCATCACTAAACGGTGATAGTTGCATTTCTTGCTCAACAATCACGACAAGGCCATTAATGGCCTTGCGAAAATCGACAAAATCACGATGAAGATAAATGGTGGAAACATCAGTAAATACATTCATGATTGATACCCTTTTAATAAGAGTCCTATCCAGTGAGGTTCAGTATTAGCTGGCAATGTTAATCGCAATTTTCCGATAGAAAGTTGAATATCTGGTAATTGTGGAGTGGCGATGATAGTTGATGTTAACGCTTCTACTTTCAAGAAAGTAGAAGCGTTAATCTTTTGTTTCCATCGTGCTTTACGTGCACTAAATGTCTTTGGCAGAATATTATGGTTACGACAAAATTCAGCGGCACTAAGCTTGCTAGATTGCTGAGATTCAAATAGAGCGTGCCATTGCTCTGGTGTTCTCTTTTTATCTTTTTGCATAATTACGTTCTCGTTAAATGAAAGATCGTAAGATACGCATAATGAATTTTATTTGTTAGGTGTAGTTCCCCGCACGCTTACATAATATTAATGAAATGAATAATATCAGTTCTAACGCAGATACTTTATCTGAGCTTTCTGTATCTCAAGAGAATCAATTAAAATTCTTTTCATTATAAACTCAAGCATTAGAGGTATTTATGAGTCGTAAAGAAACAATAGAGAGTAAAGGGAAAGACTCATTATGCACCAAAGGGTTAACTTCTGAAGAGAAAACCTTTATTAATGAGATCGTTAATATGAAGACTATAATAATAACGAATGAACTTAATCAGTCGATAAGAAAGTCTCTTTTATAAAGACGTAAATAATTAATAGTTCTCGTTTACGATAAATGAAAATCCTTCACTTTCATTGTAAGCGAGGCTATAAGTATCATCGATAATATAGAAGTGCATATAATTATATTTATTTAACCGGTTGAAACGTAAGGGAAATATTTTCAATCTTGCAGCTTCTTGAATGTGCCCATTTTGTATAAGGCTGTCTTGGTCATCTGAATTAACGAATTCGGCGATTAAAGAAGATTTATCAAAATTTACCGTTACATCGCTGTAGTTCGTGTAGTTTCCATTGTAACCAGATTCACTAATATTAATTGACCTATTCACATTGTACTTTTCATGAGAAGTTTCTTTAAAGTAAAAGCTATAAGAAACCTTAGCTTGATAAGACTTTTCTTTTATTGAAGACACACTTATATTGCTTTGTAGATTAAAGAATCCATAAGTATCTGAATTATTTATTACTCTTTTTCTTTTCTTTATTTTTACGCTAATAACGTCATTAATAATATTGGTGTAATTTTTGTTTTCACTATCTAGCATTATGAATGTATTAAATGAGTTATTGCATATATCGTCAACAACTAAGCAAGTTGATATTGAGAGATATTTTTTTTCTTTGTTGAAGAAGTAAAGATAATCAGGATTAAATTCAATGCCGTTCAAATCAATGTGTTCAGAGGTTGAAAGCATATAAACATTCGTCTGAAGAGGGATGAGGTTTTGTTCTATTGGACCACGGCTTTCTTTTTTGTAATAGTTCATAAAAAGGACAGCGACAGAAAAAAGCAAGATAGGAAGTAATAGATAGTAGCGTGATTTTTGAGTTACTGTCTTTAAACGATCACCTGATTTATAGCCTTTTTGTTTGATGGTATCGATGATGACAATATCGTATTTGAGAAATTTCTTTCTCAGTAATGAAATGGTTTGAGTTACAACACTGTTTGAAACGGAAGTGTCTTGCCAACATTCTTGATAAACATCATCTTTTGTATAAATCTTATTCGGGTTACTATAAAGAAGAAATAATAGATTAGCTTCGTTAAGAGTAAGCTTAATTTCATTACCATTAGTTTTTATGAGTACAGTTAAGCTCTCATAATCAATGGTCATGTTTGTTGTTTCTATTATTTCTTTTTTATTCATTTGTTCTTCTAGCACTCGATCTTAGGAGTCGCCGCACTGATACGCTGTTTTCTATCGTGCGTTGGTGCATTAAAGTGGCTTTCTAATAGACGCTGAGTAATTGAATGCTGTGGGTTTGTGAATATCTCTTGAGTCACCCCTTTTTCAACCACTTCTCCTTCATGCATAACCATTACTTTGTCTGTAATGTGTTTTACAACACCAATGTGCTGAGAAACATAAATGAATGAAATCGCCATTTCTTGTTGTAGTTCCAAGAAGAGGTTAATGATTTGAGATCGCATTGCCATATCCAAACCATTCAACGCTTCATCAGCAACAATTATGGAAGGCTGAAGTATTAAGGCTCTGGCTAAAGATACTCGCTGTTTTTGACCCGTTGCAAGCATTTGTGGGTAGAAGTAGGCATGCTCAGGTAATAAGCCAACACGTAGTAAGGTGTCTTTAACTCGGCTTTGACGAGCTTCTGGTGACATGCTGGTATTACGTTTTAAAGGACCTTCTAAAATTCGACCTATCTGAATCCGTGGATTCAATGATGAATTAGGGTCTTGGAAGATCATTCGAATCAACTTACAGCGAGTCTGATAATCTTTATAGTCTAAGACTTCGCCATTGACTTTAATAACGCCAGACGTTGGTTCTACAACACCGGCTAACAT
The DNA here is from genome assembly GCF_000196495.1 of Aliivibrio salmonicida LFI1238. Classification (NCBI taxonomy): domain Bacteria; kingdom Pseudomonadati; phylum Pseudomonadota; class Gammaproteobacteria; order Vibrionales; family Vibrionaceae; genus Aliivibrio; species Aliivibrio salmonicida. The sequence continues at coordinate 535,059 of NC_011313.1, forward strand.
TCTTGCTAATGTTGATTTACCTGACCCATTTGCACCAATAAAACCAATGGTTTGTCCTGCTTCTAAAGAAAAGCTGACTGGTTTAACCGCTTCTTTTATTTGTTTTCGAAACAAACCAGATCGGAATACGTAATCTTTTTTAAGATCAGTGACTTCAAGAAGTGCAGTCATTTTTCTTCTCCTCGAAATTTAATGGAAAATGGCAACTGAATTTATGATCTTTCACTTTTTGACCTTCAGGAACTTGTACGCATTTGCGTTGAGCGTAAGGACAACGAGGCCCAAGACGACAACCAATAGGTAAATGCTGTAAGGGAGGGATTGTCCCCGGTAATGATTCTAACTTTGCTTTATGAGGGATTCCATCTTTACTAAAGTCAGGCATCGCACGCAGTAATGCATTGGTATAAGGATGTTTTGGAGCCTCAAGAATTTCTTTACGACCCGCAGATTCAACCGATTGACCACAGTACATAACGGTAATTCTATCTACCCATTGAGTCAGAGTGATCAAATCATGGCTGATCAATAGAATCGTCGTATTATTGACCTGATTCATTCGACTTAATAGACGAAATATTTGTGATTGTGTCACCGCATCGAGTTCATCGGTCGGTTCATCAGCAATCAAAATTCGTGGTTTGTTCGCAATTGCCATTGCGATCATTACTTTTTGGCATTCCCCAGCAGTAAGCTCATAAGGGTAACATCGCATTACGCGCTTATGCTCTTTAATCCCGACTTTATGCAATAAGGCGATGGCTCCTTTTTTACGCCAATTCCAACGTTGCCACCATTTACCAGAAAAGTACTTTGACGGGATCGCTTCTTCAAGTTGTTGTCCTACTTGTTCTGAAGGATCGAGACACGTTGATGGCTCTTGAAAGATCATTGCCATCTCTCGGCCAATGACGCGTCGTCTTTGTTTTGGAGACAGTGCCAAGAGATCTATATTGCCTAGGCGCATTCTGTCGGCGGTGATCTTCCAATTATCTTTTGTGATCCCAAGAATCGCTTTAGCGACCAGAGATTTACCGGATCCTGATTCGCCCACAAGTCCGCGAATTTCACCTTCATTAATGGTTAAACTCATGCGGTTGACGGCTTTCACCATCCCTTGCGGGGTCTCTAACTCGATAGTCAAATGACGAATATCTAATAATGGCATTATTCAATCCCCGCATTTAACGCGCGTTGTATTCCGTCACCAACTAAATTGACGATGATAACGGTGAAGGTAATCACAATACCAGGTAGGGTTACTGTCCATGGGGCGGTGTAAATAAGTTCGATAGAATCACCTAACATTGAGCCCCACTCAGGGCTAGGAGCTTGAGCGCCTAAGCCTAAAAATCCTAATGCTGTGATATCTAAAATAGCGACAGAAATGGCTAACGTTGCTTCCGCAATGATGATGGTTAATATGTTTGGCAACACAGAGTTCCACAATAAATAAAAATCATTGGCGCCATCTAAACGAGCCGCCAATATATAGTCTTTTTCGATTTCATTGTGTACTGCGGTGTATACGGCTCGAATAAAACGAGGGATCAAAGCAAGCCAAATTGCGATTAATATATTGAATTCCCCAAAACCTAAAAAGGCCACAAAAATAATGGCCAGCAATAGAGAAGGGATAGATAAGATCGTATCAAGTAAGTGGTTTAACGTACTCGACAATAACCCTTTTGTCATGCCAGCAAAAATACCGATAGCACAACCAACGAAGCCAGAGAATAAAGCAACAACTAGTGCATAACCAAAGGTAAGCTGAGAGCCCATTAGCAAACGAGAAAGAATGTCTCTGCCTAAGTCATCGGTGCCTAAGAAAAAGGCAACATCGCCTTCAGTGCTCCATGAGGGGGGCATTAATAAGTTTTCTGACTGCCATTGTGGATCATATGGACTTAACCAAGGAGAAAATAAGGTAACCAGAAGAATCAATAATAAACACCAAACCCCGAACATGGCTAATGAGTTAGCACGATAGCTTAACCAAAATCGTTCCATTTGGGTTGGGATGTGCTCTTCTTGATAAACACTATTTGAGCGCATAGAACTCTTTCCTTACTAGTGGGTTAACAGCAGCACCCAGTAGATCCGATAAAATATTCGCTAATAAAATAAAGGAAGCGACGGTAATCACACCCGCTTGAATAGCAACGAAATCTTGATTAATAATGGCATCTAATAGCCAACGACCAACACCGGGCCAATTAAAAATAGATTCAGTAATGATTGCGGCCGTAAATAAGCCAGATAATTGAATACCTAGCTTGGGAATAATTGGGGGGAGTGCATTTCGAATGATGTGTTTCGCCATGATTTCGAATTTAGACAGCCCTTTGGTATGAGCCACCTTAATGTAGTTTTGAGTGATCACGGTTGCAACGGATGAGCGCATTAAACGGATAACTTCTGTCATAGGAGCAATCGATAAGACTAAGGTTGGTAAAATAAGATGCTCAATGATGTTTTCTAGCATTTCAGTACGATAAGGTGATTGAGAATACAATACATCAATAAAAGCAAAGCCGGTTTTCGTATCGAATTCATACAATAAACTGTATCGCCCAGAAACAGGGGTAATACCAAGTTGTAAACTAAAGAACATCAGAACTAAGAGTGCAATCCAAAATAAAGGCATTGAATAGCCAATCAAAGCCACAGAAGAAATAATCGTGTCTAAAGGTTTACCTTGACGCATTCCAGCAATGGTACCAATAGGCGTTCCGATAATTAAGGCAATGAAAAAGGCAAAAAAGCAGAGCTCAATCGTTGCAGGGAAGACGCGTAATATTTCATCTGACATATTAACGCCATATTGATTAACCCCAAGGTTGCCATCAATTAATTGGCCTAGATACGTTATCCAGCCCGAAAAAAATGAAGTGTCCCCCCAAACTGAGTTAGGTTCAAGGCGTAAAATATTGAAACCAATTAAGGTTAAGATCAGCAACGTAATGATGAACAGATTAAAACGTCGAATCGTATAAATCCACATTAGTTCACCTCCTCAATTCGGCTTACATTATGAAAAGAATAGGTGTTGTAAGGACTTAATACAAAACCTTCTAATGATGATTGATTGGCTTGATACTTGACGCCATGAGCAAGTGGAATGATGGGTAACTCTTCATTCAACAAGTTTTGAAGTTGGCGGTAAATGTTCATTCTGTATCGAGGTTGATTGGTTTCTTTTGCGAGATCCAATAAGAAATCGAACTCTTCATTACACCAATTGGCAGAGCTAAAGCCTGCTCGTTTTGCATCACAAGAAAGTAGAGGTCTTAACATGGTGTCGGGATCGGCACTGTTGGCATTCCAACCGGTTAAAATTAAATCCATGTTAGTTTCAGTCAATTCGCTTTTTGCCATAATGTCACTAGTGATAAGAATTAATTTTATCCCTAACTTTGCAAAGTCGTTTTGAATAATTTCAGCCGCTTTTTTCGGACTTGGATTGTAGGGATGATTATCTAAAGGCACCCACATGGTTAATTCTAACCCTTCTTTTACTCCGGCTTCACGCAGTAAAGCTTTTGCATAATTGAGATCATAACGAATTAATGATGAGTCACTGCCATACGCCCAAGACGTTGGTGGCAGAATACTTTGAGCCTCAATACCTGAGTTGTAATACACAGAATTGATTAAGCTTGAGCGATCAATAGCTAAATTTAAGGCTTGGCGAACACGTTGGTCTTGTAACCGTGGATTTTTCATATTAACGGCAATGTAAGCCACATTGGTTGCCGTCTGTGAAAACAAGGTAAGTGATTCATTGTCAATAATGATAGGTAATTGGCTTGATATAGGGTTTGCGACGACATCGCATTCTTTACGAAGTAATTTAGCTAAAGATCCAGTGCCTCGGCTTGAAATATCAAACACTACTTGAGATATTTTGGCTGGCCCTTGCCAGTAGCCATCGTGCCTTTTTAAACGAACAAGCTCGCTTTTTTGAAATTGTTTGAGTTTAAACGGACCTGTTCCAATTGGTTTTATGTCCATTAATTCTTTTTCATCAGCCGCGGCTAATTGGTGAGCGTATTCTTGGGAATGAATGACCGCGTATGACGTAGAAAGTGCAGATAAAAATGTGTTGTCAGGAGAGGTCAATTCGAATTGAACTTTGTGTTCATTAATGGCGTTAACTGATTTCACCATATGAGAAAAATTAATGCTGTCAAACCAAGGGTATTGTCCAGAATTGACATTATGATATGGATTTTCTGGGTCAAGAACCCGATTAAAACTGAAAACAACATCATCAGCATTCATGGTTCTGGTTGGCGTAAACCAATCTGTGGTTTGAAATTGCACATCAGACGCTAAATTAAACGTATATACGGTGCCGGTTTCATCTACTGTCCAAGAGGTGGCTAGATTAGGAGACGGTTTCTGAGTCACCGGATCGATAATGAGCAAGCCGTCGTATATTTGAGCACTGATGGCTTCAAGAAGGCTATTGCCATCAGACGTTTGTGGATTAAAGAAGTCCACATTGCCTGATTCACAATAAATAAACCCTTGCTGGTGGATTGTTTGTTTTAATTCAGTATCGTAACAGCCTGTTAGGCCTAACAATCCAGTTGTAGCAATGAGTATGCGCGCAATGGTTTTCATAATGGCCGCAGCTTTCTTATAATTTTTAATTAATGAACCTGTCATTTTATACTCAAGTGACTGGTTCTGCACTTATTTATCAAGAAATATCGGTTTTAGTGGCTAATAATTGATGTTTTTTCAGGAGTCCACGAAATTGATGGTAGGTGATACCTAGCAATTCAGCCGCTTTACGTTGATGAAATTGGCTTTTTGAAAGTGATTGTTCAAGCAATTCTTTTTCTTGTTGCAACTGAAATTGTTTTAAATTCAAAGGGAAGTGATAACCCTCGTTTAACGGTTTATCTTCAATGAGTATAGACGAAGATGACTCTTGTGTTGGTGTTGTTTCCCATGGGGTTAGAAACGGGTTTATTTGTATTGATTCAATTTGTGCTTCTTCATGATTGTGCTTAAACACAGCGCGCTCGATGCAATTTCTTAATTCACGAACATTACCCGGCCAGTCATAATCTAAAATTTGATGCTGAGCGTAGCGGGAAAAACCAGCAAAGTATGCCAAGTTCATTTCTTGGCACATCTTGATGGCAAAGTGTTCTGCAAGAAGGAGTACGTCTTGCTCGCGGTAACGCAATGGCGGCAAGTGAATGACATCAAAAGAGAGTCTATCAAGTAAATCCGCTCTGAATTTTTTCTCCTCAACCATCTCCTGTGGGTTCTGATTTGTCGCACAAATTAAACGAACATTGGCTTTTAAGGTGTGTGAACCACCGACACGTTCATACTCTCCATATTCGATAACACGAAGTAGCTTTTCTTGAACGGTTAAAGGTGCAGTACCAAGCTCATCTAAAAATAGAGAACCGCCATCGGCTCGTTCAAATCGACCTTGATGACGCTGTTTTGCGCCAGTAAAAGCCCCCGCATCATGACCAAATAATTCAGAATCTAATGTGCCTGAACTGAGTGCTGCGCAGTTCAAACTAATCAAGGGTTCGTCCCATCGTTTGGATAAAAAGTGAAGACGTTGTGCTATTAACTCTTTACCCGTTCCTCGTTCACCAAGAATTAAAATAGGTCTATCAATGCCTGCAAGTTGGGAGGCATGATCCAATGACGATAAAAACGCATCAGATTCACCAATTAAACTGTCTTTTCTCATCATTGACCTCATTATAACTTGGCTAAATTGACCATTAAATGGTTTATTTAATCATTACTTAATTTTCACAAGAGGTCAATGTTTTGTAACCTATTGATTTGTAATAGATGAAAAGTTGGCATGTATTGTGTAATAGTCATAGTAAGTTTCAACACATTGAATTTAGATGACGAAGTCGCGTTATCATTTATTAAAAAGGAATCAATTATGGGTATTTTTTCACGCTTTGCAGACATCGTTAATGCTAACGTTACTTCATTATTGGATAAGGCTGAAAATCCAGAAAAGATGATCCGTTTGATCATTCAAGAGATGGAAGACACGTTAGTTGAAGTTCGTACCGCATCAGCAAAATCTATCGCGGATAAAAAAGAACTGACACGTAAAATTGGATCAATTGAAGCACAAGTCACCGATTGGCAAGAAAAGGCGAGCTTAGCGTTAATTAAACAACGTGAAGATTTGGCTCGTTCGGCGTTGATAGAAAAACAGAAAGTTCAGGATGTATTATCAAGCTTAAAAACAGAATTTATTCTTGTTGAAGAGTGCATTGAGAAGTTAACCACAGAATTAACCGAATTAGAGACTAAACTGACAGAAACACGTGCTCGTCAACAAGCGTTAGTGATCCGTCAACAAACAGCGCAACATCGCAATGAGATTAAAGGGCACACTCATTCTGGTAAAACAGAGCGAGCAATGGCAAAGTTTGAGCAATATGAGCGACGCATTGATGAGCTAGATGCAAAAGCAGATACGTACTCAATGGGCAAAGCGAACTCACTAGAGCAAGAATTTGCAGAGCTTCAAGCGCAAGATGAAATTGAAAAAGAGCTTGAGCGTCTAAAAGAACAAATGAAGAAAGACGCATAGTCGATACTAATTTAACTTACTAAGGAGAAAACAATGAGCGGCTTTTTTGCTTTCCCATTGGTTATATTTTTTATTTTCGTTGCACCGTTATGGTTGTTTTTACATTACCGAAGTAAAGGTAAAACAGCGCAAGGTCTGTCGCATGAAGACACGCAGTTACTTAAAACAATGACAGAGCGTGCGGATAAAATGCAGCGTCGTGTTGAAACGTTAGAGAAAATTTTAGATGCAGAATCCCCGAGTTGGAGGGAGCGCTAATGTCAAAAGAACTGTATAGAGATACTCGAAATGGAAAAATTGGTGGCGTCTGTGCAGGCATTGCTCAGTACTTTGGTATTGAACCTTGGATAGTACGTATATTAGTCGTCTCAGCAGCCTTATTTAGTGCTGGTTTTCTGGTGATGTTAGCCTACTTTGCGGCGGTACTATTCTTAGATAAAGCGCCGGCTGAAATGTATTACCGAGCTGAAGAAAGCCGTGAGCACACGGTAAAAAGTAAGCCATGGCAAGCAGGTCAATCGCCATCAGAAGTAATTAAGCGTGTTGATAAAGACATGGCGAGAATGGAAGAGAAAATTCGTCGAATGGAAGGCTATGTTACGTCTTCTGAATACAAGGTTCGCCGTGAATTTCGAAACCTATAATTGGATTAATTAACAAGAGCAGTCAATAACTTATGTAGATTGATATGACACATAGGATTACTATCTTGTTCATGGGGTGTTCAGAATCAGTTCTGTACACTCCATTTGTTGTTTATAGAAAAGAGAGAAATATGAATGAGCAGATTAACCAAAGAAATGAATAAATTAGTTAACCGAAGCATGGATCGCCACGTCAAATTGGCGGTTACAGGGCTATCGCGCGCAGGTAAGACTGCATTTATTACCTCTTTGGTTAATCAATGTTTGCATGCGGGTTCAAGCGATAAGTTGCCTTTATTGTCAGTGACTCGCGAAGGTCGCATGATTGGGGCGAAACGCATACCGCAATCAAATTTGTCCATTCCAAGCTTCACTTATGATGATGGTATGGCGTCATTGTTATCAGAACCAACAACATGGCCAGAGCCTACTCGTGATGTGAGTGAACTTCGTTTAGCCATCAAATTCAAACCTAAATCAGGCATACTAAAACACCTTAAAGACAATGCAACATTGTATGTGGATATTGTCGATTATCCGGGTGAATGGTTATTGGATTTACCGTTATTAGATATGGATTATATTGAGTGGTCTAAGCAACAGCAGGCGAATTTAACAGGGCATAGAAAAGTGCTATCTGAAGAATGGTTAAAAGAAGCTCAGCAGCTTGATCCTCTTGCGCCTGTTGATGAAAAACAGCTTGCGCATATTGCGGATGCGTTTACTCAATATCTTCATACCTGTAAAGATTCAAAAGGATTACATTGGGTGCAACCGGGGCGATTTGTTTTACCGGGTGAGTTAGCAGGCGCGCCTGTTTTGCAATTCTTTCCTTTTATGTTTTTGCATAAATACACAGAAGAAGAGTTGGCAAAATCGAAGAAAGATTCAAACATCGCTGTGCTTAAAAAGCGTTATCAGCACTACCAACAACAGGTAGTGAAAAAGTTTTATAACGAGCATTTTAGACATTTTGATCGTCAAATTGTATTGGTTGACTGCTTACAGCCTCTGAATGCGGGTGAACAATCATTTAATGACATGCGCCAAGCGGTCGATCAGTTGATGCGTAGTTTCCAGTATGGCAAAAGCTCAATCCTTAAACGTTTGTTTTCACCAAAGATAGATAAAGTGTTGTTTGCTGCCACCAAAGCCGATCACGTTACGCCTGAACAGCACCCCAACATGGTGTCGCTGTTGCAACAAATGATCCATCAAACATGGCAAGAAACCGCTTACGAAGGCATTAAAATGGAGTGCATGAGCATTGCCTCAATTCAAGCAACAACCGCGGGAATGATTGAGGACGACGGTGAATTATTTTCCGCAATATCAGGGATCACCGCCGATCAAAAACCGATGATGATGTTTCCGGGGGAGGTGCCTAAACGTATTCCAAGTAAAGCGTATTGGGAAACAAAACCTTTTAATTTCATGAGTTTTCAGCCGTTAGAAAGTGAGACTGATAAACCGCTACAACATATCCGTATGGATAAAGCGATGCAGTTCTTATTAGGAGACAAATTAGTATGAGTGAATTAAAAAAGCAGCGCGTATTTCAATCTGAGCCTCAATTTACAGAAAATGAGCAGACAACAGAATCGCTGAATACTCAAAAATTGTTCGAAGAAACACAAACTTTTATTCCTCAAGCCATTGAAGAAGAAAGTGAATTGGATGATCTTGATATTGAAACGCCATTAGTGAAAAAGAAAACCCACTGGAGTATTAAAACACTGATTGGTGGATTCCTTGGATTAACAGTATGGCAAAGTGTTGATCATGTTATTACCGCGATTCAAACCGCTGATTTCTTATCATTGGGTTGGGCGGGATTAATCAGTTTAGCGGCGTTAATGGGGGTGACGGCCATTGGTCGTGAACTATGGACGCTACGTAAACTTAAAAACCGTGCCGAGATCCAACATCAAGCCACCGAATTGATGGAAGGCAATGGCATTGGTCAGGCAAAACCGTTCTGTGAAACGTTAGCTAAAAAAGGGCTAACCACTCATACTGCCGAGTTTTCTCGTTGGCAGAACAGCATTGAATCACATCATAACAACGCTGAAGTGTTTGAAATGTACGACAGCATGGTTGTGGTCGAGCAAGATAAACGAGCCAAAGCATTAATTAGTAAACATGCAGGTGAATCAGCGTTAATGGTGGCATTAAGTCCATTAGCCGTGGTGGATATGTTGTTGGTTGCGTGGCGTAATATTCGATTAATCGAGCAGGTTTCTCAAGTTTATGGTGTTGAGTTAGGTTATTGGGGTCGTTTACGTTTGTTCAAAATGGTACTGCAAAATATGGCATTTGCCGGAGCAACCGAAATGGTGACGGACGTTGGTGTTGATATGTTATCAACGGGCCTTGCAGGTAAATTATCAACCAGAGCAGCACAGGGTTTGGGGATTGGTTTATTAACGGCCCGTTTTGGATTAAGAACCATGAATCTAATGCGTCCATTGCCATGGCAAGCCGGAGAAGCGCCTAAGCTTTCTGATATGCGTAAAACCATTGTTGCTCAATTAGTATCCAAACTTAATTCATAAGTTGAGAATTAGTTTACTCTAGTTAGCATTCTCATAAAAAAGCATACTATTTACAAATCGATTAGTGATAGTATGACGGCATTAGTCGGGGAGCCAATAGGCTGAGATCGCAATAGCGAACCCGTTGAACCTGATTCAGTTAGTACTGACGTAGGGAACTAATGGTCTTCTTGAAACGATTTCTCTGATTGGTTTCTTTTAATGAGATAGCACCTATTCGGTATCTTTATCTCATGTGACTGTTTTTCCTGACCGTTAGTTAGGGAAAATAAGTATGCCTTCGTTACACACTACCGCACTTTTATCGACATTATCTTCTACCACACCGATTGTATTAACCATTGCTGGCTCTGACAGTGGCGGCGGTGCAGGCATCCAAGCCGACATTAAAGCAATTTCTGCAACCGGCAGTTATGCGTGTTCTGTTATTACCGCATTAACGGCTCAAAATACGCAAGGCGTTACGGGCATTTATCCAATCAGCAGTGAATTTGTTGAGCAGCAACTTGATGCTGTTTTCTCTGATTTGAATGTTATCGCCGTTAAAGTCGGCATGTTAAGTGATTCTGATATTATCCGCTCTGTTGCGAAAAAAATAAAACAATACTCTCCTCGCTATCTTGTGGTTGACCCTGTTATGGTCGCGACCAGCGGTGATCTTCTTCTGCAAGCATCAGCTATTGATAGCCTTAAATCTGAACTGCTTCCCCTTGCCGATGTTATCACGCCAAACCTTCCTGAAGCGGCGGCACTCATTAATGCTAAAGTTCCCGAAAGTGAAGCTGAAATGACGGCAATGATTGATGAACTTCGTCAATTAGGTGCTAAATCAGTCTTACTGAAAGGCGGGCATTTAGAAAAGGATGAAAACAGTACCGATTTACTGATTTTATCTGATTCCATAGAACGCTTATCGACACCTCGAATTGAAACTCGCAATACACACGGCACGGGCTGTACGTTATCGTCAGCGATTGCTTCGTATTTAGCGCAAGGTCATGAATTACTGGCTGCGGTAGCATTAGGTAAGCAATACATTACTCAAGCCATTATCCATGCCGATGAACTGAATATTGGTCAGGGACATGGGCCTGTGAATCACTTTTTTGCTTTACATACTCCAGAGTAATGGGGATGAATAATCGCATTGGTGCCGTCATTTCTAATGGGACGTTACAATATAAAGACAGCGAATACCCTATTATTTTCAATCTAAACATGACGATTCCTAAAGGAAAATGGACCGCCATATTAGGAAAGAGTGGCTGTGGAAAAACGTCGATATTGCGTTATCTCGCCGGATTATTGACCGATAAAGTGGTGTGGTCAGGGGATGTTTCGATTGATGGCGTAGACGTATTAGAAGGCAATATTGCGTACATGGCGCAACAAGATTTATTGATGCCGTGGCTAAACGTAATAGATAACGTCTGCTTTGCCGATAAGTTTGCAACGAACTCCCGCTTTAATTCAACCAAACCGAATTCGGATAAACACAGAGCGCATGAACTTTTAGAGTTAGTTGGGTTAAAAGCGCATGCGTTTGCGATGCCGTCACAATTATCGGGCGGGATGCGCCAGCGTGTGGCGTTAGCTCGAACATTAATGCAAGACAAACCAATGGTATTAATGGATGAACCTTTTTCCGCATTAGATGCCGTCACTCGTTATCGTCTGCAAGATCTTGCTGCTCAAGTGCTAGCAGATAAAACCGTTTTATTGATCACGCATGATCCACAAGAAGCGTTAAGACTGAGTGATGCGGTTTATATCATGCAAGGACAACCTGCTTCAGCGGTCTCTTTACCTGTCCCTAGTACGCAGATACCTCGAAAGATTGATGCTGAGCTAGCTGCACTTCAACAACAGATAATTGATACCTTAGAGGTCGATTATGTCTAAATCATTCCTTATAAATTCGACATCAGCAACGATAGGAAAGGTAACGTCAAAACCAATGCTACAAAGCGTGAAATCCATGATAAGAATCTTAATCAGTGCGGTGGTTATTCTCGGGTTTTGGCAATTCATCGTAATAGTTTTTGCTTTACCAAGCTTCATTTTACCGAATCCATTGGCTGTCTTTACTAAATTAATACAGCGATACGATGTGCTACTTGCTCATTCATGGGTAACGGCTCAAGAGATCTTACTTGGTCTTGGTTTGGGCCTTTCTATGGGGCTGCTATTTGCGCTTCAAATGCTGTTGTTTGATCCACTTCGACGTTGGTTATTGCCAATTTTAATTGCGAGCCAAGCGATCCCTGTTTTTGCTATCGCGCCTATTTTGATGTTGTGGCTGGGTTATGGCATCGCATCAAAGGTCGTGATGGCGGCATTAATTATCTTTTTCCCTGTGACTACCTGTTGTTATGACGGGCTGCGAAATACCCCAAGTGGTTATCTTGATTTAGCCCACACGATGGGTGCATCAAAATGGCAATTATTAAAATACGTTCGCTTACCTGCGGCTTTACCTGCGTTAGCGTCGGGTATCCGTGTTGCTGTTGTTGTCGCGCCTATTGGTGCGGTAGTTGGAGAATGGGTAGGCTCAAGCGAAGGCCTCGGCTATTTAATGCTGCAAGCGAATGCTCGAATGATGATAGATGAAATGTTTGCTGCGTTATTCATTCTCGCGGCGCTATCCGTCAGTTTGTATTTTCTTGCGGATGTATTGATTCAAAAACTCATACCGTGGCAACACGATAAATAAATTCATAATAAAAGGACTCATTGAATAATGAAAAATAGAGTAATTAAAGGGGCGATGGCTCTGCTTATTTCAAGCTACTCCATGATGGCAAGCGCGGAAGATAAAGCGATGACATTAATGTTGGATTGGTTTGTAAATCCGAACCATGGGCCAGTGGTTATCGCACAACAAAAAGGCTACTTCAAAGAGGAAGGCCTAAATGTGACGATTCAAGAACCCGCCGATCCAAGCATGCCGGCAAAATTAGTGGCGGCCAATAACATTGATTTAGCCATTTCTTACCAAACCAGTTTAACGATTGATGTAGCGGCAGGTTTACCGTTAATTCGTTCAGCTACCCTTATCGCTACGCCATTAAACACCTTAATGGTACTTGATAACGGCAAGATAAATTCTTTAGCTGATTTGAAAGGCAAGAAGATTGGTATTGCGATTGCGGGTAATGAAGACGCTACGATAGGAACGATGCTGAATACAGAAGGGGTTGATTTCTCTGAGGTTAAAATCATCAATGTAGGCTGGGCATTATCGTCGTCATTAGCTTCAGGAAAAGTGGATGCTATTTGGGGAGGATTACGTAATTTCGAAACCAATCAATTGGCATTAGAAGGCTACAAAGCGAAATCGTTTTTCCCAGAAGAGCACGGTGTGCCCTCGTATGATGAGCTTGTTTTTGTTGCGAACGCTAAGACGTACGATGCCGATGCGCTAAAGAAATTTAACCACGCTATCGAAAAAGCGACACAGTTTATTGTGAATCACCCTGATGAATCGTGGAAAACCTTTGTTTCTTACGCGCCAGACACTCTAAACAATGAATTAAATAAACGCGCATGGAATGACACGTTAACGCGTTTTGCCTTACGCCCATCAGCGGTTGATTTAGAACGCTACAATCGCTTCTCTGAATTTATGTTCGAGCATAAGATCATAAAAACACAACCTAAAGCCCAAGATTTTGTGCCGGTGTTGTAATCCATTTTCCCTGTTTATTTTTAGAGAATCAGTATGAATCATCAAGACTTAATTCAAGCGTGTCAAAACGAGTGGACCGAATATACCGAGCATAGCTTCGTTCAACAATTAGCGCTTGGAGAGTTGGCGCATTCGTCATTTCTACATTATTTAAAGCAAGACTTTTTGTTTTTAAAGCAGTACACCAGAGCGTATGCCTTAGCGATTTATAAAGCGAGAACGTTAGCGGAAATGCGAATGGCGTTACCGAGTGTACAAGCGTTATTGAGTTCTGAAATTGCACACCATGTGACTTATTGTGGTGAGTGGGGCGTGTCAGAATTAGAGATGGAAGCAGAGCCAGAAGCTTTTGGCACGGTCGCTTACACTCGATTTGTATTAGATACTGGCATGTCTGGTGATGTCATTGATTTATACGCAGCATTAGCACCGTGTTCGATTGGTTATGGTGTGATTGGCGCGCAGCTACTAGCAAGAGAATCAACTAAGCTTGAAGGCAATCCGTATGCGAATTGGATCAAGATGTATGGTGGTGAAGAGTTTCAATCAGGCGTGCAAAAAAGCATTACACAGTTAGATGAATTGCTTGCCGATATCGACCTTGATAGTCAGCGTGGGCAGCGTTTGTGTCATATTTTTAAAACGGCGACTCGGATGGAAGTGGCGTTTTGGCAGCAAGGATTAGATGAAGCCTAATTGTTGATGATTAGTACTCTATTAATGAATAAGCGAACGAATTAAGGAAGAACAATGACAATCATGAACACGCAAGAAATTATTGAAGCATTGGCAATGTTACGCGAGAAAAAACCGTTAGTTGTAAACATTACCAACTACGTCGTGATGAATAACACTGCGAATGCGTTATTGGCGCTAGGTGCTTCACCAATCATGGCGCACAGCCAACAAGAAATGGCAGAGATGATGAGTTTCTCTGGTGCGTTGGTGATTAACATCGGTACATTAGACAGCGTATGGACACCAAGAATGCATTTCGCGGTAGAGCAAGCAAACCTTAATAATAAAGTGGTGGTGCTTGATCCAGTGGGATGTGGTGCAAGTCAACTTCGTACCCAAACCGCTCGTCAAATCGCAGAAGCCGCGAATACACTGATTATTCGAGGTAATGCCTCTGAGATCATCGCATTAGCAGGTGAAAACGCACAAAGCAAAGGCGTAGATGCATTAGACAGCAGTGATTCTGCATTAGGTGCGGCTTGTTATGTCGCGCAGCAGTATCAATGTAGCGTCGTTATTTCGGGCGAAACCGATTACGTTGTCACAAAAGAGGCACAGTATAAACTGAATAATGGTCATGCGATGATGCCTTTTGTTACGGGTATGGGTTGTACTCATACCGCATTAACTGGGGCTTTTGCGGCAATAGGTGATCATTCAGGGGTTGCTGCGACAGCTGTTTTAGGCGTTGCAGGGGAAATCGCCGCAGAGCAATCAGCAGGCCCAGGTAGCTTGCAAATAAATCTATTAGATACGCTATATCAGTTAGATGAAGAGACGTTGATGAATCGATTAAAATTAACAGTTAATGCATAGGTAATAAGCATGAATAACCCTTATAAACTGTATTTGGTGACAGATGACAAGCAAGATATAGACACCTTATGTAATGTAGTAAAAGAGGCAGTTAAAGGAGGTGTCACCATGGTACAGATCCGTGAAAAACACGGAGATATACGCGCATTTATTGAACGTTCAATTGCAGTAAAGAATGTATTAAAAGACAGTGGTGTACCATTAATCATAAATGATCGTGTTGATGTGGCATTGGCGGTGAGAGCGGATGGAGTGCATTTAGGTCAATCCGATATGCCTGCAAACCTTGCTCGCCAATTGATTGGCCCTGATATGATTTTAGGGTTGTCTGTTGAAAATGAAACGCAGTTGCGTGAAGCGCAAGATCTACCTGTTGATTACCTTGGTATCAGTGCGATATTTTCTACGCCAACTAAGACTAATATTATTAAAGAGTGGGGCATTGACGGTTTAACGAAAGCCGTTAAAGAAAGTAAACTTCCTCTTGTGGCTATTGGTGGCATTAACGAAACGAACATTAAGAAAGTAGCAGATACTCAAGTGGATGGTATTGCTTTAGTGTCGGCAATTTGCCATGCAACATCGCCAAAGCAGGCAAGTGAAGGGTTACTTGAATTGATGGGACGTTAATTGTTCTATTAGTTAGTTTATCAATATGAAATTTGAGCACTTTAGGTGCTCTTTTTTAGTGCTTTTTTCATTTTATACATCGCTTTATCTGATTGTATTAATGCTTCTTCAAAGTTTTCTTTCGTTGCTTTTTCAATCCCGTATGAGAATGAAATTGGTTCATTATTTAATGAGGTATATACGTCGTTAATATAGTCTTTTGCTCGTTCTGAATCGATCGTGACGATAAATTCATCACCACCGATGCGAAAGGCCATTTCTTGCTTTAAGCAACTTGCCTTTAATATTTGAGCGAAGCGAATGATCATTAAATCACCGACGGCGTGGCCTTTAATATCGTTCACTTGTTTTAATCCATTTAAATCAAAATAGATAAGATCAAATGAGGATAGTTTGATTTCAGGGAATTTCTTACGATTATAGAGCCCGGTCAAATCGTCTTTCATGCTTTCTTTAATGAGGCTTTTTACAATGTTTGTTAACCCGACAGCAATCAGTAAAAAAGCGAGTAATAACGTACCGTCGTCAAGCAAGGTATCCGATATTTCATTATTATCAGCGTAGTGATCCAAAAAAGGAATTTCTGTTAGTAAATCATAAGACTTGTTAAATAAAAGTAAGTAAGCACCAATAAGAAGCTTTGGATATAGGGTTAAATGGGATTTAACAGTAAGAAATATATAGCTCAATAAGATCAGCATGGCACCTTCAAAAAAAAGGTCAGATATAGAATCAAAACCCACATAATGACTGATGGCAATAACCCCTATTAAAAGAGCAGTAGCAATACCAGAGATGATTAAAGGGATTTTAGGTTCAGTCATGTTAGCCTAATCGAATTGTATACTGTGAAGCTTAAGCCTACTTAATTTTCAACGAAAAATAAACGATAAATTTGCATGTACGTTTAATGAAATGAACGAATTAATGTAATTTTGTGATAGTCGGTTATTTTTATAAATATAACTCGTTAAAAGTTACGTGCTTCATGTTGTTATATTGTTTGAAAGGGCGTAGATTTTAACCATACTATGTATCGTGTATAACGTAAGTGTATTGATTAAGGATAAAGGCGAGTAAATAGTATGTTTTTGTTATTAACCTTATAAAAATTATAGAAAATATTGAATATGGTATAAATCGAATGAAAATTAATGATCAAGGATATCGATTTACATGCAGTTTTATCACTCATTAAAAACTAAACTTTGGATGATTATTCTTTTTTCATTAGTCCCCGCTGGGATCATCGTCTCGTCTAATATTTTTTATGAATACCGAACCGCAAAAGAAGACGTAGAAAAAGAAGCATTACAAATAGCGACAAGTTTGGCTTATGAACAGCTTGAGCTTGTAAGTGAAGCGAAAGTCTTTCTTTCTCAATTAAGCCAAATGGACAGCATTAAAGATCCGACTTCCTTATTGTGTATACAAACAGTCCAGCAAGCGCTTAAGTTAACGATTAGTTATGCAAACATCGGTGTGCCAAACAAGATAGGAAACCTAAATTGCACAGCCATCGCGTTAAATAAAGACATCAATATTACCGATCGGGAATATTTTCAAAAAGCGATAAATGAGAAAGAATTCACAGTAAGTGGTTTTCTGATTGATCGTGTGGTTCAAAAAGCCTCTGTTAATTTTGCTTATCCTGTTTACGGTACTGAAGGGGATGTTGTTGGTGCGGTTGTTGCGGTTATTTCATTAGATTGGTGGAGTAAGCGATTAGCGAGATTCCGCTTACCCGAGAATACCGTGGCGGTATTAGTTGATAATAATAGTAATATTATTACTTCAAATAACAATACGATTACACGCTATGAAGGAAAGATCCCGTCCTCTATTCAACAACGAGTAAACATTAATGAACCGTTTATTTTTGAAACGAAAGACAAGAAAGGCATTTCACTTCTTGCGGTTAGCGTTCCTCTATTTCCTGATGATTTAAATAATCACAGTCAAATTGTTATTGCTTTACCTCTTGATGACGCTTATCAAGGGGTCATGAATACCTTAGTTAGAAATGTTACGCTATTTATTATTAGCAGTGTTTTGTTTTTATTAATTCTATTATTGGGGTTTAATCAAAGTGTGATTAAACCGATTCAAACCTTATTGCTATCGACTCAACAGTATGTAGAAAGAAAGCGTGGCGCAAAATTCTCTGGTACTAATGAGTTATTGTGTTTATCCGAGCATTTTGATTTTGTAGTTCAAGAGCAAGGAACGATTGAAAATGAGTTGATAGACAAAGAACTCCGCTTAAGTCGAGCCTATACTCGTATCAATAATCTATTAGATAATCTAACCTAACCTGAATTCTGGATAAAACATGCTTTAAGCGAGGATTAGTTCAAATTCACATTCTGATAGCTTAATTCGTGGCTTTTGTTTTTTTAAACAATAAGCCACAACGCCTGAAATTACATTTAGCATGAAACCAGTCACGCTACGATGACGGCTATGTTCAATTTGAGAGATATTCTTCAATTGGTCATTTATCGTTTCGATAATGTATCTCTTTGATAACATAGCCTTATCAAAAGCACTTATCTCTTTTGCTTTCATGTTTTTTCGCGAGGTAGTCACTAAATCGACATCAGAGTTCTTTAAGCTCTCACTCAACTTTTTACCTATGTACCCTTTATCAGCGTACAATTTCCCCGAGAGTTCTTTGCATAAATCAGGTACAGGAGTCCTATCATTTACATTGCCAGCTGTGATTTTCAGCGAAATAATTTCTCCAAGATGGTTAATCAATAAATGAAGTTTGAAGCCGAAAAACCATCCCATGGTACCTTTTCCTCTTTTCGCAACACCATCAAAGACTTTATGGCGAGGAATTCGAATGTTATGGCATACTTTAAGACTCGTGGAGTCAACAAAAGCAATGCCAGTCGGCTTACCTTTGATAGATTGAAAATAGGCACACATTGGGGCGATTAGGCTAGGCATTTTGCTCACAAATCGAGTGTAGCTAAGTAAATTTGGAAAGTATCCTTTCCAATATTGATGAACTAACCCGATATAGAAGTTCTTGAAATCTCTATGATTTGATTGATGAAAAGCGATGACAATAGTCATACATTCACTAGTAGACATTACTGACTGACGTTTTCTTTTTCTCTCACTAGCCTCAACAAGGTATTTTTCCCATTGAGATAAGAATTGATAACAAAAATCATCGACATCACAAAATATATCAACTAATTTATTCATCTTGCCCACCTTTTAAAATACGTTCAAATAATTCTTGGTCGAAAGATCTGATCGTTAGGTGGGCAATTAGTTCAGCCTTATCCAGAATTCAGGTTAATTAGAACAATAACGATTAAATCAGCCAGTGATGGCACATGGAGAAAGAAGAATGTCAGAACAACTAAATAAAACTGCACTTTTTGATATGCACGTAGCTGCTGGCGCAAAAATGGTGCCATTTGCCGGTTATGATATGCCTGTCCAGTACCCACTTGGTGTGAAAAAAGAACACCTTCATACACGTGATTCGGCGGGGTTGTTTGATGTATCGCACATGGGACAACTGCGATTAAAAGGTGATGGGGCAGCTGCTGCTTTAGAGGCTCTAGTACCTGTTGATATTATTGACCTTCCTTCTCAGAAACAACGTTATGCGTTCTTCACTAACGAAGAAGGCGGCATTATGGATGATTTGATGGTGGCTAATTTTGGTGATCATCTGTTTGTGGTGGTGAATGCGGCATGTAAAGAACAAGATATTGCGCATTTACAAGCCCACTTACCAAAAGACGTTGAACTTGAAGTGATTGAAGATCGTGCTTTACTCGCACTTCAAGGACCAAAAGCCGCAGATGTGTTATCAAGGCTTCAACCTGCTGTGGCAAACATGTTGTTCATGGATTCAATCACGATCGATATTAATGGCATCGAATGTTATGTTAGCCGCTCTGGTTATACTGGCGAAGATGGTTATGAAGTTTCTGTACCCAATGATAAAGCAGCAGAACTAGCAGAGACATTAACGTCATTTGAAGAAGTGGAATGGATTGGTCTTGGTGCGCGTGATTCACTGCGCTTAGAGTGCGGTCTGTGTTTATACGGTCATGATTTAGATACCACCACCACACCAGTTGAAGCAAGCTTGTTGTGGGGTATCAGTAAGAACCGTCGTGCGGACGGTGAAAGAGCCGGTGGTTTCCCTGGTGCTGATATCATTCTTAAGCAAATAGAAACCAAAGATGTGAACCGCAAACGAGTTGGTTTGGTTGGTCAAACTAAAGCCCCTGTTCGTGAGGGCTGTAAATTGTTCGATGCGAATGATACTGAAATTGGTGTTATAACCTCTGGTACTGCAGGTCCGACAGCAGGTAAACCGGTGTCAATGGGATACTTAAGAACCGATCTTGCTGTTATTGGCACTGAAGTGTTCGCTGAAGTTCGAGGCAAAAAATTAGCAATGACCGTTGAAAAAATGCCGTTTGTACCTCAGCGTTATTATCGCGGTTAATCTTGAGTGCGTTAATTTACGCTCTCACTTTTAAAGAGTAAAGAAAGCCTCCAGACTTACTTGAGTTTGGGGGCTTTTATTTTGGATGATAGAACAGGTAATAACCTTGTTTGTATTCTCACCTAAAAGACGCGTGTTGTTGGTGTGTCGCCGATTAATACATCGTGACGTGAGAGTATTTATCAATATTGGGATCTACGTTAGCTTATGGTAAAGCGCCTATTTCAATAATTTAACGGTGAGCAAGTAATGTGGTGTCATTGATATATATAATCGCTTAAAGAGATTTTTCTATATGTTAAAAAGAAAGTGAGCGATGAAAATTACCGTTAACGTGTAAATTTATTGGAAAATTCATGAGTTTTACACTAAATTTTAATAGGAATGTAAACAAAAGAGAATCGCATTTTGGATCAATTTCAAATTTGTGATTATTTTTATTATTACGACATTATTAGCAAATATGAGAAGAATGGTGAGTTTTTGCTTTTATGACTGAATTTTTTGTACAGTGTACATTAATGTCAAGTTGTTGTTATATAGATATAAAGTTGATTCTGGCGAACACTTGTAAGCTCGGAAGTATTTGCAAAAAAACGTGACGTGTAACACAATTGTACTTCTGGCGATTAAGCATTGTTTTTACGATTAGATATCAAATAAGGTTTCTCTATGAAGGTTGTCGATTTTCTGAAGCATAAGCGTGAATATCTGGCGAAACATCCATTTGAATTAAAAGACTGGATGTCACCAACCATTAAGGATTACTGGATTGAGTTTTTACAAAAAGCCAATAATATTCACATTATTTCTTGGGTGAAAGAGCACAAGCGTACCGTTAATAGTACGCAAGAAGCTATTCAACCAGAGCCTGTTGAGATGAATGCAGATACACAAGCACTATACGAAGAACTGACTGCGCAACTAGGTGATGAAATTCACGTAGGCAGTTGGTCTGTAATGGATCAAGAACGTATCAATAATTTTGGTGCTGTTACAGAAGATCCACAATGGATTCATACCGATCCAGAAAGAGCCGCCGCAGAATCACCTTTTAAAACCACTATTGCACATGGCTTTTTAACATTATCAATGTTGTCTAAGATGACCGATAATGTAGGTAATGATAATTTACTTTTCCCTACTGCTAAAATGACGGTGAATTACGGATTAAACAAAGTTCGTTTCCCATACCCAGTAAAAGCAGGTAAGCGTATTCGTTCAAGGAGCACACTGCTATCAGTGACGCCGATTAAACGTGGCTTAGAAATTGAAACAGAAGTAAAAGTTGAGATCGAGAAATGTCGCCGCCCAGGGTGTGTTGCTGTTTCGGTGATCCGTTTATATTTCTAAGAGTGTAAAGACTGCTTACTTTATCGCTATTAAATGAAAAAGCCGCCGTATTCTTTATCGTTATTGTATAAAGAATACAGCGGCTTTTTTGTGTCTATTGTTTATTATTATATTAACTGTTTATTACTGCATTGACGAAACAATACTTTCTCTGTGTTTTGCGCCACGTAACATTGCTTGGACGAGCTCTGTCGCCTCAAATTTGGTTAGGGCTTCATGTGCGCCGACTTGGTGTGCTTGTTCTACACAGATCTCGCTCGAAAGTGAAGTATGTAAGATAATATACGCGTCTTTTAAACGAACGTCATTTTGGATTTCAAAGGCCAATTCATAGCCATCCAAACCGGGCATTTCAATGTCGCTAACAATAATATCAAATGGTCTCTGCTCCTGAGAGGCTTGTTTCAGTCTTTCATACGCATCTAAACCATTGGTTGCTACCTGATACGGAATGTTAATACTGTCTAAGGCACTAGAAAGTTGTTTTCTGGCAACGACAGAGTCATCGACGAGCATTATTTGCAAAGGTTTGAGCTTTTCTCTTTCTACATCGGAGAGAATTGGGTATAAATTTGATGTGTCTTCAGGGAAGATTTTTGAAAGCAACAATTCAACATCAAGCAATTGCACAATGGAATTTTCAACTCGTGTTATTCCTGTTACAAAGACATTTTTCCCTGCCGTTTCTGGGGAGGGTTCAATGGCTTTCCAATCGCATTCAATGATCTTATCAATGGCTCTTACTGCAAATCCCACGACCGTACGCATACAGTCAGTAATGATAATGTAGCAATCGTCGAACTCTTCTTTTTGAAGGGGGCGAAAACCCACAGCAGCAGATATATCAATGATAGGAATCGCCATGTTTCTGATCGTTGCCGTTCCT
The DNA here is from genome assembly GCF_000196495.1 of Aliivibrio salmonicida LFI1238. Taxonomy (NCBI): domain Bacteria; kingdom Pseudomonadati; phylum Pseudomonadota; class Gammaproteobacteria; order Vibrionales; family Vibrionaceae; genus Aliivibrio; species Aliivibrio salmonicida. The sequence goes on from NC_011313.1 coordinate 557,459, forward strand.
AATACATGATGATGAGAATAAGGGATAGACGTTAATGCCTGAAAGGGAACGATCTCGCGAACTTTTAATGTACCAATAGCAAAACGTTGGGTTAACGTAAGCTTAAATAGCAACATACCTTGTGATTGGTTCGCCTTACTTTTCATCTATGCTAGCCTTTAATGAGGTAAATGGAGTTTCTTTTTATAGAGACCATTGTAGTTTTTTTGAGACGACATTGAAAGGAGAGGGTATCATTTGTATAAGGATAAACGGTATAATTACGCGATATTTACATGACATTATCTTGAGGCATTCATGGCTAATACGGCATCAGCACTACATATTCTTGTAAAACATAAAGAGCAAGCTGAAGACATCATCAAACAGCTAAATAAAGGCGCAAAATTTCATGTGCTAGCAAAGAAATATTCGAGCTGTCCATCAGGTAAAAAAGGGGGCGATTTGGGTGAGTTTAAAAAAGGCCAAATGGTACCGCAGTTTGATAAAGTGTGTTTTAGTGGTGAAACGTTAGTGCCTCATTTAGTGAAAACCAAATTTGGTTGGCATGTGATTAAAGTACTTTACCGTACTTAAATTGGCTGACTGAACGTTGAATCAATAAATACAAAAAATCCGACGCATGACGTCGGATTTTTATTATTTATAAAAACTATAGTAGAGAGATTAACGCTCCCAATACGCTTCTTCTAAACAATCTTCACGCTCTGGCATTGCTTTAGAAAGACGTGGAGAGTGCTGAGTTAACACTTCGTAGCTTGCGCGATTTGAGTATTTACAAATTTGAGAGAAAGAGGAATAAGTTAAATATTCTTTATCATGCTTGCTTGAGTTAGGCACATTTTCTTTATGATAGAAGTTGGCAGCCATGTCGTGCAGTAATGCTGACAATGCCGCATCGCCTGCACCATTGGTATTTTTAATCTCCATTGGGCCACCCATGTAAGGGGCAATGTGAGAAGAGACTTTAATTGGTTTAGTACAGAATGCTTTCATCATTGGACGGCTGTATTCAAAACGATTGAATTCAGGAATGTTACCAGGAAGAAGTGGTTTATCAGTTTCACGTTTCATGCTTTCTTCAGTGAAGCCAGCCATGTAAAGACCGACAGGGCCTGCGGTACAAAGCACTAAATCAACCCATTCTAAGGCTTTATCCGCCGCGAGTAGGGGGTCTTTCTCACCGGTTAACGCTTCTGCTTCTTCTTCGTTCATTGCCACAACAGTGACATTTTCCTTCAAGAATTTCTGCCACCATTCCGCTTTACCTTCAATGACGTATTTTGTGCCAAGCGTTAAAACGACAGGAACACCGTGCTCTTTCGCGCAATCAATCGCTTTTTGAACGGCATCCATCATTGGGTCGCCTTCTTTACCTCGAACAAGGTAAGAAGAAATCACTAATGCAGAGGCTTTATCAAAGATATGTTCAGGTACGTGTGCAGGACACAGTTGGTTCATGTCACCTTCATTGATTGCAAACGTACGTTCGCCATCTTCAGTGATCAACGTATAACAGCGGCCAATAGGGCCTTGAACCGGTTGTAAATGGTCTAAGTCCATACGGCTTGTCGTGTTACAGAGGTAACGATAAGCGTAAGAACCGATTTTGATGTTTTCACTCATGACACCCAATAAAATAGATTTACTGTCGGCAAGTACTGAGTAGTTATGAAGGGTATTACCAATCGTATCGCCAGGGTATTCATGGCTTATTAAGTTTCTTTCAAAGAGTTCTTTATACAATGCTTCGGCTTTCGCTTCTTCAAGAACTAATGAATGGCCTTTACTTAATTGATGACGTTCTAAAAAATCATCATCGACTTTCGCTTCGATATCAACAATTGTTTGACCAACACCAATAAGATGAGTTCTCTCAAGTTTTGGTGTTTGGTTAATTTGATTCACTAGTGGATCGCGAGTGTGAACAGGAAAATAGTGTTTAGACTTACGTTGGCCAGGAAACTTCATGAATTAAATGTCATTAATAAGTGAATTTTCCGAGATTATATCACAACTTTTTTCATTAACATTCATGAATACATTAAAAATTTGCGAAGTAGATCACTCATGTTTTATTGGCTCAAATAGCAAACGTTTACCTTTATTGCTTTTTGACAGTTGATTCAATAAATGCGGCTAGTTATTTATATGGTCTAAATTTATTTGTTGGTTGATTGTTTTGTTTGTTGCGGGGTTTTGTGTTGTCGTTGCTGTATTGTTTGCAGATTTATCAATAATATCACAAAAAAAAATGAATTATCAGACTTGCGAAATAAGTTTCGGACCCTATAATACTGAAAACCGGAGCGCCTGCCAGCGCCCCGGTTTTTTTGTGCCTGCCATCTTGGTTTGTTAACTGCCTTCTGCCAAAGGCAACAAGAGATAGTAGAGCCATTATCGATTATACGAGGAATTTATCATGCGTATCGAACAAGAATTAAAGTTAGGCTTCAAAGATGTACTGTTTCGTCCTAAGCGTTCAACACTGAAAAGTCGCTCTCAAGTCGAATTAACCCGCGAGTTTACATTTAAGCATAGCGGTCGTCAATGGTCTGGTACACCTGTAATTGCAGCTAACATGGATTCTGTAGGTAGTTTCGCTATGGCGAAGGCACTTTCTGAGCATGGTGTGATGACTGCGATTCATAAACATTACACGGTTGAAGATTGGGCTGGTTTTGTAAAAGAGAACGACGCTTCTGTTCTTAACAACTCAATGGTTTCTACGGGTACTTCTGACGCTGATTTCCAAAAAACAAAAGATATCATGGCATTGACTGATGATTTGATCTTCATTTGTGTTGATATCGCAAATGGTTACTCAGAGCATTTAGTTCAATACGTAGAAAAAGTACGTGCTGAATTTCCAGATAAAGTCATCTCTGCAGGTAACGTTGTTACTGGCGATATGGTTGAAGAGCTTATCCTTGCTGGTGCCGATATCGTTAAAGTGGGCATTGGCCCTGGCTCTGTATGTACAACTCGTGTTAAAACAGGTGTTGGTTACCCACAACTTTCTGCAATCATTGAATGTGCTGACGCAGCGCATGGCCTTGGTGGTCGTATTATCGGTGATGGCGGTTGTTCATGTGCTGGTGACGTCTCTAAAGCGTTCGGCGGCGGTGCTGATTTCGTAATGCTAGGCGGTATGCTAGCAGGTCACGAAGAGTCAGGCGGTGAAGTTATCGAGCAAGACGGTAAGCAATTCATGAAATTCTACGGAATGTCTTCACAAAGCGCGATGGACAAACACTCTGGTGGTGTTGCTAAGTACCGTGCAGCTGAAGGTAAAACTGTGTTATTGCCATACCGTGGTTCCGTTCATACAACGATTTCTGACATTCTTGGCGGTGTACGCTCAACGTGTACATACGTAGGCGCAGCAAAGCTTCGTGAGCTAACTAAGCGCACAACTTTCATCCGTGTACAAGAGCAAGAGAATAACGTTTACGGTAAAGAGTGATAACTCGATACTTCGGAAATAACGAATAATTAAAGGTCGCATTGAGCGGCCTTTTTTTTGGCCTAAAAATGGAAAATGGCGACAAAGTGGCGACAGATATTTTGTTATTATTCGTATTGGTATAAGTGATCTTGAATTTAGACAGCTGATTACCCGTTAATTGCGCTGCCTCATTCCAACGCGCACCAGTAGATAGACATACCTTTACTATTTTCAGCATATCTTGGCGTTTATGGTCCGAGACTTTTGCAAGGAGTAGGGCGATCTCTTCTTTTGCTAAAAAGCTCATTGGTCTTTCATGATCACGAAATGGCTTAATACTTTCTAATGGGTTTGGACCTTTCCATTCGCCCAGTTCTTTAAGCTTTTCAAATACAGCTTTAAAACGAGCTAACTTAGAATTTAATGTCGCAATACTTGGTGAACCTTTTTGCCATTTACTATCTACAAAGATAATTTCACCAGCCATACGTTTACGGCGGAACTCAGCATACATGTTTGCAGTGAAAGTAGAGGCAACAGGATTACCCATAGATTTAACCATGTGCTCAAATTTTTGATAGATAACTTGGCCGTTTGATAGGTTTGTGCCGTACATAGTAAGCCAGATTTCAATGAGAGCAGATAAACGACGATGCTCAGGTTTATCGCCAAGCCAAGGCTTATCATCAATCTCTTTCATTGTGTACTGCTCAAAGGTAGTTGCTTCGCCTTTGGTGGCAAAACATTTACGAATGCGCTTACCTTCGCGGCCAGTAGGGTAGCACTCGCATAACCAAGGTTTCTTTGAATTGTCTTTTAAGTTGCGGATAGTCATAGTAAAATCTATATTAACTGTGTTTTTATACAGTATAGATCATGTTCAGTGTTTAACAATGTTTTATATCGTACAAATAGTACATAGAACGATTATATAATCAGCGTTTAATTGAGTAAGCATGGTAATTATGAAATAACTCGGTAGAATGTGTCGGTTAGTAATTTGTAGGTATTTTTAATGACAGTAAAAGCAATAGATTTGTTTGCCGGCGCAGGTGGTTTTACTCTTTCAGCTCATAATGCTGGAGTTGAGGTTGTGGCCGCAATAGAATTTGATAAGGCAGCTGCAAATACTTATAAAAAAAATTTTATTTTGAAAGATAAGAAGCCAATTAAACTTCTTAATGAAGATATTAATCTAGTTGATCCTACAGGTTTGAGAGAGTCTTTAAATTTAAAGGCAGGGGAACTAGATTTAATTCTTGGTGGTCCACCATGCCAAGGGTTCTCAACACATAGAATTAATAATGCTGGCGTGAATGATCCTAGAAATGCGCTTTTGTTACGCTATTTTGAATTTGTTCATGAGTTTCAGCCAAAAGCTTTTTTAGTTGAGAATGTAGCTGGTTTATTATGGAAGCGACATGAAGATTTTTTAAATAAATTTTTACAGCTTGCAGCTAAAGAAGGCTACGAAATAACATTTTGCGGTATTTTAAACGCAAAAGATTTTGGTGTCCCTCAGAATAGAAAAAGAGTTTTTATACATGGTGTTAGAAAAGATATAAAAAGCACAGTTAGTTTTCCACCTGAAGCGACTCACTTTTCACCAACATCAGGACTTGCGCCTTGTTGGAAAACTGCATCAACGGTTTTTGAACCTGTACCTGAAAAGTATTTAAATCGTTTTGTTAAAGAGTATTTCTTAAAGAAAACGAAATTAACTGAAGAACAAGCTTTAGATTCGTTGCGAAAATTAGAGTTTGGTATTGACGTTGATAAAAACGATCCATGTAATGTATTTATGAAACCAAGCGAAATGATGGTGAAACGCTTTGTTGATACTCCATTAAATGGTAGCCGTGAAGATGCAGGAGAACAGCACCGACTAAAATGCCATTCTAATGGGTATAAAGGTCATAAAGATGTATATGGTCGAATCTTTATACATCAACCAAGTAATACGATTACTACAGGTTGTAATAACCCATCGAAAGGGCGTTTTGTTCATCCTTGGAAGAATCATGGCATGACGCTGAGACACGCTGCAAGGTTTCAAACTTTTCCCGATGACTTTGTTTTTTATGGTTCATCGACAGAGCAGGCCAAGCAAATAGGTAATGCAGTCCCACCTTTGCTTGGAAATGTCCTCATTAGTGATATCTGCAGTAGATTGAAATGAAAAAAGTGCCTACAATGTTAGGCACTTTTTTTTTGTTTTCAGTAAGCTAAGTCAAATAATCAGCTTATTGCATTGGAATTATATTTATGGCTAATACTGACTTATATTTTAAAACTAGAGCTAGGACTATCGATCACTTAGGACGAGAACAAATTGCAGACTGTCCGACAGCAATCTCTGAACTGTGGAAAAATGCTTACGATGCTGATGCTGATGAAGTTGCTCTTCATATATTAGATGGAGAGAAATCAATTGCCGCAATCGTAGATAATGGTTTTGGCATGAATGCTAGTGATTTTGAAGAAAAATGGTTGACTGTTGGTACTGAATCTAAAATAGAGTCTCTAAACTCGAACGAACAAGTTATACGTAAATATAACCGTCAGAAACAAGGACAAAAAGGAATTGGGCGTCTTTCCTGTGCTGCACTTGGTCATCTTTTATTGTTAATAAGTAAGGCTGAAGGTCATCCATTTGTTGTTAGCTTAATAGATTGGCGATTGTTTGAAAACCCTTTCATTATGTTACATGATATTTCAATTCCTGTGGCAGAAGTTGTTAGCATTGAAGAACTATATGGTGAAATAGTTCATTTATGTGAGCGTTTGCTATTCAATGTTACGCCTACTCGAGAAGATAATTCAGCAAGAGCTAGCAGACTTCGTGATGCATGGAAAATGTACGCAGAATATGAAATAAATGAACAAAAAAAGCAGAACTCTGAATTAATTGGATTTAAATCTACGCATGATTTGATTATAGAACAGACAAATAGTTCTTTATTTACTGAGCGTGTAGTAAGAACTTGGCAAGTTGCAAATGATACGTCTTCCACAGGTACAGCAATGTTTATGGTTGGTATTCCTGATGACTTAGAAGATCAATTGGTACTTGAATCAATTCAAGATGTAGATGATGCAACAGCTCGAGCAAAGCTTAAATTACTTGAAACATTGTCAAATTTTACGGACCCATTTGTAAAACCTAAAGAGAAAAAGAATGATCCATTTCTCACGAGTGTTACTGCATGGAATGGGCAGTTACAAAGAGAATTAGTAAGTGATATTCGTGAGTTTGATATTAGTGATTTAGAGCAAATGGAACACTTAGTTGATGGGCATGTGGATGAAGAAGGTTATTTCAGAGGAACTATTAAAGCATTTGGTCAAGTATATGAAAACCAAGTCATAAAGCCGAAGCAAAAATATAGAACACGAATTGACTCAAGATTTGGTGCATTTGATATTAGAATTGGTGGTTTTGAAGGGCAAAAAAATAGATCAAGTATGCCTGAAACCTTGTGGAATAATATTCAAAATAAGTCTGATTTACATGGCGGTTTACGGATTTATAGAGATGGATTACGAGTAATGCCTTATGGGCGTGATGATAGTGATTTTTTTGAAATAGAAAAAAGACGTACAAATAATGCTGGTCGTTACTTCTGGTCGTCTCGTAAAACATATGGGCGTATTAGTATATCTCGTTTAGGCAACCCTAATTTAAAAGATAAAGCAGGTCGTGAAGGATTGCTTGATAATCGTGCAGCAATGTTGTTTAGAGAGATAATTATTGGAATTTTGATCCAAACAGCAGAACAATATTTTGGCCGAAAGTCAGATATTAGACAAGAGGCTTTAGAAGATATTGCCGCACAACGAGCGGAAGAAAAAGCTAAGTTAGACAGAAAAAAACTTTTAAGAAACGAGCGAAATAGAGTTAAAAAAGGAATACAGACTCAACAACCAGAATTATCCGCATTTTTAGATGAGCTTGAAGAGTTACAGGCCGATTTAGCTCATGGAGAGGAAATAATTAATCTCCAGCAAGCTAAAGAGTTGAAAGGTTTATCGAATAAATATAATGAAAAGCTTAAAAGTTTTTCTTTAAGTCCTGTACCACCAAGTTTAGGTACTATAAAAGAAAACTATGAGGGTTATCGTTCTTTAGAGCTAAGATCGCAAGAAATTACAAGGAGATTGAATGTTACTGCAGATACCGCGATCAATAAATACATAACTAAAACCGACACTGAAGTTGCTAAATCACAGTTAAATACTAATCGAGGATATATTACGGCAAAAGTTAAGAAATTGGCACTGGAAGGACGAACCTTATTAAAAAGTGAGTTAGAAAGATTTGAACAATTAGTAACTAGTTGTAATAAGGCTTATGATATTGCCTTATCTGAGGTAATGCGAGATTTAGAGCTTGGTAAACTAACTTCATCTGAGGCTATGAAGCAAATTGATGATGAGTATCAAAAACAAGAAATAAATAATGAACAAGCATTAAAGCCATATGTAACAGCCTTAAATAGTATTAAAAATGCAATAGATTTAGAAGGATTAGCCATTGAAAGTTTACGTGAATCTAATAAATGGCAACAAGAAGCTACTAGATTAAATGGCTTAGCTCAGTTAGGTATTACTGTAGAAATCATTGGTCATGAAATCGAAGGGCTTGATATCACTATGGCTCGTGGGATCTCTGATTTAAGAAAAACCCATTTAAATGATGTTCAGAATCAGTTAGTTGATTCTGTCGATTTTGCACACCAAAGCCTAAGTGATAAATGGCGTTTTTTAACACCATTAAAACTTTCTGGTGAACATACTAAAACTAATGTTACTGGTCTTGCAATTATTGATTATGTTCGGAATTTTTATGGAGATAGTTTAGCAAAACGAAATATTAGTTTAACTACTACAAGTTCTTTTGAGCAGTTTAATGTGCATGACTCACCAGCAAGGTTATATCCTGTATTTATAAATTTAATAAACAATTCAAGATATTGGTTAAATATTAAAGGCGATAACGTTAAAGAAATTTGTCTGGATTATAAAAATGGTGAAGTGGTCATTGCTGATAACGGCCCCGGTGTCGATTTAGTTGATTTAGAACGGTTATTTACATTGTTCTTTACTAAAAAGCAGAGAGGAGGCCGAGGGGTTGGGTTATATCTTAGTAAATCAAATTTGGCCTTATCTGGCCATACGATTCGTTATATTACAAATGATGATGAAAAATCACTAAATGGTGCTAATTTCGCGATAAAGATCGGAGGGCTTCTAAAATGAATATGACGGATTTAATAAAAGAAGCTTATATTGATCCTATCCGTAGCGTTATGGTTGTTGATGATGAATATCCAACACTGTCAAAATTAATCTTAGGACAAGATACTTCAGAGCCGCATGATAAAAATAGATTGCATGATGTAGTTCAAGTCTGTCGCTTACCTGAGAATAATTGGATGCTAGATGTTCATGATGGGCAGTTTACTGGTACTGGTGATGTTGATAATTTACACCATAGCGATCTATTGATATTGGATTATCACTTAGAAGGCACTGGTGATGACGGTAAAGGATTGAAGTCTTTAAGTGTCCTCTCTACTTTAGCTAAGAAAGAGCATTTTAATTTAGTTATTGTGCACACTAAAGGTTATGCGGATATTGGTGGCGATGAAGGATACAGAGCTGTATTTAAAGATATTGTTTTTCATTTACAACAAGAAAAAACATTTCTAGAACTGCCTGAGAAATTATTAACTCAAGTAATAAATGCGATTGATTTTTGGGATGAAGAACAGTCTGGTATTTTAGAAAGCCTTATAGACAGTGTGGCTGATTTAGATTATTTAAAACTGTTGGCACTAAATTGTTCTCCGATGAAAATAGAAACAGAAAAAAACGAATTGCTAGGTCTTAAAGTTATATATGATTCACGCCCGATGGGGGAGGATGAAATTTTAGATAGATTAAACTTTAAATTATTACTTTGGTATATTCTTATTCAAAAAGGAAATAAATTAAGGGATGAATTTGGTTTTGAATATTTTGGTGATTTACAGTGGAGTTACGATAATACAAGTTTATGGGTAAAAGCTGGGAATTTATTCGTTGTTGTTGTTGTTGGTAAAGGAACTTCAACAGCTGAGCTACCGATTAAATTGTTAGGAGCTTTGGAGCATTGGTGTCCTCACCCTCATCGTATGTTACTTGCAAAATTGAGACATAAATTGGATGAACATGGTTTTTCATTTGCTAGTGATATGCTTGATAAGAAGCATGTACAAGCTGGTTGGCTAAGAGAGCTTCTTAAATGCCAACCACATGAACTTGAGGGGAAATCGTGGCTAACTGCTCAAAATCATCTTGAAGAGTTCTCTAGTCGCTATAAAGGCGATTTAAGTCGGTTTTTAGCTGATACTGTTCGTAGCTTAACTGATTCAGGCAGAGATCTTAAAGAAATTGAACAGCAATATTCAAAGTCTGATGTATTGGAAAATGAATATGATATTTTCAAATCGGTTAATGCATTTAATAATGCTATCTTTTTTGATGGCTGGCATTTAACAACGGGTCATATATTAAGCGATATCTCAAAAAACTTATATTTAGTTGTTACACCAGCATGTGATTTAGTTCCAGGCAGAAGTAAGCATAAAAAAATAGATATTGTTGTCCAAAGACTATATCCAATTTCCTCTGCTTTAAAGAAAGATTCAGATACTACTAAGTTAAAAGAAGAGGATTTATTTAATCGATGTAAAGAATTAGTTAATTCAAAACAACTGGTTTTTTTATCGATCGATGGGGTTGTTGATGTATATGCTTCGACTTCTAAACCATTTAATAATGCTAATCCAAGTCTAATGAGTTTAGCCATAGCAAATGATGGTATTTTAAACGCTGAAAATAAGGTTTTAGCTTATAATTTGAACTTAAGTTTAACCCCTCCTCAAGTTCGTAGCTGCGAGTACGAAATTGTTGGTCAGTTAAGGTATGAATATGCGCTACATCATTCTAAAACATCTGGTGAACATGTATCTCGAATTGGTTTAGATTATCACGGGTAAAATAAAATAAGCGGCCATGAGCCGCTTTTTTGATGATAAGACTTATTAATAAACATAGTTTTTATTCTGTTCACTCCTTGCCCATCACCATTGCCACACGACCAACAACCTTAATATCATCTTCTTCCACATTAATAGTCGAGCCATTAAAGCTGATTGCTAACTTCTTACCCGGTAGGCGCTGTAGTTCGTTGATCGAGAACGAACCATCCATATCAATTAAATACTTTCCTGATGTTGCATGTGTAGACTCTTTATCAACAAGTAGTCTTTGAGTGTCTTCTTTTACCAGAATTAGATTTTCAGTCTCTAATTCTTCACTGATGCTCTTATCTAAAACAAATGAGTTTGTTTCTTCTAAGGTCCCTGAGCGTAATCTAAAGCTTCCAATCGATGTTGCATTTGCAACTTGGGATTCTTCACTTTCAGGAAAAGCCTCGCCAATACCTAATGAATATTTACTTTTCGTCACGGTTTTTAATCCTCTACGACATCTCGACCAGCTAAGTAGCATGGAGCCTGTATAAGTTGCCTTCTAGGGCTAAAGTTGCCTTATCAACTCAAGCAGAGTTGAACATTTAATTACCTTAGAGGATACCACCATGAATAACCCTTTGTCATTTCAAGTTGTTGTTCCAGCTTCATTTATGACGTATCAGGAGGATTTTAAATATTCTGGTTTCCTTTGGTTTTGTCATTTGAGTATCGGATAGGTAGAGGAATAGCTCAATGTACGATTTACGTGAGCCTAAACAAAATGCTTTTGACAATGCATGTTACGTAGCGATTACGGAAGCAAGCGATAATTACTGCATCATTAATAGCCTTTTGCTTAGTCTCAATATGGTTTATTGTGAGGAACTAATCATGGATCAGTTAACACAAGCATCAAATTCAGCACCATCTGCAAAACATAGCATTGAAGCGTGTAAGGCTCTTTTCTCTAAATATGAATTTTATGATGATAAATGATCGTTAGTATGAGGTAATATGGCTAACATAATCCAACGCTCGGATGGAATGATTGGAATTCACGATAGTAAGTATTCATTCAAGAAGATATGTTTGTTGAAAGCTCTAAACAGTTCTATAAGGAAAATCGCCATGCTTATTAAAAATTTCAAACAAGTATCAAGTTTTAAACTTAAACGCCCAAATGAGAATGTAACGTTCTTTTTGAATCAAGCGATTGAATGGCATGAAGAAGGGTTTACAGCGGCAGAAATGGCAGAAATGATGTTTAAATATCAATTGTATTCAGGTAAAGGTTATGAACATATTCGGTCGAGTATTTATAAAATGGCAGAGCGATATTGTAATGAGTTTGATGATAGAAAATCAATTGTAGAGCCTAAAAAGTCAAAGAGATTTCGACTTAAATCAGATTTCTTTTAATATCATACGCAGTAAATTAGACTTATTTAACCTTAGTTTATAGAGAAGATAATCTGGAACTAAATACGACATGTATTTTTGGAATGAAAAGTAAAATAGGGGAATGAACCTACAGAGATAGGTTCATCGTATTAATTTACGCACTAGTTGTTGTAATACCTTTCGCCATCAATCACCCAGCTGGCAATGACGTTCATGTCTTTTATTTCAATCTTAATCTCTGTCATGTTTCTGGCGCCTTTACCGATTAAATCGGAGTAAAGTTGCTCAGCTTCTCTTTCCGCTGTTGCTTGGCCTGCAGATCCTAATCCTTCAGGTATTTCGTATATAAACTCTGGTTTCATAATAATATTTCTCCTTTTTATATTAAGTATGTAAAACCCTAGCATAAATTCTGTAGCAGAAAGTAAACCAGCTTCACAGAAATATTACCTCTAAAGTAGAGTGGATAATTTACACTGCAACACCGTTATTAAGGAGTAGCTGAGTGATGATTCATAAGAAATCATACCAATAATTAATGAAATAACGTTTAGAACGCTTGAGCTAAGATCTCGTTATGAAAGCGAAACTGACTCTAATATTGAGAGTGTAAAATACGTGGTGGTTGCTTTCAAAGAAGCGCTGAAATATGAGTTAGTTTAATAATAAAGCTCACAGTTTTGTTTTTTATTTGGTATAAGAGAGTTCGAAATTTAAGGCATTAGAGTGTGAAATGGTTAAATATGATGTAAGTGGATTTGATATTCAAATTACAGCGGAGCTATCGGGCATCCAAGTAGTGCATGCCGAGTTGGATCTTCAATCTACGACGGATAATAACGTTGAAATCGTTAAGAAGTATCGTTTATGTAGTGATACGCAAGTGGATACGGTTCAAGATATCATGACGATTATTAATACAGATTCAGCAAATACTAATCAAGTTATGATTCGCGAGTTTGAAGGGCGCAGTCATGTGACCTTTATGTTTGATGATACACAAATGGAGTTTACGGGAATTGAACTTTAATACCATTAACCACCTCAGGGTGGTTTTTTTATACCCAATAGTTAAACAAAAAAGCGATGCTCTTCTTTAATGGTGAGTTAGACCACTACGGGGTATTCATCGTCGCTGCGTCTTAATGTTGGGGTTGTGTTACAGATATTTACTCGATGAAACGCACCTAAAGTATCATTTGCCACATCAATCGAAAAAATCGATTGATAACTGATAAATTAATCGTTATTTATAATTTCGGAGCCATGCTATAAATGCGGTGAAATTTTTATATTAAGGATAATTTCATGTTTAAAAAACTTTTACTTACTACCTTGTTCGTCGCGTCAGCTGGAGCGAGTGCCTCAGACATTTCAATTGAGATGAAAGATTTAGACTCAGGTAAAATCGTGGGTTATGTATCAGCAGAGCAAAATGAGTATGGCGTGGTATTTACACCTAATTTGTCAGGATTACCACAAGGTTTACATGGTTTTCATGTCCACGAAAATCCTTCTTGTGATACCTCTGAAAAGAATGGTCAAACTATTTTAGGCGGTGCAGCAGGAGGCCATTATGACCCAATGAAAACAGGGCAACATGGTTTTCCATGGTCTAATGATAGCCATTTAGGGGATCTGCCTCCGCTTTACGTCGATATGGACGGCAATGCAGTGCAACCCGTCTTATCACCTAAAATCACGCTTGCTAACTTATCTGGTCGTGCATTAATGATACATGCTGGCAGTGATAATCATTCTGACCATCCTAAAGCTCTGGGTGGCGGTGGCGCTCGTTTAGTGTGTGGTGTTATCAAGTAATAAATCGATGAAAATTGAGAATGAATACGTCTTCATATAATTAAAATAAAAGGTATGTTTATGATTAAGTTTATTTCGCTTGGTGTCATTATGTTTACCGCTTCTTTTGCAGTAAGTGCAGAAGAAAGTGTGATTAAATACGAGAGTTCGTACTCTGTAAAAGAAACCGCTAATAGATTTGAATCTATTGCTGAAAGTAAAGGGTTTACTCTGTTCACAAGGGTAGATCATCAAAAAAATGCAGCCAGTGTGAATATGGACTTAAGACCAACCGAGGTGATTATTTTTGGTAACCCCAAGGTTGGAACACTCTTAATGCAGTGCGCGCAAGATGTTGCCATTGATCTGCCTCAAAAGGTGCTTATTACCGAAGATGTAAATCAAAAAGTATGGTTATCATATAATAATCCGAGTTACCTTAAAGAGCGTCATAACATGAAAGGATGCGATGCTGTTATTGGTAAAGTATCTACGGTACTTAATAAATTGGCATTAGCAACAATCGCTAAATAATCAGCGGTATATACTAACTGTAGAAATCAAAGGTCGCATTGAGCGGCCTTTTTATGTTTAAAGAGTGTGTTACAGAGGTTTTATTTTCTGAATTTATGTTGTTGAATTGAAACTCTTTTATTTAAATCATGATCTTGTCCCATCTTATATAAAAATACTGATTGTATTATCTATGTCTTGGTTTATATTTGATGATTTTTTGTGAGGAATAAAATGCCGAATAGTAAACAAAATTATGCACTTACTCATGAAACTTTTGTTTTCTTGAAAATATGGGGGATAATTCTGTGTGTACTTTGGGTATTCTATTTTTTCTTTAATATCGTTTCTTTGCATCGATTAGAGCGTGGTGTGGTCGAAGATTACAAAGGCATTTATTCCATCAGTCGTCGTTTCTCATCTTATTATAATAATGTCGATTCTATCTTTTTAGATAAAGGTGAATACAACCGTAATGGCGTCCATATTGTTGTTAACGCGGATACTGAAGTAAAAGTGTTGTCTACTGGTATTAAAAAATTACGGACCGAATTAGAAAAGTTAATTGGAAATAGCTTATGGACGATTGCTGTTTTTGAAAATCCGTCTCAATATGTGCATTTTGATCCATTGAGAAAAAGCTATGAAATGTTTTATGACGGAGTGAATAGCGAAAATGTCATCGAAGAAATTGTAGATAAAGAAAGTTTAAATGCCACCTATCAATCTTTTTATGGGTGTAATTTAAAATTAACAGAAAAGTATACAGAGAAAGGCATGAATGAAATCATTCGTTCTGTCTATTACCCGATATACAATAATAAACACCTTGATTCATTATTAATTGTTGATATTAAAGCGTCGTTACTTTCTGATAAAGTTAGGATATTTAATGATGAAAATAACACTGTTATTAACAGCAATAGCATGAATAACAGTTATCAAGAATCGATGCTTTTACCTTGCTCAGCTCAAGATGAGATCACACTAGGGATACGATTGATCGATCTTATCAAAGCGATCTTAATACCTTCGTTATTATTGTCGTTAAGTTTTTACCTTTTACGATTAAATTTCAATCATCGTAAAAAATTAGTGCAGTTTGATCGCATGACTGGCTTTTATCGACGTGATTTTTACGAGAAACGTTTACAGAAAAAGACATCGCATTCGCTACTTCTTATTGATATTGACCATTTTAAACGTATTAATGATACTTACGGGCATAAAATTGGTGACGAAGTGATCCAAGAAGTTGCCGTACGTATTTTGAATCAAATTCGCCCTAAAGACATCGCGGTTCGTTGGGGAGGCGAAGAGTTTATCGTCGCTTTTGAGCCCTTAACAGACGATCAGTTAGCCATTAAAGCGGATCTAATTCGAGCTGTGATTGAAAAGCATGAGATTAAAGGGATTGAAGTTACGATTTCTATCGGTGGTGTGGTAAGCCGAGATACGTCATTTAGTTATGCTTACAAACGAGCGGATGCCGCACTCTATACATCGAAAGAGAGTGGACGAAATAAAGTGACTATTGTGAGTGACTTTGTCGAGGTGCCATAAATACAATGGAATGAGTAAAAAAGAAACTAGGTTACTAAAAGTTAACTGGTTGACTTCATTCTCTACTGGTGCAAAACTTATTTAATCAAAGCTTAACTACATTTGAATCAATCAAACAGATGACAGGCAGAATTACAATGAAGCATCAAATTATTCAAGATTTAGAAAACCGTTATACCGCTAAAAAATACGACTCAAGCAAGAAAGTATCTCAAGACGATCTTGTTGTATTGTAAGTGTGCGGGGAACTACACCTTGTCTTTTACATTCCAAGGTAAAAGTGAATCGATATCTGGCGATCCAACACATAAACGATCTAGACAATACCTAATATAATCGTAAGGGATTAATCCGTTTGCCTTTGCTGTTTCTACAATGCTGTAAAGCATTGCACTTGAATCTGCACCAGCCGTTGAACCCGAAAATAACCAGTTTTTCCGGCCGATAACAAACGGTTTAACCGCTCGCTCTGCTCGATTGTTATCAATAGATAACAATCCATCATCAATATAACGAACTAATTTATCCCATTGATTTAATGTATAGCTAATCGCCTCACCTAATTTTGTTTTAGGTGATACTCGACTAACTGCGCTATCAAGCCAATCACGGAGCTCTTTAAGTAAATCGCGGGCTTCTGTCTGCCTAGCAACATACTTGGCTTCAGGGGAAGCCTCTTTTAATAACGATTCGATCCGGTATAGCTTTTGGATTTTACTCAATACCCAATCTGCACTCCCTGTTTTCCCTTTTACTTGAACACGTTGAGCCTCAATAAATCGTCGACGTGCGTGTGCCCAACAGCCAACTAAAATCGCTTCAGTTTGTTCATAACCTTGGTAACCATCGGTATGTAAATACCCGTTATAACCTTTTAAAAAGTTAACTGGATGGTAGCCATGCCTGCTAGATTGATAATCATAAAGTACAATTCCAGGCAAAACACCAGAGCCTGGAGAATCATAGCCAGAGCAGTAGACCCACATATAACATTTTGCTTTTTCAACATCCAACACATTTACCGTTGTTTCATCACAATGCAGAGTGGGTTGTTCAAGCAAAATACGATGTAACTCGTTATTAAGAGGGGTAAATAGTACCGAGCATTTTATTAACCAATCCGCCATCGTTCGCCGTCCAATAATGATACCCCATTGCTGAAATAACGTTTCTTGACGATAAAGTGGAAGACTGTATTGAAATTTAGCCGTAATAATTTGAGCAAGTAAACTTGCGGTCGCAATCCCTTTAGGGATTGGTGACGCTGGCATTGGGGCTTGTTTAATGTCTACTGAAGTATTGTTTTTTTCACAATTTCGGCAAGCATATTTAGGACGAACATGTTGAATAACTTCCACTTTAGCTGGTACAAATTCCAACTTTTCACTGATGTCTTTACCCATCGCATGCATCTCTAGACCGCAACACTTACAAGTTTTATCTTTTATGTCGTGGATAATAACAGTACGCGGTAAGTCTTCAGGTAAGCGTTGGCGTTTTGGCTTTTGACGAGTGTAGGTAATCGTTTGTGTGTCATCATTTTCAATGATGATTTCTTCTTCTGTTTCATTGAATAAATCAAATTGAGTCGAGTCAGATTCACTGCTTTTACCAAAGCGCTGATGTTGAGCCAGTCGAAATTGCTCTAGAAGACGGTTATATTTATTTTCAAGCTGAAGCACAAGTGCTTTCAGCTCGTCAATGGTATCAGGAAGTGGTTTTATTTTATCAGTCATGTAGATGACTATATAACGATAATACAGGTAATCAATCGGTTGCCTCCTATTCTTGACTGAGAATCAACTATTTAAAGGGTTGTTTGATAATGTACCGGTTGATGTCCTAAGATATCAAAACCTTGTAATAGCAGTGTCAGTTGCTGCTCTGATAATGCTAACGTATCGTTATTTATATTTCGTGGCCATTTGAAGCGGTCTTCATCTAATCGCTTGTACCATAAAGCGAATCCTGTTTTATCCCAATACAATATTTTGAGTTTATCACGAGGCTTATTGCAAAATATAAATAGAGCATCACTAAACGGTGATAGTTGCATTTCTTGCTCAACAATCACGACAAGGCCATTAATGGCCTTGCGAAAATCGACAAAATCACGATGAAGATAAATGGTGGAAACATCAGTAAATACATTCATGATTGATACCCTTTTAATAAGAGTCCTATCCAGTGAGGTTCAGTATTAGCTGGCAATGTTAATCGCAATTTTCCGATAGAAAGTTGAATATCTGGTAATTGTGGAGTGGCGATGATAGTTGATGTTAACGCTTCTACTTTCAAGAAAGTAGAAGCGTTAATCTTTTGTTTCCATCGTGCTTTACGTGCACTAAATGTCTTTGGCAGAATATTATGGTTACGACAAAATTCAGCGGCACTAAGCTTGCTAGATTGCTGAGATTCAAATAGAGCGTGCCATTGCTCTGGTGTTCTCTTTTTATCTTTTTGCATAATTACGTTCTCGTTAAATGAAAGATCGTAAGATACGCATAATGAATTTTATTTGTTAGGTGTAGTTCCCCGCACGCTTACGTTAGTGTTGCTAGAAGCATTGCGTTTGTCTGCGTCATCAATTAATTCTCAACCTTGGAAATTTGTTGTGATTGAATCCGATGAAGCGAAACAACGCATGCATGACTCATTCGCGAATATGCACCAATTCAACCAGCCTCATGTTAAAGCCTCTTCTCATGTGATTTTATTTGCTCATAAAGTTAAGTACACGCGTGAAGATTACGAAGTTGTGGTTGATAAAGGCATTGCGGATAAACGTATGCCTGAAGATAAGAAAGAAGCGGCGTTTGGTGCATACGGTTTTGTTGAACTGAATAAAGATGAAAAGGGTGAGCATAAGGCATGGACTAAGTCTCAAACCTATCTTGCACTTGGAAATGCACTGCATACGCTTGCTCGCTTGAATATCGATTCGACGACAATGGAAGGCATTGATCCTCAACTTGTGGGTGAATTATTTTCAGAACAATTAGACGGTTATGAGTGTCATGTTGCGCTTGCTATTGGTTACCACCATGCCAGTGAAGACTACAACGCAGGCTTACCAAAATCTCGTAAAGTGTTTGATGATGTAATTACTGTTTTGTAAGCGTTTAAATAATAAAAACCAGCTTAATTGCTGGTTTTTTTGTTCATGGCTTCCATTCGAATGACCATGTAATAAGTAAGTATAAGGCACGTCATAGCGTAGTTATCAGCCATAATTGTTGTCATCACAAGATAGATAAACGAAATTCATTAGGCTTTAGGCTAGTTGAAGTAAGAATTTCTATTATGACTGCTATTTTCACTAAAATTTCATGACACTTGTATTATACTGATACTAATCTCAGTTTTGATAAGGTTGAATGATGAAAACCGTTCCAAGCCCTAAATTTACATGGAATCTATTGTCTCCGAAATATTGGTTTTTATGGGGCTTTTTTGCTGTTCTTGCTCTTTTAGTTAATGTCCTTCCTTTTTTTATCCTTAAATTATTGGGGAGTGGAATAGGAAAAGTCTTTCAGCTATTTTTAAAGAAGCGGGGAGATATTGCTCGAAAAAACTTAACGCTCAGTTTTCCTCATTATTCGCGATTAGAAATAGAAAAGATCGTTCAAGAGAATTTTAAAAACACAGGCTTAGCCATTATTGAAATGGGAATGGCGTGGTTTTGGCCTGATTGGCGAGTTAGACGTCACGTATCGATCATTGGTAAAGAAAAAATATTAGAGCAAGAAAAAGAAGGGCGAGGCGTACTAGTTATATGTTGTCACTTTTTAAACTTGGAAATGACGGCTCGAATATTCAGTCTATTTGCTCCTGGCTATGGCGTTTATCGTGCTAACAGTAACCCTGTATTTGAGTTTATTCAACACCGAGGTCGTACCCGTAAAGGCCACCAGATGATCGATCGTCATGATGTAAAAAGTATGGTTAAAGTACTTAAATCTGGCAATCGTCTTTGGTATTTGCCTGATCATGATTATGGCAAGAAAAACGCCGTATTTGTTCCATTTTTTGCTGTAGAAGAAGCGGCAACAACGACGGGATCTAGTTTCTTAATTGATATGTCTAAATGTGCGGTGATGTCAGGATCGAGTATTCGAAAAGGCAGTCACTATACGTTAGAAGTGGGTAATGATTTAAGCGATGAAATCCCTCGCAGAGACGCGATAACCGCCGCTAAAGTATTGAACCATGAGATTGAGCGTTTAATTAATAAAGGGCTCTCTCAATGGATGTGGTTGCATAAGCGTTTTAAAACTCAACCTGAGAGTGCACAAGATCAAGACAGATATAAGAATGTGATCCTGCACGATTAAGGGGACGGCTTAACTATAAAAGAAAGCATAAAAAAACCTCGCGAGGCTCAAGTATAAACTGGAGATCCTACGAGGTTTTTTGTTAAAGGACTGACTGTAATAGTAAGTCCTTTTTTGTATTGTTTTGTTTGTTCGGTGAAGCGATTTGCTTAATTCCTAGGTTCCAAGAATAACCGACACACTTTGGTATAGATTTGAGAGTCAGTTGCCTATAAGCTTCAAGCTCTCACACAATCAACTAAGGTAACCCCATGGGATACCAATATAAGCAACTGACACTAGGTGAAAGATACCAGATTGAAGCGTGGAATACACATAGTATTTCTGCTCGTGAAATAGGACAAAAATTAAAACGGAGCAATGGCTCCATTTCAAAGGAACTACGACGTTGTCCTGCTGGAAGCTATTCTGCCGAGCAAGCGCATAAACACGCTTTCCAAAAAAGAACACTTTCGATTAAGCACACAAAATGCAGCCAAAAGAATAAAAAAATAATTCACCTATATCTTCAGCTTGGTTGGAGCCCAGAGCAAATATCTGGACGAATGCGTAGAGAAAAAATAGAAAATACAATATGTTGCAGTACTATTTACAACGCAATTAAAAGAGAGCAGTGGCAAAGGATGCTTGCTCGAAAAGGCAAAAAATACAAACAACGCAAAGGTGTAGAAGCAGGAGCAAGACTCATTCCTAACCGCATTGATATATCTCAACGCCCTGCTATTGTCGATGATAAATCTGAGGTTGGTCACTGGGAAGGTGACACTGTTTATGGTCAAGACGGGTATTTAGTAACGATGGTAGAACGAGTGTCTAAGCTATTAGTTACGTGCAAAGTACGCAATAAATCCAAAAAGGCCGTTACTCGCGGGATAAATCGCATGATGAAGCCCTTTAAAGAGCTTTGCAAAACAATCACATTTGATAATGGCGGAGAGTTCGCAGGTCATGCTAAGATAGCTAAGCATCTGAACTGTGACATTTATTTTGCTAAACCTTACCATTCTTGGCAACGAGGTTTGAATGAAAATACCAATGGTTTACTAAGACGTTTTTTCCCAAAGGGAATGGCCATTGGAGAACTTACTGCAAAAGAGATTAAACAGGCAGAGTTTTTGATTAATTCTCGACCTAGAAAGACATTAAATTTTCTGAGTCCGAGCGAGTTTTTAAACGGTAAGAGTGTGTCGGTTATTGTTACGATCTAGCATTAAGCTAAAAGCTCTTTTGCTGTTTTCACTGCATTTTCAGTAGTGAAACCAAACATTTTGAACAGCTCTTCAGCCGGTGCTGATTCGCCAAACGTTGTCATACCGATGATCTTACCACCAAAACCAACGTATTTGTGCCAGAAGTCAGCAATGCCGGCTTCAATTGCAATACGTTTCGTTACTGATGATGGCAGAACCGCTTCGCGGTACGCTGCATCTTGTTTATCAAATGCATCAGTTGCAGGCATTGATACAACACGTACCGCTTTACCTTCAGCCGTAAGTTGCGCTGCGGCTTCAACAGCAAGTTGAACTTCAGAACCCGTCGCAATAAAGATAAGCTCAGGTTGGCCTTCACAATCTTTAAGGATATAACCGCCTTTAGCAATGTTCGCTACTTGCTCTGCATCACGCTCTTGTTGTGCAAGATTTTGGCGAGAGAAGATAAGTGCTGATGGGCCATCGCGACGTTCAATAGCAAGTTTCCATGCTACAGCAGATTCAACTTGGTCACATGGACGCCATGTGCTCATGTTTGGTGTTAGACGTAGAGAAGCCACTTGCTCAACCGGTTGGTGAGTTGGACCATCTTCGCCTAGACCGATTGAATCGTGTGTGTACACTTGAATGTTCTGAATTTTCATCAGTGCAGCCATACGCATTGCGTTACGCGCGTATTCCATGAACATTAGGAATGTTGCGCCGTAAGGTACGAAACCACCGTGTAACGCCATGCCGTTCATGATAGCTGTCATACCAAATTCACGAACACCGTAGTGAATGTAGTTGCCAGAGAAATCATCCGCGGTTAGTGACTTAGAACCAGACCACATTGTTAGGTTAGAAGGAGCAAGGTCAGCAGAGCCGCCCATGAATTCAGGTAACATGGTACCGAACGCTTCTAATGCATTTTGTGATGCTTTACGTGATGCGATGTTTGCAGGATTAGCTTGAAGCTCTGCAATGATTGCATTTGCTTTTTCTTCCCACTCTGCTGGTAAATCACCGTTTACGCGGCGAGTAAATTCTGCTGCAAGTTCTGGGTAGGCTGCTTCATAAGCTGCAAACTTCTCATTCCACGCCGCTTCCTTAGTTGCGCCTGCGTCTTTCGCGTTCCATTCTGCGTAAACTTCCGACGGGATTTCAAAAGAACCGTACTCCCAACCTAATTGTGCTTTCGCTGCTTTAATTTCGTCGTAGCCTAGTGGAGCACCGTGACAGTCGTGTGTACCTTGTTTGTTTGGAGAACCAAAACCGATGATAGTTTTAGTACAAATCAGAGTAGGGCGAGGGTCTGCTTTTGCTGCTACGATTGCTGCATTAATTGCATCTGCATCGTGACCATCAACCGCAGGAATTACATGCCAGCCGTACGCTTCAAAACGTTTAGGCGTATCGTCAGAGAACCAACCTTCCACTTCACCATCGATAGAGATGCCGTTGTCATCCCAGAAAGCAACCAGCTTACCAAGACCAAGCGTACCCGCTAGAGAGCATGACTCATGAGAGATACCTTCCATCAAACAACCATCACCCATGAAGGCATAAGTGAAGTGATCAACGATGTCGTGGCCTTCTTTGTTGAACTGCGCGGCTAATGCTTTTTCAGCCATCGCCATACCAACGGCATTTGTGATGCCTTGGCCTAGAGGACCGGTCGTTGTTTCGATGCCTGGTGCATAACCATACTCAGGGTGGCCTGGTGTTTTAGAATGCAATTGACGGAAGTTTTTAAGATCTTCAATTGATAATTCATAACCTGCAAGGTGAAGCAGAGAATAAATCAGCATAGAACCGTGACCATTCGAAAGAATGAAACGGTCGCGATCAGCCCAATCAGGGTTTGCAGGGTTATGGTTTAGGTGAGAGCGCCAAAGTACTTCAGCGATGTCAGCCATGCCCATTGGTGCGCCAGGGTGACCAGAGTTTGCTTGTTGTACGCCGTCCATGCTTAGAGCACGAATAGCATTAGCTAAATGTTTACGGTTCATAATGATTAACTCGAATATTTGAAAATGAAGGGCTGAGAGGCTCAACCCGATTTGAATATGGTGGCGAGCTAGAAACGATAGACGCTTCGCTTCTAGAAACTATAAGAGCATGGAATAGGCACGTTGAGAATGTTACTTATAACGTGATTGCTTTTGCTCTTATAGTAGCGAAGCGTTCTAGTTTTATAGCTTAGCTGCGATCATTTCTTCTAGCTTACCTTGGTCAACCGCAAAGTTACGGATGCCTTCAGCCAGTTTCTCAACCGCCATTGGGTCTTGGTTGTGATCCCATAAGAATTCCGCGTGAGTCATTGCTGCTGGGCATTCTTTATTGCCGTTAGTATCAATCAGTTTCTCAACCACTTCGCCAGTCGCGTCTTCAAGTTCTTGAAGTAGGTTAGGGCTAATTGTTAGACGGTCACAACCTGCTAACTCAAGGATTTCACCGATGTTACGGAAGCTTGCGCCCATTACGACTGTTTTGTAGCCGTGCTCTTTGTAGTAATTGTAGATACCAGCAACAGAGATAACACCTGGATCTTCGCTTGGTTCAAAATCACGACCTTCTTTTGCTTTGTACCAGTCCATAATGCGACCAACAAAAGGAGAGATTAAGAAAACGCCTGCTTCAGCACATGCACGCGCTTGAGCGAAAGAGAAAAGAAGCGTTAGGTTACAGTTGATGCCTTCTTTTTCTAGCACTTCAGCAGCGCGAATACCTTCCCACGTTGAAGCCAGTTTGATAAGGATGCGATCGTTAGTGATGCCCGCCTCGTTGTACATTTTGATAAGTTGGCGCGCTTTTGCAATGCTGCCTTCTGTGTCGTAAGAAAGACAAGCGTCTATTTCTGTAGAGATACGACCAGGAACTACTTTTAAGATTTCTTTACCAATGCTCACTGCAAGCATGTCACACGTATCTTGTACTTGCTGTGCTTTGTCGTTGCTTTGTGCTTTTGCGTATTCAATTGAAGCATCAATTAATGGCGCGTACTCTGCAATTTGTGCTGCTTTTAGAATTAGAGAAGGGTTAGTGGTTGCATCTTCAGGTGTGTATTTCGCAATTGCTTCAATATCACCAGTGTCTGCTACTACTGTTGTTAGTTTACGAAGTTGTTCTAATTGAGTTGTCATACTACTTACCCTTACTGATCACATGCTGTTTAGCATCTTCTTTAAAGTCCGTTTCGCTGCCATTGATTCTCATTTGCTTGAACAAATGAAATGGCAGTGAACATTTGATGCATCAATAATTGAGCTTTATGGGATAGATGTCAATGGTAAATAATAAAATAAAGAGAATAAGAAGAAGTTTTATTTGAAAATTTGATAGAGATCGTTTGCGTAAACTAGGAACAAAAACCAATAGAGGCTTAATTCAAATCGTAAATAAAGAATAGTGATAAAAGTGAGGGGGAATAAGGGGTAGATGATCATTCGTAATAAAAAATAGCCAGTTTACTCAACTGGCTATTTGGGATGATTAAAAGAGAGCACTTAGCGCTATAGTTGTTCTAAGGTGACCCCTTTTGAACTTGCGATACTTTTCTTATTCAATAAAGCATTAATCTCAGTGATTATGTATTTTGTTGAGCTTAACTTATTGTTTTCTTTTGAGTATTGTTGCTGGCTAAGTGCAGTGATGCACATTTTAATTGCACTTACATCAATGCTTTGTTCTAAAAGTAAAGGGGCTAGATCCGTTAAAATTTGATGCGCTAATATACTGTTGTTATCACTTACTGCACGAATGAGTGCTTTTGTGTCAATAGTACTTGTACCTACTGTGTGCTTTTCTTCTTTTTTAGAAGACTGAACTTTTGTATGGTGGATGTACCATGCAAGAAGCGTTATCAACCATAATAAAGCGAACAGAACGGTGGTATAAGGCCAAAAACCTTGAGCTTCATCACGTTTTTCTACGTCAACAGGCTGCGCATATGTTTGCTGCTGGATCTTTTGCTCATCAGTTTGAGTGCTTGGTGTGATAATTAACTGCAATGATTCAAGGGTTGCGGTCTCTGATTGTCGTGTCTTACTGTTCCACCATTGAACGGAAACTGCCGGTAATGTCACGCTTCCCGCTTTGTGTGGAATGATAACTTGTTTAATTGTCATCACACTGTTTCCTTCACTGTCTGTGCCTATCACTGGCTTTTCATCGTACATACGAACCGATTTAGGGTACTCAATGGACAGTGTTGGTAATTTTTCTGGCGGAACATCAGCCATGTTCAGAATTATCTGACGAGTGATAGCAGTGCCGGCCTCAATGGTTGTCGATGTCATTGGTTTTCCATCAATTAGCCATTGTTGACCTAGTTTTAAGCTAGAGGTTGGTAACCAAGTGCCTTTAAAGTCGGCAGGTTTTGCTAATACGGTTAATTGATAATTCTCTGGTGAGATGTTTAATGGGATCAGTTTAGTGCTACGTCCATAACGATCCGTTTGGATCAGGCCGCCAGTAAAAGCCAAGCCTGAAAAATGCAGTTCACCTACTTTATCTGCGCTGACATTGAAAGTCTGTTCAACGACGGTGGCTTGCAATCCATCAATCACGGTTTGGTATTGTTTACTTTCACCAACAGGGGAAAACTCAACGCCATTGCCTTGTGGGGTTATGATGTTGGGATCTTTTAAACGACGTGTATCAGCAAAGATGGCAATTTTGGCATGAAATTGTGCCGTTTCACCTTCGTATAATTCTGACTTGGTTAATTCACCACTGACTTTAATCACATCACTGCTTTTTGGTGCAGTGGCGTCTTTGTTGACTCGAATTGTGATTGGATTGGTTTTCTCACCGCCAACGTTCAAACTAGGAATGGTTAGCGTGCCCATTCTTGTTGGAGCAATAGAGACCGTCCATTGACTTTGTACACTGTAATCGCCATTGACGAGTGATCGTGAGCTACCAAAGCTCACTTGGCCTGAGCGGAAGTCGTTACCAAGCTGGCTTGTATCAAACTTACTTTGATCGGCACTTTTATCGACTGACACCATTAACTGAATCACTTCGTTTTCAGTAATTTGGTTTTTGCTCACGGTTGCTGTCGCTTGAGCGTAACTTAACGAGATGCCACTTACACACAGCACTGCAAATAAGACGACTTTTTTTATTAGAGACGTATTAATAATAGAAAAGCGCATTGTAGAAGCCTTCATCATGGAAGATAGGGTGACTTGTTTTATACTCATCAAAATTACCATTCATTTTCAGAAGCTTGTGGCGCTTCTTGTTGTTGAGCTTGTAAATAGAGTTGGGCACGAAGTAATTGATCTTCTTTTGCGCCAGATTGCTCTAGTTTCTGTAAACGAGGATCGGTTTTTATCACATCACTGTTTGGTGGCACTTGTTGTGATTGCATCTGAGCTTGTTGTTTCTCGTCTGCTTTATCTTGCTCGCTTTTTTTGTCTTCTTCAGCTTTAGCTGCGGCTGATTTCTCTTCTTCTTGTTTTTGCTGTTGTTCTTTTTCTTTTGACGCGGCATCTTTTTCAGACTTTTCAGACTTTTCAGACTTTTCAGACTTTTCAGACTTTGATTCTTTATTCTGCTGATTCTGCTGATTCTGCTGTGAATCTTGAGACTTAGAATCTTTAGAGTCGGATGGCTTATCTGAATTCTGTTTTTGATCCTTTTTTTGATCCTTTTTCTGATCTTTCTTTTGGTCTTGTTTGTTATCTGATTTTTTGTTTTTGTCATCTTGCTGTTGCTGTTGCTGTTGCTGTTTTTGCTCTAGCGCTTTTTTCACAACCTCAAGATTCTTTTTCGCATCTTCCATGTCAGGATTGTTATTTAACAACGACTCGTATTTTTCTTTTGCTTCTTCAAGCTGACCACTTTGTGCCAATGCATTTGCCAGATTATATTGAGATTGAGGGTCTTTTAATCCAGACAGACTTTCAATGGCTCCTTTATAATCACCGGCTTTGTATTGTGCTGCGCCTTTCCACTCTTTCGAGTTAAATTGCCCACTGGCTTCTTGGTAATTCTTTTGTTCAAATTGTTGATGCGCATTGTAGTCATCAGACAACAGAGTATTTGCCATCGATTTATCTACCGGAAGCAATACCAACAATAAGGCTAAGATCAGCCCTTTTCTAAAAGAAAGCAGAGTTAATAAGACAATAGGGAAGAGTAACCAATACCCATGATTCGCTCGGCTATTTACTTGTGTATCACTGTTTTGAGTGATTTGCTCTACGGGAGTTTTGGTTAATCGAGCAATGGCTTCAATGTCACTGTTGTCTGATTGAATTAACTCAGCAATGCCTTTGGTTTCATTCGCTAAGGTAATGAGCGGTTGAGGATCCAAGGTTGCAACAACGGTTTTTCCTGAACGGTCTGTCAATAATTGACCTGAAGGCAATTCAATGGGCGCGCCATTTTTAGTCCCAATACCTAACAAGCTAATGCGCCATTTTGTGCCTTTTACCCGTTCGGTGACTTTATCTAGCTGTGCGTTTGAAATGCCATCGGTGATAACGATAATGTCCCCTTGCTGATGGCCTGATTTTTTCATCATCTCAATACTTTGAGAAATCGCGCTAGATAAATTACTGCCTTTGCCTTTGTAGGGCATGATTTCTGGCGATAAATTTTGAATCAAGTTCTCTAACGTTTTACTGTCTTCGGTTAATGGACTAATCAAATAGCTGTTATTGGCGTAGGCAACTAACCCTGTCATGCCTTCTTTCCAATAAGGCAGAAGATCATTCGCTTTGTATTTTGCCTGCGTTAAGCGATTGGGCTTTACGTCTGTCGCATAAAGCGAGCGAGACATGTCCATCACTAAAATACGAGCACCAGAAAGCTGAAAGCTCGGCGTGTCTTTATAGCCAAAACTTGGGCCTGCTAATGCCGTCGTAATACATACCCACGTCAATATTAAGCCAGATAAAAACGTATTGGATTGCTTTTTCTGAACCATTCCAAGTTGTTTAGCAATGTGCGGCGCAATTAAGCCCACATGATGGCGGTTTTTACGCTGAACAATAACCAACAATCCCAAAGGGATAAGCGCTAAAAACCACATCGGATAAAGGAAAGTAAAATCAGCCATGGCGTTTTCTTACTCCTACGATAATGAAAATAATGAATAAATAGCCCATGAGAGGGTAACGGAACCATTCCTCATGAGGTCGCCAAGTTTGAGTTGCTTGAGTCACTGGTTCTAGCTTATCAATGGTTTGATAAATCTCTGCCAATTCATCGGCATTACGTGCACGGAAATACTGTCCACCGGTCATCGTTGCTATTTTTGTTAGTGTGTCTTCGTCTAAATCTCGCGCCGTGTTGACGGTTTGATTACCAAAGAATCCACGTACCTGCATTTCACCAGCACCAATACCCACCGTATAAATTTTGGCGTTATTGTCTTTGGCCAGTTGTGCCGCTTCAATTGGATCTAATACGCCAGCGGTATTTGCACCGTCACTCAATAGAATGATGGTTCGCTGAGGTGCGTTACTCTCAATAAAGGTTTTGGTGGCTAATCCTAACCCTTCACCAATGGCGGTTCGTTGTCCTACCAAACCAAGTACCGTACGATTGAGCTGTTCTTGTACTGTGTTTCTATCAAACGTAAGGGGGGTTTGTAGATACGCATGATCGCCAAATAAGACTAACCCTAATCGGTCGCCTTTGCGTTTCTCGATAAAATCAGACACTACGCGCTTTACCGCCGTTAAGCGATCCACAAAACCGGAATCTGTTTTCATGTCTTCTTCTGACATTGAACCGGATAAATCGACCACCAACATCATGTCTCTGTGTTCTGGTTGAATATCAACAGGGTCGCCATACCAAACGGGGCGAGCCAATGCGCCAACCAATAAAACCCAAGCGATTGACATCAAACCGATATTGACGCGTTTATTCGGTTGCTTATATTCGCCTTGCTCTGGTAAGCGAGGAAGATGAATCGCTTCGCCTACGTTTTCTTCTGGCACAAAGAAATAAAAGAGAAAAGGAATTGGCAATAAAAACCATGCCCACCACCACACAAACTCAATCATGTTGTTTTCCTTTTGATGATCTTGATGAGAGTAGTGAGCCTACTCGTTTAATGGGCAGTGCATGGGTCAACCAATAACGAGTGTCATCATAGAAACGTTGTTGATTGATTTCTGATAATTCGTGTTGTCCATACAGTGCCTGTTCTAACATTTCTGAACGGGAAGAGAAATGCACGTTTGCTTGTTTCTTCACGGGCAGTTTTTGCTCAATAAAGTGCCACCATGCAAGGCCATGTAATGCCGCAATGTCTTGGCGAGGAAAATGGCTCAATGCCGCTTGCTTTAATAAAGTCGCAATTTCTCGGGTTTGTGTTGGTTTTAGCGTTGATAATTGAGCTAAAGCAACACGTTGTAATTGACGTTTTTTACGATAACGAATCAAAGCCCAGACGAGTAGGGCGATCACTAAGATGATGAAAATAATCATCCCGTAACCTTGCCATGATAAAGACAGGCTTGGAGCCGCTGGCAAGTGAATATCCGCTAAAGGTAAAGCGGGAGACTGCGGTGCAGCGCCGGGATCTGCGATGGAAGATAAAGACATTATTTCGCTCCTTTATCCGATAACGAGGTCAGTTGACTTAACAGGGGTAAGCCTGATGACAACGTATGAAGATGAATACCTAATTGCATTGCCATGTTGTGCACGTACGCTTTATGTAAATTCGCTTGTTGTTGCAATGCATTCTTGGTGGAAAGAGAAGAGAAATCCAACCACGCGGTTCGTTTATTATCAGACACATGCTCAACGCCATTAAAGCGGGTAACACCTTGCTCAAGAGGATCGTTAATCATCACAAATTGAATTCGATTGTGCTTACTCAATTGGCTGAAGATGGCTTTACACTCACCAGTGAGGGCGTAAAAATCACTGATGATCACAATCTCGCTGCCTTTAGGGCAAAGACGGTGAAGTTGTTGTAATCCTTTCACAAAAGAATCCGCTTGCTCTGCCGCGTTTTTCGTTTCACTACTTGTGCTAGTGTTGTGTTTTTCTATGATTTTTTGAAGAAACTGCAACACCACTTTTTGACGAGAAGACGGTTTACAATCAAGAGTCGAAAGACCATCAAAAATGATCCCTCCGACACGATCCTTCTCTGCTAAGGTTATCCAACTTAATAAACTGGCAAAGTGCGCGGCTTGTACGGATTTAAACAGTAATTGAGAACCAAAACGCATGGTGTCACTGACATCCACAAACAGCATGGTTGGCTGCTCACGTTCTTCACTGTATAACTTCGTGTGTGTTTTTCCTGTACGTGCGGTAACGCGCCAGTCAATCGAACGAATGTCATCGCCCGGTTGATATTGACGTACTTCAGAAAAGTTCATGCCACGGCCTTTTTGTCGGCTTTGATGACTGCCATTCATTTTTGACCAAACAGATTGAGAAGGCGGTAACCACTGTAATGAATGGTTCTTGTAGTGAACCATTTCATTAAGTGACAATGTAACGCCGTTACTGTGTGGTGGCAGTGATAGAGTATTTGTTTTCTTCACAATATCTGCTTATTTATTAGCGTTGTGTTTAGCGATACGTAATCACTAACTAAGACGCGGCAACCATTTGCAATAAACGCTCAACCACTTTATTTGCCGTCATGCCTTCTGCTTGGGCTTGAAAGCTAAGAAGCAGACGGTGACGCAATACCGGGTAGGCCATTGCTTGCACATCTTCAGGGCTAACAAAATCACGGCCAGCTAACCATGCATGCGCTCGAGCACAGCGATCTAACGCGAGTGTGGCACGAGGGCTGACACCCATTTCAAGTTGGCTTGCTAACTCTTGGCAGTATTGCATTGGCTTACGTGTCGCCATGGTAATACGAATAATGTATTGCTCAATTTCAGGTGCCATATAAATAGACAGCACTTCTTTACGAGCCGAGAAGATCTCACTTTGCGCTAATGGTTGTGGTTTCTCTGCTTGTTCGCCTAATGCTTCACCACGGTTCAAACGAAGAATGGCAAGCTCGTCTTCCGCGCCAGGGTAATCCACATCCAAATGCATTAAGAAGCGGTCAAGTTGTGCTTCTGGCAGTGGGTAAGTCCCTTCTTGCTCAATCGGGTTTTGCGTTGCCATTACTAAGAACAAATCAGGCAGTTGATACGTATTGCGACCTGCGGTGATTTGTTTTTCTCCCATGGCTTCAAGCATGGCGGCTTGAACTTTGGCTGGCGCACGATTGATCTCATCCGCAAGCACTAAAGAGTTAAAGATAGGCCCCGGTTGGAAAGTAAATTCGCCGGTTTCTTGGCGATAGATATCCGTTCCCGTTAAATCCGATGGCAATAGATCAGGGGTAAATTGAATGCGGTGGAAATCCCCCTCAATAGAATCGGCTAAAATTTTAACGGCACGTGTTTTTGCAAGACCTGGAGGGCCTTCAACGAGGATATGTCCATCGGCAAGCAAGGCAATCAATAATTGTTTTACTAAATCCGGTTGACCAATAACTTGAGATTCAAGATAAGTTTGTAATTGCTGAATTTTTAACGCTGGCATAGTTCACCCAATGTATCGATTGTTTCGTAATTATTGTGTTGTGACTGATGAAAGCCACATTAGTTCCTAATAATATTGGGTTTAATTACGATTATTCAACTATTTAGTAAATGAATTTAAATCCAATTATTTATTAAAGTAATGATTGGCTCGGTCGTTATACAAAGGGTCTATTTTAGCTGTGGAAAAATTATGATTAATCTAACAATAAAACAGAAACTCGTGGGCGGTATTGTTATCGCTATTATTGCTTCAACGTCTCTTGTGGGCATTGTTGCTCAAAAAAAGCGTATGAAACCCTTGATGAAAGGCTAACAACGCTAGAACTGCCGACCATTCTTGACCGCATTGGTGGTGAAGTCGACAAAGAAGTCTCTATTATCTCATCAGCCGCTGAACAAATGGCGAATAACCCGTTTATTCTTAATGCCATCGCTGATACTGATATGACCGCAGACGAAGAAACGATCCTTATCGATCAACTCAAACAACAGTTTAGTCTGAATGATGCTTCGGTTGCTAACCGTAAAACGGCGGATTATTGGAATCAAGATGGCTTCTTGCGCCGATTAACGCCACAGCAAGATGCATGGTTCTTCGATTTTATTCAAAGTGGCCCTGAGCGCATGCTGAACGTATTCACTGAACAAAATGGCGATGTGAAGCTGTTTGTTAACTTTCAGCAATTGAATGGGTTATCCATGGCGGGTTTCTCTAAATCCTTAGATGACATGGTTTCATTATTAAACGGTTTTCGTATTGAGAAAACGGGTTTTGTGTACTTAATGGATGGCGAAGGTAACATTAAAATCCATAAAAACAGCGCCATTATGGGTAAACAATCCATCAGTGATGTTGTGGGAAGAGAAGAAGCCGCGGTATTACTGAAAAAACAAAACTTCAATTTAAGCCGCATGGACAAAAATGGCAAAGAGATCTTTATTGCCTCGCATTACATTCCTTCGATGGCGTGGTTTATTGTGACTGAAGTGCCTGTCGATGAAGTATTTGAAAGCCTTCACGGATCCACTCAAGACATTGGTTCAATCCTTGATGTGATCCGTGGTATTTCAGACCAAACTAATTTATTGGCACTGAATGCGGCGATTGAAGCAGCACGTGCGGGGGAACATGGTCGTGGGTTTGCTGTTGTTGCGGATGAAGTGCGTCAGTTAGCGAGCCGTACTTCCGTGTCTACTGATGAAATTCAAAAGATGATTGATCAACTCCAAAGTGAAGCCAAAAATGCCGTTGATGCGATGGAAGCCAGTCACGCAGTTACTGCGCGTGGTGTAAAATCAGCAGACACGGCAACAGAGGTGCTTGCGGGTATCGCATTAAGCATTACTGATATTTCAGACATGAATACACAAGTCGCCACCGCAACAGAAGAGCAATCAACCGTGGTTTATACGATTAATCAAAATATTGAAGAGATTAATGGCATTAATGAGCTAACCACGGCGACAGCGCAAGAGCTTGCCGATTCAAGTCAGCAGCTTAATTCGCTTTCACAACGATTAGATCAATTAGTTGGTGCATTCAAAGTTTAACTTTTATGGGGAACTCTTGTAGAATCCCCCTAATTGTTTTAATGAATTGAGAAAATAATCATGAGTGATATTGAAAAAGAACTTCAAGAAATGGTACAGCAGGGTTCAAATGAACCAGAAGTGGCATTGCCTTCAATTGAAGATCAAAAAGCGATTGTTGCCGAACTAAAACGTCTTGAAGCCGCGGGGGAATTAACCCCTGAAATACTTGAAGCACATTTTGGTAAGTTCAATACCGATGACGATGCCCCAATTCATTAATTAATGTTTGGGTGACATCAATAAAAAATGCCAGTCTCTCTCGATGCTGGCATTTTTATTTGTTTGTAATAATAAGAATATCTATAAATACAAATTAGATTAGGGTTGATAGCAAGCCGATCACACCACCGAATATACCGCCCCAGACCACAAGCCAGCCAAGATGCTTCTTAATCATATCTTGAACCATTTCTTTAACTAATTTTGGGGTTAGTTCACTAAGGCGTTGGTCAATCATCTCTTCAATGGTCTTTTGAATATCATCCATCATATCTGGCGTTTCAAGTTGAGCCTTTAATGCCGTTTTAAATTGCTCTTGTTGGCTGATTTCAGTGATTGATAGCTTCATCTTTTCCATGAAGGGTTCACGCAAAGGTTGAATGGCCTCACTGCCACCCATCATCGCGATCATCCCGCCAAATTGTGAGTTCATGATCACGTCGACTAAAGAATCAAACGTCGGTGATAAGTCAATCGTATCAATGACGGGTTCTAGGTTGATATTAAGTGATGAACCCATTCCTTTTGATAAAAACTTATCAACGTTCGATTTAGTAAAGAATTGATCCATCATTAGGCGTTTGATGCTTGCTTTAAATTCTTCAAAGCGTGCAGGAATCACTCCTGATCCATATAAACCTGGTACTTTCTCAAACAACATGTGAATGGCTAACCAGTTTGTTAACGCGCCAGAGAAAGCAAACAAACCAATGTAATATACGGTATTTTGTTGCGTGTAATAACCAACTGATAACAATGCCAATGAGATTAAGTTAGTGATCATGCTTTTATTTAACATATCAATCCTGATGTAAGGGTAGGGCTAAAAATTTTATGAAGTTTATCAGTTAGTAAAAGGGCTCAACAAGCGAAAATATGTTTTTCAACTCGATTGTTGAGTGTAAACTGTCAAGACACACCGTCATGGCACACATTAAGGAGATAACGATGAGTATTTGGAAGCGAGTGATGGATTTAAGTGTTTTAAACGCGACCTCTCGAAATACCTTAATGGAGGCGCTTAATATTGAATATTGCGCTTACGATGACGAGTCGATTACCGCATCAATGCCAGTGACCCCTACGGTACATCAACCGCTAGGCATGTTACATGGTGGTGCTTCGGTAGCGCTTGCTGAATCGGTTGCTTCAATTGCGGCCAATTGGTGTGTTGATGAATCTAAATATTGTGTTGGCTTAGAGATTAACGCCAATCATATTCGTGCAGTACGTGAAGGCACTGTCTTCGCGACTGCAAAACCTTTGCACTTAGGTGCAACCACTCAGGTTTGGGTGATTGATATTAAAGATCAACGAGAACGCTTAGTCTGCACAAGCCGCTTTACTGTGGCTGTGATGAAGAGAAAAAAGTAGCGACTTGTTGTGGAGATATGTATGGAAGAAAATGAAATTCTAAGTCACGCTCATGAGCTACCAAAAATTCCTAAAGTTATCCGTGAGATGATGGAATTAGTGAATGATCCTGAGGTTGAACTGCAAGAACTATCACAAACCATCTCATTAGAGCAAGTTGTGAGCGGACGTGTATTGCGTTTGGCTAATTCGGCACATTTCTCCCGTGGGAAAAGTGTGTCTTCAGTAAACCAAGCGGTGGTTCGTTTAGGTCTTGAACCATTAAAAACGTTGATCATTGCGTCTTCGTTAGTTAGCGCCTTCCCGTATGTTGAAGTCATCGATTTAGAAGGCTTTTGGCAAGAAACGTTTGAAATTGCAGTGCTAAGTAAAGCGATTGCCCAAAGTTGTGCGGTTAATCCAAACGATGCTTTTACGGCTGGAATGATGCATAATATTGGCGATTTGATGATTTATACCGTTATGACAGATCACGTTCCTGCGATTTTTGAGAAAATAGAAGCGGGCAGCTTAAAAGTGAATGCGCAGAGGTCAACCATTGGTACTGATAGTGCGATATTAGGCGCTAAATTAGCTGAGAGTTGGCGCTTTTCTGAAGAGCTTGTTTTTGCTATTTCAGAGCAGTATGAACCAAAAGTGGATAACATTTATTCACCATTAGCGGCTACGATTCGTTTGGCTAATGCGATTAATCGTGATTGGGATAGATTAGAAACGTTTGATGCTAAAAAAGTATGGCTATCTGAGCAGATTGAAGCGGATATATTATTTTTAAATACCGATGTGATTGGTAGCCTTGATGAAGTAAGAGGTTCGGGCGTTGAAATGGCTCGATTAGTAATTTAACTATGCAAAGAGAATGGATGTGTCTGCACTTATTGGGGCATTTTGTGTGATTGTGTCTTATCTATCACCTGATTTTATGGTGAGCAAGTTTTTTGTGGTGGTGGCTGTCTTCTTTTTGGCGAAAGCAATTCGATCTATTGTGTTATTGCTAAAACATCGCCAATATGAACTGTAATTAATTGAGCTGATTCGTTAGGTTTTAATCAAAATCTAACGGACTCTTAGTTCCTGAAAAATGCAAACCGATTACATGTGTGTAGATCTGAGTCGTCTTAATATCAGAATGACCTAGAAGTTCTTGTATTGTTCTTAAATCTGCCCCTCTTTCTAATACTCGCGTTGCAAAGCTGTGTCTAAATGTGTGACAACTTGCTTTTTTATCAATGCCGACTTTTAGTATGGATTTTTTTACTGCGGATTGAATTGTTCTATCCAACAAATGATGTCTACGATGTTTCTCTGATCGTGGGTCTTTACTGATTTGTGGGGATGGGAAGACATATTGCCAACCATAACTTTTTGCTTGCGTTGGGTATTTTTCAGCCAAAGCGTAGGACATATAGACTTCATCATTACCGTTTATCGCATCGAGTTTATGCTGTTGTTTAACAAACGCAAGTTGTGTTTTTATCGCGTCGACAACACTTTCAGGCAATATTGAGGTGCGATCTTTATTCCCTTTGCCGCTTTTAATCGTGATTATCTTTTTATCTAGGTCAATATCATTAACTCGAAGTCGAAGCGCTTCATTGATCCTCAATCCACTGCCATACATCAGTTGTGCAATGAGCTTAATTGGGTGATTTAGATTGTGAATAACATCCATGGCTTCTTTATGCGTAAATACGGTTGGCAGTTTTGTGGCCTTTTTTGAGCGTTTAAAATCTAAACTATCAACGGATTGTTGTAAAAATTCTCGACATAAAAAGACAAGCGCATTAAGGGCCGTTTTCTGTGTATTAGGCGATACGTTTTGTTTTATGACGAGATGCTCAAGGTAACTTGGGATGTCAAAGGCTTCAATTTCTTCTTTAGAGGTGTAGTTTTTAAAGCGAATAAAACTACTTATCCAATAAATATAGTGCTTTTCTGTATTGTAAGCTAAACCACGAGTGCGAATGAAAATACGAAGTTGATCAATAAAGCGTTGTGAGGTGGGATTGAGGTTTAATGGAATGTCCATAATCTCTGATTTTTGATAAATAATGAAGGTAGTGTAGTTACTTGATAATAACTTTCCATGTAGTTTCGCATATTTATGGCTGACTTATGATTTTACTGGAAATGTTAAATTAATCAGTTACATGCGAATAGGGTTTTAATCAGGATATACGAATTACATTCTGCTATTTCTATCACGTTTTATGATGCGATGGCTGCTATGATATTGGTTTTAAAGTAGAATGTGATGACTTGATTGTATTGAGATAGATAGTAGAGATATTACGAATCTAGTTGGTATAATTAAATGTTAAATCTGCCGAGCAAGCTCGAAGAGTGCGCTGCCTCGTAATTATCCCTCTTAAACATCTCCTTCATGGTTAGATTTACTGTATGAGTAAACATACAGTTCAAACCTTTTTACAAAAAAGGTTTGAATCATATTCGAAGAACCATCGACTCCCTTTATATCAACTTAAGGGGATCAGTCGGCTTTCATCTTGTCGAACTTCATCGATGGGAGGTCATGCGCTGTATTGTGATAATGGTCATCTCAATGGCTATTGGTACAACAGCTGCGGGCATCGAAGTTGCCCACAATGTGGTGCTCTTAAAAGAGAGCAATGGCTTAAGAAAGTTGATTCGTTTATTTTAGATACTTCTCATCATCATTGGGTATTTACTCTTCCGCATGAGTTACATGAAATATGGTGATATAACAGAGCATTATGTCAGCAAACACTGTTTGACTCTGTACGTAAAACGATTCAGATATTAAGCGCGGAT
Organism: Aliivibrio salmonicida LFI1238; assembly: GCF_000196495.1. Lineage (NCBI taxonomy): Bacteria > Pseudomonadati > Pseudomonadota > Gammaproteobacteria > Vibrionales > Vibrionaceae > Aliivibrio > Aliivibrio salmonicida. The sequence continues at coordinate 595,247 of NC_011313.1, forward strand.
GAGCGATTTCTAGGTGCTAAGGTTGGGTGTGTTTTGGCTCTACATACCTGGGCTCGAAATCTAACTTTTCATCCTCATCTTCATTGCTTAATTACTCATGGTGGATTGAGTGATGACGGTTGGGTTGAACCAAAGAAAAGTATTCTATTTCCTGCCAGAGTTATGATGAAGCTGTTTCGCGGTAAGTTCATTGCAGCGCTACGCGCAGCAATGAATAAAGGAGAGTTAAATTATCCTGACACGCTTTCAAAACAAGATGTTCTAAATCTTTTTAATAAATGGGGTGTTTTGGACTGGGTTGTTCATTGTGCAAAACCGTACTCACATGGTGCTGGCGTTGTTAAATATTTAGCGCGATATGTTCGTGGCGGAGCCATAAAAAACAGTCAAATTATGCACGTGTCGAACAAGGAAGTGCGAGTTAAGTACAAATCTCATCAAACAAAGAAAACAGAAATGATTAGGCTAGAGCCTAATCATTTTATTGAGCGTATATTAAGTCATATAGCGATACCAAAAAAGCAGCAATACCACTTTGTTGGTTTGTATCATAATCGATGTCGAGAGAGGCTGAATAAAGCTCGACAGTATCTTGGCCAAGAGCGGATAAAGGACATTAGTCCTTTATTATGGCGAGAATACGCGGAAAGCAAAGAGCAGGTACCATGTTGTGATGAATGTGGAGGCAAGGTTACGGTATTGGCTCGATTCAAAGTGATAAACGGTGAATTTATTTTTTCATTGAAAATGTGATAAGGATTATTCTATTTCGTGTAGAAAGCTTGCTGCTGCAAGCGGTTCCAGTTATCGTGTGGTAGTTGGTTTATTTACTTGAAATAAATAGATATTTAGATAAGTGAAATGAGTATTTCCCTTGTTTTAGCATATAGAAATCACAAAGACATCGGCGCAGGCTTGCTCGTCAAATTTAACAGCTGCTGTAACCGAGTCACTAGTGGCAAATTTAACAATCGAATCAATGCGATGCTTATAACATTCGGCGTTTGTGGTTTAAAGTGTATTTAGTGCTATTAATCCGTCGTTTACACGCATTATTCTAGGCGTTACACGAACTCAAAGATTGTAGTTTTTTGGTTCAGTTCAGCGATTGAGCCGTTAGTTTTTTAGGCGTGAAAGTAGGGTGGTTTTCCTTTTTCTTTGTTGCCTTTTAATATTCGTTTTATCAGGCTCGGCAATTTACTATTATTGCCAAAAGTTCATGGATTTCAGAAACCAATTCACGCTTCAATTGTTCATGGTTTTGCCTCATTTTAGTTTGCATCAGTGTTTTCCTCGTGACATTTTCTATCCCAATTGTGGTTAGGATATTTGGTTTGTCAGCTCAAAACTGGCTGAAACCAAGTCGTACAAATGGTGTAAGAAAAAGGGATTGTTTCATCTCGCAGTTTTTGCCGTTGATTGGATATTTTGCTCGCTTAATTGAGCCAGTCTAATTAAACTCAGTTTACAGTAAATCTTGGTAAATCAATTCTTTACCAAGTTAATGGAAGCGTTGACAAAGATCGTGTAACAAAGCCATCAACACGATGCTTATAACATTCGGCGTTTTTGGTTTAAAGTATAATTGGTTTGGAAAGTTGGTCGTCAGCACGTGTTATGGCGGCGTTGTGCGTACTGAGTCCGAAATTTTTTGCACGGTTCGTCAATAGGATCGAGGCTTTTGTAGTTTCGGTTTAGTAAGCGTTCCTTTCTTCTTTATTGCCTTTTGGTTTCCGTATTATCAGGTTCGGCAAATTAGTCCTTATTTTCCTAAGTTCAGGCGTTTCAGCGGCTAATTTACGCTTCAATTGTTCTTTGGTTATGCCTCATTTTAGCCTGTATCAGTGTTTTCCTTTTGGCATTTTCAATCCCAGTTGTGGCAAGGGTATTTGGTTTATCAGTTCCAAACTAGCTGAAACCAAGCCGTTCAAATGGTGTAAAAAATGTATCTGTTTTCCATTTACTTCATCTCGCAATTTAAGAACATTTTGTTCGCTTAATTGCTATCGGTAAATTAGAATCAAGGCTTAGAAAATCTTGGCAGGGCAGTTCTTTACCAAGTTAGCCAAGTCGAAAGTAAGCACGCACAACAATCGCATCAACACGATTTATTACATTCGGCGTTCTGGGTTTGTCTTAGGTTTCGTGATTAAGGCGGTTAATTCAGGTTGGTTTGCATAGTAATAAACGTGTTATGCCAGCGTTATACGAACTCTGAGAATGCAGTTTTTTGGTTCAGTTCAGCGATTGAGCCATTAGTTTTTTAGGCGTGAAAGTAGGGTGGTTTTCCTTTTTCTTTATTCCCTTTTGATATTCGTTTCATCAGGTTCGGCATTGAACTATTATTGCCCCAAATTCAGGCGTTTCAGCGACTAATTTACGCTTCAATTATTCTTTGTTTATGCCTCATTTTAGCCTGTGTCAGTGTTTTGCTCGCAACATTTTCAATCCCAATTGTGGCAATGATATTTGGTTTATCAGCTCAAAACTTGCTGAAACCAAATCGTACAAATGGTGTAAGAAAAAGGGATTGTTTCGTTTCACAGTTATTGCCGTTGAAATGATATTTTGCTCGCTTAATTGAGCCAGTCTAATTAAACTCAGTTAACAGCAAATCTTGGTAAATCAGTTCTTTACCAAGTTAATTGGAGCGAAAGCAAGGCTCGTATAACAAAGCAATCAACACGATGCTATTACATTCGGCATTCTCGGTTTAGAGTATAATTGGTTTGGGAAGTCGGTCTTTCGCACGTGTTATTGCGGCGTTATATTTTTAATCTAGCTTTTGGCTAAAAATGAGGTAAATAGGTGAGAAGGACAATTCTCCGAGCATTCTTTGATTCAAGTAGAGCGATGCAAAATGTATATATTGGTTTAATTTTACTCTTTTTGAGTTTACTACGGATAACCCTTGAGATTTACCCTACGACTGAACAAAATGAAAATGGTATAACTTACCCATTGTGGGACTATTTTTCAGGTAATTTGTTACCGGAAATATCGGGAATGGTTATTGAGGTCTTACTATTTCTATTTGTTATTGATGTTATACGGGAATTTGAACGCGTCAAATTAGAGAAGAAAGCAGAATTAGAACTAAAGCGGTTAGAAGAAAATCAAAAACTGTCTGAGTTACGTAGAAAAATAGAAATTGAACGGCGATTGAGGCATCAATTGAGAGTTTTAATCAGAAGGATATTTGAAGATGTTGAAATCATACATGAAGAAACCTGTGCTGATTTTAAATTCCACGCAAATAAATACCTAGAAAATCAGACTCTTTTTGTCGAGCTTATGTCTAAAGTTTCTGAAGAAACTGTTGATAGTGCTTTTTATGAAGAAGCTGCAAATCTAGCTAAATTCGAGCTTGAATTGCTAATGTCAATAACACAATCATGCACTGAATTGAGTAGTCAGCATATGAAATCATGGATGAACATTTTGTTTTTTCTTAAACAGTTATCAATTGGAAAGGAAGTTAATGAGAGTGCAATAAAATTAATTTCAAATATAGCAAATTTTGAAAAATGTAGTCGAGCATCAGGCTATGACGCTCAAATATAACAAATGCATCAACACGATTTACTACACTCGGCAATCTCAGTTTGCCGAGTGTTTCTCGTTTTAAGGCGTCAATATTAAGTATAATTGCATAGTAGTAAACGTGTTATGCAGGCGTTATGTGTAATTTTATAGAAGGAGTTAGTCTCGAGTTTTAAATCTTGGAATAGTTATTGGGAATTTAGCCATTCTGTTCATACGAAATTGCGTTATATCTTAGATGATGAATCTAAAGATTTTTTGAATTCAATAATAGATACTTGCGAAGAACGAACGCAAATCTTGAAAAAAGGTTCATCTGTAGTGAGAGCGCAAAATGGATATGATTTACAACCGTATTACCAAAAGGACCCAGAAACTGGAGAGGACATTCATGTTGATGATATTGAGCGTCCTTATCAATATAAAAGAATGAAACCATTAGAAAATAGTGCTTCGGAAGGTAGAGCTAACCCAAAGGGTATTCCATGCTTATATGTCGCAACGGATAAAGAAACAGCAATGTCAGAGGTAAGGCCGTGGCTTGGCTCTGTAATGTCGGTAGGGCTATTTAAAATAACTAGAGATTTACGAATTATAGTTTTTGCTACAGATAAAGAAGAAAGTATTCATAATCATTCATTTTACTTTTCTGAACCATCAGATGAAGAAATTATTAAATCTGTTTGGTTTCATATTGATAACGCGTTTTCTAAACCAACTAAAACTTCTGATTTGAAATCAGATTATGCTCCTACGCAGATAATATCAGAGTTTATAAAATCAAAAGGGTATGATGGAATAGCTTACAGAAGTTCTTTAGGTGGAGGGCATAATATTGCTTTGTTTGATCTTGAATCTGCTGATATTGTTTCATGCACTCTCTTCCATGCTTCTAAGATCAATTTTGAGTTTGAAAGATCTCGAGATCCTTACTAAATAACATAATTACACATAACAAATGCATCAACACGATTTGCTACATTCGGCGTTGTCAGTTTGCCTTTAGTTTCAGTGATTAAGGCGTTAAAATTCAGCTAAGTCTGTATCGTAGCAAACGTGTTATGCAGGCGTTATGTGTTCCCAAGGGGTAAGTATGGATATCCAGTTTAAAAGAGCTTCTGAGCTAAAATATGCTGAGTCACTAACTCAATCCAATATGGCTAGTTATTATTTAACTCGGAATATCGTTTGGGACAGCAATCTGTTTATCAACAATTGGACTATCTTGGATAACTTTGAAATATTCGCGGATAATCATCGAGTTGGTATTGTTCGTTTTAGCTATAATGAATCGACCACTTTTCTGCGAGATTTACAGTTAAGCCCAGAATTTCACGGGAAGGGTATTGGTGCGAAAAGTCTCGATATGATTATAAACCACGCTAGACAGCATCAATCAAAAAAGTTACTTCTTCGTGTGTTCAGCGAAAATCCAGCAATCAAGTTATATAAAGAAAAAGGGTTTACGCAAACCGTGGAAGTGAATGGGTTAATAGAAATGGAATTTACTTTAAGTTCAAACACATAACAAATGCATCAACACGATTTACTACATTCGGCATTCTAGGTTTCTTTGGTTTTACCGTATTAAGTGGTAAATTTGAGCTTAATCTGCATAGTAGCAAACGTGTTATGCAGGCGTTATATTCACAAAGCTTAAAAATTAAATCCGTATTAGTTCCGTACAAGTTGCGCTTTGGTTGTTTAAATCTTATACTCAGGTTAATTACGGAATTACTCCGTACGATTGGAGGTTTTATGGCTACTGCAAGACTTGATATCCGTTTGGATGAAGAAATCAAAGCTAAGGCTGAGAAAGCTTCAGCTTTACTTGGTTTAAAAAGCTTAACTGAATACGTTGTTCGTTTAATGGACGAAGATTCAACTCAGGTGATTTCTGAATATGAAAGCATCACTGTTGAAGCAAATGTATTTGACCAATTCATGATTGCTTGTGACGAGGCTAAAGCTCCGAATAAAGCATTACTTGGAGCTGCTGCATTTACTAAAAGTGGTGAGTTTAAGTGAGTTATTCCAAGACTTTTAAAGAATTGGATAAATCACAACACGATAGAGCATCATTTGACTGCGGTGAAAAAGAGTTAAATGATTTTATCCAAACTCAAGCCGCTAAACATATGCAAGCAGGTATCAGCCGCACTATGGTTTTGCCTGCTTCTGTGCCTCTACCAAATCAAAAATATCCAATTTGTTCATTTTATAGTATTGCGCCAAGTTCAATTAGCCGTGATACGTTGCCACAAGCCATGGCTAAAAAATTACCACGCTATCCAATTCCTGTTTTTCTTTTAGCTCAATTGGCAGTTCATAAAGAATTTCATGGAAGTGGGTTAGGTAAAGTTAGCTTAATCAAAGCTCTAGAATATCTTTGGGAAATTAACTCTCACATGAGAGCATATGCCATTGTTGTTGATTGTTTAACTGAACAAGCTGAGTCATTCTACGCAAAATATGGTTTCGAGGTTCTTTGTGAAATCAATGGTCGTGTAAGAATGTTCATTCCGATGAAAACAGTCGGTCAGTTATTCACTTAGACGTAAGAGTGAATATAACAAATGCATCAACACGATTTGCTACATTCGGCATTCTAGGTTTCTTTGAGTTTACTGTGTTAAGTGGTAAATTTGAGCTTAATCTGCATGGTAGCAAACGTGTTATGCAGGCGTTATATGGTTTTGAGGTAAATATGCAAGTCGACAAGTTAATAAATACGGTTATTGATGATTTAAAAAAAGTTTCAGAATCTGAACCGAATGAACGCCTTCCAAAAGAAGAACAAATACGATCTTGTATATTCTTCGCTTTAAAGAATAAATTTGATTATGTTTGCTGTGAAAGAAATTATCAATCTGTTGATAATGGTAAAAATATAGAATGTGATATTTGGGCCGCCAATTCCGGAGAACAGCCAGTTTGGATGGAAATTAAACGGTGTTGGCATTTATCATCTTGGGTTAATAAACCTGGTGAACAATTAAAGACTTGGGAAGCGGATTTAAACAAATTATCTACTGTTGATATTAATTCCAAACGCTACTTTTTTCTTGTCGGAGTATTTGATTCTGAGCCAAATAGAGACGATTCTAAAAAGAATAAAGTTATTTTAAACATTCAAAACACTCAACCTCAAAATTTGTGCTTTGAGCGTTATTCATCTTATTTTTGGAGAGAATCATCTATCTCTAATATTGCAGTTTGGGTATGGTGTTGGAACTCCGGTGAGGTCATAACCATATAACAAATGCATCAACACGATTTACTACATTCGGCATTCTAGGTTTCTTTTAGTTTACCGTATTAAGTGGTAAGTTTGGTTTAATCTGCATGGTAGCAAACGTGTTATGCAGGCGTTAAATGAACTGTCTCAATGGCTAATTAAGTGATACAATAGTGATACTTTGTTCTTTCGATAATGGAAACTGAATATGAAAGTTGAATTAGTCACTACATTGAAGCGTCAAGCTACTAAAATTCTTTCTGAGCTTCATGCCTCAAAAGAGCCGGTATTAATTACAGAGCATGGTCAACCATCTGCGTATTTGTTGGATGTCGATGATTATGAATTTATGCAAAAACGTATTGCCATTCTTGAAGGCATCGCCCGTGGTGAAAAAGCTATTTCAGATAATCGTGTCGTTTCTCATGAAGTAGCAAAAGAGAAGATGAATAAATGGCTGTAATTAATTGGACTGAATCAGCATTACTAGATTTAGACGAAATTGCGGAATACATAGCCATTAATAATATCTTAGCGGCTAAAGCGTTAGTTAAGTCAGTTTTTCATTGTGTTGAACGTTTGGAAGACTTTCCATTTTCAGGTCGTAATGTGCCGGAGCTTCCTCATTTAGATTATCGTGAAATAGTGTTACCGCCATGTCGTATCTTCTACAAAGTAACCAATGACGATGTTGTGTATATCCTTTACGTTATGAGAGAAGAGCGCGAGTTACGCCAATTTGTTCTTAATGACCGTGGTTTGCAGTAAGAGTTCGTTTAACAATCGCATCAACACGATTTACTACACTCGGCAATCTCAGTTTGCCGGGTGTTTCTCGGTTTAAGGCGTCAATTTTAAGTATAATTGCATAGTAGTAAACGTGTTATGCAGGCGTTATGGTAATTTTTGTGACATTTTCTATGTGGTTTTGGTAGAGCGTAAACTGTTTTTAATTTAACATCTTAGCGGTAAGAAATATTATTAATTGGACAAGAATAGAAAGGGATAGCAATGATTCGTAATTTCTACAATTGTGATAAAGAAGTTGATAACAATAGCCATGATGGTGTTGGCTCTATTGATATTTACCGTGCATTTAGACGTAAAGATTTTGATGGTGCTTGGGATTTTGCTATTCGTGTCATTATGCCGCCAGGTAGTTCAATGGGGGATCATTCTCACGAAAATGATGAAGAAATGTATATAATCCTCAAAGGTGAAGGCTCAATGATTATTGAGGGTGAAACTAAACGAGTTATTGCTGGCGACATGATTGTGAATAAACGTTTTGGTACTCATGGCTTATTAAATGATTCTACCGAAGACATTGAATTGCTAATCATCCAAGCAAGTTTAAAGTAACTGTTATATTGCTCATTTCAGTTAGGTGCAAGACAATCACCATAACAATCGCATCAACACGATTTGCTACATTCGGCATTCTAGGTTTCTTTGAGTTTACCGTGTTAAGTGGTAAATTTGGGCTTAATCTGCATGGTAGCAAACGTGTTATGCAGGCGTTAACTGCTTCTTTGTTAATTTAGCTTTCAAATATGGTAATCATTCTCTTTGAGTAGTAGACTAATACTATTTCCGCATAAATGTGCGAGGTAAGCATGAAGTACGAATTATTAGTTTTAGCTGCAATGACACGATTGGAATCTCCAAATACTCAAGCTATCGTGGCTGCAACTGGGATTTCTGAACGTAAAGTACAATCCGTAGTTAACTCATTAGTTGAAAATTTAGGCTTAAACATTCAAAGAGAGCGCCAGGGCCGAACCTTCCGTTTTTCTATTAATAGCTGGGGTGTTTTTGAATCAGGGAAAGCGATCCAATCTCAACTTAATGATATTGATTTAGTTATGCCAAGTAATTCAATGCTTTCTTCTTACGAAGAAAAGTATGCCTATTTCGAGCAAGTTAAAATGGATAACTTTAAAGAAAGTATGCGTTTAGAGGGGCATGATGTTGCTAGTAATTTCGATTTATCACTCGACAGAGAGCAACAACGTCAAATTTTGTTAAACAAATACTCAAACGTAAATTCGTTAGAGGCGCTCAATGGCTGATAAATATGGCACAACACAAGATCCTTACACTTACGAAAATAGTACGGTTCTTGTTAATAAGCTCAATATCAACAATGAAGCGGTATTAGAGGCTGCAGAACGTGATTTAACAACGTTAGCTGCAATGTATGTAGAGTTTCAATTGCCTCCTTACGATTTCAGCTATCTGCGTTCAATTCATCATATGTTATTCTCCGATCTATTTGAATGGGCTGGCGAGTTAAGAACGATTGATATTTCAAAGGGAAATACACGTTTCTGTAATGTGGCTAGGATTGAAAAAGAAGCAAATAATCTATTTTCAATGTTAGAAAAAGATAAGTATTTAGTAGATTTACCATACGATGAATTTCTTACTAAGTTAGCTGAGTATTATTGCGATATTAATGTTCTACATCCATTCCGTGAAGGTAATGGTCGTGCCCAACGTTTATTGTTTGAACATATTGCAATCAACTGTGGTTACAATATTAATTTTACTGGGATTACTTCTGAGCAGTGGGTAGCCGCAAATATCCATGGTTATCATTGTAACTATGTGCCAATGAAAGAGCTGTTTTCTGTTTGTGTAACTAAAGCTGAAAAGCGCAGTTAACAATTGCATCAACACGATTTGCTACATTCGGCATTCTAGGTTTCTTTGAGTTTACCGTATTAAGTGGTAAATTCAGCTTAGTTTGCATGGTAGCAAACGTGTTATGCAGGCGTTATACGAACTCTGAGAATGCAGTTTTTTGGTTCAGTTCAGCGATTGAATCATTAGTTTTTTAGGTGTGAAAGCAGGGTGATTCCTTTTTCTTTGTTGTCTTTTGGTGTTCGTTTCATCAGGTTCGGCATTGAACTATTATTACCCCAAATTCAGGCGTTTCAGCGGCTAATTTACGCTTCAATTGTTCTTTGGTTATGCCTCATTTTAGTCTGCATCAGTGTTTTTCTCTCAGCATTTTCAATCCCAATTGTGGTTAGGATATTTGGTTTATCAGCTCAAAACTTGCTGAAACCAAATCGTACAAATAGTGTAAGAAAAAGGGATTGTTTCGTTTCACAGTTATTGCTGTTGAAATGATATTTTGCTCGCTTAATTGAGCTAGTCTAATTAAACTCAGTTTACAGTAAATCTTGGTAAATCAGTTCTTTACCAATTTAAGCGGAGCGAAAGCAAGGCTCGTATAACAAAGCAATCAACACGATGCTATTTACATTCGGCATTCGCGGTTTAGAGTATAATTGATTTGGTAATTAAGGCGTTCGCACGTGTTATTGCGGCGTTATATGCAGTGTCAGGTTCAAAATAGATCGCTATGTGACCCAATTCTTGCTAGTTGTAGTTGCCCATCAAATATACGGTAAATGAGAACTAAGTCTGGTTTTATATGACAGTCGCGAAAACCACTCCAATTTCCCGTTAAAGAATGATCTACATTTTTAGGGTCTAATGTTTCATTTCTTTGTAATTTTGAGATGATATTGCCAACTTCGATGATATTGGAGATTGGCATTTTAGTTATCTTCTTAAAATCCTTTTTAAATTGCGTGGAGTATTCTAGGTTATACATTTGTCACTTTGCCTTCAGTGAGCTCAGAAAACATCTCATCTATAGAGTTGGCTTTATGTCCTTTATTTTCAACAAGTTCTTTCATTGCAGCAGCAGAAACTTCATTTGGCTGCGGAACTCGTAGATCAAATGGAATACCACCATGGTTAATGACAGCTTTAGCAAATAGTTTAATTGCTTGTGATGTGCTTAGGCCAACTTCACCGCAGATGCTAGTGAAAGCAAGTTTGGTATCATGGTCTATGCGGGTGCTTAGCATTTCATTTCTCATAATTAAACCTTAATAAGTTATACTTTGTAATACATAGTTGTACAGAGTCTATATGCATATAACAAATGCGTCAACACGATTTCTTACATTCGGCGTTGTAGGTTTGTCTTTAGTTTTGGTGTTTAAGGCAGTAAAATTCAGCTTAGTCTGCATAGTAATAAACGTGTTACGCAGGCGTTATGTTTTTAAATCGACCTTCAAAGAAGTTTAAAGGTCGGTTTATTATTTAAAAAATCAGCTTTTCAATAGGGCCAAATATACCAACCAATTTTAATCGTTCACATTCCTTTTCTGCTTCTGAAATTTCATCCGTAGGAATAAAGTCAACTTGGTTTTTTTTCATTATTTCAAACACTTTTTTATCTTTATATGCATTTTTAATATCGCCATTAAAAAATAATTGATATAAAAGTAACCAATATCGGTCTTTTTCATATAAGTCATCAGTTTCTATTATTGATTTTGCAAACTCTTTAATTTTATTGTTATCTTTAATAAAGGAATTTAATATTGTAATTGCAACGCAGTCTTTACTTTCGAGGATTATATCTATAATTTCATCCGAAGGGACAACTTCGTATTTACGGAAAATATGCAATGGCCAGCACATGCCATCGGAGCGACTATGCTTAGCATTTTCAATAATTATTTGGTTTAAATTTTCGGTGTAAGAATCAGGTCTTAAATCAGATTTTTCAATTAAGGTATCTAAAAAAGGAATTAATATTGGGTAGTGCCATGCTAAATTTAATACACATGAATAAACCGATGGGGCTGTATTATCTTGTAAATAATTTAATATAATATGTATAGCATATTTTAAGACACTACCATCAGGTGTAGCTTTATTTAGTAAAACGGCCTTATTTAAAAAAGACAAGGCTTCTGATGGGCTTAATTTAGGAGCATCATTGTCATTTTGAAGTCTGCTTGGAAGGGCAGATTTGAGTTCAATTGTCCATTCATCCTCATGGGGATGAGGGAGTTCAATAATTTTGGTTTTATTTAAATGTAACGTGAGTTTGTATTTTGCTAATTCTTTACCAAGAATTAGAATGAACTTATCAGCGTCTTCTCTAGTAAGACAAAAGCATTCATAGTCATCTATGTGGCGCTGGAAATCGAATTTATTTTCGATTAATACACCATCAACTTTACCTAATATTACTTCTACAGCAACATTTGATGTTGTTGGTCCTATTGGTATACCTTGAGTTTCTCCCCTTTTTGTATTGCGTAAATGAAAATCATATTGATTAAACCATTCCGAGTTAAATTTGTTGCCTGATTTCTTTTTAGCTTCATCAATTCCGACCAATGCCCAAGACAAAGAATGGCTATAAATACTATTGAAACAATTTGATATATCGGTATGAACTCTAAATTTTTTTCCAAAACTCTTAGAGTGTATAGCGTCTATTTTATCTATAGCACACCCATATCCCATGATTACATATCGACCATCCTCATGGTATTCAGGTTTAATTTTGCTATTTTCGTTAGTTTCTATATGGTTAAGTTTATCCCAATTGTCATAGATATGCTTACATAGTAACGAATGAGCTTTAGGGTGAACTAAAGAAAGTACTCTTGGAACATTATTATATCTAGTAGCCTTATATTCAACTAAGTCATAACCCTTTCCACGGGGTTCGGGATTATCACCTTTAGGAATTGCTGCTATTTCTTCGACTATTTCGGGGGTAAATCTACGAGTACTTAAACAGGGTGGTAACTCACCAATTGTACTTTTTTGGTTTGGAAAGTAATTATATCGAGTTAAAGCTTCATAAAAAGATCTTTTCTGATTGTAGCGCATTTTGTAACCAACTGAAATTATTATAGTTTAATGAGTATATTGATAAGTATTTACTTTTATGTGATGTAAAGCATGTTTAGAAGAAATAGCTAATAAAAACATAACAAATGCATCAACACGATTTACTACATTCGGCATTATAGGTTTCTTTGAGTTTACCGTATTAAGTGGTAAATTTAGGCTTAATCTGCATGGTAGCAAACGTGTTATGCAGGCGTTGTGCGTACTGAGTCCGAAATTTTTTGCACGGTTCATCAATAGGATCGCGGCTTTCGTAGTTTTGGCTTCGTAAGCGTTCCTTTCTTCTTTGTTGCCTTTTGGTTTCCGTATTATTAAGTTCGGCAAATTAGCCCTTATTTCCCTAAGTTCCGGCGTTTCAGAGGCTAATTTACGCTTCAATTGTTCTTTGGTTATGCCTAATTTTGTTCTGCATCAGTGTTTTGCTCGTAGCATTTTCAATCCCAGTTGTGGTTAGGGTATTTGGTTTATCAGCCGAAAACTGGCTGAAACCAAGCCGTTCAAATGACGTAAAAAATGTATCTGTTTTCCATTCACTTTATCTCGCAATTTAAGAACATTTTGTTCGCTTAATTACTACCGGTAAATTAGAATCAGGGCATAGAAAATCTTGGCAGGGCAGTTCTTTACCAAGTAGGCCAAGCCGAAAGTAAGCACGCACAACAATCGCATCAACACGATGCTTATTACATTCGGCGTTTTTGGTTTGAAGTGTAATTGGTTTGGTAAAGTTGGTCGTCAGCACGTGTTATGCGATATTTCAGATGGAAATCACATTTGAAATCAAAAAGTTAGTTTGTTTAATGATTATTTTCGAGTAAAAATAATAGGATTATTTGAAATTAGCTACAATGTTAATTAGTTTTAAACGTTATATTTTATTAGTTATAATTATTAAAGGAAAAACAATATGATTGGCTGGAAAATTCTTTGCGCATTAGATGATAAAGAAGTTGTATGTGAGGTTGTGGGTCAGGTTACTGGGGATGGTGTAACATACGGTATTCCAGTTTACCATAATGGCTATATTAGAATGGTAAATTTTCGTTTTGACGCAGAGATTAAAGTTATAGAACGCAAGTAAACTATCGCATAACAAATGCATCAACACGATTTACTACACTCGGCATCTCAGGTTGTCGGGTGTTTCTCATTTTAAGGCGTCAATATTAAGTATAATTGCATAGTAGTAAACGTGTTATGCAGGCGTTATATTTTAATTTTAGTATTGAGGATTTATGTCTAAATTTGGTCGAAGTATAAGGATTTTCTTGGCAGACGGTACTCCTACAGGTTTACGACACGTTGAAATCGCAAATTGGTCAGGTCAAGCATTAGCTTGTCCAAGAAGTCGTTTCTCTGAGCTTAATCGCTGGGATGAATCTAAAAGACCAGGGGTTTATTTCCTCTTTGAAAAAACATCGAATGATGACAGTCATTCTGCTTATATTGGAGAATCAGAGGATGTTTTTAAGCGTTTAGTTAATCATGATCGTGAAAAAGACTTTTGGAATGAAGTTATTATTTTCACAAGCAAAGATGAGAATTTGACTAAAGCTCACGTGAAATACCTTGAAGCAAGATTGGTTGAATTAAGTAAATCTGCAGAACGTTATAAATTAGAAAACTCTAATAATCCAACAAAATCAAGCCTTCCTCGAGCTGATGCAGCGGCAATGGAAGAATTTATAGATAATATTAAATTAGTACTAGGTAGTTTAGGGCATAAAATATTAGAGTCAATATCTGCTCAAGTAGCTGCTCCTGAAGAGAAAATGGATACTTTAAGTAATCATTTACTCAAGTTTAATGTGAATAAAATCATAGCGACAGGTCGTGTCTCTGATGATGGTTTTTTATTACTAAAAGGTTCACAAATCTCACTTAATAATTCAACTAGCATGCCCGGGAAAAGTTTAAGTATTAAAGAACAAATGATTAATGAAGGTACTTTGACAGCATTCCCAACATATTATGAGCTAAATAAAGATAAGCTCCTTAGTTCATCATCTTATGCCGCTGCTCTTGTCGCTGGAAATAGTAGAAGTGGGCCTCAAAGTTGGAAAACTGAAAATGGTGAACTTTTGAAGAAACTGGAAGAACGTTTGGTTAATAAAATATAACAAATGCATCAACACGATTTGCTACACTCGGCGTTATAAGTTTGCCTTTAGTTTCAGTGATTAAGGCGGTAAAATTCAGGTAAGTCTGTATCGTAGCAAACGTGTTATGCAGGCGTTACACGAACTCAAAGATTGTAGTTTTTTGGTTCAGTTCAGCGATTGAGCCGTTAGTTTTTTAGGCGTGAAAGTAGGGTGGTTTTCCTTTTTCTTTGTTGCCTTTTAATATTCGTGTTATCAGGCTCGGCAATTTACTATTATTGCCAAAAGTTCATGGATTTCAGAAACCAATTCACGCTTCAATTGTTCATGGTTTTGCCTCATTTTAGTTTGCATCAGTGTTTTCCTCGTGACATTTTCTATCCCAATTGTGGTTAGGATATTTGGTTTGTCAGCTCAAAACTGGCTGAAACCAAATCGTACAAATGGTGTAAGAAAAAGGGATTGTTTCATTTCACAGTTATTGCCGTGGATGTGATATTAAGCTCGCTTAATTGAGCCAGTCTAATTAAACTCAATTTACAGTAAATCTTGGTAAATCAATTCTTTACCAGTTAAAGCGAAGCGTTGAAAAAGATCGTGTAACAAAGCAATCAACACGATGCTATTTACATTCGGCATTCGCGGTTTAGAGTATAATTGGTTTGGTAATTAAGGCGTTCGCACGTGTTATTGCGGCGTTAACTGCTTCTTTGTTACCTGTGCAATAAATTGTACATTTCAATTTTAATGAGTTAGACTTGTTCAATATTAAGTACAACTTAACAAAGAGGTAATTATGCGTATAGTTTCTTTTACTGAAGCTCGAAATGGTCTTAAATCTGTTCTTGATGGCGTAGTTAATGATGCGGACTGCACAGTTATCACTCGTCGAGATTCTGAAGATGCAGTTGTAATGTCTATGGATTATTATAATAGCTTAATGGAAACGATTTATTTATCTCGTTCTCCAGCTAATGCTGCTCATCTAAACAAATCAATTGCTCAATACAATGCTGGTCAAACTACGGAAAGAGGCTTGCTTGAATGAGTCGAATGTTAGCTTGGACTGACGATGCTTGGGATGATTACTTGTATTGGCAAGGTCAGGATAAGAAAACGCTGAAACGCATCAATAAATTAATTACTGATGTGAAGCGTTCTCCCTTCGAAGGTATTGGTAAACCTGAGCCATTGAAAGAAAATTTGGCAGGTTTTTGGTCACGTAGAATTGATGACACCAACCGATTAGTTTATGCAGTTAATGATGCACATTTGACAATAATTTCCTGTCGCTATCATTATTAATTTGAAGCGCAGTTAACAATCGCATCAACACGATTTACTACACTCGGCAATCTCAGTTTGCCGGGTGTTTCTCGTTTTAAGGCGTCAATTTTAGATATGATTGCATAGTAGTAAACGTGTTATGCAGGCGTTACACGAACTCTAAGATTGCAGTTTTTTGGCTCAGTTCAGCGATTGAGCCGTTAGTTTTTTAGTCGTGAAAGTAGGGTGGATTTCCTCTTTCTTTGTTGCCTTTTAATATTCGTTTTATCAGGTTCGGCATTGAACTATTATTGCCCCAAGTTCAGGCGTTTCAGCGGTTAATTTACGCTTCAATTGTTCTTTGGCTATGCCTCATTTTATCTTGTATCAGTGTTTTGCTCGCAGCATTTTCAATCCAAATTGTGGTAAGGATATTTGGTTTATCAGCTCAAAACTGGCTGAAACCAAATCGTACAAATGGTGTAAGAAAAAGGGATTGTTTCGTTTCACAGTTATTGCCGTTGAAATGATATTTTGCTCGCTGAATTGAGCCAGTCTAATTAAACTCAATTTACAGTAAATCTTGGTAAATCAATTCTTTACCAGTTAAAGCGAAGCGTTGAAAAAGATCGTGTAACAAAGCAATCAACACGATGCTATTTACATTCGGCATTCGCGGTTTAGAGTATAATTGGTTTGGTAATTAAGGCGTTCGCACGTGTTATTGCGGCGTTAAATCTGCCGAGCAAGCTCGAAGAGTGCGCTGCCTCGTAATTATCCCTCTTAAACATCTCCTTCATGGTTAGATTTACTGTATGAGTAAACATACAGTTCAAACCTTTTTACAAAAAAGGTTTGAATCATATTCGAAGAACCATCGACTCCCTTTATATCAACTTAAGGGGATCAGTCGGCTTTCATCTTGTCGAACTTCATCGATGGGAGGTCATGCGCTGTATTGTGATAATGGTCATCTCAATGGCTATTGGTACAACAGCTGCGGGCATCGAAGTTGCCCACAATGTGGTGCTCTTAAAAGAGAGCAATGGCTTAAGAAAGTTGATTCGTTTATTTTAGATACTTCTCATCATCATTGGGTATTTACTCTTCCGCATGAGTTACATGAAATATGGCGATATAACAGAGCATTATGTCAGCAAACACTGTTTGACTCTGTACGTAAAACGATTCAGATATTAAGCGCGGATGAGCGATTTCTAGGTGCTAAGGTTGGGTGTGTTTTGGCTCTACATACCTGGGCTCGAAATCTAACTTTTCATCCTCATCTTCATTGCTTAATTACTCATGGTGGATTGAGTGATGACGGTTGGGTTGAACCAAAGAAAAGTATTCTATTTCCTGCCAGAGTTATGATGAAGCTGTTTCGCGGTAAGTTCATTGCAGCGCTACGCGCAGCAATGAATAAAGGAGAGTTAAATTATCCTGACACGCTTTCAAAACAAGATGTTCTAAATCTTTTTAATAAATGGGGTGTTTTGGACTGGGTTGTTCATTGTGCAAAACCGTACTCACATGGTGCTGGCGTTGTTAAATATTTAGCGCGATATGTTCGTGGCGGAGCCATAAAAAACAGTCAAATTATGCACGTGTCGAACAAGGAAGTGCGAGTTAAGTACAAATCTCATCAAACAAAGAAAACAGAAATGATTAGGCTAGAGCCTAATCATTTTATTGAGCGTATATTAAGTCATATAGCGATACCAAAAAAGCAGCAATACCACTTTGTTGGTTTGTATCATAATCGATGTCGAGAGAGGCTGAATAAAGCTCGACAGTATCTTGGCCAAGAGCGGATAAAGGACATTAGTCCTTTATTATGGCGAGAATACGCGGAAAGCAAAGAGCAGGTACCATGTTGTGATGAATGTGGAGGCAAGGTTACGGTATTGGCTCGATTCAAAGTGATAAACGGTGAATTTATTTTTTCATTGAAAATGTGATAAGGATTATTCTATTTCGTGTAGAAAGCTTGCTGCTGCAAGCGGTTCCAGTTATCGTGTGGTAGTTGGTTTATTTACTTGAAATAAATAGATATTTAGATAAGTGAAATGAGTATTTCCCTTGTTTTAGCATATAGAAATCACAAAGACATCGGCGCAGGCTTGCTCGTCAAATTTAACAGCTGCTGTAACCGAGTCACTAGTGGCAAATTTAACAATCGAATCAATGCGATGCTTATAACATTCGGCGTTTGTGGTTTAAAGTGTATTTAGTGCTATTAATCCGTCGTTTACACGCATTATTCTAGGCGTTACATGCTAAAGTTGTCTCTTTTGAGATACGGTGCTATAGTTTAACCAGATTTGATAATTAGAGGTTGCTATGCCAGAGATAGATGCATTGCTTGGGCTTTCATTTTGTCTGTATTTTTTCGATAACAAGCAGCATAAATTGCCTCATATTCATGTCAAATATGGTAGCTATGAGCTAATTATAGCAATTGAAACAGGTGAGTGCTTAGAGGGTTATTTACCAAATAAGCAACGAAAACGAGCAGAAGCTCACATTGAAAGCAATCGAGTAAAATTGATGGCAATGTGGAAACAAGCAGTTGCTGGTATTAATCCGGGTAAATTATAGGTGACGTATGTTGAAAGTAATTGATGTTGATTTGGTAGCTAATTTTACACTTGAGCTTACTTTTAGTGACGGTTATACCGGTGAAGCAAACTTAACTGAGTATTTCCAAAAAGAAGCATTTAGCCATGTGGCTAATTTTCAAAAGTTTGCATTAACGGCTGACGGCTCTCTTGATTGGAGTGGTGCTGAATTATCTGCTGCAACGTTAAAAGAAATCACGGTTGGTAGTTATACTGAATCTGATTTAACGCCTTTTGACGTTAAAGAAATGGAAATGGTAATCAAGCAGGCTTCATGGGATTCAATGCAAGAAGGTCGAGCTGACATTTTGCAAGCGGCCATTCGTTCTTATGTTGAACAATTTGGCCACAGTGTTGTAATTGAGCGTGCAGGAATTAAAAGTAGAACGAGTGCTTATCGTTCATTAAAACCTGAAACGACACCAAGTTTTGGTACTTTGGTTCAATTAGGGCATGCAGTAATTGAGTTGGCTAAAGATAGAGTATCTGCTCATTCTTTGAGTCGCATGTAACAAATGCATCAACACGATTTACTACACTCGGCAATCTCAGTTTGCCGAGTGTTTCTCGTTTTAAGGCGTCAATATTAAGTATAATTGCATAGTAGTAAACGTGTTATGCAGGCGTTGTGCGTACTGAGTCCGAAATTTTTTCACGGTTCATCAATAGAATCTCAGTTTTCGTAGTTTCGGCTTAGTAAGCGTGAATTTCTTCTTTGTTGCCTTTTAGTTTTCATTTCATCAGGTTCGGCATTGAACTATTATTGCCCCAAGTTCAGGCGTTTCAGCGGCTAATTTACGCTTCAATTGTTCTTTGGTTATGCCTCATTTTATCCTGAATCAGTGTTTTGCTCGCAGTATTTTCAATCCCAATTGTGGTTTGGATGTTTGGTTTATTAGCTCCAAACTTGTTGAAACCAAGTCGTACAAATGGTGTAAGAAAAAGGGATTGTTTCGTTTCACAGTTATTGCCGTTGATTAGATATTTTGCTCGCTTAATTGAGCCAGTCTAATTAAACTTAGTTTATAGTAAATCTTGGTAAATCAGTTCTTTACCAATTAAAGCGAAGCGTTGACAAAGATCGTGTAACAAAGCAATCAACACGATGCTATTACACTCGGCATTCGCGGTTTAGAGTATAATTGGTTTGGTAAGTCAGTCTTTCGCACGTGTTATTGCGGCGTTAATCGTACAAGGAGGTACAATGTATAAATTACGAAAACTGGAAGGTGAGCAAGATTGGCTAGATGTGGATGGAGTTAAGATTTATACCATTTCAGCAAATGAAGAACCAATCAATATGGTCGCTTTTCATCAACGACTAACAGAGGTTAAATCTGAAATAACTCTCGAATGGGATCAAACGGCTGCGTTCGTTATTTTTCATAATGGTGCAAGTTGTAAGTATTTGGTTTTAGCTTGTTGGGGTAATGATAATGAATTATTTACATCAGTATCAGTTCAAGTTAATGGGGTTTGGGTTGTAGATCCAACTAAATATTCGTTTTGTCTTTATGATATTGAAGTCATGTGGAAGGAACGTAATATCTACATAGAAACAATAGATTGTGAAAGTCCGTCATTGGTTAAGTATCGCACTAGCCGTTAGATGTACGTTTAACAAATGCATCAACACGATTTACTACACTCGGCAATCTCAGTTTGCCGGGTGTTTCTCGTTTTAAGGCGTCAATTTTAAGTATGTAGTGGCATAGTGAATTTGGCCACCTAGTTAGAGATGTTATAATCATCTCAGAATTAATTAGGTGTACATAATGACAAAACGTCCAAGAAAGAACTATAGCGCGTCATACAAGTTAGAAGCAGCTCAGTTAGTCACCGAGCAAGGTTACTCAATTACTGAAGCTTCTCAAGCTATGAACGTAAGTAAATCAGCGATGACTAATTGGGTTCAACAGCTAAAAAGTGAATTAAGCGGAGTGATGCCAACGGCATCACTTATAACTCCCGAGCAAATAGAAATTCGTGAGTTAAAGAAAAAACTTGCTCGTCTTGAGGAGCATAATGAAATACTAAAAAAGGCTACGGCTCTGTTGATGTCAGACTCACTGAACAATTCGCATTAATAGATAAACTCAGACAGAGCCACAGCATAAGTATTCTTTGTGAAACTTTTGGTATACATCGGAGTAGCTATAAGTATTGGAAGGCAAAACCAAGAAACATAGACCGTGAATTCTTAGACTTATGCTCGGAAGTTAAAGAGGTATATCGCTGTAGTAATGGTTCTGCAGGGGCGAGAAGTATAGCTAAAATGGTATCCCAGAGAGGGATGCCACTTAGTCGCTACCGTGCAACTAAGTTAATGAAATTACTCAACTTAGTAAGTACGCAAATACCGAAGCATAGCTATAAGAAAGCAAACCATGAAAGTATTATTGCTCCTAATTTATTGAAACGACAATTTGATGTTAAACAACCAAATAAAATTTGGTGCGGAGATGTGACTTACATTTGGATAGGTACAAGATGGGCTTATTTGGCTGTTGTTATTGACCTATTTTCACGAAAACCGATTGGTTGGCCATTATCACTTTCCCCAGATAGTAACCTTACAAGCAATGCGCTTTCAATGGCTTATGAGTTACGAGGAAAGCCATTAAATGTCATGTACCATAGCGATCAAGGCTGTCACTATACCAGTTTAAAATTCAAGCAGAAATTGTGGCAATATCAAATAATTCAGAGCATGAGTCGTCGTGGGAATTGTTGGGATAATAGCCCAATGGAAAGGTTTTTTAGAAGTTTAAAAAGTGAATGGGTTCCTAAGAATGGATATAAAAGTTTTGCTGAAGCAAAACATTCAATAACTAAATATATCATAGGTTATTTCAGCAGTACTAGGCCTCATCAGCACAATGATGGATTACCACCTAACCTTGCAGAGCAACAGTATTAGTTAGAATATAAATCGGTGGCCAGTTTTACTTGACCACTACAAAAGACTACAGAGACTACCTAAGAACATTGAAAATAACGCAAAGTATGAGTCGTCGTGGGAATTGTTTAGACAATGCTGTAATGGAACGATTCTTTAGATCATTAAAAAGTGAGCATCTTAATTTACTGCTCTTTTTTAATCATGAGTCCGTGATTAGTGAAGTGGTAAATTATATTACCTTTTACAATTACAAACGTAGCCATAGTGGGTTGGATTATTTAACTCCGCATGGAAAGTATATAGAATTTGAAAAAGCGGCTTAAAAAGTCTCCAGTAAAGCAGGGCCATTACCTATAGGAATGAAAGCGTATTGGTTGAGTTCCTACCAAAGAGCTAAGTGGATGAAATATAAGAGCACGATTTATTACAACATATCTTGAGCGTTAGGTCTATATTGTCTACAATAGCGCACTTTTATTGACTACAGGTCACGAACATGAACGACGCTAAATCGCAACCAGCTTTACCAGATCACCTTTCGGGCAATCCTCGTAGCCCACATCATGTGGCAGAATGCTTTGAACATCACATTGGTATTAAACTTAATGACAAAGAGCGTACTGATGTTGAAGAGTATTGCATTAGTGAAGGTTGGGTAAAAATCCCATCACCTAAAGCATTGGATCGTCGTGGTCAACCTCTTATGATCACATTGAAAGGTAAAGTTGAAGCTTTTTATAAATAAGAACAAATGATAGTAAGCGAGGATCTCATCCCGCTAAGTTGTCGTAATAGTTAAGTGGTTATTTATTACCCACGTAGACTTATTTTTAAAAAGGGCCTAAAGAAATTTAGGTCCTTTTGTTTGTCCTACGTTTAGTATTTTGGTGCAGATTAAGCGTGATTTATACGGTGTAGGTGGTATTACGGGGGCGTTTGAGATATTTAATTAACTGAATCGGGCATAAATAGGCTAAAATGGCTGGCTATTATCTTAGCTTTGAGCCCTTTATATTAATGACCACTATCACAACGCCTGCCAACTTTACAGAACTTGGCCTTATTACACCTTTGTTAGCTCGATTAACTGAGCTGGAATATCAACAGCCAACGCCAATTCAAGCGCAAGCTATTCCAAGTGTATTGGCTGGGCGTGACTTAATTGCAGGGGCAAATACAGGTTCAGGTAAAACAGCAACGTTCGCACTGCCTATATTACAGCAGTTGCATGAAGATAAGCCTTTTAGCACTAAAAGTGGGAAAGGTAACTATGTTACTGGATTGATTTTAGTTCCGACTCGTGAATTGGCAAAACAAGTTGCTGACAGTATTAAATCTTATGCTGTGCATTTTAACGGTGCAATTAAAACCGTTGCTGTTTTTGGTGGCGTATCTGCAAATACTCAAATGCTGGCTTTACGTGGCGGCACTGATATTTTAGTAGCCACACCGGGTCGATTACTCGATCTTATTTCAAGTAATGCTATTAAGCTTGATAAAGTCAAAACATTAGTGCTTGATGAAGCCGATCGAATGTTAAGCCTTGGCTTTACTGAAGAGCTATCAGCGTTATTGGATTTATTACCAAAGCAAAAGCAGACGTTATTGTTTTCAGCGACTTTTCCTGAACAAGTACAAACATTAACTCAAGAACTGCTTAACGATCCTATTGAAATTCAAGTGCAAAGCGCAGATGCAAGTACTTTGGTACAGCGTGTTTTTACCGTTAATAAAGGTGAAAAAACCGCATTGCTAGCGCATTTGATCAAACAAAACGAATGGCGACAAGCACTTATCTTCGTTAATGCGAAAAATAGTTGTGAGCATTTAGCGGATAAACTGTCTAAACGTGGAATTACCGCTGAAGTATTTCATGGTGATAAAGGCCAAGGTGCGCGTACTCGTATACTTGAAGCATTTAAATTGGGTGAGATTGAAGTTTTAATTGCGACAAATATTGCTGCTCGTGGTTTAGATATCGAAAAACTACCGGTTGTTATTAATTTTGATTTGCCAAGAAGTCCATCAGATTATATGCACCGTATTGGTCGAAGTGGTCGTGCTGGGGAAGTTGGTTTAGCATTATCACTTATCGATCATGAAGATTACCATCACTTTAAAATCATCGAGAAGAAGAACAAAATTCGACTAGAACGTGAAGAAGTTGAAGGTTTTGAAGTCGATGAAGCAGTAAGTGATTCTTTATCAGACGTAGAAAAGCCGATGGCAAAACCTGAAGGCACTGGTAAGAAAAAACGTAAAAATAGAGCATCAGCAGATGAAGATGTTTGGTTGAGAAATTACTAATCTAAAAAAGATAACATGATTATGAGCCCTTAGTTAAGCGCATAATTCTACTAACACTATAATTTATTACACTCGGTATTCTTTGCTTACCGAGTGTTTTTTGTTTTAAGGCGTAAATTTACTATTAATGCAATTAACTGAATACTCTATTTATTAGTAGAAAAATCACTAAGAATAAAAACCTGATAAGCAGTTATTCTATAATTATGTAATTGATTTAGTAAGAATAAACAGATGTTTATTGGAATTGGTGTAAATAGATGTGCATGATAAGAAAGGGTTATGCTGCGACTATATTACCAATGTAAACTATGATTTTTAGTCTCAGAGGTTGAGCGATGTTTCAATTTAAATGTACCAAAAAAGTTCAAGATTTTATTGGTATTACACCTAGTGAACTTAAGGTTATAGTGCCTGAGAAATTTGCATTAGGTAATTGGTTTGTGCATTCTTTTGAGGAAGATAATCATAATGTGTTGGTGTTTATGGAAGAGAGAACATTGTTCTCATTCATTATTGTCGGTATTCAAAAAGAACACATTAAAACGTTAAGAAAACACTTTCTGGAAGGGCTGTGTTTACAAATGAAAGCGGAAGGCGTTAGTATTCAAACCATTTCGGCATATGCGATTAATGACACGGTGATTCAATATACGAAAACAGACAGTACAAATAAGGTTGGTATAATGAATGATCTTATTTCTCTTTATCAATCGCGAATTGAAATTGAAGGGGGGTTATCTGAAATTGACGTTGTTGATGTTGCCATGAAAATAAATCGAATACCTCAAAGCCACTTAGCTTTAACTTATGTGGTTAAGGAGTTTAAACTGGTGCTTGGAGAGGTAACGTCACAATTTCATTAATTAACGTAGTATTTCCATTTAACTAAAAGCGCGAAGGTATCGCGCTTTTAGTTAATGGATAGGCGGTTATTTAGTCTTATAAGGTTTATAAAGACAAAGTGACATAATAATACCAAAGCAGATCCCTTGGGTTATCATCGCGGTTCCCCCATAACTAAAAAATGGCAATGGGCTTCCCATCACAGGAAGCAATCCACTGACCATTCCCATATTAATAAAGGCATAAAGGAAGAAGCTAAGGGCAAATGCGCCACTGACCAATCGATTAAAGGGAGATTCACACTGACAAGCCAGCCAAATGACACGACCAGTGATGAATAAATACAGTCCTAGCAACAATACACTGCCAAAAAATCCCCACTCTTCAGCGTAAGTTGAAAAAATGAAATCAGTATGACTTTCTGGAATGAAACCAAGGTGTCCTTGTGTAGCGTTCATCCAACCTTTTCCACGTAAGCCACCAGAGCCAATCGCAATCAGTGATTGGATAATTTGGTAACCAGCACCAAGAGGATCAGATTCAGGATCCAGAAACTGGGTGACTCGTTTCTTTTGGTAAGCCGCCATAACAAAAATCCATAAGGCGGGGATCGTGATTGCGAGACCGCCAAGAAAAGAACCAATAATTTTCCAACTCATGCCTGCAAAATACAATACAAAAAGGGCATAGATGACGGTGAAAATTGCCCCATCAAGATCGGGTTGAATGAAAATCAAACTGGCAGGGACGGCAGTTACGAGCAAACAAATAGCTATCTTTTTTAAATCAGGACGTCCGGCATCAACAACCAAAAGCCAAGCTACCATCAGTGGTATTGCTACCTTAACCAGTTCAGAGGGTTGAAAACGAATCGGTCCAATAACTAACCAACGTTGAGAACCATTTGTACTGTCACCAATCAGAATAACACCTAATAAAAGAATAACTGCTAAGCCATATAAAAAAGGCGTCATGCGTTGGTAATTCAAGGGAGGAATAGCGGACATAAAAACAATACATCCAATCGCCATTACTGCTCGGATAAGATGACGCTGTAACATAGGCTCACTGAATCCACTAGCACTCCATACCGTTAGAGAGCCGAGTAAAATCAATACAAATATAGCAAACAATAAAGGGTAATCGATACGTGGTCTGTAATTAAACATAAATACTATTCATTATAAAACGTAAAAGAGACTCAGAATGAGAATGTATAGAGCGATAGTTCAGTCGTAATAAAACGGCCTATCTATTTAACGGTTTTATATTGGAGATTCGATTCCTTCCAGCCACCCAATCGATTGTTATCAATAGTTTGCTTATAGAATGTTGATGGAATAATAATGACGGTCATCGCCAAAGAAACCCACTGTTTTACTTGTAGGCGTCTGTCTGCAACAGTCACGGTAGGGGGATTTGATGGTGGCTTCGTTGGCGCATCAATCACTCTAGGTTTTAAAAAAGAGAGAGGTTCTATTCGTAAAGGGTGTGAAAAAGGGGTTAATAGTAATCTTTGATCAGCATGATGAATGTTCATCTCACTGCCATTAAGTCTATTTTTATCCATCATAGACGAGGTATCAGTAGGTTCAAATTGTGTTTGAATGGATGACATAGCAATATTAATGCATAACGATACAAGCAATAAGCTAAACAGAAAAAGAGTTATCTGCGGTAATGTAAAATGTTTTTTCATGCTTGTTCTATATGAGTATGGATTAATAAATGAACACTGTTCAAGGCTTCTGCACTGTGAGATGCAGAAGTTAGCTAAATTAACGATTTTATGAAAAAAAGCAATCTTTTCAGATGAATGAACATTCAATTTTTGACATTACTATCGATAATGTATTAAAAATCATCTTTCACTGAAAATTCGACCTCGTTACCAGTGATAGGGTGCGTAAATTTTAGGTACCCAGCATGTAGATGCAATCGGTTAGATTTAAACCCATATAAGTCATCACCGACAATAGGGGTGCCCAAACCCGCTTGATGAGCACAATGTACGCGCAACTGGTGAGTTCGACCTGTTTTTGGGTAAAGGTAGACTTTTGTTTGGTTGTTGTTTCGCTCTATTACTTGAAAAGTGGTTTCTGCTTTTCGGCCTTGCTTATGGTCTACCATTTGTCGTGGTCTGTCTTCTAAATCACCAGTGAGAGGTAAATCTATGATGCCATCATTTAAGGCAATGTTACCCTCAAGAAGCGCGGTGTAGCGTTTTTCTACCGTTCTATCAATAAACTGCTTTTGTACCTGCTTATTTGTTTCAGCCGTTAAAGTTAATACTAATAGACCTGACGTCGACATGTCTAAGCGGTGTACGATTAATGGACCTGTTGCCTGTGGATAACGCGCTTTAATGCGAGTCTGTACTGAGTCTGTAATAAATTTCCCTGGAACCGATAAAAATTCAGCCGGTTTGTTTACGATAACAATGGCCTCATCTTCATAAACGATCTCAAGATCTTTTCCATAAGAGGGCGTTTGTTTTAATGAATTGTCATCCAGTTCTATTCCTTCAAGCATGTGCTCTAAGATTTCAAAACACTTACTCTGACAGGCAGGATAGACATTTTTGTGTTGTCTGATTGTTTCATAAGGTGAAGAACCCCACCAAAACTCTCCGAGCGCTAAAGGGGTTAGTCCCATTTTAAAGGCCGCTTGAAGTAATTTGGGTGCATTCTCTTCACTTGAGTGTGAAATCGGAGATGATTCATCATCAACAGCAGTGAATAAATCATATAAGCTTTTTGTTGAGCCCAATTGGTTTGTAAATTGGCAAGCTCGTAACTTTTCGATGTCTAGATTTTTAGACAGTTGTTTGTACTCATTTTCTTTCTGAGCAATTGAAGTAAGCATCGTATTATGTTGAATCGTTAATTCTGCAAGGCTGGCTTTCCATTGCTCTTTTAAGGCTTTTAATTCTCTTTTTTCTCGGCTGCTTTGGTTACCAAGATCGTGAATTAACGCTTCAAGTTGTGCTGTGTTTACTGTTGATGCAGGGTTTGATTCTGCTTCTGTTCGTAATTGTTTACGCTGCTTCTTACTTTTTGCCATCGATTGTTGAAATGCAGTGATTTCTTGCTCAGCTTGTGAATTTTTTAACACCAATTTGTCAGTAAGGGCACTAAATTCTGGGGTGCTTTTTAATGTAGATATATGGTGGCGAAGCGTATTGATATGTTGTGTTTTTTCAGTAAAGTAAGGCTGATCATAGTGATGGTCAACAATTGTATCGACAAAAAGGCTAGGAGTGTCACTGTGTATTTTATGATTAGTTAACTCGTTTCCTGCATAAGAAGATAAATAACCGATATCTCCTTGTTGGTTTTTAACGACAAGCACGCCAAACATGTGTCCAATCGCGGTAAAGTCGTATTGCCATTCTTGTTGAGTGTCTAGGTAATGCTGTAGCTCACTCATTGCTAGTAACGCTAATGGGTGAGGGACATAGTAATATGGGAACGTAAAATTCGCAGGTAATGAGTACTGATCAATGCTCGTCGAGAATCGGGTAAATTGATGTTGTGTCATATTAAAATCGAGCCTCAACTACAAATTCCATAGGCTCTTTTGTTATTGGGTGAGTCACTGATAAATAGCCCGCGTGCAGATATAAACGATCCGCTTTTTGACCATATAAACCATCACCGATGATAGGCATATTTAATCCTAAGTGGTGGGCACAATGCACACGTAATTGATGAGTTCGCCCTGTTTTTGGGTAAAGGTGCACAAGAGTTTGCTTTTCTTTATATTCAATCACGTTATACGTTGTTTCTGCCTGTTTTCCGTATTCAAAGCAGACTAACTGACGCGGTCTGTCATAAAGATCCCCACGCAATGGTAACGTGATCTGTCCTTCGCGATGTGGTAATAAACCATCAAGTAATGCGGTGTAGCGTTTTTCTACAGTACGATTGATGAACTGTTTCTGCAGACGTTTATGCGCTTTACTGGTTAACCCTAAAACCATTAAACCAGAGGCTGCCATGTCTAAGCGATGCACAATTAGCCCACCAGTTGCATTTGGGTAACGTTGCTGTACGCGGGTATAAACAGAGTCATTAATATTTTTACCCGGTACCGATAAGAAATCCGCTGGCTTATTGATGATGAGCATAAATTCATCTTCATAAATAATATCGATGTCTTTGCCTTCTGCTGGATTGATTAACAGTGGGTTTTCATCCATTTCAATACCATCCAACATATGCCCTAAGATTGGTTGGCATTTACTTTGACAAGACGCATAGAATTTTTTGTGTTGACGTATTTCTGATTTTGGAGCGCTTCCCCACCAAAATTCAGCCAAAGCAAGTGGGGTAAAACCATGTGCAAATGCGTATTGAAGCAATTTTGGTGCGGCACATTCGCCAGAGCCTGCTGGAGGAACATGATTTGGGGTATCTTTAAAAATATCGTTAAGATCTTTTTCTACGCCATGGATGTTTAGGAATTTGTATTGTTGGAACAATTTTTTTTGTAAGGCAGAAGATAACACTTTACGACGTGTTTTTAATGCGTTAATAGCGTTATTTAAGTCATCTAATTGAGACTGAATTTTATTGATTCTTGTGTCCCAATGTATTTTTAAATCTCTCAGGGCGTTCTTTTCTTGAACACTCTGCTTTCCTAATTCTATTTTTAAGCGCTCGCCGGATTCTGATGATGCATTACGTTCTGCATCTGCACGTTGTTCTTTTCGTGATTTTCGGCCTTCGATCATGACTTGGCGCTGGGCTTCAAGTTGTTCTTGAGAGATTGTGTTTTCTATAGATAGAGTGGTGCTTAATTCGCCCAATAACGGATTGCTTTGTTGTTGTTTTATCGCCGTGTTTATATCGGTAATGTCTGCCAATTCAGTTTTAAAAAAACCGTCTTCCTTGAGCATATCAAATACGGGAGGAACAAAATGTGGGAGGTGATTACTGTCAGCAATTTTTCCTGAAAAAGCAGATAAAAATCCGACTTCACCAGAAGGGTGGCGTACAAGTAATACTCCAAACATTTTACCAATGGCTTTATCGTTGCTTTCTTCTAATCCAAAGTTGTGTTGCCATTCTGTTTGGGATATTAAGTGACCCTGTAACTGCTTGGCGGCGAGCTCACATAATGGATGCGGTTCATAGTAAAACGGGAAAGTGAATCGCTCAGGTAAAGAATAGCTATCGAGAGGGTGTACAAAAGAAGTAAAGCAAGGATCAGACATTGGCATCATCTTATCTAATTGGCAGAGTTTTTAGGGGAGTGGGTGATCAAAATAAGTGATTCAAATACCAGCTTGAGAGCCATGATATTTGAATCACTAGAATGCGTTTAGCCTACAAAATAATGGAATTATTCTGCTGCTTTTACGCGAATCTTGTCTTTATCAAACTTTTTACCATTTTCAGCTTCGATAGCAGCTAGAGCTTCTTCATCGTTTGGCATGTCAACAAATGCAAAACCTTTAGATTCGCCAGTCGCTTCGTCTAAAACTAATGTGCAATAACCAAGTGAACCGTGAGCTTTAAACATTTCTCTTAATTCATATTCAGTCATTGTACGAGGTAAATTGCGAACTAGTAATTTCATGATTAACCGTTAAATAGTGATTTGAGGCTACGTTATAACAGAAATTGGTACGATGTGCCAAAATGAAAATCCGAAACCGTAAAATAACCGTTTCGGATTTGTATTTAGCCTCCACCCAGAGTGCTAAAATTTACTATTGTTAACGATTTTACTTAGAAATCGTAACGTAGACCAAATTGCAGTTGGTCGTCTTTATTGTCGATTTGTTCAAATTTGTAGCCTGCATACGTGCGGAAACTTTTATTGAGTTTGTAAATGGCTTCAATAGCCACGTTGTTTTCTGTGTCGGTACTGTCTACGTCTTGAAAGTTATATACGCCTTGGAAAACCCATTGGTCAAGTTTATAAGCCGCAGCCAGTTCGTAACCATTGGCGTCTTTATTATCGATTTCACCAGTAGTAAATAAGCCTGATACCATGAAAGCATTTACTGTATAGCGAATTGCGAGGTTGATTTGGTCGGCATCGACAGAATTTAACCCTGTTGAGGCTTGCTGTCCTGATGTGTAACCTAGGCCAAAGTCCAATCCCATTGGTAAGGCGTACATGCCCGAAATACCAAAGCTATCATCGTCTTTTTCATTGCTGGCAATGTAGTTTGCCTGCACTGTTAATGCATCAAATTCACCAGAGTATAAAAAGTTGTTTTCACGCTTATCTTTGTTGCCAGTCGTCAAATCGGCAGCGTCACCACCAAACGTAGCAAGAATATCGGTGTAATCGGTGAGCATAACTTGCGCTGAATCTTGTTGGCCGTAAGAGAAGTTACCAACGGTAGTGCTTAAGCCTGCAAATAGGTAACGGGTATTTACTGTATTGTCTTTACCACTCCCAATTTCGACTTCATAAGTACCAAAGGCACCTAAGCTTTCATTGATTTTTGTTTTACCTTTTAAATTAATACGTGCACGACTTTTATCTTTAAATGAACTGTTGTCCGTTGTTTCATTATTGTCTGAGATATTCGCTCGTGCTTCGGCTCTGCCACCAACTTTTAATTGAGTATTGTCTTGATCATAAACGGTTGCAGCGAAGAGAGTGGTTGATGTAAGAGAAGACAATATAGCCGTTGATAGTAATAATTTTTTCATTAGATTCCATACCTTTAAAGTAACCAAAACAATCCGTTTTGGTGTAATTGTTTGCTTGGTATCTAAGATAAAAAAACTATATGAAAGATTGATGTAATTTTTGTTTAAAATTTATAAAAGTAATGTGTCAGTCAAATGACCGACACATTACAATTGATAAGATGCGTATTATTTAGAAGGGATGCGTTTGATGTTTTTCTTGTGGCGTTTGTCTTCATCAAGTAATTGGCATGTCGCGCAATTCTTCTTGCCATCGATTTTGTACTTCATGCAACAGGTTTCGCGTTGCACATACAAAATGGCTTGAGTTGTATTTTCGGCCACTCGGACATGAGTCAATCCTTTGCCTATATCTGGCATGATGTTGTCGACCCATTTATCGGCTTCTGGGGCAATATTATTCGCTTGTTTATGGGATATGCCATTTTCGGTTAAACGCATAAAGAAAACACTGACAGCTAACGATACGGCCCCCCAAAATGGTCGATGTTTCAATTTTTCTTGTTCAAAGAGAACGCTTAATCCACCGCCGACTTGCTGTAAAAGGTGCGTAAAGGCCAGATCCAGCTCTTCATGATTGCTTACGGTTGTCGCTTGCGACTCAGAAGAAAGAGGATCATCAGAAAGACAAACAAAAGGGCAGTGTTTATTAATTTGTAATGATTTTATTTTCTCACCATTTGGGGTTGAAATGAAAATATCATTAAACTGAATAATAGGAACACGATTGAACTTTAGACGTAGAGCCACCAAACTGGTGAAAAATTGGTTGTTAAACGATTTTAGCCACATAGAAGCCGCAACGTTTTGATTAACCTCATTCTTTTTAGCAAACAACTCAATGGCAGAATGTAAGCGTTGTGGTAACCATTGATTTAAAGCTAGATGATCTTTCTCTATCTTCTTTGGATCAGAGGTTTTAAGTTTAATATTATCGTCAGCATTGCGCAGCCATGCCAATTGATCTTCTAAAGTATGGCATGGATCGGATGACTTTTTGCTGTGCCAAATTGGCTGTAGTTGAGCTGAAATATGCATAAAGGGACTACTTAGTAATTATTCTTATTTGTATTTAAAACGCCGGGTAGATTACACCTAAACTTGCATAACGTGAAGCACCGGTAACATCCGGTTCATTACTTGGTCGATCGTGAACGCGTTGGTGAGCAAGCCAAGCAAAGGCCATCGCTTCCATATTGTCACTATCTACATTGTAGTCGTTGGTGGTGGATACTGCCCACTTAGGAAGGTGTTGTTGCAATCGTTCCATCAAACATTGATTATGCGCGCCACCACCACATACCAGTAATTTAGCCTCGCTACCAACGCGAAACGTGGTTATTTGGTCAACAATAGTCGTGACGGTAAATTCTAATAAGGTTGCTTGCACGTCCTGTGCTTTATACGATTGATTTTCAATGTATTGAGTAAACCATTCTAAGTTAAATAGCTCACGTCCTGTGCTTTTGGGATAAGGTCGAGCAAAATACGAGTGCTGTTTTAGTTTGCTTAATAATGGATGAATGATAATGCCGTGGCGAGCCCATTCACCATTGTGATCATAATTTTTTTGCTTGTGCTCATATATCCACGCATCCATCAACATATTACCAGGGCCTGTATCATAGCCAATGACTGGCGAGTTTTTTTGAAGAATCGAGATATTAGAAATACCGCCAATGTTTAGCACAATAAGTGTGCTTTCTGGCTTGCCAAATAAGGTGTGATGAAATGCAGGAACCAGTGGTGCGCCTTGACCACCAAGCGCCATGTCTTTGCGACGAAAATCGGCAATCGTATTAATTCCCGTTTTCGCCGCGATAATATTGGCATCCCCTAATTGGGTCGTAAATGGGTATTGAGTATCAGGGGAGTGAAAGAGCGTTTGTCCATGGCTACCAATCGCAGTAATACTGGCAGGATCAACAGAGAGAGTGTTGAGTAAATGTAAGGCAGCGTCTGCAAATAAATGCCCTAAGCGATGATCTATTTCCCCAATCATTTTTAAATTGGTGGCTTGCCCAGTACAAACAGACAATACATCGGATTTTAATTGTGCATCCATTGGGTAATCTGCGTGACCGAGAAGTGTGATTTCTGTACCGTTGGTTTCAACTAATACGGCATCGACACCGTCTAAACTCGTGCCTGACATTAAGCCTACGTATTTTTCCATCTTAACCTCTCCATATTTAATGTCGCTATCTGCATTTTATCATGGTGAATAAAACTGAAACTCATTGTGCCATAGAATAAGTGAAATATACCTAGGGTTTGTTTGAGATTTCGAACCTAAGTTCAAGATATAAGATTTTAAAACGGCAAAGAGCGTGATACTTTAAGCCTATAAAAATTAAGATGATTTGGAGAATGTAATGGGTCCGTTATGGCTAGATGTTGAAGGGTATGAAATTGATGCAGAAGAGCGTGAGCTACTTCAGCATCCTACTGTGGGTGGTTTAATCCTTTTTGCTCGTAATTATCACGATCCTGCACAGTTGTCAGCGCTCATCGCGTCAATTCGTAAAGCGACAGGTCGCCCTATTATTATTGGTGTTGACCAAGAAGGTGGGCGTGTTCAACGTTTCAGAGATGAATTTACCTTAATCCCACCCGCTCAAGCGTATGCCGAGATGAACAATGGTATCGAGTTAGCGAAAACAGCGGGTTGGCTATTGTGTGCTGAATTAGTCGCTCATGACATCGATTTAACGTTTGCACCAGTGTTAGACAGCGGCTTTGATTGTAAAGCGATTGGTAATCGTGCATTTGGCGATGATATTAATACCATTGTTAAGTACAGCACCGCCTTTATGCAAGGAATGAAATCGGCAGGAACGTCGACAACGGGCAAGCATTTTCCTGGCCACGGTGGTGTGATTGCCGATTCTCATTTAGAAACCCCTTATGATAATCGCGACAACATTGTTGAGCTAGACATGGCCATCTTTAAAGCACAAATTGATGCCGGTATTTTAGATGCGATGATGCCAGCACATGTGATTTACCCTGAATACGATTCATCACCAGCCAGTGGTTCATCATTCTGGTTAAAAGACATCTTACGTAAACAACTCAACTTTACTGGTTTGGTGTTTTCTGATGACCTTAGTATGGAAGGGGCAACGATAATGGGGGGGCCTGCAGAACGTTCTCAGCAAGCATTAGAGGCCGGTTGCGATATGCTCTTAATGTGTAATAACAGAAAATCAGCGGTTGAAGTGTTAGATAATCTCGCGATTCAAACCGTAGAGAAAGCTCATTCGTTGTTAAAAACACAAAGCTTTGATCGAAAAACACTGAGAAGCAGCAAAGAGTGGAAAGCCGCAAACGAGACGATTACTCGTGCTTATGATGGCTGGAAGTCTTAATATTTCTTCATAAGACGCATTGAATAATAAAACGCACGAGATAGCTTGTGCGTTTTTTATGAAAGGTTGTAAATCTGGATGAATTAGATTCAGAAAAAAGAAGATAACGGTATTATTGTAAATTAAATAAACACAGATGGATGAAGTAAACATGACGAAGAAATTGACGATCCTTGATGTTGCGAAACTGGCTGGCGTTGGGAAATCAACCGTATCTCGTGTATTAACGAACGATCCTAAAGTGAAGTTAGAAACTCGTCAAAAAGTAGAACAGATAATTAAAGAATCTGGTTTTATCCCTTCCAAATCGGCTCAAAGCATGCGTGGTGGCAGCCAGAAAGTCATTGGTGTTATTACTTCTCGTCTTGACTCTCCCTCTGAAAATAAAGCCGTTAGCGGTATTCTAGAGGTTATCTACCAACATGGTTATGATGCAGTGATCATGGAAAGTCAGTTTGATGCTCAAAAAACGAATGAACATTTAGAGGTATTAAGACGACGCAGCGTTGATGGTGTGATTTTTTTCGGATTTACACATTGTGATATGACTGAGATTGAGCGTTGGAATGAGCGCATGGTTGTGATCGCAATGGATACTGATAAAGTCAGCTCGATTAATTATGATAATGAAGGGGTTATTCGACAAGCGCTTTACCATCTGTCTGACATGAACTTGCAGAACATTGCCTATATTGGCGTTGATCCTAGTGACAAAACAACGGGTAAATTGCGTCTAGAGGCTTACCTTGAGTGGTGTCATGAGCGAAACCTTCCCCCAAAGTTTGCGACAGGGCAGCTTGATCACCAAAGTGCGTATGCGTTAGTTGATTCTGTTTTAGACCGAGAATTACAGGCCATTGTGTGTGCGAGTGATACGATAGCGCTTGGGGTAGCAAAACGGCTTCAGGAGTTACACCGTAATGACATTCAAGTAACCGGTGTCGGTGGGCATGAGCTACTTTCTTTCTTATTTCCAAATATCATCAGTATTAACCCTGGTTATCAATTAGCGGGAAAAAGTGCCGCTAAGCAGCTTTTACAGCAATTAGATGGCAACGTAACGATCACGCATCTTACTCAGTCACTGACGGTTTAGTCTTATTACAAAAGAGACTTTATTGTGATCTAATTCACCTTGTGGGAAGACTCTCATTTATTTCTTGTTTCATCTTTGTAATTATACTCGAAAATAAAATGGGAACATTCCCATCAATGTAAAACAATAATCAACGTGGATTAAAGGCATGAGTAAAATAGAGAGAAAGGACGTACAACGTTTGATAGAACTAGTCGGGGGATCAGAGAACATTGCGAGTGTAAGCCATTGTTTAACTCGCTTACGTTTTGTATTAAATGACGTGAAGTGTGCCGACGTAAAAAGCATTGAAAAAATTCGAATGGTAAAAGGGTGTTTTACCAATGCAGGACAGTTTCAAGTTGTTATTGGTACTGAAGTTGATGACGTTTTTACGATTTTAAATGAATTGACGGGTGAAAAAGGCACCTCAAAAGAGAATGCTAAATTAGCCGCTCGTCAAAATATGAATATTATTGAGCGTGGAATATCGCACCTTGCTGAGATATTTGTTCCTTTACTGCCAGCGATTATCACAGGTGGTTTGATTTTAGGGTTTAGAAATGTCATTGGCGACATCAAAATGTTTGATGGTCAGACATTGGTTCAAATTAGCCAGTTTTGGGCCACTGTGCATTCTTTCTTGTGGTTGATTGGCGAAGCCATTTTCTTCTTCTTACCCGTTGGTGTGTGTTGGTCTACGGTGAAAAAGTTGGGCGGTACACCAATTCTCGGCATTACTCTAGGCATTACTTTAGTGTCACCACAATTGATGAATGCGTACCTTATTGGTAAAGAAGTCCCTGATGTATGGGATTTTGGGCTATTTGTGATAGAGAAAGTTGGGTATCAAGCTCAAGTCATACCCGCGATGCTTGCTGGAGTTGCTCTCGCCTTTATTGAAACAAATTTGAAGCGCATCATTCCTTCTTATCTATACCTTGTTGTTGTGCCATTTGTTTCTATTTTGTTGTCTGTAATTTTAGCTCACGCTTTCATCGGCCCGTTTGGGCGTATTGTTGGTGACGGAGTTGCAATGGCAGCAAAAGCAGCAATGACAGGAGACTTTGCAATTGTTGGTTCTGTGATTTTTGGTTTCTTTTATGCACCATTAGTGATCACGGGGATCCACCATACGACGAATGCGGTTGATCTGCAATTGATGCAAGAACTCGGTGGAACCCCAATTTGGCCACTCATTGCGTTATCAAATATTGCTCAAGCATCGGCCGTTGTCGGCATCATTATTATCAGTAAAAAAAGCGGTGAGCGTGATATTTCAGTACCTGCGGCTATTTCTGCGTATTTAGGCGTTACTGAGCCCGCAATGTACGGTATTAACTTGAAATACAAATTTCCGATGTTGAGTGCGATGATTGGCTCTGCGATGGCGGCGGCTATTTGTGGGAGTGCAGGCGTCATGGCGAATGGTATTGGTGTTGGTGGTTTGCCGGGTATTCTTTCTATTCAGCCGCAATACTGGGGTATTTATGGCGTAGCTATGCTTGTCGCGATCGTCGTTCCTGCGATGTTAACGCTTGCCTTGTATAAACGAGCGCAAGTAAAAGAACAGCTGTACGTTTCCGTAGCGTAATTATTTAACACCTTTGTCTTTATGTTGATTGAAATAGTGCAAAGGTGTTCTCTTTTTTAGTGGTTTAGAGAACATAGAATGACAAATACAGAGTGGTGGCGCACAGCGACCGTTTATCAAATTTACCCAAAAAGCTTTTGTGATAGTACCGATAAAGGTACCGGAGATATCCAAGGGATCATTTCAAAACTGGATTATTTACAAAAACTGGGAATTGATGCGATATGGTTGACACCTGTCTATCAATCGCCAATGGTTGATAATGGCTATGATATTTCAGATTATTATTCCATTAATACTGATTTTGGAACGATGGATGATCTGGATGAATTGCTTGAACAAGCAACGTCTCGTGGTATACGTATTATTATGGATATCGTTGTTAATCATACATCGACAACGCATCATTGGTTTCAATCGGCATTGGGAAATAAAGACAGCGAATATCGAGATTATTATATTTGGAAAGATCCCGTTGATGATAAAGAACCAACGAATTGGCAGTCTAAATTTGGGGGTAATGCGTGGGCGTTAGATGAGTCCTCTGGACAGTATTATTTGCATCTTTTTGCTAAAGAACAAGCGGATTTAAATTGGGAGAATCCAAAGGTTCGTCAAGAAGTGAAAAATATTATTAGCTTTTGGGCAGAAAAAGGCATTGATGGATTCCGTTTAGATGTCATTAATTTGATTTCAAAACAACAAGAATTTCTGAATGACGATGTGGGAGATGGCCGCCGATTTTATACTGATGGCCCTAAGGTACATCAATATTTACAAGAGATAAGTGACGCTGTTTTTCAAAAGTATGGTTCTGTTACGGTTGGTGAAATGTCATCGACCACATTAGAGCATTGCCAACAATATTCAGCGAAAGAAGGCAAAGAGCTGTCGATGGTGTTTAACTTCCATCATCTTAAAGCCGATTATAAAAATGGCGATAAATGGACGAAATTCCCATTTGATTTCTTATCATTGAAATCCATCTTTAATCATTGGCAAACAGGTTTGAATGGTAAAGGCTGGGGCGCATTGTTCTGGTGTAATCACGACCAACCAAGAGTGGTTAGCCGTTTAGGTCACGATGGTGAGTATCGTGAATTATCAGCCAAGATGCTTGCTTCCTCAATACACATGATGCAAGGAACACCGTATATATATCAAGGTGAAGAGATTGGGATGACCAACCCACACTACACTTCTATTGATGAATATCGTGATCTTGAAAGTACCAATATGTACAACATCATGGTGAACCAAGATAAGTCAGTTTCAGACGATGAGATGCTTGAGATTTTAGACCAGAAATCACGAGATAATTCCCGTACCCCAATGCAATGGAATGATTTGGAAAATGCTGGGTTTACTCAAGGAAAACCGTGGTTGTCGATTGCGACTAACTATAAGAGTGTAAATGCAGAAAAAGCAGTCAGTGATTCAAGCTCCGTGTTTTACTTTTATCAGAAATTGATTCAGTTGCGTAAGCGTATTGATGTCATTACTACTGGGGATTATCGCGATCTTATGCCTGAGCATGAATCTCTATTTTGTTACCAACGTGAAAATACGACGCATCGTTTGATTGCGGTACATAATTTTTACGGTAATGACGTTCCTATTACTTTAGATTTAACAGGGAAGCAATCGGAATACATTTTAGCGAACTACGGTGATGTCGAATCTACACCACCGCAAGAGGGTGGAATACTGCGTCCGTATGAATGCCGCGTTGTATTAATCCAAAAGTAATTTAAATGATAAGCGGCAAGCACTGAATTGTGCGTAAAAATAAAGCCCAGAGAGTCATCACGACTCTCAGGGCTTTTTAATCACTTAATTTAGCGTGTTTTATTACTCAACAGTAATGATTCGCATGCAGTTAGTTGAGCCTACGATGTCCATTACATCACCTTGAGTGATAATAACTTGGTCGCCTTTTACTAATAGACCTTTGTCTTTTAGTGCATTGATAGCGGCGTGTGTTGATGGTAAGCCAGAATCTGCACTTTCATCAAAGAACACTGGCGTAACACCACGGTAAAGTGTTGCACGGTTCAGTGTGCTTTCGTTACGAGACAAAGCGAAGATTGGTAAACCAGAGCTTAGACGAGACATCATTAATGGTGTACGACCAGACTCAGTCAGCGTAATCATCGCAGTGATGCCTTCCATGTGGTTTGCTGCATACATAGTAGACATTGCAATCGTTTCTTCTGGCGTAGTGAAACGACGGTCTAAACGGTGGTTAGATACGTTCACTGTTGGTACTTTTTCAGCACCAATACAAACACTTGCCATTGAAGTTACGGTTTCAACAGGGAAATCACCAGCCGCTGTTTCAGCAGAAAGCATTACCGCATCCGAGCCATCAAGTACGGCGTTAGCAACGTCCATCACTTCAGCACGAGTTGGCATTGGGCTTGTGATCATTGATTCCATCATTTGTGTTGCTGTGATAACCGTACGGTTAAGGCTACGAGCACGACGGATCAGTTGTTTTTGAACGCCGACTAATTCAGGATCGCCAATCTCAACACCTAGGTCACCACGAGCAACCATAACAACGTCAGAAGCCATGATGATGTCATCCATTGCTTCTTCTGTTGCTACTGTTTCTGCACGTTCTACTTTAGCGACTAATTTCGCTTCAAGGCCTGCGTCACGCGCTAAACGGCGAGCGTAGTTCATGTCTTCGCCATTACGTGGGAAAGAAACTGCTAGGTAATCTACTTTCATTGCAGCAGCTGTGATGATGTCTGCTTTGTCTTTGTCTGTTAGTGCTTCAGCTGAAAGACCGCCGCCTTGTTTGTTGATGCCTTTATTGTTTGATAAAGGACCCGCAACCGTTACTTCAGTGTGAACTTTATTGCCTTCAACGGCGGTAACTTTTAATTGAACACG
This sequence comes from Aliivibrio salmonicida LFI1238, assembly GCF_000196495.1. Taxonomy (NCBI): domain Bacteria; kingdom Pseudomonadati; phylum Pseudomonadota; class Gammaproteobacteria; order Vibrionales; family Vibrionaceae; genus Aliivibrio; species Aliivibrio salmonicida. The sequence goes on from NC_011313.1 coordinate 635,423, forward strand.
ACCGTCATCAAGAAGCAGAACGTCTCCTGCTACAACGTCACGTGGTAATTCTTTATAATCAAGGCCAACGCTTTCTTGGTTGCCTTCACCTTTTGGTAAATCGCTGTCTAGGGTGAATTTATCACCAATAGTTAAGTGGATTTTACCGTCTTTAAACGTTGATACGCGAATTTTAGGACCTTGAAGGTCACCAAGGATTGCTACGTGTGTGCCTAGTCTTGCTGCGATTTCCCGAATTTTTTTTGCACGTTCGATGTGGTCTTCTGCGCTACCGTGTGAAAAGTTCATACGAACAACGTTTGCACCAGCGACAATGATTTTTTCAAGATTGTTATCACGGTCAGTTGCAGGGCCAAGAGTACAAACGATTTTTGTTCTACGTAGTCTGTTAGACATATTATCTCCAAGAGGATGTTATTGTATTTACTTCATTATTAGATAAACATATATCGAGAATGATGACATTTCCATGATTCAAACAAGGAAATTGTAAAACTTTATCACGCAATCGCTAAATACTTGTGTGTTTGTATAGAAAGTCGCCAGTTTTTCTTAATGCAGGTTTCAATACACAGTTCGGTAGCGCGTGGTTTCTGGCTAATCGGTTGCAATGCAATCGTTACATCAGTTAATAGATTAACGCCATCCAATAGCGCTTCTAGCTGTTCGATGTCTTTAGTGGTGCCTACAGGGTGTTTGATTTCGTTGGCACGCATTAGAGCTTCGTCTAATACTGGAAGCTTACCTTTCATGTTTATTTTTGGTGACACGGTCACCCAAGTGTTATTTGAAGTAAGAATAGGGTAGGTGCCACTGGTTTCAATTTGGCAGCGGTAACCGTTCTTTTCTAATTCTTCTGTTAATGAGGTGAGATCATACATGCAAGGTTCACCACCGGTGATAACCATGTGTTTTGCGGTATACCCTTGTTGAACTAACATATCGATAATTTGTAACGCCGTTAATTCAGTCCAGCTTGGTGCGTCTTCTGTTTTTGCTAGAATGGTCGCTAAGTCTGTTTTATCGCTTAATTCCACATCCCATGTTTGTTTGGTATCACACCATGAGCAGCCCACTGGGCAACCTTGCAAACGTAAGAAAATAGAGGGTACACCTGTAAAAGTGCCTTCACCTTGAATGGTTTCAAATAACTCATTAATTTTAAATAACGCGGATGACATAATTATTTTACTCAAATAAAAAACTATAAAATTCGGTGGATGAAATACGGGGTAAAGTCGCATTTTCAGTAAATATTTCATAAACTTCGTGATTAAAGTCACGTAGGTTAACTCTTAAGCTTCACAATTACTTCGCAAAGTAAAAAAATGATTTATTGCTACATTTTTTTACTGGAGACACCCATGTACGTGGCACAGCCCGGACAGATTGATCACTTAAAACAAGTAAATGCAGGACGGGTTTATAAACTAATTGACCAACGTGGCCCTATCTCTCGAATCGAGCTCTCAAAAGAGAGTCATTTAGCGCCTGCAAGCATAACTAAAATTACGCGTGAACTACTTGATGCACACCTTATCAAAGAAACGCAGGTACAAGAAGGAAATAGTCGCGGTCGTCCAGCGATTGGGTTGAAAGTTGACAATGAAGGGTGGCAATTCCTTTCACTTCGTTTAGGCCGTGGGTATTTAACTATTGCTTTGCACAGCTTAGGCGGTCAGCAAATCATTGAAGAAAAGCAGAATATCAAAGAAATAGAACAAGATGAACTGTTAGCCAAATTGTTGACTGAAATTGAACGTTTTTTCCAAAAGCATGCTCGTATTCTTGGGCGAATTACCAGCATTGCTATCTCACTGCCTGGTTTAATTGTGTCGTCTCAAGGGCTAGTGATTCAGATGCCACATTATAATGTGCATAATCTCCCTCTTGGTCCTAAGATTTATGAAGCGACAGGCTTGCCTGTTTTTGTCGGTAATGACACCAGAAGTTGGGCGTTAGCTGAAAAGCTCTTTGGTAATTCCCAAGAATTTGATAATTCGATTCTTGTTTCTATTCATCATGGGGTGGGGGCTGGAATCATTATGAATGGGGAGGTGTTGCAAGGTCGAACCGGTAATATCGGTGAAATGGGGCACATTCAAATTAACAAACTTGGGTTACGTTGTCACTGTGGTAACTCTGGGTGTTTAGAAACCATTGCCAGTGCAAAAGCATTACGTGATCAAGTTCAAAACTTAATCAATAGTGGGCACGAGACGTCATTGAAAAACAAAGTGATCACGATAGAGAATATTTGTTTAGCCGCGAACGAAGGTGATATTTTGGCGAAACAAGTGATCACTGAGCTTGGGCACAGTTTAGGTGAAGCAGTCGCCATTATGGTGAACTTATTTAACCCTGAAATTGTATTGATTGGTGGAGAAATTAATCTTTCTAAACACATTTTATATCCAGCAATCATGGATTGTATCCAGAATCAGGTTCTTCCTTTATATGCGAAAGATATACGATTAGAAGAAAGTCGATTTTACACTCAAGCGACGATGCCGGGTGCAGCCCTAGTGAAACAGGCAATGTTTGATGGCTCGTTATTAATGAGAGTGATTGAAGGGTAATTCTTAGCTCTATTTATTTTAACGGATAAGTTTAGTGGGTATAAACAAAAAAGAGCATTATTAGAATGCTCTTTTTAGTATTAAGACTGTTGTTGTCGATAACGAGTTATGCGTTTAAAAAGGCAATAAACGTATCGATATCATCTTTTGAAATGTCTTTATGTGTCACAAAACGGATAGGGTTACCCGCAGAGATTAAGATATCTTGCTGTTGAGCTTTTTGTTCAATATGGTGTATATCAACGTTCGCGTCTAATTTTGCAAATACGATATTTGTTTGAATATGTTCAACATTGACAGAAAAACCATCCACCGTATTCAATTGTTTAGCAAGGTATTTTGCGTTGCTGTGGTCTATAGCTAACTGAGGAACTTGCTCAGTTAACGCCAATTTACCTGCGGCGGCAAGGATACCGGCTTGACGCATGCCACCACCTAACATTTTTCTAATGCGGCGTGCTTTCTGGATATACTCTTTCGGGCCTAACAACAAAGAACCAATGGGTGCCGATAACCCTTTTGATAAACAGATAGTCATGCTATCAAAATGCTGTGCGATTTCTTTAATATCAACATTAAGTGCTGTTGCTGCGTTATAAACACGAGCGCCGTCTAAGTGAAGCGCTAAATTATGCTTATTAACAAACTCACGAGCTTGAGCAAGATAAGATAATGGCAACACTTTCCCATTAATTGTATTTTCAAGACTTAACAATTTTGTACGAGCAAAATGAAAATCATCGGCTTTAATCGCAGCTGCTAGTTTTGTAAAACACAACGAGCCGTCTGGATTATTCTCAATCGGTTGAGGTTGGATTGAACCTAAAACCGCCGCTCCGCCAGCTTCGTATTTGTAGTTATGCGCTTGTTGCCCACATAAATACTCATCACCACGTTCACAATGCGTCATTAAGCCGAGCAAATTAGCTTGAGTACCTGAAGAGGTAAATAATGCCGCTTCAAATCCATGACGCTCTGCGGTCCATTGTTCTAACTCATTTACAGTCGGGTCATCACCATAAACGTCATCACCGACAAGGGCATTAGCCATTGCATCACGCATAGCTTGAGTTGGACGGGTTACGGTGTCAGAGCGAAAATCAATCATGCTTCTTCCTTGATTACCATTTATTACTAGAGAGGGTTTCTTGCCATTATTATATATTTCAACAACGCTATAATAGTGTTTATAAATGTAACAATCCATCACTAAAAATACATGTATTGGAATTTAATGTCATAATCGTTAATTCGATTCAACGAAAATAAACCTAATTTTCACATCCTTCTCATGATCAAATAACAACGGTTAAGCATTATTATTAACGAATAAAAAGGTCATAAATTGGGAAATATGACTAATTAGGTAGTTATAATGATTGTTTATCAAACAATTATGTAAATATGTAACTATAACCACTATTGAAATTACATTATACTCAAGATAAATGTGACATCTGAAATGTAAGGGAATGTAATGCAAGGTACCTCAATTAAAACCAGTGCAGAACGCGCATTGTTGTCTGAGCGAATTCAAAAATTGACGACGGCATTGTCTGATGGCGTCTATGAGCGTGAAGATACAATGCGTCTCTGTTTGCTTGCCGCGCTCTCTGGTGAAAGTGTCTTCTTACTTGGCCCTCCGGGTATTGCAAAAAGTTTAATTGCGAAACGTTTAATAAAAGCATTTGATAACAGTCGTTACTTTGAATATTTAATGACGCGCTTTTCAACACCAGAAGAGGTTTTTGGACCGTTGTCTATCCAAGAATTGAAAGACAACGGTAAATACGTGCGCTTAACTGATGGTTACCTTCCTGATGCCCAAGTGGTTTTTCTCGATGAAATTTGGAAAGCGGGACCAGCAATATTAAACACGCTACTTACCGTAGTGAATGAAAAAACGTTTAAAAACGGCAATGAAATCCTTCCTGTACCCATGCGATTACTGATATCTGCATCCAATGAATTACCAGACGAAGACAGTGGCTTAGATGCGCTATATGACCGAATGCTGGTTCGTGTTTTCGTTAATCGCATTCAAAATAAAAACAACTTTAAATCCATGTTAATGACGGGCACGATTCAGGAAACTGAAATTGATCCTAGCCTTGTTGTGACTGATGCTGAATATCATCAATGGCAAAAAGACTTGGATGGATTGGCATTGACCGATTCTGTGTTTGAAAAGCTGTTTGAATTAAAGAATATGATTGATTTGCAATCTGGTGATGGATTGTATGTTTCCGATCGTCGTTGGAAAAAATCAGTAAAATTGCTTAAAGCAGCGGCTTTCTCTAGTGGCCGTAATGAAATTAATCCAATGGATTTGTTATTGCTTCAAGATTGCTTGTGGACAACTCCAGCAAACCGCGAAGAAGTCAGAGAAACCATTCGACGTTTCGCGTCAGAAAAAGCCTTTGAGCAACAAGACGTATCAATGAATATTGAGATGATTCAAGCTGATATAGCGGACATGGAAGCCGCGGTATTGGTGAAACAAGGCATCGAATTACATATTGAAAGTGGTGGAAATCGTCTCATTAAGAAAGAGAGCTACGAGTTTAATTTTTCAAAAGGTAAACGTTATAGTGTAGGCAATGCCCATCAATTAATTAAATTAGTAATGTTACAGTCTAATATGTCTGTATCTGAAGGTGAAAAAGGCGACAGTCGTTGGGTGTATGTGAATCCTGATGATATAGCAAAACAAATGAAAGAGGGGCAAGCGGAGGTTTATGGTTATGTTAACCAAAATCCAAGCTTGTGCATGCTGCACTTTGAATTGGATGCGGATTCTCGTCTTGTCATTAAAGACATTGCAAATCGTTCCGTACTCGTTGGTATGGTTGGTCATAATAATCCAACAGACGCTCAATTTACTCAATGGGCAGAGCAAGTTGAAGAGAACAAGAAAAAACTAAACGAAGCGGATCATCAATTGCGTATGAGCCGAACTCAATTCCATGCAGCTTTACCTCATAACTTCATAGAAGAGAGTTTGCCATCAGTGATTGAAAACAGCTTACAGTTGTTGTCTCAGCGAATTGAAGGGTGTAAAACTCAATTTGAAAACGCGAGTCGTCGTATGTTGAAATTCAGTGATTATTACTCTTAACGTGTATTCGTAGGTATAAGGAAATTTATGTTAGGTGTTGATGCGTTAAATTTGGTGATGATGGTTGCGGAATCTGGGATGATTGATTCATCCATAACAGAGATATTGTCACGCCCACAATTTTTGACGGCAGCAAAATCAAACCCCAACATTAAACCGACCATTAAGAATCACATTCTTAAGTGGAGTGGTCGTGTTAAACATAAGATGACTAAAGTGTGTGAAACGGAACGGATTCAAGATGAACTCGCTTTATATCAAGAAGTGATTTATTGGAGTGAATCTGAGTTTTACACGAATGTTGATGATGTCGTCGCTAAGTTGAAATGGCATTCTGCATTTTACGTAGAAGCAAAAGAGTTAGTAAATAATAACAAAGGGTTAATGAATCCTATGTTTCCACGATTCTTTTGCGAACGGTGGTATCAAAGTTTATCTGACTCGATCAAAATAGCACAAGTAACCGAATTAAAAGAAGACAAAGAAAAGCTACTGGCTGATTTGTATCAACGGATAGAAACGTTAAAAACAATGGAGTCAGTCACTGTGGAAGGTGACGATACTCAAATTGGAAAATTATGGGACATGGCTTCGGCTAAGTTAACCAAATCCAATGTTGATATCATGAAGCTACACGCGCGTTTTTTGAAAAAGAATAAAGGATTGCAAGACATCGCCTCTAAACTTGGTCGAATGGCCAACGATGTTCAGGATCCTAATCTTTCACAAGGAATGGCTGAAGAAGTTAAAGTCATTGAAGAGAAAAGTGATTTTGTTACCGACGATATTGTTGGAATAAAAGAAGGCGATGATTTAAGTCGTTTACTTCCTAACGAGACTTTGTTTTTATCTCATCCCGAATTAGAAGTTATCTTTTATCAACATCTCGTTGATAAGCGGTTAATGAATTATCGAATGGAAGGGGCGGATCGAAAGCTTCGGAAAATAACCACACAATCGAGAGCTTCTGGTGATGTGATGGTAGATAAAGGCCCTTTTGTTGTTTGTATTGATGCCTCAGGCTCGATGAGCGGATTTCCTGAACAATGTGCAAAAGCACTGGCTTATGGGTTAATGCAGATAGCGTTAGCGGAAGGACGAGATTGCTATGTTATTTTGTTTTCTACGCAACAAATTACTTATGAGTTAAGTAAACAAGACGGACTGAAAGAAGTTGCTGATTTTTTATCGTATCAATTTCATGGTGGAACGGATCTTGAACCCGTATTAGAGCAGTCTATAGAGCTTATGCGGGGTGATAAATATAAGAATGCGGATTTAGTCGTTTTATCTGACTTTATTGCACCTACGCACTCTGAGCGCATTGATGGAATGGTCGGGGAGTTAAAGAAGCATCAAAATCGTTTTCATGCGGTGTGCTTGTCTAAATATGGTAATCCAGCATTAATGGAGATGTTTGATCACACATGGTCATATCATCCATCAATGCTAGGCAGGTTAACGCAAATCCGATAATGGAGGCGTTATTCTTCGTCTTTTACAAAACTCACTTTACTAAAACCTAATTTAGCAAAATAGCTGTAACGAAAATCTTTTACTGCACCTGCATCACATGATGCCATTTCTACTTGCTTTAGCATGGTATCAAATTTAGAGATATCAATACCTTCAGCCGCCGCTGCTGCTTCAAATGGACCGTGAAATTCACGGAACGAAAAAGGGATCTCTTTCGTTTTTGATTTATAAGTATAACGAACAGTACGAGCCATTATTATTCCTCAATAAAAGGATGGATAGTCTCCATCCTTATCAATAATTACTTTTTGAAGATTTCAGCAAGTTCGCGTTTCATGATTGGATCACGACGTGCTTTCTTAATTTGCTTCGTTAAGTCTTTAACACAGTTATGTAACACTTGGTCAAGCAGTTGAGAGCGGTATTCCGCTTTTGCATCATCATCCATGTTTTCTGGCAAATCGATTGTTTCGAATTCTGCCATGAAATCATAACCAGCGTAGCTTTGGCTTAAAGAAACTAGTGCGTGAAATTGCTCAAAGTTGTCCAGTACGCGTTGAGCACTTACTGGCATGCCATCCCAAGATTCACGAACCGCAATTTCAGCTACTTCGTGTACAGAAACAAGCATGTGCCACATTTCTTCAGGAACGCTTTCAAACTCAATAACTTTTTTAAGTTCTGGTGAGATCGTTTCTAGATCAATTGCTTCTTTTTGTGTATTTTCAACTTCAGACATAGGGATTTCTCGTCATATAAAAGAGAAATGGTAACCAGACCAGAAAAAATGTCAATTCTATTAATCGCATGAATGAAAATTAAGGTATAAATTGGTTTATTTTGAGTCAATAAGACGGAACAAAGCTCACATTACTCATGTAAATCCCTATATTTTAGCTAAAGATGTTATTGGTTTTGTCGATAAGGTATCTAAGAATCCATATTATTCAGGTAACCCATGTTAAGAGTTCTATCGTTATGTTTTTCCATTCTATTGGTTGGCTGTACGTCTTATAGTAATAACTTATTAGATACGGCGCCAAAAACGAAAGAAGATGCACCATATCCTACGTTTGAAGATCCATATGTTGAGTCTCAAGAAAAGGTGATTGATGTTGTGGATAGCAAGGAAGTGACTTCTGCACTTACGGGGCCAAATGGTGAACTTAAAGATGATGATATGCGAAAGGTTGCAGAGCAACTGACTCAAATGGGGATCGTGTATCATGAAATGAGTGATGACCAACTCGTTATTACGATTCAAGAAAAAGTGCATTTTGCATCAGCACAAGCCACATTGACACCACTAGCAACCTCATTGTTAAATCAACTTATTTCGATAATGGCAACAAAACCTGAATTGGCTTTGGTTTTAGATGGGCATACTGACATCAGTGGTAACGCGATAAATAACCAGAATTTATCAGAAAAACGCTCAAATGAAGTGCGTCGTTATTTACTTGATAACAATCTTAATGCGAGTCAGCTTTATTCTCGTGGTTTTGGTGAATATTTACCTTTGTGTGATAACGAAACCACGCTAGGCCGTAAATGTAACCGTCGAGTAGAAATTACCGTATTAAAAATGCATTGGTAACGCAGTGAGTGAATTCTCTTTATTAAAAGGAGAATTCACCCAACTATTTTATTCTACGGGTACGATAGGCTGTTCTTGGTAAGCTTTCGTTCCCCATAATGGTACCGTTGAGAGGCTGTGTTTGTAACTGCCAGACGTTTCTTTTGTTGAATAAGATAAATACATGATGGTTTGTGATTTTTCATCAAAAATACGACGAATCTTTAATGTTTTGAATAAGATACTTTTTGATTTTTTGAAAACGACTTCACCAGATTTAGAACGGTCAATATTAACCATCATATCTGGTGTTATTTCTCCAGTTTGGCGACAAGAAATAGACATGTCACTTGGGTCTGCGAAATCAAGATCGGCTTCTACGTTTGCAATATGACAGGTAACGCCTGGAATTTCAGGGTCTGTTAATACGCTAAGTTTGATGTCTTTTGTTGTAAATAAACCAAGAGAAACATCACCGACTTCATTATTATCACAACCAGAAAGTGTTAAAGTGATAACACCAAGCAGAAGGGCCTTCTTAAACATAATAGATTCCTAAATTGAGCAATATGAACACTTTAGCATAGGAATCTAAAAAAGTGCTTTTGTATTAAAAAACAATTTTTCTTTTATTACATGTTGTAGAGTGAACTTGAGTTTATTTTATAGTATGAATTTGTGAGTATTTATCATGAAAAAACAAATGTTTGCGGCCATTATTATCGCATTAGTATTAGGTGGTTGCAGCTCAGGAGCACAACCAAAAATGTGCGTGCCTGATTTTTGCAATATCTGGGGTCAGTGATCTAACGCTATTTCTATAATTGTGGTGGTAGATAAAGCGTCATCACATAAGATTCAACGTATCTATTTATTATAATTAAGCTATAATCGTTAAGTTCAAGATATTGTTAGGATTCTATAATGAAAGTATGTGGCGTTGAGCTAAAAGGTAGTGAAGCAATTATTTGTTTAATCAACTCATCAGATGGCATGATTGATTTGCCTGATTGTCGAGTATCTAAGTTTGATTTTACTGATCCATCAAAAGCTGAATCAATTCGTGATTTTCAGTTTAAGTTTAAAAAATTGATGGAAGATTACCAAGTTGATACTGTGGTAATCAAAGAACGCTTAATGAAAGGTAAGTTTGCTGGTGGTGCTATTGGTTTTAAACTGGAAGCAGCTATTCAGTTAATTGATACAGTTGAAGTTGAAATGCTTTCTGCTGCTGATCAAAAAGCAAGCTTAAAACGTTTTCCTGAAATGGTTCGCGTGAAAGAAATTGGTTTAAAAGGTTATCAACAAGAAGCTTATGAAACAGGCTTTGCGTTCTTGAATTTTTAATTGATATAGGGATGGCTTAGCCATCCTTTTTTATTTGTAGGTTCCAAAATGATCAATAATGAAGCATTTTATAAAAATAAAATGGATTGGCTAAGCAGTCAAGTGGACGTGGAATTTCCTACGCCAGAAAGTATTAAAGGAAGAGACGTTTATTTATCTCAATCACTAACCGAGCAGCTTACTTTTACTCCGGATGCCGGATTAATTAGCGATACGGTTACTGTATTACAAGTAACTGAACACCGATTGACGATTCGCTGGGCAATGACGGTAGCAAGTCAGTGGGAAAATACTTACGACGATGTTCTCGAGTTTTTGACTCAAGTAGATGTTTCTGATGAGTATCAATTATTTGTTGCTTTAGATGGAATGAAACCTGTTGCAGCCTGTATATCACAAATCATTGATGGAACAATGTATGTTTCTGATGTTGTGGTTAATGGGGATAGCATTAATGAAAACGGATTTATTAGCGCAGTTATGGAACAACAATCTAGCCTTTCTGGGTCTAAGTTTACTTCATGTGTGAAGCTATAAACTTAGTTATTGTTTTCTTATGTTGAGCTCCGTAGAAATAATATGTTCCGTTCTCTTTATTTTCTAGTCACTATTATTTTGTGTTTGTGCAATCCTGCGATAACACACTCGCAGAATGATTTGAATAAAAAGCCAATCAATATCCTCGTTCTTCATTCTTACAGTCCTTCTTATGAATGGACTGAGAAAATAGAAGAGGGAATTAAGAACGCGACAGCAACCTCTGAGCGAAACATTCGTTTATCTATAGAATACATGGATTCAAAGCGTATTGATGGCAGTAAATATACGTCACAGTACGAGAGTTACCTTAACGGTAAATATAATACTCATTATTTTGATGCCATCATTGTGTCAGACGATAATGCGCTTAATTTTTTAATTCGCTATGGCGACCATTTATTCCCTTCAATCCCTATCATTGCGGTAGGTATCAATAACCTGTCAGTTAATTTATCGACCATAGAGCACCGTACCGCGGTATTTTATGAAAAAGATCACATTACTAAAAACCTAGAATTGGCTCAAAAACTTTATCCTAATTTAAAAACGGTCTATTTATTAAGTGATAATAGCTTAACGTCACAGCTTATTCGTCGACGCTTTATTGAAGAAGCCGTTGCATTTAAAGGCCTGAATATTAAGGTTGTGAGTCATCAAAGTTTAGCTGATGCCGCTAAGTTATTATCTGAAGCGAGTTCTAATTCAGTCGCGTTTCTAACGCACTATAATACAGAGTTAAGTGATGGGCATTATTACGACTATAATACAGTTGCTTCTAAATTATCCCAAGACAGTCAAATCCCTATTTTCGTATTTTGGGAGCACTACCTTGGACATGGTGTACTAGGTGGTTACGTTAATCGATCTTACGCACTGGGAGTTCAGTCGGTAATAAGCCTTACAAAAAAGTTAAACTTTACGATTAATAAACAGATTGCTGGTTTCCCTAAAGCTTGGGAAGGGTATGTATTCGATAACCAAGTTATTAACCAGTTTAATATTAGTAAAAGCACACTGCCTTATACGTCAGTTATCGTAAACGAACCCCATTCTTATTTTTATGATAATCGAAATATCATTACCGTCACATTGTTACTTATCGCTATGTTGCTTGGGATAATTATGACTCAATCAATTGCTATTCGTCGTAAAAAAGAATTAAGTGAAAACAAGTCCCATATTCTTGCCCTGCAAAAAAGAACATTAAACGTTCAAAAAGAAATGATTGAAGTCTTGGGTGAGGCGATTGAAACTCGCTCTGGAGAAACTGGGAATCATGTTCGTCGAGTTGCGAAAATGTCATCTTTACTCGGTAAAATTTATGGTTTACCAAAGAATGAATACCGGCTACTTGAAGTCATTAGTCCGATGCATGATGTTGGAAAAATTGGGATATCGGAATCCATTTTAGATAAACCAAGTAAATTGACCCCTGCTGAACGTATTATCGTAGAAACACATACTGAAATTGGGTATAAATTATTAATGTCTGGTGATGGTGAGATCATGCATTCTGCCGCTAGAATTGCATTAGAACATCATGAACACTGGGATGGAAAGGGATACCCAAACCAAATTGTAGGAGAAGAAATTCATATTTTTGCTCGTATTACTGCAATTACCGATGTGTTTGACGCGTTAATGAGTAAACGATGTTACAAAGACGCTTGGCCATTAGATAAGGTCATTACTTTATTTAATGAAGAATGCGGAAAGCAATTTGATCTTCAATTATGTCAGATGTTTTTGCAAGAAATAGAACAGTTTATTGCGATTAGAAGAGAATACCCAGATTGATATATTGCAACCAATGAGCCTATAGATAATGCTGTTATTTATTGAATACAATAAAAAGCCCTAAGTAGATTGTTCATCATACTTAGGGCTTTCCTGTATTTGGTGATTCTACAAGATTAGAAAATCAAGTGAGCCATACCTGCGATAACGGGTAAAGTAATTAATGTACGTAGAATGAAGATTACAAATAACTCAAAGATATTTACTGGAATTTTACTACCAAGTAGTAGAGCACCAACTTCAGACATGTAGATTAATTGTGTTACTGACATTGCTGCAATAACAAAACGAGTCATTTCACTGTCAATCGATGCTGCAAGGATTGAAGGAATAAACATATCAGCAAAACCAACAACAATCGTTTGAGAGGCTTCAACTGCTTCTGGAACACCAAGTAACTCTAAGAATGGAATAAAAGGTTGGCCTAGTGTTGTAAATACAGATGTGTATACAGCAATAACTAAAGCAATGGTACCAAGTGCCATTACAACAGGAAGTACACCAAAGACCATATCTACTGCGTTTTTAACGCCTTCACCAAATACGCTCTTAATTGAGGTGACTTTTGCTGCTTTTTTCATTGCTTGTTCAAGACCCCAAGAGAACGTTGTGTAACCTTCAGGGATAACTTCAGCATCAGCATCACGTTCAGTACCATCAATAAACAAATCTTTCTTGTAGCTAAGAGGTGGTAAACGAGGAATGATGATTGCAGCAACAACACCCGCTAAACAAACCGTTAAGTAAAATGGTAAGAAGTAGCTTTCTAGTTCAACTTGAGCAATCACAACTAAACTAAAAGTAATCGATACTGCAGAGAAAGTGGTACCGACAACGGCCGCTTCACGTTGTGTATAAAATTTACCTTCGTACTGCTTGCTCGTTAGTAAGATACCAACAGAGCCATCACCTAACCATGAAGCCATACAGTCAATTGCTGAACGACCCGGTAAGTTAAATACTGGGCGCATTACTTTGCTAAGTAGGGCGCCAAATAGTTCTAATAAACCAAAGTTGAGTAATAGAGGAAGTAATAAGCCTGCAAAGATAAATACAGAAAATAGAACAGGAAGAAGATCGTTAAGAACTAAGCCACCCGTGTTTGGTTCCCAAATAACTACTGGTCCAAATTGAAAGTAAACCATTGCAGCGGCAATACCACCAACTAGGCGTACCACAAACCAAAGTGGGCTTGGATTAAGTAAGCCAAATAAAAATGCGTTGTTTGCGATAACTTTAGGTTTAACTATTTTAGCTAAAATAGTAATGACAGACATAAACATAATGATACCAGTAACGATTGCTACTAGGTGCTCACCAAATAATACCTGGATTGATTTTGCTAAAACAGCAACAGGGATGGTAATAGAACCATTATAAGTGATCGGAGCCATAAACAGGATCAGACCAATTAATGATGGGATAAGGAACATCAGAAGATTCTTCTTTTTGCTCATAGGGGTAATCTCACTTGAATTTTGCATAAATCTCTCAAATTACTACTAGTTAATAAAAAGCTAATCCTTAGCATTATTATTCACTAAACTTCCGTATTCATTCAGTAAAGTGGAGATTACACTGTTTTTTTTAAAAGTGGAATAGTATTCATTAAAAAAAAGTAATTATTCACTTTTATACAGGGGATATGAATATTAGAAGGGCGATTATAGAGTGATTTTGTTTGTTATGATGAAAAAATGAAGTGGTAAATACTAAAAAGCCCCCAGTAAAGGAGGCTTTTTATTGAATCATGTTCTATTTGAACTCAGCAACACGCATTCTGTTCAATACGGCCATCACTTCAATGACTCGTGGCTTCGCTAGATCACCATGTTTTGGCATGATTTCGTGCCAATTGTCATGCAGCTGTTGAGCGATAAACTCAACTGGGTTTAATTCCCAACCTTGATCTTGCGATAACTGGAACCATACCCAACCAATAGCATGTACTTGTGCTGATGATTGAAGTTGAGACATCGCTGTAATATCAATAAGTTCACGACCAAAACGTAAAGAGTTTTTGTTTTTGGTTTGAATTCTGAATTTACCTTCTTGCAGAATTGCCTGCAATGATGAACGATTAAGTTGGCGTGTCATCGTAGGAAGTAAATGTTCAGAGCCTTCTTTCTTTCTTGTTGTCGGGTGACTTAAAACAACATCTTTCGCTTGTTTTGTTACGTCAACGGCTTGGTAATCATGCATTTGGATTACCGTATCGGCAACATCAAGGTAATCACCAGAACCGCCCATAACTAAAATCGTAGAAACGCCTAATTCATCACGAAGTTGACCGATGCGATCAACTAACGGCGTAATAGGTTCTGCACCATTGCTTACAAGTGCTTGCATACGTTCATCACGAATCATGAAGTTAGTTGCTGACGTATCTTCATCAATAAGTAATGTTTTAGCTTGAGCTTCTAGAGACTCTTGTAACCAAGCGGCTTGAGATGTTGAGCCTGATGCATCTTGAGTTGAGAAACAAGTCGTGTCTTTACCCATCGGTAAATGGTTAATGTAGTTAGACAGGTTCAAACTATGAACACAGCGTCCATCTTCTGCTTGAATTTTTGTTGTCGATTCTTCTGTAACGATATATTCACGACCATCTCCTGGGATGTGATCATAAATAGAGCGCTCTAGTGCATTAAGTAACGTTGATTTACCGTGGAAACCACCACCAACAATAAGCGTGATCCCTTTTGGGATCCCCATGCCTTTAATTAGGCCTTTGTTTGGTGTAGATAATTCAATTTCTAAAGATGCAGGGCTTTGAAAAGCAATGGCTTCTTTCATTGGGCGATCATTGTTACCCGCAATACGAGGTAAAATACTGCCATTAGCAACAAACGCGACTAGATTATGCTCAGCAAGCTGACGACGAAGGGCAACTTGATCGACAATAACTTTACAATGTTCTTTTAATTCTTCAATAGGAAGTTCACGAGCCAGAAGTGTTCTACGAACGTATTTTGGCATATGGAAAGTCAGAATGTTAATGGCTCTCTTTGCTAAAATTTCACGGCCATCAGCAGGTAAGTTCATGTTATAACGAAGTTCAATACCTTCATCATCAAAAACAACCGATGTATGGTCTAAAACCGTTTGACCTGATAGCGCAATAGATAGAGTTGCGTCTTTTTCAAGAAGCTGGCTAAAGTGACGAGCAAGGAAGTCTCTTGCTGCACGTTGATAATCTAAAGAGGTTTCTTGCAGCCATTGTAGGTGTGTTAATGACCAAGCACGCTTTGCACGAAGGCGAGAAGGCGGCGCGTATGGGTCAGATTGAACATTATCGATGTACAAAGTGAAGTCTGTAAAATCGTATTTACCCTTTATAGCAGTGTAACTACGGTAATTTCTTTTTTCTAATTTTTTTAGCTTGGCTTCAAGTTGTTCCATTACATTCACATCATAAAATAAAGTTGTGAGCAGTATAACAAAATACCGTGAAGAAGACGTACTTCTTTAAGTAAACTTATTTGTTTAAGTTGGGTAATGATTAACAATGAAGCAAGTTAAGACCTTTGGCTAATTTACATCCCAGTGTTACTAACAATAAAATACTTACTGTTAACAAAGGAGTGTAAATATGGAATTGGTTTTAAATAGTATTGAACTGTTATTGATTGGCACCGGGATCCTCTTTTTATGTTTATCGGTCACACAATATGGAAAACGAACGTCAGATTGGCGTGGTGCGTGTGCATTATTTGTTAAACGTATAGAAATGAGCGCTCAAGAGTATAAATGGTACCGACTTGGTATTAGTACTTTTATCCTTGGAGTTACTGTGCGTATTATCAATTTAACCTTATGGGGATGAAATTCCCCACACTTATCCACAATTTCTGTGGGTAACTATAGGTATAACCAGTTATCTTAATGATTATTAAAGAAATTAACACCTGATCAAGCTTTTTCTTTAGATAAACTATTATTTTTTTGTACTGCGAAGTAAAATAGCTAAGTCAATCATATTTAGGCTTGGATTAATAAAAAAGATGGAACAAAAACACTCTAAAAAGAAGATTGCCATTATTGGTGGTGGGATAGCCGGATCGAGTATTGCGATGTACTTATCTCAGTTCGATGTTGATATTGAACTCTTTGAACAGGGCGTTAGTTTAGTGAACGGACCTCCTATCTGTCATTTGCATGCTGGAGGCAACTTATATCGTGAGATATCTGATGAACAGTGTTTAACGTTATTAAAAGAATCTATCGATACTGTTCGCTATTTTCCTCATACAATGAATAAACGGCCAACCATTATTGCAGTGCCTAAAACCGACAGCGGTGAACCCTCTGACTTATTACCGCGTTTAATCCTGTTAAAAAATGCTTATCAAACACTCATTGATGACAATCCTAAAAATGAATTCTTTGGTCCTTCTTCTGATTACTTCAAAATCTATAGCCGTGAACAGCTAACGCTAATATCCCAGTTGACTCCAACTGAAACTCCTACGTGTTTAGATGATTGGTTAATTCCTTTCGTAAAAAGTGTCGATTTAGAGCAACTAAAGTATCCCGTAGTGTTAGTTCAAGAATATGGCCTTAGTGTTTTTCGTATGGCCGCAACCGCTGAGATCACGTTAAATAATAAATCAAATACCGTGCTTAATTTTAATTCACATGTTCATAATATTCAAAAAAACGCCCAGCAATGGGTGATTAACTACGCTGAGTCTGGGAAAGAAGAAAGCAAGTATTTTGATTGTGTCATTAATAGTGCTGGATTTAGAACTGGGATTATTGATGATTTAGTACAAAAGCACACTCATCGATTAGTTGAGTTTAAAGCCGCTTATGTTACTCAATGGAATCAATCAGACTATGGGAAGTGGCCGGAAGTTATATTTCATGGGGAGAGAGGGACACCTCTGGGAATGGCTCAATTCACGCCATATCCAAATGGGTATATTCAATTGCATGGTATGACGGAAGATATTACGCTTTTTAAAAATGGTTTGTCACAATCAAGTAATGAGTCCGCACAGCCTAAATTATCAGAAGCATTGATTAAAAAAATTGTAAAAGGTTGGGATCTCTCGATTCAGCAGCAACGAACGGATAAAGCGATAAAGCATATTGCTCAATTTATCCCTTCATTTAAAACCGCGACATCAGCAGGAAAGCCGTTATATGGAGCTCAACAAATTCCTGGTACCGATGTGACGTTACGAGCAGCAAATATTTCTTATACCGCAGATGGTTACTTCAGAGCTGAGATTGTTAAAGCGTCTTCAGGAATCGAATGTGCAAAAGAGATTGCTAGGGTGCTTAACTTTACCATTAAGACGTCTTCTCTTAAGGTATTAAATGAAGATGAGGTGATAATATTAGCTCGTTCTTTAGCTTTTGAACGTCATTATCCGATTGAATTAGCTGAAGTGTATTAATTGGTTTATCGATTAAATCTGTTGTTAAACCTCATGACATTAAAGCCATTTTATCATCTTATAGCCTAATCTGTATAAATATGAAAGAAGCTAGGCTATATAATGGGAGGGTATGTTTTTGAAGCGTAACAGTTATCGTGTATATGCCTTGTGGTAAAACAAAGATAACCCAAGATATATTATGGCGTACGGATATGTAAAAGTGGATAATTTTATTGTATTGTCTCGCTTTTTTGTTGAGAATAGGCCGATCGTAATTTCTGTAAGGTGAAACGTGGAATTTTTACTTAAACGCCGATGGCCTAGATTCGAATGTCCGAAATCTGTGAATGCTAAAGTGTTCTGGGCGCATAAATTAATGCCTTTTGTTACTGTAAAGTTAATGGATGTGTCTAAAAAAGGATTTGGCTTTACAAGTGAGAGAAAATTACAAGAAGGCAGTTGTGAACTGAGGATTCGTTCTTTTCCGAATTTAGTCGGTGATATTGTATATAGAAAAGTGGTTGCTAATAATAAAGGCGACAGTATTTATCATTATGGCTTTTATTTAAGCACTCAACTTAGCAAGACTCAGCTTGAAAACCTTGGCTGTAAAGGTGTGATTCATCTTGAACATGTCAAAAGTAGTGAAGATCCATTAGGTTAGGGCTGTATTTAATCTTTGTTTAATTGAAACACCGCGGTACATAATAAGTATTTTAATAATTCACATTGACGAGAATTCGATTCTAGTGGGTGGATTATATGATTACTAACGCAACTGAGGTTGAATCGGCTTTCTAAGGTACTGTTTAACGTTGTTTTTGAGATGAGATTATGAATGCCTTGTGATTCATAATCTGTTTCTTGTTTTGGTAATAGGCCTTTCCACCAATAGTACAACTCTTTACTGCTGGTTGTTCTATCAAACCAATGATCGCAAATGATACAGATATAGTCTAACTGTTGTATTTCGTGTGATTCAAAAAGAAATTCTATTGAGGCTGATATTTGAGATTTTGCCTCCGTTTTTGCATTCAGAAATTGGGGATACAAAAGCCACAGTTTTTTATTATCAGAATGTCCTTTATTGGTATCTAATGAACAAATGTAGCGGTACGCCTCTGCTTGAATAATATGCAGTTGCGAATTTTCAGGATTCTCATTCTTTTTTAAAACAGACAATAATCTACGGTTAAATGCAGCACTTAGGTGAACGGGTGACATTCCTCTATTGTGAATAGTAGGGTAATGGTGCTCACACAGCGTTTTGTAGTCATATTTAAATGACTCAAGGCATTCTGTAAATAACTGATCCAACAATAAATATCCTTCTAAAAAAGCCAGTGTCTCTTTTGTGCACTTACTTTTCAATGACCAAAATTAAGAATACACGATTCTCGAACTAATTATAATCTTCTTCTATTTATAACGCCTTCTAATTGACACCGTATTTAGACATATATTGTTTTCACGTTGCCAATAAATGTGACTTGTATCGACTCCCTTTTATTTGAATTCAAATCGATTCAATAAACATAAAAAAAACCGCTTACTGAACAGTAAACGGGCTTTAATTTAATTGAACAAATTAAACGTTAGCAGGGCTTAGTTGCTGCACTTTTTCTTCAGATATTGGTTTCGTCACGATAGCTAATATAATAGCAACACCCACCATAGCGGCAGAGATTGTATAAGCAAGATTGTAATCGCCACCTTGACGCATTGAATAACCAACAACAGCTGCACCAATAGCACCACCAATCCCCCATGATGTGTAAAGAACACCATAGTTTGTACCGTAGTTTTTCAGACCGTAGAATTCAGCCGTTAGTGATGGGAATACAGCAAGCAATGTACCGTAACCAATCGCCGCAATTGCAGTACCAACAACAAGCATGACTTCGCTGTCGAATGTACTGAATAGAGCCATGTTAATACCTTGAAGAACAAAAGCGATAAGTAAGGTTTTAACACCACCAATTTTGTCCGATAGCATACCAGCAGCAACACGACCGCCTGAGTTAAATACTGCAAGGATAGACGCTAAGTAAACCGCATTTGGCAGGTTTGCTTGCATGCTTGCAATCGTTGTTATGTTACCGATGATCATTAAGCCAGCAGAAGCCGCAAATGCATACATTATCCATAAAGAATAAAATTGCGGTGTTTTCAGCATTGCTTTCCAGTTCAGATCAAGAGGCTGGCGAGTTGAAAGCGGTGCTTTACCTGCTTTAACCTTAGGTAGCTCAGGAGTGTAACCTTCTGGTGGGTTTGTAATTGTTGTCGCTAGTGGTGTTGCAATAATCAGAATCGCGATACCAAGAACTAAGAATGTAGTTTGAATTCCGTACATAGAAATTAATACTGAAGTTACTGGCGCTAAATAAATTGCGGCAAGACCAAAACCAGCAGCAATTAATCCATTAACCATACCTTTCTTAGAAGGGTGGAACCATTTCATTGCTGAAGGAGCAAGACATGCGTAACCAAAACCAATGCCGGCGCCCGTTATTACACCAAAAGTAATGTTTAGCATAAATACAGTATCAACAAAGCTTGATGAAATCATACCTAAGCCAACGAGGATAGTACCGAAGATAAGGATCAAGCGCGGACCCATACGATCTTGTAAAATACCAGCAACTAAAAGGCAAAGTGAAAATGTGATTGTTGCGATAGCATAAGGTTGCGATGCTTGTGATGCGGTCCAACCCATATCAGTAACAAGAGCTTTGTTAAATACGCTCCAAGCGTAAAGGATACCCAAACATAGGTTAATACAGAAGCCTGCAAGCAGGATGCGCATTGCTTTATCGATATTTTTCATCGTTATCTCAGTGAATTGAAAGTTTATTACAATCTAAAATTTTAATTGTATGGTTTGTTTCTTAAATATATGACATGAGTCACGTAAATTTGCGCGGAGTTTATCAGTACTCTGAATGCATTGGAATACTCTGTATGAAAATTACACCACATTTTTGCAATATAAGATTTTAAATATAGCGATGTCGGTTTTTTGACGATTTAATGTCATTTTTATGTAAAATCATGAATATTAACCTATTTTTACAAAGTGTTACTTGGTAATATCCGCGGCGTTAAACAATACATAAATAAACAATTAGAGAAAATTATGAACATTAAAAAAATTAAAGTAGCAGTGGCAGTAGCGTTAGGTATTACAACTCTTACGGGTTGTATGGGTCAAATGGGCGTATCAAAGCTAGTTGCTTTTGGTAACCTTAAAGCAGTAGATAACCGTTATGCTCGTGAAGGTTTATACATTTTACTTGCACCAGTATACGGTGTAGCAGCGTTTGCGGACCTTTTCATTTTTAACTCAATTGAATTCTGGACTGGTAAAAACATCATTACAGGAAAGAGCCCAGCAGTCGTTGATACTGATGTTGGCGGTGCAGTATTTAAAGTTAACGATAAAATTGATTCTTCGATGACTAAAGCACCAATTGCTCCACTTCAAGTAAACAATAATGTTGAAAGTACTACTATTCAACAAATCGACGCAAACACTCTTGAAATGCACGTCGCATTATTAGATGGAACAGTGCAAACACTTCGCGGAGAGAAAGTAGAAGACAGCGTTGCTTTCTACCTAGATGGTCAATACATCACAACTGTACAAGTTGATGAATTAGAGAACTATGTAGCTGCTTCTGAAGCTTAATTGTCCCTTTAATTTCTAAAGCACTCATTAGAGTGCTTTTTTTATGCCTGTAAAGTGGTTATGTTCATAAAATCATCAAAAAAGTAAAAATTTTAAAAAAAATAAATAGTTGATTTTAACTATTTTGTAACAAACATTATATCAGATGTAAGAAAGTATTCTTTTCTATCTGACACTTAGTATTAAGTAGTTGAATACCGTAATTATTTGCAACAATCCGTTTACATTTAATGGTTTTTTATCTAGTTGAATTAGATATAAAAAGCGATAGAATAGGTTGAAAACAAAGATTCCATAATTGAAAGGATGCTCTCAGTTTAGTTTGTTGAGGTTTATATGAAATTATTACTTATATTTTTAGTATCAACTCTTGGTGGCGTCGCCGCGGCCGAGCATTTTCATTCGTTTATTTTAGGATTAAGCATCGCAACATTAGCGGTTGGCTGTTGTCATTGGTTTGCATTTCGAACGACAAAATATCCACAGCTTGCTATGTTAATGTTAGTGTTAGTGTTAGGTCTATTTGCGAAAATGACAGTGACTATAACTGGTGTTGTCATTGGAATGAAAGCTGAATTAATCAGCTCACCATTCATTTTTGCAGTGTCGTATTTATTCTTCTCTATTGTTGCTACTTATCTTTGGTTCAAAATTAGAGACGCAAAAATTTCAGTGCCATTACTTAAAAAGTACGTAAAAACAGCGTAACTGAGTAAAAATCGAATCAATAGAAAAGGAGCTTAGGGCTCCTTTTTTTATTTACCTATAGTGTACCGTATCTAAGATTATTAATAATTGATATAGTATTGATAGTTTTATTTAAAAAGGTAACACAGATGGCTATATCCATCCTGATTTGTGATGATTCGGCATTAGCTCGAAAGCAATTAGCTCGAGTTATTCCTCAATCGTGGGGAGCAAATATTCAATTTGCAATGCATGGATGGGATGCAATCAATCAACTTGAATCCTCTTCTTTTGATCTTCTTTTTCTTGATCTTACTATGCCTGAATTGGATGGTTATGGGACTCTTGACGAAATTAATTCCCGACACATTAAAACACAAGTTATCGTTGTCTCTGGTGACATACAACCTAAAGCTCAAGAGAAAGTATTAGCATTAGGTGCAAGAGCATTCATAAAAAAACCAGTAGATAAAGCAACACTTTTATCTACGCTTAAGTCTTTGAATATCACACCAGAAAGACCACAAAGTTATGTGCCTGTTCAGGTAAATAATGCTCAATTACGACGTCGTGACGTCTATTTAGAAGTTGCCAACGTAGCAATAGGTCGAGCTGCTGATTCATTAGCTCGTCATTTTGATGTGTTCGTTAATATGCCATTACCTAATGTAAACTTATTTGAAATGAGTGAGCTTCAAATGACGCTAAGGCATTTAGCGAGTAACGAACATATGTCAGGGGTTTGCCAAGGATTTAGCGGTGAAGGTATTGCTGGAGAGGCATTAGTCTTATTAAGTGACTCTAGTGTGTCCGATTTAACGAAATTGATGGACTACCCAGAAACCGATTCTGATAGTTTAGAACTTGAATTATTAATGGATGTTTCTAATATTTTGGTTGGTGCTTTTCTTAAAGGGATTGGAGAGCAAGCGGAAGTCCGATTTTTTCAAAGCGCTCCCGTGTTGCTTGGCCAGCATGTATCGGTAGACAGTGTTGTTGAATCAACCAAAGGAACCTTTAATAAAATAATGTCTTTTGAAGTTAGCTATAATATCGATGGTACTGATATAAAATGCGATATGTTGCTGATGATTGTAGATGAATCATTGCCGATTTTAGATAATAAATTAGCGTATTTACTGGATGATGAATAAATGAATGGTATTCCTGCAGAGTTTGAGCAATTTCATTGGATGGTTGATATTGTACAAAATGTTGATGTCGGTTTAATTGTTGTAGACAGAGAGTTTACGGTTCATTTATGGAATGGATTTATGACACACCATAGCGGTAAGCAATCGCATGATGTGATGGGGAAGTCTCTTTTTGATGTTTTCCCTGAAATTAACGAAGCTTGGTTTAGAGCGAAATCTAAGCCAGTGTTTGAGCTTGGCTCTCGAAGTTTTGTCATTTGGCGTCAAAAACCGTACCTTTTTCATTGTCGCAATGTTCGTCCAATTACCCAACAAACAAAATTTATGTACCAAAACGTCACATTAAATCCGATGAGGAGTACAACGGGAGAGATCAAATCGATGTTTCTGGCTGTTGAAGACGTGACCGCTGAAGCTTTAGCTGAAGGCATGAAATAAAAATGGAGGCGTTAGCCTCCATTTTTTATTAATTTAGTAAAATATTACTTATTTGCTTTTTTATCTGCTTCCGTTAAATCACGGATTTTACGGCTGATGTCACGGCGAGATTTTGAGATCTCAGCACTTTTAATGATGTGGTCATCAACACGATCTTCGTAATCACCTTTCATGTTTTGAACAATGGTAATAACTTCAGCAGTAGTCATACTTGGGTCAATATAATCAAGCATGTTTTCTAATAGTACAACACGCTTTTGGTTATCACGGATTTTCTTTTGGTTATCTTGCAATTCACGTTTCAGTTTGTTTTTACGACGTGCTTGGTTGATAATTTCGAATACGTTGTTCATTTTAAACTTCCTATAATATTCAATAGCTACTTTCTTGATTAAATCACAAATGTAATAGCGAAAACAATAACAAGATCAATACTGTGTTAAAAAAACAAAATTACGCTATAGATTCTACATTATCTTGCGTTTTTAGCTTTTCTTTTGAAATGACTTTAGATACTTGTTCTACGATTTCAATTTCACGATTTTCACCGATCAATAAACCGCCTTTCTCAATAGTAAGTTGCTGAGTTTGCATCGTTCCTTTAAACTTACCTTGAGTTTGAATGCTGACTTCATTTCCTTGGCACATTCCTTCAACTAATCCGTTGATAAGAACTAAGCCTCCTTTAATCTCACCCTGAACGCGGCCAGTCGGCGTCACAATGACTTCAGCATCCGTTGTAATATTACCTTGAACAAACCCATCAATTTGAATGCTTTGATCAGATTCAATATTACCGATAACTCGGCAACCTTTTGCTATGATGGATAAAGAGGATGAGGAAGAGCGACTACTAAAAAGGCCCATGGTTATTTCTCCAATTGATATTAATCTAACGAAGGAATACTATCATGGATATTAAGAGGTTAGATTACTAATTCAATGCTAATACAGTGATTTGCTTGCAGGCTTCGCATTTTATGCCGTGTAATGGTTATATTTACGTCAGAAGGAATTAACAAATGAGAATATTCAATCAAACCGAGATCCGCATTATAGGTTGCCTTATCGAGAAAGAGGTTACCACCCCTGAGCAATATCCATTAACACTGAATGCACTAACAACAGCATGTAATCAAAAAAGCAACCGTGACCCTGTCACATCGATGTCTGATTCGGATGTTTTAGATAGTTTAAATACATTAGTGTCAGAACGTGTGGTTACGGATGAAACTCGTGGAAATTCAAGAGTGGCAAAATACCAACATCGTTTCTGTAATACGGAGTTTGGTAGTTTAAAATTGTCAAAACAAGAAATGGCTGTATTGTGCGTTCTTTTTTTACGCGGACCTCAAACACCAGGGGAACTGCGTACTCGAACCCAACGTTTATGTGAGTTTGATAATGTCGCAGAAGTCGAGTCCGTATTAACGACATTAGGCTTAAGTGAAGCATCGCCAATGGTGACTAAGTTAGAAAAAGAACCAGGTAAGAGAGAAGCACGCTATGCCCATTTATTTTGTGGTGAGGTTATTAATGATGTCACTGTTGTTGATAAAACAAACGTGACTAACCATTCAAACTCAACAGAGAATGATGAGCGCATCACTTTGTTAGAATCTGAAGTTGCGGAGCTAAAAGCCGAAATGGCTCAGCTGACTCAACTAGTTAATGATTTATTAGCATAATGAAAACAACTGATTCACCTTGGTTTATCTACTTAATTAGAACCAAATTAAATACACTATATTGTGGTATCACAAATAATATAGATCGTCGTTTTCTGGCTCACCAGCAAGGGAAAGGGGCTAAATATTTAAAAGGGAAGGGGCCATTACAATTGGTATGGTCTTATGAGGTAGAAAATAAATCCTTGGCGTTAAAGTATGAATATCGAATAAAAAAACTGACTAAAACGTCAAAAGAAGCGTTAGTCAGTGATCAAAGAGCGTTACCTAGTATCAATGATTAATCATAAATAGTTGGGATAGGTTTGCGCTTATGCTGGGACGTTTGATAGATTTTAATTAATCTAGCCTCTGCCTCAGTATCAATTTTTTTGCCTTCTAAGAAATCATCGATTTCATCATAAGTGACAGATAATGCATCTTCATCGGCTTTCTGTGGTGCTAATTCTTCAAGATCAGCCGTAGGTACTTTCTTTACTAATTGTTCTGGTGCGCCAAGCTCTGCGGCAACGTCTCTTACTTGACGCTTATTTAATCCAAATAAAGGAGCTAAGTCACAAGCGCCATCGCCAAATTTTGTATAGAATCCGGTAATGTTTTCTGCCGAATGATCCGTCCCTAATACCAAACCACCGACATAGCCAGCCACTTCATATTGAGCAATCATACGAGCTCGTGCTTTTACGTTACCTTTTACAAAATCGATTTTATCATTTGCGGTAGGCAGTAAACCAGTATGAGCTAAACCAAGATGGTTTGCTTTATGTAAACCGTCAACGCCGTCTTTAATATTAATACTAATTGAATGTGTTGGTTTAATAAACTCAAGAGCTAATTGTGCTTCGTCTTCGTCTTTTTGAATACCATAAGGAAGGCGTACCGCAATAAATTGGTAATCAGATGAATTCGATTCTTTATTTAATTCATTAACGGCTATTTGAGCTAAGCGTCCACATGTTGTTGAATCAACACCGCCACTGATCCCCAAAATCAGCGATTTGCATCCTGATTGTGTCAATGTGGATTTGATAAAATCAACACGGCGTTGAATCTCACTAAGGGGATCAATTGATACCTTAACTTTCATTTCTTCAACAATCTGTTTCTGCATTCTCATTCCTTTCAAATCATTCATTGGAGTTGTGATTACGAGTAATTAGTCCTAATATAATACTGAATTTAAAGAATTAATAACAGAGTAATGAGCTAATGCATAGTGATTGACAAATTTTTCACTTATGCTGATTAATAATAGTATCAACATCGAGTAATATATGAAAATAGCGGTATTTGGTAGCGCCTTTAATCCACCATCATTAGGGCATAAAAGTGTCATTGAACGCCTTAGTCATTTTGATAAGGTGCTATTAGTCCCAAGTATTTCTCATGCTTGGGGGAAAGAAATGCTTCCTTTTGACACTCGTATTGACATGGTGTTAACTTTTATTGATGAATTTAATAGTAATGTAGCGTTGTCTTGTATCGAAAGTGAGCTCTACGTTCCAAAACAAAGCGTAACCACATTTTCTTTACTGACTTATCTTCAAGAAAAAAATCCAGACGCCGATATAACCTTTATCATCGGACCAGATAATTTAATGAAGTTTAGTCAATTCTTTAAAGCGGATGAAATAGCAAAAAAGTGGAATGTAATGGCTTGCCCTGAAACCTTGCCAATACGAAGTACAGACATAAGACATGCCATAAAAAATGGTCATGACATAAGTCACCTAACAACCAAAGGTGTGAGTCAATATATTAAGGCTCACCAGTTATACGAGTAACGCGTGATGAAAAAACAAGTTGGTTTTTTTAGTTTAACCCTGCTTCTGCCTATTGAATTGAGTGCAGAAGAAAAAGCAACTTGTTTGCAAGACAGTTATGCCTCTTATTCACGCGAGGTTTACTCGTCATCGTCTACTTGTTTGATACCTCTTTTTGAAGTAAATCAATTTATTAGCCAGTTATACGATATTACTAATCAGTTAGAGTCTGAGCTTTTTGAAGAAAGTTATTGGGATAAATGGGAATACAGTAGTGGTGAAGAACCTTACCCATTACTTACCGGTTATCTTAGTGACAGTGCTGTCGGGTTTACGGTTTGGCAACCAGAAGAGTATTACGACAAAAAGATAGAAGAATTTGATTCTTATACCGATTGGATTGAAAGCCATGGATTACAGCTTAGTTTGGCTTTTGGTGGAGAAGAAAAGGGGAACGAACCTAGGTTTAGAATCGATTATAGATGGCATGAACAAGTGGATGACCAAGTGTTCATGCAATTTGAAATTCCTTTTCAATAATCATCGACTTTATTACGGACGTTACTTTTTTTATAGAAAGATACTGAATGAGCTGTTCATTGCTTGTATGTCATCTGAAAAGTAGCGCTTTGCTATCATCACGTCTTTCGCGCCTGATTTTCGCATTTTATCAGCCTCTCTTACTTTTAGCATTAATGCCATTTCAGCAGAGATAACATTACTTTCATTTGTCGTTTTTTGGTCGCTTAATACGCTAATGTAATTATTAACCTGCATTGATTCTTTAGACACATCAGTGTGAAACGTTGCCAGTAACAACTCATCTTGAATCACAGCCAGTAAGCGTTGTTCTTGTTGTTCATTTAATGAGGCTGTGAACAATTTTGCTATTAACGCGTTAAGCAAACTTGTTTGGCTAACAAAGCCACCTTGTGTCGGTAAATCTTCGCGAGTTCGAATAGAAAAAGCAATGTGAGCAATTTGAGCGTTTGGAACAATAGTGATTGAAGTTAAAGAATCAAACGGTAACCAAAAAAACTCTCCAGCTGATACTACGTATTCCCATTTCCCTAAGCGGATGAGAGCGGTACCTGTATTGACATAAACCAGTTCATAATAGTTTTTCTTCTTACGAGCGGTATAAAAAAGCTGTTCGTATGTTTTTGAGTGGAATGTGATTGCGCTTTTCATAAAAACCTCTTACTTTGAAGTCCGTCACTTTACTGCTTTCCGCTAAAAAATCAAAGTATTCTAAGAATTTAACCTATATTATGGCCTGAATGGTACGACCTCTTAAATAGATCACGTACAACAGAGATAAAATCGAGTAGAATACGCGCTTATTAATTCTGTTCGGTAATCATAAGTACCCACATGACCACACAAGATATCTATCAAGAAATTCGCCCGTATAATGACAGTGAAGTCCCTGAGGCAATTGAACGTTTAATTTCTGATGATGAATTCATTAATGCTATTTTGCATTATAAGTTTCCTTCGGCATCCAAAATTTTGTTTTGGTTTCTCGCGCCTTTAATTCGTTGCAAACTTCGTCGTAGTCTTTCTAAGATCAAAACAGTTGAAGATGTACAGCTGCAAGTGGCGACTTATCTCAATAAAACAGTAAAAAATACCACGGATGGGATCACCTACAGCGGTATTGATAAGTTAGATTCAAATAAAGCCTATTTATTTATCTCTAACCACCGTGATATTGCAATGGACCCAGCCTTGATGAATTGGGTTCTATACAACAATAAGATGCAGACAGTACGTATTGCTATTGGCGATAACTTGCTTAAAAAAGCATGCAGTACTGAATTAATGAAATTGAATAAGAGTTTCATTGTTAAGCGTTCAGCAAAAGCCCCTCGCCAGATGTTAAAAGCACTTAGCTTACTCTCTTCTTATATCAAGCATTCTCTTGAAACAAATAATTCAATTTGGATTGCACAAAAAGAAGGTCGAGCTAAAGATGGGAATGACTTTACTGATGCTGCAATTTTAAAAATGTTTCATGTTGAAGGTCGTAAACGTAAAGAAACTTTTTCTGAATATATGAATGGATTGAATATCGTTCCTGTGTCTATTTCATACGAAAATGATCCTTTGGATATTCAAAAAGCAAAAGAACTAAATGCAGTTGCGACACTTGGATCATATGAGAAAGGGGAGTTTGAAGACATCGACAGTATCATTAAAGGTATTATCGGTAATAAAAAACGTATTCATATTCACTTTGGTGACGTAGTGAATACGGATTCTGACTCTGCTGACGAACTAGCCAAAAGTATTGATGTGCAAATCCATACTAACTATCATTTGTTCCCTATTAACTATGCCGCCGCTAATATTGATTCTGATGTTGTAACGGATAGTGTTAAGAATGAATTAAATGCAAAATTATCGGTATTAACTGAAGAAGAAAAACCATTTTTACGCGCTCTTTATGCTAACCCAGTAAAGAACGCGCAGTAGTGATTTAGTTAAACAGTTTCTTATCCCAATGAGGAGGATTACCAACTTGTTGGGATAAGAAGTCGATAAAAGTTCGTACTTTTGGTGGTAGATGCTGTCTTCTCGGATAAACCGCATAAATAGGCAATTTCATATCCGCTTCCCATTCACTTAATAATCGAACTAAACTTCCATTCGCAAACTCATTCTCAAGTAAGTAACTCGCTAAATAAGATATACCTGCACCGGCTTTGGTTGCGTCTAGTATCGCAGACGCATTATCAATCTTGAAGTTACTGTGCACGTTAACGACTTGATGAACGCCATCACGAGTAAACTCCCATTCGTTAAATTTTCTTTCATTACTTTGATAAGTAATGCATTTATGTTGGGAGAGCTCTGCGGGTCTACTTGGTTCACCGTGTTTTTCTAAATAACTTGGTGCTGCTGCAACAATGAATCGGCAATCGGCAATTTTTCTTGCAACCATACCTTCTGGTAAATCATCGTGAATGGCGATCCAGCAATCAAAGCCATCTTCAAGTAGTTTTGGTTTATGATCAAACAAGCTGACTTCAAGCTCTAATTCTGGATAGAGTTCTTGAAAAACAGCCAACGCATGTGTGATGTGACGATTCCCAAAAGACTGAGCAATACCGACTTTAAATACGCCCGTGGTGAGCATCTAAAAGGGCATCGGCTTCATAGGCAATATCGAGTAGCTTCTGACTGTATTCGGCATACTGACTGCCAAGCGCAGTGATTGATACCGAACGGTTATTACGTTGAACCAGCTGACAATCTAATCGTAATTCTAATGCTTTAATTTGTTTTGATACGTGCGATTTTGAAATGCCGAGCTTTTCAGCCGCACGCGTAAAATTAAGTTCATTTGCTACCGTAGCAAAAATTACCATTTGATGTAAATTGTCTAACATTACACAGCCCCAACATTAACGATTGTTACTATTGTAATGTTACTTAAAAATATAGCCATTCACTTTTATTGATTTAGGGAAATCAGTTATTTGTTGGCCACCAAGGTAAATATTGCCATTAACCACGAGATCATCAGGCAGTGTCGTTATTTTTGAATAGCCAAGATAAAGATTGCCTTTAACTGTTAGCTGCATTGGTAATGTTGCTAACGGTGTTCTAATGACACTCAAATCACCATTAACGGTCAGTCTTGCTGGTAGTTCGGTTAAGCCTGAACCTGCAAGGTTAATAAATCCAGCCACTTTGACACCACGACGGTAGCGTTTAAATTGAGTCGCTCCCGCTAAATTTAAATATCCTACAATTTTTGTGCCTCTTGGTATTCTAGTGATAGCGGTATTAGCGAGGTTTAGATTACCGTTAATAACGAGCCCTTGGGGTAACTTTGTTATTTTACTTTTTGCTAAATTAAGATCGCCATTAACCACCAAATCGTCAGGTAACTCGGTGTAGCCGGTATTCCTCAAACTAATGTTTCCGTAGCTATCGATATGATTAATCAAACGGTGTTTATTTAATTTTTCAGCTAAAACAGGGGCGCTGAGCAACACAGATAATAAGATAAAGAAAATAGAGCGATTCAATATGAACATAGACACAACGTTGAATAAAAGACTTACTGTATTATCGACAACTGCGTAAATAAGTTTAATGTTAAATGAGTGATATCGGTCATGATTTAGCGTTTCATTTATCAAAATACATTTGATATAGTGAAATTCGGCATTGATTGTCGCAGTGATAAACATATTGAATCACTGGTAGTTAATTTTTTAAGTGTTAAGGAGACGTAATGTCTAAAGCAACTGGTACTGTTAAATGGTTTAATGAAGATAAAGGTTTCGGTTTTATTACTCAAGAGAATGGCGGTCCTGATGTGTTTGCTCATTTCAGCGCGATTCAAAGCGAAGGCTTTAAAACGTTAAAAGAAGGCCAAGCAGTAACTTTTGAAGTAGAGCAGGGACCAAAAGGTCCTCAAGCTGCAAAAATCGAAGCAGCTTAATCTCTCTAATTTAATAAAAAAGGCTCCAACACAATAATGTTGGAGCCTTTTTTTATACAAAAATAAAAACTAACGTCGAAGTGAACGTGTTTTTAATTCATAAATCAGTTTTTCTGCACTGCATGAAAATTGTAGGCGTGCATGTAATTCTTTTTCATTTTCTGTTATTTCAATGTCCGTTTTTACTTCAGCACACACTTCTTTTGCAAGAGTCAGATAATTAGCAAACTCTGCATTAAGTTGTGATTTATTATCCGCAAAGATACTTACTTCAGCTACATCATCGCCTTCTTTAATGATAAAGCCCATTTCTGCACTGCAACCACAGGCATCGCAAGGTACATTTTGTTCAACATCAGAACTCATAGTTATATCCTCAATAGTAGTAATGTCTTTATATTATGACGCTTTATGTAAGAAAACTACCATTTTATTGGCTTCTTTAAAATGCATTCGTTTAGTAACAATCTTTCAATCTCAAGCTTGTAACCTGGGACTATTCTCCCAAAAAATGAACCTTTATGACAATTCTTTGTCATAAAGCAGTGTAGTGTATTGTAATTCCATACTGTATAACGCAGACTGCCCATATAAAGTGTGCATTTATTTGCTGTAAGTCTTTGCTTATTTTACCTTAATAAATTTATTTCTCATATTTAAGAGGTATTTTATAAGCGAACCGTTTGCGCGACATCACTGATTGTGCAAAATATTATAAAAATAATTATACAAATGGAATTGAATCCTATAAATTTACTTATATAATTGTCATTAGTAAATTTTTATGATTAATTTCTTAATGGACTAACCACATTAGAAGAGCTTTATTATGCCAAAAAGAAGTAAAGAAGATACTGAAATCACCATCCAGAAGATCATGGATGCAGTTATTGATCAACTATTACGCCTAGGCTATGACAAAATGTCATATACCACACTAAGTCAACAGACTGGTGTATCAAGAACTGGTATTAGCCATCATTTTCCAAAGAAAACTGATTTTACAGCAGCATTAGATGGTCGTATCTTCCGTTTGTTTGCAGAACGTCTTGAAATGCAAGGTGATAAACAAGCATTCATTGATAGCTGGATTGCTTCTCTAGAAGATGAACAATTCCGCGCAATTTTACGTCTTTTATTCCACCACATCGTAACATCAGCTAACGCTCACGAATTTGCGCACAACGGTATTGAGCGTTTATACGGTTTGGTTGAAGATTTATACGGCGAAGAAAGCCGTAAAGATTTAGAGTGGCTAATTGGTTTGTCTCTTGTCCGTATGACTAAATAATCGTTTCTTTTTCTAAAAAAGCTTACCTATTGTGGTAAGCTTTTTTTTTGCATATGGATCAATCTAGAGTATATACTCTACGCAACGGAGGGCTTATGCTAAAAATGACTCGCTTATCAATTATTTTAACCGCTGTTTTATCTATTTCTGTTCAGGCTAAATCGGTCGACTTTGATAGTGCATGGAAAAACGTTCTTAATAATCATAATGGTATCGCGGCGGAACGAATGTTCAACGCCAAGAATCATTAGCTTCTGCTACGAGTGATTTAAATCTTCCCTCCATTTCACTGACAGCAAACTACACTTATTTAGATGACGATGTCACCGTAAGTAGCCAACAGCTACTCGATAGTACCGATATTAACCCTGCTTTTGCCGGTGCAGCATCTGGGTTGATCAATAAGCTCGGTGGGCCTATTACATCGACGCTAACTGAAAGAGACATTTTTACCAGCTCTATTCGTGCTATTTGGCCTATATTTACTGGCGGTAGGATTTCGGCAGCAGAGAGTGCCGCGGAAGGAAAGACAACGGAAGCTCGTAGTAAACTATTAATGAAACAACAAGCCTCTTATGAAGATCTCGCTAAATATTATTTTAGTGTCGTTTTAGCCAATGAAGTTGTGAATACCTATACAGAAGTGGAACAAGGACTCGCTAAACACCGTAGCAATGCTGTGAAACTTCAACAGCAAGGGCAAATAGCAAAAGTTGAACGACTTCAAGCGGATGCTTCTTATGACAAAGCAAAGGTTGATTTACGTAAAGCGGAACAAGATCGGGATATTGCCAATGCCGCATTATCTCAAATGCTTCAAACCCGTGACGCGGTAACGCCTGAAACCATGTTATTTATAAATGCAACACTCCCAGAATTACGTTCTTTTGTTGATAGCACTTTAGATACATACCCTGGTTTAGCTTTATTAGACGCGAAAGAAGTTCAAGCTCAAAGTTTGGTAAAAGCAGAAAAGGGACGATACTACCCAGAAGTTTACCTCTATGGTAACTACAATTTATATGAAGGTGACAGCTTATCTGCTGAGATAGCTCCCGATTGGATGGTAGGTATTGGTATGAATGTCCCTTTATTAGATAACAAAGGTCGCTCAGAGAAAGTGGTGGCGGCACACCGTGCAATACAACAAGTTCAGTATTTAAAACAACAGGCGAAGCAAGATCTCTCTTTACTTGTTGAAAAAACATACCGCCAAGCACTGCAAGCCATTGACGAATATAATGGATTAGCGTCGAGTGTTACATTGGCAACTGAAAACGTGTTTCTTCGTGAAAAAGCGTTTAAGCAAGGATTATCTACATCACTTGATGTCGTCGATGCCGAGCTGTATTTAGCCAGTATTAAAACTCAACGTTCACTTGCTTCGTTTAATTATGTGATTTCGCTAGTAAAGTTACTCGCATTAAGCAATCAAACCGATACATTTAATCAATATCAACTGCAAGCAAGACAAGGGTAATAATCATGAGTAAAGCAACTAACGTTATCGGTTCTCTTATTGCCGTCTCAGTGGTCTCTTGGGTTGGATACAGCTTTTGGGCAGCTTATCAGCCTCGTCCAGAGTTACTACAAGGTCAAATTGAAGCGGAGCAATACAATGTTTCTTCAAAAGTCCCTGGGCGTATTGAAAGTGTTTTTGTAAAAAAAGGCGATGAAATAGAAAAAGGCCAAGCAGTTTTCTCTCTTTACAGTCCTGAAATAGAGGCAAAATTGGCTCAAGCAAAAGCGGGGGAAGCCGCCGCAAGTGCATTAGCTCAAGAAGCGGAAAAAGGAGCAAGAAAACAACAAATATCGGCAGCTCGTGATCAGTGGAGAAAAGCGAAAGCAGCGAACCAACTATTAGAGAAAACATACGCTCGTGTAAATAACCTTTACAACGATGGTGTGGTTGCTGAACAAAAGAAAGATGAAACATACACTCAATGGCAAGCCGCTAAATACACTGAAAATGCAGCATACCAAATGTATCAAATGGCAAAAGAAGGGGCTCGAGTAGAAACAAAACGAGCCGCTAATGAAAAAGTAAAAATGGCCTCTGGTGCGGTTGCTGAAGTTGAAGCTTATGCCGCAGATACCAAAATAAACAGTTGGTATGAAGGAGAGGTGTCACAAGTCTTACTAAACGCTGGAGAGATTGCGCCTCAAGGGTTTCCTGTTGTGACGGTTATTGACATGAATAATGCGTGGGCTATTTTTCATGTAAGAGAAGATAACCTAAAGCACTATAACAAAGGTGATGAGTTGTCGGTTTATCTACCAGCCCTTGATGCGACGGTTCCTTTTACCATTACTCATATTTCTGTATTAGGGGATTATGCGACTTGGCGTGCAACGGATAACAGTCAAGGATTTGATTTGAAAACATTTGAAGTTGAAGCGCATCCAACGAAAAAAATACCAAATCTAAGAGTAGGTATGAGTGCTATTGTTCGAATTGAAAAGTAATACAACGCTACTTTGGGTACTACTATGAAAACATTATGGCGTTCTTATCTTTCTAATTACTGGCTAGTAGGAGCTACGTTTGGATTGCCAGTTATTTTATCTTTGATGATTTGGTGGGTATTCTCAGCCTCTGTCGTCCGTGAGTTGCCTATTGATGTTGTTGATCTTGACCAATCTAGCTTATCACGCATGATTACTCGTAATTATGATGCGACACCCACATTGCAAGTTCGGTCGATTCAACAAAGCATTCCTTTTGCAAATACTGCGCTTAAAGATAGACATAATTATGGGTATGTCATTATTCCCGCTAATTTTGAAAAAGACGTATTACTCGGTAAAAGCCCAAATATATCAGGTTTTTACAATGCACAGTATATTTTGATTGCGAAACAAATCAGTTCAGCGTTATTGCAGACTGACATGACGATACAAGCTCAATTAAGCACAATTAAAACCTTAAGTACCCATGAAACAACATGGACTCAAGCCATTAATACGGCCGTTCCTATTAATGTACAAATCACGCCTTTATTTAATTTAGGCAGTAATTATAATCAGTTTTTGCTGTCTGCAATTCTTCCTGCCATTTGGCAAATGGCGATGATTGTTGGCATGATATGGGCAATGAATAATGCCATGAAAATTGAGAATCAATCGTCGTTGAGATCTTGGTTTGACCATCAAACAAAAAATACGATGATGCAATTTGTCGGGTTTTATTTTTTCATCTTTATGTTTGTAGGTTCCATTTTATTTGTTTTCTTATATAAGATCTTAGGCTTTCCATTTTTGGCGAATATCCCTGAGTTCTTATTGATCATGAGTGCAATGACATTGGCCTGTATTAGCTTGGGTGTACTTATTGCCTATGTCACTAATGATATAGTAAAAGCAATGAGCATCTCTGGCGCATATACGGCACCAAGCTTTGCTTTTTTAGGGGTGACGTTCCCCGTGACAGACATGAATAGCATCGCGACATTTTGGCATTCAATTTTACCGGCGAGTCATTTTGTTAGAGCTCAAATAGAGCAGACTAATTATGGGTATAACTTGATTCAATCGATTCCTAATGTAATGGCATTATCGTTATTTTTAGTGCCTTTATTAATACTGACTGCGCGATTAAGGAAATCAAATGCATAAATTATGGCGCGCAATTGGGACTGAAGCAAAAGCCATCTTTACTAACAGCACCATTTTAATGGCGATGGTTGGAGGTGTATTGTTTTATGCATTCCTTTATCCGTTACCTTATCAACACCAGAGTCCAGAAGAGCAAAAGATCACGGTGGTGGATTTAGATAAATCAGATCTCAGTAGAAAATTCATTAGAATGGTCAATAGCTCACAACAAGTAAATGTGGTTGATCAAGCCGAAAGCGTAGCTGAGGCTAAAAATCAATTCATGGCGCAGAAAGTCAGTGGTTTTCTTGTTATCCCTACCGAGTTTTCTAAAAATGTATTGTTAGGACAATCTCCAACTGTCGCTTATGCAGGGGATGCCTCTTACTTTTTAGTCTATGGCACCATTATCGAAGGATTAATGAAGGCAGGAGGAACTATTTCTGCTGAAATAAGAGTCGCTAACATGACAATTGATGGGATACCAATAACTCAAGCGGTGAAGACCTTTCAGCCTTTTAATTCTAATTATATCCCTGTATTTAATCATAATATGGGTTATCAGCAATATGTTGTACCCGCAGTATTTGTTTTGATCTTGCAACAAACATTATTGATGGCCGTTGGTGTAAGGCAAAAAATCGTAAAACCTCATGAGAAATCACCAAAAATAATGCTGATTAGATTCAGTCTCTTTTTGTGTGTTGAGCTGGTTCTTGCCTGTTTCTACTTTGGTTCTGTATTTGATTTTTATGATATTAGTCGTTTTAGTCACCCATTAGAGCTATTAATTTTATTGGTTCCTTTTCTAACCTCCGTTATCTTACTTGGATTCATTCTCGGTGAGTTATTTCCTAACTGTGAAAGTCTTCTTTTGGTCGTGTTGTTTAGCTCTATGCCTATTGTATTTAGTGCTGGTTTTATATGGCCTGTAGAAATGATCCCAAGCTTATTGGTGAGTGTTATGCACTTATTACCGAGTGATTTTGCTATCAATGGCTTCCTATTATTGAATCAACAAGGAAGTGGGTTACAAGGCGTGATGAAGAGTCTTCTTGGATTATATGGATTAAGTGCTTTTTACTTATTAGTTTATTCTTTGATTTATCTAAAGAAAGTAAAGAATCGTATTAATATTGAAACTGAGTGACAACTCAATTTCACAGGTACGTGAAGTGTCTCTATTCTATTTTTACTCATCATGTATAAGCGAACGAAGTCTGATAAATTAGCGCTAAGTTGGATTAGGGATACTTATAATGAAGAAACACTTACTCGAAGTTATTATAGTAGGGAGCTTACTTAGTGGCTGTCAAAGTACATCAGAAGATGAGACTACAGCAATTAAATCGACACCTACTATTGAAAGTTTTATTACTTACCATCACGACGAACTGAATGCGATTATCACAGATGATATTGGCAGTGTTGCACAAGTGAATGATGAAATCATTGTGCTATTAAATGGTGATACCAGTTTTGATTCAGGCAGTATTGTCATTAAAAGTGAGAGTAAAGACGCACTGACTCAATTAGCACAATTACTGAATAACAAGCCTCGTTCAGAGGTATTTATTGCAGGTCATACTGACAGCAGTGGCAGCAAGCAATTTAATACTTCATTATCCAATAAGCGAGCAAATTCAGTCTTGGCATTATTGGAGCAGAAAGG
Source organism: Aliivibrio salmonicida LFI1238 (assembly GCF_000196495.1). Taxonomy (NCBI): domain Bacteria; kingdom Pseudomonadati; phylum Pseudomonadota; class Gammaproteobacteria; order Vibrionales; family Vibrionaceae; genus Aliivibrio; species Aliivibrio salmonicida. The sequence goes on from NC_011313.1 coordinate 673,677, forward strand.
CGTTGATGCTAATCGAATAAATACGTATGGTTTTGGTGAAGCGGAACCTATTGCCTCGAATATGAATGCCAATGGACGAAAGAAAAACCGCCGAATTGAAATTCGTATCACGCCAGTCGCTGATTTATTCACTGACGAAGAATAGTGCTATAACACTTAACATTACATAAACTTAATCAGAGTATTGCTCTCAGTATCCTACTGCATCTATGCTCTGTTGAGGTATAATAAGCCTTATTTCAAAAAGGAAAATGAAATGGGGCTTTTTTCTCGTATATTCGGCTCATCTTCTTCTAAAAAAGAGCCAACAATCACACCAATTGAGTATCACTCTTTTCTCATCTATCCAAATTCAGAACCTGATAATGGGCAATTTCGCATTGCAGGAAAAATAACGAAAGAAATAAATGGTGAAATAAAAGAGCACCGTTTTATTCGTTCTGATGTGATTTCTTCAAAAACTAACGCTGATGAACTGATGGAAAGGAAATCCAAAATGTTAATAGACCAAATGGGCGATTCTATTTTCAAATAAGTGTTAATGAATTGATATAGATTGTTTTTCCGTATGTTTTTTACTCTATACTTGTGATTAAAATCAATAAGTAAGCGAAAGTGGTTTGACCTCTATTTGTCATCAAAATGTTGTTTTTTTTACTGAAATACAGTGAGAATGAACAGATAACAATTTTTATGTAATGAAATCATGTCATTTTATTACAAAACACTTGAATTAATACCTTATGTTAGATAAAACGAAGGTATCAATTCATGCCAATAGCCAAGGAATAACTATGCAAATTGGTGTACCTAGAGAAGTATTCGCGGGGGAGACCCGTGTTGCTGCCACTCCTAAAACAGTTGAGCAGCTATTAAAGCTTGGATTTACAGTTGCTGTAGAATCAAACGCTGGTATTTTAGCAAGCTTTGATGACGCAGCATTTGAAAAAGCAGGCGCAACTATTGTTTCTGCAGAGGATGCTTGGAAATCAGAAATCATTCTTAAAGTAAACGCACCTCAAATCAATGACGCCACAGGTGTTGATGAATTTGAATTACTTCAAGATGGAGCTAGTTTAATTAGCTTTATTTGGCCAGCTCAAAATGAAGCACTTTTAGCCAAATTAGCGACTAAAAACATTAATGTTTTGGCGATCGATTCAGTTCCTCGTATTTCTCGTGCGCAAGCGTTAGATGCATTAAGTTCAATGGCTAATATTGCGGGTTACCGTGCTGTTGTAGAGGCTGCCCATGAGTTTGGTCGTTTCTTCACTGGCCAAATTACCGCAGCGGGTAAAGTTCCACCTGCGAAAGTACTTGTTGCTGGTGCAGGTGTTGCTGGTCTTGCGGCTATCGGTGCTGCTGGTAGTCTTGGTGCTATTGTGCGAGCATTTGATGTTCGTCCAGAAGTAAAAGAGCAAGTGCAATCAATGGGCGCTGAATTCCTTGAAGTAGATTTCAAAGAAAATTCAGGTTCAGGTGATGGTTACGCAAAAGAAATGTCTGATGAGTTTAACAAAAAAGCAGAAGAGTTATATGCAGCTCAAGCTAAAGATGTTGATATCATCATTACAACCGCACTTATCCCTGGTCGTCCTGCACCAAAGCTAATTACTAAAGCAATGGTTGATAGCATGCAAGCGGGCAGTGTAATTGTTGATTTGGCTGCCGCGAATGGTGGTAACTGTGAGTACACAGTAAAAGACCAAGTTATTACAACAGACAATGGCGTGAAAATTGTAGGTTACACTGATATGGTTGGTCGTTTACCAACGCAATCATCACAACTTTACGGCACAAACTTAGTTAACCTTCTTAAGCTTTTATGCAAAGAGAAAGATGGCAACATCAACATCGATTTTGAAGACGTCGTTCTTCGCGGTGTCACTGTGGTTAAAGAAGGCGAAGTAACATGGCCTGCGCCACCAATTCAAGTTTCAGCTCAGCCTCAAGCGAAAGTTGCACCAAAAGCGAAAGTTGAACCAAAAGTTGAAGTTCCAATGTCTCCAGTTAAGAAATATGGAATGATTGGTGCTGGTATCGCAGCCTTTGGTTGGGTTGGTTCTGTCGCTCCTGCTGAATTCTTAGCTCACTTCACTGTATTTATCTTAGCCTGTGTTGTTGGTTATTATGTTGTTTGGAATGTAAGCCATTCACTGCACACACCACTGATGTCAGTAACTAATGCAATCTCAGGTATCATCATTGTTGGTGCATTACTTCAGGTTGGTCAAGGTAATGGCGTTGTTTCTGTTTTAGCATTTATTGCAGTTCTTATCGCAAGTATTAATATATTTGGCGGATTTGCTGTAACCAAGCGTATGCTTGAAATGTTCCGTAAAGATAAGTAAGGGGTAGAATAATGTCAGCAGGATTAGTTCAAGCAGCCTATATTGTATCTGCCGTTCTATTTATCATGAGTTTAGCAGGATTGTCTAAACAAGAAACCGCTCGTTCTGGTAACTATTACGGAATGACAGGTATGGCTATCGCGTTAATTGCGACCATTTTTGGTCCTGATTCAGCGGGAACAGGTTGGATCATCGTTGCTATGGCAATCGGTGCTGCAATCGGTCTTTATTACGCTAAGAAAGTTGAAATGACAGAAATGCCTGAACTTGTGGCAATTCTTCATAGCTTTGTTGGTATGGCAGCCGTACTTGTTGGTTATAACAGCTACATCGATCACGGTGTACTTACTGGCGCAATGCTAAATATCCATTTAGTAGAAGTGTTCTTAGGTATATTTATTGGTGCAGTGACTTTTACGGGTTCTTTGGTTGCATTCGGTAAGTTACGTGGCGTGATCAGCTCGTCTGCACTTCAATTACCACACCGTCATAAATTAAACTTAGTGGCATTAATTGCTTCAGCTGCACTCCTTTACTACTTTGTTAGTGTTGGCGGCAGCATGTTTGCAATTATTCTAGTTACTCTAATTGCTTTTGCGTTCGGTTACCATTTAGTTGCTTCAATTGGTGGCGCAGATATGCCAGTGGTTGTTTCAATGCTGAATTCATATTCTGGTTGGGCAGCAGCAGCAGCGGGTTTCATGCTTTCAAATGATCTTTTGATTGTTACTGGTGCGTTAGTTGGTTCTTCTGGTGCGATTCTGTCTTATATTATGTGTAAAGCAATGAATCGTTCTTTCATTAGTGTTATCGCGGGTGGTTTTGGCCAAAACGTGGTTATCTCTTCTGATGACGAAGAGCAAGGTGAACATCGTGAAACAACAGCTGAAGAAGTTGCTGAGATGCTAAAGAATTCTAAGTCAGTAGTGATTACTCCTGGATACGGAATGGCGGTAGCACAAGCTCAATACCCAGTTCACGAAATTACAGAAAAACTTCGCGCACAAGGTATCAATGTTCGTTTTGGTATTCACCCAGTAGCGGGTCGTTTACCTGGCCACATGAACGTACTACTTGCAGAAGCAAAAGTGCCTTACGATATCGTTCTTGAAATGGACGAGATCAACGATGACTTATCTGACACAGATACGGTTCTTGTTATTGGCGCGAATGATACGGTTAACCCTGCAGCGATGGAAGATCCAAACAGTCCAATCGCAGGAATGCCAGTTCTTGAAGTGTGGAATGCGAAAAATGTTATCGTATTCAAACGCTCAATGAGCACAGGTTATGCTGGAGTTCAAAACCCATTGTTCTTCAAAGAAAATACAGAGATGCTTTTTGGTGATGCAAAAGCAACTTGTATTGAAATCAGTAAGCATCTTTAATGTAGCGAGTTGATATTCTGATTAAAAGCCGAGATTTAATATCTCGGCTTTTTTATATCTAGGGGTTTAATGATTGTGTTGTAACATTATCGAATCTAACGTTTAAATAAAAAAAGAGGCATTTTTGTTTTATTTAATTCAATAAATACGCACATTATTAAAAATATTACGGGGGTTATACAAATCAATTTGCGTATTTATGAATGGGTTGGCTTTTTTGAAAGTAAAGCTAATATAAGATAAGATCATGGAAATAAAAGCATTATCACTTGTTGGTCATCCTATGTACAAAGCAGTAGCTGTATTTATATTATTAATTTCAATCGTATTACCAGCAGGATTATGGCAGCATTCCTCATCACAATTAAACTATTTTCCTCGCAATATTGATTGGAGCTGGTCTTGGAGTTATTACGAGCCACTTTCAAATGGTCTTCAGGTTGGTAGAACAAAAGATACAAAGCAATTAATATTAAGAAGGGTAAATAGGGCTAACAATACGTCCATTTACGTTGATACTACGTATACCAATACATTTGAGGTTGTTGTTATTCATGAAGCGGTTTGTCAGCCCAAATCACGAATAAAAGCAACGCTTCAAATCGGTGATTTAACACCAGAAAGAACATCATTGATTTGTAACGACGATGGAACTCGTTATTTATTTAGGCAAGTTTGGCGAAAGTTATCAAACTTATATCTTAAGAGTAAAGATTTTTCATTATCCGAAGATTTCTCAAATTGGCCTCTAGGTGATTTAAAGAAAGATCAATTCATGCAGCTTCATCCTACCTATTTTAGAGATAAAGGGGAGGCTGATGTTTATGAATGGAGTCGTGATTAACATTTAACGTGAAGAAAATTCAGACATAAAAAAAGACGCATATTAGCGTCTTTTTTGTCTATCTGATTATTAAGTAACGAATTACTTTTTACGACAGAATTCAGCGATTACATACATAGATTGACCACCGTTAGCTTTACCAGAAACTAGGCGAGGGTCGTCACCAAGGTTGATACCGCGGATAACAGTGCCTTGTTTGATAACTTGGTTAGTACCTTTAACTGGAAGGTCTTTAGTAACGGTTACGTCGTCACCTTTTTTAAGCTCAACGCCGTTAATATCACGTGGTTTTTCGCCGTCAGCAAGAAGTGCTTTCTCAGCCCATTCTTTAACGTCTTCTTCAACATACATCATATCAAGAGAATCTTGAGCCCAAGATTCAGAAACAAGCTTGCTTAAAAGAACATAAGAAATAACTTGAACAGTAGGAACTTGGCTCCACATGCTGTCGTTTAGACAACGCCAGTGATTTACATCCATAGTTGCTGGATCTTCAATTTGTGCAGTACAAGTATCACAAATCATTACACAGTTATCTACATTGATATCTGTCATTGGCGGCACAGCAAATGGTGCAAGTGAAGAGGTTGAACCACATAGTTCACATTTAGAATCGCAACGAGTTAATAGCGTTTTTGCAGTGCTCATAATTATGCCTGTTTATTTAGTTGTGTTTATATTATGCCAAGTTTATACCATAAGAAGAAGGAATGCGGTGAGAATACTGTAATTTTTCTTCTTAATCGGAGGTTTGGTATCACTCGAGTAAACATAGCTTTTCAAAGAGGTAAAACATAATCGTAAATGGCGTTAAAATTCTCATTATTTACCAGTAATCAACGACAGAATAAATCTGCTAAATACTACTTTATAACGATAATATTGGCTAATTCAGCTATCGTACTTTGAATAAAAAAAGAAGCGATGATTCTATTTTGCACTTTTTGTGTGATTAAACTTGAATGACCAAAATTAACCAGTACTATGCAGCAGCGAAGAATAAGGCTGGTATCTTTGAATGGCAGTTCAGTTCTAATAATCTAATAGAGGTCATCGTTGTTAAATGGTAGATAATCAAAGTCAGTTACAAAGTAGCTATGAAGAGCAAGGTTATTTTGTCATTAGAAATTATTTTACGGCATCTGAAATGTCATCTCTTAGAGACGTTATATTAAAATTTCATGAGTTATGGAAAGAAGACAACGCAGAATTTTATCAAGAAGAAGCATTCAATTCGTCTTTAATTACTGGCAGCCAATACTTAGAATTCAACGATAGGGTAAAACTGTTTAATTTTATTAGCTCAAAGAAAATAATGAGTGCAGTCGATGTGGTTATCCCCACAAATCCTGTTTTTATGAATACTCAATTGTTCTTTAATCCAGTAAACCCTCAGCAAAAAGATTTTTGGCATCGTGACTGTCAGTATGATCATGATGTAGAAGTACAAAAAAAAGTAATTCACGATACACAAGTCGTACATCTTCGAATTCCTTTGTTTGATGAACTCGGTATGGAGATTATCCCAGGAACACATAAACGTTGGGACAATGCTGAAGAGTTTGATATCCGACAAGAAGAAAATGGACACGAAAGCCATGAGGATATATCGGGAGGAAAAAAGATTGGACTTGCAGCCGGTGATTTATTGGTTTTTTCCGCGGATATGATACATCGTGGTTTGTATGGATTAGATCGCTTAGCTTTGGATATTTTAACTTTCGATTCAGCGGTTGACTATATTGATGATGATTGTTTACCGGATACTTTAATACTGAGTAACATTAATGATCCAAGGTTATTTCTAAATGCAATAGAGTTAAAATCAAAATACTCATTGTCTGAAAACGATGATAGCTTTAGAGACCCTAATACAATGGATGATGATAACGGCATAATGAAGTCCAAATTATGTACCGCAGGTTAATCATAATCAAATGAAAAGCCTTCTTGACGAGGGCTTTTTATGTTGAAGATGATGATTAACGACTAAATTTCACATTTTTAACGCTGTGGTTTTGTTGGCGAATAACCACCGTATTTGCCATTTTATCATGCCATCCTTGTTTTTTACTATCCAAACCAACCCAGATAATACCGACGAAGAATGGAAGCATTGAAACGAAATAACCAACATAACGAATAATGTATTGCTTCATTGTTGGTTGTTTTCCTGTATCGGCATCGACGATAACGGCTTTAATTGCCATTTTTCCCGGAGTCGCTGATTTGTATGTCCAAAATAGAAGGATAGCAATCAAAGGAAAAATGTAATTGATTAGCACATCAGCAGAGCCTAAAAATGTATCCGTTGAATAGAAATATCTATCCCCATAGAACAGGTACATTAGTGGAACTATAATTGCCAATAGAATAATGGTATCGAGTAGTGATGCACCGACACGAGGCCAAAAACCAACATATTCAAATTTACTTGGATTATTCATATACGATATTTCCTTTTTTGAAAATTACATCTAACCAACTTAAGGTGACAAAGTATCTTATGTTTTAGGTTTATACTAGAAAATTAGAAGACACATTAAGATAACCATCAGATTTTGCATTTAATCAGACAAAATTCAGAGACAACAGTATTTTATCAATCAATGTTGTTTATCGTATTAGCTATGATTTATAGTAGTTTAGCCATGTGGGTTGGCACCCCTAAAGAATTCATGGCCCAGTGCGCATTATATGCATTGAGTTATGTTTAACTGGCCGTCAGTATAATTGCGCTAGCACTGGCGGACAATTGAATATAACTCCTGTAATGCGCATTAGTTTGTTATCGATAACATACTGGTATGTCAAAAAATGACATACCGCGCATGAATTCCGTTAATGGTTTGCTTCGTTCCTAGCGTTCACCAATAAGACCACCCGAGATAATCAATATTGACGATCATGTAAAATGGTCGTCAACCTGCATTACAACGTCACATCAATAAACTGCCTTTATCACTGCAAGAATCGCTCTTGCTCCTGAACCTAGCCGCATTCTTATCACAACTAATATTGTTTATAGCTTTGCTATTAACTAATTAGCGACGATGACGAGCGACGAAAACTGAGGAGGAGGAAGAGAAGCGATTAGAACCCACGTCCTGTAATACGTAATACGTGGGTTCATTCGACCATTCATCAACCTTTGGATAATTCCGCTCTTGATTCTAGGTTCTTCTTTAAACCCGTTCTTGCTCTTACTATGGGAGTTCTCGTAATCTCCAACTTGTGTAACATCTAAGATCATTTACGTTTTTTTATTTTGTTAAAGTCTTCTTGCTCAAATCTCTCTAAGCCTAGATTTATTAAAAAATCTAACATTTCTGTTTCTTTAATGCTCGTTCTTGTCTCAATTACTGATTTTACGGTCTTCTCTTCTACTTTTTTCCATGTGCTGTCTTTGATATGTCTTGTAGTCATTTTGTTACTCCCATCATGTTTAATAAATTATTATAAACTTAGAATCTAATATTTGTTGACACTTAGAATCTAAAAGCTTAGATTTCTCACATAAAATAAATATTTAGATTCTAAGGTTTGGGTATGGAAAAGGTTTTTTATGAAGTTATGCCCGATTGGACGGTTTCCGTCTTTGTCTGTGGCGAGTGGGACTTTTTCAAAACATATCAAAACCTTGTTTCTTACTGTGAATCTAATTTTTACTCTTACGAGTTGATTGATGTTGAAGGTGTTACACACACCGAAAGACAAACTTTGATTGGTGGCTCATTTTGAAAACTCCTAATGATATTTTAGAAGAATGTAGACAAAAACATCATCAAGGTGGCTCTGTAAATTTGGATTGGCTTAGTTTTTCTTTCAGTATTTCTAATCTAAGACACTTGTCTGGTGCGGTTGATCCTGAATTGTCTCCTAAAGTTTTACCTTATTTTCCGTCTATTGATGCACCTAAATATAATTATTCAGCTTGTGATTATCAGTTTAAGTTTCCAGTAGAGCCTCGTTACGAGTGTCAGCGTGTCGGTGGTGAGGAAGAATTAGCGGCATATAATAAATACATTAGAAATGAGTTCGTTGCATATTATGAAGATTCACTAAAAGTCTTTGTTAGTCATGTTCTTGGTTTGTCATTGTCTGCGCCTTTGGATAAGCCATTCCAGTTTTATGAAAACTCATTTAACTTGATTTCTAATGATGGTGAGCAATTTTGTGGAAAGGTTGGTATCGGTGGCAATAACAATACAGTTCATTTCCAAATTTCAGGAACTGGTTGTAAGCATGTGTTAGCTCGTCGTTCACTTTTTTCACTGCACCATTATTTAAGTAATGTTCTTGGTATCACAAAGTTATCTCGTGTTGATATTGCTTATGATGACTATGATGGAATTTTTGATTGTGAATATGCTTTGAAAGCGGCTTATGAAGATGCGTTTAGAGTAAATCCTCGCGGTCGTTCTCCAGTAGTTGACGACCAAAGAAAATTTCATTTCGGTGAATCATTTAATGATCGTCGATTCGAGAAAGAACAAATTTCGATAGGCTCTCGTCAATCTCCAGTCTATTGGCGTATATACAATAAAGCATTAGAACAAAAGGTTACTGATATTGGTGTTACTTGGTATCGCTCGGAAGTTGAATTAAAGAAATGGGATATTGATATCTTATTAAATTTAGCGGGTGGCTTTGCTGCTTTAAATGATTTTGCTCGTTCAATTGAATCTAGTAAACCATTTAGTGCAAAGCGTAGTCCGTATAAGCGTCCAGTATTAGATTTACTTACATCTACGTTTTGGCTTAGACGTCAATACGGAAAATTATTAAATGATTTAGTTTTATTCTTTGATGGTGATTTGGATAAAGTTATTTCGTCTGTATCTCGGGGCGGTCATAAACTTGGCTTTCCTTCTACTTATAAAAAATTAGTTTATTCAGCTCTGGAGTATGAATCATGTCAAAAGGTTTATTTGTTCTTGGTATTACATTTATGGAAGGTGAGCGCGGTAAAACGGCCATATTAAATGTTAGTCGTTCTTTGCCTCCATTGGATTTGACAAATTTTAAACGTCGCGTTCTGGGTGAAACAGGTGAGGTTAGTAAGTATGACCAACCGCTTCATGTTAATTACGATTACGCTTTGATGTTAGAAAAAACGGGTGCATTAGTAATACGTGGGTTCATTCGACCATTCATCAACCTTTGGATAATTCCGCTCTTGATTCTAGGTTCTTCTTTAAACCCGTTCTTGCTCTTACTATGGGAGTTCTCGTAATCTCCAACTTGTGTAACATCTAAGATCATTTACGTTTTTTTATTTTGTTAAAGTCTTCTTGCTCAAATCTCTCTAAGCCTAGATTTATTAAAAAATCTAACATTTCTGTTTCTTTAATGCTCGTTCTTGTCTCAATTACTGATTTTACGGTCTTCTCTTCTACTTTTTTCCATGTGCTGTCTTTGATATGTCTTGTAGTCATTTTGTTACTCCCATCATGTTTAATAAATTATTATAAACTTAGAATCTAATATTTGTTGACACTTAGAATCTAAAAGCTTAGATTTCTCACATAAAATAAATATTTAGATTCTAAGGTTTGGGTATGGAAAAGGTTTTTTATGAAGTTATGCCCGATTGGACGGTTTCCGTCTTTGTCTGTGGCGAGTGGGACTTTTTCAAAACATATCAAAACCTTGTTTCTTACTGTGAATCTAATTTTTACTCTTACGAGTTGATTGATGTTGAAGGTGTTACACACACCGAAAGACAAACTTTGATTGGTGGCTCATTTTGAAAACTCCTAATGATATTTTAGAAGAATGTAGACAAAAACATCATCAAGGTGGCTCTGTAAATTTGGATTGGCTTAGTTTTTCTTTCAGTATTTCTAATCTAAGACACTTGTCTGGTGCGGTTGATCCTGAATTGTCTCCTAAAGTTTTACCTTATTTTCCGTCTATTGATGCACCTAAATATAATTATTCAGCTTGTGATTATCAGTTTAAGTTTCCAGTAGAGCCTCGTTACGAGTGTCAGCGTGTCGGTGGTGAGGAAGAATTAGCGGCATATAATAAATACATTAGAAATGAGTTCGTTGCATATTATGAAGATTCACTAAAAGTCTTTGTTAGTCATGTTCTTGGTTTGTCATTGTCTGCGCCTTTGGATAAGCCATTCCAGTTTTATGAAAACTCATTTAACTTGATTTCTAATGATGGTGAGCAATTTTGTGGAAAGGTTGGTATCGGTGGCAATAACAATACAGTTCATTTCCAAATTTCAGGAACTGGTTGTAAGCATGTGTTAGCTCGTCGTTCACTTTTTTCACTGCACCATTATTTAAGTAATGTTCTTGGTATCACAAAGTTATCTCGTGTTGATATTGCTTATGATGACTATGATGGAATTTTTGATTGTGAATATGCTTTGAAAGCGGCTTATGAAGATGCGTTTAGAGTAAATCCTCGCGGTCGTTCTCCAGTAGTTGACGACCAAAGAAAATTTCATTTCGGTGAATCATTTAATGATCGTCGATTCGAGAAAGAACAAATTTCGATAGGCTCTCGTCAATCTCCAGTCTATTGGCGTATATACAATAAAGCATTAGAACAAAAGGTTACTGATATTGGTGTTACTTGGTATCGCTCGGAAGTTGAATTAAAGAAATGGGATATTGATATCTTATTAAATTTAGCGGGTGGCTTTGCTGCTTTAAATGATTTTGCTCGTTCAATTGAATCTAGTAAACCATTTAGTGCAAAGCGTAGTCCGTATAAGCGTCCAGTATTAGATTTACTTACATCTACGTTTTGGCTTAGACGTCAATACGGAAAATTATTAAATGATTTAGTTTTATTCTTTGATGGTGATTTGGATAAAGTTATTTCGTCTGTATCTCGGGGCGGTCATAAACTTGGCTTTCCTTCTACTTATAAAAAATTAGTTTATTCAGCTCTGGAGTATGAATCATGTCAAAAGGTTTATTTGTTCTTGGTATTACATTTATGGAAGGTGAGCGCGGTAAAACGGCCATATTAAATGTTAGTCGTTCTTTGCCTCCATTGGATTTGACAAATTTTAAACGTCGCGTTCTGGGTGAAACAGGTGAGGTTAGTAAGTATGACCAACCGCTTCATGTTAATTACGATTACGCTTTGATGTTAGAAAAAACGGGTGCATTAGTTCCACGCCGTGAATATAAATTGAATACTGAAATTGATTATAATAATCCATTAGCAGGCGCACTTGTTATTGAATTGATTCCTGTTGATGACGAAATTAAAAAACATTTCCAATCATCAATGGCGAATAAATAGAACTCTCTGAGGGTGGGGTCTCCTTGTCTGATTCCATCCTCAATCTAATTAAGAAGTAATTATGAAAACATTATGCGCAAACGTTGGGACTAATAATTCGTTACCAACAGCATCGGTTACTGATTTAGTAAAAGACAATTCAATATTTTTATAGACTCGATTTTCACTGATTCGCTGAACGCAGTGAACCTAATCTGTGAAAATGAGTAAGGAGGAAACTAAATGGTTCAATGTATTATCCGTAAAGGCCGTTTTTTCTATTTGATAAATAGAAAGGCTCGTAAGGTTAAATTAATACGCTAGTGCGCATTATGTATATTATGTTAAATAGGGTTTGAAGTTACTGTATGGAACATCATCTACCTGCTTTCTCTACCCTATAACATCCCAATGTTCATAACCAAGCTATTTAACTATAATCGTATTTACCATAAAATAGCTAATAATCATTAAATAATACTTCGTATCTATCTATCGATTATTAGCTTGTTGCTAGCTACGGATTATTTTAACCGCCAGCTAATTTAACGGTATGTCCTTGCTTAGTTAAAAACTCTTTAATCTTTTCACGATTATCGCCTTGGATCTCAATATCACCATCTTTAACCGCGCCACCGCAACAACATACTTTTTTTAATTGAGCTGCTAATAACTTCAATTGAGCATCTTCCATATCTAACCCAGAAATAATACAAACCCCTTTACCTTTCCGGCCTTTAGTTTGGCGTTGTACACGAATAATTCCATCACCTTTAGGGCGTTCTTGTTTAGGTTCTTCTTGTTTAATGCGGCCGATATCTGTTGAATATACTAAAGACATAATAATCTCGATATGAATAAATTCGTAATAGACTGATTGTAAATTATTTTACTCGTTTATCCAAAAAGGTTTTTATTGCTTTGATACTGCCTTTTGCTAATTTACCCTGGTACAGGCAATACCATTCCTTCATTTCACCAGTGTCATTTTTTAAAGCATAACCTTTATATTCTTCTGTTTGAGTTTTGCTTTTTTTCTCATTGAGAGTCGCTTCACCCATATCACCGAATTCTTTCGGTTGAATAATAGAGCCGGTTTCATTCCACCAATCAATGCTTTTCTTTACTGCACTTAAGTGGCCTTGTAGCACTTTATTTTTAATCAAGACCTTCCAACCATCAGGGATTCCTGTTTTGTTCTCAATGAAAAATCCTCTGTATAATGATTTATGCATACTCATTACTCTTGTTTGGATATTGATGATAATTTATAGATTAAGCATCTAATAAATAGTGCCTTTTTTCTAGTTAAAATACATTAAAAACTGAGAACCGTGATCTTATGTGGATTAAACTATCGTGTTATAGTGCATTAGGTTAGTTACTAAAGGTAAACATCATGAATACCGTTACTTTTTTAAATGGTGAATTAACAATTCAAGAATTACAGTCAATATTGAAAAAAGACTATTCAGATAATAGTTTAGTCTCATTTAAAAATGATTGGGTTAATTTTGTTCATTTTTGTCAACTTCATCAAGTGAATGCTCTACCGGCCTCGACTACTGCGATTCGTATATTTATAGAGAAACAAGCGAAAGAAAAGAAAATGTCTTCTATTCGTCGGTCATTAATTTCAATTTCTCATATTCACATCGCGTTTGAATTTAACGATCCAACAAAAAATGCACAAGTTAAAGCCTCCCTTGGAAGCATTAGGCTGGCAAAAAAAGATGACAGTAAACAGACCGAAGGAATAACATCTCAAATGCTGAAGAAATTAGAGTATCAGCTTTCTGAGTCAGTTGAATTGAAAGACATTCGTGACCTAGCGATCTGGCATTTAATGTTCGAATTATTATTAAAACGCGGGGAACTTAGAGACTTGAAAGTTACGGACGTTAGTTTTAATGATGAAGGTTTGGGCTTGATTAAAATGAAAGAATATTATTATCCGCTTTCAATCAAAATAAGTCAGTTACTAACTAAGTGGTTAGAAGCATCACAAATTCTAGAGGGTTACCTATTTCGCTCAATGGATCGTCATGAAAACCTCTCATTAAACCATCTCAATGATTCTTCGATTTATCGTATCTTTAGACGTGCGAATATATTATTAAATCATACGGTTAATTTCTCAGGCCTTTCTGCTCGTGTTGGGGCAACAAAAGAACTATCAAAGAAAGGATATTCAATTCAAGAGATTCAAGAAATGGGTCGTTGGATAAGCCCTGCGATGCCGAATCAATATATAGGTCAAACTAAGCGCTCTGAAGAGCAGAAGAAAACATTTCAAACAAAAAAAAGCCCGATATAAATCAGGCTATTTGTTTTATTTTAATGCGTTCAGTATGGCTTTTTGCAAGAAGGTTTTAAAGCAATGGCCATTATGTTCTAACAATTTTGGAAACATTGAGATTGGTGTCATACCTGGAAAGGTATTCACTTCATTCAAGTATATTTCGTTTTCATCGGTAAGAAAAAAATCAATACGAGATAAGTCTTTCAATTTCATTTGAGTGAATACTTTTCGACTGTATTTATTGATTAACTCGATTTGTTCTTCAGTTAAATTCTTAGCGTCTAATGTTGTGGTTGAATGACTACCACTGCCATATTTTTCTTCATACGTATAGAAAGCACCATCAGGAGCAGTAACTTCACCAGGTAAAGTAGTATAAAGTTCGCCATCAATTTCATAAGCTGAAACTTCAAGTTCTCTTGGTTTGACTGCTTTTTCTACTAATACTTGCTCTGAGTAAGTGAATGCATTGTTTACCGCTTCAACTACTTGTTCTTTTGACGTTACGTGGTAACAACCAACAGATGAACCTTGGCATGCGGCTTTGACAAACAAACTGCCCCATTGGTCAAAAGCAACCAATGCCTCATCATGGGTGGTTTGGTTGTTTTCAGTCAAAAATAAATACGGCGTATTTGGAATACTCAACGCGTCGTACCAAAGCTTCGATGTTATCTTATTAAAGCTGTTTGTACTTGCTTCTGCGTTACAACCTAAATAAGGAATTGAAAACATATCAAGCATTGATTGGATATCGCCTGTTTCACCAGGGTAACCATGGATACAGGGAACTACATAATCAACAGGGGCTGTCGCTTCATTATTACAAAGTAACGTTTTGTCTGAGCGTAATTCATATTTCAAACCAGATTCAATATGAAACCAACTGCCATCTTTAATCTCAAGATGTGTGATTTGAAATGTATTGAGTTCAGACAGTTGTTGGGCTATATAATTGGCAGAAACCAATGAAACTTCATGTTCAGTACCGCTACCGCCACAAAGTAAAAGAATGTGAGTCATAATATCTTCTGCAAAAAGAAAAGGTGCAATTAACTGCACCTATTTAAAATTAATTTAATTTATGTAATTCAGGGTTTTCTGAATTTTTAATACTTTTAATACTACGAACAAAAGGACCATAAGCCTGAATCTCAGCAGGTAGCTGTTTTATGGCTTCTCGTGCTTCTGCCGGTGTAGAAAAGTCACCATATAAAATAGTATACCAAGGCATGTTGTTTACTGTTTTTCTATTCATCCATACTGGTTGTTCACCCTGCAATTTTGCAGCGTATGAAGATAAATCTGTTTTACGGCTCAACGCTAGGATTTGAAGTGTATACCCATAACGGTTATTCATTTCATCTTGCTTTGATGTAGGTGGTAAAATTTTCACTGCGTTGTCAGATGATTCAACTACCGCATCTTCAGGTGTCAATTTTACTACTGGTTTCTCAGTCTCAGAGGCTACTGTAATTTCAGTCTCATCAAATGTTGTGTCTTCTTGCTCAATCGGTTGAGTAACTTGATACACTTCTTCTGATGAATCCGTTGTAATATTTGTTGTGTACGAACTGCTAGTACACCCGGCAAGTAGCGCGGTTAACGTAATCGGAATGATTCTTTTCATTTTAAATTCACATATATAGTCATGCTGATGCCTTAATTCTGCACTTGATGCTACTCACAATCAAGTACAAACCATAAAACCACTTAAATAACTGTTATCTTTGTGCTCAACACCAAGAAATACCTTGGTGTTAACTAAAATTAAGTCCTTTTTGTGCGCTATCTTTTGTTTATTCACATTAAGACAGTCAAATCAAATTTACTCAGCTATCTTATTCTTTATAAAGAAATAAAAGGAGTAAACATGTCGGATTTGAAACAGCTTTTACGTCCTCAATCAATTGCCGTTATTGGTGCTTCTATTCACTCTAATCGAGCTGGACATATTGTCATGAGAAACCTTTTAGAAGGTGGATTTGATGGTCCTATAATGCCTGTACATCCGAGTTATAAATCCGTGTGTGGGATTCTCGCTTATGATTCAATAGAAAAGCTCCCGATTACCCCTGATTTTGCGGTGCTTTGTACAAGCTCTCAACGGAATATAGCGTTGCTTGAAGCATTAGGGAGGAAAGGCGTAAAATGCGTTATTATTTTATCCTCTGATATGAATTTACACTCCAATGGCATTGGCGAGCCATTACCATTTCAAGCATTACGTATCGCAACCAAATATGATATGCGTATTTTGGGGCCAAATAGCCTTGGGATTATTCTTCCTTGGATAAACCTAAATGCTTCATTTTCACCTATTAATGCCAAAAAAGGGAACATTGCTTTTATTTCTCAATCAGCTGCGGTATGTACAACGATATTAGATTGGGCCAATGAGAAAAACATTGGATTCTCTGCGTTTGTTTCACTGGGAGATGGGCTTGATATTGATTTTAGCGAGCTACTTGACACGCTTTGCACTGACTCTAAAACAGAAGCTATCTTACTTTATATCGATTCAATCAAAGACGCTCGACGCTTTATGTCTGCTGCAAGGGCCGCGGCAAGAAATCGCCGTATATTGGTAGTTAAAAGTGGGCGATCTGTCGCTGGAAGTGAAGCGGCTCAATTGCACACTCATGGCGAGATAAGTTTAGATGCTGTTTATGATGCAGCAATAAGACGCGCAGGTATGCTTCGAGTATCGAATACTCATGAATTGTTCGCTGCGGTTGAAACGCTTGCACACCCTATTCCTTTTCGAGGTCATCGCCTCGCGATTGTCACAAATGGCGGTGGTCCCGCAATTATGGCAGTAGATAGCCTGATGCAGCAAGGAGGACAGTTAGCCAATCTAAGTGAGAAACTGATATCTCAATTAAATGATGTATTACCTCAAAATTGGTCCCATTCAAACCCTATTGATATTGGTGGAGATGCTGATGAAAAACGATATTGTGATGCGGTTAATGCCGTATTAGATAATGAAGATTGTGATGCACTTTTAATTATGCACAGCCCCTCTGCCGTTTCTAATGCAGAAAAAACAGCCAAAACGTTGATCAAATTAATTCGCGATCATAAAAGAAAGACTCATTTCACTATTTTGACCAATTGGTCTGGAGAAACCTCTTCTAAAGAAGCCCGTTTATTGTTTACAGAAGCGGGAATACCAACATATAGAACTCCTGAAAGTGGTGTCTCTGCATTCTTGCATCTTGTTGAATATCATCGAAATCAAAAATTACTGATAGAAACACCCGTTTCATCCGGCCATATCAGTAAACACGATGCCATAATGGCAAGAAAGTGGTTAGATAACTGCGTAACTAAAAATATTGTTAGTTTAGATACTCATGAAGTTCAAACGCTTTATGAATGTTATGGATTTAAAACGCTTGATACTTGGATCACTGAAGAACCAGTAGAAACGGCCTATGTCGCCGATAAAATTGGTTACCCTGTTGCTGTAAAATTAAGATCTCCAGATATTGCCCATAAGTCCGATGTTCAGGGGGTTATGTTGAACTTAAAGACACGTGAAGAAGTGATTAACGCAGCTCAATCTATAATAGACAGAGTATCGCTAAGCTACCCAGCAGCAAGAGTTTCAGGTTTAAGCGTGCAGAAAATGGCCACTCGTTCTGGATCTCAAGAATTACGAATTAAAGTGTGTCAAGATCCCGTCTTTGGTCCTGTGATCTTATTAGGGGAAGGTGGATCTGAATGGGATCTCAATAATAATGCGGCGGTTGCCCTGCCTCCATTAAACATGGCTCTTGCTGAGAACTTAATTAAATACGCCATTAAAGAAAACATTATTCAACATAGAAATACACCAAACAAAATGAGTATCTTTGACTTGAGTGCCTTTCTTGTTCGCTTATCCCAAATGGTACTCGATTGTCCTGAAATTGTAGAGTTAGATATCCATCCTTTGCTTATTTCTGGAATGGATCTGACAATTGTTGATTCATCAATGAAAGTTCAACATTTTAGTGGAGATATTCATAAACGTCTCGCAATTCGACCTTATCCAAATGAGCTTGAAGAATTTGCGAAATTGAAAGATGGCTCAAGCGTTTTACTTCGCCCTATTCTTCCTGAAGATGAACCGAAACATGCACACTTCATTTCTCTAGTTTCTCATGACGATTTATATAAACGTTTCTTTTCTGAGGTCGGTGAGTTTAATCATGAAGCTCTCGCGAATTTTACTCAAATTGATTACGATCGTGAAATGGCTTTTGTTGCCACAAAACAGATTGATGGTGAAGAAGTCATTTTAGCTGTCGTTAGAGCCCTTTCTGATCCAAACAATGTGAATTCTGAATTTGCAGTCTTAGTGAGATCAGATTTAAAAGGGTTAGGATTGGGCAAGATACTCATGACTAAAATTATTAATTACAGTAAACAGCATGGAACGAGAATAATGACGGGTATGACAATGCCTTCTAATCAAGGAATGATCGGTCTTGCCCAGTCTTTTGGATTCTTGATTGATGTTCAGATGGCTGATGGTGTTGTTGATATGACATTAAATTTGCAGAGATAAAAATAAAAAACCAAGATAAATTAACTATTTATCTTGGTTTACAATAGATATAAAAATGTGTTTTAAAGGGATATCTATATTATTTTGATTGCTCTTACTTTTCTTTTTTTACCATAATTGCGCCCGCGATGACAAAAGCAACCAATAATAAAATTTCCATTACATAATCCTATTTAGCTTAAAAGTGAATGACAGCTTAATATAACATTTTAAATAATAAGTTAAATAGCTTTTACTCAAATTTGTTAAGTTTTTGTCACATAATATGAAATGCGTAACGCCCTTTTCCTGAAAGCTTTGCTTCATACATCGCACGATCAGATTCTTTTAGCAATTTATCCAGATTTCTGTTTTCTTGATAAGTTGCGATGGTAATACCAATGCTTGCTCCTACAAATAAAATGGTTCCTTGATGATATATAGGTAACTGGATTGAAGTGATGACTCTATCAGCCAATTCAATTAACTGATTTTTATCGATTACAGGATTAATGAACAAGACAAATTCATCTCCGGCAAGTCGACATGCTATGTCTTTAGCTCTGACCATATTCTCTAATCTTTTTGCGATTACTCTTAATACTTCATCACCAGCATCATGCCCGTAAGTATCATTGATATGTTTAAAACCATCAAGATCAAGATAACATAACCCTACATCACCATCAATCATAAGTGATTGATTAGCCTCATTATAAAACTTAGAACGATTAGGAAGTCCTGTTAATAAATCATGATGTGCTAGATGATCTAAGCGTTCTTTTTCTTTTATGTCGGATAAATTAGTAAAAATGAAAATATAACTTTCTTGATCATGTTGTTCGTCGTCTAGAATCTTGCATGCCTTTATATAAAGAGGTAATTTCACCCCAAATTTATTGGTTTCTAACACTTCACCATGCCATTGCCCAAATTTATATAAAGACTCTATAATCAAATTTGTTAACGTCGTGAAGAGATAATTATCAAATAGAACTTTCATGGATAAATCGCTTAACTCCCTCATCTCATAACCAAACATCTCCGTAAATGCTGGATTCATCAGCGTTAAGTTCCCTTTGACATCAAAAATAAGAATACCGTCTTGGCTGTTTTTAAATACATTCGCCGCTAATTTTTGCTGAGTACGACTTTTAATTGCTTCTGTTACATCCATGATAGAAAATAACAATTCGTTTTTATTTGCTAATATTCTAGTCGTTATTTGTAATGCACTTCCACTCGTTGTTTGGATTAATACGTCATCTACTTCGGTGCAATTTTCAATAATAGTTAGAAGCGTTTTACTTTCTACCGGCTTAACAATGTCTAAAAAATACTGATCGACTAAATGATGATATGTCATTGTCGAAAATAATCTTTTTGATGCATCATTTGATAAAAGTATTTTCCCTTGTCTATCCACGGCAAACAATCCATGTTGCACAGCGGTAATGATTTGCTCTCCAAAATCCCTTTCTTGCTCTACTTTATTTAAAACAAAACTGAGCTGTTTTTGTCGCTCTTCTAATCTATCCGCCATTTTGTTAAATGATAAAGTTAGGTCACCGACTTCATCATGAATAGTTACAGAAGGTCTGGAAGTAAACTCTCCACGATTTATAATCCCTTGCATCGCTTTATTTAAATTCGTTACTGGGGTAATTATCCATTGTTGAATTTTTACAATAAAAAGATACCCACAAACAATAATTAAACCAAACATAGTAAACGAAATATTTAAGGCTTCATCTCGTGTCCTATTTAATTCATCTTTGGATGCAATTAATCGTATACTTGCTATTTTTTCATTATTTAACCTGAATTCTGGATAAAACATGCTTTAAGCGAGGATTAGTTCAAATTCACATTCTGATAGCTTAATTCGTGGCTTTTGTTTTTTTAAACAATAAGCCACAACGCCTGAAATTACATTTAGCATGAAACCAGTCACGCTACGATGACGGCTATGTTCAATTTGAGAGATATTCTTCAATTGGTCATTTATCGTTTCGATAATGTATCTCTTTGATAACATAGCCTTATCAAAAGCACTTATCTCTTTTGCTTTCATGTTTTTTCGCGAGGTAGTCACTAAATCGACATCAGAGTTCTTTAAGCTCTCACTCAACTTTTTACCTATGTACCCTTTATCAGCGTACAATTTCCCCGAGAGTTCTTTGCATAAATCAGGTACAGGAGTCCTATCATTTACATTGCCAGCTGTGATTTTCAGCGAAATAATTTCTCCAAGATGGTTAATCAATAAATGAAGTTTGAAGCCGAAAAACCATCCCATGGTACCTTTTCCTCTTTTCGCAACACCATCAAAGACTTTATGGCGAGGAATTCGAATGTTATGGCATACTTTAAGACTCGTGGAGTCAACAAAAGCAATGCCAGTCGGCTTACCTTTGATAGATTGAAAATAGGCACACATTGGGGCGATTAGGCTAGGCATTTTGCTCACAAATCGAGTGTAGCTAAGTAAATTTGGAAAGTATCCTTTCCAATATTGATGAACTAACCCGATATAGAAGTTCTTGAAATCTCTATGATTTGATTGATGAAAAGCGATGACAATAGTCATACATTCACTAGTAGACATTACTGACTGACGTTTTCTTTTTCTCTCACTAGCCTCAACAAGGTATTTTTCCCATTGAGATAAGAATTGATAACAAAAATCATCGACATCACAAAATATATCAACTAATTTATTCATCTTGCCCACCTTTTAAAATACGTTCAAATAATTCTTGGTCGAAAGATCTGATCGTTAGGTGGGCAATTAGTTCAGCCTTATCCAGAATTCAGGTTATTTAATAACACAGGCATAAAAAGGTAAACTGAATGGTCTCCAATAGCAAAGCCATCCACAGAGATACGACGCTGTAACTCTTTATTTGGAGCTTGGGCAACCTGATTGTTTTTT
The DNA here is from genome assembly GCF_000196495.1 of Aliivibrio salmonicida LFI1238. NCBI lineage: Bacteria > Pseudomonadati > Pseudomonadota > Gammaproteobacteria > Vibrionales > Vibrionaceae > Aliivibrio > Aliivibrio salmonicida. Next base: position 695,288 of record NC_011313.1, read on the forward strand.
CTATATTCAGCAAATGGCGCTCCGTCATTTTTAAGTAGTAATACTTGTAGAATTTCACTGTCTGCACTGAAAGCATGAAGAACTTTTGTGGCTGCAATATCATCATTAAGCCATAAGGATGATTGTAAATTAACGCCAACACCATTGCCTAATACTTTAATTCGATTAATTAAGTTATCTTTTTGTATATTATAGGTATTAACGTAATGATAGCCCTGAAAAACAACAAATAGAATTATTGTAAATGCAATGATTGGAAATGATAATTTCTGCCTTAACGAGGCTTCCTCTATCCATTTCATTTATTATGCCCCCGTTTTATGATGCGTTCCCTTTGGTGCTGAGCCGTTTCTTTAACTAATGAAAACCAAGGGGTATTCGTATGCATTATATAAAATATACCTGAATCGTAGGGAAAAACAGAAAAGTAAAAATGGGTTCTTTTATGACACTTAATAATACTCGTATTTATCAGTACACTGGTGAATAACAATGATACATAGCATCCAAATAATTTTGTATTTATATAAAGATCTACCATTGATAATCGCTTATGTTTTTCATATTCATAATACACAGTTCATAATTAATGAAGTATAACTTGAAATACTCTATACGGTTATAATGACAGTTAAAAATAGCTTACAAAGTGATCCACATAACACTTATATTATTGTTAATTACTTAAGTACTCTTTAATTAAAGAGGTAATTCTAAAACTTACACATATTAGCCCACCTTTCCCTAATTGTGGGTAGACTATGTAATATTCATTACTTTAAAGGGGAATAAATATGAAGATTATTGGTTACATTTTAATTTTTTTGCTGTTTTCACCAAACATACATTCAAAATCGATGGCTAAATACTATAAGTATCATCAACCTAAAGGATGTGAAACCTTAAACCGTTCATTATCACATGTGAATAAATTACTCAGTTTTAGTGATGGAAAGGAATACAAAGAAAAGTTAAAAGAGAAAAAAGCACTAATTAAGTTGAGAAAAGAGAAAGGATGTTAAAAAGCCAACTCGAGTGAGTTGGCTTTTTTTTATTTAGCTTTTGGACGAAACGGTTTGATTACGTCTTGATTACATTCAAGAAATGGACCTTCCATTAAATCAATACAATATGGTATTGCAGGGAACACGGCGTCTAAACATTCACGAATAGATTTAGGCTTTCCTGGTAAATTAACAATTAATGAATCTTTACGTAAACCTGCTGTTTGACGAGACAAGATAGCGGTCGGAACAAACTTTAATGATTCGGCACGCATAAGCTCACCAAAACCAGGCATCATACGATCGCATACTGCTTCAGTAGCTTCTGGGGTTACATCGCGTTTTGATGGACCTGTTCCGCCAGTCGTCACGACTAGACAACAGTTTTCATTATCCGTTAATTCAATTAACGTTTTTTCAATGATATCTTGTTCATCAGGAATGACCACATACACGGGTTCCCATTCTGATGTTAAATAATCATTTAATGTTTCTATAATTGCAGGACCTGAAATGTCGTCATAAATACCAACGCTAGCACGGTCACTTACCGTTACGATGCCTATCTTTGCTTTTGCTATCATAATACAATTCTTATCTTAAGTAAGGTAACCCTATTATTACAAGTGGTTACCTATTTATCTAGTAAAGATTAGTATTCATAAGCCATATTAACCGAAACGCCATAAGTAGAGTCTTTTGAATAGATAGCCGCAAGATCTAAATGGAACATATTTAACGGTGAAAAACCAACACCAGCGGTTAATGCATCATCATAAGTACCAGCGAGGTCTTTCTTAAAACCGCCGCGTAATTGAATTTGATAAAGTAAATCAAACTCAACACCAACTCGTAACATTTGCATGTTGTCATCTAATTCTACAAATCGTTCTTGTTCATTAAGATCCACGTCAGCGGTTGAGACAAAGTAATTAGTCATAAAAGCAATACCTGCCGTATAAATAGGTTCCATCTTATACGTGTATTGTCTAAGACGTGTTTGCTTTCCTGGTCCGCCGGGTATAACTCGTATCTCCACTAAGTCTACCAATATCGGCATCAGTAAGCCCTACCGTTATAGACGTTTCTTTGGTTTGTATTTCTTGAGATATTAAATTTTTACCTGCTAGAGCAAAACGCCAAGGACCATTAAACCAAACAGTACCAACATCAAAATTTAAGTTAGTATCACCCGATTCATAGTTATCTTTCATATCCTTAAATTCAAAATCTACCGCTGACGCGCTGTAATTAAATGTATACGTTTTTTGAATTTTAGGTGAAATACCTACAGTAAAGTTTTGTCCTAAAAAGTTTGTGTAACCAGAAAAAGCAACACCAAACTCGGCAACACCGATTGCAGCTGCATCAACCGTGGCATAACTAATATCAAGTACATTCGCCATTGCTGAATCTATGCTTGAACCGTAATTTTGCTTTTCAACATCAGCAATAGAAACAGATTCTAATGTTGCCTTAGCAAAGAAATTCATAGATAAATAACGGTTAGGAATAGCGAAAGCAATCGCTGTACCCATCTGGATTTGTGCTGCGTCACCAGATAAATCGGCCAATGCTTGAGATGCTCCGGCAGTATCTAATTTATCGTAAGCTTTAACTAAATTGTCTAAATCATCAATCATGTTGTCTTTATCGACAACTTGAAGCCCAATGCTTGGTAACAATAAGCCAGCATCATCTTTACGGCTATAAATAGCGACGAGGGCGGGGTTATAAAAAACACCGGTTAAATAATCAGCAGAAGCAGTACCCGCTCCCCCCATCGCATCAATACGGCCATCAACATTAAAGTTGGTTGCTTGTACTTGACTCGACGCGAGTGCTGTACTCGAAAGTAAGCCAATTTTTATCCACTGTTTCATTTTTATAAACCTAAAATAATTAACTACTTATCTTATCGACACGTTGAATGATTACTTTAAGAAAAATAACGAAGTTTTATCAAAAAAATGACATGTTTAGAAAGGTCATTTCATAAAAAAGCCGAGATATCGTGTCTCGGCTTTATCTTTATTCTAATTGTTTATTTCTTTTGTTTTTCAGCTATCTCTGCACGGATTTGTTCCGCTACAATTTTAATGGCTTCGCCAGTACTGATGCCTTGACGCATCATTTCTTGAATTTTCTCAGCAGCTCTTTGTTGCTCTTCATGGGTTAACGTTGGTAAATCTGACATCAGTTACTCTCTACACTGTCTTCTGCACCGAAATTGATGACTTTTGTAATTGCTTGAATTTCTTGAATAGAAATCGGACCTTGAAATCGCTTATGGTTAAAAGAAACGCTTAAAATATAACTACCTGGTAGTACATTTGTTTCAGGTAAACTTTGCGGAAACCGCTCTTCATACAGATCTTCCCACAATTTAATATATTCATTATCTTGGTGGTCATAAATTCCGAGCGCCATCTCTGGTAATGGGCAATTTCTATTTAATAATCCCGTTTGAGTCGTTTTCCATTTTTCCTTACCTAACCAAGAGACTTCCATCTCCGTTTTGGGTGTATTAAGAACAATCCAAGTATCCCACTGAACATTAGGCTCATTAGAAACAATGGTCAATTTATATAAGCCATTTTTGACTCTATTATTCAATGACTCACTTAAATATGAATATTGATTAATATCGGTATTTTGTGTCGGGGTAACTGCTTTTGTTGGATTGATCAGTAACTCTTCTTCTGGCCATCGAACAAAAGACAATACTGCAATGTCTTTTTCACTATCAAATTGAATAAGTAATCTATGGTGTACTCGACCAGGGGTTTGAATAACCATTCGTCGAACACTTACCGATGTGAGCCAATGAGGGATCACTATCGTCGATAAATCTCGTCCACAATTCGACGAAATCGAAGCGCTCAACAATTTATCTATATTCTGCTTAATATTATCAGCCGTAGTATTTTGCAATACTTCAATAGCAGTAGAAAAACCTTTGGTTGCATTACCTTCTAAAAATTGTTTATGCGCACTTGAAAGTGCTGATTGGTCACTAAACCACGCAGCAGATTGACTCACATTACTGTGAGCTATACATAAAAAACCTAAAAGTAAAGCAACTTTTTTATTCAACATATTACGCTTTCATTTTGTAACCAACACCACGCAGGGTTTCAATTTCAATCCCTACAATTTTTTGACGAAGTTGGAGGATATGCGTATCAACCGTACGAGTTGTAGGGAAATGATTATAGCCCCACACTTGGTCTAACAACTCATCACGCGTAAACACTTTACCTAAGTTGGATGCTAAGAATAATAATAGATCAAATTCAGTGCGTGTTAACGTTACCGCGTCACTACCATTAATGACATCGCGCGTTGACGTATCGATTGAAAGTACACCAACAACCAACTGCGTTTTATTTTCAGCTTCTGATTCAGGAGAGCGTAAATGTGCACGTAAACGAGCAAGTAACTCAGCCTCTGCAAAAGGTTTTGTTAAGTAATCATTTGCACCTGAATCAAGACCCGTCACTTTATCTCTTATTGAAACAAGCGCAGTGAGTAAAATCACTGGTATGTCTTTAATTTGTTTCCATTCAGGTAACCAAGTTAAAGAATCACCTTCTGGTAACTGGCGATCAAGAATAACGATATCGGCCTCTGCCCAAAAACTTGATACATCCGTTGCATTATCAGAATGTATACAGTTATACCCAGCTTCTTCTAAACTGACCAATAGGCCATCAGCTAAATTTCGATCATCTTCAACAAGTAGGATTGTTTGTTTCACACGGTATCTCCAAAATAAATGTGGTTGGGGGTCCTTGCAATGTCATGCTTCCCCCCATTCTTTTTATCATTGACTCAACAATTGTTAGGCCTAAACCTAAGCCAGCTTTGCTCACAAATGGCGTTTTAAGTTCTTTCCAATTCGCTTTTGTTAAAGAGCCGCTATCAATGACTTCTATTCTTAATTTCTTTGGCTCCATTGTGACATTTAATATCACTGGTGGCACACCATATTTGTGCGCATTACTGATCAAATTATCAATACAATTACCTAGCCAATAAATATTTACCTTTACTGATGCATCATAGTTAATTTTAAAGGTGACAGCTTCTCTGTATTCTTCACAGCGATAACCTAGCCACTCCTCTACCGATGGGATCCACTCTGTAGAAAACCCTTTATCGTCAGATTGTAAATAATCTTTACTTGCCTCTGCTAATTGACGTAGTCGTCTTGAGTCTTCACATAAACGCCTAAACTCATCATATAAAGACTCTGGTAATGATTCAAATTGTCGCCTAAATCCTTCAACAGTCAATGCCAAACTTGCAATAGGTGTACGAAGTTCGTGCGTTAATATCTGAAGAACCAGCATTCGGCTTTTCATGTCTCTTCGTTTGCTGTTCCACTGAGAGATGCCCCAACCGATCGCCAAACATAAATTGATGAACACTAAACATAACACAACATAAGATAACGTTTGAGAATCACTTTTTTCTGTCCAACACACATTACCATTTCGGACATAGCAATTTGAATCTTGTTGAAATAAGGCCATTTCTAAATCAAATTTATTCAGGTTCTGTTCTTTTAGCTTCATTGGATAGAGATAATAACGACTTCCTTTTCTTATCCAAAGAAGCCCATCAGCAATAATGGTATCTGAGCCACTAATGATCGCTCGAATCGCATTGTCATCCATTGTTTGTAAGTGATGTAATAACGTGCCTTTTGGTGCAACTACTCGTTCTTTAATGTGCATAAACTTAGCCAATGAATCTTTACGAGAAGGATACATTTGTGCATAACGATAAGCATAAGAACCGCCACCAGGATGAATCATACCAGATCGTGCAAACCAACTTGTAGGCAATTTAATCCCTTGGCATAAGGCTCTAACAAGAACTAAAGGTTCACCTACTAATGGGCTAACCGGCCATGGGCCACTGCACTTATTCGCACTGTTATATAACTGTTTTATGTACTTAAAAGGGTATGACGCAGTTTGGGGTAATAAGGTGTCTGGAGACAATAAAACGGTTGGGTATTCCTTTTGAATCAAGCGTATATCATAAATTTCAACGGCGTCTTTTTTCTTAAATTCTTTTTTAAAGCTATCAATCTTATTTGCTAAGCTAGCGGCGTTTGATGAGAAACTTATCATCATAAGTATGAAGATAAAAAGACGTTGATATAACACTGTAAATCCCCTACTTATGGTTGTTAGCATTCACGATTGATATAAAGGCTAATCGAATCAGTATATTATAAATTGAATCGAATACGAATCTTTTCTTTTAATGAGACATCTGCGGCTTTTATTTCATTGACACTTTTCCACCGATGATTTTATATGCAGGCACTCCCCGAATTAACATTTCTCTAGCAAAAACTGCATTACAATGAGGGCACTCTCCAGCAACACGGGTAAAATTATCAACTATCCTCTCTACAAAGCATTTAACTAAGGCTCCTTTTCCTCCTTTCCTGTATTTATACAGTTTGGTTTTACATTTTATACAATAAATTTCAACCGTTTTAGACGGCCCTTTCTTATTTGGTTTTGCCATTTAGTCCTCTATAAATAATAGTGTGAAGTGAATTCATAAGAAGAAAATAAGAACAAAATACTCTACACTAACGGCGTAAATTAATTACCCATTATGAACTATGTCTACAGGATGTCACATGCGAAGCAATGCAACTAATGAAAAAGCTCAAGAAGTGTTAAGTCTACTGACTAAAGTACAAACTTATTTCAAAACTAAATTACTTAACGTTAGTGATAGCATAAATAGCAATACGACATTTAAAGAAGTGGAATGGTTAAGAGATGAAGGTCTGCACGGTGGAGGTATGCGCTTTGAAGCATTGCCCAATGGTATTTTTAATCGCGCGTCTATAAATGTATCGCAAATCCATTATGAGAACGACAACACAAAACACTATGATAGCGCAACGGCTCTTTCTACTATCATTCACCCTTCACTTCCCTTTGCACCTTCTATTCACATCCATATCAGCTGGACCACACATAAAGACGGTCAAAGCTATTGGCGTATTATGGCGGATCTCAATCCGTCAATCATAGATAAAGACGACAAAGAATATTTTGACCAAACATTAAAAGTAGCAGCCAAAGAAAACTATCTCTCTGGACGAAAATTGGGAAATACCTATTTCGATATCCCTGCGTTACAAAAACGCCGTGGCGTAAGTCACTTCTATTTAGAAGGATTTAATCCAACATCGGCAGATGGGAGTGAATTTGCGAACCAATTCGTAACTAAAGTCATCGATACTTACGTTCATATTCTCCAATCACATTTAGTATCAAAAAAAGAAACAACAGAAAAAGAACATCAATTACAACTTGATTATCATACGCTTTACTTCTATCAAGTATTAACTCTTGATAAAGGTACAACCGCAGGATTATTAGTTCATAATCAAAATGATGTCGGAACATTAGGTTCACTTCCTTCTCATCTAAATCGTGATTTATTAGCCTCTTGGCAAGCAAAAACACCGGCACCTTTAGATCACTTAGTTGGTAAATTGCTTGACGTATTACCAACAACATCTGTTTGTACGATTACTCCTGAAGTAAAAGCCGCTCTCGCCCAAGCAATTCGTACCTTTTACCAACCTAAGAAGTAACGTTCGCGTACTTAACGTAATAGTCCGTACTCAATGTATGAGTACGGACTATTTAGTTCATTTCCGGTTTAATCCACACTTTTTCGAAGTCAAACCAACCAAGTCCATTACAAGACGCATTTTGAATGCTATTTGTTGCATCTTCACTGATCCCCATCCATCCATGAAATAAAGGCGTTATCTGATTTGTTTCCACTAAATATCGACAAATTTGATTCACAGGGAAAGATTGATGTGGTTCTGATTGCCATTCTGATATCAATTGTGAAATATGCTCAAATTCATTTTTAGGCATTGCTCTTTCTATTTCATTAAAAGCAAATAACCACGACAATAGTGCTTCTGGTCTATTTGTTCCTAGACTCATACCGCGTAACCAAATATCAATGTGTACTGTACATTCGGAATCTAATAATTCCATCGTATCAAACTCTTTTATAACGAGTTTGATACCGTCCAATGCAAGACGTCTTTTAATAATAGCCCCAAGTAAAGGATAGAGAGGATGTTCTGTTTCATACCCTAATCTGACGACGCTTCCTTTTTCTGGTTGAAAAAAAGCGATTTTCTTTCTATTCAAACAATGCTGTAACCCAGGTAATAACCCGTAAGCGTTAAATAATCCAATACCATTCATATTCGCATTTTGTAATTCATTTAATAATAGTAACGGCGTAATGGTTTGCGATAAGTATTCTTTCCAATCCGAATTAACAGCCAATCCTGACTGACGATTTAATAGTAGATAAGTGCACCCTCTATCTGCATCTACTTGTTCACCATAACTAACAGAGTGATCCCCTTCAGAAACTTCAAAACCTAATTTCAATTGAATTGGTGCGATATTAGGTAACGTCCATACTTCAACAGAATCAATCAATGGTCTATAACCAAAGTAATGTTCATTTGCGATTAACGTGAGTTTTTTGTCTGAATTTTCACGGACCTTGTATGGCCCGGTTCCAATAGGAGAACGAGCATAGGTGATTGATTCATGAGCCGTATTTGGAATTATTTTCGCATTAAACTGAGTCAATTTACTATCAAAGTAATAATCGTCAGTCGTCAGAATGAAATCAACTACATTAAGATTTGGATTCGTGACCTCTTGTATGTGACTAAACACAAAATTAGACGATAATGCAAAAAATGTATCTTTAATATCCTGAAACGTTAATGGTTTTCCATCATGAAAAGCAATACTTGGTCTTAAGAAAAATCGCCAATGTGTTGGTGTTAACATATCCCAATGATGGGCAATATCACCCTCAATATCACCACGTTTATTTAATTGAGTTAATCCATTAAATAGTTGCTGCATTAAATGCTGCTCTGAACGACGAATTGCAAGAGATGGCATTAAGGTTTGTAACTGACGATAATAAGGAAGCTTAACAACTTGCTTTCCTTTTTCATGAGAAACCCCTAAAGCACCATGGATCAATTCAAGCAATACATCTTGATTGCCTTCTAAAATATCAAGAGCAACATCTAGCTTACCTTCATTTATGTATCTCTTCGCAAGCCCATAATTTACTGATTCAGGAGAAGAAAAGAATGCTAATGCTGAACTTTTTCCTCGTCCAACCGCAGGAGTCCATGAGATCCAACCTTCGTCACTCATTTTATTTAATACCATACGGGTATTACGTCGTGTACAGCAAAGCAAATTAGCTATCTCATCAATCTGTGTACCAGACGTATTATTAATATAGCGATCGTATAATTTATCAAATTGTTTCCGTAAACGAGGACTGCTCATAATACACCGATTGTTAATGTAGACTTAATCACGATAATTCAATCAATTATCGATACTGATGGCTAATAATCTTGATTTTTCAATAAGTAAGTTTACACTAAATATCGAACATATAAGAGGAAATTCAAGATGGTTCCAGTTCAATTACATGAATTCAATTCTCAAACGAGACGAAAATCAGATCGTTATCCAGTTGTTCGTAATGGCATTTTTATGATTAAATCTGGAGAACTAACCTATCAAGATAAAGTTGGTGAATCTATCATTTTAAAAAGTGGGGATTTCTTACTATACAGCTCTGATGATATATCCAAAATTGACCTTTCAACATCATCGGGGAATTTCCACGCAGAGTCTCTTGTTATTGATGTGTCCGTTGTCCAAAAATTTATTAGTTATATTAATACTGATGACCATTTTCGCTCCACTCGTGAGTCCTTCGTTTTCACACAAGAAAATACCTTTATTGTTAAACTGCTTTCTTTATTAAGAGAACAACTCGAAGGGCAACCCTCTCCTGAAACAATTGAATTTATGACGTTGGCAGTCTTAAGCGAAATGGTCAACCAACATCAAGAACTGTTAGATTTCATACACCGAATTTCTGTTTTAACCATATCTCAACAGCTAATCCGTTATGTCGAACAAAATATCGCTTCAGATTTAACCATTGATGCTGTAGCTCCTAAATTAGGTATGTCGGCATCAACATTAAAAAGAAAACTACAATCCGATAAATTGTCTTTTGCCAATCTAGTCAAAGTAAAACGAATTAATTATGCGGCAACTCAGCTTAGAGTGACAAAGAAAACGATCACAGAAATTGCTTACGAAACAGGATTTAAAACCGCCGCTCATTTCAGTACCACTTTTAAGGCAGTTAATGGTTCTACCCCTAAAGAGTTCAGAGAACAAATACAAGCTTAACTCTTTTTTGTCACAATGGTGTAACACTGCCGTTTTATCATGCTCTTTTTTCTAAATGGATAAAAATATGTTGAAAGCGCTCTCTTACACTTCACTTGTGGCAGGTATACTTCTTAGCTCAAGTTCATTTGCCGCGAATACGAATACCACAATTGCAGGTTCTACTTCTGTCTCTACCTTACTTGAACCTTTTATTGAGCAATACAATCAAACGTCATCTCATGAGATAGATCTTCAAAGTATCGGTTCTAGTGCTGGTATTAATATGTTAGTAAACAATACCGTAGATCTTGCTATTAGTTCTCGACAGTTATCAAGTTCAGAGAAAAGTACACTGTCTTCAAAAATAATCGCTTATGATGCTATCGCTATCGTCGTTCATCCTGATAATCCAATTACAACACTTTCTGCAGACAACATTTGGAAAATTTATCATGGTGATATTGCTAATTGGAAAGAATTAGGAGGTGAGGATAAGAAAATTGCCGTGATTACTAGAGAAATCGCATCTGGTTCTCGTTTTTCTTTTGAAAACCATTTAGGCCTAACACAAGAAGTGAATTCATTTACGGTATCTGATATTAGTGACCATGTATTGTTGTTAACAGCACAAGCATGGTAAAAAGCATCGTATCACGTAACCCTCATGCCATTGGTTATGTTTCTGCCGGTTCTATTGGCGATCTTGCCCAGCTTAATATCGTTAAGATTGATGGTGTTTTACCTACACCAGAGTCAATTATAAAGAACAAGTACCCTTTATCTCGCCCATTCTTGTTTGTATATAAAACAAATACTATTTCTAAAGAAGCAAATGATTTTATGGAATACATGCAAACGATTGGAACAAGTCAAAAAATTCAAGCGTTAGGTTACGTAAAATAATAAAACTAACAGTTGAAAAAATCACTTATATATCATATTGTCTGGTTGAATTTAATAACAAGGATGTAACATGTTAACCGTTAATAGTTATTTTGATGAAAGTGTAAAATCCATTGGTTTTGAGCAAAATAAAAACGCTATCTCTGTTGGTGTTATGTTACCAGGCTCGTATACGTTTGGTACAAATGCCGCAGAGAAAATGACTGTAGTGACAGGGTCACTTACAATTAAGCGTAGCTCTGATGCAGATTGGGTTACCTTTTCTTCGGGTGAATTTTTCTCTGTTGAAGGAAGCTCTTCTTTCGATGTTAATGTTGAAATTGAAACTGCTTACCTTTGCGAATATTTATAATATAAAACGTAAAGCATCTTGTGCTTATCAACGATGCTTTATTTAGAAATAAAAAAAGGCACAAGTAATTAGTTACTTGTGCCTTTTTTATCAAATCATTTAATGATTATTCATCATCAACAACAATTTGCTTTGGTTTTTTCTTTGGCATAAATACTTGCTCGCCTACAGCCACATTAGTGTGGAATGTGTTATCGCGTTTTTTCGATTTTTTAGGAGTATAAGAACCACGTTTTGCAGTCGTTTTCTTATCATCGCCTTTTTTCACAAATTCACGTTTATGTTTTGGCTTAAGACCTTTGAATTTACCTTTCAAGTCTTCGAATTCAGAGAACGCCAAGTCTTGTTGTAAAAATGTCTCTATACGCTTAAAGCTTTCCCAATCTTTTGGTCCGACAAGAGAAATTGCTGTCCCTTTCTTACCAGCACGACCAGTACGACCAACGCGGTGAACATACTCTTCCATATGCTTTGGCATATCAAAGTTGATAACGTGAGTTACACTGGTTAAATCTAAACCACGAGAAGCAACATCAGTCGTTACTAGGATTTTATGTGCACGACGTTCAAACTGACTCATAATATTATTACGAGCGGTTTGGTTCATATCACCACTTAATGCTACCGCTTTTAATTTACGTTCGTTAAGTAAATCAGTTAAGCGATCGGTATCTGCACGTGTTGCTGTGAATATCATGATTTGGAAGTATTTTTCCGTTTCAATGATTTTATCTAACAACGCTTGTTTATGATCTAAATGATCACACAAGTAGAAACTTTGCGTGATATCTGCATGCTGATCCGTTGATAAACCAACAGAAACAACTTTAGGATTATCTAGCATGTTGCCTGCAAATTTAGTCACTGCTTCATGGTCTAATGTTGCAGAGAACATAAGCGTTTGACGTCGACGGTGATTTGCTGCCGCATGAATTTTTTGTAAATGCTCAGCAAAACCTAAATCAAGCATACGGTCAGCTTCGTCAAGAATAAGCATTTCTAAACCATTCAAGAACAGAGATTGATGCTCAAGATGATCCGCTAAGCGTCCTGGTGTCGCGACAATAAATTTAGGGAATTTACGTAATGCGTTCACTTGGTCGTTAAAGTTTTCACCACCAGTGATCAATGCAGCATCGTACGTTAAACCACCTAACATTGCACGCAGGTGCATATACACTTGTTTTGCTAGTTCACGTGTTGGTGCTAAAATCACAGCACGAGGGTCATTCTTAGAGAATGATTTCGATTTAAGTGATTTATGAAGCATCGGTAATACGAATGCTAATGTTTTACCAGAACCCGTTTTAGACGACGCAAGAACATCCTTCCCTGCCATGGCAACAGGTACGGCTTTACGTTGAATTTCAGTTGGTTTTTTAATGTTTTGATGAGCGAGATTTTTTAATAGGCGATTATCTAAACCTAAATCTTTAAATTGCAAAAGCTGCCACTCCAATTTCGAGTATTATTGATGAATAACCAGTCAATCTGGTCTAATGCGGCGGATTATAGCATAAGTGTCGTTTATCCTTGCACATAAATCTTCATTTGAGCTCTTACAGTCTCTCATGACTTTGTTACAATGGTTTTAACCTAATAAGAAGAAAGTAGAAAGTTTATGAGCATTCAAATCACTGGAACACTAGCAAAAATGCGCGCGTCATTACTTGATGGTGCGGTTCAATATCGACTTCCTGTTGGTAATGAGGAAATAGAGCTTAATGCCTTCATCGGCCAAACATTAACTCTCACACATACAGGCAATATTTTTTGTTGTTCGTGCGGTAAGAAAACGAAAAAAAGTTACTCTCAAGGCCACTGTTTTCTTTGTATGAAGAAACTAGCAAGCTGCGACATGTGTATTATGAAACCAGAAACATGTCATTTCGCTGAGGGAACTTGCCGTCAACCTCAATGGGGCGAAGAAAACTGTTTTGTTGACCATTATGTTTATCTATCCAATACCTCTAGTCTAAAAGTTGGGATCACGCGTCATACTCAAATTCCAACTCGTTGGATTGATCAAGGTGCAACACAAGGGTTACCAATTGCGAAAGTAAAGAATCGATTGATTTCAGGTTTAGTCGAAATTGAATTAGCTAAATTGATTGCCGATAAAACAAATTGGCGCACGTTATTAAAAGGTAACAATAACCCCCTTGCTTTAAAAGAAGCCGCATTAGAGCTATTACCTCAAGTTGAAGAAGCCATCGCAAAAATTCAAGCTGAGCATGGTGACGATTCAGTGGAGTTATTGGATGAAAATATCTTAAACATTCGCTTTCCTGTTAACGAGTTCCCGGTCAAAATCATCAGTCATAATTTTGATAAGAATCCTGAAGTAACCGGTATCTTAAATGGCATTAAAGGTCAATATCTTCTGTTTGATACGGGTGTCATTAATATCCGTAAATTTGGTTCTTACGAAGTAACAGTGACAGCGTAACTAAAACGGCGTTTATTATAATTAATGAACGCCCTTTCCTCTTTTATCAACTAATTAATAATTACTTCTCCGTTAGTGACTCGATCTTTTCTTTTGGTAATGGGCCTTCTTTAAAAACGACAAACGCACGTCGATTAGCGGCATTGGCTTTTAATGAGCGCTCTTCAATAATAGGAGAATCTTCACCAAACGATTTTATTTCCCAGATAAATTGAGATGGGTCGACCTTCGTCTTCAAATAGTTTTGAACAGCCATTGAACGTTCTTTTGCTAATTGCTCATTATAACTTTGTGAGCCTTGGTAATCCGTATGCCCTGCAATTAAAATTCGCCCCGTTAATCCGGTGAGCTTCAATGCTAGTTCATCCAACTCTACTTTATCTGTGTTCTGTAGTTCATCTTTATCAAAAGCAAAATGAGATGCCATTGTTACATATACTTTTCTTTTAGGTTCTGGAGGCAAACAAGCCGGGTTCAACTCTTTATCAATAGTTTGTTCAAAAACTAAATAAGCACGTCTGTTGGCAGCATTTGCTTCTAAACTTCGTCCTTTAATAAAAGGGCGTTTTTCTCCATAATATTTGACTTCCCACTCATAATTACTTACAACGAGTTTCTCTGACAAATACGCTTTAATCGATTCTGCACGTTGACGAGACAACTCTTCATTGTAGCTAACCGAACCTTGATAATCCGTATGACCAACAATAGCAATTCGACCTTTAAATCGTTTAATACTATTAACAAACTGATTTAAAGAGGCATAATCTGTTTCTTTTAGTTCTGACTTATCAAATTCAAAGTGTTCCGCCACTGCCATTTGTATTTCTCGTTGAGGGACTAAGCATTCTGCAATCAAAAACTTTTGAACTCTTTCGTCGTATTTGTCTATGTTTTCTTTACTTACATAAGTATCTGTACTGCACCCAAAGAGAGAAAAAAAACCAAACCCTAGCAGTAATGATTTCATCGTCATCGTCATCATCCCTAAATCTTACCGATGAGGTTAATGAAGACCCCACTCGCGTTATAGTCATCATCATTCGTTAAATTATCGTCAAAATTGGAAAAGTTATAACCTACCCCGATTTTAAAGTTCTCGGTGACGTATTTATTAAAAGAGAGTAAAGCCCCTTCTTCTAACTCATCATTTTGAGTATCGACTTTCCAATGATATTCGCCCGTTACATCCCAATTTTTCATTATTCGGTAAGAAGCGCTAAGACCAGTAAGGTAAATTTGGCTATTTACATCAACACCGACACCTGATGCTCTATCAAACCGTTCAAATTTATCTTTATATGCGAACTTAGCACCAAAATCTAAATTTGCATCCCATGAGTAAATCGCTTCTGTTTCCACAATATGGCTTTCAGTATCAGAGTATTCGACATCGCGGTTTAAATTATCAAAATCAACCAAGTAGGTATAACGAGCTAATAGGTTTAATTTATCATTATAAATAGGTCGATAAGCAAGACCAATGCTTGATTCAATAAAGCGCTCAAGTAATTCGTTATTCGTATCATTCATCGCTTTAGAATAATTAAATTTACCAAATAAGGTATATTCTTCCGTTAAATGGTGAGTATAACTATTGATAGTTACCCATTGTTCAATTTTCTCATTTGTCTCTTCAGTTTTATCTACTCGATACTCAATTTTATGCTTTAGAACGATGTCATCGAGATCCAAACCAATATTAAAACTAACAGCTCTTCGATTCACGATACCTGTAATGGTGTTTTCAGGATCATCGCTATAATCAATCTCACCCTGTTGATAAGCAATTCCAATATCAATATCATCGGTAACTTCATTATCAAAGCCAAAAGAATCAACTCGGCCTTTTCCGTTATTTTCATTAACAAACTGATTTTCTTGATAGAAATCAACAGAATCCGTCAATGTTGCTCGTTGACCTAAAATGACGTTGTTTTGGTCTTCATAATTATCATCAACATAAGTAACATAAGTTGAGTAATCGTCAGTTACATCATAAGTAACAGTTGCTTCTGCGGCATCTCCTCGGCTCCCGACGGTATAGGCACCACCAAGACTCAAGTCATCTAATACGCGAGTTTCTGCACCAACTGTAACACTGTCGTTATCATCATAAGTTTCAGTGGCATCAACTGTTTTTTGACCTTTAATATAAACGCTGTTTTCGTTATCCCAAAGATATTCAACTTTTGCACCAGCAAGGTTACCAGTGCCTGATTCATTGTTTTGATTCAATTCTTTTATATGTTTCCCAGCAAGCGAAATTTTAATATTTTCAGTCACTAAAATTTGTGTTTCAACTTCAACTTGCTCTGTGTCGGTTTCTAACGTTCCATCAATTTCAGTCTCTTCCATTGATGTAAATCGGGTAGACACTTGAACTCTATCACTAACTTGTAAGCGAACTTCTGTTCCATAAGATTCTTGTTCAAGACCGTCACTTTGGCTTGCGTATGAATAACCCGCACCTTTTGATTTGTACCAAGCTTTCACATCATTACCAACGGCACCGAAAAAATCAGGGGCTAAATCATAAAGACTTGCGACCCCAAGAACTTGGATATTATCGCCTTCACGATCATCAGCCATGCCAGATGAAATAGGAGTAAAAGTTAAACCACTATCAAAAGACACAAAGTTACTATCTACTTGGGTTCCTTTTGTTCGACCAAATTCCGTTTTTAAGTATGTTCCTTCAGTCGCTCGCAAGATTAAATCTGTTGAATATAGCTCATAATTTTGCGTATCTTTTTCTTCTGATGCGTAAGTGGCACCAATACCAATGTAATCATTTAACCACCCTTTTACTCGTCCACCATAAACCAGCGCATCACGGGCATCTTTACCTTTAGGTACATATTCATAATCAACAGCAAGATAGTTTTCATAGCCACCACGAGGGGAATCATCAATAACAGAACCAAAGCTATCAGACAGCGGCCTTGTTAAGATAATACGGCCTTGATATTCATCAATTTCATAATCTCGACCAGATTGTAATGGGATTTCATTTTCAACGATCCCACTGTCTTTATTCATCACTTTGATTAACACTTTATCACTACCTGGGATAACTTCACCGTGTTGAAGGAAGTATAAAGACCCACCTGTACCTAAAAATTCATCGTGAGAGTAAAGTGAATCAGATTGAGAAGCGAAGCCTACGAGATTTAAACGGTCTTCACCAAATTTCGTGGTTTCCCGTGTACGATAGTCGCCTTTAAAACCATATAAGCTTCGGTTGTAATCCCCGTTATCCGTCCCTGTTATTCCTGTATTGAAATTACCCCATAAATATTGAGATTTATCGTATTGAACATCTAAATACACTTTACCTTTGGTGTTAACAATTTTCTGAATGTTAGCCCCATCACCATAATTCCCATACATCATTTCATCATCGCCATCGACGATATCAAAAACAGTTGAGGTATCATTTGCCGCGAAAGGGTTTTTAAACATATCCTTTACTGCATTTTCTTGAGTATCGACATGGGCAACAACACGCAATTTATCGCCAAATTTACCTTGACCAAAATACGCAATTCGACCTTGGTTATAAATATCCTTTACGTATTGATCATTAACCTCAAGCGCACCAGTACTGCCTCCAACACGGTTTCTCCCAACATAAAAATCCGCTAGACCCGCTTGTGCATAATAAGTATCTGGAATACGAGCATAAAGAGAGAAACGACGTTCTTCTCCTGAATCAAAAACAACGGTCGTAGGGAAACGATATGCATCTGTTGGAAGGAATATTTCAGCGTATAAACCTCCTTCGACAACATCAAACTCATCTTCTCCAATAATAACTTTATCTACCCCGTTTAGCCCCGTTCCAATAAACTTAGCTAAACCGGAAGACGTCGGTATATTGTGACGCATTAATGTAGAACGACCAAAGTGACGACCATTTTCTGATTCATTACTGTTTTTATCGATAGACAATTCTTTATCCGGACGCACGGTATCAACAACCCCTATGGTTGTCACATCCATATTTCCATCTTTGTCCCACACTTTTAATCGAAACAACAATTGCTGCCCAAGCTTAAATCTGTAATTAACGTCTGTTGAGCCGTCCCATTCAATATCGGTACTGTTTGCAAGCTTTTCACCTTTCATCACAGCTAAAGGCTGAGACAGGTGGCGATCAGCACCACGATATACTTCAAGCTCCCAAGAGCTAATGTAATAACTGTAATTAGTGTCAACGGAAAAGTTTAATGGGTTAATAAGTTTCCCGTCGTCGACTTCAACTTCATCCGTCGCACTTAAATCTAAAACAGGATTAAACTTGGTAATATCACGACTCGCCCAGATTGCCCCTTCATCTAAATAAATACGAGAACTGTCTGTTTGCTCACTAACATCCACTGTGATATCCATCGCGTTGGAATCCAGCTGTTGTAAGTCATCTGTTTCTTTTGCTAGCGTCATTAATGGGAATACATACAGTGCATATAACGTTGCATGACTCTTATTGAATAACTTCATACTTCTCCTAATAACTTCTTTATTTTTATAGTTTTGAGTTATTTATTTTTGAACACTAAAATTAAATTTCGTTAATTGATTTGGTGAAATTCTTAATACTCTCGGGTTTTCACTGATTACTTTCATTCCTGTCGGTAATGAATCGGTGTCAACTTTAACTAAGAATTGTTTTCCCTTCTTATTGAGAACCCATTGATCTGGCACGTGATAACGCCCATATTCATCGGTTTCAATAACGATACCTTCAACCGTAAGCAATCTTACACCTGGTATACCGTCCTCATAGATCCCCATATTTTCAATGACAATTTCCCATAAATACTGGTTATTATCCTTGTATAGATTACGGGTTATTTTCAGATTTTCTGCAGCAAGCTGATCTTTTTTGTTTCCTAAATGCTCTATGTTTATCACACCGTCTTTACTGAATGAGATATGAGAACCGTCAGCCGTTGTTACGGTAAAATCGAATTTATCTTTGTTTTTTGTCGCAAATTGGACAATCGCTATATTCCCTTCTGGTAGCGTTCTATTTCTCGATAACCCAAATAGATGATCAATTACAATGCTTTGATTAATAGGAACTATGCCTTTTTCTTTTAGGCTTTCTTCTTCACCTTCAATTTCTATCGTCGTAGAACCCATGACATAATTACTGTGAGCGATATTAGCGGTTAATTTAATATCAAAAGCGGTTGCATCAGCTTGATATCCATCCCCATTATTATCTTCAAAAACTTTGCCTATAATCGATGCCGTATCAAATACTTTATCGGGGGTAATTTCAACAGTCGCACTGCTCATGTTCGATTTGATCTCTAACGGTCCTGTTGTCATTCCTTCCGCAGGGGTCATTGCATAAGCGGTATTGACGTATTGACCAAATGTAGTACCTACCGTGGCTCGTAATAGATAACGGACTCTGACATTTTCTTGCACGGTTGAACCACTCGCGCCATACGCAAGCATATCGCCGATAGAAAATGATAAAACTTGAGTCACTGCTGGCTCTTGATTACTAAACACGTCATCTGCGGTATCAAAAACACCGTCAGGGCCACTGTTTGTAACCTCCGTTGAATTCTCTACATACTGAAAGCCTGATGGATATCGATCTTCCAATTTGACACTTTTAAATTCAGCTTCATTATTATTTTCGATAACCACTTCATACTCAACGACATCTCCTACCTGAATCGAGTCTTTAAGTGCTTGTTTTGTTACCTCTAGTTGACCTTCATTATCTGCAAATTTTTTCACATGAATAGTGACACTATCTTGAGCAGTTTCTCCACCAGGCGTTGTTGCGATAAAGGTATTGGTAATATCATCATCAAGCCCTTTACCTATTTTCCCTACAACGGTGATAATAAATCCGTTACCTTCATACGCTTTTAAGGTTTGAGTCGAATTAAGGTCAATAGAGCTTTCGGTCGCTACAACAGATAAACCAGGGGCTTCTTTAATCGTGGTTGTCCATTCAGTAAATAAAGGGTTTCCATTCGCCCCTTGAAGCGTCGATATTTCATCAACTAATTGAACACCAGACACATCTGATGAACCTCTATTGGTCACCGCCAACGTATAGGTAATTTCATTGTCATCGTTCGTGTATTCGTTTTTATCTGCGATTTTCTTCACGACCAAAACAACACTTTCTGGTTGCAATAACGCTGTTGAATCGATGCTTGAAATTCCGTCATTCATTGTGGCCGTATTGCTGATCTCCCCCAATGCTTTCGGGTTTACGATCCCCTTAACAATAAATTCAATCGTTGCACTTGGTGCTAAATCGATAATAACATCGATATCATCCCCAATAGGCAATGAACTAATCGTTGTCGTATCGTACTTATCATTACGAATACGGTAATCAATACTCCATGAGCTAAAGGCTTGCTCTATAACACCAAAAACAGTCTCGACTTGTAGATCTGTGATTAAGTCAGTTATTTGAATATTTTGTGCAAAGCTCGCAGCATCATTTATTAACGTAATATGAAACTCTGATTCTTCTCCTGCTTTATAAGGGCCTTCTTTTGAACCGTCTTTAAGTGTTTTATTAAAAGTCACTTTCTGGTCTTCAGGTTTAAGTTCAGCTTCTTTATCAACGGAAATACCATTAAACGCCATCGTTGCGGTGTTTTTAATAACTCCAACTGCGTTTTTATTAACATCACCGCTAATAGTAAATGTGACGGTATCTAACGGTGCTAGGTCGATATTGACATCGATGTCTTCATTAAAAGTCGAACGCGTTCTTGTGATAACGGTATTTGGGTCCAACACTTCAACATCAAGAGTCCAAAAATCAAAGGCAGATTCAATGGTTCCATCAACTGTTTCAACCGTAAGGCCAGAAATAATGTCTTGTAGCTTTATGTCATCAGCAAAACCATTAGTTTCATTTGTTACCGTAACAACATAATCAGACGTTTCTCCTGGGACATAGAACTCAATAGGTGCTTCTTTTGTTAAAGTAACCGTTGGTATAATAGGAACACTTATCGCTTCTGCTGTACTTACGATGCCATCTAATTCAACGGTAACCATGTTCTTAACTTCACCATGAAGATTATCCAACAATTGACCGCTTGCGGTAATAGTCACGGTATCGTTAGGCGCAATTTCAATCGTGCCATTAATATCATTATTATTAATGATCGGTATAACCGAATTTCCCGTTGAAGACGTCCCTATAATATCAATTGAATTAGGAACAAATGCAGTGACGACTGAACCATCAATGGTTGTACTTTCTATCGTCGATAAGAAGTCGGTTACTTTTACGTCTTTTGCCCAAGCTGCCGTCGTGTTTGTTATTTCAATCGTATAAGTCAGTGTATCGCCAGCCTCATATATTGGTTTATCTACGACTTTTGTTACGACTAATGCGGCCTTCTCTGGTGTATACGTTGCTTGTGCTGTTTTTTTATTTCCATCACTGTCTGTGACAACAACTTCATTGGTGATGTCACCCATTGCTTTGTCATTAACCTTACCTTCTAAATGTAAGTTGACCGTTTGCATTGGGGCAATATTGTAATCAATGGCATATCCGTTCGTACCTGTAATCTCAGTGCCTGGAATAGGTTGAGATAATGATGGGTCTACCCCCGTTATAACTATATCGGTAATGTCCCATTGCTCAAATACATCACCTAGTCGTGATTGAGCCGCAAAATCAGTGGTAATATTGCTCACTAAATCAGAGATATTAACATCTGTTAAATAACCAGAACCTGTATTTTCAACGGCGACATCAAACCCAATGGATTCTCCCGGAATGTAGGTTGCTGGTATTTTCGTCGTACTTTTGGTTACCGACAGTTCTCCTTTTTCAGGAACAACGTAACCCACATTAACGCGATAATTATTCCCATTAATTGAAACCACGTTTGTAAATTGGCCGATAGCGTCTTTACGAATGGTACCAGTGATTATAATTTCAACTAACGTTCTTGTTGAGTCGACATTTTCTCCGGCCATTTTGATCGTTGAGTTAATATTTCCCGAGATCGGTAAACTACTGATATCGGTATAACTAGGAACAGAATCATGATCGCCATCAGTAACAACACGAGAAGAAATGGACCACGAATCTAATGCGGGCTGCATTGAACCGTCTGCGGTCTCCACTAAAAAGCTCGAAATATCATCCTTTATAATAACTTCAGAGTTAGTATCCGAATTATTCAGAATTCCTATCGTATAGTTAATAGTTTGTCCTGGTGTATAGGTGGCAATATCTGATTGTTTTGTCGCTATTATTTTTGCAGTACCCGCGTTTAATATAACGCTATTAGTCGTATCGCTATTAATGGTTGCTGTATTTGTTATTGAACCGGTTGCGGCACCAGTGACTTCTGCATTAATCTCGAATACAACAGTATCTGTTGGCATGAGATCAAAGGTCGCATTTAAATCACCGTTACCGTTGTAATTTCCACTAATAGAAAAACGAGAGGGTCTCGGACTATCAATCAAATTCACACTGTTTGAAGAAAATGCAGTCACGCCATCCGACGTATTTATCGTGCTAATAAGATCCTTAATCAGAACATCGTTAGCAATGCCTTCCCCTTCATTTATTACGGTTATTTGATAAGTAACCTGACCATTAGGGTTATACTCACACCCACTGCCTGTATTTGAAGGAAATGAACATGAACCTCCATCTGCGGTTGTATTCGTAACGACTTTTTCAAAGACCAATATAGGCTCTGCTGGTGGAATAGTACTGGTGGTGACACTGTCGGTTCCACCAATGGCAGTATTTCCGTCAATAATACCAACCGCATCTTTACGAATCTCACCAGTTATCGTAAACGTTATTATTTCCTCAGGACCAATATCAAGGCCATCAGATTCTTGTATATCAAGGTCACTGCCGGGATCATAATCCAATGGCTTAGTATCTATATTTAGATCTAATCCTCGGCTTACAATATCGCTAATATTGGTATTAATTAGAGCCGGCTCAATACCACCACCGATCACTTCAACGGTTATATTAGAGAGTATGTCTTTAATCACCGTATTATCATTCCATACAGACTCAGTGTTATCTACAATAAATTGATATTCAACAATACCTCCCGGTTTATAATAATCACCACTGCTATATGGCTTTCCATCAATTGAAATAATTTCTTTACTGACATTTAAATTAGACGGTTCAACATTAAAACGTACCGCTTGTAGATCACTCGAACCATAAGTTGGAACCACTCTAAAGTCATTTAAAGTCTCCTCACGGATTCGAGATTCCATAACAAAATCAATCCATCCACCTGGAGCAATAGATATAAATGGTAAATCAATATCAACATTATCCCCTCCAATAAAGTTTCCAATTGATGTCATTGATTCATTTGAGGTTGTCGCGGTTACCTTCCAACCATTCGGTTCATACACTGGTCCCTGCTGATTATCAGCTTGGCTTGTTAGCGTTTGAGCTAACTTAACTTGTAAATCAGAAAACTTCTCAATCAGAGATTTACCATATTCAAGACCATTGCCTGTATTTTCTAAACGTAGATGATAAGAAACCGTCTCACCATCAACAGTATGATCGTAAATGGTTTTTCGTGTTGATAACGTCGAATCTGTATAACCTAAATGGGTTTTAATTAGATTTACAGGTAACATAACAGAACGATCGGATGTCATTTTATATTCATTGTCGACCTTAGCTGAATTATAAAAACTACCAACCGCTTCTTTTCTGATATGTGCTTTAATTGTATAACGTACAAATGGCTGAAGTAATGTTGAGCCTGTTGACGCTAAATCAAATTCTGTATTTATGTCTTTATTATTCTCGACAATACCGGGATTAGAAATTGAACTTCCATCTGATTCTGAACTTATGCTCCAACGGTCAAAAGCACTACAGCTAACGGTTGTGCCATTGCTTAAATCGTAACACTGAGTCTTTATCTTGCTGATTTCATCAACAATAGAAATATCATTCAAATGTACATTATTATCATTACGAATTTCAATTTGATACTCGATAAACCCATCAGGCTTATAACCATCTAATCCACTTGGCAATACCGTTGTTCCATCAGTATCATAATAAGCAAGGATCGTTTTTTCATCATCAAATTTCTGAGCATTTGGTTTTGACAATTCACTTACATGATCCCCATTAACTGTCAGAATATTAGTTATATCTCCGACAGCAGCAGGGTTTACAGTTGTGGTAACAACATAATCAATCGTAGCTCCCATTGGTATCGATGCATTGGTATCTATGTCTTTTCCATCTTCGACTGTACCAATTTGGGCATTACCTCCAACCGCACCACCACTCACTTGAGTTACTATCGTCCAATTAGGCTCAAATGCAGATCCAAGAGAACCATCTATTAATTCAACTTCTACTTTTGATATTTCATCTAATACAGGAATATCATAAGCATTACCTTTCTCATCATTCGTAATTATCAAATGATAGGTTAATGTTTCACCTGGCTCATAATTAATTTCATCCACTTCTTTAGAAAAAGATAAATGGAATTGATTCGGTCTTAATGTTGTTCCGCCAATAATAATATTTCCAACAGCATCATCCCTAACAATCCCTTCAACGGTATATAAAACATAATCACCACCAGCAACATCTATCGTTGTGTCTATATTTTTATCATCTTCAACTACACCGTCTAATGTGCCGTCTGTTGTTCCTGCACCACCATCACTGTCTTCTTTTTCAACCTTTACACTAAAAATATCAGAGAATGGATTGGCATAGGTTCCATCCATTAACTGAACACTAAGTCCTTTTATATTCTCATCAACATTATGATCATTTAAATATCCGGTCGTTGAAAGTACTTTAATCGTATAAGTTAATGTGTCACCCGGGGTGTAGTATTGTTCAATGTTGCCATTAACATAAAGCTCTCGAATCGTATCAGAGCCTTGCCACACTCGCTCATTTTCATGATGTGAAACATGTGAAGCTTCGGCCACTTCGCCAAAATCACGATAAACATAAGCATCATTAGGCAACAAATTCGTCAGTGAGTCTGAGGTATTATCAGAACCTACAAAGTTATCTTTCACTCTAGCTTTAATGTGAAATATTTTTGATGCTTGAGGAGCTAAGTTAAGCGTCGTTGATGAACCGCTTGGAGGATAAATAAAATTATCATTATTTTGTGCACCAAACACAGTCTCCCCATCTAATTTAATAGACCAATATTCAAATGGAGATTGCTCTTTATCATCCTCAAAATGATCATCTTTATCATTCGCTAATACCGCTTTAATATCCGCCATATAATCAACTACGGTTAAATTATTAGCCGTAACCGTTTTACTATTGTTGTATAACGTAATGCTGTAAGTAATGTCTTCCCCTGGGGTAACTTTTACTTTATCCGACGTTTTCAATATGGAAACATTAAATCGGCTAAGTACAATATCTTTACCCACTTCAGCAGTCGAAGAGTGGTCGGTACCTGTTGCAGGATCATGAATTTCAGCGGTATTAGATATTTCAGAAGGAGAATAGTCATTTTTAACTATTCCAATAACTTTGTAAGCAACATAGCCCATGCCATCAAAACTGCCTGATGACTCTTTAGGATCAATATCCACTTTTGATTGAATATTGCCTCCGTCTGGCCATGTCGATTTATTATCGGCATAGCTTCCCGATTTCAAATGAGAGTCTGTTAGTGCCTCAATTGTCCAACCAGAGTTGAATACTCCCATTCCATCAATATCATCAAAAACATCTACATCGTTAGCAAACCCTGCGCCTTTATTAAATACATAAATATTAAAAACAACTTCTTTACCAATTTCAAAATTATCGTTACTGGTTGTTTTTGTGACAAACACATCAGGATCTTTAGGTATAACCCAAGCATTCTCTGAATTGGAGCGGCCGTTATCGGGTGTTGCTACTGTCGCAATATTATTAAATCGACCCCAAACTATTCTGTTTTCATCAGAGCGATCAATATTAGCGGTAATAGTATAAATAATTTCAACGTTAGGCGGAATTTGAGCTGTCGTATCTAAGTTTTGATTATCAACAGCAACCTCTGTATCGGTAGCTGCAATTAAGTCTGCTTGCTCTTGAGCAGAAAGATCCGATGTATCTATAATATTAACTTCATGCTCAATCGTCCAGCTACTGAATACCGTCATAGGCGTATTATCGGGTTCTAACATATCTGCTTCAATACTCGATATTTCATCAGTAATATTTACATTAGTCGCATAGCCATTAGATTTGTCATTTTTAACCACGAGTTGATAAGTCACCGTATTTTCTGGTTTAGAGTAATACGTTTGCTCACGACTAAACGCAGAAGCACCGTCAACCTTTACAAATTTTTCAATTGAAACTGCAAAATCTTTAGGCACAGATGCTCTGTCAGCCATTATTCTCTCATCAATAGTAACGAGGTTATTAATTTCACCGTTAGCTGTTGGTATCGTTCTCGCTCTTATCGTGTAAGTTATTATTGTTTTTGGTTCAATGGTTGCTTTCACATCTAAAATCGTTGGCGAGGTAATGACTCCTGAAAACCCTGTATCTGTTGAACTTGCGGCGGTACCATCAATATGTTTCGCGCTGGCCGTGATGATCCAAGAGGAATAAGCCGGCACACTATGACCATAAATATCCGTTACCATTATTGATGCTAGATCATCTATTACCGATATTTGATCCGCGAAACCGTCACCATTATTAGTGACTTTAATAGTATAAGTTAATCGTTGCCCTGAAGAATAATAGTAATCATCGACATCCTTGGTAACTGACAAGCTGTCATCTGGCATTTGAACCCCAGTTCCCGTCTCTGAAATATCATCATTACAAGTCAGGTTATTATCAATAATCGGTCCAATACTGGTGTCACTAACTGTCGCGGTTAATTTATAATGTACTTGTTTAGCAGGCGCAATATCAGGTGATATGGTTAAATCACCTATTTTAGTTGCGCCATAGTTGAAGTCACCTGCATCCGTGCCTTCTGTATCTGATCCATTAACAACATCTAATTTCCACGAACTAAAGGCGCTACCTTTACCAACACCTCCTGCCTGTTCTGTCTGAATACAAGATAATTTATCAACAATAATCAGATTGTTCGCAAAATATTTGTTCGACGTATTATCAACCGTAATGTCATAGACAACCTCTCCTCCGGGAATATATTCACTTTGAGTTGTTGTTTTTGATATTTTAATTTCAGGGTCGTTTAGGTTTAAAACATATTCAGGATCAATTACTCCAGAAATAGTATTAATTGGATCGGCCAAAGAACCATCATTTTTAAGCACTCTTGCCGTTAAATTTTCTATTTCACCGATAGTAACAGGGGTTAATTTAGCCGTAATTAAATAACTAATCTCTTCGTCTGGATATACAGAAACCGTATCATCAAAGATTTGATTCGCCACTTCCCCACTCGTATTTAACGCCGAAATGGATTTATTTCCTATCGACGTAACTTTGCTCGTCCAAGAAATATAAGGATTAGATCTCACATCTGAGCTATCGTATCGAGCTTGATCTAAATCGTTGCCTAAATCAGAAATCAGAGCGTTAATATTATGTTGAACCACATAATCGCTAACAATGCCTGAACCAGTATTTTTAACGGTTAACTCAATTCTCATTTCATTGTTTACAAGATAACTATTGGAGCTTTCAAATTCATGTAATGTGATATCTAACTCCCCAATAGTTGGAGGCGTAATTAATTCATTACTATTTACACTTCCGTCTTTAGTCAGCGCCGCCGCAGAAGTGACAATGTCACTGATAAGACTGCCTGAAACAACGGTTTGAATGGTATAAGTTATATTGCCACCGATATCTATCGTGGCCTCAGTTACCGCTAAATCACCAGAAGGTAAAAATAAACCAGCATTAGTTTCAACCCCGCTCGTCGTAGCATTAATAACAACACTAGAAAAATTAGGAATAACCATTCCACTTATCGATTCACCAGTCAGAGATGAAAACAATTGATTAATAGAAAGGTTTTGAACTTTGTAACTACCAATATTTTCCACTTTTAATGTATAGGCCAACGTATTATTAATAATGTAATTTGTTTTATTAACCGATAATTCAAGAGTGTACGTATAGGGTGCAGGCGTTACGGTAATTGGAGGGGTATACACCGTTTCTGTTGGCGTAGTCACTGTTGCGATAACCGAAATATCGCCCGTTATTATATTGGAGGTTAATGCTTTTATTGTGTAAGTTAACACCCCTCCACTTCTTAATCTCGCATTACTAACGTTTAAATCCCCAGCAGAATTATAATCACCTTCGTTAGATAGAAAAGTAGACGTTCCTAAAATAGACGTTGATTCGAAAGCATTTTCAGTTCCTGATGTCACGGACATAAAATCAGATTGAACTGATATATCATTAATTGTGTTCGGGCTAATATTTGTTACCGTAATTTGATACGTAACATTCGTATTATTCTCATAGACCGTTTCATCGGAAGTAATATCAATAGTAATATCAGCAGCAGAAACATCACTGCTACTAAAAATACTGACTACTAATACAAATAAGTTAAACATCAGAGATGATAAATGAGAAAATCGTTTCATTATAAAAAATTTGTCCACTCTATATTATGAATAATCATGATGTCTCTCAATGAAACATCATGAAATCTAAGCCACTCTTCAGCTTAGTCGATAAAATCAAGCAGTTGTAGGCAGTATGTAATTAATAACATATAGAAATGCTAAATCATTGTTTAATGAATTCATTTCTATATGGATATTAAGCTGTATGAAAATAATTAATTAATCATAGAAATAAGCTACTTACAGAATATTTTATTCTGTGATTCATATCGTAAATAATAAGCCGCAACTTGATAACTAAGGGTGATTGATATATCAATAACAGATGCTATTTTATGGAGTAAAGCATGTTATTAGTCACTCAGGAGCAATTTGAAGGGTATTTATTTTTGGGCGAGGATGGTTCATTCTATTCAAAATATGAAGAATATTTATTGCAAAGCGTATTTCAGCCTATCTTTAATGTTAACCGACAAGCGATTGGTTATGAAGCTTTATTACGTATCTATGATGTAAACATGCTCTCTATAAGACCTGATTTATTCTTTAAGGACACCACTAAAACTATCGAGCAAAAACTAAACATCGAACGCCTTAGTCGTATTATTCATATCCGTAATTTTGCCCTCTTCTCCCAAAGCGATAGCTTACTTTTTCTTAATATCTTGCCCGAATCAGCAATCCATTTTCACGCTGATAAGATACCAAACATGAACACTTCTTTACTTGAATATCGAATTAAACATTTAGGACTTTCCCCACAACAAGTCACTCTTGAATTACTCGAGTTTCATTATAATGATGAAGAAAAATTACGTTCAGCAATAGAAAACATAAAATCGCACGGATTTAATGTCGCTATTGACGACTTTGGTTCAGAAGCTTCTTGCGAGCATCGAGTTTCTCTTTTAAAACCAAGTATTTTAAAAATCGACCGAACGCTTTTGATAAAATATGAGGAAGGAAATACATTCCCCTTGTTGTCTGCTATCCAACTCGCCAAAAAAGAGAATGTATTAATTGTGATTGAAGGCGTAGAAACACTAGCCCAATACACACAGATGAAAACCTTGAACATTGATTATTTTCAAGGTTTTCATTTGGGCAAGCCTCTGCCACTACAGCAGCAAACGCATAAAGCCGCATAGCCTCAAAGACGGAATTTTGGTCTAACCTGGCTAAAGCGGTAGAAAAATAAAGACAGCAGTAACAATGCACATCCGAGGATTTTATTAAGAGGCATCGATTCATCATATACCCACACGCTTAACATCATTGTCCAAATAGGTTCAAGTAGCATCAATATAGCGGCATTCGTTGGGTTGACTAACTTTTGACCTACAGTTTGCATTAAGTAACGCAAACTTGTAGCAAGTAAGACACTTAATAATACCCACTTCCAGGTAATTAAACTTACCCCTTCCGGCCACGTTTCCAAGAAAAACGACAACACTACGCCCAAGCAACCAACGGTAAATAGCTGTAATGTAGTGAGTAATATCGTCGGTAAACTGGCCGAATATTTACTGTTAAAATTAAAGTGCGTAGCAAGCCCAACAGCAGCAGCAATAAACCAAAGTTGACTCGTTGCAATATTCCATCCATCACTCCATGACAGTAGAAACAAACCAATAAATGCAATCGGTAATGAATACCAAAATGCACGTGGTGGTTTAGAACCAAACAATGGCCACGCCAATAAAGGAACAAACAGCATGGAGAGGCTCATTATAAACGCGCCTTCACCTAACGTATCGCTGATAGAGATAGCGTAGATCCAACAAAAAATGGAACCCGCAAGTAATACTCCCACCCCCATTGAACGAAAACAATCTTGTCCATCGGCTTTTTTTAGTGCACTAAAGCAAAAAGGTAAAAGGCATAATGAAGCGAATATAAAGCGAATACCAATAAAACCAAACGGAGGTAATCCTTGAATCGCTTCTTTTGAAAAAACCCAACCAGCAGCGGCTAAAAAGGTGGTGATGATTAAGATCGGTTCAGGTCGAAATTTCATAAATATAAAAACACTTAATGAACAATAGAAAAGAAATAGAGGATGGGTGCATTACAACTCATCAAATAATGAATATACATTCAAATAAATATTTAATCATTATTTGATAGCGGACAGATGGAACAAAACTCACGATAAAATGTATCGTGAGTTTTAGCATTATTACTTATAGAGATTTAATTAATTCGGCAATACTATCCCAATCACCCTTATCCATTAAATCTGTCGGTACCATCCATGTACCACCGCAAGCAACAACCGATTTAATATCCAAATAATCATTTACATTACTTGGGCTCACTCCGCCAGTAGGCATAAAGTTAACAGGATAAACCGCCGTCAATGCTTTTAGCATTGGAATGCCACCAGATGGTTCTGCTGGGAAGAATTTTAATGTCTTTAGTCCCATTTCCATTGCTTGCTCGACTAAGCTTGGATTATTTACTCCAGGGATGATCGGCATATTACGTTGTTGACAATATTTTACCGTTGTTGGATTGAACCCAGGGCTCACAACAAAATCAACGCCGGCTTCAATTGCTTGATCAACTTGTGCAGCGGTTAATACGGTACCTGCGCCAATCAACATATCAGGATACGCTTCACGCATTAAACGAATTGATTCAACGGCGGCTTCTGTTCTAAACGTCACTTCAGCACAAGGTAATCCATTGTCCATAAGCACTTTAGCTAATGGCAAGGCTTGTTCTGCACTGTTAATCGCAATAACTGGGACAATTTTTATTTCTTTCAATCGTTGTTCAATAGTTTTCATTTTTTAACCTTATAAGATAACGCTTAGGACAGCCACAATCGCAAATGCAATCGTTCCAAGTAATGTTTCCATTACTGTCCATGTTTTAAGTGTTGTTTTCTCATCCATATCAAGCAAACGAGAAACCAACCAGAAACCTGAATCATTAAAGTGAGACAACACCGTTGCACCACCAGCAATCGCGATGACAATGAAACATAAGTCAAATTCACTTAAGCCCGCCGTTTGAGCAACAATAGGTGCAATAAGAGCTGCCGTTGTCGTAAGAGCAACAGTTGCAGAGCCTTGAGCCACTCGTAAACAAGTAGATATTAAAAATGCAGCAAGAATAATTGGCATTCCCGTATCCGATAACACACCTGCCAGTGCTTCCCCAATACCACTAGCACGCAATACTCCACCAAACATGCCACCAGCACCGGTGACCAAAATCACCGCACAAATTGGAGCTAAAGAATCGCCGCACAGTTTCTCTAACTGTTTCATACCGTAATCTTTTGCAAATACAGCCAAACAAGTTAATAGCGTAATAAGAAGTGCTACCGGGGTTTTACCTAGCATACGCAAGAATTCAACTAATGCCGCTTTACCATCAATAACACCAGCAACGGCAAGCGTGCTTAATCCGGTATCCATAAAAATAAGCAATACTGGCATCACTAGAATCGCAAGTACTGTCGTAAATTTAGGTAATTTATCTTCATCAATAATAACGTCTGATCCGAATATTCCTTTCGACAATGGAATATTGAATTTTTTACCTGCGTATAGACCAAATAAGTACGCCCCAAAATACCATGTTGGAATCGCAACAAGAATACCAACCATTAATAGTAAGCCAAGATCCGCGCCCAATAATTCAGATGCAGCAACAGGACCAGGATGAGGAGGCACAAACGCATGCATAACCGCGAATGCACCCGCAGAAGGCAATGCGTATTTTATTGGTGAATCATCAAAGCGTTTGGCAACACTAAAGATGATAGGCATCATTACGATTAAGCCTGCATCAAAGAAAATTGGAAAACCAAACAGTAAAGAGGCAACCCCTAACGCCAGTGGCGCTTTATCTTCACCAAAACGATTAATCAGTGTATCTGCCAGCACTTTCGCCCCGCCAGTCACCTCTAATATTTTACCAATCATCGCCCCAAGACCAACAAGCAGAGCTACAGAAGCAAGAGTGCCACCAAAACCAGACATCATTGTTGGTACAACATTATCAACAGAAACACCCGCTGCCAGAGCGGTACCTAAGCTAACTAATGTCAATGCTGCGAACGCATGAATTCTTAACTTCATTATTAATATTAGCAACGCGATAATTGAACATACCGCGATTGATAACAAGTAAACAGGATCACTACTTTGACTAATCAATTCCATTTTATCCACCTAAATATTGTATTTATTATTGGTTATTTTTAGTTTACAGCCCTAAGAGTTACGGGTAACATGTTACCCGTAACTTAAATAATATAAAGTTAAATTTATCAGTATCTATCAAAAATGAGATCTCGCTCAGATTACTAAACAGGAGTCAGTATGAGTGGTAACAGCATTATAGTAATGGGTGTGTGTGCAAGTGGTAAAAGTACGATTGGCGAAAAAATAGCACAGCACCTTGGCGCAAAATTTATTGACGGCGATGACCTACATCCAAAAGCTAACATACAAAAAATGTCACGTGGCGAGCCACTTAATGACGATGATCGTAAGCCTTGGTTAGAGCGTATCCGTGACGCTGCATTCAGTTTAGAAAGTAAGAATGAACAAGGCATTATTGTGTGTTCAGCGTTGAAAAAAAGTTACCGAGATCAAATCCGCGATGGAAACCAAAATGTAACCTTCCTTTTTCTTGATGGCAGTTTTGATCTGATCATGAGTCGAATGACCGCACGTAAGGGCCATTTTATGAAATCTAATATGGTAGAAAGCCAATTTAATACATTAGAGCGCCCTGATAATGAAGATCAAGTAGCCGTTGTCGATATAGACACTGACATTGATACCATCGTTAAGCATTCTATTGTGGCGCTAAATGATCTAAAAGATAAAACAACAGCATAAAGGTAGCACTATGATTCATAAAACGATTATTTCGGTAACTCAACGAATTACAGAGCGTAGCCAAACCCTTCGCGCTGCTTTCATGAAAAAAACAGAAGAACAAAAACTAAGTGGGAAAGGAAAAGCGTCACTCTCTTGCGGTAATTTAGCTCACGCCGTTGCCGCGTCTTGTTCTACTGAAAAAGCAAACATTCTGAATTTAACAAGCATGAATTTAGCGATCATTACCGCTTATAACGACATGCTTAGCGCACACCAAGTTTACAAAACTTACCCTGACCAAATTAAACAAATCTTGGCGCAGTATGGGCACACAGCTCAAATAGCAGGAGGTGTCCCTGCTATGTGTGACGGTGTAACACAAGGACAAGCAGGCATGGATATGTCTCTTTTCTCTCGTGATTTAATTGCACAAGCAACGGCATTCTCATTAAGCCATAACATGTTTGATGGCACGTTATTACTCGGTATTTGTGACAAAATAGCACCTGGACAGGTCATGGGCGCATTAACGTATGCTCATTTACCTACCGCTTTTATACCTGCGGGCCCTATGTCTACCGGCGTCACTAATGATGAGAAAGTAGATGTTCGTCAAAAATATGCAGCAGGTAAAATCGGACGTGATGCTTTATTAGAAATGGAATGCGGTTCTTATCATTCCCCGGGAACTTGTACGTTTTATGGTACAGCAAATACAAATCAACTCGTTTTTGAAGCGATGGGATTAATGCTTCCCGGCTCCGCTTTTGTTGCTCCTCATACCGAATTACGTGACGCATTAACAGAACACGCAACAATACGTATTGCATCAATGACCGCTGATTCATCAAATTATCGCCCTCTTTGTGATGTCATTACAGAAAAAAGCGTTGTTAATGGTGTCGTTGCTTTACTCGCCTCTGGTGGCAGTACAAACCACACTATTCATCTTGTGGCGATGGCTCGCGCGGCGGGCATTCATCTTACATGGCAAGATTTCAGCGACTTATCTGATATTGTTCCACTTCTTGTTAATGTTTATCCAAATGGATCTGCTGATATCAATGAATTTGAACGTGCTGGTGGCGTACCAATGCTAATGAAGCGTTTGAATGAAAATGGGTTACTAAATACCGATGCACTGCCCGCTTTTGGTGATTTTTCTGACTACATGAAGCGTCCAAGCTTAATTGATAATAAGCTAGAATGGCATGACTGTGGAGAAACAACCAATCCTGCGGTCATCGCCTCATCAGGTTCTGTATTCCAACGTTCTGGTGGCATCAAAATGCTATCAGGAAACCTTGGTAAATCTGTTATCAAAGTTTCAGCCGTTGCTGAACAACATCGCATTATTGAAGCGCCAGCGAAAATATTTCATTGCCAGCATGAGGTCGAAGCCGCCTATAAACGTGGGGAACTAAATCAAGATTGTATCGTAGTTGTCCGTTTCAATGGCCCAGCAGCGAATGGGATGCCAGAGCTTCACAAACTGATGCCAATTTTAGGTAACATTCAAAAATCAGGTTACCAAGTTGCCTTAGTGACTGACGGTCGCCTTTCTGGTGCATCAGGGAAAATCCCAGCAGCAATTCACATGTCTCCAGAAGCTCTTCGTGGTGGTGCAATCAGCTTAATTCAAGAAGGTGATATTATCCGCCTAGATGCAACGCAAGGTACCGTTAATAATCTTTCAGATACGAACCTTAGAGCAATTGAGCACTGTGATACAGAACTAAGCCAGCAAACATGGGGAAGAGACATTTTTAAAGTATTTAGAGATAACGTCTCTGGTGCTGATGAAGGCGCCTCATTCTTGTATAGCTAAATGAGTCTCTAAATAAAAAACACCAATAAATAAAAGAGGGCTTATTCATAATAAGCCCTCTTTTATATCTATGATTATCTTACGTTGTCATTGATTACAGACTATCGCCTTCAGTCAATGAAAAGCCCATATCGACCACTTTCTGATCTTGTCTTTTATTCGCTAAAGCATCTAATAATAATTCTGCACTTTTTTTACCAATGTCAAAGCGAGGCGTATCAACACTAACCAGTCTTGGCGAGATAGCTTGACCAATATCTAACGCATTATAACCTACAATACTGATGTCATTAGGAACCGAAATACCTCTATGCGCACATTCCATCATTGCACCAATAGCGATATCATCATTAGTACAAAAGATACCATCAAGCTCAGGCATAAGCTCAAGCCCTTCAATTAACAAGGCTCCACCTAACGTAAAACTTGAATGTTCATCAGTCAAAATATGACGAGCAAGCAAACCAGCTTCGATCATTGCTTTATCATACCCTTGTCGGCGCAGCTTCGTTCGAGTATCTAAACGAGCCCCAAAATACATAATATGACGTTTGCCACTGGCTATCATTTGGGTCACT
Organism: Aliivibrio salmonicida LFI1238; assembly: GCF_000196495.1. NCBI lineage: Bacteria > Pseudomonadati > Pseudomonadota > Gammaproteobacteria > Vibrionales > Vibrionaceae > Aliivibrio > Aliivibrio salmonicida. Next base: position 731,149 of record NC_011313.1, read on the forward strand.
ACATGGTATGCAGCCTCCATATGATCCAGCCCTACCGCCATGTCTATTGGGTTTTCTGGTAATTCCATCGTTTCAACAACAGGAACGCCCGCGGACTTAAGCATTTGACGAGTTCTATCAGTATGTTTCGTTTCTGTTAAGATCAAACCATCCACTTGATATGAAAGTAGAAATGAAATTTGTTCCTCTTCTTCTAATTCATCATAATTACAATGCGCAATCAGTGTTTGATAACCACGTTCTTTCGTGACTTGCTCAATACCTTGAACTAAATTGGCAAAAACTTGATTAGATAAAGATGGGAGAAGAATGCCAATCGCTTTACTGGAAGATTTAGATAACATTGCTGGAGCGCGGTTTTGAATATAGCCAAGCTCATTAATCATCGCGGATATTTTTTCGCGCGTTTTTTCTGCGACCGAATTCGGATCACGAATAAACCTAGAAACCGTCATTTTTGTCACGCCAACCCGGTCAGCGATGTCTTGTAATGTCGGTCGCGTTTTACGCTGTGTATGTAAATTACTCATAAAACTCTCAATCAATGTTACTTGTAACAAGTAAACCAGTTGTATGTCATCATTTCAATAACTTACTAATAATTTAAGTCATTAATTGCGACACTTACAAAAATATAAGTAACGTTTGATTAACCAACCACCTTATTTTTACCATTTTTGACTTTCAAGGTTATTACTTAATCAAATTAGCGTCATTACAACAAAACCACCACACAGCGTAACTTCCCTTTACTCTTGCTACTTTGCCGTTAAAATAGCGTTTTTGATTTTTAAAGGATTCACGCTATGTCCATTCAATGGTACCCGGGCCACATGCACAAAGCTCAAAAAGAGATCGCAGAAGTGATCCCTAAAATGGATGTGATCATTGAAGTACTTGATGCTCGTATCCCTTTCAGTAGTGAGAATCCAATGATCGCCTCTCTACGTCAAGATAAGCCTTGTATTAAAGTATTGAACAAGCGTGATTTAGCTGATCCAGAAGTGACTCAACTTTGGATTGAGCATCTTGAGAAAGAGCAAGGTGTCACAGCAATGGCAGTGACAACTAACAACCCAGATGAAATCCATAAAATTATGGAAAGATGCCGTAAATTAGTTCCACACCGTGAAGCGATGGGTAAAAATGTACGTACTATGATCATGGGTATCCCAAACGTAGGGAAATCAACCATCATTAATACACTTGCTGGCCGAATGATTGCAATCACGGGTAACCAACCAGCAGTAACACGTCGCCAACAACGAATTAATCTTCAAAATGGTGTGGTTCTTTCTGATACCCCAGGGATTTTGTGGCCAAAAGTAGAGAACCCACACAGTGGTTTCCGTCTTGCTGCAACTGGTGCGGTAAAAGATACGGCAATGGAATACGATGAAGTTGCTTTCTATACCGTTGAGTATCTAGCACAGCAATATCCAGAACGTTTAAAAGAGCGTTACAATTTAGAAGATTTGCCAGATAACGATTTAGAATTAATGGAAGCCATTGGTCGCAGTCGTGGTTGTTTACAATCTGGTGGACGAATCAATATCTACAAAGCGTCTGAAATTCTACTTCATGAACTTCGCTCTGGTACATTAGGTCAATTGACTCTAGAACGACCTGAAATGATTTCAGCTGAATTAGAACAAGTTGAGCGTGATGCTGCGTTAAAAATTGAATTACAGATTAAGAAAAAAGAAGAACGTCGTAAGCGTTACTTAAAAAATAAACGTTAATTCTTTTAGCTCCAATAAAAAAGAGACCAATCATAGGTCTCTTTTTTATGCATTTATATTAATAAAAACAACATTCTTACTCTTTATCGTTAATCAATAAACTCAGTAATACTTCTTCTAACGTGTCCCAAGGCAATAATTGAGTATCAATCACTTCTAGTTTTGATTCCATGCCATCAAGACTTAACTGATTGACTGACACCACACGATTTGCCACATTAAAAGCATAAAAGCCTTTGTTCGTGTTCATTACCGCTTTAATTCGCTCAGCATTCAAATCCGACAACATCGAAAACAGCTCATCAAAATCAAATACCGATTCCGCACCAAAGAACCAACCACAGCTAACATAGCCTTGACCCTTATTTTCTTTACGAAGAAATTTTTGTCCAGGTTCCAGTATCATTTCCACAATATCTTGCTCTGCATGATGGTGATGATGCTCTTCTATCGTCAATTCAACCGTTCTGTCTTCATCTAACCAATGTAAAGGCAGTTCACCATGATTGATCGTTGCAGTCTTTGGTTGATGAGGTAACGATTTTGCCCATGAAGAAAATAAACATTTATCGTAGTCTGAAGCCATGTCCATTTTCGTTGCCACGATCACATCAGAAATACCGAGTTGGTCATTAAAATTTTGATTGCTGGTGTACTTCTCATCCGACAAATTTCGAGGATCTACAAGCCCGATGGTTGATTTTAAATCAATGTATTTTTCATAGTTTTCAGATTGGAGAATCGCAATGATCTTTTTAGGATGCCCTAAGCCTGTTGGCTCAATGATTAAACGATCTGGTTTTTGACGCAATAGCGCATTAATCCCAACTGACATAGGTAAACCAGCAGTACAACACATACAACCACCAGGCACTTCTTTTATTAATGCCCCTGCTTCAGATAAGAAAGCACCATCAATACCCACCTCACCAAATTCATTGACTAAAACAGCCCAAGATTCGCCTTCAGGTTTGTTCTTCAATAACTGCAAGATAGTGGTTGTTTTCCCTACCCCTAAGAAACCGGTAATAATATTTGTTGGGATCTTTTTCATTGGTTTAACCATCATAATTTGTATTTCTTTTATCATACCTCTTTCATGTCCCTTGCGACCACTTATTTATCTAAACGCGTTGATTTAATTTACAAAATTGATTACATAAATACGCTATTTAGGTTATGTTAACGGCATGTAGAAAGCAAAATCTGCACACGTATTCCTTGTTTAATCATTCATTAGATTAAACAAACAATTTCTTTATAATTATAGGCTTAAAGTATGTTTAAATTCTTTGAGCGGATCACTACCGCTTTCCCTGAACAAGAACCAGAACAACCACCAAAAGGGTTGTATGCTTTTTGTCGCCATTACACCAAAGGGTTCGGAGTTCCTTTAATCGGCATGTCAGTACTTAGTGCTATCATCGCCATGGTTGAAGTGTCTCTTTTTGGGTTTATGGGGCAATTAGTTGATTGGCTATCCACTCATAACAGAGACACCTTTTTAGCACAGGAAGGACAAACCTTAATGTGGTTAGGTATTCTTGTTGTTATTGGAATGCCAATTTTAATCTTGATGCATTCATTAATTACACACCAAACGTTATTGGGTAATTATCCAATGGCTATTCGCTGGCAAGCGCATCGATACCTTTTAAAACAAAGTGTTTCTTTTTATTCAGATGATTTTGCTGGTCGTATTGCAACAAAAGTAATGCAAACCTCATTATCGGTCCGTGAAACCGTAATGAAGCTACTTGATGTGCTTATCTATATTTCTGTTTATTTTACCTCCATGATTGTGATGGTAGGAAAGGCAGATTGGCGTCTCATGTTACCTATGCTTATTTGGCTTGCGGCATACATTGCAATTCAATTTTACTTCGTCCCTAGAATGAAAGCCGTTTCAGAGAAGCAGGCCGATGCTCGTTCTACAATGACAGGACGCATTGTCGACAGTTACACCAACATCAATACGATCAAATTGTTCAGCCACAGTAAGCGCGAAACTGAATACGCGAAAGAAGGCATGGACGATTTTTTAGTGACGGTTCATAAACAAATGCGTTTAGCTACTGGCATTAATATCTCTGTAGAGATCATTAACTACTTATTAGTCTTCTCAATTACCGCGGTTTCTATCATGCTGTGGATTGATAATGAGTTATCTGTTGGGGCTATTGCGATTGCGATCAGTTTAGCGTTACGTATCAATGGTATGTCTCATTGGATCATGTGGGAAATAAGCTCCCTATTTGAAAACCTAGGCACGGTGACGGATGGAATGAATACCTTATCCAAACCAATTACCATCAATGATAAACCTGACGCTACAGAGCTTTCTGTTAAGCATGGAAATATTCAATTTAAGAATGTTAACTTCCATTATGGCGAGAACAAAGGAGTTATTAATAATCTAAACCTTGATATCAAACCGGGAGAAAAAATAGGGTTGGTGGGACGTTCTGGTGCTGGTAAATCAACATTAGTGAACTTGTTACTTCGTTTCCATGATATTGAATCAGGGTCTATATCTATTGATGGCCATGATATTCGCGATGTTTCTCAAGATTCACTACGTAGTCAGATAGGCATGGTGAGCCAAGATACTTCCCTACTTCATCGCTCTATTCGTGACAATATCAAATATGGTCGTCCTGATGCGTCTGATGAAGAGTTGTTTGCAGCAACCAGACAAGCACAAGCTCATGAGTTTATAGAAACCTTAACGGATTCTTATGGCAGTACTGGCTATGATGCACAAGTTGGTGAAAGAGGAGTGAAACTCTCTGGTGGTCAACGCCAACGAGTTGCTATATCTCGCGTGTTGTTAAAAGATGCCCCTCTATTGATTTTAGATGAGGCAACCTCTGCACTTGATTCTGAAGTAGAATCCGCTATTCAAGACAGCCTAGATGAATTAATGGAAGGAAAAACCGTTATTGCTATTGCTCATCGTCTATCAACGATTGCCGCAATGGATCGCTTAATTGTCATGGACCAAGGCCAAGTTGTTGAGCAAGGAACCCATAAAGAACTCGTTGAGTTCGGCGGTATTTATGCCCAATTATGGACCCATCAAACTGGTGGCTTTATAAAATAAGCAATAGGTTATAAATACGTTACCTTAAAGCACGCTACTTTACGCAAATGTAATGGCGTGCTTTTTTATTTATACATTGTCTTATCAGTTTTAGGAAAATAGGTAATAACACTCTGATTTTTAGTGGAATAAACCATTATTTTAGACTAAATTATAGAGATGATTTTTTAAAGGGTACACGAATGACGCGAGGCCTATTTTCTTTACTTATTGCTTTTCTGTTTATTCACACAATAAATAAAGCCTCAGCTCGTGAATTCACGCCTGCACAACAGTTTGAAGACGGCTCTTGTTCTCTCCGACAGCAACATGATCACCTTCGGGATTGCAGATTTTAATCCCAATAGATACATTTCTAAAGATGAAAATCCAGATAACGGATTAGGAAGTTCAGACTCCGTTCAATTACGAAATCAAATGACGGTTTATTCGTTGCCATACACCTTCACATTAAATGATGATGCAGATTCTTTATGGTCTCATGAGATAACGGTAAGAGCCTCTTACGTCAATACCGACATTGATGTCAAGTTTCAAAATAAAGCGATCCCTGATTCAGATGTTGATGAAGTGTTCGGGCTGTATTCCGAATACGCTCAAAATTATATTTTTGCAGAAAATTGGACCATCTCATTTGGTACTGCACTACACTTGATGCATTACCGTAATTCACACAGCTACAATAGTGTGTACAGCCAAAAGTTTTCTCCCGCTTTAGATGGTGTCTTTTATAACGTATCCACGAATGTATTTATGATTGAACCTAAAATGAGCTTCGAATATAAAAAAGTCGCGCCATGGGGAGAGTGGCGTTTTAACAACAGTTATCATTATGCTAACGGACAAGGTTTTGGTGGTTCATCAGACTACAGCTCAGAGGTTCATCCTGAGGTGTGGCGTTTTGTAAATAGCGTACAATTACGTTACAACATGACCCGATGGAACCAGTTTGCTCAAGTATTGTACCTAAAAGCCAAACGTGTTGATCTTGGCGGCGATGTAAATAAGCCACTCGGAACCGATTATTATTATGAGTTCAATATTGCATGGTTAATCGATACGCGTAAATGGATCGATTTAGTAGATAATGTAGGCATTGGGTTTACTTTTAATGTCGGGAGTGCTCTTCGTGGTGGCAGTATTGTTCTTTTTTATGATGAATAATCAAGTATATACACCTAATTTCATCAGCCATTAACAGTATTATTATATTTTTTACATTAAGGCAACCCAAACCGCAGCAAAAAAGTGCTACTATCCGCTCCTGAAATTAAACAATATCAATCCAGTAAGTGAATTTAAATACATAAATTTTTAATTTATTCTCGTACTTTCGTATTACTAGGACAGCCTATTGGTTTGATATTTGAACTTCGAGGTACTATGACAAACACTCTATCTATCGGCGCACTAGAATCTTTTTTAATTGCCATCGCCGTACTTTTTCTAGGCCACCTAATCAACTCTAAAGTTGTGTTTTTTAAGAAATACAATATTCCAGAACCCATTGTTGGCGGATTAATCGTCGCTTTTGCTATTACCGCTTTGCATTTTCAAGGGATTAATCTTGAGTTTTCATTGCCGCTACAAAGTACATTCATGTTGATGTTCTTCAGTACTGTCGGTTTAGCAGCGAACTATACACAACTGATAAAAGGCGGAACAAAGGTATTCTTATTCCTTGCTGTTGCCTCTTTCTATATCATTATTCAAAATGCAGTTGGTGTTAGTTTAGCAAGTGCTATGGGCTTAAATCCATTAATGGGTCTTATTGCTGGTTCGATCACTTTATCTGGTGGTCATGGTACGGGTGCTGCTTGGTCCCAAACGTTTGCTGAAACTTATCATCTAAACACGCTAGAGCTAGCAATGGCATCTGCGACCTTTGGTTTGGTTATGGGTGGCTTAATCGGTAGCCCGATTGCACAAAAATTGATTCATAAACATAAATTAGAATCAGAATATGGCACCGGTGTGGATACCCATACCCGCTTTCCTGAACTCGTCACTTACAATGAACGAGAAGAAGAAAAAGTGACGGCAAAAAAAGTGACCGAAACCTTATTCATTCTACTCATTTGTGTTGTAGGCGCTGGCCATTTAAGTGATTTTGTAGGCAGCTTTGATATTGCTTGGCTTAAAATTCCTGATTTTGTTTACGCTTTATTTATTGGTGTTTTCATCACTAATATTACTGAGGTAACAAAAATCCATAAGATTGATACTGAAACTGTTGATATCTTAGGAACCGTTTCGTTGGCTCTGTTCTTAGCAATGGCATTAATGAGTTTAAAATTGTGGAACATCTTTGATCTTGCGATTCCACTTCTTATTATTTTATCGGTTCAAACCGTTGTTCTTGCTTTCTTCTCTTACTTTGTCACTTTCAGAGTAATGGGGTCAAACTATGACGCCGCTGTTATGGCTGGTGGCCATTGTGGCTTTGGATTAGGAGCAACACCAACAGCAGTAATGAATATGGGCTCTTTAGTGTCTCGCTTTGGTCCATCGCCACAAGCCTTTATGGTAGTTCCAATTGTTGGTGCTTTCTTTATTGATATAGTGAACTTAATTATTCTACAAACTTACATTAGCTTTATTGGTTAAGTTACAACGTAATTAAAATATTCGCACTATAATGCGCTTACAAGAAAGGCTGAATGATTTTCTCATTCAGCCTTTTTATTTATTACTCAGCACCCACCCTCTTTACTTTTATATCGAGCAGAATAAATACCCCTCTTAATCATGGCTTAAATTAGATATATGAACTTTTTATGACAGTGAATATTTATAGTGACTTTATCAATAACTTATCATAATCTCGATCGTTCATACCCAACACCTATTGGTTAATAACCATACCTCGAGACACTATGACAAACACTTTATCTATTGGCGCTTTAGAATCGTTCTTGATTGCTATCGCTGTGCTTTTTCTTGGTCATTTCATTAATTCAAAAATTAACTTATTTAAGAAATACAACATACCAGAACCTATCGTCGGTGGATTAATTGTTGCTTTTGCTATTACCCTTTTGCATTTTCAAGGGATAAGTCTTGAGTTCTCATTACCATTGCAAAACATATTCATGCTTATGTTTTTTAGTACCGTAGGATTGGCAGCCAATTACACACAACTGCTTAAGGGGGGATCTAAAGTCTTCCTATTCTTAGCCGTCGCGTCTTTCTATATTTTAATTCAAAATGCCGTTGGTGTTAGTTTAGCAACCGCAATGGGATTGGATCCTCTGATGGGACTTATTGCAGGTTCAATCACATTATCAGGCGGCCATGGAACGGGTGCAGCTTGGTCTCAGACCTTTGCTGACACGTACAATTTAAACACTTTAGAGCTTGCTATGGCATCAGCGACTTTTGGTTTGATTATGGGGGGGTTGATCGGGAGTCCAATCGCACAAAAATTAATTCATAAACACAAATTAGAGTCTGAGTACGCCGTAGGTACAGATACTCATGCTCGTTTTCCTGAATTAGTCACTTATAATGAAAGAGAAGAAGATAAAGTAACCTCTAAAAAAGTCATCGAGACGTTATTCATATTACTCCTTTGTGTTGTCGGCTCTGAGCACCTCAGTAATTTTGTGGATAGTTTTGGTATTTCTTGGCTTAAAATTCCTGATTTTGTTTACGCTTTATTTATTGGTGTTTTCATCACGAACCTAACGGAAGTGACTAAAATCCACAAAATTGATACGATAACCGTAGATATTTTGGGTACGGTTTGTTTATCACTTTTCTTAGCAATGGCATTAATGAGCTTAAAATTGTGGAATATTTTTGACCTTGCCATTCCTTTCTTGATTATCTTATCCGTTCAAACGGTAGTCTTAGCGCTTTTCTCTTACTTTGTAACCTTCAGGGTGATGGGATCAAACTATGATGCAGCGGTAATGGTAGGTGGTCATTGTGGATTTGGATTAGGAGCAACACCAACAGCGGTTATGAATATGGGGTCATTAGTGTCTCGATTTGGCCCTTCCCCTCAAGCCTTTATGGTGGTTCCAATTGTCGGAGCCTTCTTCATTGATATAACTAACTTAATCATTCTACAAGCGTACATTAGCTTTATTGGATAAATGACGGTTAATTATTGACAGTTCATCATAATAAATGAGTAAGAGCTTAGATTCACTCTAAGCTCTTACTGGTTAATCTACAAAGTAAACTGGTCTATGTTTTTTGATAACGAAGAAATACTCTCGTTCATGCTTTCAACTTGCTCAGAAATCACATTTGAAATCTCCATACAAACTTGAGACATATCTCTTACGTTTACCGCATTTCCGTTAATTTCTTCAATAACACAAGTTTGTTCTTCACTTGCTGTTGAAATCTGATGACTCATATCTGAAATAGAATTTAAGTTATTATCTACAATTTCAATATTTCTTCTCGATACAACAGACTTATCAACACATTCTTTAATTGTATTCTGACTTAATTCCATTTTTTCACTTACATCGAGTGTTTTAGATTGTAAGTTAGAAATAATTTGATTAATTTCAATCGTAGAATGTTGTGTCTTTTGAGCTAACACCCTTACTTCATCAGCAACGACTGCAAAGCCTCTTCCCTGCTCACCAGCTCTTGCTGCTTCGATAGCCGCATTTAATGCGAGCAAGTTTGTTTGATCTGCAATGTTACTGATCATATCTAACACACTAGTGATTTTATTACTGTCATTACGTAACTCAGAAATCAGCACATTACATTCATCAATTTCGGTCGATGCGACACTGATAAATTCAGAAGTATCTGAAACTATTTGCTTAGTTTGGTTACATTCTTTAGATGCATCTGTTGTAAAGTTAGCAGAATTACTAATATTATTAGCAATCTCATTTGATGCACACTGCATTTCGTTAATAGCTGTCGCTAACATATCAACAGAATTAAGCTGCTGTGTAATTGCCTTTTCATTATCTATTGATTGTTTGTTCATTAACTCAAAAGCGTCATTACTTACCTCAATACTCTCTTTAACAGCATTAATCACAGTAACTATTTTTAATCGGAAAGATCGTATAGATATCATGATGCTACCGATTTCATCATTCACAAAATCTTTACTATCAATAAAATCACACACTTTTCCGTTACGAAGGTCTAAAGTAATAAATCGTTCCAACGAAGTATTAATGAGAGCAATACGACGATTTAGGTCTCTCGATATATAGAACCCACTCACGATAGAAATGAATATTATTGTGATAATGATAAACATAGCAAAATATAATGTATCTAAACGTTCTTGTTTTGAATTTTGTCTATAGTCTTCTAAGAAAACATCAATCTTAGTAGATAATTCATTAATATTATTATTTATTTCACTAAAAACGACAAGGCTATCACTCACTAATTTATTTCTTGGTTCAGATATTCTATTACTTTTTATTTCGTTAATGTATTTAATATAAGTGTTAATTTCATTATTTAACGTATCTAATCTTGTTTTTTCTTTTTTTATTACGTCCAAATCAAAAGTTCGATATGAGTCTAAAAGAGAGCTCATATCATAAATTAATTGGTCACGCTCTTTGATATCATTATCATTTTCAAATCTAATGGATATAAGCGCTAAATCGGCTCTTCTTAACGAAATTAGTTTCTTTTCAAATGAGTCAAACATTTCTGATGATTCAATCACTTGTCTAAATAAAAACTGTTCGGTCTTATCATTATCAACATAATTAATATAAATAATATTTAATGCAACAAATAGACCTATTGCATTAAATCCGACTAAGAATAATATTTTACTTCTTAATGAAATATTTTTCATTTACTAAACCTTTTTACCTTACTTAAATTAAATTGGTCATACTACGTAAAATCCGTAAATTAAACCATTATACTATTTATATATTTAATTAACCTTCAAGTTATTAAGTATCTTTTTAAACTTAATACATTGGTTGACTATTTTTTCATAATTTTTATTACTAAATTTAGAATGAGTCAATTCATTGATTAACCACTCATTCAATTCAGTTAATTTAATTTAATGATTGAACTTTCATTCTTTATCATAAGTAAAGGATCTTTTTTAACCGCAAACTCTAATACTTCACATGAATCTGATATTTTATATTTTATATTTTATATTTTATATTTTATATTTTATATTTTATATTTTATATTTTATATTTTATATTTTATATTTTATATTTTATATTTTATATTTTATATTTTATATTTTATTTATTAGAAAATCATAATCTATTTTCATTACTTTATTATTCCATAATAATTATTATTTTAATGGCATAAGCTTACTCTAGGTAGAGCATAAAAATACACAAGCGTGTTAATCAACAATAGTAATGTTAATGATCAATGCTTTACATTACCAATTATAATTAATTACAGAGGGTTATCGCTTAATTATATTATTGTAATTAACTAAAACGAGACATTAACTGGCATACCCTCCACCCAAGAAACTCCATTCAACTCATTGATAATATCAACCTTTACTTTAAGTAGAGCCTTGGTGCCCTCAAAAGGTTTGGCTAACTGAGTTGGTAATTTCGATGCCGTTTTAATCGCCAGAGATACTTCTCCTTTTAGGCGAACTCCACTTGGTAAAATAATGGTGACTAATGAGCCCTCTTTCGCTTTATCGATGTATTTTGGGTTTAAATACGCAATGACAAATGGGGGTAACTTTGATGAAACTGTTGCTAAATAATCCCCCTCTTTAACTCTTTGCCCTATGACCGCATTAATTTCAACAATATTACCAATGTAAGGTGAACGTATAAAAAGAGAATCATATTGACTTAATTTAGTCACTAATTCTTTATTTAAATTTCGAATCACTCCAGCGATAGCACCTGCAATATCCCTTTGATTATCATCAATTTTAGCTTTCGAATACATTATATTAGCATTTGTTACTAAATTCTGAGCATTACTATACATCCCAAGAATAGCAGCGTAATCAACCTGAGATACTTTTCCTTCTTTTATATATTTATCATAATTTATTTTTATTCTATTTATATTAATAAAACTAGACTTAGCATTATCTATTGCTAGAGTATAATATGTTAAGTTATCTTTTTTAATTTTGTTATTAACCTTTATTTTTTTCAATTCATGTCTTAAAAAAATGATGTCATTATCTAAAGCAGAATCTTTTAGCTCCATTAAAAATTGATTACTTGAAACCTCGTCACCTTCTTTTATATTAATAGATTCAACAACTGCATCTTGAGATGCAGTTAATATCACAGGTTCTGTCGTGATGATACCGGGTGCAATCGTTAATACGTATTGTTGAAAAAAGTAATATAACATCGCAAATATTGGGCTTAATACCAATGCTAAAATGGCATACCAACGTATACGGTAACCACTTCTTTTTGCATTACCATACAATACCTTCATTCCATTATCGGTCGTTGGCTGTTTATTTTTTTCTAAGTGAAATTTAACTTTCATAATGTCTAAAACCGTTTTCCACGTTTAAGAACCCACCATGGGGCCATACTTGATTCTTCATGACTTCTTCTCGTTATCTCATTAATCATTGAAAATGCAGTAATCATTCTCATAAATAACGCATACAACGGATATATTGGTAACCAAATAGACAACTTAATATCTTCTTTAGATCGCTCTGATACTAAACAAATATAAATCATAAAAATAATGAATGTTATATAAACTAGATATATACACATTAACATTGATAATACTACGGTCATAGGATAAGTGATTACCATATATAGGCTAAAGATAACCATTAATAACGGTAATACTACATTTTGTAATATCCCATACACCAACGTATAAATAAAATTTCCCCACCCTAATAATCTTGGATTTAATCCTTGCTTATGCTTTCTCAAAAATAAAAAAAGTAGATCTCCATCCCAACGTAAACGCTGCATTATTAATATTTTCAAGGTATCAGGAGCATCAGTATGTCCAACAGCGTGAGGCGTAAATGCTAAACGACTACTTGGGTGGCGCCCTTTGTATTGCTTTAAGCGCATAGTCAAATCAAGATCTTCAGCGGTGTGAGTATCCCAGCCTCCCACTTGTTTAATTACATTAATTCGAAATGCACCAAAAGCACCTGAGATATTATTTAATACCCCCCAATTACTCATTCCAGTTTTACCGGCCTGCATTGACATCATGTATTCAAGAGATTGCATTCGAGTCAAAAAATTAGCATCCCAGTTTCGTACACGGAGTGCCCCACCAGATGCGAGTACATTTGGATCTGAAAATTGCTTGGCCATTTTCCATGCCATATCATTATCAAACGAAGTATCGCCATCAACGTTAATAACTAATTCGTTTTTAGCTTCAGACAAACCCGCATTTAAGGTAGAAACCCGCCCGCCTCTTTGCCATTTTGGCACAACCCTTACCAACCTCATTTTATGAGAATGATGTCGATTTTCTCCCTCTAAAGCGGCTTGGTATGTATCTTGATTCTGTTTTGCTCCATCGACCACAACTAATATTTCAATATTGTTGGGGTATATTTGCTCAACTAGCGTATCAATCGTTTGCCTAATCGCATCACCTTCACCATAACAAGTAATGATAAAACTTATTGAGGGAAAGACTGTTGGTTCACTGTTATCTGCACTCCATGACCAACGAAAGACACCAGAAGCAACCAAAATAAATAACGGCAATTCAATCATGATCATCATTGGAAAAAAGACAATCCACTCTGGATTTTTGGCTGATATAAAAAGGAACAATTAGAAATCAAGTAAATACCTTAGATAAAAAGACTCTTACGAGATGATACTAAAGTTATATTTAGCTCATCACCAATAAGCCGGAATTTACAGGAATTAAGGTAAAAATCAAATTATAATTAATTACAATCGCTTGTAATTAATTATAAGACCATAACATTAATAAAATGAATAAGTTATGGTGAAATTAATTGTTATATGTACAAAAAAAACCTATTTTCTTCAGGTTTTTACTCGCCGTTGGTAGGGTAACAAAGCAAGAATCACCTAATGAGTATATATTAAATATATAGTAATTCGTGCCGTCATATGCATAAAGTTGCCCCTGAGATAAATCATAGTCAACAATAAATTTACTGACATCACTAATCGATGACACAGAAGCATCATCACTATAATGAGTATTTAAAATATCAACAGAATCTAGATATTTAACGTATTTAACGTTGTTTTCATTAATCGCAATAGTACCAATAAGTTCTACTTTATAGAATTGATGCCATACAACGATTATCAATAGATTAATAATACTAATTAATAGTAATATTTTTGAAATTCTTATTTTCATAGTTTATATCGTACACCGAGCTATTTTATTCGTTATATCAAGTTCACACTCTTGTTTCTTTGATTTTAGTATGAATTTATCTTCCGATAATGGGGTAAAGCTAAAATCCTTCATCTTTGTGATTTCACTTAATGGTACTAAATCAAAAAAGACATGCTTCTCAATACAATAAATTAAAGAAATACTAGATAATGAGAACATAAGTATTAAAAAACCAAGTATGATGATGCTTTTTCTTTCATTAATATTTCTAGTTATTCTTAATGGTTCTATTAATTTTTTAGGCTCTTCTTCTACTAATACATCTATATCATCTTCTTGAATATCTACCTGTAGCGAAATTTTCTCTACTTTATTTATTTTGTATCCATTTCCTTTAATATTCTCTATAACATCTCTATCTATATCTTTAATCGCAACTCTAGTTCATTTAATTAATTGAGGGATACTTTCATTTGATATCCATTGTGTACCCCATAAAATGTTTTTTATATTTTCATTTTTACAAACTAAAGGGTATTCTTGAATCAATAAATTCAAAATTGACGAAACTAAAGGTGTCGTTGAACCGTATTCATTTTTACAACTAACAGCATCATCTAAAGAATCGTATAATTTTTTTGATATCGGATTCCAATAGATTTCATTAAGTTTAACAATCATATATTACTCACTTAATAATCACCTAATATATACTCAACATAAATAAACCTATTTATGTTTAATGTCAATAACTTACTAATAAAAAATAAGGATAATAGAATAAATTAAAACATATTTAATTATATTAACCATTCAATGAAATTAAAATAAAAATCGTTAAGTACCTTGCCTTAAAAAGAACGACATTTAGTAACACTACTGCAATAATTCAGACCAAAGTTACACTGTAACAGTTTTGTGTGGAAATATATATTACATAATATCTTTATGTCTTACTTTATTAAATACCACTCTATTTAACTTGATTTATAACAATATATAAACAATAAACGAATTAAGAATGGAACCAACCTAATTCTCGTATGGGTTACCACATAATGTATGTAGCTTGGTTTTCGTTGTACTTAAGTTTATGTATTTCAACCAGCATTTTGCAAGCAGGGATGCCTCTTTATTCCCATCTTTAACATCATCAATAAATTGTTTTTCTATACTACTATTCGGTATTAAAGAGCCATTTAAAAGCCCTTTCATCGTGACTCCATGATAGTTTAGGACTTCAGCTTCTTTAACTGTAAATCCTTTTCTATTAAACCCTTTAGGGAAATGAATATCGTCATAGAATCTACTGTTTTTTCTCATACATAACCATAATTTAATTATTTAAACGACTGACATTATACAAAAGGTTGTAACTGATAAATCACAACACATTAAGCAACTTAAAATAAATAACCAAGATCAATATACATCGCACTCACAAAGCTAACACCCGCACGATCAGATAATTAATCACTGCTTAATGAATAAGTTAATGAGGTAAGATCATCACCAGATACCCTCTCAGTAGAGAAAGATGTCGTGAAGTAACATGAAGTTGCAGAGTTAAGGTTCCACGCAAGTTTCTCTGATTCTTGGAAATAGCCCATGCTATCAATATAATGTGTTATTTTGGCTGATGATGCAGGGAGAAAAATACTGATCAGCAACGCTGTCACATGTACTTTATTCATAAATACGGCCCTAAGAATAACATTATAATGGTTGTTATTTATTCATTACTATTTACGGTGCTTTTATTTGTACTTAAGTAGTTAATGATAAGTTTTCGAGAATGAAGATTTCGCCTTTACCATATATCCATATGGTATTAAAATGAGTATTTTAACGTCAGTGTCTATATCATAATGAAAGCAGTTAATCCTTTAACAGACAATGAAAAAATAACCCTAAAAGAAGCGATCGCTAATCATCCAAAAAATAGAGTAAGAATACGAGCACATGCGATTATTCTCAGTGATAAAGGCTACTCTATTTTAGCGTTAACTGATATTTTAGACGCTAAATTTGAGACCATATCGTCATGGATAGACCATTGGGAAGCCTGTGGAATGCTCGGATTGTATGACGCTGTTCGTATAGGTAGAAAACCTATTTACACAGAAGCAGAAGTATATCGTTTGAAGTCATTGGTTGATGAAGAGCCACATCAACTTAAACGAGCACAAGCAATACTTGAAGAAGAAACAGGTAAAAAATCCAGCTTAGACACTATTAAACGAAATATAAAAAAAGTGATTACAGTTACAAAAGAGCCCGACACTCATTAAAGTTAAAGCGTGACGATATGAAATTCAATAATTTCAGTAATATATTGAATTCATTGATTGAAATGGAACGTACGAATAAATGTGAACTCTTTTATTTTGATGAGTCAGGCTTTAGTCAGAAATCTAATCTTCCTTATTGTTGGGGACCTATCGGTGTTCAATCGCTAAGGCCTGCTCATTCACACAGCAAACGGCTCAATGTTCTTGGCTTCTTAAGTAGACAAGGTAAATTGAGTTTTCAAACAACGGAAGGAAGAGTAACTACCGATACAGTAATTGATGCATTTGAGCACTTTATCAACGCACGAAAAAACGATAAGCCATGCTTTATTATCTTAGATAATGCCTCTTTTCATAGGTCAGCAAAATTTAAACAAAAATTGCATGAGTGGTTGATGAATGATGTATTAGTTTGTTATCTACCACCGTACTCTCCAGAGCTCAATATCATTGAGATATTGTGGAAGAAAGTAAAATATGAATGGTTACCATGTGAAGCGTTCAAAACGTTTGAAGACCTCAGTATTAACATCAAAAACATATTAAATTATTACGGCGAAAAATTCACAATAACTTTTGCGTGACTACTTAACTGGCTCTTGAATATCGAACCGTCTTTGTTTATAAATATACCTTAATTAAAACACCAATCAAATTATAGTTAAATCAATAGTTTATTACATAAATTACAATGTAAATTATATTTATAATACTCAGCCCCAAGATTACGAACAAAAAACAAGTATTTATTTGATTGCAAACTGTCATATATATATTTATTTTCAAATAAAATAATTACATTGATTATTAATACCACTTTGTATTTAAATTTCGTCTATAAGTACATTTTTAAGATCATGGCATTTTTAACACTCACATAGAAAAAATTAAACCTATTGATAACCAAATCTAGCCAAAATATCGTATCGAGATTTTATTTTTTTGAGATAACAAACATAAATCACATATTTATGTGAACTTTTTATGACAGTGAAAATTTATAGTGACTTTATCAACCACTTACCTTACTCTCGATCTTTCTTACCCAACAAGCTAACTACTTGAATTTCGTCTGGAGAATGGCGATGTTTGATTCATTTCTTTCTATTTTAACCGCCCTTTGGCAACAAGATTTTGCAATACTACAAAATCCAAGTAGTGCTGCAATGATTTACTTCTGCCTTATTTTATTCATTTGGCTAGAAAGCGCATTTATCCCTACAGCCCCACTCCCTTGTGATAGTGTCGTCATCCTTGCTGGATCTCTTGCTGCAGCAAATGTAATTAGCTACCCTGTCATCGTCACTGGACTTATCATGGCAGCAGCCATTGGCAGTCAATTGGCTTTTATTCAAGGTCGTTGGTTGCATAAGTTTCCAATGATTCAAACATGGATAAACGCAGTGCCAAAAAACCGACTACAAACCGTTGATAATTTATTATCAAAACACGGATTATTAGCATTATTTGTTGCGCGCTTTATTCCGGTTGTTCGCCCTCTTCTTCCATTAATGATGGGCTTACGAATGAAGCAAGTACGACGCTTTCATTATTTTGCGTGGATTAGTGCCATCATTTGGATTTTACTGCTCACAGGCTTTGGGTATTCGTTATCTTTCTTACCTGAGCGCATTTCAAAAATCGTAACAATGGTATTAATGGCCGCACCAGTAATTACTCTCGCTCTTGCTATCGGCAGTTTTTTAAGTAGCTATTTTATTAAAAAATACCGAAAACGCCTCTATTAAAAAAAAGCCCTTAATTCATTACAAGTTAAGGGCTTTTTCATTTATACATAATACAGACTAAGAGTTATAAGTTGTTGACGAAACATCGCCACCTTTACCAGTCCAATTAGTATGGAAGAACTCGCCTCTTGGTTTATCTAAGCGTTCATAAGTATGAGCACCAAAATAATCACGCTGTGCTTGCAGTAAGTTAGCGGGTAAGCGGGCTGTTGTATAACCATCTAAGAACGTTAATGCCGATGTCATACAAGGCATTGGAATTCCCACTTCCATTGATTTAGAAGCAACTTTACGCCATGCAGTTAAGCTGTTTTCTAAAATAGTCTTAAAGTAAACATCTGAACCTAAGAACGACAGTTCAGCATCCGTATCATATGCATCACGAATATTGCCTAAGAAAGCAGAACGGATAATACAACCGCCACGCCACATTAGCGCCACATTACCGTAATTTAGATCCCAACCATTTTCATTTGACGCTTCACGCATTAACATGAAACCTTGAGCATAAGAAATAATCTTAGATGCAAGTAACGCTTGGCGTAACGCATCAATCCATACTTGCTTATCGCCTTCAACTGCAACGGTTGTTTTAGCAAACAATTGCTCTGCTTCAACACGTTGATCTTTTAGTGCAGATAGGCAACGAGCGAAGACAGATTCAGTGATCAGCGTCAGTGGAATACCCATATCAAGTGCATTGATACCCGTCCATTTACCCGTACCTTTTTGGCCGGCTGTATCAAGGATTTTTTCAACTAACGGCTCACCATCTTCGTCTTTATAACCAAGAATATCCGCTGTAATTTCGACTAAATAGCTATTTAACTCAGTCTCGTTCCAATCAGTAAACACAGATTGCATTTCATCATGATTCATACCTAAACCATCTTTCATGAATTGGTATGCTTCGGTGATTAGCTGCATGTCACCGTATTCGATGCCATTGTGTACCATTTTAACAAAGTGACCAGCACCGTCGTTACCAACCCAATCACAACATGGTTCATTGTCATCTGTTTTTGCAGAGATAGCTTGGAAGATTGGCTTAACAAATGGCCATGCTTCTGGTGAGCCTCCAGGCATAATTGAAGGACCAAAACGAGCACCTTCTTCACCACCAGAAACACCAGTACCAATAAAGTAAATGCCTTTTTCTTTAAGTGCAGCTACTCGGCGGTTTGTATCAGGGAAGTTTGTGTTACCACCATCAATAATGATGTCGCCTTTATCTAGTAAAGGAACAAGGTTATCAATAAATGTATCAACAACGTCACCAGCACGTACCATTAACATAATTTTGCGTGGTGTTTCTAGTTTCTCAACAAGTTCTTCCAATGAATAAGCACCAACAATATTTGTGTCTTTTGCTGGTCCTTCTAGGAATTCGTCTACTTTTGTCGCTGTACGGTTATGAGCAACCACTTTAAAACCGTGATCATTCATATTAAGAATTAGATTTTGTCCCATTACAGCAAGACCAATTACACCAATATCACCTTTCATTTTTCTCTCCTAAACTTTGTTTATTCCAGCATTCATTATTTATTAGTAATTTGAGCTGCTGCGTCCAAATCTAAAAACCACTCAGTCGTACCCAACGTTGATTGGATATTTGCTGCGGGATAAGGCAGCTGACTTGCTGGTGTTGTGTGAATTTCGTGTACGATTTCTGCTTTTCCTTTGCCTAGAACAAGGTAGCTGATGCGTTTTGCCGCCTCTAGTACTTTGGCTGTTTTAGATACTCGGCGCTGACCTGATTCTGGATGAACAGCAACAATGGCAAGATTCGAATCATTATAATCAGTAACATGTGGAAAAAGAGAAGCTGTATGCCCATCAGCACCAACACCTAATAGAATCCAGTCAAAGACTGGAATACCATTTTCTGTTGGGATGCACTCTGCCATTTCTTTTGAAAAACGAATCACTTCTTCTTCTGGTGTATTTTCACCACGGATACGGTGAATATTCTCACTGGGGATAACAATGTGAGAAAACAACAGTTCATTCGCTTCACCATAGTTACTTTCTGCATCATCAGGAGAAACACAACGCTCATCTCCCCACCAAAAGTTCAGATTTTGCCACTCAATGCTTTGTGCATATTTATCAGTAGCAAGTAACATAAACAACATCTTAGGCGTGCTTCCACCAGAGAGAGACACATGTACTGTTTTACCTTGTTCACTCAGTCTCTTTAGCTCATCAGCCAGGCTAATAACCACTTGTTCTGGTGTCTCTAAAATTTGATGATTTATCATAATTCGCAATAATCCGTATCGGTTAAATTTTTACAAGGAAAGCGCCACGCTCGATCATCGCGCTCTAGCAGCTGATCGGCTTCTTTTGGTCCCCACGTACCACAAGCGTAACCAAATAAAGATTGAGGGTCTTCCTTAAAATCAAGAATTGGCTGTACAAACTTCCAACATGCATTAACGGCGTCACTGCGAGCAAACAGAGTCGCGTCACCATTAAGTGCATCCATCAACAAACGTTCATACGCTGTCAGCATGTTTGTTTCTGCTAGCGATTGATAATGAAAATCCATCGAAACATCTTTTACTTTAAAACCAGAACCCGGCTCTTTTAAGCCGAAACGCATCTGAATGCCTTCATCTGGTTGAATACGAATAACCAATTTGTTTTCAGGTGCATCTTTAGAAAAAACAGGGTGTGGCGTTTTCTTGAAATGTATAACAACTTCAGTCACACGAGTCGGAAGACGTTTACCAGTACGGACATAGAATGGAACCCCATTCCAACGCCAATTATTAATAAACATTTTCAAACCAACATACGTTTCAGTACGAGAATTATCATCAACACCATGTTCATCACGGTAGCTTGGTAATAAATTACCTCGAACTTCTGATTCAGTGTACTGACCCAAAACGAGGTTGTTTCGTAAGTCATCTTCAGAAATTGGTTGTAAACTTTGCAGCACTTTCGCTATTTCATCACGCATCGAATCGGCGTTAATAGCTGAAGGCGATTCCATACCAACCATTGCAAGCACTTGTAGCAAATGGTTTTGGAACATATCACGCATTGCACCAGAGCCATCATAATAACCACCACGCTCTTCAACACCAAGAGATTCTGCACCCGTGATCTCAACATACTCAATGAAATTTCGGTTCCATAATGGCTCAAACATAATGTTTGAAAAACGCAATACTAATAAGTTCTGTACGGTTTCTTTACCTAAGTAATGATCAATACGGTAAATTTGATGCTCTTCAAAATACTTATGAATTTCTTTACCCAGTTGTAACGCAGATTCCAAATCATAACCAAACGGCTTTTCAATGATAAGACGTTTCCAACCATTTGATTCATCGTTAAGGCCATGAGCCGCTAAACATGCAGGGATAACACCGTACAAACTTGGAGGCGTTGCTAAATAGAAAAGCGTATTTCGTTCTTTTATTTGATATTTATCTGCAATTTCATCTAATTTGGTTACCAGCAGACCATAGTCTCCTTTGTCAGAAGTATTAATTGCTTGGTAATGAAGGTGTTCACAGAATGCCGTTAACGTTGCAGGATCGGTTTTTTCCATTTCTTGCAATGATTGTTTCAACTTCTCTCGATATGAATCGTCATCATACTGAGTACGACTTACACCAAGAATAGAAAACGACGCTGGTAATTGATTGCTAGCATACAGGTGATACAAGGCAGGAATAAGCTTACGATAAGTAAGATCACCAGAAGCACCAAAAATTACGATTGTATTGTAGTCTGAGATTGCCATTATTTTACTATCCGATACAAATCAAGTGAGCAAGTATATTAAAAAGTATATCTTAAGAATGCTAATCATTTCTAACTATTTTATTAATAGGTAAAACCGATGTGAAATCAAATCATCATCATTCTTATTCGCTCAAGAGTATAATTTGATCTAAAAAGACACTTCAACGGGCATCCCTTCAACCCACTCTCCTTCAAGTAATCCGCCTAAAAAGGTTATCTTCACTTTTAATAATGCTTTAGCTCCTTCAAAAGGTTTTGCTAATTGAGGCGGAACTTTTGAGGTTAACCCAATAGAAAAAGACACCCTTGCTTTCACCTTCTTTCCATTAGGTAGTGTCACCATCACTTCGGTTCCGAGCTTTGCCTTATCAATATGCTTTGGATCTAAATAGCTAATAACAAATGGGGCGACATCAGGTGAAATCGTGACTAAGGGATCTCCTATGCTCACTCTTTGCCCTACCAACGTATTAATATCAATCACTAATCCCATATAAGGTGCTTTTACGGTAAGCGTCTCTAATTGATTTAGTTTCGTGGTCAAATTTTGATTTAATGCACGAGTTACCTGAGCAACGCCACCGGCTAACTGTCTTTGCTTATCCGCAATTTTAGCTTGATTTAGAGCAATATAGGCACTAGTTAATGAAGTTTGAGACGCATTATATATACCAATAATAGCGGCATAATCAACCTGAGACACTTTTCCCTCGTTAGCGTATTGGTCATAATTCAATTTTATCTTCGTTATTTTTTTCAGATTATATTTTGCGGCTTTAATTGCCGTAAAATAAGGAGATAAGTCCTCTTCTGTGTTCTCACTTTGAAAGGCATTCAATTGCATCAACTCTTCTTTTATAAAAAAGATGTCTTTTTCTAATATTGGATCATCCAATTGCATAAGCGTTTGATCAAAGAGTACAAATTCACTGTCTTCAACTTCTATCATTTTTACGATGCCATCTTGAGCTGCGGTTAACGTTACGGGACCCGTTGTGATAATCCCTGGAGCGACGATAAATAAATACGGTTTTAAAAACGTATACCCCATGATGAAAATTGGACTTAAGATAACAGCTAAAATAAAATACCATCGAATACGGTAGCCACCACGCTTTGCTCCGCCATACATTACTTTCATGCCATTATCGGTGGTCGGTCTTTTGCTTTTATCTAAGTGAAATTTAACTTTCATGATAATTAACCTGAATTCTGGATAAAACATGCTTTAAGCGAGGATTAGTTCAAATTCACATTCTGATAGCTTAATTCGTGGCTTTTGTTTTTTTAAACAATAAGCCACAACGCCTGAAATTACATTTAGCATGAAACCAGTCACGCTACGATGACGGCTATGTTCAATTTGAGAGATATTCTTCAATTGGTCATTTATCGTTTCGATAATGTATCTCTTTGATAACATAGCCTTATCAAAAGCACTTATCTCTTTTGCTTTCATGTTTTTTCGCGAGGTAGTCACTAAATCGACATCAGAGTTCTTTAAGCTCTCACTCAACTTTTTACCTATGTACCCTTTATCAGCGTACAATTTCCCCGAGAGTTCTTTGCATAAATCAGGTACAGGAGTCCTATCATTTACATTGCCAGCTGTGATTTTCAGCGAAATAATTTCTCCAAGATGGTTAATCAATAAATGAAGTTTGAAGCCGAAAAACCATCCCATGGTACCTTTTCCTCTTTTCGCAACACCATCAAAGACTTTATGGCGAGGAATTCGAATGTTATGGCATACTTTAAGACTCGTGGAGTCAACAAAAGCAATGCCAGTCGGCTTACCTTTGATAGATTGAAAATAGGCACACATTGGGGCGATTAGGCTAGGCATTTTGCTCACAAATCGAGTGTAGCTAAGTAAATTTGGAAAGTATCCTTTCCAATATTGATGAACTAACCCGATATAGAAGTTCTTGAAATCTCTATGATTTGATTGATGAAAAGCGATGACAATAGTCATACATTCACTAGTAGACATTACTGACTGACGTTTTCTTTTTCTCTCACTAGCCTCAACAAGGTATTTTTCCCATTGAGATAAGAATTGATAACAAAAATCATCGACATCACAAAATATATCAACTAATTTATTCATCTTGCCCACCTTTTAAAATACGTTCAAATAATTCTTGGTCGAAAGATCTGATCGTTAGGTGGGCAATTAGTTCAGCCTTATCCAGAATTCAGGTTAATTAAAACCTTTTACCTCGTTTAAGTACCCACCACGGAGCCATACTCGACTCTTCGTGACTCCGTCTAACAATTTCATTAACCATTGAAAATGCGGTAACAAATCTCATAAATAATGCATAAAAAGGATAGATAATTAACCACAACAGCATTTCTCTGTCTTCTTTTACTCTTTCAGAAATAAGACAAAGATAAACAAGAAAAGTGAGCGCGATAAAAAATAAATAGATAACGTACAAACAACTGAAAACAGCGAATACAACGGTATTTGGAAAAGAAAGAAAAAGATAAAAATTAAATAATGTGATCAATAAAGGCAGAAGAACAGCTTGAAGCACCCCATAAACCAACGTATATAAAAAACTACCCCATCCAAGTAATTTAGGAGTAAGCCCTTGTTTATGCTTACGAAGGTAAATAAAGAGTAAGTCACCATCCCAACGTAATCGTTGTGACATTAATCCTGTGAATGTTTCCGGAACATCGGTATGACCAATCGCTTTGGGAGAAAAATCCAATTCAATATTGCGATAACGACCTTTATATTGTTTTAATCTCATCGTCAGATCCAGATCTTCTCCGGTATGCGTATCCCACCCTCCAACTTGTTTGATAATAGAGCGACGAAATGCCCCAAACGCCCCCGATATATTATTAAGTAATCCCCATGTCGCCATTCCTGTTTTACTGGTTTGCATCGACATCATGTATTCTAATGCTTGCATCTTAGTCCAAAAACTCTCATCACGATTACGAACTCGTAATGCGCCACCACACGCAATCACATTAGGATTTGAAAACGATTTTGCAAACCGCAATGCAACATCATTATCAAACGACGTATCACCATCGACATTAATCACAAGATCGTTTTTTGCTTCCGCTAATCCTGCATTTAAGGTTGAGACTCGTCCTCCCCTTTGCCATTTAGGCAATACTTTTAATGTTCTGTTTTCTCTCGATTGATGTCTGTAAACCCCATTTAACGCCGCATGATAAGTCTTTGGGTTCTGTTTCGCCCCATCAACAACGATTAATATTTCAATTTCACCTGGGTATATTTGTTCAGCAAGTGTATCAATCGTTTGGGTAATCCCATCACCTTCTCTATAACAAGTGATCACAAAGCTTATGGATGGTGACACATTAGCTACCGAATGATTATCACGCCAAGACCAGCGTAAAACACCAATAAAAACAAACAACATTAACGGGACTTCAACAACCAACATGATGGGTATAAACGTAAGAATAAGTTCCCAATACGCGCCAAGTGTCCCCGTAATGGTATGAAGCACATATTGAAACTCACCCATGAGCTATGGCCTCAAAATGCGTGGCTAACCATCCTGAAGCATTGTTCTGTAATTGCTTGTCAGGCAAAGACCAGATATACACATTAAGATCAATCAGATCCGACTCAATGCTATCCGCAATACCTTTAATTTTATGTTCAATAATCGGACTGGAATCTGTCGGTGTCATTGGCATGAGAAGTAACAATATCTCATTGTCATACTGGCAACAAATGTCGGTATCTCTTAAAATCCCATTAAAATTATTTGATATTGTATCAATCAATTGCAACCGTTTAATTTCACCAAATTGATGAGTATAGTTTTCTATCCCTGACACTTTCACGCCGAGTAAAACATGACTTTGTTCATGCCTAAGCGCTAATTTATTAATCCAAACAAGTAAGTTATGAAATGATGTTTTATCGATCAAACCATTGAGCGTTAACTCTTGTTCTACGGCTCGTCTTCCATACACCATTAAATTACTCACTTGCTCTCCTACTTTAAATTCGTGAATTGGACGAACCACTAAGTCATTAACTTCATTGACAACAAAGCAAGATAAACAACGAACTCTCACGACAGATTCAGAGAAAGATAAATGACAATCACCACAATGATAGCGCTCTAATGGTCTATCGTAATCCACACCAATATGACGTAATTTAGTGAAACAATTAGAACATTCTAGTTTCTCTTTTTTGGTGAAACTTTCTTCTTTATCGATATGACCACATGTAAAACAATGCAGAGAAATGATTTCATCAATATTTATGCTTTTGCATGCGGGACAAGTCTCAATGTAATTCAAATGCCCACTATTGCATGACGGACATAATCTAATTTTATCGAGTGTTTTTTCTTTCTCTACATACCCCATTTTGTCTGCTAATTGAAAATAATGATAAGGACTGTCCTCTACTTTTGAATAACAATTAAATAAAGGATAGTTATAAATCGCTTGTTGATCACTTTGGCATATTGGAGATAAACGGCGATGAGGAGCTAACCACAACCACGCAAGTAATTTATCCGCAGGTTCCTTTTGAATTAAGGCGAGCTTCTCTTGATGTAATACCCAACGATCTTGGTAATTAAACGGATTCCAAATACCATCAGATAAATATGGACTCAATAAACTCTCTTGCAATACATACAAAAGTCCATTCCAAATCGGTAAATGAGTATGTAAATACAGTAAGGCGTTATTTTGATCTTTAGGAGATAACGATAGGATGCAAATCGCAGGGGTTTCTAGTGCCAATTCTTCAATGCTATTAACATAAACAAAGTTAATCTCACTTTTATTGATCGGAATATCGTTACCGACAACATAAATAAGTACTTCATTATTAACTTTTGAATTCATACTATTACCTCATAAAATAAGACAATATGTAGGTAATCCCTTTACCGTTCATCGTTTAATTATAGCTACACTTTCTCTTTTTACATAAAAAAGGCCCCTAATAATTAGGAGCCTTTGTATAAATCAAACGGCCTTACTTTGCGCTGAGTACCGCTGCTGGGTGCAATTGACTTGCTTTTCTGGCTGGATACCATGTCGCAATTGAACTTAATAGAATCGCGGTACAAGTTACAATAGCCACATCGCTCCACACTAATTGTGAAGGTAAGAAATCAACAAAATAGATATCACCCGATAAGAATTGATGACCAACTAAAGATTCAAGCCCTTTAATCATTGGCGTTAAATTCAATGCAACTAATGATCCCAACAAGGAGCCTGCGATACTCCCCGTCACACCAGAGAAAATACCTTGGCAGACAAAGATGCGTTTAATTAACCCATCGGTTGCTCCCATTGTTCTTAAAATAGCGATGTCGCCAGAGCGATCTTTTACTGCCATCATTAACGTCGAGACGATATTAAAACAAGCCACCCCAATAACTAAAACCATCACAAGGTACATGATTGAGCGTACAAGTTGAATATCTCGGTATAGATAACCATATTTTTGAATCCAGCTACGTAAATACACATATTCGGTTAGTGTTCCGCCCACTTCTCTTACTATGTCTTGTGCTTCTAATACATCACTCACCTGCAAAGAAACACCAGAAACGGCTTTACCTAAATTAATGTATTGTTGTGCATCTTGCAGAGGAATAATCGCTAAACCGTGATCAACTTGCCCACCAAGTGACAATAATCCCACAACTTGCAAACGTTGACGCTTTGGTGAACGCAATTGCTTATCGCTGTTCTCGTCAGGGATCAACGCCGTGATCCAATCTCCAACATTAACGTTTAAGGTATCCGCAACGCCTTTCCCTAAAATCACACTTTGCTTATGGGCGGAAAACGACTCCCAAGCCCCTTTATTAATGTATTCAGGTAACTTAGATACTGAAGTTTCCAAGACAGGATCAACCCCTCTCACTTCAACCGCTTTTAATTTACTGCCTCTTTCTAATAACGCAGTAAAACGAACATAAGGTGCGGCCCCTGTCACTTTAGGGTGCTGCTTGGCTTGCTGCATCATAGTTTGCCAATCTGTGATCGGGTTTTTTACCCCTTCAAGCTCAGCATGAGGAATAACCGACAACACTCGATTCTGCAACTCTCGTTCAAATCCATTCATGGCAGAAAGACCAATAATGATCACCGCCACGCCAATCGCAATGCCTAGCGTTGAAGAGATTGAAATGAACGACACCATTTTATTGCGTTGCTTTGCTCGAGCAAAACGACCTCCAATAAAGAGAGAAAGCGGAGAGAACATTACGACTCCTGGTCTTGAACTAGATTAGAGCGAACCGTTTCAGTAATAAAACGGCCATCTTGCATACTTAATTGCTTATCCAATTTAGCAGCCAAAGCCGTATCATGAGTAACCACTAAAAATGCAGTGCCTGACTCTTGATTCAACTCACGCATGAGATTATAAATATCCAATGCCGTTTGATGGTCCAAGTTACCGGTAGGTTCATCAGCTAATACCAGAGCAGGTTTATTCACTAAGGCACGTGCAATCGCAACACGTTGGCGTTCGCCACCAGAAAGTTCAGATGGACGGTGCTCAATACGATGAGCAAGACCCACTTTTTCAAGCAATTTTGTCGCTCTTTTCGTTGCTTCTTTCTTATTAATACCACCGATTAATAACGGCATCGCTACATTCTCTAGTGCACTGAAATCAGAAAGAAGGTGATGAAATTGATACACAAACCCAATATGTTGGTTACGGATTTTTGCTTGCTTATTTGCACTCAATTTCGTTAATTCATTGCCTTGGAAATACACCGTACCCGCAGTAGGATCATCAAGCGCACCAAGAATGTGAAGTAATGTACTTTTACCGGAACCTGACGAACCAACAATCGCAACTAATTCGCTTTCATTAATTTGAAAATCAACGCCTTTAAGCACTTTTGTTTCCATCGTGCCTTCTTGGTAAACCTTACGAATGCCCTGACAAACTAATAATGGGTTACTCATATCTTAATGCCTCTGCTGGTTGTACGACTGCCGCTCGATAAGATGGGAATACGGTCGCTAATAAACTTAATAAAATGGCTAGAATAATGACTACACACACTTGTAATGGTTCAACCTCTGCTGGTAAAGAACCACCAACAGTAAATAAAGATAACCCAAATGTAGAAAGGATAACATTTATGTTACTGGCAAATAATGCACCTAGTGCACCACCAACAATCGATCCAATCACACCACTACTTGCGCCTTGCACCATAAAAATAGACAGCACTTGGTTACTTGTCATTCCTTGGGTTTTTAAAATCGCGACTTCCGCTTGTTTCTCCATCACCACCATAATAAGAGCTGAGATGATATTAAACGCGGCAATGGCAACAATTAGACCAAGCATTAAGCCCATCATATTTTTTTCCATTTTTACCGCTTGAAATAATTCACCGCGTTGATCACGCCAATCACTCCATGTCATCTCGTTTTTTAGAGGCAATTTAGCCAATTCAGTGACTTGGAAGGGGTCATCGAAAAATAAACGCCATCCAGTAATATTGCCTTTTTTAAGCTTCATTAAACGCGCAGTGTCTTGAATATTTGCGACCATTAACTGACCATCAACATCCGAACCCGTATTAAATACACCCACCACTTTAAAATTGCGCTGGCTAGGAATTCGACCTAAAGGTGTATATTGACTGGCGTTAGTTACCATTATTCGCACCGTATCACCGTAACGAACATTTAATTCACGAGCCAGCTTCGAGCCAAGAAATATACCGTATTCTCCTGCAGCCAATTGACGGATATTGCCAGAAATTAATTCATAGGCAATAGGATCATATTCATCTGGGTCAATACCAACAAGCATGCCAGCGCTTAAGCCTTTCGCACTCTGAATAATCGCTTCCCCTCGAACGACTGGCGTAACTTGAGTCACATGGGGCAAACTTGCCACGTAATTTCGGTCATCATCCGATGGGATAATTTGATCGCTTTCACTTGAAATAACCGCTTGAGGTAACACCCCTAAAATACGATCTTTAAGTTGTCCTTCAAACCCATTCATAACCGACAATACGGTCACCAAAGATAACACGCCAATCGTGATACCTGCGGTTGACATATAAGAGATAAAACGACTGAACCTATCGCCAGAACGCCCTCTTAAATATCGTAATCCTATAAATACTGATACTGGATGAAACATAAATTCTCTCAATCACACTTAGAATAGTGATAATAATGGGTATACCCAAGCAACTTAGGGGCACAGTCTATCACGTAAAATACTGGTATTTATTCCTTTTTTTACTATCTTACCTAAGATTAAACACTTGCTGATGCGCATTGACTTCGCCATAATCAGAGAATAATAAATAGAGGGTCGTTTATGTCACACAATGAATACTTTTCGGTTCACTATGATCTAACGATCAATGTAGAACCTCTTGCTGTAGATGATTCATTACCAAACATGGACACGTTTGAACGTGAAATCCCTGCGCCCTTTCGAGTCGCACAAGAATGCAGTGCACTTGATGATGTTTCAGAACGCGAACTTTCTTTCTTAAAACAAGATGATGGAAAGCGCCTTGCTAGCTACCTGAACAACCAAGACAAAAAACTAAACCTTCTTCTGTCTTACTTGTTAATTCAACAAGACAACAAAGATTATCGTTATAAAACCACCACGTTTGGCGCAAGTAAGTTTACTTTTGAAAGTAAAACACCACTAATTCAAGGCCAACATACACGTGTGAAATTGTTTTTAGAGCACCCACCAGCGGCAATTTATTGCTATGCAAGTGTGACACTATGCCAAGAAACAGACTCTGGATTTATGATTGAAATGAGCTACGATCGCCTACGCGATATTGATCAAGATTTGCTAATAAAAGCGGCGCTCTTTCAACAACAAAAAATCCTAAAACTTCGCGCTCAAGAACGCAACTTAACTTAATTATTGAATATCCTGATGCCTATTACTAATTTACTGTCATTATCATTACCAACAAAAGCCAATGATACCCGCTCTGTTGGTAATCTAACGGGCTCATCTCTTGCACTTGCTATTGCAGAGATAGAGCAACAACACACTGGTCCTATCGTGGTTGCGGTTACCGAGCCACAATTGGCGTTTCGTTTACAAAATGAAATTAACCAATTTAGCCAACAGTCTGTCGAGGTTTTTCCTGATTGGGAAACACTTCCTTATGACAGTTTCTCACCGCATCAGGACATTATTTCAGATCGCTTATCGCGCTTATATCATTTGCCTAAGCAGAAGAATGGCACGCTAATCGTTCCGGTAAGTACCTTATTGCAG
The DNA here is from genome assembly GCF_000196495.1 of Aliivibrio salmonicida LFI1238. Taxonomy (NCBI): domain Bacteria; kingdom Pseudomonadati; phylum Pseudomonadota; class Gammaproteobacteria; order Vibrionales; family Vibrionaceae; genus Aliivibrio; species Aliivibrio salmonicida. The sequence goes on from NC_011313.1 coordinate 762,387, forward strand.
CGACAATCACCACAATCTTTTCTGCACAAGCACGCCTTAGTAGTAAAAGTAGGTGATCATCTGTCGTTTGATAAACTCAAGCTGCAATTAGAAAAATCAGGCTACTTGCACGTTGATCAAGTCATGAGTCATGGTGAATACGCAAGCCGAGGGTCCATATTAGATTTATTCCCAATGGGGAATTCTCTGCCTTATCGTATCGACTTTTTTGATGATGAAATTGATACCATCCGTCAGTTTGACCCTGATAATCAACGCACGATTGAAGAAGTAAAATCAATCAATCTACTCCCTGCTCACGAATTCCCAACGGATGATGTAGCGATTGAAGATTTCCGTATTCGTTGGCGTCAGCGTTTTGATGCGCGCCGTGAACCAGAATCCGTTTATCAACAAATCAGTAAAGGGGCTTGGCCTGCTGGTATCGAATACTGGCAACCTCTGTTTTTTGATGAAACAGAAACCCTATTTGATTATCTACCAGACAACACGTTATTAGTGACGATTGGTGATATTGAAAAAGCCGCAGATGATTTCTTAGCGGATGCTGAATATCGTTACGAGCAACGTCGTGTTGATCCTCTTCGCCCTCTTCTTCCTGTGAATGAATTGTGGTTAAGAACGACCGATATGTTTGGCTTCTTCAAACACTATCCACGAATCAAATTAGCGAAAGAACCTGAGATTGAAAAAGCCGGTCGTTTTAATCCTGATTTATTAGAATTGCCTGAAATTGCTATTCAACATCAGAATAAAGAACCGTTTGCTCAATTCCGTCAGTTCTACGAAAAATTCAGTGGCCAAGTCATCTTCTCTGTTGAATCAGAAGGTCGCCGAGAAGCATTATTAGAATTATTAGCACGTATTAAGCTAAAACCTTCTATTTGTGATTCCTTAAAAGACGCCGTAGCGCATAAGAACAAAGCGACGTTAGTGATCGGTTCTGCTGAGCGTGGTTTCATTCTTCAAAACCCATGCGTTGCCTTTATTTGTGAAAGTGACCTACTGGGTGAGCGCGTAATACAGCGTCGTCGACGTGGTGACAACAAAGCCGTTAATAGCAATACCATCATTCGTAACCTTGCTGAACTAAAAGTCGGTCAACCTGTCGTTCACTTAGATCACGGTATTGGTCGTTATATGGGGCTTCAAACATTAGATGTTGGTGATATGCCAGCAGAATACATGATGTTAGAGTACCTAAACGAAACGAAACTGTATGTTCCCGTGTCTTCACTTAATCTCATTAGCCGTTACTCAGCCGGCGCAGATGATTCTGCACCAATCAGTAAGCTAGGCAGTGATGCATGGGGCAAAGCTCGTCGTAAAGCCGCAGAGAAAGTCCGCGATGTAGCCGCAGAGCTATTGGATGTTTACGCCAAGCGCGCCATTAAACTTGGATTTGCCTTTAAACAAGATAAAGAAGCTTACGCTGATTTCAGATCAAGCTTTCCGTTTGAAGAAACGCACGACCAAGAAATTGCGATTAACGACGTTTTATCTGATATGTGCCAAGCAAAAGCAATGGATCGTCTAGTTTGTGGTGATGTTGGCTTTGGTAAAACAGAAGTCGCAATGCGTGCCGCGTTCTTAGCAACAAACAATGAAAAACAAGTGGCCGTATTAGTTCCTACGACCCTACTTGCTCAACAGCATTTTGAAAATTTCCGAGACCGTTTCGCTAACTTCCCTATTCGTGTGGAAGTATTATCTCGATTCAAATCAGCCAAAGAACAAAAAGAAATTTTAGCGGCAACTGCAGAAGGTAAAGTTGATATTCTGATCGGTACGCACAAATTATTACAAGACAGTATTAAATTTGATGATCTTGGTTTATTGGTTGTGGATGAAGAACACCGCTTTGGGGTTCGTCAAAAAGAAAAAGTAAAAGCAATGCGTTCGGATGTTGATATTCTGACCCTAACCGCGACCCCCATTCCAAGAACATTAAACATGGCAATGAGTGGCATGCGTGATTTATCTATCATCGCAACGCCTCCAGCTCGTCGTTTAGCGATCAAAACCTTCGTGCGTGAAAAAGCCGATGATGTCATTAAAGAAGCGATTCTTCGTGAAATCAAACGTGGTGGCCAAGTCTATGTCTTACATAATAATGTAGAGACCATTGAAAGCGCGGCGAAAGACATTGAAAACCTGATCCCTGAAGCGCGAGTTACTTTGGCTCACGGTCAAATGCGTGAGCGTGAATTAGAGCGCATCATGGGTGATTTTTATCATCAACGTTTTAATGTTTTAGTCTGTACGACCATTATAGAAACCGGTATCGATGTTCCAACGGCCAATACCATTATTATGGAGCGTGCCGATAAACTGGGTCTAGCGCAATTACACCAACTGCGTGGGCGTGTTGGTCGTTCTCACCACCAAGCGTATGCGTATTTACTAACGCCTCATCCAAAAGCACTAAGCAAAGATGCCGTTAAGCGTTTAGATGCTATCGCGTCTCTTGAAGACTTAGGAGCCGGTTTTACTCTAGCAACACACGATTTAGAAATCCGTGGTGCGGGTGAATTACTGGGTGATGGACAAAGTGGGCAAATCCAATCCGTTGGTTTTACGCTTTACATGGAAATGCTAGAACAAGCCGTTGAAGCATTAAAAGAAGGCAAAGAGCCCTCTTTAGATGATTTATTACGAGAACAAACCGAGGTCGAATTACGCTTACCCGCGTTAATTCCAGAAGAGTATATCCCAGATGTCAATACTCGACTGTCTCTCTATAAGCGTATTGCTAGTGTTTCAAGCAATGGCGAATTAGATGAGCTTAAAGTTGAAATCATTGACCGTTTTGGCTCTTTACCTGAAGCGGCACAAACATTATTAATCAGCGCAGAAGTTAAAATGCTTGCTGCATCGATAAAAGTGAAGAAATTGGAAGCTCACGGCAATGGCGGTTACATCGAATTTGAACCAACGGCAGACATTAATCCAATGTTCTTAGTTGGATTACTGCAAAAAGACCCAACCGGGTTTGCTTTAGATGGACCGACTAAAATTAAATTTATAAAAGACTTAACAGAGAGACAAGTGCGAATTAAATACGTAATGGACTTGCTCAATTTGTTTAACGAAAATAGAATCTAGTAAATAGTTACATAAAATAAGAATAATCAAGCCATGGCGATCACGGATCGCATGGCGTACAAAAAGCATTCTTCACTGGAGTATGAATGAAAAAAATAATTTACGCGTTGATTTTACTGGCAAGCTGGCCTTCATTTGCTCGCCAATTTGATGTTGAAGTCATCATTTTCAAGCGAAATGTAGAGCCATCGTCTTATCAAGAATCATGGCCTGATGTTTTAGACCCAATCAACTTAGAGCGCGCATTCTCATACCGCGATAGTGCTATGATGAGCCAAAATGGGGCTCGTCTATTGTCTTTATCTCAATATAAGTTAAATAATGTTTACACCAAACTGCAAAACCACGCAGGTTTTAAACCTCTGGTCCATGTGGCATGGCGACAAGGTGACCGTGGTTCATCTCGCTCTCCTATTTTCCATATTCAAGCTGGTCAAGATTTCTCAGACCGTTTTGTGGCGGATGGACGTACGATTGCAGATGCTAAGGCGGATTTAGCGTTAACCCCTTTAAACGCACCCGTTGCTATTGAAAAGAAAGTCGACACCTCAGAGACGGCTATTACTGAAACTGAAGTCACAGAGCCAGTAGCGGACACGTCAGGCTCACTTCTTGAGTTAGATGGCACAATGCAAGTTTATGTTCAACATTACTTGTATGTAAAAACAACGTTAGACTTAAAAGTCCCTGGTCAGCATGAATTTATCGTTAACACGCCAATCGAAGAAAAAGAAATCACTGACGTTGAAGTAAACGAAGACACAAACATTATCGATGAAAACTCATCACTAGCGATTAAAGAAGATCCAAACGCAGATGTTCAACTGGGTCATTTAGAGAGTGTTACCCCAGAAACTGAAGTAAAAGAATTTTTAAAGTCATACCGCATGAAAGAAAAGCGTCAAATGCGCAGTGGCGAAACACACTATATTGACCACCCTCTAATGGGAATGATCATTCAGGTACGTAAAGTGTAACTCGGTAAAACCTTTACAATAATTTACTCAATAGGACGACATTTGTTGTCCTATTTTATTTCTACTTATCTCAATTCATGCTATTTTCATTCGAAATAATTACCTATGAGAATTGTAAGCGTGCGGGGAACTACACCTAACAAATAAAATTCATTATGCGTATCTTACGATCTTTCATTTAACGAGAACGTAATTATGCAAAAAGATAAAAAGAGAACACCAGAGCAATGGCACGCTCTATTTGAATCTCAGCAATCTAGCAAGCTTAGTGCCGCTGAATTTTGTCGTAACCATAATATTCTGCCAAAGACATTTAGTGCACGTAAAGCACGATGGAAACAAAAGATTAACATTGCCAGCTAATACTGAACCTCACTGGATAGGACTCTTATTAAAAGGGTATCAATCATGAATGTATTTACTGATGTTTCCACCATTTATCTTCATCGTGATTTTGTCGATTTTCGCAAGGCCATTAATGGCCTTGTCGTGATTGTTGAGCAAGAAATGCAACTATCACCGTTTAGTGATGCTCTATTTATATTTTGCAATAAGCCTCGTGATAAACTCAAAATATTGTATTGGGATAAAACAGGATTCGCTTTATGGTACAAGCGATTAGATGAAGACCGCTTCAAATGGCCACGAAATATAAATAACGATACGTTAGCATTATCAGAGCAGCAACTGACACTGCTATTACAAGGTTTTGATATCTTAGGACATCAACCGGTACATTATCAAACAACCCTTTAAATAGTTGATTCTCAGTCAAGAATAGGAGGCAACCGATTGATTACCTGTATTATCGTTATATAGTCATCTACATGACTGATAAAATAAAACCACTTCCTGATACCATTGACGAGCTGAAAGCACTTGTGCTTCAGCTTGAAAATAAATATAACCGTCTTCTAGAGCAATTTCGGCTGGCTCAACATCAGCGCTTTGGTAAAAGCAGTGAATCTGACTCGACTCAATTTGATTTATTCAATGAAACAGAAGAAGAAATCATCATTGAAAATGATGACACACAAACGATTACCTACACTCGTCAAAAGCCAAAACGCCAACGCTTACCTGAAGACTTACCGCGTACTGTTATTATCCACGACATAAAAGATAAAACTTGTAAGTGTTGCGGTCTAGAGATGCATGCGATGGGTAAAGACATCAGTGAAAAGTTGGAATTTGTACCAGCTAAAGTGGAAGTTATTCAACATGTTCGTCCTAAATATGCTTGCCGAAATTGTGAAAAAACATACTTCAGTAGACATTAAACAGCCCCAATGCCAGCGTCACCAATCCCTAAAGGGATTGCGACCGCAAGTTTACTTGCTCAAATTATTACGGCTAAATTTCAATACAGTCTTCCACTTTATCGTCAAGAAACGTTATTTCAGCAATGGGGGTATCATTATTGGACGGCGAACGATGGCGGATTGGTTAATAAAATGCTCGGTACTATTTACCCCTCTTTATAACGAGTTACATCGTATTTTGCTTGAACAACCCACTCTGCATTGTGATGAAACAACGGTAAATGTGTTGGATGTTGAAAAAGCAAAATGTTATATGTGGGTCTACTGCTCTGGCTATGATTCTCCAGGCTCTGGTGTTTTGCCTGGAATTGTACTTTATGATTATCAATCTAGCAGGCATGGCTACCATCCAGTTAACTTTTTAAAAGGTTATAACGGGTATTTACATACCGATGGTTACCAAGGTTATGAACAAACTGAAGCGATTTTAGTTGGCTGTTGGGCACACGCACGTCGACGATTTATTGAGGCTCAACGTGTTCAAGTAAAAGGGAAAACAGGGAGTGCAGATTGGGTATTGAGTAAAATCCAAAAGCTATACCGGATCGAATCGTTATTAAAAGAGGCTTCCCCTGAAGCCAAGTATGTTGCTAGGCAGACAGAAGCCCGCGATTTACTTAAAGAGCTCCGTGATTGGCTTGATAGCGCAGTTAGTCGAGTATCACCTAAAACAAAATTAGGTGAGGCGATTAGCTATACATTAAATCAATGGGATAAATTAGTTCGTTATATTGATGATGGATTGTTATCTATTGATAACAATCGAGCAGAGCGAGCGGTTAAACCGTTTGTTATCGGCCGGAAAAACTGGTTATTTTCGGGTTCAACGGCTGGTGCAGATTCAAGTGCAATGCTTTACAGCATTGTAGAAACAGCAAAGGCAAACGGATTAATCCCTTACGATTATATTAGGTATTGTCTAGATCGTTTATGTGTTGGATCGCCAGATATCGATTCACTTTTACCTTGGAATGTAAAAGACAAGGTGTAGTTCCCCGCACGCTTACTGAGAATTCACATGAAATCTATCATTAAACCACTGCTACTTATCCTTTCTTCTGCACTTTTTTTAACCGCTTGTAGCGACAGTAATGAACCAAAAGAAGGCGTTCAATACGAAGTGCTTCCTGCTGAATTAGCGGGTGCAAATATGGCTCCAGTAACGGAAGTTTTCGCATTATCTTGTGGCCACTGCCGTAACATGGAAAATTTCTTGCCAGTAATTAGCCAAGAAGCCGGTACTGACATTGATAAAATGCACATTACCTTTAACCAATCAGCGCATGTAGCAGCAATGTTCTACTACGCGGCAGACATGCAAGTTGAAGGCACACCAGATCACGCATTCATGGAAGACTTATTTGCAGCAACGCAAATGGGTGAAGGTACAACGCTAACTCAACAACAAGAAGCGTACTCGAAAGCATTCACCTCTCGTGGCCTAACAAGTCCTTACGATTTTAATGACGAGCAACGTGATATTCTTATCCAAAAAGTAGATAATGCAAAAATGCTGTCTGAACAATCAGGTATCAGTTCAGTTCCAACTTTTGTGGTTAACGGCAAATACAACGTGTTAATTGGTGGTCATGACGATCCTAAGAAAATCGCTGAAACTATCCGTTACCTACTAGAAAAGTAATTTATTTAAACATAAGGAAATAACGTGTCTAAAATCATCATCACTATTGCGCTTATCGTACTTGGTTATATGCTGTTTCAACGTTTTGCAAGCAACCCAAAACTTGCCCAAGAAAACATCAAAATTGGTGAAGCGTTTTTAGCTGAAAATGCCACTAAAGAGGGCGTGAAGACGACAGAATCTGGACTTCAATACCTAGTACTTGAAGAAGGTACGGGCACTGAGCACCCTACAGCAAAAAGCAAAGTAAAAGTGCATTACCACGGTACAACAATTGACGGTAATGTATTTGATAGCTCAGTAGAGCGTGGTGAGCCAATTGAATTTGGCTTAGGACAAGTAATCAAAGGTTGGACGGAAGGTGTTCAATTGATGGTTGTTGGCCAAAAGATGCGCTTCTTTATCCCAAGTAACTTAGCTTATGGTAATCGCTCTGCAGGCTCTATCCAGCCGGGGTCAGTTCTGATTTTTGAAGTGGAATTATTAGATTTTAAATAATCATTTCTAAGCTGAAATTATACAATGGCTAATCCTTTGATTAGCCATTTTTATATCTAAGCCATCTAAATTTACTTACGCATGACTATCGTGAAGTCCTCATCGGCATAACCCGTAATTAACTGACTGTTTGGGCATAAACTTAAACAGTAATTAAACACTTGCTTAGGATCATGAGCTTCTAATAACCGACTTTTTTTAAAGTATTTGCTATCTAACAAGTTAAAAATGGCAGCCTCTTCCGCTTTTTCATACATATCGCGTATAACTTTAGCGTGATAGGTTTTGTTTCTCGCACGATAATTTAACGAACCACTCGCCACAACAATATCGGCTACCGGTAATTTTTTAGAAGAAAAATCCCCTTTAATAAATTCACAATTATCTTGTTGCTCAAACTGTTTCTTAGCTTGTTTAATAAAACTTGATTGTTGATCAACCCCAACATACGACTTAACACAGCAACTCATGTCTAAAAAGGTTTTAAGATCACCATAGCCACAACCTAAATCGAGTACGCGCTTATTCTCAAAGCTCAATGCATTCGCTATCGTTTTAAAACGCAAAAACTGAGACTCAGTTGAATTCCAACCTAAACTCCTCGCATGATCACCTGAAAATTGCTTTTGTCTTTCATCATGAAAAAAGCGAATCGTCAGTCTATCTAATAAATGCACGTTGTTACCTGCTCTGTCTTTATTTTCAGAGAGTGTACTCTTCCCGGCTTTGCTTTTCACCCGCTTAACGTTACCTACACCGTATAAATTAAGAATGAATGATTATTTTCTTGTAAGTCGTTTCAAAACCTGCTTTTATTTGTATAGTCAATTTAATAAGTGAACCTGATGAACCAACTTCCTCGGTACCAACAGATCAAACAATACTTGAATGAAAAAATTCAAACCAGAGACTGGCCTGTCGGTTTTAAAATACCGACAGAGATCGAATTGGCCGATGAATTTTCAGTCAGTCGTATGACAGCAAATAAAGCGATAAAAGAATTAGTTACAGAGGGCTTATTACAACGTACTCCTCGTTTAGGCACATTTGTTTGCCATAAAAAAGCCGAATCACCGTTAATGGAGATCCGTAATATAGCGACAGAAATCCGTAATCGAGGTCATCATTACACCAATAAAATCATTGTTCAGCAATCAATTGAAGCCAATGGTGACATCGCGCTTCAAATTGGTGTTAGAAACAATACCATTGTTTACTTTACCCAAATCGTTCATTACGAGAATAATCGACCAATTCAAATTGAAGAGCGTTGGGTGAATCCAAACTTTGCACCAAGCTATATAGAACAAGACTTTACTAAACAAACACCTAACGAGTATTTAGTCCAAACTTGCCCTTTAAGCGACATTGAGCATTCTGTTGAAGCTATCATTGCTTCTCCTCATATTGTTGAGTTACTAGACATGGATGCTTATACCCCTTGTTTATTACTTAACCGCAGAACGTGGAGCGAACATAACCTTATTAGCGTCGCTCTTTTGTACCATCCCGGAGACAGATACAAGTTAACCTCTCGTACTAAAGTATAAAAAACTCGAAGATACTGACCGGAGTATCTTCTCAAATTTAGATCTAAAATGGTCAATAATTGCTCTTTTGATCACAATTCCATTACAACCCATCTTGCCTTATCGATTAAAAACGTCTATTTATTTGTATATACATATTAACTTATCCGTTAATTTACATAGGCAGATACTCATGGATAGAATTTTTACGAATCTTAACCTAGTCACAATGAAGACAGATCTGTCTACGCCAAATGATGGCTATCAAATTATCCAAGATGCAATGATAGGCGTGACGAATGGAAAAGTTGAATACGTTGGACACTCCTGCCCCGAGATATTTCACGGTCATCCTGATGTTATTGATTGTGGTAATGCTTTAGTCACTCCGGGTTTCATTGATTGCCACACTCACCTTATCTTTGCCGGTAATCGAGCGAATGAATTTGAACAACGCTTACAAGGTGTTCCTTACCAAGACATCGCACGGCAAGGTGGCGGTATTTTATCCACCGTCAACGCGACTCGACAGGCCAGTGAAGATGAATTGTACCATTTGGCCGTTCAACGCTTAGAAGGACTTAAACGTGACGGCGTCACTACTGTCGAAATTAAATCGGGTTATGGCTTAACACTTTATGATGAGCTAAAAATGCTCCGAGTCGCCAAACGTATTGCTAAATTACCAGATATGAAAGTCTCCTCTACCTTATTGGCAGCGCACGCTCTTCCTCCTGAATACAAAGACAAGCCTGACGATTACATCACCTTAATTTGTGACTCAATCATTCCTACGGTAGCCGAACAAAAGTTAGCGGATCACGTTGATGTATTTTGTGAAGGGATTGGATTTTCTGTAGAACAATGCCAACGTGTTTTCGATGCTGCGTTAACACATGAATTAGGCATAAAAGGACACACTGAACAGTTATCAAACCTAGGTGGCAGCGCCTTAGCCGCCTCAATGGGCGCAGACTCGGTTGATCATATTGAATACCTTGATGAAGATGGGGTTAAGTCTTTAGCTAAACATAATACCGTTGCCACGCTTCTTCCCGGTGCATTTTACTTTTTGCGAGAAACACAACTGCCACCCATCGACTTATTACGTAAACACCATGTGCCAATGGCGATTTCGACAGACTTTAACCCCGGCACGTCTCCAATCGCCTCTTTACGGATGATGATGAACATGGCTTGCACCTTGTTCAGATTAACCCCAGAAGAAGCTCTGCGCGGTGTTACCTGCAATGCAGCTCAAGCCCTTGGCTTACAAAGCTCTCGTGGACAAATCTCTGTCGGCATGGAGGCTGACTTTGCATTGTGGCAATTGGATTCACCCGCCGAGCTCTCTTATCGCTTAGGCGTTCCTGATCTTATTGCCAGAGTGGTTGATGGTGATGTTTTTTATAATTAAGGGAAGTCATGAAAGATAATCATACGATTGATATGTCCGTTTGGCACGGCAGAGTTGATTCCGAAGATGGCGAACTCGGTTTACGTTGGCATCAAAAAATAACCCCTTTAACTCACTCATCTCACAATGGGATCACTCTTATTGGCTTTGCGTGTGACGAAGGTGTTTCTCGCAACAAAGGTCGTGTTGGTGCTTATTTTGCACCGCAAGCGATCCGCCGTGCATTAGCGAATCTCGCTTGGCACCATCAAGACTCTGTTTTTGATGGCGGTGACGTATATTGTGATGACGACAATCTTGAGTTAGCGCAGCAACAACTTGGTGACTCGGTTGAACACGCCCTGTCCAATCAACAGCAAGTCATTGTTTTTGGTGGTGGTCATGAAGTGGCATGGGGATCATTCCAAGGGCTTGCGCGTTATTTAAAACAAAAGAGAACGCCTGAAGAGGATAAACCACCGCGCATTGGGATCATTAATTTTGATGCCCATTTTGATCTAAGAAATCCGCCAGCATCGAATGACAAGTCAGATCAATTATCGCATCAACGTATTGGTAGCTCTGGTACTCCCTTTCATCAAATCGCTCAATATTGTGACGCTAACGATTGGCCATTTAATTATGCCTGTTTAGGGCTAAATCGTGGCAGTAATACACAAGCCCTTTATCAAAAAGCAGACGAGCTTGGTGTGCTTTATTTTGATGATACCGAATTAACCCATTCTAATTTATCTCATGTTAAGCAGGTGTTAACTGACTTTATCGCGAACAACGATTACCTCTACCTCACTATCGACATTGATGTTTTTCCTGCCTCAATCGCCCCAGGGGTTAGTGCGCCGGCGGTGAGAGGTTTGCCATTCGAGATTATAGAATCGCTTATTGTCGATATTTTATCGGCTTCAACTCATAAAGGTCGATCTAAATTACGTTTGGCTGAACTCGCCGAATACAACCCAAACTTTGACATTGATAATCAAACCGCACGCTTAGCCGCAAGGTTAGCTTGGACTATCGCCCGTGGCATGAAAACCAACAAATAATGGCCTCGGCCTATCACAGCAAGGAGAGCAATAATGACACACACCTCATCGTCTAATCCTCGACTAGATGAATCTCGGACTATTATCGCGCCAACAGGCACTGCATTAACGGCGAAATCTTGGTTAACCGAAGCCCCACTTCGTATGTTAATGAATAACTTACATCCAGACGTCGCTGAACACCCTCATGCGTTAGTGGTATATGGTGGTATTGGTCGTGCAGCACGAAATTGGCAATGTTACGACAAGATTGTAGAAGTGCTAACCCGCCTTGAAGACGATGAAACCTTGCTAGTGCAATCAGGAAAACCTGTCGGTGTATTTAAAACCCACACCAATGCGCCGCGTGTCCTCATTGCAAATTCAAATATTGTGCCTCACTGGGCAAATTGGGAGCATTTTAACGAGCTCGATAAACAAGGCTTGATGATGTATGGCCAAATGACGGCTGGCAGTTGGATCTACATTGGATCTCAAGGCATTGTTCAAGGCACTTACGAAACGTTTGTTGCTATGGCTCGTCAGCACTTTGATGGTAAAGCCGCAGGTCGATGGGTATTAACTGGCGGCCTTGGTGGTATGGGTGGCGCGCAACCTCTCGCAGCAACCATGGCTGGGTTTTCAATGCTTGCTGTTGAGTGTGATGAATCACGTATCGATTATCGCTTACGCACAGGTTATGTGGATCGCAAAGCCACCACATTAGACGAAGCATTGGCAATAATAGAAGAATCAAAACAGTCTGGTACACCCGTGTCTGTTGGCTTATTAGGTAATGCCGCCGATGTGTATGCCGATATCGTTCAACGCGGTATTGTGCCGGATATTACCACCGACCAAACGTCCGCTCATGATCCCCTCAATGGCTACTTACCGCAAGGTTGGTCAATGGAACAGGCGGCAGAAATGCGCTTAAAAGACGAACCTGCAGTCGTTATCGCAGCTAAAAAGTCCATGGCGATTCAAGTCCAAGCTATGCTTGATTTACAGAAATCAGGATCAGCAACGGTAGATTATGGTAACAACATTCGTCAAATGGCATTAGAAGAAGGCGTGGCTAATGCGTTTGATTTCCCAGGATTTGTGCCTGCTTATATTCGTCCGCTTTTTTGTGAAGGCATCGGGCCTTTCCGTTGGGCGGCACTTTCTGGCGATCCAGAAGACATCTACAAAACCGATCAAAAAGTAAAAGAACTTATTCCTGACAATCCGCATTTGCACAATTGGCTTGATATGGCGCGTGAACGTATCCAGTTCCAAGGATTACCGGCTCGTATTTGTTGGGTTGGCTTAAAAGATCGTGCTCGTCTCGGTAAAGCTTTCAACGAAATGGTAAAAAATGGAGAATTAAAAGCACCGATTGTCATTGGTCGAGATCATCTTGACTCAGGTTCTGTTGCCAGTCCAAACCGTGAAACAGAAGGTATGATGGATGGCTCTGATGCCGTATCCGATTGGCCACTGCTAAACGCCCTACTTAACACCGCATCGGGTGCGACTTGGGTATCGCTTCATCATGGTGGTGGCGTTGGCATGGGATTCTCTCAACATTCAGGCATGGTTATTGTTTGTGATGGTACCGATGACGCAGCAGAACGAGTTGGCCGAGTCCTACATAATGACCCAGCAACAGGGGTTATGCGCCATGCGGATGCGGGTTATGACATCGCAATCAATTGTGCTAAAGAACAAAACTTAGATTTACCAATGCTATCTGAACCAAAATAAGTAGCAATAAACCCTACATTAAAAATAATTATAAAGAATACCAACCTAGCTGCACGAGTTGGTATCACAACCATAACGAGAAACGAACTATGTATTCATTAGAAATTATTCCAGGCAAGTTATCTCTAAAACAGTTACGTGAAGTTAGCCGTCACCCTACTCAACTTTCACTTCATCCAGACGCTTTACCCGATATGATCACCAGTGCCGAGGTGGTGGCTCAAGTGATCCGAGACGGTAAAACCGTTTATGGCATTAATACCGGGTTTGGGTTGCTCGCCAATACCTGTATTGCAGAAGAAGATCTAGAAACACTGCAACGCAGTATTGTTCTGTCGCATGCTGCGGGTATTGGTCAATTCATGGACGACGCAACCGTTCGGTTAATGATTGTCCTAAAAGTAAACAGCCTTTCTCGCGGATACTCAGGCATTCGTCCACTGGTAGTAAACGCATTAATTCAATTAGTTAACTCTGAGGTGTATCCCTGCATTCCTAAAAAGGGGTCTGTTGGTGCCTCTGGCGATCTTGCTCCTTTAGCTCACATGAGTACCGTTTTATTGGGCGAAGGTGAAGCCCGTTATAAAGGCGAAGTGATTTCAGGTCAAAGAGCCTTAGAAATCGCAAAGTTAGATCCAATAACACTCGCACCAAAAGAAGGATTAGCGCTACTGAACGGAACTCAAGCCTCTACTGCATTTGCTCTAGAAGGTTTATTCGCTGCCGAAGATTTATATGCTGCCGCAACGGTCTGTGGTGCAATGACGGTTGAAGCCGCATTAGGCAGCCGTAAACCGTTTGACTCAAGAATTCATCGTGTTCGTGGGCATCGTAGTCAAATGGACGCCGCATTAGGCTATCGTCATTTATTAGCACAAAACAGTGAAATAGGCTTATCACACCAATGCTGTGAACGAGTACAAGATCCCTATTCACTGCGTTGTCAGCCTCAAGTGATGGGCGCGTGTTTACAACAGATCAGAAACTCTGCCGATACATTAGAGATAGAATCAAACTCCGTATCGGACAATCCTTTAGTATTCGCAGAAGATGGCGATATTATCTCTGGCGGTAACTTTCATGCAGAGCCTATCGCAATGGCTGCGGATAATCTAGCGTTAGCCATTGCAGAAATTGGCAGTTTGTCTGAACGTCGAATGGCACTGCTTATTGACAGTGGATTAAGTAAATTACCGCCATTTTTAGTGGATAACGGCGGAGTAAACTCAGGTTTTATGATCGCGCAAGTCACCGCAGCGGCATTAGCCAGTGAAAACAAAAGTCTTGCTCACCCTGCTTCTGTTGATAGTTTACCAACGTCTGCAAACCAAGAAGATCACGTATCAATGGCAACCTTTGCAGCCCGTCGTTTAGGGGATATGGCCGAAAATACACGCGGGATATTAGCCGTCGAACTGCTCGCTTCGGCTCAAGGGTTAGATTTCAGAGCTCCAAACAAAAGCTCAGAAAAAATAGAACAAGCAAAAGCTATGCTGCGTGAACGTGTCGATTTTTATGACAAAGACCGTTATTTCGCACCAGACATTGCCAAAGCAAACGCCCTATTGCTAGAGGCGACATACAATCAACTAATGCCTGAATCATTATTGCCAAGTATTTGATTTTATAAATAACAGATAAACTTAGCCCTTATTTAAACCGAAGTCGATTCGCTAATAAGGGCTTTTTTCTACTATCTTATTTTTGAATTTGTGTCTTGCTCTATAATCAGTACAATGACCAATCAATACTTACTGAGCACCTCATAACCATGCCAACCCCTTCTCTTTCAAAACAGCTTTTTCAAATGACATGGCCAATGATGTTTGGTGTACTTTCCTTAATGAGTTTTCAATTAGTCGACAGTGCCTTCATTGGACAACTAGGTATTCTTCCTCTTGCTGCTCAAGGGTTTACCATGCCATTACAAATGGTGATTATTGGTCTGCAAGTTGGGTTAGGCATAGCAACGACAGCCGTTATTGCCCGAGTTCTTGGCGCCCAACAACCTCAAAAAGCAAAACAATTAGGTGGATTAGTCATAATTCTGGGTGCCGTAATGGTATTCACTATGTGCTTGGTTATTTGGTTTTCTCGTGGGCCTATTCTCTCGTTGCTTGGAGCACAAGCCGATGTTTTCCCCGTTATTGATAGCTACTGGCCGGTTTGGTTAGCAAGCTGTTGGACAGGCGCCATGATTTACTTTGCTTACAGTGTGTGTAGAGCAAATGGAGACACCAAGTTACCCGGTTTAATGATGGTAATTACCAGTATATTAAACATGATTTTAGACCCTATTTTTATTTTTCATTTTGATCTTGGGTTAAACGGCGCGGCGTGGGCAACGATCCTTTCTTTCAGTATTGGCTTTTGTATTATTCTTCCTTCTATTTTCAAACGTCATTGGATTTCTTTTTCTTGGCATGATCTGCCAATCGCTCAATCGCTCAATCGATTAAAGAATTGAATGCTGTTATGTCACCCGCGATGATGAGCCAATTATTGCCACCACTCTCTTCACTGATGGCGACTAAAATCATTGCAGGATTTGGCGCAGCGGCGGTTGCTGGTTGGGCAATGGCTTCTCGTATCGAATTTTTTGCTATTGTTGTTGTACTTGCGTTAACCATGTCGATTCCACCAATGGTCGGAAAGATGCTAGGCGCTAAACAGTTCGATGATATTCAAAAGCTGATCCGTATTGCCGCTAAGTTTGTATTAACGTGGCAGATCGGCCTTGCTATCTTGTTATTCATAGTAGCCAAGCCGTTAGCAAACCTATTAAGCACCGACAGTAATGTCATCAGCGTTATTCAGGCCTATCTTATGTGGGTTCCGATCAGCCTCAGCTCTTTAGGTATCTGTATGTTGATGGTGTCTGTTTGTAATGCGCTTGGGGTTTCAATGAGAGCGTTAACCATTTCTATACTGCGACTTTTTGCCTGTTTCTTACCGATGATATGGCTAGGTTCAACCTTGTTTGGTTTGCATGGTGTATTCATGGGTGCATTAGTGGGTAATACGATGGCAGGAATAATGGCGTGGATAATGTACAATAAAGCCGTTCATAACCTTCAAAAGAAAACATAACCGCTAAGGACAGAGAATGACCACCATTACGATACCAAAAAATAAACGAGATGAATTAATTCACAAATTTCAAGGCTATTTTGAACAAGAACTCGATATGGAATTAGGTCAGTTTGATGGTGAGTTTTTGTTAGATTTTATTATCAAACAAACTGGCCCTGTGTTTTATAATCAAGGCTTAGCGGATGCTCAAACAATTATCGAGCGTAAAACACAAGATATTGCTGATGAAATATACGAAATAGAGATGGCAGAAGAGTTAAATTAATTCAGAATAAAACAGAAGCAGTAAAGATTGAGTCTTGAGTCATAAAACTATAAGGGCACCACCAAATACAATGGTACCCATCATTATTGAAATCGCAGTGGAAACCTAGATCAGCTGCTTAAGTTTACGCTCTACCAAAGGATCATCTGGAACCAATTTCAAAGCCATTTCTAACAGTTGAATTGCATCCTGTGGATGTTCATCCTGATGTTTAAGCGCAATATCGATAAGAGGCTGGACATCCAATTGTGCCTGATGTTCCTGCACATGTGCTTCCTTCTCATCGATAAGAATATTATGTGCCTTACTCAACAATCCCAAACGATGCTCAGAGCTAGAGTTCGCCTTATTAAGCCTTTGATAATAATCTTCTTTAAAACGTAATGTCTTCGTTTGTTGGCGAAATTGGGCAATATCAATTTTCTGGTGACGAATGAAATCCACGGCAACTTGTTTGTAAAAACCAAACTTATTCAAATACGTACTGTGGGTACCATGACCCATGCCAAAGACCCTTAGATGAGTCAGTTCAGGATAACGTTTGGCGTGTAAGCGATCGATTCTATTTGTTGGGTCATAAATAATGTAGCCTTTTGCTTTACCCAAATTAAGATCGTGATAATCCCCTAACCAATCAAACTTCTGTGCTAACTCAGTACTTGATCTGTCATCCCAAGGCGCAATCTCTTGATTTTTAGTACTAACAGGATGGAAAAACAACACTTGATCAAGTTCTAGTAAGTTTGCAAAAGCACCAACAGCAAAACCACCACGACTCAATCCGTATCCTAAACGATACGTAAAGGGGTCAAGTAAAGTGGTTAATTGTTCGAGAAAGAAGATTAAATTGCGGTTGCGGAACCAATTACTTTTTCCCAAGTGCTGGAAAGATATGATGTTAACCTGCTGTTTTTGCGCTAAATGGTAACCCCAAGGGGCAAAATCAGCATTGATATCTTGTTCCTGAACATTGGTCCCTGCAGGAGAAAAGGTGAACAGTAATGGCTTATCCAAATCAACAAACTCATACTTAACAAAAACATCATCAAGTAAGTCGCCCCCAGACATCGGTAGTTGCGCTTGTTGCTCTGAACGTGAGTGAGTTAACCACTCGTCTAACCAATACAATAATTTCATTTAACCCTCCTTCTAAAAACAAGCGCGTGATTGTATCAAAGATGGCGGCCGAACAAAAATGCGGTTCTAAGACGGATTATTTACATTGGAATCATTTCTGTACACAAGTTAAACAACCGTACAAATCCCTTCGTTAAGAACTGAACGTCGTCATGATTACAAAAAGTAAAGACACTTCAGCCAATCTCTTGTCCTTTTAAACGCTTATAACAATGAACGGTACATTCTCCCTCATTACGTATTTATACTGGTTTAGGGGTAATTTCTTCTTTCTCACCTCAAACGAATGAAAAGCTCAGCCTGTTTAATTTCCTTTACAGTAAGTCATTCAATAACTACTATCATAAGAAAAACGTCTTCATAATCCTGCCGTATTTTCATGTAAACCTCTCATCCAAATAATAAGGTTTTCAATAGTCGATAACTCGCTAGAAAAGCATTTATTTCACGATTTATGATATTCACTTCCAATGTATTTACCCTGCTCATACAAAAAAATTATTGGATTTCACTTTCTTTCCTACATATGAATAAAAACTTTCCAACTTTACACCGAAAACCAAGAAATTTGTTTCAACAATAAGACCACCAAGGATAAATTAATCAAAATCGTACATTTATCAACCACAAAGTTGACATTTCTTAATAAAAAGGCACCAGACCTAGACAGAAGTGTAACAAAGGTCTATATTTCGACAAAATATTAATTGAGATGCTGTTCTTAACTATACTTTTCTCAAAATCCCAGAGGTTGAAAATGCAATTTTCGCTTAAAAATACATCTATTCGTATACAAATATTACTCCCTGTTCTGTTTACTGCTTTAGCTCTTTTTGCTTCTTTATGGTACACGGCGGCGACTCTAGAAAAAGAACAAGACACAATTGCTGACAACACAACCTCATTTGTTTTCTATAAAGATCAACTAGCAAAAATTGATGACCAAGTGTATCCATTACGCATTAGGGCGGTATATGCGATTTATGACTCGGCACGTAGAGAAAACTTCTATGTACAAATGCAAAATGAAGTAAAGTCGATTGATAAATTACTTAATGAAATCGAAGATAAAAAAACATTTCGTAGTGATGCAGAAAAAGTACGTGCTAGCGTTTCTGCCTACGTTGATTTCACGAAAAAAATGATAGATTTCACCACTCGTAAAGAACAAGGTCTTTCAAACAACACAACTCAAGACTCGATGATTGCTCAATACCGCAAGATAGGCAACCATATGGTCGAGACCATTAATGACCTATCTCAGCAGGTAAATAAGTTTTCTGACGTTCTAATGAATGAAAGCTACGAAAGAAACATTCAAGTAAAAAATACGGCAGCAATTACTATCATCTCAGTATTTATTATTTCACTGCTTACTGCTTGGTGGTTATCTGGGTTAATCGTAAACCCTATCCAAAAGCTGCAATCACTGATCCGTCGTTTAGCTGAAGGCGATTTAACCGTTCAAGCTGATGCCGATGGTGATAATGAAATTGCTCAACTGAGTAACGACATCAATACAACGGCTCGTCAGCTTCAAGCAACCATTGAAGAGTTAAGTAACATTAATGAAAGCGTCGCTTCAGCGTCTACTGAGCTTGCCGCTGTGATGAGTGAAGCGGAATCAAACTCGCAAAAAGAATTAAGCGAAATAGAACAAGTTGCTTCAGCAGTCAATGAACTATCAAGCACTGCTGATAACGTAAGTGATAATGCGCTTGCCGCTGATAAAACAGCTCGTGAAACCAATGAATTGGCGCATGCAGGTTTAGATATCTTTGCTCAAAGTACTGAAGCAAGCGAGAAAATGGCTTCAGCATTGACTGATGCTGCTGTTGTTGTTAATCGCCTAAAAGAGCAATCAGAACAAATCAATAATGTCGTTGAAGTGATTCGTGGGGTTTCAGACCAAACTAACTTACTTGCACTCAATGCGGCTATCGAAGCGGCTATCGAAGCGGCTCGTGCGGGTGAATCTGGTCGTGGCTTTGCCGTCGTTGCTGATGAAGTTCGTTTACTTGCTGCTCGTACTCAATCATCAACTCAAGAAATTCAAACGATCATTGAAGCGCTTCAAGAGCAATCAGGTTTAGCTAACGACAGCATGCAATCAAGCCTTGATATGTTAGAGCTAAATAAAGAGCTAACAGCAAAAGCAGGTGATGCTCTGGTTGGTATTACCGAATCTATCAATGCGATTAATGATATGAATACTCAAGTTGCAACTGCGGCTGAAGAGCAATCTCAAGTAACTCAAGATATTAACCGCAATGTCGTTAATATGTCTGAGCTTGTGAATCAAAACGTCACGGGCATTAGCCAAAGTGCAAGTGCAAGCTCTGAGTTATCAAGATTAGCAGAAGAACAAAAACAACAATTGTCATTCTTCAAATTATAATTTGATGGCACAATAAAAAAAGCGGTAAGGCCACCCACCTTACCGCTTTGTTATCTTAAAAACAGTCGTTTATAACGTTATTTTCTTTACCATCCCTGCTTCTGCATGCCCTGGAATATTACACGCAAACTCTACGTGATTATCACCATGGAAATGCCACGTAATTTGCTTCGCCTTACCTGGTTGAACTGTGACTGTGCTACCACTGTCATGTGCATGACCTGATGTCATTTTCTTCATCATTTCACGGTGTTCTAATTGCTCGGTTTCATTACCAATTGAGAACTCATGATCGATTTTACCTGTATTCATAATCACAAATTGAACGATATCATTAGGTTCAATATCGACTTCTTTTTTAAAGGTAATTTTCATATCGTCAGATAAAATGACATGAACGACTTTATTTGCTTTCATGCCAGTTGCTGGCATCCCTACCGCATTCATATCGTCCATAGACATGCCTTCCATCTTGCTCATATCCATGTCTTTCATATTCATTTTGGAATGATCCATCTTACTCATGTCCATTCCTTTCATATCCATTGAACCGTGATCCATTTTACTGTGGTCCATTTCTGCCATTGCAGAACTCGCTACCAATGATAGTGCTATTGCTAATACTGTTTTTTTCATTTTCATTTCCTTTTTTGTTTAATTATTTATTATGTGACTTATTCCATTACAGGTATAAGTCACTAATATTCTTATTTATTTAACGTATTTATATGTAAATTTTATTCTTAAAAATCTTTACACAAACGCTGTTTCCATAATTTGAATACCGCAGGGATAACGACTAAGGTCAATAATAATGCCGACGCCATCCCGCCTATCATTGGGGCTGCAATACGCTGCATTACTTCTGATCCGGTACCGGAGCCATACATAATTGGAATTAAACCGATGATCACTGTCAGTACCGTCATCATGACAGGACGAACACGTAATCCTGCGCCCTCACCAATGGCTAACGTTAAATCTTGTTGTGTTACCGAGTTACTGTTTTCTTTTGCTGTCGCTTGTTTTTCATCCCATGCTTGGTTCAAATACACCAACATGATCACACCAATCTCAACCGCAACACCGGATAAAGCAATAAACCCTACACCAACGGCAATCGAAAAATTAAAGTTTAAGATGTGCATTAGCCACAGACCGCCAACCATAGCTAACGGCAATGTCCCCATGATAATTAACACTTCACCAACTCGTTTAAAACTTAAATACAAAAGCAGCATAATAATCGCGATGGTTACAGGAATAACCGTCGTTAATTTCTCTTTTGCTCGTTCCATGTATTCGTATTGGCCAGACCAACCAAGGGAATAGCCCGCGGGTAAATCCAATTGATCATGCACTGCTTGTTGAGCCTCATGCACATAAGAACCTAGATCTCGACCGTCAATATCGACAAACACCCAACCATTAGGTCGTGCGTTTTCTGTTTTTATCATCGGAGGACCATCTTCATAACGAATATCCGCGACATCAGCTAAGGCAATTCGAGCACCGTTCGCCGTTATCAATGGCAAGTTCTGCAACTTAACAACAGAATCACGATACGATTGTGGATAACGAACATTAATTGGGTAACGCTCTAATCCTTCAATGGTTTCACCTACATTCATACCACCCACTGCGGTTGATATCACTTGTTGAATGTCTTTAATATTCAAACCATATCGAGCGGCTTGACGACGTTTTATATCGATATTTATATAACGCCCACCAGCGACTCGCTCTGCATAAACCGAGGTGGTTCCTTTAACGTTATTTAAAATAGGTTCTAACTCTGCGCCGATCTTTTCTATTACGTTAAGATCGGGTCCCGCTATCTTTATCCCTATTGGGGTTTTAATTCCTGTTGCTAGCATATCGATGCGCGTTTTGATTGGCATCACCCACGCATTTGTTATTCCAGGAAATTGAATCAATTGGTCTAGCTCTTTTTTAATTGACTCAGTAGTTACACCGTCACGCCATTCATTTTTAGGCTTGAACTGAATAACCGTCTCTATCATGGTTAATGGTGCCGGATCGGTTGCTGTTTCTGCTCGCCCCACTTTTCCCCACACGGTATCGACTTCTGGAACGGTTTTAATTAATTTATTGGTTTGCTGTAATAGTTCACGCGCTTTACCAATAGAGATCCCTGGATATGTCGTTGGCATGTACATTAAATCGCCCTCATCCAATGGTGGGATAAACTCACTGCCCATTTTAGAGATTGGATAATATGACGATCCCATTAAGATAACGGCAACCAAAAGTATCGTTTTTGGAAAGCGTAAACTCAAATTCAGTAATGGTCTGTAAAGTGCCACTAGCGTTTTGTTTATTGGGTTTTTGTTCTCAGGCAATATTTTACCTCGAACGAAATAGCCCATTAATACAGGTACTAAGGTAATTGCTAGGCCAGCAGAAGCCGCCATTGCAAAGGTTTTAGTGAAGGCTAATGGAGAGAACATCTTCCCTTCTTGGCCTTCTAATGCAAATACAGGAACAAAGCTTAAGGTAATGATAAGCAATGAGAAAAAGAGTGGAGGTCCAACTTCTTCTGCCGCTTTCCCTATTACCTGCCAACGATTTTCGTCCGTTAATGGTGTTTTTTCTATGTGTTTATGGACGTTTTCTATCATTACGATAGCACCATCAACCATTGCACCAATGGCAATTGCGATACCGCCTAATGACATGATGTTGGCATTAATACCTTGCCAATGCATAACAATGAACGCACAAAGGATCCCAACAGGCAGACTTAATGCGATAACCAACGAAGAACGAATGTGAAATAAGAATAAAGCACAAACAATGGCAACAACGATAAACTCTTCAGCCAATTTCTCCCATAAATTTGTTACTGCATGGTCAATAAGTTTAGAGCGATCATAAGTCGCTTTAATTTCTACCCCTTCCGGTAAGCCTTTTTGTAATTGAGCCAATTTCTCTTTTACATTTGAAATGACGTTACTGGCATTTTCACCAAAGCGCATGACAATCACACCACCAACGGCTTCGCCTTCTCCATTAAATTCAGAGATACCACGGCGCATTTGTGGTCCAAGATTAATATCAGCGATATCACCAAGCAATAAAGGCGTTCCCTTATCGGTTACTTTTAGCGGCAATGATTTTATGTCTTCAATACTGCTTAAGTAACCCGATGTACGAACCATGTGTTCAGCTTCCGCGACTTCGATAACCGAAGCGCCCGCCTCTTGATTCCCCTCTTTAATGGCTTTATTAATTTGTTGTAGCGTTAGGTTATAAGCTCGTAGTTTATCAGGATCAATTTCCACCTGATATTGCTTCACCATCCCGCCGACGGTCGCAACTTCTGATACGCCATCGACCGTTTGCAGTTCGTATTTTAAGAACCAATCTTGCAAGCTGCGTAATTCGGCTAAATCGTGTTTACCGGTTTTATCTTGTAATACATAACTGTATACCCAGCCCACCCCTGTCGCATCGGGCCCTAATGTGGGCTTTGCCTCTGCGGGTAATCTAGGCGCAACTTGGCTTAAATACTCTAACACCCTCGAACGCGCCCAGTACATGTCAGTATCATCATTAAAAATGATATAAACATAGGAATCACCAAAGAATGAAAAACCACGAACCGTTTCCGCTCCCGGAACCGCAAGCATGGCGGTAGTTAACGGGTAAGTCACCTGATCTTCCACCACTTGAGGGGCTTGACCTGGGTAGCTGGTTTTAATGATCACTTGAACATCTGAAAGATCCGGCAAAGCATCGACTGGTGTATTCTTTACACTGTAAATTCCTGCAACAACTAAAGCAAAAGTCGCAACCAGAACTAAAAATCGATTTTTAATCGACCAACGAATAATGGCGGGGATCATAATAACGCCCCTTCTTTTTCAATCTCAATCAATTGATATTCATCATTCACTTTTTGAACTAAAAACTGAACTGCTTCACCTTCACGAAAAGAAGCCAAATCAATCTCTTTCTCAACCGAAAAATTCATTTCACCCGCTTTCCAATCCCATTGTGAGACGGCTTTATGATCAAAGGTAACCATGCCAAAATCAGCCATTAACATAGTAATATTGCCCGAAATCCAAACACTGTTTTCAGGACCATTAATTCGACTTAATTCTGCCGTCTTACTTGATTCAGAATCCAATAAGAATTGAGCTGACGTGACTACTTTATCGTTTTCTTTCAATCCCTTAACTATTTCTACTTTATTGCCTGCTTCGCGACCAGCGATAACTCGAGCTGAGCGATATTTCCCATTACCTTCATCCAATACCACCCGCGCCATGCCATTTGAACGAATGACCGCTTGGCGAGGTATTGTTAATACTTCTTCTTTTGTTTTAGGGTGAATGGTGATGTTCGCTAACATATTTGGTTTCAATGCACCGTCTTGGTTATCAAATTTTAAACGCATGCGCATGGTTCGTGTTTTTGGATCCAAAATCGGATAAACGTAATCCACTTCACCTTCCCATCGTTTCCCAGGGACCGCATCTAACGTCATCACCGCTTTATTACCAGAAGATAACCAGTGAGCCTGACGTTCAAAAACTTCAGCATCTACCCACACATTTTCTAAAGGTCCAGCACTAATAATGATTTGAGAGGGTGATAAATAGCCACCTTCTCGAATATTTAAACTCGCAATGACACCGCTTGAAATGGCTTTTATCTCTATGTTTTTATTTGATTTACCGTTTCTAACAATAGAATTAACTTGAGTTTTATCCACACCCAATGACTGCAACCGTTCTCTTGCGCCTTTGACCAGTCCTTTTCGACCTGTTCGATACGCGTTTAGTAGTTCTTCTTGTGCTTTCACCAATTCAGGAGAGTAAAGAGTAAATAACACATCGCCCTTATTTACCTTTTCACCTATGGCATTGATATTTAGCTTTTCAACCCAGCCCGCTACACGTACGTTTACTTGCCACAACTTACTTTCATCAAACGCGATATAACCCACGGTATCTATATTTGGAGACAGGATCGTTTTCTCAACAAAAGCACTTTTTACGCCTAAATTGTTCACCACGCTTGGATCTATTGTTACGGTACCCGCTGGTGACTTCTCACCTTTTGCATCGTTGGCATAAACAGGCACTAAATCCATACCCATTGGTGATTTACCCGGCTGATCTCTACGATAATTGGCATCCATTGGAGCAACCCAATACAAAGGATCACTGCTTGATGATGCGCTATTTTCTTGAGCCGTCATCGCCATTGCGCTCATTGTATGTCCCGAGTATAAATTCATGCTCGCTGCACCAACAACACCGCCAATAACAACTGAAAGTAATGCTATTTTAA
The DNA here is from genome assembly GCF_000196495.1 of Aliivibrio salmonicida LFI1238. Classification (NCBI taxonomy): domain Bacteria; kingdom Pseudomonadati; phylum Pseudomonadota; class Gammaproteobacteria; order Vibrionales; family Vibrionaceae; genus Aliivibrio; species Aliivibrio salmonicida. The sequence goes on from NC_011313.1 coordinate 787,866, forward strand.
CTGGTTTCATATTCTCTTCCTTAATGCTCAGACGGGGTTATTTGTGGTGCAGATACGGCATAATCAAAGCCATTTAAATAAAAAGCTAAGTTACTGTATGTTTTACTTAAATCACTGAATAAACGCTGTTTCTCTAACTCAATACTCAGCTCATCATTGGCTGCGGAAATCACATCATTAAATTGTGCCGTATTATTTTCATAATCTCGTTCTACCGCTTTGGTTCTTTCTTTTGCTTGAGGTAATAACGTATTGTTGTAACGAGAAAGACGTTGTTCAAAATTCACTTTATCCACCAACAATGAATTCACTTTGGCGTTCAATTGTCGTAATAGCACATCACGTTGTGATTTCGCAGAACCCACTTGATATTGTGCAGCCGCATAATTTTGATCTTGACGTTTATCGGTAAACAGAGGGATGTCCATCGTTAAATAAGCGCTGACTAAATCAGAGGCGGGTTGTCCCCCCATTCCATTCGCTTGACGGTAACCGTACATGACCTCGACACCAAATTGAGGAGAGTAAGATTCATTGGCAATATCTACTCTTGTTTTTGTTGCTGTGATCGTGAGTTCACTCATTTTTACGGTTGGGTTTGAATTTAATAAGTCATAAAATTCAGTTTCTTGAGGTAATTTTCTCGCTAATAGTCGCTCTAAGGTAGACCACTCTAGTGGTGTTATTTCTTTTGATTTTTGATCCGCTAAGTTAGGTAGCCATTCGCTAAGCTGCGCATAAATTCGTCCTTGTAATTGACGATTTGTTTGCAACTTCTCATCGAGTCGAGTTAGCTGAAGCTGTGCTTGAAGAAGATCCTGACTTTCGCTTTTACCAATGGCGTAATTGGTATTAATGTATCTTTCCATTTCAGACAATAGCTGACGGTTTTCATGCAAAATCGCCTCTGCTTTTTGTAAGAAGCCTAGCTCTATCCACAGTTGGGTGATTGTATTTGCGACATCGAGTTCACGAACTTGAATTTGCATCGCCAATACATCCGCTTGCTGCCCAGTTTGCTTTTGTTGTAAATCTAAACTTGAGCCTCGCCCAAACTTCTGCATTAATCCGACAGAAATATTGGTCATTGGATCGTCATCAAACTTAAAACTGTCTACTGGTAGCCCACCAAATCCGACTTTAAGAGTAGGATCAGCAAGCGTTGAACTTGCAATACCAGTGGAGCGTAGTGCTTGTGATTGCGCGTATATTTGCTCCCGACTTGCATCTGAAGACAACGCTTGTTCGATAAGCTGCGTCAATTGACTTTCTGCCAAAGCTTGACCTGAAAGTAATAGCGAGATCATTGAAGCTAACCACACTTTTTTAGAGCGTGTACGTAATGTGTTTTTCATGGAATTATTCCAATAATGACGTGATCATAAAGACGGATCACTGCCATGATTAAACCGATAAATAAGCATTAAATATCTTATTTAGAGAATTGATTTAATTGGAATTACGCTATTGGAGGGCGGTAAAGCGAAGAAGAAGTAAATGAGCGTGTTTGCTCATTATATTGAGCATATACAATCACGGATGCCGTTGCATTAGTATGGGCCATAAGCCCGATAGGTAAAGCATAAACAGACACAACACAAATGGTTTTACAACAGCTATCACCTTTATCAGAACAATGATGACTGTTATTCATCAGCATTATTAATGACATATCACACTGCATATAACTGGTGTCATTGCTTTTTGAAGAGTGACAATCTGACATGCAGTCAGTTACATTCTCTGTATTTTGTGCAGTTTCCATTGACATGTTCATCACCATTCCTTCCATTTTCATTGGATAGCTGTAAGCAACACTTGATAGCACTAATGCCACCAGCGTAATACTTGTTACTAACCATTTAGAAAAAGAAGTAAACACGATAAAAAATCCAAATATACAGAATGTAACGATAATAAGCCTTCCACTTAGGGTAAGGTCAATATTTTTTGATCATATTTAATAATCAAATCTAGAAGGTAATAACAATTGTACAAATTTGATACACAACGTCGAGCGCATATGTGAAAAACGTCTCAAATTTGAAATCAACCGCTTACGAAACGTCAATGAATTAACGTAACGCATATTTTTACAAGGGAACTTTTGGTAGATTAGCGAAAAATTCAAGGATGGCCTTTAATGAAAAACCCTCATAAAATCGCGAGTTTAGAGCTAGGGCGACTGTTCGCTCTGTTTGCGATTATTGCTTTGCATTCTCAAATCTTCATGACCTATTTATTAGTCGATGATGTTCCCGTTTTTGGTTATGCTTTTAATCAACTGACCCGTTTTGCTGTTCCCTTCTTTTTTATTCTGTCTGGTTACTTAATCCAACCTAAGTTATCAACATCACCGTTCAATACACTTAAGAAATACTCATCACCATTAATCAAAATCTGGCTAGTTTGGAGCCTATTATGTCTAGCAATGCCATTTAATTGGCAACGGGTAGCAACGGATGGGTACTTGGCTGAGCGTACAGGCTATTGGAATTGGTTAACTCAAAACCCTCTAAATGCTTTAATGGAAGGCGGTATGGTGCATTTGTGGTTTATCCCTGCATTGGTTATCGCGGTTGCGATTATCGCATTATTTATTCATTTTAATAAATCGTCTTTGCTTATTCCTGTTGCGGTTATCTTGTATGCTTATGGTGTTATGGGCGGAAGTTATCAAACATTAACTGAAGTATGGACGCCCTTCTTTACTCGTAATGGTCCTTTCTTTAGTACATTGATGGTAGTGATTGGTTTTGAACTGAGAAAACGCAAGGTAACGTTATCTTCAACAAAATCCTTACTACTCTTGCTGGCAGGTATAGTTGTTCATTTTAGTGAGGCGTATTGGCTAACCACTTATCATGTTCCTTTTAATCAACATGATTTCTTAACAGGCACACCATTAATAGGTATCGGTCTATTTTTATTGTTGTTATCTAGACCTAATGTAGGGAACCACCCGCTGACGTTTAAATTAAGTAGACATGTACTTAGCATTTATATTTGTCATTTATTGTTCGTTGTAGTGATGTTGAATATTACAGGGATGATGGGTATAACATTAGCAGCAAAAGATTTTTTGATCGTGTTTGGGACGGTTGTCCTATCTACTTCATTCGTTCTTATTGTAGATAGAACTTTTCTTAAAAGATGGTTATTTAGATAAAAATACGGCGATGCACGGTACTTTCTATGCATCGCCTTTAATGTATTAATTAAATACGATTTAAAACATCGAACGCTTTCATAACAGCATCACTTGCCATCACTCGTCCATGCCCTTGATTTTCTGTTGGGTATAATGTGACATTTTCAATGTGCTCAGAAGCAGATTTTGATAAATCAAAGCTCGTAAATCGAGCTTCTTTATCATGCACAATAATAGTCTGGCTTGTGCGTTGTTGTAATCGCTGGTATGGATTAAAACTGTCGATAGTTCGTTGATATTGATGTTCAATATCACCAACAATCGCTTTAAATAACTTAATTGAGTAGCCCGAACGTTCAATACTGTTGAATAAGTTTTCGGTGTAATTCAATACTGGAGCGATCAAAAGCAAGGGTGTGTCATCTAATTTAATATGGTGACACTCTAAAACAGCAGCGGTGCCCATACTGTGAGAGATAACACCCGCGACTTCATCTTGCTCATCGAGTACCGCATTTAGTCCTTCAATAAAGGCTGGTAAATGCGCATGTTTGCCTTCACTTTGGCCATGAGCAGAGTGGTCAAAAGCTACGGCAGTAAAACCTTTAGAGGCAATGTACTCCATCAATGGGTAATATTGACTTGAATTACCAGACCAACCATGAGCTAACACCCATACAGGACCTGACCCCAACTGATACAAGCTAAGCTCTCCTTCCGGTGAGTTCAACTTACTTTTTATTAGCCCCGAAGGTTCTGTATTTTTAGGTTTTGTTCTTACTGGTGTTAATAGTAATTTTCGTCCCATTTTCTTTGCATGATCTGGAATAAGCATATGATGTAAGCGCGTAACAGCATTCAAAGCACTGCGTTTAAAGCTGAACTTTTTCTCTGTTCCAAAATAAATTTCCTGACTCATATTTTATCCAATTTATCATTTTATGTCGTTATCTTAACTAAGATGGTTAAATTGTCGAGTAAAGGTTCTATTTTTTAACAATTAAGTCACAAACAAGAAGGTAATCCCAGATAGACGGTCACTAAAAACATAACATGCATAAAAAATACATGTTATTAAATACCCTTTGCGTTATACTTCTTCTGTATCCCTAATTTTGGAATCATTAATCATGAATATTACTGATAAAGCCGTTGAAGAAAAAATCCCACCATTCTTACGTTTAGGCTTTCGCCCTTTCTTTTTATTGGGTAGCATTTACGCGATTATTGCGGTATCTGTATGGGTATGGGCATTTCAGACGGGTCAACCGAGCCAGCTAACCGTTCCTGCTTTATGGTGGCATGTCCATGAAATGCTATTTGGGTTTTCAATGGCAATTGTTGCAGGGTTCGTGTTGAGCGCAGTTCAAAACTGGACTGGTGTTAAAGGAACCTCTGATAAACGACTCGGTTTTATTGTGTTGTTATGGTTATTACCAAGAATTCTTTTTTGGACACCAACACCACTTTGGATCATTTCTAGTATTGAAGCTTTATTCCTTGCTGCTATCGCGTATGAAGTTAGATTCCGTGTTATTAAAACAAAAGGCGTTCGTAATTTCTTCTTTATTCCTTTATTTATTGTCGCTATTGCTGCCAATTTTGCTAGCTATGCCACGATTAAAGGATTACCGCCGTTTACTTCTGCGGCCGTTTGGGAATCTATGTTGTGGTGGTTTACCTTACTGATTTCGGTAATGGGGGCACGTGTTATCCCTTTCTTTACTGCGCGTCGCTTTCAGTTTGAAAAAGCACAACCTATTTTATGGTTAGAAGCATTATGTAATATCCCGCTTGCAATGCTATTTATCCTTAGTTTTTTTCCATTAACAGCGGAAGAGATCAGTCCTTATTTAATGATTGTAGCCGGTTTTGCACAATTAATTAGAATGGGTCGTTGGAAGAGTCACAAAACATTAAGTGAGCCATTAGTATGGTCACTTCATGCGGGGTATTTATGCATTCCCGTAAGCCTACTGATCCGTGGGTTCGCAGATGATGGGTTTATTTCTCATACCGCCATTCATTTATTTGCTATTGGGGCACTAGGAGGCGTTATTTTAGCGATGATCGCACGTGTGACAATGGGTCATACTGGCCGTGAAATATATAAAGGTCCTGTTATGTGGCCGGCCTTCTCAGCTATTGTCCTTGCTGCTGTTATTCGATCTGTTGGTGTAATTGTTTTCCCTGAATATATGATAAATATGATCAATATTGCAGCCGTATTATGGGCCTTTGCATTTGGTCTCTTTGTTTGGCACTTTGCCCCGATGCTATGTAAAAAACGAGTTGATGGTCACCCCGGTTAATTTACAGCGCAAATAAACAAGATCTAACTCACACATTGCAGAACTTATTGTCAACATTAACAATAGTTAATGTTGACACAACCTTTCCTTAATCTTGCCCTCTGTATTCTTACCTTAAATTAAAAAATACGAAATTTTACTTTGAGGAATACACTATGAATGTACTTGGTTATATGCAGAAAGTAGGTAAGGCGCTGATGGTTCCCGTCGCTACGCTACCTGCTGCTGCAATCTTAATGGGTGTTGGTTACTGGATGGATCCAACAGGCTGGGGCGCAAATAGCGTACTTGCTGCATTTCTAATTAAATCAGGTGGCGCTATTATCGATGTAATGCCAATGCTATTTGCGATTGGTGTTGCGTTTGGTTTAAGTAAAGACAAAAATGGTTCAGCGGCACTTGCCGGTTTTATTTGCTTTACTGTTGTTACTACCCTTTTATCTCCAGCGGTTGTTGCTCAACTTGAAAGCATTCCATTGGATCAAGTTCCTTCTGCATTCGCAAAAATCAACAACCAATTTGTTGGTATTATTGTCGGTATTATTTCTGCTGAAATTTACAACAAATACTCAACGGTTGAACTACCAAAAGCATTAGCTTTCTTTAGTGGTAAACGTCTTGTTCCTATCCTGACATCAATTGCGGGTATGGCATTATCATTCGTTCTTTTATACGTATGGCCTGCCATTTTTGACGCCCTAATCTCTTTCGGTACTCAACTTCAATCAATGGGTGCGGTTGGTGCTGGTCTGTTCGGTTTCTTTAACCGTTTAATGCTTACAGTTGGTATGCACCATGCCCTTTACCCTGTATTTTGGTTTGATGTTGTTGGTATTAACGACATTCCAAATTTCTTAGGTGGTGCACAATCTATTGCTGATGGCACTGCGGTTATCGGTCAAACGGGTATGTACCAAGCGGGTTTCTTCCCTATCATGATGTTTGGTCTGCCAGGCGCAGCTCTGGCTATTTACCATTGTGCAGAAGAACGCAATAAAGCCGCTGTTTTCTCTATCATGCTTGCAGCAGCAATGGCGTCATTCTTTACTGGTATTACAGAACCTCTAGAATTCAGCTTTATGTTCCTTGCTCCATGGTTGTATTTAATTCATGCAATCTTAACGGGTATTTCTTTATACATCGCTGCAAGTATGCATTGGATGGCAGGTTTTGGTTTTTCAGCAGGTCTTGTTGATTTCGCTTTATCAACCCAGAATCCATTGGCGGTTAAGTGGTACATGCTTATTCCACAAGGTCTTGTATTCTTTGTTCTTTACTACACTATATTTAGATTTGCGATTAAGAAGTTCAACTTCCTAACTCCGGGTCGTGGTGAAGACATGAATAAAGATGATTCTGTAGAAGAAAACATTACTGATGTTGCCACTGCGTATATCGAAGCAATTGGTGGTTCAGAAAATATCCTAGAAGTAGATAACTGTATTACACGTCTACGTTTAACCGTGAAAGATTCAAGCCTTGCTGATAGCGACAAACTTAAATCTCTTGGTGCCATTGCAGTGGTTCCAATGGGTAAAGGTGGTCTGCAAGTTATTATAGGCTTAGGAAAAGTGGATAGAGTCGCTGCAGAAATGAAAGTGATTTTAAAAGCCTAACTTCATAATGTTCGTACCAGATATTATGTAAGTGCAACTCAAGAGTCTTAATTATTCCCTCTTTAAGGCTCTTTATGATGTATTTATACACGAAGCATTGTTACTCATTTTAGTTATCTATTCTTTATCTGATACACACTCGATTGCAGAGTAGGCTTCTTGCTCATTCGTTCCAGAGCCATAAGCGCCACAATGCTGACATTCACATTGGTATATCTCAGCAGTAAAATGGTAGCAATTTAACTCTTTGTTCCCACATTCAGGGCAATCTACGACTTTCTCTAAAAATTCACGTTTAAGTGCTTTTTGTTCTTGTTGCTCCCTAAAATATTGGGTTAATTCAAAATTGAATTGCTTTCCTACCCCATTATTTGGGTTCTCTTTAGGGTAATCATCAAAATAACGACTCACTATATTTAATCCACCAGTAAAATTCAGTGATGTAGTTATATTAAAATAGTTGCCATTTCACTAGATACCAAATGTAAACTTTGCCCTTCTTTCCACAGAATTCAGAAAAACACGTTAATTTGATTTTAAGGCACACAAGCTCTCTTTCATGTACGTTTTAACTTTTATGAATTCAAACTTATTTATTGTTACAATAAGCCGACTTAACATAGAGATAAACAAATGAAAATACTGGTTATAGAGGACGATCAAACCACTCGCGAATTTATCGCAAAAGCGCTTGAACAAGAAGGGTTTATCGTTGATAACTCAGGAGATGGAAAAGAAGGCTTAATGATGGCCATCAGCTGTGAATACCAATTAATAGTATTGGATCGTATGTTACCCAATATTGATGGTTTAAAAATCCTCTCTGCGATCCGAGCAACAGGAAATAATACCCCAGTACTGATACTTAGCGCGTTAGACAGCGTAGACCAACGAGTTGAAGGCTTAATTGCAGGCAGTGATGATTATCTAACTAAGCCTTTTGCCTTAGCGGAATTATTAGCCCGAATTAATATCATTCTCCGTCGCAATCGACCAATCGAAAGTTTCTCTAATGAGATAAAAATCAACAATCTCCTCATTAATTTGCGGTCTCAAAAAGTCACCATAAATAACAACGCCATCTCTCTACAAAATAAAGAGTTTATCTTATTACGTTACTTAGCAGAGCACGTGAACGAAGTTGTCTCTCGCATGCGTTTATTTGAAGCCGCATGGGATTATCACTTTGATCCTAAAACTAACGTTATTGATGTGCATATTGCTAAATTACGTAAGAAACTAGAGCAAGGCGGAGCGATCAATTTAATCGAAACCGTTCGTGGAGCGGGTTATGTTATTAGACAAGCGTGATGAACTTTATCGTTCTTCTATTCTAAAACTGTTGATCTGGTTCGCTATCGGCCTATTTTCAATGATGGCACTATTACTGTATCAACTGTATTCAACCTCTGTTCATTTATATAATAAAAATCTAGATGAATGGCTACAAGCAGAAACATCGCAACTTCAAACGATTGCAAAAACCGAAGGCATAGAAGCGCTTCATCAAAGTATTAGCAATGTTAATAACAGCAGATATATTTACCAACTGGTTAATCATGCGTATCCCGCACCGACAGACACTTCGGCGACCACTTACCCTATCATTGCCCAAATAAAGCAGTATCAAGCTCAAAATAACCTACCAGAAATGAGAGCAACAAAAATTGAGCTTTCTGACGGTTCTGAATTAACCATAGGTATTGATCAAGAACGATATTTACATTTTAAAAACCAATTAGATTCATCCGTGATCTGGGGGACATTTTTTCCTTTTATTGCGTTATGCTTGATCGCGATTCTTATTGCCGTTTACATTCTTAAACGATTAAACCTTGTTAACCAAACCATGAATCGAGTCATGTTAGGCGAACGAAATGTTCGTTTAAAAGTTGGGTCTGATATGAATGAATTTGATTTACTGGCTCTGCATTTAAATAATATGTTAGAACAAATGGAAAGCAGTGAATCCAAATTAAAATCATTAACCGTCGATATTGCTCACGATCTTAGAACCCCAATGAGTCGTATAAAGCTAAGAATTGAAGACCTATTAAACGATAAAAACCTATCAAATACAGCTAGATAACATTCAATCTGATTTGTCATTACTCTTGGATACGTTCAATGGAATGATGGAGCTTTATCATTTAGAACACGTCGGTACCCCGATAAAGAAACAATCTTGTGACTTAAGTAAAATTGTTCGTGATGCGATGGAATTTGCAGAACCAATGGCACATGATAAACAACAAAAGCTGTATTTAACGGTAGAGATGCCCTGCCCATTATATGTAAACCCTAGTCTACTTTTTAGAGCCATATTTAATATCATTGATAACGCAATTAAATACACTCATGAAGGTGGGGTCATTGAGGTGATTGTCGATTGCTTTGGTGTGGTAGTGGCTGATAACGGTGTGGGCATAAAGCCAGAAGACAGAGAAAGAGCATTAGACCAATTAGTTCGTTTAGATCCAAGTCGAACTGAGCATGGGTTTGGTTTAGGATTAGCCTTGGTTAAAACGGTCATGAAAATACACAATGGCAAAATCAGTTTAAGTGATAATTACCCTGGTTTACGCGCTCGTTTATTATTTGATGAAACATTAAATAAACAGGCATCAGATAATTAACGCAGCACATTCCATGCTTCGCACATCACCCTAAACTGTTCAGCATTGCCCGACGCTCTATCTGGGTGATGCTGCATGGCTAATTTTCGCCATTGTTTACGGATTTCTTTTTCAGTTGCACTTTCTGATAATCCAAACCGCTTTAATGCTTGAATACGATCCATTGATGATGCATTCGTCCCACCCAAATACCGGCGATAATTATTCCAAAATTCATTTAATAAGCGCTGTACTTCTCCCTCTTCGACTTGATAATTAATCCAATCTAAATAGTATTCACGTAAGGGGTGTGCCATATCAATCGTCTGTTCGTTGTTTTTGGTTTCCAGCTCAGAAAACAATTGAATGTTCATCGCCTCAACTTGTAGCCATTGCTCTGGATATAACTCTGTTTGTAACTGATAAAGCGCATTCATGATTAAGAAATTACGCTTAAACAAATCTTTATCTACACTCTCATCCAGTTGTTTTAATAAACCTTTCTCGATTAGATAAGCAGAAAGTGTGTGTACCTTCCACTCCTGATTCAATTCTTGTAAAACCTCAAATAAAGGCCATACAAGGGGATTTTCAAACTGACCTTCATTTTGTTCTACGCTTTTATTGTCTGTCATTTTATATCCCCTTTAATCTAATTATCAGACGCTTAATCAATATCAACATTGATTATTTACTTAGATAAACACCATTATTTGTTATGTTTTATCTGTTTAATTGAGTGATTCATGATCCAAACGCAATATAGAGTAAATATAATAACGCCACTCATGATCAGCGCCATTCTGATCCAAGGTTGCTCAGTCGCTAAACGATAGTCTGCTATGTGATAAATAGTAGGAAGCCACACCGCAAAGACCCCAATAACAAGGCCTGCTTGTAGCATTCTAAATACAAATTCTTTATTAAAAAACAGAGTAAAAGGAAGTAAAAAAAGCACAGAAACCACAATCACATTCCCTTCTCGTAGAAAGTGAGCAGCCATTATCCAATACGCTAAAAATACAATCATTGTTCGCCACATTGATGATAATCCTCTATTTCTTGGTTTGTTTACTAAAATACGAGTTCGGATTATACCTTTTCGAGCTCATACCTGCTTAGGAATTAGTCATAAAAAATGGCAGCCATTTCTGACTGCCATTTTATTTACAAACTTAACTCACTGTTACTCAGCAATCTCTGCTTCTTCCAGTGTTTGTTGAGTTCGGCTTGCTGCTGTATCTTGTCCAAAACCTTTTAGGCCCACTACATGAACGTGTTCACGATCTTTAAAGATCTTACGAACCAGTTTATAAGTCGTACCCTTCTCTGGACTGATGTTTTCTGGTGCCGCGATTAATAATTGCATATCTAGGCGCTCACATAACTCGAATAGGGTCGCGATAGATTTACCATCTAGACGCGCCGCTTCATCCAAGAACAATAGACGACAAGGCATAATGTCTTTACTACGAAGACGACGAGATTCATCTTCCCAACTTTGGATAACCATCAGTAAGATCGCTTGACCTGTACCAATCGCTTCACCTGTTGATAATGCACCCGACTCTGCTTGTAACCAACCATCAGTACCGCGATTTACTTCAATGTTTAGTTCTAAGTAGTTACGGTAATCCAGTAACTCTTCACCCAATGTTTGCGGTGAACGTTGACCAACATCGATGTGTGGGTTGATACGTTGGAACAATTTCGCAATCGCTTCAGAGAACGTAAAGCGAGGGTTACCAAACAAGTCTTGGTGCTGTGCTTGATGCTCAGACAAACCTGCAAGTAACGTCGCGTGTGTTTCACGGATACCTACGTTTAGACGAACACCCTTAACTTGACCAAAACCAATTTGAGATAGACCTTGGTTTAGCATACGAATACGATTTTGCTCACGTTGAATCGTTTTACGAATAATACTAGCAACACTTTCAGAGCTTAATGCTAAGCGGTTTTCACGAGACGTCAGTTCTTCAGTTAAACGACCAAGCTCTGTTTCCATCTCTTCAATTGCTTCAACTGGATCATCCGTATGAATGATATCTTGGCGAATACGCTCACGAAGATGTTGATAAACAGCAATGTAGAACAGAACTTTACGCTCTGGCTTACTTGTGTCTTCAGACGCTCGTAATGAATCACGTAAGTCTTCATTATCAGCGACAGCTAGACGAAGCGCACCCAATGATTTATCCGACATTGAACGCAGTTCTTCCGCACTTAAATACGCCAATTCACGTTTATGTAGACGACGCTCAACATCATTTTCACGAGCTAAACGTAGAACTGAACACCAACCCGCTTTTGCATTAACCACAAAGGTACGTAAATCTCGGTACAGTTTTTCAACTTTACGAGATTGTTTAACTAAGCCTTTAATCTCAAGTTCGTTTGATGTGATGCCTTTTTCAAGCTCACTCTTACGACCACGAGAACTGTGTAGACGCTCGTTTAATTCGCCCTTACGAACTTCAGCACGCTCTAGCGCGCTTTGGTCTGCATGAACACCAAACTCTTGCAGTTCACGTTTAAATTCTTGAACCGTTTCTTGTTTCGCTTGATGTGAGCTCTTAAGCGACGCCATTACTTGGTTGTATTGGTTTGCTTGAGCTTGTGATTGTTTTTGTTGCCCTTTCGCTTTAGTTCGCGCTTGTTCTGCTTGTACTAATTTCGCTTTAAGTTGTTCATTTAGTTCACTGCTCTTATTAAGCAATGCCACTGCATCTTCATAACCGAAGTGATGACGACGCTCTACTAAATCAGAAATAGCAAACAATTGAGCTTTAATGCGTTGCAATTGTGCATCAATTTGCTCATGTTCAGCTTTTAATGCATCAAATTGCTCAGGATCCACTTCTAATGCACGTTGCAGGTTTTCTAATTCTGCAATCGCTTTGCCATTTTGACGTAAGAAACTTTCGGCTTCTGATACTCGTTCAACTTGCACACTGATCTCTTCAAAACGTTCAGTGATGGTTTCATCTTCAAGTACGTTAATGTGTGGTGCTATTTTCGCTAATTGAGACAGTGCTTCTTTAGACGCTACCATTTGCGATTTATGTTGTTGATCTGTCGCAACAAGTTCGTTTAACTGACGACTTGCTTGTGATAATTGCTCACGTGCTTTTTTCAATTCAACTTCTGGATCGGCATCAAACGCTACAGTAAGGTGTGTCGATACAAAACCATTAAAGCTTTGGTATAGACGTTGAAGTTTTTGTGAATCAAACGCGGCTTTCGCGTGCTCTTCAACGGCAATTTCACGCTCTTCACGTAATGTGTCTAAACGTTGCTCACGAGCGGCGCGACCAAACAATGGAAGTTCAGGGAAACGAGAGTAACGCATTTGGCGATCATTTAGATGAACACAAACGGCATTCTCCATTTCATCGGCATCAAATACGCTGTCATCAAACGCGTCAATATCGCCTTCAATGATATAAAGATCATCTGGGCAATCATCAAGATCAACTAATTTCTCTTTAATACCCGATAAATCAGATACAACGATAGCATGACGAGCTGGGCCATAAAGCGAGCTGAAATACGGCGCATCACTTAGTGTGATATCGTCATAAATTTCAGAAAGCAGTACGCCACCTAATGTATCAGCAAGACCTTTAAGACGAGCATCACCACTACCACCAGGGGCAGCTAAGCGTTCAATTTCACCATCTAACTCTTCTTTACGAGCAGCAAGACGATCTTTATTAGTTGAAAGCACACGTTCATTTTCTAACGTTTCTTGCATTTGGCTGATAACCATGTGGCTATCTTCTAACTCAACACCACATTGATCATTAAGTTTGTTTAATGCATCGTTCGCTGCAATCCACTTGGGTGCAATCGATTCTAAACGCTGAGTTTCAGAACGAAGTTGCTGTTCTTGACGTTTTAGCTCTGAGCGCTTATCAATGATATTTTCTTGTTGTTCTTGAACCGTCTCAAGCATCTCTTCATGACGAGCTTGTTCTTCTTCAAGTACGATTTCAGAATCCACAGTGATATTAAAACGTTTTGCATATTCAGCCGCTAATTCTTGAGCTTGGCGTTGCAAACGAACCGCACGCTCTAAATCTTTGTACTGTGCTTTAAGTTGCTCAGCACGCTCTGCAATATTGCTGAACTGGCGAGCTTGCTCAATTAAGGCTTTTGCTTTATCTGACGCTTCGCTGCGCTCAACATGACCTGCAATTGAGGTAACTAATGCTAAGCCACGTTCAAATTGTTGAACCGCCGCAGAAGACAAATCTAACTTATGTTTAATCGCCAGTAATGCAGTCGTTTGACGATCTTCTTTTGCTTTTAATTCAGATTGAAGATCAATTGCATTGTTTTGCGTTAGTTCATCATTCGCTGTTAGTTGTTGTGCTTTTTCAAGTGCTTTAACCGCTTGTTGATATTGAAGCGCACGAGTCTGCTGCATATCCAACGCTTGTTGATAATCGGCAAGTTGTGTTTTTAAACTATCAACTTCTTCTTCTGTTAATTGCGCTTGCTCTTCTGACATTGCAAGTTGTTCAGCGGCTTCTTCCACCACCATTACTTGCTCTTCTAAACGCTCTGTCAGCTCTTCTAGATCTTCAGAATAACGCTCAATCTTCTCTTGTTGACGAACGGCTGTCTGCACTAATTGAAGATGATCAGAAGCGGCTTGATAATCTTGCTCTAAGCCTGATTCAGAACCCGTTAATAAGCCTAATTCACCCTGCATATTATTCAATACAGAAGATAAACCCACCAAGCTGTTTTGTGCATTCATTAACTCAACACGGTGCGTTAATGTTTGCTCTACTTTCTTACGGCGATCATTTGCATGACGCATGTAATCAGACGCAACATAGTTGGTTGATTCCGTAATTAAGTGCTTGAATAAATCACGATCAGTCTGCGTGGTTTTAATCGCTTCTAACGTCATGCGGTTTTCACGCAGTGCCGCTTCCATGTCTTGGAATGCTTTTTTCACACCCCCATTTTGAGGCAGTAGATAATCACGCAAAGAACGTGTGATTGCACTTGATATACCGCCATATAAAGACGCTTCAAGTAGACGATAGAATTTAGAACGATCACTTGTATTACGAAGTTTTTTAGGTAAAACACCATAATCAAACATTTGCGCGTGGTAATCCGTCACCGAATTAAACGCTTTGAACTGAACACCTTCATAACCAGCTACAATGTCTTTTACTTCATTGATTTGACGAACACGAGCTTGATTATCAGAGACAGCCTCGATCATTAAATCGGTTGGTTTCACATGACTTGGCAAACCAACAATAATGAACGGTTTGATGTCTACCTTCTTATCACGGCCAGCAACCTGCTGTAATTTAACAGCAAAAAGAACACGTTGATTACGTGAGTTTACAACATCTAGTGCGGCATAACAGGCACCCGGCTTTAATTTACCGTGTAAACCTTTATCACGAGACGCTTGTGAGCTACCCGCTTCGGTTGTATTACGGAAATGAAGTAATGATTGATCTGGAATTAGAGTAGTAATAAACGCGGCCATTGTGGTCGATTTACCTGCACCGTTACCACCAGAAAGCGTCGTTACTAGATTATCAATATCAAAGGTACGAGCAAAAAAGCCGTTCCAGTTAACCATGGTGAGTGATTGATATTTACCACGTTCAATCATGCTCATGCATCACCTTCCAATTCTAATTCATGCTGCTCTTCTGCAGATATGTCACTTAATTTTTCATTTTCATCAAGATCGAAGCTAGATTGGCTCGATTCTTCATTGTGAACGACAACCGCTTCACCATCACGGATCAAGCGTAGTTGTGCTTCTTTCATATCATCATTAGAGCGAACATCTGCACCAAAACGGAATACCGCTTCACTGATACGGAATTTACCTTGCTCACCAACTTGAATGATCATACCAAGACGTTTTAAACGACGCAGTGAAGTACGAACCTTATCAAATAACTTTTCTTTATCTAAATCTGAGCCTGATGCGCGGTTTGTTACTAATTTCATTAGCTTTTGTTCATCAGCTAACACTAATAGCTCATCAAACAGCTCTTGGTTAGTAAAGATACCTTCATGAGCCAAACGCTCAGGACTTAGGTATAAGAAACACAATACTTTACCAACAAGCATATCAACTTCGGCCAATACGCTACGAGCAATTAAAGACGTTGAACGTGGGCGCAAGTAAAAGAAACCTTCCGGAGCTTTTACTAATTCAGCATGATAGCGTTGATAGAACATACCTAACTCATGTTCAAATTCACACAATAACGCATGATTATCTAAATCTTCACTGGCAATATGGCGGCCAGAACGCAATAAACTATCTAATGCTGGGAATAATGGATTAGCAATCGCTTTTGCTAACTTCTCAGGCATAAATTCTTCAATATTTGTCAATGACATTTGCTTGTACCTTCGCACCGAATTCATTAATAGACTGCCAATCAGGTTGAACGGCTTGGAAATCGGCTTCTGAATAACCGAGACGCACGGCTTGATCTACCACTAAGCGGGCCAGATCAAAGTGCTGAGAATGAGGATGAATCGCTAGATACTTTTTAAGTACAGTACCCAACTCAATCGCCTCACCAGTGTCTTTATGATGTTGTAGCATTTCACTTATCTGTTCTGCTAATAGATCCGCAATAACGGTCAGCTCTTCAAATTCCATTTCTTCAGGGACAATACCGGTTACTTCATCATCACGCAGCATGAGCGTTTCATCACGCATATCACGTAAACGCTCTGTATCTGCGTACGTTAATAACCATGGCGCATCAAAATACCCTTTTACAGAATCACGCAGACGCTGACTAAAGGCACGGTTTTTATCCATATCAATTGCGGTACGAATAAATTTATGTACGTGTCTGTCGTAGCCAATCCATAAATCAATCGCTTGTTGTCCCCAACTCACAATACGGTCAAGCTTCATTTGCAATGAATACAGCATGGCGTCAATAAACTCTAACTCGTCATTACCATAAACAATTTCTTGAATATTCAGTAATTCCGTTTGAAGTTGATCGCCTGCTGCTTGCAATGAATCTTGTAATTCACGCAAGTTGCCCGAGGTTTCATCAAGCAACTTTTCACAGCTCGAAATCGCTTCACGCCAGTTTTGGTTTAGCAGCTCAGCAATTTCTTCTTTAACTGATTGTTGTTGTTCATCCATTACGCGTTGGTTTAGATCGATACGATCAAAAATCTCCCCAACAGAGTATTTCAAAACACCGAATACGTTTTTACGCCAGTGCTTCGCATCACCACCTTTTTCAGCCGCTTGCGATGCTTTCTGGATCTCTTCTGCAACCATCGTCAACTGAATAGAAAGCTTCAATTTAGAGAATTGACGGTGGCGCACGTAATAATCGGTAATGCCAATCGCTAATGGTGTTAGACGATAGATGTTCATTCCATCGGTACTTTCACCACTAAAGCGGCTAATTAAACGTTGTTTTACTAATTCATTGATTGCATTGTTCGCACGAAAAGCAATGGTGTCATTGGATTGACCAAATAAACCACTGATGATGCCAAACGCATCGTGAAGTTCACCTTCACCCAGCTCATCATCAAATCTTTCATTACTGAGAACAGCAATGGCCAACAAAAATGCCAGACGCTCGGTCGGCAAGTTCAATGAGAAATCGTGCTGTTTTACCCAGCCAACCAGTTCATCAACGGTTTGGTCTGTAACAGCATTAGAAAACTCACTCATTGTGTATCCTTTGTGTACATCATTATTATTTTCTCTTCGCCCATACGTGAATATAACGACCAAGAGACAGATAAGGTTCTTGACGGCATAACTGTTTTTCTAGCTTCAGCACGTCTTCGATTTGGTAATTCCCCATGTATTCCATGTTACCGATGTAATCATGAAAAGAGCGAATACCCGATTTTCCCTTTATTTCATACCCAGAATCTTCAATCCACTGATAAACATCATGTGGCATCAACCCTTTTTGTGGTTGTAACTTAAACCGTTTTCGATGTGGCATGCCATCTAAAACATGAGGAATATTGCCACAAATCACATTTTTCAATACTAAACCATGGTGATTATAAAACATAATAGAAGCATACCCACCAGATTTAACTTGTTTCAATAAAATATCCAATGCTGTTTTCGGATCATCTAGCCATTCCATCACTGCATGGAAAAGTAGAATATCAACCTTACCAACTTTATGCTGTTCAATTTCTTGTACTGCCGAATGAATAAATTGATACTGAGACGATAAACCATTATCTTCGACCGCCTCTTTCGCTAATGTTAGCATTTCTGAAGATATATCACACAAAGTCACTGTATGACCCTGCTTCGCTATTAATTGCGATATTTGGCCTATTCCTCCACCAGCATCTAAAACAATAAGTGGCTTAGAATTTGCTTTAGTTTCAGCTAAGATGGTTTCCATATCTTGCCATACAATAGTTTGACGGATCTCGCCTTTGTCAGAACCATAAATGTTCTTTGCAAATTTATGGGCGATATCATCGAAATTACGGTCTTTATTCACAGTGGTTAAGTTATGGTACTATCTATTGGAAACAAGCATTGTCGCATAAGAGCTCATGGAAGTAACAGCATGACGCGGTTTTTTGCTCTCAAGTGGTGATTTTTCATTCTATATAAGCGGTAATAGTCAAAAATATGTTTGAGTTAAAGAAGTTTGTATCATCAATGCTTATGCCCCTACCTGGACTTCTCCTAATTGGGTTCATCGGCTTATTCATTTTATGGTTTTCAAAAAGGAAAGGATTTGCCTCTTTTTTACTGACTCTGTCTCTCGTTGGGATCTTTTTGCTGTCTTTTCAGCCAATCACAACGCCATTATTAAAATCAACGGAACGTATGTATCCCTCTTTCATCGCACCGGATGTGCCTGTTGAATATGTTCTTGTTCTTGGTAATGGCCATGTTGTAGATGATGAAATATCGCCTATCTCTGAACTATCTCGTGCTGCAGTCATGCGATTAACTGAAGGGATCCACATCTATCGTATGTATCCTGGCGCAAAATTAATTCTTTCCGGCTACAGTGGCGGAACGACCGTCAGCCATGCTCGTATGATGGCTCGTGTTGCACTCTCATTAGGAGTGAACAAATCTGATATTCTTCTATTAGAAAATGCTCGAGATACTCATGAGGAAGCCATTCAAACACTTAATTCGGTAGGGAACAGTAATCTTGTTCTTGTTACCTCAGCAAGCCATATGCCACGAGCAATGGAAGAGTTCCATAATTTAGGCCTAAAGCCGACACCTGCTCCAACGAACTATTTAGCACATTCAGAAATAAAACAACCTTGGGAAAAATACGCCCCTAAAGCCAAATACCTAGAGCAATCCGAGCGTTTCTGGTATGAACAAATGGGTCGTTGGTTTATGGATCTTAAGAACCTTTTGATTGCACAAGAAGAACAAGCACAAGCCTCTGATAAAATTGGACTTGAAGATGTTATAAATAAAGTCGATGACATTAAAAATTCATTGCCCTTATCTATCAAACGATAAATAACCTCCATTAGATAATAAAAAAGCACGCCCTTTATTTAAAAAGGTTCGTGCTTTTTTTATCTCTAAAGATAGATCACTATAACGCTAAAATAGCTCGGACTTTATCTAGATCTTCTTGTGTATCAACACCTGCCGCTGGCGCTTCTTTTGCCACCGCGACATGAATTTTTTCACCGTACCAAAGTACACGTAATTGCTCTAAGCATTCTATTTTTTCAAGTACACTTGGCTGCCAATTAATGTAAGTATTAATAAATCCTGCACGGTACGCATAAATGCCGATATGACGCAACAATGGATTCGCCGTTAATGCCTCTCCTTTTGCAAAAGCATCACGGTCCCAAGGGATTGCAGCACGACTAAAGTACAACGCATACCCTTCTGCATCGGTAACCACTTTCACAGCATTAGGGTTAAATACATCCTCTTCTTCATCAATTGTCACGGCTAATGTTGCCATTGGTGCAATTGAGTCAGCTAAATTTTTAGCTACTTGTCGAATGATACTTGGTGGAATAAGCGGTTCATCCCCTTGTACATTCACCACGATTTCATTAGAGGCTATACCACATTTATCAATGACTTCAGCTAGACGCTCAGTACCTGATTCATGATTCGGAGACGTCATGCATACATCACCACCAAACCCTTTCACTACCGCTTCAATACGAGAATCATCTGTTGCGATAATCACACGATCAGCACCAGCTTTCGATGCTTGTTCATATACCCATTGAATCATTGGCTTGCCACAAATATCAGCAAGAGGTTTACCTGGTAAACGAGTCGATTGATAACGAGCAGGGATTATGACTGTGAACGACATGACTCAACCTCTTCCATTGTCATACGACGAGCTTCTGGCTCGATCATCACTGGAATGCCTTCTTTAATCGGATAAGCAAGACGGTCAATTTTACAAATAAGCTCTTGCTTATCTTTATCGTAATTCAATTTACCTTTACACACAGGACAAGCTACGATTTCAAGAAGACGATAATCCATATTGTTCTTTTACCTCTATAATTTTATTTAATATCTGTTGTGCTTTTTCTTCTGGAAACGAGGCATCAACAGGTAAATACCACCACGATGATTCTGCAAAAGATTGACACTTAACGGCATCTTTTTCCGTCATTATCAATTGCTCACCATATTGCATTAAATTTTTAATTTCTTCTGGTTCGAACGCTTTATGATCCACAAAGCCTTGCGTATGTACAACATCAGCATTAAGGGATGCTAACGTATCAAAAAAACGGGGCGGATGACCTATTCCAGCAAAAGCAACAAGCTCACCTAAATTTGACACTGATTTTTTTTCACCAGTAACTAAATTAACCGCTTTACTTGGCTCTAATGTCATCGCTATTTCATTTGTCTTTGGTTGTTCGCCGTTACAAATCAAGAAATCGACACTAGCTAATCGATCGAGACCTTCTCTGAGTGGACCTAAAGGAATAAATGCTTGATTTCCAAATCGACGCTTTCCATCTATAACAATAAACTCGACATCACGTTGTAACGCATAATGTTGTAAACCATCATCAGTAATAACGATATCCACCCCCTGCTCTTCCAGCATTTTAACTGCTTCACTCCGAACTGGAGCGACAGCAACATGGGCTTTAGTCCGTTGTTTTATTAATACTGGTTCATCGCCAGAAATATCGGGGGTTGTCGTATTTGATAATAGGTAAGGATAATGCGGTGCTTTCCCACCATAACCACGAGAAGCAACACCAACCTTCATTCCTTGTAATTGAAGCTGTTCAACTAACCAAACGACAACAGGCGTCTTACCATTACCACCAGCCGTTATATTACCAACAACAACAACAGGAACTGACGATTTATAAGCCGTTTTTTTTCCAGTAAAATAATCCAGTTTTTTCTTGTTTGCTACATATTTAAATAAACAACTCAGTGGCCACAATAGCGGCCACATCAATTTACCTAAAATATGGTTATCAAACCAAATTTTCTCAATCATTAATCACCAAATTGAATTCGATGCAATTGGGCATAAGCACCGTCGTGAGCAATCAATTCTGCATGAGTACCACGCTCAACAACTTCACCTTCATCAATAACAAGGATCTGATCTGCACTTTCAATCGTCGATAAACGGTGCGCAATCACAAGAACTGTTTTGTCCTTTTGAAGCTCGTCTAACGCAGATTGAATCGCTTTTTCTGATTCGGTATCCAATGCAGATGTCGCTTCATCAAGAATTAGTACGGATGCATTTTGTAATAGAGCTCGAGCAATGGCGATACGTTGACGTTGTCCACCGGATAGACTCGCGCCATTTTCACCAATCATCGTATCAAAACCATCTTCCATCTTGTTGATGAAGTCAGACGCATAAGCAAGCTCTGCCGCTTTCTCTATCTCAGCTCGAGTAAATCTACCTTCGGACGCATACGCAATATTATTCGCAACACTGTCATTAAATAAATGCACATTTTGAGAAACTAACGCAAAATGCTTACGAAGATTCGTTAATTTATAATCTTCAAGTCCATCACCATCTAACGAAATAGTACCCGAATCTACATCATAAAAACGTGTAAATAAATTAGCAATCGTACTTTTACCTGAACCAGAACGTCCAACTAATGCAACTGTTTTTCCAGCTGGTAAATCAAAGCTAACACTACGTAATGCTGGCCCTTCAGACGTAGGATAAGTAAACGTGACATCTTCAACTTTAATATCACCATTGACTTTATCTTTAAC
This sequence comes from Aliivibrio salmonicida LFI1238, assembly GCF_000196495.1. Lineage (NCBI taxonomy): Bacteria > Pseudomonadati > Pseudomonadota > Gammaproteobacteria > Vibrionales > Vibrionaceae > Aliivibrio > Aliivibrio salmonicida. The sequence goes on from NC_011313.1 coordinate 809,825, forward strand.
AATCACACCGTCATCTTTCTCTTTATCCATATCCATCAGTTCAAACAACGTTTGACATGCCGCCATACCTCGTTGGAAATCAGACGTTACGCTTGTTAGTCCTTTTAGTGGACGTAATAAACCGAACATCGCAGAGAACACAACCGTAAAGGTACCAGGAGTTAGCGTTTCTTTAATTGAATCAACACTTGCTAGATATAAAACCGTAACTAAAGCAAAAGAAGCAATCATTTGAATAATAGGATTCGCTAAACCTTGAGCAACAACCATTTTCATATTTTGTTGACGCATATGGTTACTGATCGTATCAAAACGTTCAGATTCAACTTTTTGACCACCATAGCTTAATACCACTTTATGACCTTTAAGCATTTGCTCTGAAGTCGCAGTCAATGAACCCATGGCTGTTTGCATGTTCTTACTGATTTTTCTAAAACGTTTTGAGACATTACCAATAGCGAACGCAACAACAGGTGCAACAACAACAAGTACTAAAGACAACTGCCAACTGTTCCAAAACATCAAGCCAAGTAAACCAAGTATGCTTGCCGATTCTCGCACAATATTAACCAAAGCTTTACTGGTTGCAGAAGCCACCTGTTCTGAATCATAGGTAATACGAGATAATAATCGACCTGTAGATTCTTGATCAAAATAACTTACTGGCATATGCATAAAATGATTAAAAATATCACGGCGAATTCGCATTACAACATTACTCGCAACCCAACTCATACAATAACCAGAAACAAAGCCACTGAAACCACGAATAAACATCATAGCTAAGATGATAAATGGCATTTTTTTCAAGAAATCTGAATCCGCGTTACCAAAACCTTCATCTAAAAGTGGTTTTAGTAATGAGATCATATAAGTATCACTTAATGCATTAATGACAAGGGCAAAAACTGCAACCCCTAGCCCCGCTTTATACAGTGAGATATGAGGCCATAATCGTTTAAACGTTGCCCATGTAGATTCGTCTTTTTCAATAGTCATAAGTACTTATTCTTCATATACAATTACCTTTATTCTACTCTGTATTTAAGTTATCGCCAAATAGCTTTCTGTACCAAACGTGGCTATTAACGGTTGAATAACCTTTAATGAGTAGTTTTTCATCAGAAGCCGTTATTCGTATCTGTCCTAGTTGTGCAGTATCTAACCAATCAATATTCTTTACTTCATGTCTTTCTTTAATCTTTTTACTCGGCAGATCCCAAGGAGTAAACAAGCCACTAGAGACCACTGCAATCTTTCCACCCATCTCTTTTACCCAGCGCTCAGTCGACGATGAATTAGAACCGTGGTGAGGAACAAGAAAAACATCTACCTCATTAAATTCATTTTGATTTAAGATCAACATTTCTGAAATTGCATCAATATCGCCAGTAAATAAAAACACCCATTTATCAACGGTAAGTTTAACAACACAAGAATGAGGATTGTAAGCCCTTTTAGTTAATGTTGGCGGCCACAATACTTCAAATTCCATCATACCCTCTTTCCACCTACTTCCCTTTATGCAGGGTAAAGCCTTTGAATCAACTTCACTGCGCCTTACCCACCTAGGTGAAAAATGAGTTACAAGGTAATCTTTCCCTCCAGAGTGATCACCATCAGAATGACTTAAGATCAAACCATCTAAGGTTGAAATCCCTCTTTTGTGTAAAATTGGTTCAATTACACTCTCTGCGATACTTCCATTATTCCACTTCATTCCCGTATCATAGAGTATGGCCTTACCCTTTGATTCTATAAGAATAGCTAATCCATGCCCAACATCTAAAAAATCAACTTGCCATTCAGGTTTTGATTTAGTTACTGCCATTAAGAGCATCAATAGAGCAAATATTGGCAATATAATTTTAAAAGAGAAAAAGGCCATTAATCCTAGGAAAATAATAAGACCAATAATAAATAAACTTATGTCACTTGATAATGATATCCATGACCCTTCAACTGATTCAGCTAAATGCCATACCGGCAAAAGAGAGAGATCACTTAGTTGCCACAATCCTTTAAGCCACTCACTATCAGCAAAGCTGACAACAACAGCAAACAAAGTTATAGGTACAGTGACCATACTGACCCAAGGAACGGCAATCAAGTTGATTAATGGAGACAAAAGACTTACCCCTCCAAAAAAATAACTTTGCACCGGAAGTAAAAAAACAAACAAACCAAATTGCACGGCAAGTATCTGTAATATTTTAGTTAAGCGAGGTGATTCCGTATTTTTTATGTATATTTGATAAATATGCAGTGTCGTAAGTACCGTTAATACAGCAGTAAAAGAAAGCCAGAAACTCATAGAGAGTGTGGAAAAAGGGTTTATAACTAAACAAAGTAACACGCACCACAATAAAATTTGATGCTTTGGCCATACCGTTCGAGTCATTAATAAGCTCGAAACAAATAAACACGCAATCAGAGCTCTAACCGTAGGTAAAGAAAAGCCGGCTAACCAACCATAAAAAATGGCTAACGCACAACCACTAAAAAGAGGTAGCCATTGCGTTAAACGTCGTTGAAGAATGTACCGTCCCAGTTTTCCTAACCACCAACCTAACCCGTAAACAAAACCAATATGTAAACCAGATATAGCAAGTAAATGAGCTAATCCAGAATTACGTAACACTGTCCAATCATCAGCGGATATATTACCTTTATATCCAAAGGACAAAGCAAGTAACAACGGTTGAAACGGTGCTTCGATTGTTTGTTCATATACTTGCAAAAACCATTGAGAGCGGTAACTTTTATTTTCTTCGAATAAAGTGGCATTCTTGATTTTTCCGTAAGCGTGGATCCCTTTCGATAACGCGTAATTTTCTAGTTTATATCCCGTTTCGTTATGACGCCCTATTGGAGGTCGAAGTCTAATATCAAAAAGCCACACATCTCCTTGTTGAAATAAAACCGCTTCATCTCTATTAAGCATCTTCTTTTTATAATCGCGGATTGATAAGCGAAGTAAATGAGTCCTCATATTAGATAGAGATTTACCGTTAATTTCTTTCACTTGAACTAAAATAGAAGAAGTTGGTTCTTTAAACGCAATTAGACTTTGAATTTCACCTTTGATGGTAATATCATGCCCTAGGCTATATATTTCCTTATTTGCACTTTTGTAACGCTCTATATGTAATGCCGATATTACAAGACCGAGCAGTACACCTTGAATGATTCTCATTTTAGACATGCGAAAAGTAACTATATAGCCAAAGTAACATATAACAACTAAAGTAAAGGGCATGTTTGTCGGCCAATAGGCTGACGACAAAAGAATAAGAATCACGACAACGCCTTTTAGACGTACGTCATTTAATAGAAGCATAAACTTATGCCAAGAAAATTTATCAAACGTTTTTTACCAAACCATGAAACCATTAAGCGCCAAAAAGCATTAAAAATATTTGGTAATGTTTTATATAACCCCAATTTATGGTGTTTAAATCGTCGCTCTGCTGCTGGCGCTTTTGCTGTTGGACTATTTATGGCCTTTGTTCCTCTTCCTAGTCAAATGATTATGGCAGCAGGACTCGCTATTATATGCAGTGTAAATTTACCACTCTCGATCGCATTAGTTTGGGTAAGTAATCCAGTGACCATGCCAGTATTATTCTATGGCGCGTATAAAATTGGCGCATGGTTACTATCTACTCCTCCACAAAACTTTCATTTCGAACTGTCTTGGGAGTTTATTGGGTCACAAATGTCAACAATAGGCCCTCCATTCCTATTAGGTTGTGCTGTGTGTGCCATATTATCTTCGTTAATCGGCTACTTTGGTATTCGTGGTCTGTGGCGTTATTCTGTCGTTCGTAGCTGGAACAAACGTACTCGACGCTTAAATATTAATCGTTAGACAATTTATCTCTTTTCCTTTCTAACCTCCTAATACTGACAGCAAATATTTGCTGTCAGTTCACATATTTTTATTTTATAAATCCTCAAGCGATCGACTTACTTTTTGTAACAGTAAATTTGAACTCAATCTCACAAATGGATCATATTTAAAATAATGATTTCAAGTACTATCCCATTAAAGGAATATGTTCTATAAGTAAGAATAACCTTATAGAACAATCATTATAAAAATAGAAATACAGCCTTATTTGCTTGAAATAGGATAAAGAAATGGATCATATTGACGAATGCCCAAAATGTTACTCTCACGAGTTACTCATTTCTGACAATGCTCAAACCATCATTTGTTCAGAGTGCGGAGTTATAAAAAAAGAAGGAATTGAAATAGGAATATCGAATAACTCGCCACAAGAAATAGAAATATTAGAAGCTTCTTAACAAAAAAGCCCATACATATAATATGTATGGGCTTTTTTACTTATTAACCATGTTTATAGTTATTATGCGAAAACTTCTTGCAATTGAGGAACGATTTGCTTCTTACGGCTAAGAACACCATCAAGCCATACTCGTCCATTTTCAGTAACTTTACCGTAAGCTTTTGCTGTTAGTTCTTCATTATCACTGATTACTAATAATTCAGAACCTTCTTTCATGATATCAGTCAAAAGTAGAATCATCGTATGACGATTACCCTCAACTTTCATCACTGCAATATCCGCTTCTAGTTCTTCTTTAATATCATCAAATACTGAAAGATCGATAACTTCAAGTTGACCAATACCAACAAGCTCACCATTCATATTGAAATCTTTAAAGTCTCGCATAACAAGATCACGTACAGGTGTACCTTCAACTGCCGATTTCACCTTAAACATTTCCATGCCTAATGCTTTAAAATCTTCAATACCAGCGATTTCAGCTAATGCTTCAACACATTTAATATCAGCGGTTGTGCATGTTGGTGATTTAAAAATAACAGTATCACTCAAGATTGCACACAACATAATGCCAGCAATATTCTGAGGGATCTCAACTTGATAAAAATCATACATCATCTTGATAATTGTATTACTACAACCAACAGGACGAATCCAACACTCTAAAGGTGTAGATGTTGTTAAATCTCCTAATTTATGATGATCAACAATACCTACAATGGTTGCTTCTGCAATATCATCAGGTGCTTGAGTTAATTCTGAATGATCGACAATATAAACTTCTTCACCAGCATAGCTAGTTTTAAACTCTGGAGACTCTAAACCAAACTTATCAAGGATGAATGCTGTTTCAGGAGAAAGTTCACCTAAGCGAGCAGGAATAGCTGCTTCGCCAATTTGATTTTTTAAATAAGCAAGTGCGATTGCACCACAAATTGAATCTGAATCTGGAATTTTATGACCCACTACATACATTGACATTGTATTACCCTCCTTTAAATATGCCGTTATTCTACCAAATTAGGGGCATTTGAACACAGAAAGTATCAATAGAACTGAAACTATCTATGATGCCAATAATGAATATATACGTTAATCACCACTTTAAAAATACCAAAATAGGCATATTAATTACAATGAATTATTAAGTGCCAATTAGTATGACCCATGCTTAATGTAGAATAAGCTTGTAACATTCATCCTTGTAGATAAACATTCCTACACGCACCTACCTAAGGTGCGTTTTTTTTATCTCATAAACCTTATTATTAGATATGATTTGTCATATAAAAGTCCTAAATGTGTAAACATATTTCAGGACAAGACAAAGTATACCGCTCCAAATCAAGGCGGAACAACCGCCTACATAGCCAAGTACATTTCTAAAAATATTAATGGTAAACACATGCCAGAAACCGAAGCAGAAAAAGGCGCATACCTTGCTCGCGCTTGGGCTTCTACGCATCGCATTAAACAGTTTCAAGGGTTCGGTAATCCATCGGTTGGCCTATGGCGTTCCTTACGTAAAATTGATGAGAAAGACACGGCTTTTGATGTGGATTTAGAAGAGTTACGTCAAGCGGCTGATACATCAAAGTGGAAACGTTTTTGTCAATTAGCGCATGAGGCCAAAACAGAATATGAAGAAGGCATTAATAAATATGGACAAAAGACGTATAGCCCTATTGGTTTTTATGGCGCAATATCTTTGTGAAAACCAAAAGCGCAGTTTATAGCATCGTGAAAACGAAAGACGTTCCGCGCCTTGTTCTTGATCTTAAAAAGAAGCGGAGCTTCGCTCCTTGGAGCACTGAAAATAACTGTAACTCGCCTCAAGAAAGCCCCATTTCAACGTTAGAAAAAGCCCTCATGGACATGACAGGTTGGAGTATTAAAGGCGTTCAGTGCTTGATTAAGCCATTGCAGAAAGGGGCGAAAGTCCCCATCGATAAGTTTATGACCGTTAGCCTTAGAAATAACCAGTTAACGGTATCTTAAAACGCCCCAAAACAAGCACTGCACCAATATAAGAAGTAAGGAGTGATAATGCTAATCACCTGCCCTAAATGCGAAAGCAAGGCGCGCATAGCGACCTCAAAGGCTATAACCAAAGAAACGCGCGAGGCTTATTGTCAGTGTTTGAATTTAAACTGTGGTGTTATCTTTGTCACGTACACATCCGTGTGCCGTATTATTGAGCCTACAGGTCAAAAACCAAACCCTGATTTGCAACCAGAGTTGTGTAAGTCAGAAAAAATTAATATGTTCGAATAATAAATAGATAATACGAATTTTGGTTACATTCCCTAGTGATTTATTTACGATAATTAATCAAATCTATACCCCGCCCTAACTATTAAATTATCTAGAGTATTTTATTGCAGAGTTCTTAATTAAAAACCATTTTCAAGGTTTGAATAATGTTCTGTTAGAAAACTGTCATGCAAATATTGCCAACGCCAGAATGCACTAAATGGATGCGTAACATTTAACATTGCTTCGATTGTTTCCATTGCTCCTTGTTTAATTGTCCTACCCGTAGACGGTTTTTTTAACAAATTCCGCGCATTCATAAATGCAATCATATATTCGTATATTTGCTCAATTAATGCCTCTCGACTAACACCACGTAAAGCAGTATTTGTACTGTTATAACATTCATTTAGGAGCCGCACCGTATTTTGTGTTTGTTCACAAGGGTTTTTATCGGTCGCTTCAACTAGCACATCATCGTCTGGAGCTACTGTCATCACTAATCGAATTTTACGAAATATATCAATATTTGCATCTGTGCAATCTAATAATTTGGTATGAGTATTACTTTTTAAGCTATTACAACGACTGCATGAGTAATAAAGATTATTCCAATCTGTTCGTCCACCACCTGCTTGCTGAGGGTTAAAATGTTCTACTTCAACATCTTGAATATCGTTTCGTTCACATAAGTAACATTTTTCAAAAAACATTGTTTTTAAGGAGCTAACAACTTGTTGATGATTATATTGATTACCGCGTGATAAGCATTCTGGCACTTCCGCCAATCTAGTAACATTAAACAATTTATTATACTCCTAAATCGTCTATAGCTTGTTGTGCCATGAGATATACGACTTTAGACTTTGAGTCTAATTTATCCTCAATTAGTGTCAGTTTGCCAATGAGTTCATTAACGCGGTCTTTATTTAATTTAATGTTCGGTGTTAGAGATGCTAATTCATTAACAATATCTATTAAGTTATTTGAGTTAGTTGTTACTCCTAATAAACCTTTAATTATAGCTTCATAAGAATATAACGATAAATCCTCTAATTGCTCAAATTTACTTAGATCATAAATAACTGCGTTATTAACTGATTGAAGAACAAAAGGTGAATGAGTTGATATTATGAACTGTACATTTGGGTAAGAATTATCAAGAAATGATAATATTTTCTTTTGAAGAGATACGTGTAGGTGGGCATCTATTTCATCAATAATAACTATACCAGATAGCTCTTTAGGTTGAATCTCTTGTAACTCAACTTTCATTAACAAATCAATATAGATTTTTAAAATAGATGAATAGCCAGAGGATAGATTTGAAAGTAGGTATGGTTTTTTATCATTTTGATTTATGTAAAAAACTTTTTCTTTTTCGTTATAAATAAGTTGTAATGATTCATCTTCAAATAAGAACTGTAAATCATTCGTAATTGTTCCAAGCCATAAATCTACTTTTTCTTTTTGTTCAGAGTCATTTCGTAATGCATAGGCTAAATAACCAGCCTCTAATAAAGCTACAAGATAAGCTTCAAAAGTGGTTGAAAAATCTTGACTTAGTTGTTGAGATTTTCCATAACTTCTTATTTTAGATAAAGTATTTTGCTGTTGTTGTTGATGTGGCCGATTATTTGAGTATTGTCTAGTAGCCTCAAAGAAATTAACAACTAATGATTTTTGTAACGATTTATCCAATGCATTATCATGATTATCCCATTCAAGTTCAATGGTATTTACATTGAACATATTGTCTAATTGAGTTTCCCATTGAGCTAATGTGTCTTTATATTGTTCTCGTTGAACTTTATCGATACCGTCCCTTTTTAATAACACTTTATAATGCTCAATATTTGTCTGTAGATTATTTTTTTGTTGTATGTTACTAGGTTCAACATTTCTTTTTATTGCATCAAATAATGCATTTAGAAAGAGAGTTTTGCCACATCCGTTCATTCCAGTAACGATTATATTTCTTCCATTAGCTTCAATTGAAATTGGTTTTTCTGTGTTTGGCAGTAAGCCGCTAATACGATTGATATATTTGTCCATGAGGATTCCGTATAAAAGAAAAGAAAAGATTTTACTTCATATTAATTACATTACTAGTTTTCTAATATAAAAACGCACGTTTGCGATCCTGTCTGTTTTTATTTTTCCGCAAAACCCCTTATCTAGCAAGGTTTTAGGGCTGTTTCTCTATATGTCTAGATTTTCGTTTTTTAACGTGCTGAATTTCGGTGCGGAGGGGAGGGTGAGTCCGAACAAGGCTTTTGCGCACTCTTCGATTACCTAACTCTGACCTCTGCCATTTTCTAGAATCTCGATATAGAAACGGGTTCTATACTCATCAAAAAGAATCACTGTTACTTTAATTCTATTCCAGTTGTTTAGCGATATAGGAGAAAGTATATGTATGTTACTTGTCCCATTTGTCATTGTAAGGCTCGTACTATTGAGCAAAAAGAAGAGACGCCAATCAAAAGCGTATTAACTTGCCAATGCAGCAATTTAAACTGCTCTTCGTCCTTTCACCTATCTCTTAGCATGATTAATAAAGGGATTACCTCTGGTGATAAGGTGGCAGCATGATTGCTTGTCCTGACTGTGGTTCGTCGTATCGTATTATGACCTCCTGTCCTATCTCTAATGAGGTGAGAGAATATTATTGCCAATGCAAGGTCTGTGATATTCGATTCCTACAATACACCGCACTAGAAAGCTTTATTGTAAAAAACTCGGAAAGCCAACCACCAAATAAACAATTACAACCTGATATCGCAAGGCGAAGAGACTGCATGCTTCAATTGCTTTCGCCTAAAACAAAAGACCCAAAACAGTCTGCTATGAGGTTTGTATAGCCCTACTTGCATGAGCATAGTCTCAACGTATCAATGGAAATCTAATCGAATAAAACGGGAACACGAATGAAGACAGAATCACAAACAAAACTCAGCGCCTTTAAAGAATCAGTTCAAACTCTCTATGGTGTATCGGACGCGAGCGAAACCTTTAATGTCTCGCCAGCTGCCAGTCAAACATTAATTGATGATGTAAAAGAGACGGACGACTTTTTAACGCATATTAATATTGTCACAGTAGATAATTTAATTGGTGAGGCCATCGGTTTAGGCGTTGGTCGCATGATTGCATCACGAACTGACACATCGGGAGGCAATGAGCGAAAAACACGCTCAGTCTATGATTTAACGCCAATGCCGTATGAATGTACGCAAACAAACTTTGATACTCATATTACTTACAATCAGCTTGATGCTTTTGCTCATTTAAAGAATTTTGAAGAGCGAGTAAATAATAAAATTCGAGTGGGTTTCTATGGCACATCGGTTGCTAAAAATACTGACATTGAAGCCAACCCAAACGGCGAAGATGTAAATGAAGGTTGGATTGAAGCATTACGAAAACATAAACCTGAAAATGTATTATCTGAGGTTGTACTTGATTCAAATGAAATTCGAATTGGTGAAGGTGGTGATTTCGTTAATCTCGACCTTGCGGTTCTTACGATAAAGAATTTATTAGATCATGTATTTTCTTCCACAAATGATTTAATCGCTATTGTAGGTAATGAATTAGTTGCCAGTGACCAAGCAAGACTTTATGCACAGAACGGTAACACCCCAAGTGAAAAAGCAAAGATTGAAATGAGACAAGTCATTTCTACTTATGGCGGCTTACCTACCTATACAGTCTCTAATTTCCCACCGCGCGGCATCATGGTGACTAGCTTTGATAATCTATCGATTTATATATTAAATAACTCAATCCGAAAATCAGTAGGCGTCAAAAACGATAAAAAGGATCGTATTGAAAACTTTGAATGTATGAGCATGGCTTACCTTGTTGAGCAATTAGGTAAAGCGGCTACGGTTGAGTTTGATAATGTTAAGCTCAAAAAATCAGGCTCAGATGTTTGGGAATAGGTCTTTCTGAAATAAACGAAATAAAGCCCACTATTGTGGGCTTTATTAATTGAAAATAATGTAGATGCCATAGTGGTTTGTTAAATATTTACTAAAACACATCTAATTTATTCATTATTTTAGATAACAAACGATCTTTCCTAATATTTAATTCTTCAACATCCCATTTTGAACACTTAATTACATCTTGAGTTATCAGGAATGGAGAGATAACGTTATCTTTATTTTTATAAGCTTCGACTTTTTTAGTAAATGAATAGTTCTTAGCCTGTATGTTCTTTCTCATTGATAGTAATGTTAAATTAGCTAGTGAATTAGTCCAATATGCGCGTTCCACATCATTAAATACCTCATTCCAATCATGACTAGGCTTCTGTGGTAAAATATGCTCTAAATGTAATTTACTATCTATATTAATATAATTTTGCTTACAATCTTCGCTAGAAAAATATTCAATTAACAATAATACTGCACGATCCCATTTTCGCCCATAAACAAATTCGCTATTAATTTCTTCTTTAAATGTTTTAGTTGTTGAGTATTTCACTAACCCATTTTGCATTTCTGCATAGATATCTGAAATTGGATTCCCTAACTTTACCAATTTAATAATATTAAAACTGGTTTGTTTAATTCTAGCTACTGTGGCACCAGCTATCCAATTTTGGTAATAAAATGATACAAGTAATTCTTTCAGTTTATTTATATCCCTATAATCTACAAATGATGCAGTAGAAAGGATACTAACCCAATATATTCTATGCTTAAGATAACTTAAACAATAAATGCATTTATTATCCTCTGTAAGAATGTTTATATAAGACTCAGAAAAATCACTTATTTCTTTTAAAATTTGAAGAGAACCAGTTCCTTCTTTGTTAAAAATACTCAGTAATTCTTTATCTAATCTACTCTTAGGGTTTGTCGCTAACTTGTAATATAAATATGTATTTAACATACTAAGTAGTTAATGATAAGTTTTCGAGAATGAAGATTTCGCCTTTACCATATATCCATATATCCATATATCCATATGGTATTAAAATGAGTATTTTAACGTCAGTGTCTATATCATAATGAAAGCAGTTAATCCTTTAACAGACAATGAAAAAATAACCCTAAAAGAAGCGATCGCTAATCATCCAAAAAATAGAGTAAGAATACGAGCACATGCGATTATTCTCAGTGATAAAGGCTACTCTATTTTAGCGTTAACTGATATTTTAGACGCTAAATTTGAGACCATATCGTCATGGATAGACCATTGGGAAGCCTGTGGAATGCTCGGATTGTATGACGCTGTTCGTATAGGTAGAAAACCTATTTACACAGAAGCAGAAGTATATCGTTTGAAGTCATTGGTTGATGAAGAGCCACATCAACTTAAACGAGCACAAGCAATACTTGAAGAAGAAACAGGTAAAAAATCCAGCTTAGACACTATTAAACGAAATATAAAAAAAGTGATTACAGTTACAAAAGAGCCCGACACTCATTAAAGTTAAAGCGTGACGATATGAAATTCAATAATTTCAGTAATATATTGAATTCATTGATTGAAATGGAACGTACGAATAAATGTGAACTCTTTTATTTTGATGAGTCAGGCTTTAGTCAGAAATCTAATCTTCCTTATTGTTGGGGACCTATCGGTGTTCAATCGCTAAGGCCTGCTCATTCACACAGCAAACGGCTCAATGTTCTTGGCTTCTTAAGTAGACAAGGTAAATTGAGTTTTCAAACAACGGAAGGAAGAGTAACTACCGATACAGTAATTGATGCATTTGAGCACTTTATCAACGCACGAAAAAACGATAAGCCATGCTTTATTATCTTAGATAATGCCTCTTTTCATAGGTCAGCAAAATTTAAACAAAAATTGCATGAGTGGTTGATGAATGATGTATTAGTTTGTTATCTACCACCGTACTCTCCAGAGCTCAATATCATTGAGATATTGTGGAAGAAAGTAAAATATGAATGGTTACCATGTGAAGCGTTCAAAACGTTTGAAGACCTCAGTATTAACATCAAAAACATATTAAATTATTACGGCGAAAAATTCACAATAACTTTTGCGTGACTACTTATCTAAGTCAAACTTTGCAAATCTTAAATTTGAATTTATATTCTCCCACTTTACCTTAAATGCATTTCTATCTTCTTTTCCATCTAATTTCTGCATTAGTGTGGATTTTAGAATGTCAATAGAACTTAAAGGCATACCTCTGTCATTTAATACGTTAAATATTTGAATTGCACTATCTTGAGAAGGGCAAGTGATAACAGTTAAAACTACATTCTCGAATAACCAAATTACAAATTTATCTATATCTATTCCATTCTCTATTATTTTTTCATTGAGAAACTCTCGAATATAATGTGCATTTTTTAAATATTTATTATTTAAAATATCTTTTTCAAAATGCTTAGACTCAATAAATTTCACTTTCTGTAAAACAGTTTCTTCAAAATCAATTTGATATTGTTCGTTTGTTAGAAACTTTAATTTTCTTTTAGTATGTTCATATTTATCTTGTATTGAATCATTTATATAATCTTGCGATTTTCGTCCCAGTTTTGAAAGGTAAACGTCTCTAATTACACACGAGATTATCGTAAAGGTAGTTGTTCTTTGCTGACCATCAATAATGTCAAATCTTGAATCAGATTTATTATCAACTAAAACTAATGACCCACAAAAATATGTTTCATCATTATTTTCAACATAAGCAGAAACAAGATCATCGATTAAATCTGCTAAATTATCCTTATCCCATGAATAAGGTCTCTGATAATCAGGAATTTGATAAAACTTATCATCATCCACGAAAATTTTTTTTAAGCTCTTTACTTTAGCTTCAATTTTCATTCCAACTCTCTATATATTAAATTCATTGTTAGCATCTAACCGCCTACATAACACGTCTACTATTATGCGATTATACTTAATATTGACGCCTTAAAACGAGAAACACCCGACAACATGAGATACCGAGTGTAGTAAATCGTGTTAGTACATTATTTGGCTTGTTTTTTCGGTTTAGTTTCTTTCTCATTTGAGTTGTAAAAGTTAATATTGTTAACCGAAAGTAAGCGTGCGGGGAACTACACCTAACAAATAAAATTCATTATGCGTATCTTACGATCTTTCATTTAACGAGAACGTAATTATGCAAAAAGATAAAAAGAGAACACCAGAGCAATGGCACGCTCTATTTGAATCTCAGCAATCTAGCAAGCTTAGTGCCGCTGAATTTTGTCGTAACCATAATATTCTGCCAAAGACATTTAGTGCACGTAAAGCACGATGGAAACAAAAGATTAACGCTTCTACTTTCTTGAAAGTAGAAGCGTTAACATCAACTATCATCGCCACTCCACAATTACCAGATATTCAACTTTCTATCGGAAAATTGCGATTAACATTGCCAGCTAATACTGAACCTCACTGGATAGGACTCTTATTAAAAGGGTATCAATCATGAATGTATTTACTGATGTTTCCACCATTTATCTTCATCGTGATTTTGTCGATTTTCGCAAGGCCATTAATGGCCTTGTCGTGATTGTTGAGCAAGAAATGCAACTATCACCGTTTAGTGATGCTCTATTTATATTTTGCAATAAGCCTCGTGATAAACTCAAAATATTGTATTGGGATAAAACAGGATTCGCTTTATGGTACAAGCGATTAGATGAAGACCGCTTCAAATGGCCACGAAATATAAATAACGATACGTTAGCATTATCAGAGCAGCAACTGACACTGCTATTACAAGGTTTTGATATCTTAGGACATCAACCGGTACATTATCAAACAACCCTTTAAATAGTTGATTCTCAGTCAAGAATAGGAGGCAACCGATTGATTACCTGTATTATCGTTATATAGTCATCTACATGACTGATAAAATAAAACCACTTCCTGATACCATTGACGAGCTGAAAGCACTTGTGCTTCAGCTTGAAAATAAATATAACCGTCTTCTAGAGCAATTTCGGCTGGCTCAACATCAGCGCTTTGGTAAAAGCAGTGAATCTGACTCGACTCAATTTGATTTATTCAATGAAACAGAAGAAGAAATCATCATTGAAAATGATGACACACAAACGATTACCTACACTCGTCAAAAGCCAAAACGCCAACGCTTACCTGAAGACTTACCGCGTACTGTTATTATCCACGACATAAAAGATAAAACTTGTAAGTGTTGCGGTCTAGAGATGCATGCGATGGGTAAAGACATCAGTGAAAAGTTGGAATTTGTACCAGCTAAAGTGGAAGTTATTCAACATGTTCGTCCTAAATATGCTTGCCGAAATTGTGAAAAAAACAATACTTCAGTAGACATTAAACAAGCCCCAATGCCAGCGTCACCAATCCCTAAAGGGATTGCGACCGCAAGTTTACTTGCTCAAATTATTACGGCTAAATTTCAATACAGTCTTCCACTTTATCGTCAAGAAACGTTATTTCAGCAATGGGGTATCATTATTGGACGGCGAACGATGGCGGATTGGTTAATAAAATGCTCGGTACTATTTACCCCTCTTAATAACGAGTTACATCGTATTTTGCTTGAACAACCCACTCTGCATTGTGATGAAACAACGGTAAATGTGTTGGATGTTGAAAAAGCAAAATGTTATATGTGGGTCTACTGCTCTGGCTATGATTCTCCAGGCTCTGGTGTTTTGCCTGGAATTGTACTTTATGATTATCAATCTAGCAGGCATGGCTACCATCCAGTTAACTTTTTAAAAGGTTATAACGGGTATTTACATACCGATGGTTACCAAGGTTATGAACAAACTGAAGCGATTTTAGTTGGCTGTTGGGCACACGCACGTCGACGATTTATTGAGGCTCAACGTGTTCAAGTAAAAGGGAAAACAGGGAGTGCAGATTGGGTATTGAGTAAAATCCAAAAGCTATACCGGATCGAATCGTTATTAAAAGAGGCTTCCCCTGAAGCCAAGTATGTTGCTAGGCAGACAGAAGCCCGCGATTTACTTAAAGAGCTCCGTGATTGGCTTGATAGCGCAGTTAGTCGAGTATCACCTAAAACAAAATTAGGTGAGGCGATTAGCTATACATTAAATCAATGGGATAAATTAGTTCGTTATATTGATGATGGATTGTTATCTATTGATAACAATCGAGCAGAGCGAGCGGTTAAACCGTTTGTTATCGGCCGGAAAAACTGGTTATTTTCGGGTTCAACGGCTGGTGCAGATTCAAGTGCAATGCTTTACAGCATTGTAGAAACAGCAAAGGCAAACGGATTAATCCCTTACGATTATATTAGGTATTGTCTAGATCGTTTATGTGTTGGATCGCCAGATATCGATTCACTTTTACCTTGGAATGTAAAAGACAAGGTGTAGTTCCCCGCACGCTTACGAAATATTTACAGAAAATACACCGTTAAAATTTAATGCCGAATACGAAAATGATCCTTCTTACTTATTCCCTGCCCGCTTAGTTTCAGTACAAGGTAATTAATCATGAACAAATTTATGTTTACTGCACTTATTTCTTTTTTTTCTATCACTGCATTTGCACAAGAATGCAGTGCTGATCTCTCTCGCACTGCCCCCAACAGCCGTTATATCAATTTTGACAATGGTACGGTAGCCGATAATTTAACGGGCTTAACTTGGATGCGTTGTCCGCTTGGAAAGCAATGGAATAACATCAGCAAAGAATGCGAAGGGTCGACTGAAACGTATTTTTGGCAAAGCGCGTTAACCATGATTGCATCCATTAATGATATAAATGGCAACCACCAACTTCATGAATTTGGTGGAATAAAAAAGTGGAGAATGCCAAATATCAAAGAACTCATGTCATTAAAAGAAGCCGCTTGTTATAGCCCCGCGGTTAATACAAAAGCCTTTGGTAAAGCGTTTAACTATGCAGTTGGTGATCTTGCTGGATATATTTGGAGCAATACCCCATCAAATAATGGTAATGAAGTTTACTCATTTGATACGCCAAATGGGGAAGTTTACTCTTATAATCCGGCTCAACATAAGCTCAGCGTTCTTTTAATCGCTGAATAAAAGACAAGTAAGTCACCTTATACTTAACTGAATATTAAGGTGACCTATTTCACACAATTATAGGCATTTTTATCAATAACTTCCACCAGAAGGCATTGCATTTTGGTCTTCTGGGAGTACACTGCGCGGCACAGATGTACATAACTAGAGACAAAATATGAAAAAAATCACAATTGCGCTCGCATTACTTATCGGTTTAACCGGCTGTCAAGCAACTCAACGTCAAAATGCAACCACCGGTGAAACAGAAACAAATTCAGCAACAAAAGGCGCGCTTGCCGGTATTCTTGCCGGTGTTGCGGTTGGACTTGCTACTGGCGATAACGCAAAAGAACGTCGTAAGAATGCATTAATTGGTGCAGCAGCAGGTGGCGCGGTTGGTGGTGGAGTTGGTTACTATTTTGATAGCCAAGAGCAAGCCCTACGTGACGAGTTAAAAAGTTCAGGCGTACAAGTAGAACGCGTTGGTGATAACGAATTAAAACTTATCATGGACAATGGCGTTGGCTTCCAATCTAGCTCTTACCAATTAGACGCAAGCATTTACAACACATTAAATGGCGTTGCTCGTATTCTTGTTGAGTACCCAGATACAGCCCTTCAAATTGATGGCCATACTGATAGCTCTGGCAATGATACTAAAAACCAAACCCTATCTGAGCAACGCGCTGAATCAGTACGTACTTACCTGATTAAACAAAAAGTAGCCGCTGGTCGTGTTAATGCTCGTGGTTACGGTGAACGTTACCCTGTTTTTGATAACTCAACATCACAAGGTCGTGCATGCAATCGCCGTGTAGAAATCACTATCCTACCGCTTAAATAATCTTTCGTGACAATGTTAACTGTTTATATATACAGTTAATTATTGGCTTCAACGGTGTATTGTTATAGAATCAAAAAATCCCCCTCGATGTAAGCCATCTTGGGGGATTTTTATTTTCTCAGTAACTCAATGAAATAAATCGCGTTATTGAGTCGCATCTTCTATTTTTTCAAGCACAAGATCTTTACCATCAACTAAGGTGTCTTGTACTTTCTCAAAGGTATCTGAATCCATCACACTTTGAACTTCATCGCCGTAATTCATTCCAATGTAAATACCTAACACGATGAACAGTAATGCAAATATTTTAAACATAATCACTTATCTCAATAATTCAGTCTTCATATTACAAAAGAATTCTCATAAAACCTATGGCAAATTTCAGTACTCATTTAAATGTCGCCGCATTGGCGTCAGGTGTTGCCTCTGCAGCACTGCTTTCAGCAAATCATATCGAGCTTAATACGGCATTATGGCTCTGGTTCTTAGGCACACTTGGAGGGTTACTTCCCGATATCGATTCAGATAATTCCACCTCATTAGACATCATATTTAACCTATTTACGGTCTGTATTGTCTTACTCAGTATTCGTTATTTTACTAGTGATGCCATCAATGAAAGACAGTTTATATTATTAATCGGATTACCCGTTGTGATTCATCTTGTGATCAAATACGGAATACGAAATGTATTTGAATGGCAGACCATTCATCGAGGTATATGCCACTCTATTCTCTTCTTATTATTTTGTGGTTTATTAGCAACCAATCTCACGGCATTCATCATTAATGAGCAATTTAAACACGCGGATCTATTCTCATGGCTATCAGGGGCCTTTGTCTTTTGTGGGGGAGTAATCCATCTACTGTTGGATGAGCTATACAGTGTCGATTTAGCTAATGTACGAATTAAACGATCGTTTGGTTCAGCATGTAAACTCACCGATTTTTCGAATCTATCTTTAACCACCGTCTTCCTCATTGCGGTTGCTATCTTGGCACTTCTCGCACCTCCGATAGAATCAACGATTATCACGTTAAGTAACTGGCAAACATTTAAAATTTGGTAAAAAAAAGCACAAGATCTTATTAATCTTGTGCTTTTTTATTAACTCTATATTTACATCATTGTATAGAATTAACCATATTACAGCGTAAAACGCTCGACAAGCTCTGAAAGCTCATTCGCTTTTTGATTAAGTAATACGCCACCGGTACGGTTTTGACTTGCTAATTCTGCTGACTCTGAGCTTTGATCTGAGACAGATACAATTCGTTCAGAGATTTCCTGTCCAACAAGACTCTGCTCTTGTGTCGCAGTAGCAATTAATGAATTCATTTCCATTATTGTATTTACTGACTCTAAAATCTGACTTAATGACTCAGAAGCAGCAACCGCTTTATTTACCGTTAATGTGCTGAAATTTTTACTGGCAGCCATCACTTGAACTGCTGAATCTGAACCCGATTTCAATGCTTCAATTCGTAAATGTATTTGTGCTGTACTTTCTTGGGTACTACTTGCCAATTTACGAACTTCATCAGCAACAACGGCAAAACCACGCCCTTGCTCACCTGCTCTTGCCGCTTCAATCGCCGCATTCAATGCCAATAGATTAGTTTGTTCCGCAATACCTTGAATAACCGATAATGTACTTGCAATATTTTGCACGTCTTCTTCTAATTTAGAAATCACATTACTTGCTTCATCCAATTCAGCAGCCAGTGTTTTAACAGAATCAGAGGCTTCATTTACCGTTCTCATTGCTACTTGTGCATTATTGTCTGCATCTTGAGCCGAATTCGCAGCTTGCTCTGCGTTCAACGAAATCTCATGAGATGAGGTAGTTAACTCTGTCATTGCTGTTGCAATCTGCTCAGTTTCTGAACGTTGATTAACTACGACGGCATTAACTTGCGCAGATCGTTCTGACATCTTTGTCGTTTCAGCTACTACTTCTTTACTAACTAACGAAACATTACTAATAATTTGATGAAGCGAACTTACAAATAAATTGAAATTCTGACTTAACTGATTAAATTCAGGGACAGTAAAATCAGGCATTCTTGCTGTTAAATCGGCATCACCGGAGGCAAATGAACGAATAGACTCATCAAATTTTTGAATCGGAGCCATAATACTTTTATTAATGAAAAAACTAAGTACGGCAACAACGCCAATAATAATAAAAGTAAAGAAAACAATCGCTTTCATGCTTTTCGATAATTGCTCATCACTTAAAGCTTTCATATCACTAATCACAGCATCAACATCAACATCATCAACATCATCGGTATAAAAACCAGTACCAACAATCAGATCCCATTTAGAAAAATACACACTATAAGCAAGCTTTGGTAAGGCAACCGTTTCATTCAACTTAGGATAATAATACGTCGAATAACCAGAACGATTTTTCGCTGCTGTAATAATATCTTGAATAAGATAATTACCTCTCTTATCTTTTACATTCCACATATTACTACCAATATCATTAGTATTTCCTTGTAAAATGCGTACCCCATTAGATTCAAAACCAAATAAATAACCCGTGTCTGCAAATTTCACAAATCTTAATGATTCCAAAACTTCTTCTTTTGATTTTCCTTGTTTTTCAAGATGCTTTAGTTCTGAAGAAACAATATCTAAATAAGATTTAAGTTCCGTACGCTTCATTTGCATCATTTGGGTACGAGTTATGTCCATTTGAGCTTGATTAAGCGCTTTTGTTTCTTTATAAGTCATCGCCATAATTAATATCGACGTTAAAACGATAGGTAAAATCGCAAGTAAATACAATCTTGCTTTTATTGATAAGTTCATATTTATCTCTCTGGAAGTTCAAGCTAAATCTTGATTTAAAAATAGTGGAAAATCTATAATTATTATCTTTTATTACTATCAATTTCCGCGCCAAACATTCATGGAGAAAATATTTATTTCTAAGGTATTCATTTAATAAAAATGACTTTCTAATAACAAAAACAATATTGACCTTTCCATTTTTATCCATAGAATGTGAATATTGTCATAATTTGAAATTGAGCTGATTTTTTGAAATTCTCATTACTCCAATACAAGCGTCAACATCTCGCTTCATGGTCACTAATATTAGTGAGTATTGTGCTAATGGTCTGCTTTTCTCAAAATTTAGGTCTCTCTTCATTTTGCTCACTAACGCCTCATCCAGACGCTACTGAGCAATTACAGCAGCAATCAACCACTCAAACTGCTGATGATGGTGTTTCTCAATGCCATAATAGTGAACATTTATTTAATGCTCATACTGTTCATTTAGATTTTGCGATCCCAATGTTTATCGTCGCTCTGCTCATTATTGCGTCTATGCTTAAACACGCAGGGACTGCCTATGTATTTACAGAGCCCACAACGTCTTATGGCGTGCGGCGACATTTGGCTTTTTGTACCTTTCAAGAATAAACATACCGTAAGTACTTATATCTTTTTTATATAATTATTTTCGGAGTAACACTGTGTTTAAAATTCAATCAGTTAAAATAGTGAGCGTATTACGTTTAGCTATTCTTTTAACGTCAACACTCTTGTTGTCGGCATTTTCGGTATCTGCACAACCCATTACAACAGGCTGGTTAACTCACCCTGATCATCCACCGGCACAAGTTCGCTTTATGCTGACAGGTGAAGTCGATGAAGAGAACAATCAAGCCCGAGGTTTACTCGAGGTAAAACTTGATGGTGAATGGAAAACCTATTGGCGCTCACCTGGTGAGGCAGGCGTTTCACCTGTACTCGATTGGAGTAAATCAACCAACCTTTCTAATTTAGCTTGGCATTGGCCTACCCCTGCTTATTATGAGCAATCAGGCTTAATGACGCTTGGCTACAAGCACGATGTTGTTTTCCCTATGGAGCTAACCGTTGATGATATTACCAAACCCGTTAGTTTCTTAGGTAAGTTGACCCTACCAACTTGTACCAATATTTGTGTCCTAACTGAGTATGATCTGGAATTACCCCCTATCAATCTCACAAACATTGAAACGGATGCAGACGCTCAACATTTGTACCAACAAGGGTTGTCAAACGTACCAACAGCAAGTGATTCCATTACCATTGTGGCCGCCTCTTTTGATAAGGTATCACAACAATTACACGTTAAATTACGCCAAGATGCGGGTTGGGATAAACCACAGATCCTCATTGATGGCAGCGAAATTACCGATGACTATTTTTCCCAACCATCAATAGACATTAATGGTAACGACGTAACCGCGACTTATAAGGTAACGAACTGGTTAGGCGAAACAGACTTAGTCGGCAAACCTATTTCGATTACCGTGTCTGATGCCCTTTTCTCCCATGAACTGAAGGCTGTTATCAATGACAAGCCTTTTGCACAAACGACATCAACAAGCTTATTAACAATGATAGGCTTTGCGTTGCTTGGTGGTTTAATTCTTAATATTATGCCGTGTGTATTGCCCGTATTAGGCATGAAACTGAACAGCATGGTGGCGTCTTCTCAAGCGAGTAAACGCTCAATTCGCTTGCAGTTTTTTTCCTCTGCCGCCGGAATATTAACCTCATTTTGGTTATTAGCGGCAGGGTTACTTATCTTAAAGTTCACAGGCAGTGCTATTGGTTGGGGAATTCAGTTCCAAAACCCTATTTTCATTGGTTTTATGGTCACAATAACCGCCTTATTCACGGCTAATTTGTTTGGTGTATTTGAAATTCAATTACCAAGTCGATTTTCTACCTCTCTTGCAAATAAGGGCAACGATTCCGCACTTGGACATTTTGTACAAGGGATGTTTGCAACCTTACTCGCAACCCCATGCAGTGCGCCATTTCTGGGTACCGCGGTTGCCTTTGGATTAGGTGCAAGTACCGTTGAAATGTTGATGATATTCACCTTCTTAGGTTTAGGTATGGCGCTACCTTGGCTGGTTTTTGCTTTATTCCCTCGCCTTGTTTCGTTTATGCCAAAACCGGGCATGTGGATGAATAAAGTCAAACTCATTTTTGGCCTCATGATGTTAATCACCACATTGTGGCTGCTGAGTTTACTTACACCATTTATTGGTGGGCTATCAGCTGCCATTATTGGGTTATTACTCAGCACATACTTACTGTATCAAATAGGTAAAACCCAAGGTAAAAACACTGTTATTGCGATTATTGCTGTCATTGTATTTGCAACCAGTGCAGCACTGTTAATTGGAAGTATGACAACCAAACATTGGTCAACGCCAACGGAAGATAACCTTGCTTGGCAACCATTAAATGAGCACGCCATTGATGAATACGTTAAACAAGGAAAAACGGTTTTTGTCGATGTAACGGCTGATTGGTGTATTACTTGTAAGGCCAATAAGATTGGTGTGATTTTACAAGATCCTGTGTATTCAGCATTACAGCAAGATAACGTCATTACCATGAAAGGTGATTGGACGCATCCAAGCGATAAAATTACCAATTACTTAAAAAGCCATCAACGATTTGGGGTACCACTCAATGTCGTTTATGGCCCCAATGCGCCTCAGGGATTACCACTATCAGTGCTATTAACCAGTGATGACGTTATCAACGCTCTGGAATATGCAGGAAGAACAAACTAATGGCAAAGAAAGACATAATGCCAAAAAAGACACAAACGATGAAAGCAAAGATCACCCGTTGGGTAAAAGAGATCGTCAAATTCACGCTCATCATTACCTTGTTTTCTGTTGCCGTTGATTTTTGGCGTAGCCAAGACATGCCATCAGAAGCTATTCCTTCCCTGTCAATCAACACAATCGACGGCGAATGGGTAGACATTAAGAAAATGAGTCAAGATGAACCCGTCTTACTTTATTTTTGGGGCACATGGTGTCCAGTGTGCAATGTTGTTAGCCCAAGCGTGAGCTGGTTATCAAGTGATCATCACGTTGTTTCTGTCGCTATAACCTCCGGTGATGATGCTCGGTTAACGACATTCATGAATTACAAAGACTATGAGTTTCCCGTGATTAATGATTCAACGGGCAGTATTAGTAAAGAGTGGGGAGTTACGGCTACCCCATCGATCGTCATCGTAAAAAACGGTGAAATATCTTCAATTACAACTGGCGTTACAACCCCAATGGGCTTGTGGCTACGTTTATTATTCGCTTAGGAATCACTCCATGAAATCATTATTATTATCCGTATCAATCGCTGCAAGTCTTGTCTTATCACCGGTTGCACTGGCAGAGAAAATCAATCCTGCTCAAGAAAAACAACTGACTGAAATATCTGATTTACTACGTAAAAACCCAGAGATAATTGATGGATTATATTCAAATCTAACGCAGTACATTGATGGCCAAAAATCATTGAGCAGCGTCTTAGAACAAAACCATGATTATCTGTATAACAACCCCGAACAACCTTATTTTGGGGCTGAAAATCCAAAACTGACGATCATCAACTTCACCGATTATAACTGCCCATATTGCAAGCGTTTAGAATCAAGTTTAGTTAACATCATTAAGAAATACCCTGAGATACGCGTCGTTAATGTGCTATTGCCGTTTCAACAACGGATGGTCCCTGGCCTAAAAACAAACACGGCGTGGTATGCATTAAATGTATGGGAAAATGACAAAACAAAATTTGCAGAAGTGCACCGCTTAATGATGGCAAAACCATCACGACATGACAGCACATCAATCATGAAAATTGCCGATCTTACTGATACTCAGAAAGACTTAACGCCTAACCAAAAGAAAAAACGCTTGTTGAAAAAAATGAAAAAATATTCTCTCAACTTGGCTTGCGAGGAACACCAAGCTTAATCATTGGATCTGAAATTATTCCTGGTTTTATTCCACAAGACCAATTAGAAGCAACGATAAAAGCACAGTTAAAGTAATATAAATCAAAGTAGCCATGGCTAAAAAGACATGGCTACTTATTAGTAATGCTCTCTGCTACATGAAGAAGACTCAGCGAGATCGGTATCCCGATTATTATTAATAAATGCCTCAAAATCCGACGCACAAATCGGTTTACTAAACAAATACCCTTGTCCATATTCGCATCCTTTTTCCATTAAAAATGAAAGATGCTCATCGGTTTCAATTCCTTCAGCTACAACCGCTAACTCCATTCCATGAGCAATGGAAATAATCGCATTAATCAACACCTCATCGCGTTTCTTTCCAATTCGATTAACAAAAGAGCGATCTATTTTTAAACGATCCAACGGTAAATTAGACAGGTAGCTCAAGCTTGAATATCCCGTTCCAAAGTCATCCAAAGCAATCAACACACCAAGTTCTTGAATTGCTTTAATTCGTTTAAGCACCTCTCCTGAACTGTCTAATAAAGCACTTTCCGTAACTTCAATCACTAACGATTCAGGTTGAATGCTGTAATCCACAATCGCACTTTTCACTTTCTCGACAATATCAACATCATTAAGCTGAATCGCTGACATGTTTACCGATATTCTATCAACACCTACATGATTCTCTTGCCAATACTTCAACTGTTTTATTGCTTCAATTAATACCCAATGGCCAAGCTGATGAATCAAGCCAGTTTCTTCTGCTAGAGGGATAAAATCATTAGGAAAAACCAATCCTTTTGTCGGGCTATTCCACCGAATAAGAGCTTCAGCAGAATCAAACATACTGGTTCTATGATTTAAGATAGGTTGGTAATACAGCTCAAATTCTTCTCTCTCTAATGCACCTCGTAATTCACTCTCTAAACCAAATCGAATTCGCTCCTTATTCTCCATCTCTTCAGTGTAATAATACACATCACTTAAAGAATGTCTTTTGGCATAATGAACGGCAACCCCTGCTTGACGGAGCAGTTCTTCTGAATTTTCATTACATGAATCACAGGTCGCTACACCTAAATTAACGTGGGTGATTAAACTTGATTCGGCTATTTTTATTGGCTCACCAAAAACGCCTTTAAGTACGTTAATTCTAGCGGTAAGTTCAATGCGATCGTGGGATGAAATTAAATACACGAATTCATTACCACCTAATCGAGCAAAAAACTCTCCTTTACGAACTTGTTTTTTTACTCGAAGTGATAATTCAACAAGTAAGTTATCGGCATAACGGTGACCATAGTGGTCATTGATGAACTTAAAGCCTTTAATATCAATATGTAAAACGGTGAATTTACGATGAATAGAAAAATGAGAGTTCATACTTTTGACAAGAGCGTAACGATTAGGCAACCCTGTTAGTTCATCAAATCGCGCTTGATGTTCAATCTCTTGTTGATACGCCACTTGCTTGGTGATGTTATCAACTAATCCTAAAATACCAATGAGATCATTGCCTTCATAAATTGCTGAAAATTTCCAAATAAGGATAATCGCATGCCCATCGCTACCAGTGAATGGAATTTCACACTCGGCATGCTCCGTTTTTCCTTCACGCATTTTATTCAATTCATGTGTCATTTTAGAAAAATACGCGCCCACAATATCCGCACGTAAAGCAATGTCTTGATCTAACAATTCATCAGAGTGTAATCCAAACCAATTTTGGCAGGCCTTAGACCAACGACGAATCATAAGGTCTGGCCCCCACTCAATCACGCCATAGGTTAACCTGAATTCTGGATAAGGCTGAACTAATTGCCCACCTAACGATCAGATCTTTCGACCAAGAATTATTTGAACGTATTTTAAAAGGTGGGCAAGATGAATAAATTAGTTGATATATTTTGTGATGTCGATGATTTTTGTTATCAATTCTTATCTCAATGGGAAAAATACCTTGTTGAGGCTAGTGAGAGAAAAAGAAAACGTCAGTCAGTAATGTCTACTAGTGAATGTATGACTATTGTCATCGCTTTTCATCAATCAAATCATAGAGATTTCAAGAACTTCTATATCGGGTTAGTTCATCAATATTGGAAAGGATACTTTCCAAATTTACTTAGCTACACTCGATTTGTGAGCAAAATGCCTAGCCTAATCGCCCCAATGTGTGCCTATTTTCAATCTATCAAAGGTAAGCCGACTGGCATTGCTTTTGTTGACTCCACGAGTCTTAAAGTATGCTATAACATTCGAATTCCTCGCCATAAAGTCTTTGATGGTGTTGCGAAAAGAGGAAAAGGTACCATGGGATGGTTTTTCGGCTTCAAACTTCATTTATTGATTAACCATCTTGGAGAAATTATTTCGCTGAAAATCACAGCTGGCAATGTAAATGATAGGACTCCTGTACCTGATTTATGCAAAGAACTCTCGGGGAAATTGTACGCTGATAAAGGGTACATAGGTAAAAAGTTGAGTGAGAGCTTAAAGAACTCTGATGTCGATTTAGTGACTACCTCGCGAAAAAACATGAAAGCAAAAGAGATAAGTGCTTTTGATAAGGCTATGTTATCAAAGAGATACATTATCGAAACGATAAATGACCAATTGAAGAATATCTCTCAAATTGAACATAGCCGTCATCGTAGCGTGACTGGTTTCATGCTAAATGTAATTTCAGGCGTTGTGGCTTATTGTTTAAAAAAACAAAAGCCACGAATTAAGCTATCAGAATGTGAATTTGAACTAATCCTCGCTTAAAGCATGTTTTATCCAGAATTCAGGTTAATTAAGTAAGCGTTTATTGATTACGTATTATTTGGCCGTAACCCAGAGAATTTGAGCGTCTTCTTCACTGATTGAAATAAGCACGTGTCCCATACTCGCTTCATAATAAACACTGTCCCCTACCGATAAATTAACAGGTTCATAGAATTCGCTGTAAAAACAGACTTCTCCTTCTAGAACCAATAAAAACTCTTCTCCGTCATGACGAACCCATTCTGCGTACGCATTAAAATCTCGAGCACGTATGCGGCTTTTAAATGGCATCATTCTTTTATTGGATAATTGCGTCGCCAGCAGTTCATGTTCATAAGTGGCCGTTGGATGCGGCTTACCTTGCTCTGCCAATGTGATATCTCGTCTTCCTACCGCGCCTTTTTTCTTTGGCGGCTCAAATATTTGCGGGATATCAATATCCAATCCACTGGCTAGCTTTTGCAACGCCTGAAATGTGGGTGATATTTGTTCATTTTCTATTTTTGATAACGTTGAACGAGCCAAACCCGTTCGCTTGCTGGCTTCTTCAAGCGTCAATCCAAGCTGAATACGAATATCTTTTAATCTTTTACCAAGATCTAGAGGAGCAATCGGTTGCTCTTCGTTATTTTTCTCTATTTTAACGATTTTAGCCTCTGTCATTATATTTCTTGGTTCACTCAAGTTGCTCTCCTTGCTCATTAAGCATCCAAATAGCGCTCTTAATATTCACTTTACAGAGGAAAATTGCGAGAGAAAAGGCAACAAGGATGCTCAAATAGTGCGCTAGGTAGCAAAACGGGAAACAAAGTTTCTTATTGGAAACTTCGACGTTGAATGTTGCATTTCACACTTGTATGTTTACCAGATGTAATGTGATGGATGTAATTAATACCGCCCTCACTTCTGATTTCACTTAATGCTAATTTGCTAATAGCAACTCACACTGGAGAAGAATCATGGAAAAAGATCTTAAATTTACAGCAAGCCACGAATGGGTACGTGAAAATGGCGACGGTACGGTAACGGTTGGGATCTCAAACCACGCTCAAGGCTTACTGGGTGATGTTGTATTTGTAGACTTACCTGACGTTGATGACGAAGTAACAGCAGGAGAAAACTTCTCTTTGGTTGAATCAGTTAAAGCCGCTTCTGACATTTACGCACCTATTTCTGGTGTGATTGTAGAAATCAACGAAGAATTAGAAGACAGCCCAGAGTTAGTCAATGAAGAACCGTATGAAGGTGGTTGGATTGCTCGAATCAAGCTATCAGACGACGGTGATCTTGAAAACTTAATTCCTGGCGATCAATACCTTGAAAGCATCGAAGAAGAATAAAAATAACAAAAAGGATTAAGATCATGAGTCAGCTTCTTCAACAATTAGGCACGGATAACGAGTTTATTCGTCGCCACAATGGTCCCGCTTCTTCACAGCATCAACATATGCTCAATACGGTTGGCGCTGAAACACTAGAAAAATTAATCGAAGAAACCGTACCAAGCTCAATTCGTTTGCCTCAGCCAATGCAATTACCTCACGGCCTTTCTGAAAATGCCATGCTTGCTGAGTTAAAACAAATCGCTCAACAAAACACATTGAACACAAGCTATATCGGCCAAGGTTATTACAATACGCACACACCTAATGTAATTTTACGTAATGTATTCGAAAACCCAGGTTGGTACACCGCTTACACGCCATATCAACCTGAGATTTCTCAAGGTCGTTTAGAAGCATTACTTAATTATCAACAAATGGTAATGGATTTAACAGGCCTTGATATTGCTAACGCGTCTCTTCTTGATGAAGCGACCGCAGCAGCTGAAGCCATGACACTGTGTAAACGTGGTGGTAAAAACAAGAGTTCGACTTTCTTTGTGGCAGATGATGTTCATCCACAAACCTTAGCGGTAATCAAAACTCGAGCGAAATTCATCGGTTTTGACGTTGTTGTTGATACTGACTCAAATTTAGATTCACATGATGTGTTTGGTGCCCTACTTCAATACCCGGGAACCACGGGTGAAGTTAAAGATCTAACAACATTGATTGAACAAGCGCATGCTAAGAAAACCTTAGTGGTTGTAGCTACCGACCTGCTTGCTTCAGTACTTCTTAAACCTGTTGGTGAAATGGGTGCGGATATAGCAATTGGTAGCGCACAACGCTTTGGTGTTCCAATGGGATACGGCGGTCCACACGCTGCATTCATGGCAACACGTGAAAAACTAAAACGTTCTATGCCGGGTCGTGTGATTGGGGTGTCTATTGATTCAAAAGGCAACCAAGCGCTTCGCATGGCAATGCAAACGCGTGAGCAGCATATTCGTCGTGAAAAAGCGACATCAAATATTTGTACGGCTCAAGCTCTGCTTGCAAATATGGCCTCTTTCTACGCGGTGTATCACGGTCCTGAAGGCCTAAAAACCATCGCTCGTCGTGTGCATCATTTCACGGCTATCGTAGCAAAATCTCTGCAATCAGCAGGGTTTGAATTAGCACATCAACACTTCTTTGATACGTTAACGGTTAAGACAGAACAACAAACTGACATTCTTTACACCAAAGCACTCGCTGCAAGTATCAACCTACGTAAGTTTGATACTGAACTTGGCATTAGCTTTGATGAAACCACCACGGTTTCTGATTTAGTGGCGTTACTCGCTGTATTTGGTGTTGATAACGCAGAATGCGACAGCTTATCAAATGATATTGGTCAAGATGAGTTTGCTGCAATCCCTGAAGCGTGTCGTCGTACTTCATCGTTCTTAACTCATCCAGTGTTCAATACGCATCACAGCGAAACACAAATGCTGCGTTATTTGAAAAAACTGGAAAACAAAGATTTCTCATTAACTCACGGCATGATCCCGCTTGGATCTTGTACCATGAAGTTAAACGCCGTGGCTGAAATGCTTCCCGTCACGTGGCCTGAATTTGGTGGTATTCACCCATTCGCACCACTTAACCAAGCGGCAGGTTACACTACGTTAGCGACATCACTAAAATCGATGCTGTGTGAAATTACAGGCTACGATGACTTTTCTCTGCAACCGAACTCAGGCGCATCTGGTGAATACGCAGGATTAATTGCGATTCAGCGTTACCATGAAAGCCGCAACGAAGGTCACCGTAATGTGTGCTTGATCCCAAGCTCTGCACACGGTACTAACCCTGCGACCGCATCAATGGTGTCAATGAAAGTGGTAGTTGTTAAATGTGATGACAACGGCAACATCGACATGATCGATTTGGCTGAAAAAATCGCTAAACATCAAGAAAACCTATCAAGCATCATGATCACTTACCCTTCTACACACGGTGTGTATGAAGAGCAAGTGCGCGAAGTGTGTGACATGGTTCATGACGCTGGCGGCCAAGTGTACCTTGATGGTGCCAACATGAATGCACAGGTTGGTTTAACCAGTCCGGGCTTTATTGGCTCTGATGTTTCTCACCTAAACTTGCATAAAACCTTCTGTATTCCGCATGGCGGCGGTGGTCCCGGTATGGGCCCTATCGGTGTTAAATCTCACCTAGCCCCCTTCCTTCCGGGTCACTCTGAAAATGGGGTTCAAGGTTCAGATTATGCGGTTTCTGCTGCGGATCTAGGCAGTGCCTCTATTCTTCCTATTTCATGGGCATACATTGCGATGATGGGTGAAATGGGTCTGACTGAAGCGACTAAAGTGGCTATTTTGAATGCGAACTACGTAATGGACCGTTTACGTCCTCACTACCCTGTTTTATACCGTGGTACGAATGGTCGAATTGCTCACGAATGTATTATTGATATCCGTCCGCTTAAAGAGGCGACAGGGATCAGTGAAGAAGACATTGCGAAACGTTTGATGGACTTTGGTTTCCATGCACCAACCATGTCGTTCCCAGTGGCGGGGACGTTAATGATTGAGCCTACAGAATCTGAAGACTTAGCCGAATTGGATCGCTTCTGTGAAGCAATGATCGCAATCCGTGAAGAAATGAATAAAGTTCAGCAAGGCGAATGGCCATTAGACAATAACCCATTAGTGAATGCTCCGCATACTCAAGTTGATCTAATGTCTAATGAGTGGGATCACCCATACACTCGTGAAGTGGCTTGTTTCCCATCAGTTCAAGCAAAAGCATCTAAATATTGGCCAACGGTAAATCGCGTTGATAACGTGTACGGTGACCGAAACTTAATTTGTTCTTGCCCAAGTATTGATAGTTACGAAGAATAATTTTTCACTGCAAAAAATAACACAATACAGTAAAGGTGAACCTTAAAGGTTCACCTTTTTTTTACATTAAAAACGCATTTTAAATCAATTATCGGTAAGAGAAACGTAAGCGTGCGGGGAACTACACCTAACAAATAAAATTCATTATGCGTATCTTACGATCTTTCATTTAACGAGAACGTAATTATGCAAAAAGATAAAAAGAGAACACCAGAGCAATGGCACGCTCTATTTGAATCTCAGCAATCTAGCAAGCTTAGTGCCGCTGAATTTTGTCGTAACCATAATATTCTGCCAAAGACATTTAGTGCACGTAAAGCACGATGGAAACAAAAGATTAACGCTTCTACTTTCTTGAAAGTAGAAGCGTTAACATCAACTATCATCGCCACTCCACAATTACCAGATATTCAACTTTCTATCGGAAAATTGCGATTAACATTGCCAGCTAATACTGAACCTCACTGGATAGGACTCTTATTAAAAGGGTATCAATCATGAATGTATTTACTGATGTTTCCACCATTTATCTTCATCGTGATTTTGTCGATTTTCGCAAGGCCATTAATGGCCTTGTCGTGATTGTTGAGCAAGAAATGCAACTATCACCGTTTAGTGATGCTCTATTTATATTTTGCAATAAGCCTCGTGATAAACTCAAAATATTGTATTGGGATAAAACAGGATTCGCTTTATGGTACAAGCGATTAGATGAAGACCGCTTCAAATGGCCACGAAATATAAATAACGATACGTTAGCATTATCAGAGCAGCAACTGACACTGCTATTACAAGGTTTTGATATCTTAGGACATCAACCGGTACATTATCAAACAACCCTTTAAATAGTTGATTCTCAGTCAAGAATAGGAGGCAACCGATTGATTACCTGTATTATCGTTATATAGTCATCTACATGACTGATAAAATAAAACCACTTCCTGATACCATTGACGAGCTGAAAGCACTTGTGCTTCAGCTTGAAAATAAATATAACCGTCTTCTAGAGCAATTTCGGCTGGCTCAACATCAGCGCTTTGGTAAAAGCAGTGAATCTGACTCGACTCAATTTGATTTATTCAATGAAACAGAAGAAGAAATCATCATTGAAAATGATGACACACAAACGATTACCTACACTCGTCAAAAGCCAAAACGCCAACGCTTACCTGAAGACTTACCGCGTACTGTTATTATCCACGACATAAAAGATAAAACTTGTAAGTGTTGCGGTCTAGAGATGCATGCGATGGGTAAAGACATCAGTGAAAAGTTGGAATTTGTACCAGCTAAAGTGGAAGTTATTCAACATGTTCGTCCTAAATATGCTTGCCGAAATTGTGAAAAAAACAATACTTCAGTAGACATTAAACAAGCCCCAATGCCAGCGTCACCAATCCCTAAAGGGATTGCGACCGCAAGTTTACTTGCTCAAATTATTACGGCTAAATTTCAATACAGTCTTCCACTTTATCGTCAAGAAACGTTATTTCAGCAATGGGGTATCATTATTGGACGGCGAACGATGGCGGATTGGTTAATAAAATGCTCGGTACTATTTACCCCTCTTAATAACGAGTTACATCGTATTTTGCTTGAACAACCCACTCTGCATTGTGATGAAACAACGGTAAATGTGTTGGATGTTGAAAAAGCAAAATGTTATATGTGGGTCTACTGCTCTGGCTATGATTCTCCAGGCTCTGGTGTTTTGCCTGGAATTGTACTTTATGATTATCAATCTAGCAGGCATGGCTACCATCCAGTTAACTTTTTAAAAGGTTATAACGGGTATTTACATACCGATGGTTACCAAGGTTATGAACAAACTGAAGCGATTTTAGTTGGCTGTTGGGCACACGCACGTCGACGATTTATTGAGGCTCAACGTGTTCAAGTAAAAGGGAAAACAGGGAGTGCAGATTGGGTATTGAGTAAAATCCAAAAGCTATACCGGATCGAATCGTTATTAAAAGAGGCTTCCCCTGAAGCCAAGTATGTTGCTAGGCAGACAGAAGCCCGCGATTTACTTAAAGAGCTCCGTGATTGGCTTGATAGCGCAGTTAGTCGAGTATCACCTAAAACAAAATTAGGTGAGGCGATTAGCTATACATTAAATCAATAGGATAAATTAGTTCGTTATATTGATGATGGATTGTTATCTATTGATAACAATCGAGCAGAGCGAGCGGTTAAACCGTTTGTTATCGGCCGGAAAAACTGGTTATTTTCGGGTTCAACGGCTGGTGCAGATTCAAGTGCAATGCTTTACAGCATTGTAGAAACAGCAAAGGCAAACGGATTAATCCCTTACGATTATATTAGGTATTGTCTAGATCGTTTATGTGTTGGATCGCCAGATATCGATTCACTTTTACCTTGGAATGTAAAAGACAAGGTGTAGTTCCCCGCACGCTTACGTTTTATCTGTCATTTCCTGCGTTTCATTAATAATCTCAATTGATTTAGAAACAGACTCAACCACATCATTAGACGTATTTTGTAAACGATCAATGACTTCTTGAATCGTTAATGTCGATTGCTGTGTTTTTGCAGCCAACATTCTTACTTCATCCGCAACAACTGCAAAACCTCTACCACTCTCTCCTGCCCTAGCCGCTTCTATTGCAGCATTAAGTGCCAGTAGATTGGTTTGATCCGAAATAGAATCAATAACAGTGATTACTTCACTTATCTGCTCTGATTGGACTTTCAATGATTCAACTTCTTTTGCAGTCAGCCCCATTTGATGTACTAATTCTTGACTTAACTGACTACTAATAGATGCAGTTTCAGCTCCAGATCGGCTTAAATTAAGTACTTCTTTTGCTCTTTCATCCGCATTCATTGCAACATGATCAACTTGAGTTGCTGCTGCTGATAACTCCGTAATTGCCGCCGCAATAAGATCAATCTGGCATTTTTCTTCTAAGATGTTTTTTTCATTAACGCTCATTAATACATTTAAGTTTGATGATGATGAAGATACTTCAGAAGCAACGCCTCTCAATACTTCAACGATTTTATGCAAATGATTCACTGTCTTATCAGTATTCTGGCATAGGTCTGCAATCTCATTACTTCCAGTTAAAGAATTAAGGTTATTTAATTCGCCTTGAGAGAGTGACTCAATCTGGTTTTTTAAGACTCTGATTGGATTTACAATTGTTTTTATCGTTATCCAAGTGATTAACATCGTCAATAACGTAAAGCAAATCATCGACATCATTATCAGTTTTTTACTCGAGAAGATAAGCTCAATACTGTCTTTTGATAAATTTCGACTGATTGTATTAATTCGAGATACTTGTGTTTTTATTACTAAATTAATATCGTTTTCAAGGTTATACAGTTCGTTTGTATTGTTATCTAAGTTTGCTCTTAAATTTGAAAAAAGAGTATATATTGAATATAGATGGCCAATTCTTTTCTTAATGATCGTTTTAGATTCACTTTCATTGAGCTTTGAGATATTTACATTAAACTTTTTAAATTCTTCACGAATAATATCATCATCCCCTTCAGTACTGTTAAAGTTGTAGAGGGAGCTTAACTTCATTTGAAGCACTTCTGATGAAGAATATAAAGCCTCTTCTATTTCTAACCATTCATGCTGATGTGTAACAATATTTGAACCTTTTCCTTGTTTACTTAACAGCTCAATAGAATCACTTAAATAGGGTAATTTAGACCAAGACATTTGCATTTCATCTGAAATTTTTTGGTTGTCTTTAATAATAAAAGCAATGCGTTTTAATAAATCAGTGATATAACTTAAATCAGTGATTAATTGCTGTGTTGTATGCTTTTCATTCTTAATTTTCTCGTGCTCTGTTGCTATATCAGTAAAATCTTGATTAATATTCTGCATTTTATTAAAAATGGATTGATCAATATTTTTCAATGCTTCTGGGTTAGATAACGAACGATTTACTTCACTAAATATTTCAAGGATCTTCATCTCACCACTAGATAAGTAAGTCATTTCCTTTAAACGTACATTCAATACCTCAGAATTATTTACCGATTGGTTCATTGCAGACGAAATAATCATCATTGATGCAATCATGACAATAACGGCAAATAGCGGTGGAAAGAGGATCTGAAATCTTAGGGGGATATTTAATAAAAAACGATTAATACTGCTCATAAACTACTTTGTAAACCTGCTCATTGGAAATGGCGTTGAAGTATATGAACCCGTATTATTAATTTCAAATGACAAAAAACGTGATAATAAAAATTAATCTCTATATTTCATAACTTTAAATCACGATATTCTTGGATATTTTAGATCTTTTTATAAAAAAAGGATGCTAATTCCTTACATTGGAAATAACATCCTTAATTTCAAATTATATGAGAACGTTTAATTAGAAACCAGAATAGCCCGGCTACTTAATCCAGCCTCTAAGGCAAGTAATAGCATCTGATTTGGCTCTTCATTTAATTGCTCTCCAGTCCAAAAATCACGCCAAATAGACGGTTGATCAGCAACTAAAGTCACTTCCATCGCTTCTTCTTCATAATTAAATAAACAATGTAACTCATGTTGATTATTTAATCGTAACGTCCCATGACAATTTGATAGCGATTTAAACTGAGCCGATTCTTGAGTTAATCTCTGGCGTGACAGTAAGTTCTTCCATGTCTTTTTAGCAAAGTTATTTAACTCTGGTAATGGATCACCAGATAAGCTTAAACCACCAGAAGCAAGAATCACATTTCGATGAAAGTCATAATATTTACGCTCTGCACCTTGATTAGGCAATGACGTTAATGTGATGCAATCAGGATCAATTTGCCATAATTTACGGTGTTGCCAACTGCGATAAAATGTCTCTTTTGCGATTTGTTCAAATCGCTCAGCATGACGCTCTACATCATCAGAAACTCGCATGGCATCGACTAACCCTAACGATGGCCACATTGGCGCGTTACACCCTAAAATTAAGGCATCACCTGCTCCATTTATAATAGCCTGCATACCTAGTCGGTAAGCCTCAACACCAGTAATACCCGATTGTACTCGCTCGCCACGCAGACTGCCCCAGTAGTTCGCATCCAGCTTAAATAACTCAACGCCCCACTCTTCTTTCATTGTGCGGACAACTTCGGTTAGGTGGCATTGAACCGCTAATTTTGAAGTATCAAGAATGTACCACGGTGTGCAACGCCAACCACCGTAAGTAATGTCTTCTGCTTTTAATAAGTCACCATTCGCATGACGAACAAACCAATCAGGATTATTTTTAAAAACATCAGATTCAGCTTGAGCAATGAAGGGAGCCATCCAAATAGCAGGCTTTTTTCCCTTCTCTTTGATGGATTGTAATAACGATTGGATACCATTAGGAAACTTATCTGATGGCGTTAACCAATCCCCCATGAATGCTTGATAACCATCATCTAATAGCACCCACTCTAATTCTGTTTGCTCATTACACATGATTTCAACATTATCGAGAATATTCTCTTCTGTAACTTCTGCATAATAGGCATACCAAGAACACCAACCTACTGGTGCGTCTTTTTTTACCCCTGCACGAATAGGGTGTTGCTGTTGAACTTTATCGGCATACAATTCATAGACTTCAGCCAAACTGTCCGCTTTTAATACTGTCAATGCTTCCATTTGATTGCTTGCCCAATCTTGTGGGCGAGTATCTTCACCATCAAGGAAGGCCATAACACTCATCTCACCTTGATAATTATGGATTTCAAAATAACCAGCAAAACGAAAACAAGACGTATAACCAAACAAGGTAAATCCATCCGATTGTTCAATAACCAGATAATTATAAAAACGCTTCTTTGCTTTTTCAGGATATAAACGATAGCTCGCACTGTTATCAGGGCAACGTCCAATGTCTTGAGGGTCACTGACAGTGCCGCCAGTTTGAGCAAGCATTTGAAAACCATCACCAAGAATTTTGGCATCATGCTCAAGCTGAGTTGCAAATTGAAGAACCAAGAAATGGTCATTTATTGGGAGGTTATGAATGCCGGCAAAGCGCATTGTAATTTGGTCATCGTGTAATTCATACACGATATCATTTTGAACAGGAATGGCTTCTTGAGTACTTGAGAAGATCATAGAATTCATACATAAACCCTTTAAATTTCTGACCGTTTCATTAAATTTAGTATTAAAACAGTTCATTTATATCTGCGTTACATCTTAATGTAATGCGAATTATTATACTACTGTATCACGCTTGAAATACGGGCAGTTTAGAGCCTGTTTTGAAGGAAGGATTGAATATACACTCAACAATTTTGCATTCGTCATTACAAGGTAAAATCTTTTCATATTCTATTTATAATAAAGGCCAGAATAATTAAATACTGGCCTTTATCGTTATATTGTTTTATGAGAATTATAATTTAAAGAACGTTAACTGCTCTCTTTGGTTTTCAGATAATTCAGATAAATGTTGGCTAGCTTGAGTTGACTCTTTAATGCCTTCAACATTTTGATTAATACTTTCAGTAATCACATTGACGTTTTCACTGATGGATTCAATCGCTCTATTTTGCTCATTGGCGGCGGTTGCCATCTCAGAGTTTGTTTGCGATATCATCTCGATAGAATCAGAAATATTTAATAACTGATTATTCGTATCAATACTCATCTGGGCAGTTTGGTGAATCATCTCTATTGACTGATTTACGGAATCAACCACGTTTAATGACTTTTGTTGTAAGTCATTAATAATGTTTTGGATGTTTTGTGTTGATTGTTGAGTTTTAGCGGCAAGCACTCGAACCTCATCAGCAACAACCGCAAAGCCTCTTCCGCTTTCACCCGCACGAGCAGCCTCAATGGCGGCATTCAGTGCCAGTAAATTCGTTTGCTCTGAGATTGAATCAATAACCGTAATCACTTCACTAATACGATCAGTTTGATCTTTAAGAATCATCACTTCGCTTGATGTGCCGTCCATTTGGTTCGCAAGGTCTTGGCTTAACTTTACCCCTTCTGACGCTGATTTAGCCCCATCACGGCTCATGATAAGTACTTCTCTTGCTTTCATGTCCGCTTGATTCGCAGATTCATCCACTTGGTTTGCCGACGCCGCAAGTTCAGTAATAGCCGTAGCGATTAAATCGACTTGTGATTTTTGATCTGAGGCATTCGCTTCACTTTGTACCATGATAGCGGCAAGTTCTGTCGATGACGAAGAGACTTCTTCCCCAACATTACGTAAGCTACTGATCATTTCTTGAAGACGAATAACTGTGCTATCCGTATTCTTACATAATTCACCAATCTCATTATTATTTGATTGATGATTTAATGAATCTAATCGACCATTAGAAATGTCTGACATTTGCTCTTGAAGAATCAAGATTGGTTTTGTAACGATATGAGCAATAATCATCCCAATAATTAACGATACAACCACTGTAATTAGCATTGCAACAAATAATAAATTCTGACTTTCAGAAATTAACTTCATATTCGTTGATGATATTTTTTGGTTCATTAAAGACAAACGTTCTCTTTCGTCACTTAATTCTCGATACATTACGCCACCAAGATCAACCAAACTCTTTTTGCTTTGCTCAATGTTGTTGGTCGCATTCCACAGCACCAAATTCATGTCTGATTGAGATTTAAATACAGAAGACATGATATTTTTTGCTTCTGTGTTTTTTAAAGGCTCAATCAATTTAAATAGTGTTGAAAATTGGTCATTTACAATATCAATTCTTGCCATTTTACTGATTGAAGTAAATAAGTCTTCATTAAAGAGTGACGTCATATGTATTTCAATACTGCCTGCGCTATTGTAAAGCTCAAGAAGTACTTTGGTCCAATATGCTTGCTCTTCTTCACTGAGTGTGGCCGCCAACATCAATTCATTCGCTTGTTGAATTGGCGTTGTTAAGTAAATAGAGTTCCCCCACTCTTTCACTTTAGTGTCATTATAAAAAATAATACTATTTGCTAATTCTTTATAACCTTCAAGCTGAGACAGTATGTCACCGACTTCTCTCTGAAGTTGTTCTGGTGTCTTAACGGTTGCGCCGAGATCTTGCAATATTCTTTGTTGCTCTACCATGCTTGTAAAGTTTAAGCGCAATTCAGAAACCACATTATCAAAATCAATGGTTTTTAATAATTCAAGATCAGTAAAAGTTGCAGCAACACTCAACCTTAAAAAAAGTAAACGTGATTCTGCGACTGAGATATTGCTTAGTTGGGTACTTCTATATTCGGAAACTTGTACGTTATGGTTTGTTGATTCTAATTTAGCGTTAACTAAAAAAATGGCTACCATCATGACAATGATAGTCACTAATACTGGAACTAAAATTTGATATTTTGTTTTTAGATTACTTAGTAACTTTTGCAGCATTATGGTTCTATCCTACACATTCCACCAGTGTGGAATTTTCGGCGAGAGCATAATACATATATTGCCTTTCTCATAGAGAAATTAACGGTGTTTTATAAAAAATAAAATTCAATTACGCTATATTATCAATCAGGCTAAGAATCATAATTTTAAACTGTAAATCAATATGTTATATGAATGGCATATATAAAAAAAGCACCTATATTTAGGTGCTTTTTAATTAGTTAACTTTTATTGTCTTATTCAACAATAATTGGACCACCGAACGAGGTTACTGGTGGAACTTTACCTGTAAACTTCTCGTAATCTACCAAACATGTGTTCGCAGATGTCGCCTGAGCAAGCTCAGATGATGCGATATCTTGCGTTAAGGTGTTTGGATCGCCGTAAGTACAGATAGCGCCAACTTTTTCATTTAGAGGGCCGTACCATGCACCTTCTTCAATACGAATAACGCCGCTAGGATAGCTATCAGTAAGAACAGCACCAGCAAGAAGCTGACCACGGTCATTAAATACACGAACTAAATCACCATCTTTGATGCCTTTTGCTTTAGCATCTTGTGGGTTTAGGTATACAGGCTCACGACCTTGTACTGTGTAAGTGGCGCGGAATTCTTCAGAATCACACATTTGTGAGTGCAAACGCTTATCAGGGTGACAAGACTGCATCCAGAATGGGTGTTTCTTAGAGCCAGGACCACCGTGTGAGCGTTCAGATTTCTCGAACCACATTGGGTGACCTTGACATTCTTCGTAGCCAAAACGAGCAATCTTACGACTTGTGATTTCAATGAAACCAGAAGGTGTGCCTAATGCATTCACTTCAGGATCTTTACGGAAATCAGCGTGGCGAACCCATGGTTTACCTTCACCAAAGTCAAGAACACCTTTTTCCCAGAATACATCAAACTCAGGCATATCAAATTTGCCTTCATTCGCAGTACGGCACTCAGCGTAAAGTGAACGAACCCACTCCATCTCATCCATATCACGAGTGTATTCTTTATGGCGACCAAAACGGCGTGTTAGTTCAGTCATGATCTCAAAATCAGATCGTGATTGGAATAATGGATCAACCAATTTATGCATTGCAACAAGACCACGAGCAGAGTATGAACCGTATTGGTCAATATCGTTACGTTCCCATTGCGTACATGCAGGAAGCACTATGTCAGAGAAACGACACGTTGCTGTCCATGTGAAATCAATCGTTACAACCGTTTGAAGTTTTTGGAATGCTTTCTTCATACGGTTACGATCTTGGTGGTGATGCCAAGGGTTGTTACCAGAAATAACCATCATTTTGAAATCAGGTAATATCACTTTATTACCGTTATAACGGATTTCTTTACCTGGTTCTAATAGACAGTCAATCCAACGAGCTACTGGGATCGTATTGCTGTAACCATTAAAGTCATTGTTATCCCACTTAGGCTTGTTACCTTGATCCACGTTACGTGGGAAACCACCAGGGCCAGCAAAACCAGTAGAAGGAACACCAACACTTGAATAGTGGTGACTGTAAGACACACCGCCACCTGCAAGACCGATTTGACCTGTCATTGCAGATAGAACCGTACCCATCCAGTATGGTTGCTCACCGTGTTGTTGACGTTGGATACACCATCCAAATAAGATTTGTGTACGACCTGTCGCCATCATTTTCGCAAATTCACGAATACGCTCTGGAGACAAACCACAGATATCAGATGCCCATTCAGGTGTTTTAACGACTTTATCTTTCGTTTCACCAAGCACGTATTGCATGAACTCATCAAAACCTAAGCAGTAAGTATCGATGAATTGCTTATCATATAAATTCTCAGTGTATAGCGTATAAGCAACAGCAAGCATGAACGCCACATCTGATTGTGGATTAATGTACATGTGCTCATTGTCTAAGAAACGCTGAGTTTTGTTTTTAACTGGGTCAACAGAGATCACATTGATCTTACCATCAGCTACTTTTTCTTTTAGCTGATCAAGGTAAGCAAATGCTTCGTGCGTTTCACAGTTCCAACCTACTTGTAGGTTTTTAACTGGATCGGTCGCCCAAAGAATAATGTTATCACTGTGCTCTAGGATTTCAGACCAAGAAGTACCCTGTGCGTATACTTCTGTTGAACCTAGAACATACGGCATGATTGTTTGGCCAGCACCCGTCGAGTAGTCACCTACTTTCTTGATGAAGTTACCATGCATACCAACAGCACGTTGCATTTGAGCAGTACAGTTATGGAAAGAACCTGTTTGGTTCCAACCAGTTTGACCTGCATGCAACGCCCATGGACCGTAATCTTTTTGAACACGCTCAAGCTCACGGTAGAATAAATCTAGCGCTTCATCCCAAGTCACACGGATGAAACGGTTATTACCACGAGTTTCAGCCGAGTATTTGTGTTTCTTCAGCCAATCAACACGAACCATTGGGTAACGTACACGGCTTGGGCTGTAGATAATACCTTTGATGCCATTCAACATATCTGTTGGATGTTTATCCATCTCTAGTGCTTTAATTTCTTGTACTTTACCCGCATAGATGTGTGCACGGAATGCACCCCAATGCGAGCCAGATGTACGCCATGTGCCAGTCGTTTCAGCCGCGCTTACTTTTGAAGACATTAGTAGGCTAGGACCTACTAAAGATACTGCACTTGTTGTTGCAACACCTTTTAGAAAACTTCTTCTGCTAATAGACATAATGCTATCTACTCCGTTAATTCTTAGTGTTTTTCGTCAGAAAAATCTGAAGAGTGTTTTTGAAGGTATTTCAATACAAGTGACTTACTGTCTGTATCGAAGTTAACGAATGCCATCATACCGTCAAACATACCAGGCCATGTGTTTGAATCAAAGTGACCTTCAGCTGGTTGAGTGTGACATACAGAACAGTTTGTTTTGTATGACTCTTCCGCTTTTTGCCAAACCGTAGTGTAATCAGATAAGAAATCTTCTTTCTTCATCCATACATCAACAGTAACACGCTGCCAAGGTAGACCCGTTAGGTCATCAACTTTAGTTTCAAATTTCTCAACGATTTTGTCGTTTTGAGCTGCGCCTTTAAGCAAAGCACCAACCGCGATGTTCATACCAAAATCTTCTTGGATAACACGACCGAAGCCTTTAACTTTACGCCAACCATCAATCGCAACTTTCATTGCATCGCCTTTCTCTTCAAGTACAGTTACTTGAGAGGCAGGGTTTAATAGACCCGCTTCAATCGTTAGTTTTTCATCTTCATACATTGGAAGGTGACGAACAGAAACGTAAGTTTGACCATCTTCATATTTAGTATTACTTGCTAGCTGGCTAAGTTCACTTACCATGCCACCAGAACTGTCCATATTTGCAGGAAGGTTATGTGCAATACCTTTATGACAATCGACACAACTTTGGTCACGCTCTTTCGCGCCTTGCATTTGGATACGTGCCGTTGGTTTCATTTTAGAGAAATCCATACCGTCATAATCATGACAGTTACGACATTCAAGAGATTTGTTTGCGCTAAAACGGTCCCATTCATGCTGGGCTAAAACGATACGACGCTCTTCAAATTTCTCAGGGGTATCAATTGTACCAACTAAATGAGCGAATACTTCTTTACTTGCTTTCATCTTACGAGCAATTTTAGAAGTCCAATCGTGTGGAACGTGACAATCAGGACAGGTAGCACGAACACCAGAACGGTTCTTATCGTGAATAGTTCCTTTGTATTCAGGTAAGATGTTATCAGCGTGACAGCTCACACAAAATTCTTCTGTGTTGGTTGCTTCTAACGCAACGTTAAAACCACCCCAGAAAATAACACCCGCAACAAAACCACCAAGGGTAAGAACACCCAAGCCGATATGTACACTTGGTCGAGCGAAAACCGACCAAGCTTTTTTAAGTAATGACATCATAATTGCTTCTCTTTTTATATAATTCTAATTCGTTGTAGCGGCCGCATTCTTAAAAATTGAGAATTAACCGCCGTGACCTGGCATACCAAAAAACAGCGCCTGTGCTATCCACACAGAGAAACCGTACGCACCAACCACACCCACACTTAGAATTGGGAAAAGAACAA
Source organism: Aliivibrio salmonicida LFI1238 (assembly GCF_000196495.1). NCBI lineage: Bacteria > Pseudomonadati > Pseudomonadota > Gammaproteobacteria > Vibrionales > Vibrionaceae > Aliivibrio > Aliivibrio salmonicida. The sequence goes on from NC_011313.1 coordinate 853,461, forward strand.
CTGTGATGAAGAGAAAAGCTTTCCATTCAGAAGAACGTTCAGCTCCATCGTTTTGCTTTACTGCATTGCTCATAATTTTTATTCCTAGTTATTTTTCTACTTTATAAATATAGAAAATGTTAACAAGTTGTCGAACTTATTTGCTGTAGATTTTAATCCCTCACAAATTAGTGCTTCAATTAATTTTTTACGATAACTCCTTTTAAACACAACTTTTTTGCGCTCATCCAGAGATGTATTAAATTGAAAAGTTATATGAATTAATGTTAATAGTTGTGACAAATTAATTTTATGTAATAATTGTTAAACTTGTTAAATACTACTAAGGAGTAGGTCAAATAATCAACGTCGATAATTGACCCATATCAATAAACTTCAACTATTTATAGAGTAGCACGTAAATATCACGCTATAGGCTTCTTTGCTAAACAATGTTGGCATAAACAAGCAGAATTCTCAGAAACGATGCCTACATCTCGTGTTTCTAGATCAAAACACCAACACGTTTCCTTTCCCATTTTGATGTCACATTGAGCCGGTTTTTGGCATTCAGGACACTCATGAGAAGACGATTTACCCGACAATCGATCCATCACTTTATCTCGGTTTTCATCGGTCATTGATTTCCATTCAATAATTTCAGTGATGGTGCGTTTGCAGCCAATACAGATACCGCCTTCATTTTTACAGGCTGCTATACAAGGTGTTTTCATTACTTTATCTCTCTTTACATCAACTAGGAGGGTGCTTATTTAACACGGTATCTTTTAATCCCATACGACTCATGGGATAATAATAAGAATTATACAAATTAATCATTAGGAACAATTATGGCGCTAAGCTTACAAGAGCAAATGCTAAAAGCTGGGTTAGTGAACCAAAACAAAGTAGCAAAAGCAAAGAAAGCTTCAAAAAAATCTCGTGTTCAAAATCGTGAAGCAAAAGCGGCGGTTGAATTAAACAAAGCTGCTCAAGCTGAAAAAGACAAAGAATTGAGCGCACAACACAAAGCAGAGAAAGACCAGAAAGAATTACTTGCTCAAATCAAACAACTTATCTCAGCAAATAAACTGGATCGCACACACGGTGATATCGGTTATAACTTTACTGATGGCGTACTCGTCAAAAAAATGTACGTTGATAAAACAATGCAAACTCAATTGGTTGCTGGTCGCTTAGCTATTGTTCATTTTAATGAAGATTACGAAGTCGTTCCCGCTGGCGTTGCCGATAAGATTACTCTGCGCGATAAATCTGTTGTTGTACTTAACAACGTAATAGCGGAAGATGCGCAAGATGAAGACGACCCATACGCTGAGTTCGTTATTCCTGATGATTTAATGTGGTAATACAATGAGCCGTAAAAATAAGATTAAAGAAACGCTATTAAAAAAACACCGTAGAACTCAAACAAAAAATAGCCGTGCGCACAATAAGCCAAAATACATCTGTAAAGCAGATCGTGAAAAAATGGCTCTTGAAGCAGAACAAGCAACGGTAGAAACAGAAAACACAGAACAAGTAACACCGTCAGAAGAGTAATTTCCTCCTGATACAAAAAAGCCTCATCGTTTATGATAAACGATGAGGCTTTTTTAATAACTAACCTGAATTCTGGATAAGGCTGAACTAATTGCCCACCTAACGATCAGATCTTTCGACCAAGAATTATTTGAACGTATTTTAAAAGGTGGGCAAGATGAATAAATTAGTTGATATATTTTGTGATGTCGATGATTTTTGTTATCAATTCTTATCTCAATGGGAAAAATACCTTGTTGAGGCTAGTGAGAGAAAAAGAAAACGTCAGTCAGTAATGTCTACTAGTGAATGTATGACTATTGTCATCGCTTTTCATCAATCAAATCATAGAGATTTCAAGAACTTCTATATCGGGTTAGTTCATCAATATTGGAAAGGATACTTTCCAAATTTACTTAGCTACACTCGATTTGTGAGCAAAATGCCTAGCCTAATCGCCCCAATGTGTGCCTATTTTCAATCTATCAAAGGTAAGCCGACTGGCATTGCTTTTGTTGACTCCACGAGTCTTAAAGTATGCCATAACATTCGAATTCCTCGCCATAAAGTCTTTGATGGTGTTGCGAAAAGAGGAAAAGGTACCATGGGATGGTTTTTCGGCTTCAAACTTCATTTATTGATTAACCATCTTGGAGAAATTATTTCGCTGAAAATCACAGCTGGCAATGTAAATGATAGGACTCCTGTACCTGATTTATGCAAAGAACTCTCGGGGAAATTGTACGCTGATAAAGGGTACATAGGTAAAAAGTTGAGTGAGAGCTTAAAGAACTCTGATGTCGATTTAGTGACTACCTCGCGAAAAAACATGAAAGCAAAAGAGATAAGTGCTTTTGATAAGGCTATGTTATCAAAGAGATACATTATCGAAACGATAAATGACCAATTGAAGAATATCTCTCAAATTGAACATAGCCGTCATCGTAGCGTGACTGGTTTCATGCTAAATGTAATTTCAGGCGTTGTGGCTTATTGTTTAAAAAAACAAAAGCCACGAATTAAGCTATCAGAATGTGAATTTGAACTAATCCTCGCTTAAAGCATGTTTTATCCAGAATTCAGGTTAACTAAATTAAGCGCTTTCTAAAATAGTTTGTAATGCTACCAGTGAACCCACAGTATAGGTTGGCTCTACGCCTTCAGGACACGTTTTACCGGCTTCATTTAACCAACATGTGTCAATACCTGCATTCATGCCACCAAGCACGTCTGAATCAGGGTTATCTCCAACCATAAGTATCGCGGATAAATCCACCTCCCCCATCATCGAAAAAGTATGTTCAAAAATGCGTTTATCTGGTTTTGCGATTCCGACTTGCTCTGAAATAATGATCAACTCAAAATAATGGCTAAATTCCGTTTTCTCTAAGCGGATCTTCTGTAATTCCGTAAATCCATTCGTAATAATACCCATTTTCACATTGCTCGCTAACAATGAATCAAGCAACTCTCTAGCACCATCTAATGGCGTACAGATCTCGGCCATTGCCATCATAAACGCGCTATTCATTGCTTTTGGCGTAACACCTACTTTTTTAGCCCACTCTTCAAATCGTGTTTCTTGAAGTTGCAAAGCCGTAATTTCATTGTCTTGATATTGTACCCACAGCGGTTTATTTACCAATTGATATTCAATAAATTGTTCTTTCCCAAACTCAACGCCATAACCTGAAAACATGCGTTGTAAACCTGCAAAGGCATCAAAATAAAACAAGGTTTCATCGGCATCAAATAATATCCATTGGTATTTCATATTCATATCCTTAATGTAGCTTATACTTTAAAAGCAGTTACTTAGAGCATAAGTCTGACTGAGTCACACTCACACCTTTAATTTGTGCAAACCATTTCTGTCCAATTTCTAACGCTAAATCATCACAGGCCCAAGCGGTAATATTCGCCCATAAAACATGCCCCACCAAATCAAGTTTGACGGCAACACTGTCATTTTCTCGGTCTTTTTCAATCGCGACAACGGTAACCGGTAGAATATTACGAATAGAACTGCTGCAGGGTTCAGTTTTGATTAAAGAAACGTCATTTGCTCGAATCCGTAATCGAATATGCTGATCTAGTACAACAGAAGCGTCTGTTTTTTTAACCCAAATCCCTTGTCGATCTGACAGCTGCACAAAACTCATCAAATACGTTTCATGGTGATGATCAACAATACCTTCTAACAATGTTGATTGCTCGGACATACTAACCCAAGGGCGCATCTCTTGTGAGCTCCACACTGAGGTAATGTCTCCTGATAAACTGACCTTTCCATCATTTAACAGCACCATGTGATCCGCTAAACGAAGTATTTCATCAAGACTGTGTGTGACATAAATAATAGGGATCTTGATCTCTTTCGCCAAGCGTTCTAAATATGGCATCACTTCACGTTTTCTTGGGAGATCCAATGACGCTAACGGTTCATCCATGACTAATAAATCTGGCTCAGATAAAATGGCTCGACCAATGGCAACGCGTTGCTTTTCTCCCCCCGACAAGGAATGGGGGTGACGATCTAACAAAGGCTCAATATCAAGCAAGCTCACCACATCATCAAAACGAGCCGTTCTCTTACCATTACATCCATAGAGTAAATTCCCCTCAACTTTGTAATGTGGGAATAAACGTGCATCTTGAAACACATACCCAATATGTCGACGTTCTGGCGGTACCGAAATCTTCTTATCTGAATCAAATAGTAAAGAACTATTAAGAGAAATTCGCCCTGAATCTGGGGACGTTAATCCACTGATTAAATTCGCAAGTGATGATTTTCCGGCACCCGACCGACCAAATATCGCACTTATTCCAGAAGATGGCAGCGACAATTGAACGTTTAAATCCAAATCACCCAATTGCTTTTGAATATCAATGACTAACATATTAACCCATCAACCTTTTTTTACTGGCTCGTGCTAACCATTCAGACAGCAATAATGAAATTAACGCAACAACAATAGAGATCACGCACAATCGCGCTGCTTCCATTTCTGCCCCGGGGATCTCTATGTAACTGAACATTGCTAATGGAAGCGTTCTTGTCTCCCCTTCGATATTTGAAACAAAACTGATGGTCGCACCAAATTCACCTAAACTGCGCGCAAAGGCTAGCACGGCACCAGTTAAAATCCCCGGCAACATTAAGGGTAAAGTGATGGTGGTAAATACTTTGCAGCGTGATGCCCCCAAAGTACGGGCTGCCTGTTCTAACTTTTGATCAACCGACTCTAACGCTAATCGAATCGCTCGTACCATCAATGGCAACGCAACAATAGCAGAGGCCAATGCAGCCCCTTTCCAATTAAAACTAAAACTTAATCCAAACAGTTCATATAACCATTTGCCTATAATGCCTTGTCGCCCCATTGAGATCAGTAACAAATACCCAATCACCACTGGTGGCAACACTAACGGTAAATGAATTAATCCATCTAATATGGCTTTGCCTTTAAACTCACATCGAGCTAGCAACCAAGCCAGTAATATTCCAATAGGCAAAGAAAAGCTGACCGCAATGCCCGCGATCTTTAAACTCAGTAATAAAGCCTCTACTTCATAATCCGTTAATATCATTAAATTGTTGTAAACCCATAAGCTGTAAAGGTCATTTTGGCTTTTTCAGAAAGTAAGTATTGATAAAAATTCATTACTTGATCTGATTTTTTATCTTTTACTATCGCCATCGGGTACACGATAGGATCATGAGAATCAGCAGGGAACTCTTCGACAATCGTTACGCCTTTTGATAATAATGCATCTGTCTTATACACAATGCCTAACGGCGCTTCATCACGCTCCACAAATAAAAGAGCCGAACGCACATTATTACCTGATGCTATGCGTTTATTTACCTCAGCCCAACGATGTTGATTCTCTAAACTTTGCTTACCATAAATACCTGCGGGTACATGCCTTGGATCTGCCATTGAAAGGCGCAGATCTTTTTGATCAATAAACCACTGCCAAGCGTTTTCTTTTGGTGTGCTTTTCGATGCAATTAATACTAGGCTATTTTTTAACAGATCAACCTTTGTTTCAGCTTCAATTTGATCCTGTTCGATCAAATAGTCCATCCACTTCGTATTGGCTGATAAGTAAATATCCGCGGGTGCACCGTTCGCTATTTGTCGTGCTAACGAAGACGACCCTGCGTAACTCACTCTGACTTTTTCACCAGTTACCTTCTGATAAGAAGACGCGATATCATCCATTACATTGGTTAATGATGATGCTGCATATACTGTCACATTGGCAGATACTGACAACGAACTCATCAATAATGCAAAAAATACAAAAATTCGAGACATAATAATTCCTTCTTAATACGCTGCTTTCTTTTCAAACAAACTTGGCCAGAGTTGTGATAAATCCAAACTTTCTTCAATAGAAGCCGCAATACGCTCAATCGCCTCTTCTTGAATTTCTTTCATATCAATGGCTTTACTTTCTTTCAAGCCAGCCCAAGACATAATAGCTTCAAAGGCTTCTGGTTCATCAAAGATACCGTGTAAATAAGTCCCAAATATAGACCCTTCATGATTTAAAGCTCCGTCATACCTTACAATGCTTTCACTATTAATGATCACAGGAAGATGAGCTCCGGCAGTATGTATACTGACGCCAGCATGGATTTCATACCCTTTCACTTTTGCTGATGATTGATTTGGAAGATGCAACTCCCCTTCAACTAAGGTTAGCTGCTTTTGTTTTTTAAGCTCGGTTGATATTGCCAAATGCCCTAATCCATCAATTAATGAGGGTTCGCCTTCGATTCCTAGCGGATCAGAAAGCTGCTCTCCTAGCATTTGATAACCACCACAAATTCCCATTACTTTGCCACCAAAACGAAGGTGTCTTTCAATATCTTTATCCCACCCTTGAGATCTAAGGTAATTCAAATCGGCCTGAACCGACTTACTACCAGGAAGAATAATAAAGTCAGCGCCAGACAGCGATTGTCCTTTACCTACAAATTGAAGATCGATATCTGGATGCAAACGCAATGAATCAAAATCGGTGTGATTGCTGATACGAGTAACCACTGGCACCTTAACCACAAATTGGCCTTTCTCTTGTTGCTCACTCTTAATGGCGTCTTCCGCCTCTAAGTTTAATCCGTGTAAATAAGGGATAACACCGAGTACAGGTTTGCCTGTTTTTTCTTCTAGCCATTCAAGGCCGGGAACAAGCAAAGAAATATCACCACGAAAGCGATTAATTACAAACCCTTTGACTCGTGCTTGTTCAGATTCAGACAATAACGCCAATGTGCCATAAAGATGGGCGAACACACCACCACGGTCAATGTCAGCAACGATGATCACAGGAACATCAGCGGCTTCTGCAAACCCCATATTTGCAATGTCATTTTCACGCAGGTTTATTTCCGCAGGACTTCCCGCCCCTTCAACCACAACACATTGATAATGGTCATTCAGGTAAGCGAAAGACTCTAGAACATAAGGCATGGCAAGTTTTTTGTAATCTTGAAACCCCCACGCATCCATCGTTTCAATGGCTTTTCCTTGAACAATGACTTGAGCGCCAATGTCGGTGTTCGGCTTCAATAAGATAGGATTCATATGAACATGTGGTTTTACTCTAGCAGCATCCGCTTGCAGTGCTTGAGCTCGGCCAATTTCACCACCATCTTCCGTTACAGCACTGTTAAGTGCCATATTCTGAGGTTTAAAAGGGGCAACTTGAATCCCTTTATTAGAGAGTACTCGGCATAACCCTGCCACTAAGACTGTTTTACCAGCATCAGAAGTCGTTCCTTGAACCATTAACGGAGCAAAAGTGTTCATAATTCCATCTAATTTCGTATATATCAGGTTGATGATATTAGCATTTTTAACAACACAGAGGCTAGGTTCTACTGAAGTTTCACCTGATATGAATAAAGATAAAATAGATGAATAGAATATGAATGCCTTCCTCACTATAGATTCAGGCAACCTTTGCTTTAATAGCTCTATCGAAACAACAACGCATAAGACTCTGCATTTCAGAGTCATCACATTATCGTATTAAGGGTTTATTATGAAAAAGACAATCATTGCAATTACAGCCGCTCTAATCTTATCTCCAACCATCGCTCTGGCTAACAATGGCGACCATAACAATAAACACGCTCAATTAAACTACACTGGCCCAGTAACAACAACGACGGTTGCTGAGTTATTAAAAGACACGAGCATGTTCGCAGAGCAAGACGCAACCATTGATGGACGTATCGTTCGCCATATTCGTAAAGACAAATACGTATTCTCAGATGGTACGACTGAAATTCAAATCGAAATTGATGACGACATTTCATTACCAACGGCGATTAATGAAACGACTAAAGTCCGCATTTTTGGTGAATATGAAGGTGGAAGTACCCCTGAGATTGAAGTAGATCGCCTACAAACCCTATAAATCAAATAACAAATCGATAACTTGGCCTGCATTTTGCAGGCTTTTCTATAAGTGAATTTTATGGAAACTAGGCTACCAAGTTATGACACCGATAAAAACAATCAATAAAATATGGCTTTTAACTGCAGCACTTTCTTCTTCAACTGCGCTAGCAAATAATTTTCCTTACAGCTTTTTTGAAGCTCGTATAGGAACAAGTCCAGGTACTTTCGGTGCTCAAATAAATCAGCAATTTACTGAAAACGCTCATCTTGTCGGAAAAATAGACACCGAATTTGAAGGCGATTGGGACATCAGTGGTGGTATTGGTTTCAACGGTCCAATAAACCAATTCGCAGACATCTATGGTCAACTATTACTTCATAATGTAAAAGACAAATCGAGTGATAAATTTGGTGATGAAATGCTAACCGAAGTAAATATTGGTTTTCGTATGTGGTTAGTACAGCAAATTGAAGTCGGCGCTCAATACGGTCAACTTTTTAATAGTGACATAACAAAAGATGTAGGTAGCGTGCACTTCCGTTTTCATTCAACAGATCAACTTTCTGTCGGTACTGAAGCTAAATTTGGTGGGATCTACGGCAGTCAAATAATGATGACGGCACGATTTACGTTCTAAATAACACGATATTAACTTACGATTTTATTCCCTAAAGAGCCAGTTGTATTTATGCCACTGGCTTTTTACTTATTCACAACACCAATAAATAAAAACAAAGTAATAACTAAACTCTTCATAAAAACTTCATTAAAATCAAAAGTTAAACACTCTTACTAAATAACCGATTAACTAATAGTCTCAAATGTAATACCGCCTAAAAACAACAAACCTACCTCTTGTTATTAACAGTAATGAAACATGGCGTGTACCTATATTGTTATTTGGAATTCCGCTATGAATCAATTTCGTCCCCTTATTTTTGCTTTGTTGTTATTACCAAGCGTAGTTCAATCTATTGAGCTAGCGCCGATTAGTCATTCGGATATTAGTCTCTGTTGAAGTTGGTTTTTACCAAGTCAGTGATGGTAAGCCGATTGGCATTATTTCGGAATTTCTTTCGCACTTTGAACAAGCATTAAAAAAACAAAATCGTCACATGCGCATACGCATTATCCCAGTCGCTCAAGATGATCTGATCCGCTCTCTTGAATCCGGTATTGGAGACATTGCTGTTGGGCACTTAGCGGTGACCAAAAATCGCCTAAAGCATATTGATTTCAGTACTCCCACCATTAAAGACAGTGCCGAATGGCTTATCACTTCAAAAGAAGAAGCGCCTATTGAAACCATTTATGATCTTTCAGGAAGAGAGATCTGGGTAAAAGGCAGTTCCAGTTATTTTGAAACCCTACAAAATCTAAATAACCAATTAGCCAGAGAGCATTATTCTCCAATGGATGTTCATTTTTTAGAAGAGTCTCTTGGAGAGAATGAAATACTCGAAATGGTAGAAAATAAATTGCTTCCTGCCACCGTTATTGAAAATTATCGAGCACTGTTATGGAAAAAGATCATTCCTAACATTCAATACCATGATGAATTTCCCCTAAAAGAAGACATCAATATTGCATGGGCAATGCGAAAAGACAGCCCACAGCTGTCAAAAGTAGTGAATCAATACATTACAAAAATCAAAAAAGGCTCATTCTTAGGGAATCTTATTTATAAAAAATACCTTAATGATAATGATGACCGATGGTTAGCAAAAATCTTACGATCTGACAGTATCGATAGACTAAACCAGTTTTCAGGATTATTTAAACAATATTCAGACATGTACAATCTCGACTGGTTATTAACTTCGGCGCTTGCCTACCAAGAATCAAGATTAAACAACAATGTCATCTCTCATAAAGGTGCGGTTGGTATTATGCAAGTGTTGCCAACAACGGCACAAGATCGCAATGTTCGCATTAATGATATCAATCTATTAGAAAATAACATTCACGCAGGGATAAAATACCTTAGCTTTGTGCATAAACGCTATTTTGATAAGCCTGAAATTTCCCCTGATAATCAACTCTATTTTTCTCTTGCGGCTTATAATGCAGGACCTGCAAACATAAGGCGCATTAGAAACATGGCTAGAATAAATGGATATAATCCAAATATTTGGTTCAATAACGTTGAATTAATGGCAATAAAATACATCAGTAAAGAGCCCGTGCACTATGTGTCAAACATCAGCCGTTATTACGTCATTTATAAGCAAATAACACAATTAGAAGAACATAAAAAACAGCGTAATGTGTCGACCTCTTCTTTCTTTTAATCTCCTTATCAGCATTAATATCCAGAGAATGTGAGTGTGATACCCGTATAAAAATCTTGAATTATCTTCATTTTCACTTTAACTTGTTAGTATGTTGTTAAAAAATGGCGTCGTAACATGGATAGTTTACGTAGATTTATATGGGTATTATTATTTATACCCCAACTGGCTTTTTCTATTGAGTTATCCCCCATGACTCAAACTCCTTATGTTGGGGATTTAAAAGTATTAGAAAAAAAAGGCACCATTAGGGTACTTGTCTCTGCCGATCTTGGATTTTATTACATAGAAAAGGGACAACCTAAAGGCATTATTGCTGAATTCCTCCATCACTTTGAACTCCATTTACGAAAAAATAATATCAACGTGAATGTCCAAGTGATCCCTATTCCTAGAGACGATTTATTCAATGCGTTAGAAAGTGGGTTTGGCGATCTTGCCGTTGCCAATTTAACGATCACACCTCAACGTTTAAAATCGGTTGATTTCAGTGATCCTGTTATTAGCAACAGTAAAGAATGGTTAGTCGGTTCAAAAAGTGCGCCTGCCATTACCTCTTTTGAAGATCTCTCAGGCAAAGAAGTATGGGTTAGACCAAGCTCTAGCTACTTTGAAAGTTTACAAAGAATCAATAAGCAACTTTCAGCACAAGATATTCCACCTATCAGTGTTCAATTCCTAGAAGAAAACCTACAAGATTACGAACTGATGGAGATGCTTAACCAAGATATATTACCTATCACGGTGATTGACAGCCATAAATCACAATTATGGACTAAGGTAATGAAAAACATCACTATCTATGAAGATCTTCCAATCAGAACAAATGCAAATATTGGCTGGGCAATGCGCCAAAATAGCCCCCAATTAAAATCTGCTGTAAACAAATACGTAAGAACCATTCGTCAAGGTTCCTTCTTAGGTAACGTCATTTACAAGAAATACCTTGATAATACCAAGTGGCTAAAAAAAGCCCTTAACCCTGAAACCGTAACGCAATTTAAAAGTTTGGCGGTCTTGTTTGAACAATACGCCGACAAGTATGAATTTGATTGGTTAATGATCTCAGCTCAAGCGTATCAAGAATCCAAGTTCAATAACCGCCTCGTTTCTCATATGGGTGCCGTTGGTATTATGCAAGTACTGCCACAAACCGCAAAAGAACCGTATATCAATATCAAAAAATTTAGACAACTAGAACATAATATTCACGCAGGTGTGAAATACATGAGTTTTGTACATAAACGCTATTTTTTGAAACCGGAGATCACTGAAGAAAATCAAATGTACTTTTCATTAGCGGCTTACAATGCAGGACCTGCGAATGTAAGAAAAATGCGAAGAATGGCGGTTAAACACGGGTATAACCCTAATGTTTGGTTTAATAATGTAGAAATCATGGCTCAGAAATACGTTAGCAAAGAGCCTGTTCATTATGTTGCCAATATCAGCCGTTATTACGTTATCTACAAACAAATATATAAGCTACAAGCCCATAGAGAGCAGCAGAATGCATCTAATTATAAGTTGTTCTAATCCACGATCATAATTACTAATTTAACCTCTATATTTAAAACATGAAAAAACGCCCAAATACTAGATTTGGGCGTTTTTATTCATTACTTCGATGTAAGATAGATAAGCGATTTACTTAGCTAATTTTACTTTTGGCTGAATGAACTTTTTACTTACGTCAACAACAGCCACATCACGGAAGAAAGTTCGACCTAATAATACAGGGAACGTCATGTGCGTACGGTCATTAAGAGTAAACTCTGTCTTGGTTTCTAAATCGCCAATTTGTACCCATGCTTCAATCACTGGACGATCAGTTCGTTTCTCTGTACTTGATTGACGAATAGTTACGATACGAGCCACTGGTGATTCAAACTCTTTTGTCTCACCAGCACCATGAGCAAGTTTAAATTTAACCCAATCTTTTCCATCACGCTCAAACATTTCAATATCAACCGCTGAAATTGAAGACGTTGTAGCGCCTGTGTCAATGCGAGCTTTCGCGTTATGGTTAATCCCTTTGATGTACATCCACTCTTCTTCACCTAAAATCAGTTTGCCATCTGCTGTTTTCAGATTTGTCGCAACGGGTGGCTTAGGATCGATCTGTGGTTTTTGTTCAGGCCTAACTGCTGGCTTTGTTTCTGGTTTTACTGCTGGCTTAGTCTCTGGTGTTACTGGTTGCTCAACAACCGGCTTATCAGTCGTACCTGTTTCTGGTGTTGTCGTTGCTGTTGTCGACATACAACCAGCAAGTAAAATAGGTAAAAGTAACGTTGACCATTTTTTTGTTATCTTCATGCGTTTTCCTTTACTGTATTATCTGTAATGATTCATTCTATTAGTATAGTAACTATCTCAAAAATTTCTGTTACTTATTTGCAACAGAGGCAACGGATTTTGCAACATAATCAATATGCTGCTCTTGCATTCCTGCAATATTAATACGACCGTCCCCTACCGCATAAATTCCATGGTCAGATTTTAACTGTGCCATTTGATCGCCATTGAAGCCAATCACAGAAAACATGCCTTTATGTTGTTCAATAAAATCAAACTGAGTCGATTGCGTTTCATCACGCAGCGCCGCACACAGATTCGAACGTAAACCAAGTAAACGTTTTTGCATCTCATCTAACTCAGTACGCCATGATAATGTTAATGCCGCATCGTTTAAGATTCGCCCCACAATGGCCGCACCGTGATCAGGTGGCATGGTGTAAGTCGCTCGTGCCATTTGCAATAATTTCGCTTTGGCGTTCATCGCAATCTCAATATTGGCTGCAATAACCATTGCTGCACCAGTGCGTTCACGGTACAAACCAAAGTTTTTAGAACATGACGTCGCAATAAACATTTGAGGCACACGCTCCGCCATAAAGCGTAACCCTGCTGCATCAGATTCTAAGCCATCACCAAAACCTTGGTAGGCAATATCAACAAAAGGAATAAAGCCGTTTTTCAACGCCAATTCAGTAATTGCTATCCAATCAGACAGACGTATATCAGCCCCTGTTGGGTTATGACAACAACCGTGCAGCAAGATGATGTCTTTAGGTCCAGCCTTGGCTAAATCAGCCATCATCGCTTCACTATCAACATGTTTCGTTACAGGATTAAAATAAGAGTAATGCTTAACCTTTAAGCCTGCCGCTTCCATTACCGGTTGATGATTAATGTAACTTGGATTACTTATCCAAACTGTCGCGCCTGGTTCTGTTGATTTAATTAAATCGGCAATCATGCGCAATGCGCCACTGGCACCAGGCGTTTGAATGGCAGAAACACGCTCATAAGCAGACGTATCACGTAATAACAGATCAACCATGCTTTGGTTAAAGACTTCACAACCAGCAAGGCCAACGTACGCTTTTGTGGTTTGCTCAGCAGCGATAGCTTTCGCTGAATCACTCACCGCTTTCATGATTGGAGTATGACCTTGGTCGTTACGATAAACACCAATGCCGAGATCGACTTTGTTGTCGCGATCATCAGCACGGTATTCAATAGAGAGAGAAAGAATGGGATCTTTAGCAGGAGTCGCTATATTTTGCAGCATATTTTCATATCCTCATGATCTGTAATACATTTAAATTACCATTCAGACAGGAAAATATCACGGTTTATTGCTTAATTTTTTACTCTAATTTTACAACTCATTAAAATAATGAATGATTTGATTACTGCTTCCACGCCAATCTAATGATGGATCCGCTTTCTCTTGCTCAAATCGGCCATCGATTAACGTATCAACCAAATTCACAATCTCTTGCTGCGTTGGGTTAAGCTCGCTTAACGTATAACCTGTCCACATCCAAATGTCTTTATTCTCACATTCAGAGTTAACTCGTTTAACTAACTTAAGCACTGCCTCACAATTGGCTGGATGAAGAGGATCGCCACCTGACAGCGACAACCCTCGACGATGAATACGCGTATCATTCAAATCGGCAATGATCTTATCTTCCAATTCCTGACAAAATACATGACCTGAGTTTGGATTTAATGTGGACTTGTTATAGCACCCTTTACAGTTGTGCTCACAACCAGAAACAAACAGGGTACAGCGTGTACCCGGTCCGTTAATCACATCAATTGAATGATATACGTGATAATTCATTATAAATGTTTCACTCGACGTTGAACTTCTTCTTGCTTACCAAAGTTAAATGGACGTGCATCAGGGCTGCCTAAATAACCACATACTCGACGTGTTACTGACACTTTGGTTGAGCCATGATTGCCACATTTAGGACATGTGAAACCTTTACTTGTACATTCAAACTCACCCGTAAAACCACATTCATAGCATTCATCAATGGGGGTGTTTGTTCCGTAATAAGGCACACGGCTGTAGCTGTAATCCCATACATTTTCTAACGCTTCAATATTGCGTTGCATGTTAGGGAATTCACCATAACAAATGAAACCACCGCTTGAGATCTCAGGGTATGGCATTTCAAAATCAATCTTATCGTATGGGTTCACTACTTTTTGAACATCAAGGTGGAAACTGTTGGTGTAGTACCCTTTGTCTGTCACTTTATCGATAACACCAAACTGTGTGTTATCTAATTTACAGAAACGAGAACATAAGTTTTCACTTGGTGTGCCATAAAGGCTAAAGCCAAAACCGGTTTCTTTTGTCCATACTTCTACAGCATCTTTTAGGTATTGAATAATGTCTAATGCTTTTACTTGAAGCTCTGCGTTGTCATATAAGTGATCATCACTACCGAACAATGCTTCAATCGTTTCATGCACACCAATGTAACCCAGCGATACTGAAGCACGGCCATTTTTAAAGATATTAATGATGTCATCATCTGGTTTCAGACGAACACCACACGCCCCTTCCATATAAAGGATAGGAGCCACACGAGCCTTCACGCCTTCAAGACGAGAGATACGCGTT
Source organism: Aliivibrio salmonicida LFI1238 (assembly GCF_000196495.1). Taxonomy (NCBI): domain Bacteria; kingdom Pseudomonadati; phylum Pseudomonadota; class Gammaproteobacteria; order Vibrionales; family Vibrionaceae; genus Aliivibrio; species Aliivibrio salmonicida. The sequence continues at coordinate 868,629 of NC_011313.1, forward strand.
TCTAATGCGCGACGACAAAGAAGTAGACGCTCATCAAGCAATTTGTAGAATGCAGTCACATCACCTTTCGCTTCAATCGCAACACGAGGAAGGTTTAAGCTGATAACACCAATGTTATTACGGCCATCATGAATTTGTTCGCCATTTTCTTCATAAACGTCTAAGAAGCTGCGACATCCCATTGGCGTTTTGAATGACCCCGTCACTTCAACCACTTTGTCGTAGTTAAGAATGTCTGGGTACATACGTTTTGTAGCACATTCAAGCGCAAGTTCTTTAATGTCGTAATGAGGATCCGATTTTTTATGATTCAAACCATCACGAATAGCGAAGACTAATTTTGGGAATACCGCTGTTTTACGGTTTTTACCTAAACCAGCAATACGGTTCGCTAAAATAGAACGTTGAATTAATTTTGATTCCCAGCTTGTGCCTAAACCAAAACCAAACGTAACAAAAGGCGTTTGCCCATTCGCGGTATGTAATGTGTTTACTTCATACTCAAGAGATTGGAATGCGTCATAACATTCTTTTTCTGTTTGTGCTTGAGCAAACGCTTCAGCATCCGCAATATTCCATTTCTCAGCCAATTTCTTCGCTTTTTCGTAACTAACCGTTACATAAGGCGCAAGAATTTCATCAATACGGTTAATCGTAGTTCCGCCGTAGATATGACTTGCAACTTGAGCAATGATTTGCGCGGTTACTGCTGTCGCTGTGGCAATCGATTTTGGTGTATCGATTTCCGCATTACCCATTTTAAAGCCACCGGTTAACATGCCTTTTAAGTCAATCAGCATACAGTTAAACATTGGGAAGAACGGGGCGTAATCTAAATCGTGGTAATGGATCTCGCCACGTTCATGCGCTTGAACGATATCACGCGGTAAAATATGACGTGTCGCATAGTGTTTAGCCACAATGCCCGCCAGTAAATCACGCTGTGTTGGGATAACTTTGCCGTCTTTATTGGCATTTTCGTTCAATAACTCAGCATTACTTTGTTCAATCAGGCCGCTAATTTCTTTATTTAACACACTGATTTTTTCACGAGCAATGTCACGGTCATGGCGATACTCAATATAAGCACGCGCTAACACTTTGTGTGGCCCTTGCATTAATTCGTTTTCAACCAGATCTTGGATCTGACGAATACCCACTTCTTTTTGTCCCTGTAGAGCCACTTCAACGGCATGAGCCACTAGCTGAGCATAACTCTCAATTTCAGGCGTAACCTGCTCTGAAGCGCCTTTTACAGCGTCAATAATACGAGAATTCTCATAGGCTGCACGACTTCCATCTCGTTTGATTACAGTTATGTTCACAGTGGCTCCAAATACTAAATAGTGGGTGCATTAGACTCGCTAACACAAGATGTGGTGTATTAAGCTCGATCTACGAATAAAATACCTTGATCTAGATCAAGAGAAATCTGAGGGTGATTCTACTTTCACCACTGCTTTAATCTTGTTCTCAAATTCGTTGCAATGTATGAAAATGAAACATTTTTTTGTGTGCTATGCAGTAAGTTTTTGATTAAACTGCTTGCGATTTCTGGAGGACTTATGAATCAACGAATTACTCGCTTACTCAGTTTTTACATGCTTATTTTTAGCTCATTTTCAAGCTATGCTGTCACACTATCGACATGGAATATGGAATGGTTAACACTCAATCCATCTGAAAAATTTAAACCATCAGAAAGAAATGAATACGATTTTAGATCCTTAAATAATTATTTTATTAAATCAAATAGCCAAATATTGGCCTTCCAAGAAGTCGATTCCGCTGAGGCGATTCAAAAAGTCGTGGGGAACGAGTATAAAATCTACTTATCCGATCGTTCATCTAACCCAAAAAAACAGTTTAATGACATAAACCAATACACGGGTTTTGCCGTTCATAACTCAATTAGCGTGACTGACCCTGATGATTTTTCTCTGTTACCCGACAAGAAAACCAGTAAATTACGTTATGCGGCTTATATCATTGCAACCGTAAACGAAAAGCCTTTGCATTTACTTTCTGTTCATTTGAAATCAGGGTGTTTTGGTCAGAAGAAGAAAAACTACGCCTGTTCCACTCTTGAACAACAAACAGAAGAAGTGATTGATTGGATAAATGAGCGAAACGAAAAGAAACAAGATTACTTAATTCTTGGGGACTTTAACCACACCTTAGCGCATCCAAGAAGTTGGGTGTGGAAAGAAATTCAAAAAGGCACACCACAAGACCCGTACCTACTGACAGAAGACACCAAAGGTAATTGCACCGTTAAACAATGGAAACGTAACTGGCCAAAATACACCACATTTACCCGTTTGATTGATCACGGCATTAGTAACCTTTCTCTTAAAAAAGTCGAAGTAGAGCAATTACTGTATGACCAAAATGACGTTAAAAAATTCCAACTCACCGATCACTGCCCCATTATATTTAAAATAAAAGATTAGCAGGCACAAAAAAAGGAGCGTAAATTACGCTCCTTTTTAATATCAAATACACAGTTTATTCATGGTAATCATGAGAAAGAGATTAAATTTTAATGTCGATACTCTTCTTAATGCGTTTATCTTTTGTTATTCGACGCTCAAAAAGAACAGATTTTGTTGGGTAATTTCTTCTTTCCTCCTTTTCTCGTCGCTCTTCTTGATACGTGCCATTAATATCCACGGTTTCGATAATATTTGCATCCGTGTCTTCTATCATCTTATTCGTCATAATCTCTCCTTGATTACCTACGCAGTGCACTTACTTTATGCTTATTCTAAATACGGTATCGATCAACCACTAGTTAACTTAACAGTAACTTAAAATTAACCTTTGTAGCAAGGGCAACTGACAAGATGATCATCGATTACGCCCGTCGCCTGTAAAAAAGCGTAACAGATGGTCGAACCAATAAATTTAAAACCACGTTTCTTTAGATCTTTACTTAATTTATCAGATAACTCAGTGGTGACTGGCACATCAGCCATTGTTTCCCACTTATTTATCATTGGTTTGCCATCAACATAAGACCACAAATAGTCAGAAAAACTGCCAAACTCTTGCTGTATCTTAATAAAGGCCTGAGCATTGGTGATCACCGAATTAATTTTTAAGCGATGACGAACAATACGAGCGTCTAGCATTAACGCGTCGACTTTATCTTGATCATATTTAACGATTTTTTGAACATCAAAACCATCAAACAGCAAACGGTAGCCTTCCCGTTTTTTTAAAATAGTAGACCAACTTAATCCCGCTTGCGCACCTTCTAAAATTAAAGATTCAAACAATTGTTGATCAGAGTGAACAGGAACCCCCCATTCATTATCATGATATTCTCTATCTAAATCAGAAACTTCAGCCCACTGGCAACGTTTTTTATCCATAGCCTACTTATCCTTTTTTACTAAATTTTAACGATGATCACACTCCAACAACCAGTACACTGCCCTGTATTGTTGCTATGCTACTATTATCATACTTTTATTTGATAAATTTATTTGTATATGAACATAGCCTCTTCAGCAATGAAAGTCATTGCCGTGTTACTTTTATTTGGTGTTGGATTTTTTTTCACCGAGATAAAAGACGCTCTTATTTCTTATTCGGCACAAACCGTTCAAATTGAAGAGACGTGTAAGCTCTCAAGCTTGCCTTGTACAAAAAATGGCATCGACATCGAATTAGAAAAAGACGTACTTACGCCTTTAGAACCGAGCTCTATTACTGTGAATTGGCCGAACTTAAATACAGACAACCTCATCGTTTCTTTGAAGGGGCATGAAATGGAAATGGGCAATCCTATTTTTAAATTATCAAAAAATGAAAACCACCAATTTAATGGCACTATTTTACTTCCAATTTGCACCCAAAACAGCATGACATGGGTAGGCACCATCAGTGATGGAACCACCTCAGTCTCTATTTCATTAAAGGCCGTCCAATGAAAAAAATTCTATTAATAATCGTAATCATATTCGTTGGTTTCGGAGCAAAACAAGCTTATTTGGCGTATTCAACTAACGATAACGTACTGTACGGAATAGAAAATAAACCCGTTGATCTTTTTGATCTCAACGATCCCCGTATTCGTATCGTCTATTTTGGTTTCACTCGCTGCCCTGATGTCTGCCCTACCTCATTAGCGATGCTCTCTGGCGCATTAAATCAAATCGATCCAGGAACATTAAAAACGTTAAGACCTGTCTTTGTGACTCTTGATCCAGAAAGAGACAGTCCTGAACACTCAGCAGAATACGCACACTATTTTCATTCTTCGATTGAGGGCGTTTCAGGATCAGTCGATGCAATCAATGAATTAGCAAGACGCTACAGTGTCACCTTTCATAAGACCGAATTAAAAGACTCAGCATTAAAATATACGATTGATCACTCCTCATATTTCTACTTTCTAAAACCAGATGGTTCATTAATACGTAAAGTGCCTCACACTATATCGCCAGATCCCATAGTGGAAGCGATTCAATCTCTTTCATTGCCAGCAAACTAAGCAACACACTTAATGACAAAATAATAAAAATCATACTTTAAAGGAATAACATCATGAAAAAATCACTCTTTGCTCTTAGTGCACTACTTCTTAGCACTGGCGCTTTTGCTCAAAGCCAATTAATTATCGAAAACCCATACGCACGAGCAACACCACCAAACGCAACAAACAGCGCCATTTTCATGACCATTAAAAATACAGGTGATGCGACGAGAACCTTAGTATCAGCAACCACATCAGCAGCAAAGAAAGTAGAATTACACACCGTGATTAAAACCGACGGCATGATGAAAATGCGAGAAGTAGATACGATTGAGATCCCTAAAGATCAAGAAGTCATGCTAAAACCAGGTGGCCTGCATATTATGCTATTTGATTTGGCTCAGCCTCTAAAAGAAAGTGACTTTATTGATGTGACACTTAACTTTTCTGATGGCGATAAAGAAGTATTTAAAGCACCAGTAAAGAAAGTAATGGCAGGAATGAAGCACAAAATGTAATCGTGTCTTATTAGTAAATCAAGGTGTCCGATTAGAGATATATATAAACAATTCGACCTGTCACACTGCATCTCATTACCTTCTGATGAGATGCAGCTCACATGTATTACTTATTACCGCTACTTACCGTCATCATTTGGGGCGGAAATTCCATCATTAATAAAATGGCAGCATCAGCTATTGAGCCAAGTGCCATGAGTTTTTATCGTTGGGCTTTTGCAATGCTTCTGTTAACGCCATTTTGCTTGCCTTCGATTATTAAATCTCGCCATGTGATACGCCCTTACCTCTCTAAGCTGGCTTTTTTAGCCTTACTTGGCATGGTCATCAACCAATCATTAGGCTACTACGCTGGATTAACCACTACAGCATCGAATATGTCATTAATCATTTCTTTAGTGCCACTCATCAGTGTTTTTCTTAGCGTACCGTTGCTAGGAAAACGCATATCCGCATTAAGTATTGTTGGTGCCGTAATTTCGTTAGCTGGCTTAACGTTTATGCTCGGTCATGGCGATGTGACTTTCTTTTTGCATCAACCGATCACTCAAGGCGATGGTTTAATGGTAATAGCAGCATTCACTTATGCAGCCTATTGCGTATTATTGAAACGTTGGAAAATGCCAATCACTAACTGGCAGATGATTTATATGCAAGGCATGTTTGCTGTCGCTATGCTAATGCCATTATGGCTAACCAGTGACAACTTATTACCAACAAAAGAGTCTATCCCACTGATTATGTACGCCTCTATTGCGGCTTCTATTGCTGCCCCTTGGATGTGGGTTAAAGCCATTGATGTCATTGGTGCCGAATCTAGCGCGATGTTCATGAATTTAATGCCGGTTGTAGCCGTTTCTCTTGCGGCTGTTTTATTAGGTGAGAAAATTGAAAGTTATCACTTAATGGGTGGATTAATGGTGATTTCTGGGGTTATTTTGGCTCAGATAAAAACTAAGAAAGCCAAAAAAGAAGCAGAAGTGCTCCTTAAAGTCTAGCAAGGTCACCGCAGTAAATACCATAAAAAAGCCGACTATGATAAGTCAGCTTTTTTGTAAAATCCGTTACACTCTAAAATATATTTTTCGTCACCATAAAAATAAGGCTCTACTTGAAAAAGAGTATCCTTAGACGATTGTTCACAACGTCGTATGACTAACCCTGATATTTCTTTTTCATTATGTATGCCTTTAAATAAACAGTAAATAAACATAATGTTTTAATCATTTTTATACTTATCTTGCTTACCCGCGTTTTATTTAACATATTTATAATTTATTTTATCATAGAAAAGTTTATTTTTTTCTATAATTGTATTAGTTCGATACTTCATAGTTAGTTCTATATATGGTTTACAATTAATCATATTATAATCATTTCTAATTTTTACTAAAACATTCCAACCAATAGTATATTCAGGACAATTACCACTAGCATTAAATTCCTTACCATTTACATCAACTATAATTTTACTCATAGGTTCATTTAAAAGAGCGTTTTTATATACAGGAACCTTTTTATAAATATCTATTCTTTTTATTTTACCAATAGTTAACTCTTCGTCAACTTCATGATTAACAATCATAACTAAAAACATTAAAATTGAAAATAGACAAAAATACATAATTAATCGCATTGTTCTACCTCTGAAAAAATATCAAGTCCCATAGAAATAGCAGAGCATACAGCTTCTCCATGTTTTATTGATGTAAATTTAGCTAAAATACTAGCTGAATTATTAAATTTATATATTTGTTCTTTCATTTCACATTTGGCTTCATGTTCAGCTTTCTTAATTGATTGCTCTACGTATAATTTAGTATTATCCGGCATATATGCTTCAACAGGCAAGCTGTCCCATGGTTCTCTACCATCTGGATCAACATATCCTAGAGGATCACCATTTACATATGCGTATAAATTAATACCTCCTTCTTCTTGAAGAGGATCTCGATTTAACCAGCGACCTAAATGCGGAGCATAAAATCGATAACCAAAATAAACTAACCCACTTTCAAAATCACTTCGTTTGGTCGAATAACCGAATGGTTGTAATGTAAAAGCATCACCTGATGCCTGTCCGTATGGTGTATATTGATAATTAGCAACAATATTACCGCTACCATCAATCACTTTTTGCACGTTACCAGTATGACTATAAATGTACTGATAAAACTTATCCGCAGTTTTTGTTATTAATAAATTACCAATACCGCCTTTGGCATATAAATTCCATGCATATTCTTGTTCGACTTTTCCTTTTCCATCTTGTTCTTGTAACTCAACTAATCCAAGGCGAACATAATGTTTTGTTTTAGCTAAAACTTCATTTTGATAAAGCTTATACTCTGAAAGCATATTATTGTATGCGTAACCAAATGTTTCTTTATACTTAATATCTTCACGTATAAAACTCAGCTCAACTAACCTATTCTCTGCATCATATATCGCAGCAAAGGAGGTTCCATCACCTAAAATACCTTTTGTCGGGTTACCATCTTTATCATACTCGAAAATATTCTTGTCCCCATTCCATTCTATAATTTGATTTAAATCATTATAGCTGGCGGTAAATTTAGGAACATCCATTCTCCATGTACTTGTACCGATTTGCTCGGAAAGCTGTCCCGATTCATCAAATTTATAGTTATACTCGGCAATAGAGGTATCTTTTTTTGTATACCTTAATTGAGCTAAATCAGACTGTTTATCCCATTGCCAGCTTTGTTGAACCCCACTCGGATAGTCAAGCATTATTGATGGAGATAAAGAAGCATTGCTATAGCTGTAATTAAAATCTTTTGAAAAAGCGTTAATCGTTAACAATCTTCCTAAATCATCGTATTCATAACTAGAGTTTATCGTATTGTTGATAGTTACAGATGATATTTTCTTTACTTTATTATAAGTAATATATATTAAATCATTGTCTAAAGGTCCATCTTTAGTCTTCAATTGTCCATTAGGATAATATTCGAATTTTGTATTACCAAATTGATCAGTAATTAAAATTACTCGTCCTTGTTCATCGTATTGATAGTTAACACTTGGGGTATCATCACTGTAATCAACTCTTGTGATTTGTTGTTTATCATTATAAATGAATTCTTTTATTATCTCTCTTGCATTAACTTTTTTAGTCAGCAAACCATCTTTATCATATTCAATATTTACGTTTGTTCCATCTGAATAAGTTTTTTTATTTAATTTACCTATGTAGGTATAATCGAATTTAGTTCGATTACTATTCTCGTCTAAAATAGAGGTTATTAAACCCGATGATGAACGAGTAAGTTCAACCCTGCCTAATATTGGATTTATTATTTTTGTTAATTGTTTAGAATCATTATACCTGTATTCATACACTCTATCTTTTTGGCGTATTTTCTTTGTCAACATACGAGGACAAGTACCATAGACTTTTTTAATGACTCTTCCTGATGGATAAGTCACTTTTAGTAAAGTATCAATATTATTATATTCATAAAGATATGTATAATTATTTATATCTTTATATTTTTCAATCCGCCCCATAGAATCATAAGTATATTTTTTAATCGTCTTTCCAGAATGAATAATTTCTTTAATAAAATCAAATTCATTTCTAATAAAGTTAGTCACAATGCCTTCTTCATTGATTTTTCTTATTTCATTACCATTCTCATTATAAATAACTTTTGATATATCTCCATTATAATCAGAAATACTAACTACTTTATGATAATCATCATATTCTATTTTTATGACACCATTAACTGTTGATATAGAAATCAAATCGATATTATTATCAGCATAATCATAGATTATGGTATTACCTAACTTATCAATTCTTTCTATTAACAATCCATTCTCATTCCATTTAAATTCTTGATTTTTACCAAATTGGTCTTTAATTGATTTTATCTTATTATTCTTATAATACTCAATTTTATTGCTGCTCCCATCAGGGTGTTTAACCTCAGAGATCTTACCTATGCGTCCATTTGGTACGACAAATTTATAGACTGTTTTTTTAATTTTAGAGCTATAATTATTGTTCTCAGAGTAAAAATCACGATAATTATCAGCATTTACATACCAAGACGATTTATTAAATCCGTTAAAATAATATTCTTCTTTCTTTTTATTGGGTAATGTTACTGTTATACGATAATTTTCCCACATATCAGAGCCTGGAGAATTATATGCAACGGCACCATTTCGAATACCGTCAGCAGGCTCTATATAAAACTTTGTTGTCCCCTTAGCATCACCTAACGAAGTTACAAAACGATTATCATCATATGTCAATGATGCAGTATACCCCTCCATATCAACTAATGATATTAAGTTCCGATTCTCATCATATAAAAAAGTTGCTTTTCGTCCGAATGGGTCATCTACAGATGAAATTAAGCCTACTGCATCATAATTAAGGTGTGTCATTCTATTATGTGAATCTTCAATAGATACCATTTTTGCTTCATTGTTATAATGGAAAATCAATTTATTCCCATAAGCATCTATTTTTTCTAATAAAAAATATTGAAGAGCTTTTGTATTCTTTGGTACCCCATATATCTTCTTAGAACCGTCTGCATATATTAGGCTATATGTATCCTGATTTTCTTGAACCAACTTTGTTCTATAATAACTATCTGATTGGTATTTTCCTTGAGCATCTTTTATAAATACATCTTCACGCCCATCAGAACCAAATATAGTCACCGCCTCTCCAGGATCAACAACAAGATAAGTACCATAGTTGAACATCCATTTATTACCAAATGGTTCATTTTGAGCCAAAACACTCTGTGAGTTATAACTTAATTTAATTTCCACATTTGGACCGATTTCATTGTTATACCAGAGTGGGATATCTGTCATAAATAGGTTCATATTAACCATATTTACCGTCCAAATAGGCGCACCTTTTGAACAATCACTTTCTGGACTATCAGGGATACTTTCCGGAAAACCTGTATCACCTTGAGGCCTTTGAATACCACAGCACCCTCCATAAGTTGATGTCATTTCCTCTTCAGACATTAATTCGCCAATAGCATTACTTCCTGTTTTAGATAGTAATATTACATTTCCTCCCCACTCTTTTTTTATCTGTTCAGCATTGAATTGAAACCGCCTGTTCATTTGAGGATCAAAAATATTAAATTGTCCATTTTCTATATTTTCTAATACCCAATAATGTCCTTTTCCTCCCGTTGAACTTCTGCTTATTTGCAAAATAGCAGGTTCTTGTAACTTCATTAATTCATTAACTGTAGCTTTTATGGCATGAGCTTTATATTTGTATTCATTTGCTAAGTAGTCACGCAAAAGTTATTGTGAATTTTTCGCCGTAATAATTTAATATGTTTTTGATGTTAATACTGAGGTCTTCAAACGTTTTGAACGCTTCACATGGTAACCATTCATATTTTACTTTCTTCCACAATATCTCAATGATATTGAGCTCTGGAGAGTACGGTGGTAGATAACAAACTAATACATCATTCATCAACCACTCATGCAATTTTTGTTTAAATTTTGCTGACCTATGAAAAGAGGCATTATCTAAGATAATAAAGCATGGCTTATCGTTTTTTCGTGCGTTGATAAAGTGCTCAAATGCATCAATTACTGTATCGGTAGTTACTCTTCCTTCCGTTGTTTGAAAACTCAATTTACCTTGTCTACTTAAGAAGCCAAGAACATTGAGCCGTTTGCTGTGTGAATGAGCAGGCCTTAGCGATTGAACACCGATAGGTCCCCAACAATAAGGAAGATTAGATTTCTGACTAAAGCCTGACTCATCAAAATAAAAGAGTTCACATTTATTCGTACGTTCCATTTCAATCAATGAATTCAATATATTACTGAAATTATTGAATTTCATATCGTCACGCTTTAACTTTAATGAGTGTCGGGCTCTTTTGTAACTGTAATCACTTTTTTTATATTTCGTTTAATAGTGTCTAAGCTGGATTTTTTACCTGTTTCTTCTTCAAGTATTGCTTGTGCTCGTTTAAGTTGATGTGGCTCTTCATCAACCAATGACTTCAAACGATATACTTCTGCTTCTGTGTAAATAGGTTTTCTACCTATACGAACAGCGTCATACAATCCGAGCATTCCACAGGCTTCCCAATGGTCTATCCATGACGATATGGTCTCAAATTTAGCGTCTAAAATATCAGTTAACGCTAAAATAGAGTAGCCTTTATCACTGAGAATAATCGCATGTGCTCGTATTCTTACTCTATTTTTTGGATGATTAGCGATCGCTTCTTTTAGGGTTATTTTTTCATTGTCTGTTAAAGGATTAACTGCTTTCATTATGATATAGACACTGACGTTAAAATACTCATTTTAATACCATATGGATATATGGATATATGGTAAAGGCGAAATCTTCATTCTCGAAAACTTATCATTAACTACTTAATAGAATCAATTCAGAAATACTAAAACCATTTTCGTTATCTGGTATATATCCCAAAACACTCTCTGCATCTTCATAAAATCCATCTTTTTCTAGTAAATATGATAGGGCTCTAGTTCCACAATCAAGTAAGCTTCCTGCACTATCTTTACGAACAGATAGTTTCCTTAACCAATTTGATGCATATACTTTTAACCTCCAATCAGGCGAGTCTGAATATACTTGGCTAAAAAGATTCTTAGCTTGTTCTGAATTATTTTCCATTAACCTCAATACTGCTAGTCGACTTTTTGCTTTAGCAGTCATTAAACGAGCCCCGATATAATCAGAGTCTTTATTTTGTTCAATAATTTCATTAAAAAGTATGTTTGCTGTTGTATATTGCCCAGTAAACCTAGCGTTACATGCCATATGCAATGTCGCTTCAGAGGTCCAAGCACTATGTGGAAATTTTTGTCTAAAATTATCAAATTTATTTACAGCATCAGAGTAAGAGTGTTTATTCCAGTTTTGTATTGCTTGTCCAAATAGTTTTCGTTCCTTTTCATCATCAGAGAAATGACTAAATACATCAAATGAACTTGGTCTAACTTTATCCATAACTGGTTTTGTGGGTACAAGAACACCACCTAGTTGACCTGCGGCACTCAATTGTTCATGAGTTGGTGTTTCATTTAAATCCATTTCAATAAGCGTTGGACTAACCTGCTTTATATTTAATAATTTCTTTTCAGAACGACAGCCAGTTAGAAGTACTGCAACTATAACTAACCAAAAAACAATTCCATACTTTCTCATTTAAAACTCTCTTATTATAATAATTTCACCGCTTAGGTTATTTTCTTATTTCTCAATTACTTTATCTTTTCTTCAAATAGGCACCATTCACTAATTTCAAATCATATTGGCCTGATACTTTGTTGTATACCCAATCACCACGCCAGCGATTAAAGTCATACGCGGCTTGCAAATCAAGTTCAGTTCCATTTGGCATTTCTGCCATATACTGACGAACTTCTTTTTGAGTTAACCCTCTATTCCACACTTGCACATCAGTTATTTGCCCTGAGAATAAATCGGTTGCTAGGTATTGTTTATTCAGCGCCCCTATCCATAATGCCAATCCTGAGCGTTTATACTTATTGTCATAATTTCGAGAAAACATCAATTCTCCATTAATATAAACTTGGGAGCCCTCGGCATTATGCGTCATCCCAAGATGACTCCATTCGCCTACTTTTATTGGCTTAGGCTCTGAGCTGCTTTTGGAATAGCCTCCTCCGTAATGCATATATTCTCGGCCATACCTACTAACGCCTAAATAACTGCGCCCATAAGTTGAACTATCACTGCTGCCTGATAATTGAAGGGTAATCGCATCAGTTTTAACCCAGTACATCATGCTGAACTCTGAGCCTTCAGGGGCGATGCCACTGATGGCATAGCCATCATTATCACTAACATCCAATAGCCCCCAGCCTGACTCTTCCTTGATACCTTCAAGGTCTGCTTAAACTGCAGCATAATTCACATAACTTGACCAATAACTTTCATCTAAATTAATATTTATCTCATTGGGATCGGGGACTAGAGGATCGCTACCAATTTGATATTCAGCGTCATCTTCAATGCCATCGTTATCTGTATCTGAATGACATGGATCTGTACCAAATTTATACTCTTCACCATCAAATAAGCCGTCGCTGTCGCTGTCCGAGTTATTTGGATCAGTACATAAAGCTCGTTCAACTTCGTCGAATAAACCATCACTATCACTATCTAAGCTTCCAACCTTCTCAGTTAGATGAGCCCCGTGAACTAGCTTAAGATCATATCGACCCGATACGTTGTTATATACCCAATCACCGCGCCAGCGATTGAAATCATAGGCTGCTTGCAAATCGAGTTCAGTTCCATTTGGCATTTCAACCATATATTGACGGATTTCTTTTTGGTTTAGTCCTCGATGCCAAATCTGAACATCCGTTAACTGGCCACGTAATAAACTTTCTACAACCCCTTTTGAATTTAAAGCCCCAAACAACAATGCAAATTTTGAAGGTACATAACCACTATCGCCGCTGTACAAATACATCAACTCTGCATTGATATACACACGAATACCTTTATCATCCACACTCAACGCTAAATGCACCCATTGATTCTCTTTAATTAGGGATGGTTTGCTGCTTGTATTAGAACCCCGTTTACCAAAACGTACATATTCTCTCCCCCTGCTATTTATTCCTAAATAACTTTGTTGAGATGATGTAACCCCACGGCTACCTGATATCTGAGTCTTAATCTCTGTCGCTTTAACCCAATACATCATAGTAAAATCATGGCTTTTTGGCACAATTCCACTAATGGCATACCCTGTATTATCAGTTACGTCCAACAACGCTGAACCCACTTCCTCTGGGATTCCTTGCTCTATTGCTTGCTCTGTTTCATCATGCACATAGGTTTCCCAATAACTTTCATCCAATACCTCATTAGTATCACCAGAATCTTGATTAAGCGGGTCACTGCCTATCTGCTGCTCAAAACCATCCTCAATTCCATCACCATCAGTATCTGACAAGCAAGGATCTGTACCTAAATTAAGCTCATCACCATCAGATAAACCATCCTTATCAGTGTCGGGATCATTTACGTTTGTACATAAACCAGATTCAATACCATCAGAAATCCCATCGCCATCACTGTCCACTTTTTTAATTTGCTCTGTAAGGTGAGCACCATTCATTAATTTCAAATCATATTGACCTGATACTTTGTTGTATACCCAATCACCACGCCAGCGATTAAAGTCGTACGCAGCTTGTAAGTTTTCTTCAGTACCTTTGGGCATTTCTGCCATATACTGACGAACTTCTTTTTGAGTTAACCCTCTATTCCACACTTGCACATCAGTTATTTGCCCTGAGAATAAATCGGTTGCTAGGTATTGTTTATTCAGCGCCCCTATCCATAATGCCAATCCTGAGCGTTTATACTTATTGTCATAATTTCGAGAAAACATCAATTCTCCATTAATATAAACTTGGGAGCCCTCGGCATTATGCGTCATCCCAAGATGACTCCATTCGCCTGCTTTTATTGGCTTAGGCTCTGAGCTGCTTTTGGAATAGCCTCCTCCGTAATGCATATATTCTCGGCCATACCTACTAACGCCTAAATAACTGCGCCCATAAGTTGAACTATCACTGCTTCCTGATAATTGAAGGGTAATCGCATCAGTTTTAACCCAGTACATCATGCTGAATTCTGAGCCTTCAGGGGCGATGCCACTGATGGCATAGCCATCATTATCACTAACATCCAATAGCCCCGAGCCTGACTCTTCCTTGATACCTTCAAGGTCTGCTTGAACTGCAGCATAACTCACATAACTTGACCAATAACTTTCATCTAAATTAATATTTATCTCATTGGGATCGGGGACTAGAGGATCGCTACCAATTTGATATTCAGCATCATCTTCAATGCCATCGTTATCTGTATCTGAATGACATGGATCTGTACCAGATTGATACTCTTCACCATCAAATAAGCCGTCGCTGTCGCTGTCCGAGTTATTCGGATCAGTACATAAAGATTGTTCAACTTCGTCGAATAAACCATCACTATCACTATCTAAGCTTCCAACCTTCTCAGTTAGATGAGCCCCGTGAACTAGCTTAAGATCATATCGACCCGATACGTTGTTATATACCCAATCACCACGCCAGCGATTGAAATCATAGGCTGCTTGCAAATCGAGTTCAGTTCCATTTGGCATTTCAATCATATATTTACGCACTTCTTTCTGACTCAAACCCCGACGCCAGATCTGAATATCAGTCAACTGTCCAGATAATTGATGCAAAGCAAAACCTTCTGAATTTAAAGCTCCAAACCACAATGCAAACTCTGATTGTTTATAGCTATTTTTACCGCTATACGAATACACCAATTCACTATTTATATATACCCGAACACCTTTGTTATCACTACTCAAAGCTAAATGAGACCATTCATCTATATTTATTAAATTAGGCTTAGTTGCTGAACTCGAACTATGACTTCCATAACGAGCATATTCTCTACCATATTTATTTATACCTAAATAGCTACGTCTATATAATGAACTGTCACTACTTCCTGAAAGCTGACTTTTAAGCAAATCGCTCTTAACCCAGTACATCATAGTAAAATCATCACTTTCAGGCACAATACCGCTAATAGCATATCCATCATTATCACTAACATCTAATAATGCAGAACCTGATTCTTCTTTTATTCCTTGAAGATTAGCCTGCTTTTCTACATCAATAACGTAGCTTTCCCAGTAACTTTCATTAAAATTATCTACTATTGTTCCAGAATCTTGATGAAGCGGATCACTCCCTATTTGATATTCGATACCATCAGGAATGCCATCACTATCTGTATCACTATTACAAGGATTAGTACCTAGTTGTATTTCATTATTATCTGATAGGTTATCTCCGTCTGTATCCGACTTATTTGAACTTGTACACATCGAAGCTTCAATATGGTCAGGAATTTCATCCATATCTTCATCCAAAGGAAATATTTTGAATATTTGACTCGATTTACTACTTCCTTGTATATTTCTAGCAACAACACGCCAATAAAGAGGCTTTACTTCATCCTCAAATGAAGCCGTTAAATAAGATAATTCATTATTTGATTTATACAGAGTTGGATTTTCATCCTCACTTATATAAAGGTCATAAATAAAACTATTATTTAATTCTTCATTTTCCCACTTAAATGTAATACTTAAATAATTTTTATAAGAACCATTAATTGGATACAATTCCACAAAAGATATATCATCAAAATTTCCTGATATATCTTTTCCTAAGTAGTTAATGATAAGTTTTCGAGAATGAAGATTTCGCCTTTACCATATATCCATATGGTATTAAAATGAGTATTTTAACGTCAGTGTCTATATCATAATGAAAGCAGTTAATCCTTTAACAGACAATGAAAAAATAACCCTAAAAGAAGCGATCGCTAATCATCCAAAAAATAGAGTAAGAATACGAGCACATGCGATTATTCTCAGTGATAAAGGCTACTCTATTTTAGCGTTAACTGATATTTTAGACGCTAAATTTGAGACCATATCGTCATGGATAGACCATTGGGAAGCCTGTGGAATGCTCGGATTGTATGACGCTGTTCGTATAGGTAGAAAACCTATTTACACAGAAGCAGAAGTATATCGTTTGAAGTCATTGGTTGATGAAGAGCCACATCAACTTAAACGAGCACAAGCAATACTTGAAGAAGAAACAGGTAAAAAATCCAGCTTAGACACTATTAAACGAAATATAAAAAAAGTGATTACAGTTACAAAAGAGCCCGACACTCATTAAAGTTAAAGCGTGACGATATGAAATTCAATAATTTCAGTAATATATTGAATTCATTGATTGAAATGGAACGTACGAATAAATGTGAACTCTTTTATTTTGATGAGTCAGGCTTTAGTCAGAAATCTAATCTTCCTTATTGTTGGGGACCTATCGGTGTTCAATCGCTAAGGCCTGCTCATTCACACAGCAAACGGCTCAATGTTCTTGGCTTCTTAAGTAGACAAGGTAAATTGAGTTTTCAAACAACGGAAGGAAGAGTAACTACCGATACAGTAATTGATGCATTTGAGCACTTTATCAACGCACGAAAAAACGATAAGCCATGCTTTATTATCTTAGATAATGCCTCTTTTCATAGGTCAGCAAAATTTAAACAAAAATTGCATGAGTGGTTGATGAATGATGTATTAGTTTGTTATCTACCACCGTACTCTCCAGAGCTCAATATCATTGAGATATTGTGGAAGAAAGTAAAATATGAATGGTTACCATGTGAAGCGTTCAAAACGTTTGAAGACCTCAGTATTAACATCAAAAACATATTAAATTATTACGGCGAAAAATTCACAATAACTTTTGCGTGACTACTTATTGTTAATAAATTATTATTTGCATCATATACATAATAGTCATCTTTAGAGTATGAAAGTCTTCCAAGATCATCATAATCAAAGCTTATTGAAAAGACCCTAAAAGAAATAAATACAAAAAAAACAACCAATATACGATACATTAAAAACCTTTAAAAATAAGAATACTTTTATTATTTTACCAAAAGAATAATATTCAAAACGGTCATCGTAGCGAAGAAATTAAAGCTAATATTAATGAGTTCATTTCAACTACAGTAAATGACTATTTATAACCTTAATTTTTAATTAATTAACCTGAATTCTGGATAAAACATGCTTTAAGCGAGGATTAGTTCAAATTCACATTCTGATAGCTTAATTCGTGGCTTTTGTTTTTTTAAACAATAAGCCACAACGCCTGAAATTACATTTAGCATGAAACCAGTCACGCTACGATGACGGCTATGTTCAATTTGAGAGATATTCTTCAATTGGTCATTTATCGTTTCGATAATGTATCTCTTTGATAACATAGCCTTATCAAAAGCACTTATCTCTTTTGCTTTCATGTTTTTTCGCGAGGTAGTCACTAAATCGACATCAGAGTTCTTTAAGCTCTCACTCAACTTTTTACCTATGTACCCTTTATCAGCGTACAATTTCCCCGAGAGTTCTTTGCATAAATCAGGTACAGGAGTCCTATCATTTACATTGCCAGCTGTGATTTTCAGCGAAATAATTTCTCCAAGATGGTTAATCAATAAATGAAGTTTGAAGCCGAAAAACCATCCCATGGTACCTTTTCCTCTTTTCGCAACACCATCAAAGACTTTATGGCGAGGAATTCGAATGTTATGGCATACTTTAAGACTCGTGGAGTCAACAAAAGCAATGCCAGTCGGCTTACCTTTGATAGATTGAAAATAGGCACACATTGGGGCGATTAGGCTAGGCATTTTGCTCACAAATCGAGTGTAGCTAAGTAAATTTGGAAAGTATCCTTTCCAATATTGATGAACTAACCCGATATAGAAGTTCTTGAAATCTCTATGATTTGATTGATGAAAAGCGATGACAATAGTCATACATTCACTAGTAGACATTACTGACTGACGTTTTCTTTTTCTCTCACTAGCCTCAACAAGGTATTTTTCCCATTGAGATAAGAATTGATAACAAAAATCATCGACATCACAAAATATATCAACTAATTTATTCATCTTGCCCACCTTTTAAAATACGTTCAAATAATTCTTGGTCGAAAGATCTGATCGTTAGGTGGGCAATTAGTTCAGCCTTATCCAGAATTCAGGTTAAGTAATGTGAATACGTAAACAATGAGGGTTTGTTTGCTTTGGGTTGCACAATCATAGTCATAATAAATCTTTATGCTGCTTTTGATGAAATGGCTAACTCAGCAGGAATCGCATAAGCTTGGAGGCTATCTTCAGAGAACGACACATATCTGATTTCCCCTAGTTCAAAGTTACTGTCATAAGCGTCTTTTGCTGCAACATCAATGTAAATAGAGTCACTGTCCACATGACGATGTAATTGACATTCAACTCGAACATACGAACCTTGAAATTCTAAACTTTCAATTCTCACAGGAATGGTATTCGTACTTTCAGAAAAGAACGTTAAATTCTCTGGTCTCACGGCTAATTCAAATCGCTCTCCGTTATTCGGCTTTAAATTTGAAAGTGATGGTAAAGGCAATACCGTATCTCCAATTCGCATCATCGATTCATTCAATACCATCGCGGGAATAAAGTTAGTACACCCGACAAAATCAGCCACAAAGCGTGTCGCAGGTTGCTGATAAATTTCTTCTGGCGTACCGACTTGTTCTATCACCCCATGATTCATAACAACAATACGGTCAGCCATTGAAAGCGCTTCTTCTTGATCGTGCGTTACCATCACCGTCGTAATACCTAACTTCTTCTGTAGCTGACAAATTTCATCACGTAAGTGAGTCCTTACTTTTGCATCGAGAGCTGAGAGCGGTTCATCAAGCAGCAATAATCCGGGTGACAACGCCAACGCTCTAGCAAGAGCGACACGCTGCTGCTGTCCACCCGATAATTGATTAGGAAATTTCGAACCCGACGTTGGAAGGCCAATCATATCAAGCCAATATTGCACTTTCTCGGCACTGTCCGATTTTGAATAGCCTTGATTTTTTAGGCCTATGGCTATGTTTTCTTCAATCGTTAGGTTAGGAAATAAAGCGTAAGATTGAAATACAATTCCAAAATCTCGC
Organism: Aliivibrio salmonicida LFI1238; assembly: GCF_000196495.1. Lineage (NCBI taxonomy): Bacteria > Pseudomonadati > Pseudomonadota > Gammaproteobacteria > Vibrionales > Vibrionaceae > Aliivibrio > Aliivibrio salmonicida. The sequence continues at coordinate 888,285 of NC_011313.1, forward strand.
TTTTCTGGTGGTAGAAAGGTGGTTTCTTTTCCGTGTTGAAAAATAGAGCCCGACGTTGGTAAGTCCAACCCAGCAATGGATCGCAACAAGGTGGTTTTACCGCAGCCTGAAGGACCTAAGAAACAAACAAACTCTCCTTTTTCAATAGATAAAGAAATCTGTTCTAAGGCCGTAAATTGGCCGAATTTTTTCATTACGTTATTGATTGTTAAGTACGCTTTATTTTCCATCATTTCAAACTCTCCATTTGGTATACTCCAAATAATAGAATTTGATTATTTCAATACAATGACAATTTTATATAAGAAAGATTGCAGTTTTGTTTCCTTCAGAAGACAGGCCATTAAAAACACAAAAAGGAAGACCGGAGCCTCCCTTTTCTATCATGAATTTCCGTCAGATTATTTTGATTCAGACTTTGAATCAAATTTATCAGACCATGTTTTTAAGACGCTTTGCCTTTCGTCTCCCATACGAGAGAAATCCATTTTAGCCATTGATTCTTGAACGTTAGGGTAATTCTTCACATCACTTGTCACGTCTTTATGAGCCACCACAGGATAAGATTGAATATACAATTCGTTTGCTGTTTTTGAAATTGACCAATCGACTACACGTTTCGCCGCCTCTGACGGTTTGACTAAACCAACCGCATCCGCTTCCCACCCAATACCTTCAGGTATGATCACATCTAATGGCGCACCCTGTGTTTTTAATTTCGCGCCTCTTGTTGCCATAGAAATACCAATGGCCACTTCTCCCATTCCTGCCTGAACACAAGGCTTAGACCCTGAGTGCGTATAATGAGCAATATTATTATCCAATCTTTTCATGTAGTTCCATGCTTTATCATCCCCCATATTTTGGATCCAAGCAGAAACTTGCATGTAACCCGTTCCCGATGATGCAGGGTTAGGCATCGCGATATGCCCCTTATAAATAGGCTTTGTTAACTCTTCCCATGATGTCGGTTTCGGTAAGTTATATTGTTTTGCTACGATTTCATTAAAACAAATGGCATTGAAAAAAGCGTAATTTCCATACCACGCTTTATTGGCTTGAGGATCAACTAATGCGTCCTTTAATTCATCTTCATTTGCTGGCATGTAAGGCTTTACTACACCTTCATTTTTTAATAATGCCAATGATGACCCAGCCAAGCCCCAAACCACTTCGGCTTGTGGGTTGTTTTTTTCTGCCAATAATTTCGCCGTCATTATCCCCGTTGAATCACGAACCCATTTAATTTCAATGTCTGGATTATCGGTCTCAAATGCCGATTTATATTTGGCAAGTAGATCCGTTTCAAAAGCGGTATAAACCGTGACTTCTTGTGCTGCAAACGCATTCGTTGCTAACAATGATATAAGTGCTGTCAGTGATCCTTTCATAAAACGGTTTTTCATTATCCTCTCCATCCTTAAATTGGTATGTACCATTAAATTACCTACCACCATAAAAACGAATTATGACGAAAATATGAACGAATGATGGCAATTTAATGATAATTAGCGGAATAAAGCCGATAACACGCCGAGATATGAACCTTTTGTGAATCTTGCCATTTGCCTATTATCAGGCTGAAATTATGTTGATAGAGTAAAAATACAAACTGATATATACCAAAATGGAATTTAACATGAAAAATGAATATCTGCTTTTAACTCCGGGTCCACTGTCTACCACACCGACAGTTCGCAACGCCATGCTAAAAGACTGGTGTACTTGGGACGACGAATACAATATTGATGTCGTTGAGGTTATTCGTGACAAACTGGTTGCTTTGGCTACCGAGAAATTAGGGTATACCAGTGTATTAATGCAAGGCAGTGGTACTGCTTCTGTTGAAGCAACGATTGGCAGCGTGATTGATAAGAATGGCAAACTACTGGTGGTTGATAATGGGGCTTATGGGGCTTATGGGGCACGTATTGCACAAATAGCTCAGTATTTATCTATTCCGTGCCATGTTATTTCACCGGGTGAAACCGCACAGCCAACACTCAGTGAGGTTGAAAATGCACTCATCACCGATCCAAGCATTACCCATGTTGCTATTGTTCATTGTGAAACCACGACGGGCATGCTTAACCCTATCGAACCCATTGCCGCCTTAGCGAAACAACACAATAAAATTGTTATTCTAGATGCGATGTCTAGCTTTGGTGGTATCCCAATGGATATTGCCGATCTTGGTATTGATTACATGATCAGTTCGGCTAATAAATGCATTCAAGGCGTTCCCGGTTTTGGTTTTGTTATCGCTAAACAATCGGAACTTGAACAATGTAAAGGCCGTGCTCGCTCTCTCACTTTGGATCTTTATGACCAGTGGGATTGCATGGAGAAAAACCAAGGGAAATGGCGTTTCACTTCCCCTACTCATACCGTAAGAGCTTTCTACCAAGCCTTACTTGAATTAGAAATCGAAGGGGGCATTACCGCCAGACACACACGTTATCAAACCAACCAAACTACCTTGGTGTCAGGCATGCGAGGCTTAGGCTTTGAACCGTTATTAAGTGACGAGTTGCACTCACCAATCATTACTTCCTTTTACTCCCCAGCGCACGACGATTACCAATTCAAGGAGTTTTATGCTCGTTTAAAAGTACAAGGCTTTGTTATCTACCCCGGTAAAGTTTCTAATGCGGATTGCTTCCGTATTGGTAATATTGGCGACGTTTACCCTAAAGACATCCAACGATTAATCTCAGCCGTTGAAAATGCCATGTATTGGGAAACGGTTTCAGCATGAGCGAATTACTGATCACCCCCCATTTTCGTAGTGAAGGGGATGTAAATACGACTCTAGCTCGCAGTCTGTGGAATGAATCACTGCAAGATGAATCAACCCAATCCTTATTAACTCGCGATTCGAACGTGTTTTTACATCAAGCCATGTCGACCCCCTGTTTAGATTCTCTACAAGGGGCGGAAGGGGTTTATTTACAAGACACGAGAGGGAAAAAATACCTCGATTTTCACGGTAACAACGTTCATCAGCTTGGCTATGGTCATCCTCATGTCATAAAAAAAGTGACCGAGCAAATCGCAAAATTGCCTTTTTCACCAAGACGCTTTACTAACTCAATAGCGATTGAGTGTGCCGAAAAACTCACCGAGATCTGTGGCGGTGAGCTTAATAGAGTCTTATTTGCACCCGGTGGTACTTCCATCATTGGCATGGCCTTAAAACTGGCTCGTCACATTACGGGCAACTTTAAAGTTGTTTCATTGTGGGATTCCTTTCACGGAGCTTCTTTAGACGCAATTTCTGTGGGCGGTGAAGCCTGTTTTCGTGAAGGAATGGGGCCATTATTAGCAGGCGTAGAACGTATCCCTCCGGCGGTCACTTATCGTGGTGCCTTTCCATCTTCAGATGGCAGCGATGTTCATTACGCTGATTATTTAGAATATGTCATCGAAAAAGAAGGCGGCATCGGCGTGTTTATTGCTGAAGCCGTTCGAAATACCGATGTGCAAGTGCCGAGTAAAGCGTATTGGAAGCGTATTCGAGAAATTTGCGATAAACACAATGTGCTATTAATTATCGACGATATTCCAAATGGTATGGGTCGGAGTGGTGAATGGTTTACGCACCAAGCCTACGACATTGAACCTGACATTTTATGTATCGGTAAAGGATTAGGCGGAGGATTAATCCCTATTGCCGCCATGATCACAAAAGACAAATACAATACCGCGGCGAACGTCTCTTTGGGTCATTACACTCATGAGAAAAGCCCTGTGGGTTGCGCTGCGGCACTCGCGGTAATGGAAACAATTGAACAAAACAACTTGCTTGAAAAAGTTCGCCACGACGGTCAATTCATCCATCATTATCTCAACACAATGAAAGCAAAGTATCAAGTTATCGGCGATGTTCGCGGTATTGGGTTGCTTTGGGGGGTTGAGTTAGTAACCAGCCCTATAACAAAAACACGCGCCTTTGATGAAGCCGAAGCCGTGTTGTATCAATGTTTAAATGATGGCCTGAGCTTTAAAGTATCGCAAGGCAACGTCATTCAACTCAGTCCACCACTCATTATTTCTCGTGAAGAGCTAACGCAAGCTCTGATTATTTTTGAACAAGCAATTGCCAAAGTATGTAAGGATTTCAACTATGTCTAATTTAGCGTTTAACCCATTTCCAGCACACACCCCTCTTTTACAAGACAGCCCTGTTCAAGCGGTTATCTTTGATTGGGCTGGCACCATTGTCGATTTTGGTTCTTTTGCACCCACCAGTATTTTTGTTGAGGCCTTTAAAAGTGGTTTTAATTTCGACATTAATCTTGCTGAAGCACGAGAACCAATGGGGTTAGGAAAATGGCAACACATTGAAGCGGTTGGTAAACTTCCATCAGTGAATCAAAGATGGCACCAACAATTTGGGCACGCAATGACAAGCGAAGAAATCGATCATATTTACGCAACGTTTATGCCACTACAAAAAGCCAAAGTGGCGGATCATGCCGAGCCGATTTTAAACGCCATTGACGTCGTCAATGATCTGAAAGACAAAGGGATAAAAATTGGGTCATGTTCTGGCTATCCGCGTGAGGTCATGGATATTTTAATCCCTGCAGCGGCAAAATATGGCTATCACCCTGATTATGTTGTCGCTACGGATGACTTACCTCAAGGTGGCCGTCCTGCTGCGTTCATGGCTCTAAAAAATGCCATTGAATTAGGCGTGACTAACGTAAGTACCTGCATTAAAGTCGATGATGCTGCACCCGGCATTGATGAAGGCCATAATGCCGGTATGTGGACGGTTGGATTACTATTATCAGGCAATGAAGCAGGATTAACGTATGAAGAATATCAAGCCGCAGATGCAGAGACACTGAGTGTTGCCAGAGAAAAAGCACGCTTAAAGCTGCAAAAATCCACCCCTCATTACTTGATTGATACTATTGCAGATTTACCAGAAGTGATTGCCGATATTGAAACGCGATTACTCGCAGGTGAAAGGCCTTAGTCATATAATACACATTAAAAAAGGCCATTATTGGGGAATAATAATGGCCTTAAAAATACATAGCTTGTTTACTTTAGTGTAAGTGTCTCTTCGTTACTTCACATGAAAGAGTCTCATGATCAAATAGGAAGCGAAATGCGTGAGAATTGAAATATTTCCCATCACTCCATAATACTTCACCAAAGATCTTGCAGAGATCCATGTCTGATGCTGAACCTTTCTTATCGATTAATCCAATAACAGATAAAACTTGGCTCTCTATATCCTTGGGACAATTTTTAATTGACCATTTATGAGTTGTACTCATTTTATCCATAATAACTAGCCTAATGTGTTTTTATTTTATTGTGATCAAGTCACAAAAAGCAGTTTAACTGAACGGTAACTTAAATCAAGACTTTTTGTGACTTGAGTCTCATAAAGTAGCTACAAAGTCTAATAATAGAAGTATTAACAATCAATTTAATATATGCAAACCATTGATATTTTACATAATATATACATAATATATACATAAAAAAAGCGTACTTAAATAAGCACGCCACATCAACTACCACTTTAGAGTTAATTTAACATTATGAATATTAAGGGTATTTTTTTTCTAAGAAAGCCATAATATCTGAAGATTCATACATCCACGTTGTTTCGCCATTCTCATCAATACGCAGGCATGGCACTTTTACTCGTCCACCACCCGCTAATAATGCGGCTTTATGCTCTTCATTATTTTTTGCGTCACGCAATTCAATTTTCAGTGATTGGCGCTTAATTGTACGACGAACTTTCACACAAAACGGACAAGCTTCAAATTGATATAACGAATAGTTCGCCGTTTCTGCGTCAATTTCTGTTTGTTTAGCTGGATCACGTTTGACCCCTGAAGGCGTAAACACACAATCTAATCCCAAAATAACTTTGCCAAGCACCAAGCGGATTAACTTCATTTTTACACTCCTAGTAAATAATAATTATTATCTGTTGCATTTAACTAACGCGATTGTAACAGAGCCTTATATCAATGCCATTAATTAGATGATGTAACTCATAATAATAAGCAAAGAATCAATCTGCTTCTTTATATTCAACACAAAAAAAAGCCCCAAAAGAGAGCACTCTATTTGGGGCTTTATTTACTTATTGATTAACTAAGGTTAGTCAAACTCAACAAGGTTACGTTCAAATTGTTCGTGTTGTTTACGAACTTTTTCTTCAGGTTCACCCGTTAGTTTGCTAACAACAATAATTGCTGTCGTTGCAAAGATAATCCCAGGAACGATTTCGTAGATATCAAACAAGCCACCCGTTAACTGTTTCCAGACAACAATCGTTAAACCACCAATAACGATACCAGCAAGCGCACCATTACGATTCATGCCTTTCCAGTACAAGCTTAGGATGATCGCAGGACCAAACGCAGCACCAAAACCAGCCCATGCATAAGACACCAAACCAAGCACTGAGCTATCTGGGTTCATGGCTAGTGCTAACGCAATAATAGACAATGCAATAACGGCAAAACGGCCAACATTAACAATGTCTTTGCTCGTTGCGTCTTTATTCACAAGTTGCTTATATAAATCTTCCGCAAGCGCAGATGAAGAAACCAGTAACTGAGAATCTGCAGTACTCATGATTGCAGCAAGAATAGCGGCAAGTAGGATACCCGCAATCGCAGGATGGAAAATCGCATTCACTAATAACATGAAGACTTTTTCACCATCAATCACTTGACCTGCCATTTCACCATTAACATAAAGCAAACCAACAAGACCAACTAATACTGCACCTGCCATTGAAAGCGCAGTCCAAATAACCGCAATACGACGAGCGGTCGTTAAATCTTTATTTGAACGAGAAGCAAGGAAACGAGCAAGGATATGAGGTTGACCAAAGTAACCTAAGCCCCACGCCGCTAATGAGATGATAGCCACCGCACTTAGTGGGTTACCGTCCATACCTGTCCATAACGTCAGTAACTCAGGGTTAATCGCCACAAGATCAGTATTAAGTTGGCTGAATCCACCCTGCATTGCTGCAATTGGTACGATCATCAATGCCGCTGACATTAATAAACCTTGAACCAAATCCGTCCAAGCAACCGCAAGGAAACCACCAAATAAAGTATATGAAACAACACACAGCGTGCCTATAACAACGGCAACTTTATAATCAAGACCGAATACAGTTTCAAATAATTTACCGCCAGCAACCAAGCCTGAACTGGTGTAGAAAAGGAAGAACAGAAGGATAAACAAAGCAGAAATTGTCTGAATCAATTTTGAATTATCATTAAATCGGCGAGATAAATACTCCGGCAGAGTTAAGGCATCATCCGTAGTAATACTGTACGTTCTTAGACGTTTAGCACAGATCAACCAATTTAACCAAGTACCAAGTAGTAGACCACCCGCAAGCCATAATGACTCAAGACCGGCAGCGTAAGCATAACCTGGTAAACCAAGCAGCAACCAACCACTCATGTCTGAAGCACCGGCAGATAATGCAGCAGGCCAAGGCCCTAATGTACGTCCACCTAAAAAGTAATCTGATGAATTGTTGGTACGTTTATAAGCATAAATACCAATAGCGAGCATCACAACAAGGTAAGTTAAAAACGTGCCTGTAATGGCAAAGTTATTTTCTATCATTCTATTTCCTTTATATTATTGGCAGTAATGAGGGCCAATAGCCCTCTTACGTTACTTCTTTGCTGTAATATTTTTATAGTGCAAAAAAAGCAATGACTCACGATCACATCATGTGTTCGTTAATGATTACCACCTCCAAGTTCCAACAATGTAGCGTTACCGCCCACTGCCGTTACATTTATTGTTCGAGTGCGCTCTGTAATAAAGCGTAGAACAAAATGAGGATCGGTAGTATTTGTCAGGCGTTCTTGATCCGTTTCTGCGATCAATTGCGCTAATAATCCATCTCTCTTTGCTAATTGTTGGTTAAGCTCGATTTCTCTCTGCTCACTTCCCACAAAGCAAACGCCCGCTAATCGGACATCATTTATGTCTTTTTCTGAAAAATTCACCTGTTGGACAATCGTGGTCGGTACATTTACATTATGTAAACCATCCACAATTAACGAGGCGATATCAGACTCCCCACTCGGAAGGCCGACAATAATAGCGTTTCCTGCAATTAATGCTGCAGTTATTTGACCCATCAATGCAACAACTGATGGTTTTTCATCCGAAGTGATGTAAAAAACACCTCTAGGTGCGGTGTAGAGTTCGTTACTTTCTCCTGTTGGCCCTGGCATTAATTGAGTTTCTGAAATTAACTGTTGCGCTCTTTGGCATTGAAAACGCACCATTTTTTCAGCAAGCACACCAAATTTAGGGTGTTCAGCTAATGCGTGTGACCATTCAATTAACTTCTCTGAACGTGTCGATACTGACAATTGCGCCCATGATTTCTCTGGTTGAGAAAGAGCAGAATCAATAAGTTGTGTAATAGATGTCATGAGTCTCTCCTTTCTCACTTAGTTGATACAGAATTTGAAGCGATTGCTTGGGTATAACGGAATAAATAACGAGGTCCACCCGCTTTCGGTCCCGTCCCTGACAGTCCTTGACCACCAAAGGCTTGAACTCCCACCACCGCACCAACTTGATCACGGTTGATGTAGCAGTTACCTACTTTGATGTTTTTCTCAATACGGGTATAAGTGACTTCATTACGACTGTGTATTCCCATCGTTAATCCAAACCCAGTGGCATTAATGTCATCGACCATGGTGTCTAATTCGCTGGCTTTGAAACGAACAATATGAAGAATTGGACCAAACTGCTCATTTTCTAGCTGACTAATCGAATCAATTTCAAACGCACTTGGTGGAACAAAATCCCCTTTCTCAGCCCATTCAGGTAATGTCGCTTGAGCAAGTAATTTGCCTTCTTTTGTCATTCTCTCAATGTGTGCAAGCAGCTTTTCTTTTGCCTTGGTATCAATCACCGGACCGACATCCGTGCTGTGCAATTCAGGTAAACCAACACTCAATTCGGCCATTGTGCCTTTAATCAAATTCAGAATACGTTCTGCTATGTCTTCTTGAACAAACAATACTCGAAGTGCTGAACAACGTTGACCAGCAGAAGAAAAAGCGGAACGAACAACATCTCGAACTACCTGTTCTGGCAATGCTGTACTGTCTACTATCATTGCATTTTGACCACCCGTTTCAGCAATAAATGGCACCGGAGCAACACCTTTTCCTTCAAACGTACGATTTGATAATGTGCGGTTAATTAATTGTGCGGTTTCTGTTGAGCCAGTAAACGCAACGCCTGCCACTCGGTGATCTGACGTTAATGGCGCGCCGACTGTTTTACCGTCACCCGGTAATAAGTGAATCGCTTGTGGCGCAATACCCGTTTCCAATAAAAGCTCAATGGCACGAACGGCAATCAATGACGTTTGCTCCGCCGGTTTTGCAACAACCGTATTACCAGCCACCAATGCGGCGGTTACTTGGCCTAAGAAAATAGCGAGTGGGAAATTCCATGGGCTTATACACACAAACACACCACGACCTTGGCGAGCTATCTGGTGAGAAATATCATCAAAGCCAACAATCGTTTCTGGATTGCTGAAATTTAATTTGGCTTGAACGGCATAGTAACGACAAAAATCAACCGCCTCACGTACTTCATCAATGCTGTCGTGAATCGTTTTTCCTGCTTCTTTATGGCACAGCGCCACAAGCTCAGGCATATTTTCTTCAAGTTTATCTGCTAAGCGATCCAAATAGTCCGCACGTTCAGTCACTGACGTCGCTTGCCATGTTGGGAAATAGTCATGAGCCATTTCTAGTGCGTTTGAAACCGACTCTTGAGAACTCCATACTAATGAACCCACTTCATTACTGCGATCATAAGGAGAAGTGATAACATGCAAATCAGACACACTTTCCTTGATCATGCTTTCGTAATTACACGAATTATTAACAATCGGCCCCCCTTTCCAATAGTTGTCCATTTTCTCTTTTACTAACGCTTCAAACGGTTCTGCTTCACTCTCAACATCAAAGTTAATGCTGTATGAATTTTTACGATCTGAAAAAATATGCGGCGGTAATGGGATCAGCTGATTTTCAAACGATGGGCAAGCCAATAGAGTATCAACTGGGTGTTCTGTTAAACTTTCGATAGGGCAACTTGCATCAACCAAACGATGAACAAACGAGCTGTTTGCGCCATTTTCTAATAAACGACGAACCAAATACGGCAACAAATCTTTGTGGCTACCAACAGGAGCATAAATACGAACACTGCGTTGAAACATTGCCATTGCATGTTCATATAACGCATCGCCCATACCATGCAAACGTTGATATTCAAACTCATCGTGCGTCGCCATTGAAGCAATCGCCGCAACCGTGTGTGCATTGTGACTTGCGAATTGTGGGAAGATATTACCTTTAACGTGATCACTTAATAAGTAACGAGCACAAGCAAGATAAGACACATCGGTTGACTCTTTACGGGTAAATACAGGGTAGCGAGCAAAACCAAATTGTTGTGATATTTTAAGTTCGGTATCCCAGTATGCGCCTTTCACCAAGCGAAGTGGGATCATATCGCCTTGCTCTTTTGCTAGCGCAGTTAGCCACACTAAAACGGGCAATGCACGCTTAGAATACGCTTGAACAACGATACCAAATTTTCCCCAACCTTTAACGATGTCATGACGATACAGTTTTTCAAATAAAGCCAAAGAAAGCTCTAAACGATCGGCCTCTTCTGCATCAATCGTAATACCAACATCCAACTCACGTGCGCGTTCAAGAAGTTGCAATACAGAATCACACATCTCCCCCATGACACGCTCTTTATTCGCCATTTCATAACGAGGGTGAAGCGCTGAAAGCTTAATTGATACGGTAGGATCTGCGGAGTTAGCAATGCTTGCCCCTCGCCCTACACTCTCAATTGCCATGATGTAATCTTTAAAGTATTTATGCGCATCAGACTGAGTTAATGCCGCCTCACCTAACATATCAAAAGAATAGGTATATCCCTTTTCGCGCATCGATTTGCCTTTCTTCTGCGCTTCTTCAATGGTTCTACCAAGTACAAATTGATGGCCCATGATCTTCATTGCTTGATTCATGGCTTGACGAATAACAGGCTCAGAGAATTTATTGACCAAACGGCTGATCGCATTAGAAGGTGAACCGTCCGATTTCACGTCCATGCTGACGACTTTACCCGTCAGTAATAGTCCCCAAGTCGACGCATTTACAAACGTAGAATCTGAATTTTTAAGATGAGATTTCCAATCTGCCGTGCTTAATTTGTCACGAATAAGAGCATCAGCAGTCGCCGCATCTGGGATTCGCATTAACGCTTCTGCTAAGCACATCAGTAAAATACCCTCTTTGGTATCTAAGCTGTATTCAAGTAGCAACGCATCTATCATCTGCACCGCTTGCTTATCATCACGCACTCGTTGGATAAGATCGCCTGCTTGCTCTGACATTAGGACGGCTTCATCAGCAGTAGGTTGTGCTAATGGAATGAGCTCTTGAATCCACTTTGCTTCATCAACCATATAAAGAGGGGATATTGCAGACCATAGCACCGATAAAGGCTGGTCAATAATGGATGACAACAATACATCTTTCGCTTGAAACATACCTGTTTCCTCTTATCTGTCTAATCGATTAGTTAATATTATTTATAGTTGATCGATTTGTTATTAAGGCTAATTGCGAAAGAGTCTATTTTCTATTTAGATAAAATACTTGTCAAAAACTATGATTAAATTGCTAAATCGTCCATACGGTTACAAAATGAGAACAAACGCAGTAATTTTTAGTTACGAATAAAGTGAGAATGGCGATATTTGGTGGGAGAACTTCCTTTGTGTTTCACAAATGCATGACTAAATGCACTTTGGTTAGCAAACCCCGTTTGTTGAGCAATCTCTCCAATACTGAGGTTACTTTCCGTTAACAAGACTTTGGCATAATCAATACGTTTCGTAATAATATATTGATGTGGCGTTTTTCTAAATTCTTGCTTAAAAATGGCATAAAATTGACTCTCGCCGATAAAAACCGTACTAGCCAACTGAGAAACTGTGATCTTAGTTCCGATATGTTGCGTTATAAAATTGTCGATCACATCGGAATTCAGGCGTTTTTGTCTTTTGTCAGAATTTTCATCAATTAAATGACGGTGTAATAGCGCGATGATCGTATCACTGCAAGCGCGACTTAACAGATGATCATTAAGATTCGCTTGAATCTCACACACTAATAGCTGAATTAAGTTTTGAATTTGAGTATCTAGTCGATAGTAACCAGAATGTGCAAATAATGAGTTCACCCGCGAGGCAAGTTCTAGATCTTCAAAATATTTAGGAAAATTAAGTACTAAGATTTCAGATTGATACAGACTTGAAAATGCATGCTGATGATGCGAAGGGATCACTCCCACTTTTCCTACGGAAATAACGCTGCTCTCCCCGTTTATTTCAAACTCTGACTGCCCTTTTAACCCTATCACCAATTGATGATGTTCGTGGGCATGGAGGTCTCTTTCTTCCGGCAACATGATGATTTGAGCAGGAGAAATCCAATTCAACGTCATTTTACTTCCACCTAGTGTCTGCTGTATTTTCTTTTCTCAGTGTAACTAAGATCATAAAAACAATCTATTACCGATAAAAATACGAAAGCATGATCATGTTTCAACAAAATACAGTCAATGTGATTTCAATTTAAACTCGCCTCATTTATTTTTAAAACCACAAATTAACCTCTTTATTTACAAGTAATTAGAATTACATCTAGTAATTGAGATTTCATGTTCTCATATCTTAACTTGATCATGCTTTCTACTCACCGAAACGATGATCATGACAATCATTGCTTAATTTCTCTTTTTATTCCTACAAAATTGGTACGAATATTGCTTCATAAATTACTGTCAAAACTATGAATAGTGGATACTTATCTGCCTAGATTACTTAATGATCACGAGTGAAATAGGTAGATCAGTATCAACCGTCGATTAGCCTCTTAGAGCATTATTTATGCTTAAGCACCAATCAAGGTGTCGATACGGGTTAATTATTATGTACACAAATTACTCAAGATTATTTATGTCAAACAACCAAAGCAGAAGAATTATGAATCGTAAAGGATTACCCGCTCTAGCATTACTGTTATCGCCGGCCCTATTTACACCAATAGCGCTTGCAAACACAGAATCTCAACCAACAACAGCATCGGCTGACTCTGTTGCTTCGATTGACAACAAACTTACAAACAAACGTAGTGAAGTAAAACAACTGGAAGCAACGGTTATTGAAGACCAAAGTCGCTTACGTGATTTACGTAACCAAGATTCAGCTTTAGATAATAAAGCTGAGCAGTTGGATTCAAAACGTAAACTGGCTCAACGTAATCTTGATGAACAATACAATCGCATGATTAACGATCCAGACTTGGATATCACGCCGTTTCAAAAGCAATACCAAGATTCGTGGAAAGAAGTAAAAGAAAACCAAGTTGCTAAGCTAGCAAGCCAACAAGACATTCAAGAGCAAACTCGTGTACTTAAAGCAAACAGTACAAAGAAACAACGTGCGCTTGATGAACTTGAAATCTTAGGTGAATCTCGCCAAGAAGCTCGTGTACTTCGTCTTCAAGAAGAACTATCAACTCAAGATACACTTGATGTTGTTCATACCATCACATGTAAAACAACCATGACTTTAGCGGCTTGTGCAAACCAAGGTAAAACCTTAAGCATGCAAAAAGCCGTCAATAGCTTTCAACAACAATTGATCAGTGGTTTCACTGAATCTGATGTTGTTAAACAGCATGTTGACAGTGTGTCGATGAATATCCATGTATTAGACAGTGCCATCATTGATAGCGGTTTTAACGGTAATAACCGTTACACAACAAAGCTTCAAGCGTCTTTACGTGCTCGTCCAAACACAACAGCCGCTTGTCAAATGCTAGGTCTTGAGAACCGTTACTGTATTGAACAAGGCACTTCTCAAACATCAAAAGACAAAATCAAAAAAGAAAAAAAATGGGTCGGCATTACGATTCGTTCAAACCGTCATGAAGACAACGTAACAGTAAATGGCGTTAATTACGGCAGCACCCCTGTTGATCTAATGCTTCCTGCTGGTCAACATCAAGTGACCGTTGAGAAATCAGGGTTTGAACCATACAGTCGTCAAATGTCATTAGTAAAAGACATGACATTATGGGCCGATTTAAAAGATCAAAAAAACCGACCTAAGCCAGGTAAGAAATTTGCAGACCGTCTAACCAACAATCAATTAGCACCACAAATGGTGGTTATTGGTTCTGGTGAATACCACGTAGGCAAAGAAGCGAATCACACAGTTTCTATGTCAAAAGCTTATTCTATTGGCGCAACTCCTGTAACTGTAAAACAATTTAACGCCTTTGTTGCAAGCAGTGGTTACCTTACTGAAGCTGAAAAAGGCGCAGGGTGTAATGCGATTAATGGCGGCGAAACAAAACGTCACCAAAACCAAAACTGGCGCAAGCCGGGCTTTGAGCAATCAGATAACGCACCTGCCGTCTGTATTTCTAAAACAGACGCAGAAACTTACGCGAATTGGCTAACAAAACAAACAGGCTTTACGTACGCGCTTCCTACTGATGCACAGTGGGAAATTGCAGCTCGTGCTGGCAGTAAGTCTGCTTACTGGTGGGGAACTGACATCGGTTCAGGTAACGCAAATACTGGTTGGGGTGGATCTTCTTGGGCAAACAAATCAACGTCTCCAGTAGCAAGCTTTGCCGCTAACCCATACGGTATTTACGATACCGCTGGTAATGTGTGGGAATGGACAAGTTCTGACTCTGGTATTGTTCGCGGTGGCGCATGGAGCTTTGCACCAAATAAAGCAAAAGTGTATGAATCACTAGAGCTAAATCCATCAACAAGCGCTAACTACACGGGTTTCCGCGTGGTTCGTTCTTTGTAAAAAATACGCTCACATTTAAAACAAAAGCCGCTGATACCAGCGGCTTTTTTCATTCTAATAAACAGAGGTAGAGCCCATTTCTCCACTATAATAAAGATTGTTATCCTTGTAGATTATCAATAAAAAGTGGATTTATTTACTTATAATCAGTTAGCATTATCTTAATAAGTAACTTTTTCAAAATAAAAAAAGGTTATTGCTCTCCATCATGCAGTAAAAAAACACAATAAAATCGCCTTATTTAACGATGTGTTTATGGATTTTTTAGAGAGGATTCTTAGTGAAAAAAATGAACGCTCCGCTTGATATGGGTAATGGAGCAAAATTTAAAACAAACAAACACGGCTATGTCACGGTGGTTGATTATTACAACTGCCATACTATTATTATTGCCTTTGATAACACAGGCAATGTGAGATCCATCAGTGCGGCAAAGCTACGAAGTGGCCTTGTCACTGATCGCTCCGTTCCTCCAGAATCGATGATGGTCGGAGAACAATTCGAGTCAGCCAAACACGGATTACTGACAATTACACACGTAGAGTCCGATAACATCGTCGTTTTAACGACCGCCGATGGTGAAGAGCTTCGCATGCTGTTACCTGCAGTTCAAAAAATGAAAGATAAATTAGAACAACTTAACGCAGCAAGAAATACAAAAAAATCACCTGCATCATTAAGTGATCTCACCAAAAGAAATAAAAAGACAAAAGAGACAAAAGAGATTAATAATATGTTTAACAAAATACTCAAAGACTACGCAAAATATTAGTTCTACTGCCTTCTTATATTAATGGTGTTGATAGGATTTATCACCATTAATATAATTCACTCACGTTATCCTTTCTCACCCTCCTATTTTTAATAAAAGTTATTTCATCAAAATTATTAACGTTATTCATATCAATAAGCTCAAGAATAATAGACCTGCGTCACAATCTCATTCTTGGTTTGTGATTGAGATCTTATTTATAACGCTTTTATTCCATTATGATTCTCACACAAACTTCAAGCGATGCAATTTTGCATTTTGATTTATCCAACTGAGAATTAATATTATGAAAAAGATTTTAGTGGTATGTGGCAACGGTTTAGGTACTTCATTAATGATGGAAATGGCCGTAAAAGAAGTCGCAAAAAAAATCGGGTTTGAAGCCGAGATTGATCATGAAGACTTATCATCAGCAGCGTCAAGCAACGCAGACATCTGGGTTGCAGCAACTGACATCGCCGTTCAATTAGAAGACGCTGGAAAACAAAATATTATTCGCTTGAAAAATATTTTTGATAAAGCATCAATCGAAGAACAATTAAAAGCATTCATGTAAGGTCTATTATTATGACAAACTTTTTTGAATTCATGCTCGGCTTGTTAAAAGAGCCAGCAATCATGGTAGGTCTTATTGCGTTTATTGGCCTCGTTGCACAAAAATCGGATCTTTCTACTATTTTAAAAGGCACCATTAAAACCGTAATGGGATTCTTAATCCTCGGCTTTGGTGCTGGCGCTCTTATTGGTGCATTGAATAACTTCTCGACGGTATTCACTGAAGCGTTTGGCGTAAGTGGTGTTATTCCAAATAACGAAGCGATTGTGGCATTAGCGCAAGAAGCCTTTGGTTATGAAATGGCATTAATCATGTTTTTCGCTTTTATCGTTAATATTGTATTGGCTCGTATCACTCCTTTGAAATATATATTTCTGACGGGTCACCACACAATGTTCATGTCGATGCTTGTTGCGGTAATTTTATCAACAGCAGGGATTCAAGGAACGTTGTTAGTCGCAATTGGTTCATTAATTGTTGGCTCATTGATGGTTATCATGCCGGCGTTAGGCCAAAAGTACACAGAGAAAGTCATGGGCACGGACCAACTTGCTATAGGTCACTTTTCTACTTTGTCTTACATTGTTTCAGCTTACATTGGCAGTAAATTTGGTGACACATCAAAATCGACAGAAGACATTAACGTACCAAAAAGTCTAATGTTCTTACGCGATACACCGGTAGCCGTCGCAACAACCATGTTTGTGTTCTTCATGTTCGCATCAATTATTGCTGGTGGTGAATTTGTTGAAACCGTTTCTGATGGCCAAAACTGGGTCGTATTTACCTTTATGCAGTCACTTACCTTTGCTGGTGGTGTGTACATTGTTCTGCAAGGTGTGAAAATGCTAATCGCTGAAATCGTTCCTGCTTTTAAAGGTATTTCAGACACATTAGTTCCTGGTGCTAAACCTGCACTGGATTGCCCAATGGTATTCCCTGTTGCTCCAAATGCCGTATTGATTGGTTTCTTATCTTCATTCTCTGCCGGCCTATTAATGATGGGTGTGCAAGGCATGATGGGTTGGACCATTATTGTTGCCGGCGTTGTCCCTCACTTCTTCGTGGGTGGTGCATCGGGTGTTTATGGTAATGCGACGGGGGGGTTACGTGGCGCTATATTAGGTGCATTTACTCAAGGTATCTGTATCTCTATCTTACCAATGTTGTTATTGCCAGTGCTTGGTGGTTTAGGATTAGAAGCAACAACGTTCTCTGATTTTGACTTTGGTGTTGTTGGGCTACTTCTTGGATGGGCTGTATCATGAGTTTATTTGATTTAATTGGTAACGACGGCATCGTTATTACCTCAGCTGAAAACCTAACGGTTGATGCGGCACTTGATTTAACCTGCTCTGCTTTATTAGCAAAAGGGAAAATAAAACAAAGTTATTTAGAGGCAATTAAACAAAAACACAAAGAGATTGGCGCGTATTATGTTTTGGCTCCTAAAATTGCCATGCCACATGCTCGTCCTGAAGACGGCGTAAATGAAGCGGCACTGCAAGTCACTGTGTTTAAGAATGGCGTCAATTTAGAATCTGAAGATAACGGGGATGTGTTCATTTCTATCACGTTAGCGGCAATGGATTCAGACAGTCATATTCATACAATTATGGCGTTATCTGAACTCTTCCAAAATGACGACGATATTGAAAAAATCATTAACTCTGATTCAATCGAAGAGATTGCTGAGATCATGAAGCAATACTAATGCTCTAACTACGTTAAACGCCGTTGATCGAATTATCGCTCAGCGGCTTTTTTATTCCCCCCTTCTATTTCATTTCTTTTACACTAAAGGCCACAAAACCAATTATTATGTTTAGAAACTTACGCATTCTTGAGATAATAATTAAACCCTCAATTTTACGAGTACAACACCAATGCAATCAGCCTTAGACATTAGTTGGTCACTCATGGGTTTATTCAGCCTGACTCTCCTTATCCCATTCTCTATCAATCGTTTCTATCAGTTAAATCTCGCTAAAGATATCACCGTCAGTGTGCTTCGAATGGTGGCTCAACTTGTATTCATTGGTTTATATTTAGAATTTGTGTTTCAACTGGATAATCCCCTATTAAATGTGGTTTGGATCATCGCGATGATCAGCATTGGCTCTAGCTCTATTGTGTCTAAAGCCAAGCTTCCAAAACGTCACATTTTCTTCCCTGTACTTATAGGGCTTCTTATCGGTTTATCACCTTTGCTGCTGCTATTGAGCGGGTTAATTATTCAGCCTACCCCATTTTACAGCGCTCAATATCTGATCCCTCTTGCAGGCATGCTATTGGGCAACAGTTTGAGTGGCAATATCGTGGCACTGCAAAATCTCTTCACTTCGTTTAAAGAGCGAGAAAGTGAATATCACGCAGCGATTGCGCTAGGGGCATCCCCTCAATATGCGTCAATTCCATTTGTTCGTGCTGCGATGCAAAAAGCGTTTGCTCCTATCATGGCATCAATGGCCACCACAGGATTAGTTACGCTACCGGGCATGATGACAGGCCAAATTTTAGGCGGTGTAAACCCAATGGTTGCCATCAAATATCAATTACTGATTTTAATCGCCATTTTTGTCATGCTGACTATTTCTGTCACCATCACTCTGCAACTCACCATTAAAAATAGCATTACAAAAGAAGGGAAAGTGTTGGTATCACTACCGACTGATTAATCGTTTTCTCTTAATTATTGGGTTCTACGCTCATTTGCGTTGAACCCTCTCTGTTAATTGGTATAACGTAAACAAAATAAACAACGTAACGGTAAGCTCCCAACCACGCAAAAACGTTCTTTCTAATCCATCGTTTATGCTCGTGATATAGAGTTGGATAGGCAGCATCGTCGCGAGTAATGCGTCGCCATGAATGTCACGTTTGATGCCAACTTCATTGACCATCGCTTTGGCAATCACATAGATAACCATCGCTAAAACAAGACCATAAAAACCAATAACGGATTGATGTTCAACTAAGACTATCGTGAATATCGCCGCTAAAGCACAGCCTCCTACTTGCGTTATAAACCGCCGTTTTACCGTCGCTAAAAATTTCTCACGCGTAAATTGAGAGGCCGCGGCAATAACCGGCACTAAACAAAACGTTGCCGAGATAAGATCAACGATCATTAAAAAACCAACCCCACTGCCAATGAGCGCCGTTGATACAAATCGATGTTGGTAAGTGACCTCATGCGGTTCAAAAACAGGTGGTTTGCCACTGCTAACGATAGGAAATAAAGACACCATTGTCTTTGCGACAATTATCGTGATCACCATAGAAATAAAGATTTCATGAATTCGTGTCGGCATTGAGGCATCAGTGTGCATTGAAAAGATAACTACCAATATCCAGTTGAAAGTAGGCATTAACATCGCCCCTAACTTGGGTGGCGTGTTTGCTCTTTTTCTCATGTAATCAAAGAACAATAAACTGATCGTCCAAATGATAAATGGGTGACTCGAAAAAACCTCGCAAACCACTAATGCTAACGAGGCTGCACACAGAACCGGAGCAAACATCTTTACCAGTCCTTTAAATGAATAATCCTTCCCTTTTGTCATGACGATAACAGGGTATAACGCCAAATAAACAGGCGAATTTAACCCCATCAACTTACCGGCCAGCATACAAATCGTAACAGTTAACGTGATTCGCAGTGTTTCATTGAGTTTGCTGTCATTCATTACACAACCCGCCTATTAGTAAACGTATCGGAACAATGAAACAAAATGCATCCACGCTATTCCTACCGCATCAATGATAGGATTTCCATTAGCAACCATTACTGTTGCTCTTGACCCACTGATCAGATCGTTATTCATCTTATCGACTGCAATTCGAGTTCTTATTTTTTGTTGGTTTCGGATCCAACGATCGTCATTTTCTACGCTTGCTAACTGATTTGTTGGGTTGTATACATCAAAAATCGCACTGTCTTTACTTATGATTTTTCCGTCGAAAACATGACCGGGTAATGCATCAAAAACAACATAGGTTGTGTTACCGGTTTTTAAATGACTGACGCCTTTTTCATTAAAATCCGCACTTATCCACTCCGCTTTGTCATTCACAACAAATAATGATGGTGTACCCATATTAATATAACTGCCTTTTTGCAATTGTAGATTCGTCACTACGCCATCAATGGTTGATTGAATGTCAGTATTGCTAAGATCTAAACGCGCAGAAGCCACGTTATCAAGAGCAATCTTCATCGCTGCATTATCGCCATGATTAAGCTCCACGTTAATCTGCTCAATATTGCTCTTAGCTATCTCAATATTATTAATCGCTAAATCAAGCGCGACTTTGGCATCATCAATGGCTTTCTTATTGGTTAACCCTTTTTTAAAGGTAAGGAATTTGAATGTTGCTGAGTTAGCATTGGCCCGTCTAAAAAAGCCAATTTCACCATCGCTGTTTTTTTAAAAGGTATCGAAAATATAATTATCGGGGATTTTATAACTGTTTTAGCCCTATTTCATGAGTTTTAGATACACTTATCCTACAAACCTTATTATGCTGCCCTCAATTCTGACTGAACTATCGCATGGGTGACTAAATCATTGACCGAATTTCCGACTCGGAAATTCGTAAACACCAGACGACTTTCACATAAAATACATTCGTACGGATCTACTTTTACATATCCTTTTAACATTGCGGCATACCCTGGCATTTTCGGCTCAGCTTCTATTGTCATACCTAAAGCTGCATAAACTCTAGGCAGAGCTTCTCCACGACGACGCATTGATAAAAAACCGTAGTATCGGATCATCTTGAAATGTTTATCAGGATAGTGCTCTACTATCCGTCTTATCATCTCTTCTGGTGATAATGTTAGGCTGTCTGTTGTTCCTGTTCGATGGTCTAAATAATTAAACGTTATCATTCCGCCTTTGGCGTAATGACTTAAACGTGACGCTGAAATTGGGGGCCGTTTTAAATACCGACCAAGATAGTTCATCGTCGGTTTTACATTATTTGTCTTTTTAGCAAAATGAAGCTTCCAACGACGATTATATTGACTGCTTAAAAAGCGTGACCAATCCGTTTTATTACGGATATAGGGGCATTCTTCGCTTGATAAATCAAGCTCATAATAAGCCTTACCCAATAAACTGACGATAGCCGCTCTCCAACAAGGCTCTGTCGTTTTCATTTGGAAGTAAATGGGTTTCCATAAACCGGTACGTTCACAAATTCCCCCACGAGTGACCGATAAATGTAAGTGCGTATTCCAATTCAGTTTTCGACCGTAAGTATGAAGAGCACAAAAGATACCGACATCTATTCCTTTATCTTTTGCCCATCCCAGCAGAATGTTTGCAGCACATTTGAATAATTTATTTAACAGCCAACGGTTATGACGAAAGATAGGCCATAGCGTGTTTGGAAGGGTAAAGGTGATGTGTTGATATTCGCATTCAGGGAAGACATGTTGTTGCTTTTGTATCCATCGCTCTGTGGCTTTCATGCCACAGCTACTGCACGCTCGAGATTTACAGGTTTGGTGAATATATTTGATATGGGTACAGTCAGGGTTGCAACAATGATATTCGCGAGAGCCAAAAGCCGCTGTCCCACAGGACAGCATCTTTGTGACATTTTCAATCACGACCGCTCTTAGGTTAGCTTTGTTATTATGAAGAAATTTAAGCCAGTTATTTTGACTATTAAATAATTGTTTCAGGGGTTTATATGCGTGCATGGCGATAGGATAAACGATTTATTGGCAACAATGGAAGAGGTTGAGTCCTTTTGATTTGCGCCGTAGGCGCCTATTGTTCTCTAGCGTAAGATAACGGTGGTAATCTTTTTTCGCATCAATCAATTCTAACTGTCTTTGCACAAGAGTCAGCTTAGATGACGCTAATAATTGCTCTTTTGAATGATTCGATTCAATGGCTTGTTGTAATTGAGATTCTGCTTTTTCAACGGCTAGTTGATATTTTGTTTTATCAATCGAAAATAAGAGTGAGCCTGCGC
Organism: Aliivibrio salmonicida LFI1238; assembly: GCF_000196495.1. Taxonomy (NCBI): domain Bacteria; kingdom Pseudomonadati; phylum Pseudomonadota; class Gammaproteobacteria; order Vibrionales; family Vibrionaceae; genus Aliivibrio; species Aliivibrio salmonicida. Next base: position 910,590 of record NC_011313.1, read on the forward strand.
GAATATGATCTCCATTCGTAATGTATACCGCCGCAATTGTTCCTGATACTTCCGGTGCAATATTCGCAATAGGCTTATGAACCGTGGCTTGTGTCGTAAAAGGGGACACATTATCCGATAAGATTAAGAATGCAGAAAAGCCTACCGTTATCGCTAGCACTGAATTAATCGCGTATTTGTACACATTGCCTTTCATTGTTTTTTATCTCTTTTGTCATCTTATTTTATGCGCTGATATTATCAATGATGGTGCTAAGAACAATAACAAGAACTGCAATTAACACTTCCATTTATGGAATCGTTTTAAGTAAATCTCATTAAATAACCATAATTATGAGATTTATTTTCTGTCACGCCCAAAAACAAAAACACAAAAAACGATCTAAGTACGATAAGATAATAATAAAATAGATTAAGGAACCCGCTCAATGGAATATACAACACTCGGTAGCAGCAATGTGTCTGTTTCTCGCATCTGCCTTGGTAGCATGACTTGGGGACAACAAAATTCTCAAGAAGACGCGAATCAACAGATCGAATACGCGCTTAGCCAAGGAATTAACTTCATCGACACCGCTGAAATGTATGCGGTTCCGCCTTCCCCAGATACGTACGGAAAAACAGAAACCATCATTGGTAATTGGTTTGCTGCCAATCCAGAGCGCCGTAAAGACATTGTACTTGCAACCAAAATAGCCGGGCCGGGTTTACCTTGGGTTCGCAACGCAGCTCCAATTACGGGTGAAGCTATTATTGCCGCTGTCGATGCGTCACTTGCGCGTTTACAAACCGATTATATTGATCTATACCAACTGCATTGGCCTAACCGTACCTCTCCCCATTTTGGTAAGCACTTTCCTAATCACTTCAGATTTAGCGATTTTGATGCGAAGAAAGAAGAAGCCGATATGCTTGAGATCTTACAAGCATTAAATACCTGTATCAAAGCAGGTAAGATCCGTCATATCGGGCTATCAGACGATACACCTTGGGGTATTAATACTTACCTTAAACTGAGTGCTAAATACGATTTACCACGCATGGTATCTATTCAAAACGAATTCAGCTTATTGCACGCAAAAGATTGGCCTTATCTGATTGAGAATTGTCTTCACGAAGACGTCGCTTATCTGCCTTGGTCCCCATTAGCCGGCGGCATGTTAAGTGGTAAATATCTGGATGGTAAAATGCCAGAAGGAAGCCGTTGGACGTATTCACAACGTAACGGAATATTCCGTGATACTCCAGCAGCAAACGAAGCGCTCAACGCCTATATGGAAGTTGCAGAAAAACACGGTTACACACCTTGTCAGCTTGCATTAGCATGGTGTGACCAAATTGATGGCGTGACATCAACCATTATTGGTGCGACTTCTCTAGCGCAATTAAAAGAAGACATTGACGCTTTTTCTAAGCCATTAAATAAGGATGTATTAACCGACGTTAATGCCATTTTTAGAGTAAGCGTGCGGGGAACTACACCTAACAAATAAAATTCATTATGCGTATCTTACGATCTTTCATTTAACGAGAACGTAATTATGCAAAAAGATAAAAAGAGAACACCAGAGCAATGGCACGCTCTATTTGAATCTCAGCAATCTAGCAAGCTTAGTGCCGCTGAATTTTGTCGTAACCATAATATTCTGCCAAAGACATTTAGTGCACGTAAAGCACGATGGAAACAAAAGATTAACATTGCCAGCTAATACTGAACCTCACTGGATAGGACTCTTATTAAAAGGGTATCAATCATGAATGTATTTACTGATGTTTCCACCATTTATCTTCATCGTGATTTTGTCGATTTTCGCAAGGCCATTAATGGCCTTGTCGTGATTGTTGAGCAAGAAATGCAACTATCACCGTTTAGTGATGCTCTATTTATATTTTGCAATAAGCCTCGTGATAAACTCAAAATATTGTATTGGGATAAAACAGGATTCGCTTTATGGTACAAGCGATTAGATGAAGACCGCTTCAAATGGCCACGAAATATAAATAACGATACGTTAGCATTATCAGAGCAGCAACTGACACTGCTATTACAAGGTTTTGATATCTTAGGACATCAACTGGTACATTATCAAACAACCCTTTAAATAGTTGATTCTCAGTCAAGAATAGGAGGCAACCGATTGATTACCTGTATTATCGTTATATAGTCATCTACATGACTGATAAAATAAAACCACTTCCTGATACCATTGACGAGCTGAAAGCACTTGTGCTTCAGCTTGAAAATAAATATAACCGTCTTCTAGAGCAATTTCGACTGGCTCAACATCAGCGCTTTGGTAAAAGCAGTGAATCTGACTCGACTCAATTTGATTTATTCAATGAAACAGAAGAAGAAATCATCATTGAAAATGATGACACACAAACGATTACCTACACTCGTCAAAAGCCAAAACGCCAACGCTTACCTGAAGACTTACCGCGTACTGTTATTATCCACGACATAAAAGATAAAACTTGTAAGTGTTGCGGTCTAGAGATGCATGCGATGGGTAAAGACATCAGTGAAAAGTTGGAATTTGTACCAGCTAAAGTGGAAGTTATTCAACATGTTCGTCCTAAATATGCTTGCCGAAATTGTGAAAAAAACAATACTTCAGTAGACATTAAACAAGCCCCAATGCCAGCGTCACCAATCCCTAAAGGGATTGCGACCGCAAGTTTACTTGCTCAAATTATTACGGCTAAATTTCAATACAGTCTTCCACTTTATCGTCAAGAAACGTTATTTCAGCAATGGGGTATCATTATTGGACGGCGAACGATGGCGGATTGGTTAATAAAATGCTCGGTACTATTTACCCCTCTTAATAACGAGTTACATCGTATTTTGCTTGAACAACCCACTCTGCATTGTGATGAAACAACGGTAAATGTGTTGGATGTTGAAAAAGCAAAATGTTATATGTGGGTCTACTGCTCTGGCTATGATTCTCCAGGCTCTGGTGTTTTGCCTGGAATTGTACTTTATGATTATCAATCTAGCAGGCATGGCTACCATCCAGTTAACTTTTTAAAAGGTTATAACGGGTATTTACATACCGATGGTTACCAAGGTTATGAACAAACTGAAGCGATTTTAGTTGGCTGTTGGGCACACGCACGTCGACGATTTATTGAGGCTCAACGTGTTCAAGTAAAAGGGAAAACAGGGAGTGCAGATTGGGTATTGAGTAAAATCCAAAAGCTATACCGGATCGAATCGTTATTAAAAGAGGCTTCCCCTGAAGCCAAGTATGTTGCTAGGCAGACAGAAGCCCGCGATTTACTTAAAGAGCTCCGTGATTGGCTTGATAGCGCAGTTAGTCGAGTATCACCTAAAACAAAATTAGGTGAGGCGATTAGCTATACATTAAATCAATGGGATAAATTAGTTCGTTATATTGATGATGGATTGTTATCTATTGATAACAATCGAGCAGAGCGAGCGGTTAAACCGTTTGTTATCGGCCGGAAAAACTGGTTATTTTCGGGTTCAACGGCTGGTGCAGATTCAAGTGCAATGCTTTACAGCATTGTAGAAACAGCAAAGGCAAACGGATTAATCCCTTACGATTATATTAGGTATTGTCTAGATCGTTTATGTGTTGGATCGCCAGATATCGATTCACTTTTACCTTGGAATGTAAAAGACAAGGTGTAGTTCCCCGCACGCTTACAACCGAAAAGTCCATATCCTTAGGTATTTCAATCTCCAAATAATGCCAGGCACCTAACAAACACGCACAAAAAAGCCCATACCTTTCGGTATGGGCTTTTTCGTTTGGCTTTCGCCTAAATATGGCAGGGGTGGAGAGATTCGAACTCCCAACACGCGGATTTGGAATCCGCTGCTCTGCCAGTTGGAGCTACACCCCTAAAATTATTTTAAAGACTTAATTCTGTCTAATTTACTTTTTATTAAAAGTAAATAAATTCAAGCCTGGCGATGTCCTACTCTCACATGGGGAGACCCCACACTACCATCGGCGCTATTATGTTTCACTTCTGAGTTCGGCATGGGATCAGGTGGGTCCATAACGCTATGGTCGCCAAGCAAATTCTTTCTATCTACCTCAATAAGAGATAAATAATAATCTGGAAAGCTGTCTATGCGTTCTTAATCACATTCAATCTGTTTCTTGCTATCTTAAATCCGTTCAAAACCCCTTGGGTGTTGTATGGTTAAGCCTCACGGGCAATTAGTACAGGTTAGCTCAATGCCTCGCAGCACTTACACACCCTGCCTATCAACGTCGTAGTCTTCAACAACCCTTTAGGATACTTAAAGTATCAGGGATGACTCATCTCAAGGCTCGCTTCACGCTTAGATGCTTTCAGCGTTTATCGATCCCGAACTTAGCTACCGGGCAATGCTACTGGCGTAACAACCCGAACACCAGAGGTTCGTCCACTCCGGTCCTCTCGTACTAGGAGCAGCCCCTTTCAATCATCCAACGCCCACGGCAGATAGGGACCGAACTGTCTCACGACGTTCTAAACCCAGCTCGCGTACCACTTTAAATGGCGAACAGCCATACCCTTGGGACCGACTTCAGCCCCAGGATGTGATGAGCCGACATCGAGGTGCCAAACACCGCCGTCGATATGAACTCTTGGGCGGTATCAGCCTGTTATCCCCGGAGTACCTTTTATCCGTTGAGCGATGGCCCTTCCATTCAGAACCACCGGATCACTATGACCTACTTTCGTACCTGCTCGAATTGTCATTCTCGCAGTCAAGCGGGCTTATGCCATTGCACTAACCACACGATGTCCAACCGTGTTTAGCCCACCTTCGTGCTCCTCCGTTACTCTTTGGGAGGAGACCGCCCCAGTCAAACTACCCACCAGGCACTGTCCGCAACCCCGATAAGGGGCCAACGTTAGAACATCAAGCATACAAGGGTGGTATTTCAAGATTGCCTCCACAAATACTAGCGTACTTGCTTCAAAGGCTCCCACCTATCCTACACATGTAGGGTCAATGTTCAGTGCCAAGCTGTAGTAAAGGTTCACGGGGTCTTTCCGTCTAGCCGCGGGTACACTGCATCTTCACAGCGATTTCAATTTCACTGAGTCTCGGGTGGAGACAGCGTGGCCATCATTACGCCATTCGTGCAGGTCGGAACTTACCCGACAAGGAATTTCGCTACCTTAGGACCGTTATAGTTACGGCCGCCGTTTACTTGGGCTTCGATCAAGAGCTTCGACCGAAGTCTAACCCCATCAATTAACCTTCAAGCACCGGGCAGGCGTCACACCGTATACGTCATCTTACGATTTAGCACAGTGCTATGTTTTTAATAAACAGTTGCAGCCACCTGGTATCTGCGACTCCCGGCAGCTTAGAGAGCAAGTCTCATCACCGCTAGGAGCGTACCTTCTCCCGAAGTTACGGTACCATTTTGCCTAGTTCCTTCACCCGAGTTCTCTCAAGCGCCTTAGTATTCTCTACTCGACCACCTGTGTCGGTTTGGGGTACGATTTCTTATAACCTGAAGCTTAGAGGCTTTTCCTGGAAGCATGGCATCAATAGCTTCACACCCGTAGGTGCTCGACATCGTGTCTCAGCCTAACAAGAGTCCGGATTTACCTAAACTCTTAGCCTACGCACTTGAACTTGGACGACCGTCGCCAAGCCTACCTAGCCTTCTCCGTCCCCCCATCGCAATTATAAGAAGTACGGGAATATTAACCCGTTTCCCATCGACTACGCCTTTCGGCCTCGCCTTAGGGGTCGACTTACCCTGCCCCGATTAACGTTGGACAGGAACCCTTGGTCTTCCGGCGAGGGGGTTTTTCACCCCCTTTATCGTTACTCATGTCAGCATTCGCACTTCTGATACCTCCAGCATGCCTTACAGCACACCTTCAACGGCTTACAGAACGCTCCCCTACCCAGCACAATAAATTGCACTGCCGCAGCTTCGGTGTATAGCTTAGCCCCGTTACATCTTCCGCGCAGGCCGACTCGACCAGTGAGCTATTACGCTTTCTTTAAATGATGGCTGCTTCTAAGCCAACATCCTGGCTGTCTGAGCCTTCCCACATCGTTTCCCACTTAGCTATAACTTTGGGACCTTAGCTGGCGGTCTGGGTTGTTTCCCTCTTCACGACGGACGTTAGCACCCGCCGTGTGTCTCCCGGATATTACTTACTGGTATTCGGAGTTTGCAAAGGGTTGGTAAGTCGGGATGACCCCCTAGCCTTAACAGTGCTCTACCCCCAGTAGTATTCGTCCGAGGCTCTACCTAAATAGATTTCGGGGAGAACCAGCTATCTCCAAGTTTGATTGGCCTTTCACCCCTAGCCACAAGTCATCCGCTAATTTTTCAACATTAGTCGGTTCGGTCCTCCAGTTGATGTTACTCAACCTTCAACCTGCCCATGGCTAGATCACTTGGTTTCGGGTCTATATCCAGAGACTGAACGCCCAGTTAAGACTCGGTTTCCCTACGGCTCCCCTAAACGGTTAACCTTGCCACTGAATATAAGTCGCTGACCCATTATACAAAAGGTACGCAGTCACATAACAAGTATGCTCCTACTGCTTGTACGTACACGGTTTCAGGTTCTATTTCACTCCCCTCACAGGGGTTCTTTTCGCCTTTCCCTCACGGTACTGGTTCACTATCGGTCAGTCAGTAGTATTTAGCCTTGGAGGATGGTCCCCCCATATTCAGACAGGATATCACGTGTCCCGCCTTACTCGTTTTCACTGATGATGAGATGTCGGTTACAGGGCTATCACCTTGTATCGCGCCACTTTCCAGAGGCTTCACCTGTCTCATTAACAACTTAAGGGCTAACCCAATTTCGCTCGCCGCTACTTTCGGGATCTCGGTTGATTTCTCTTCCTCGGGGTACTTAGATGTTTCAGTTCTCCCGGTTTGCTTCGCTGCGCTATGTATTCACGCAGCGATACTAGCTTATGCTAGTGGGTTTCCCCATTCAGAAATCCCAGACTCAAAAGGTTTTTACTACCTAATCTGGGCTTATCGCAAGTTAATACGTCTTTCATCGCCTCTGACTGCCAAGGCATCCACCGTGTACGCTTAGTCACTTAACCATACAACCCCAAGAGGTTTCGTATGGACGTTTGCTTTCACTTTTCAAAAATGAAGACAAAACAGCAACCAAGGTTGAACTCTTCATTGAGAGTTCTGGTTTTTCGCCGGATTCAAAATACAAGAACACTTGAATGTGTTTTTAATTTGTTTATCTAAAGATAAACAAAAGATATTAAGAACTTTTAAATTTTGATTTAACTTAATTACAGCCTGAGCTGTTTTGTTTTACTTTTAAAAAGTAAAAATAAATTAAGCTAAATCAGTCAGCTTTCCAAATTGTTAAAGAGCAATATAACGCCATTTAATTTATAAATGACAAAATACTTTTTAAGCATTCTCAGACAAAAAAATCCGAACCTAAGTCAATGTCTTGAACTGGTTTGGAATCCTTCCAAAAATCTTTAAAGAGTATATCCATATGAAATGGTGGGCGATACCGGGCTCGAACCAGTGACCCCCTCCTTGTAAGGGAGGTGCTCTCCCAACTGAGCTAATCGCCCACATAGTATTTCAATTCATTCCTAACTCTATCAGAAATAAACCCATTCTCAGTGGAAAGAATGGTGGGTCGTGCAGGATTCGAACCTGCGACCAATTGATTAAAAGTCAACTGCTCTACCAACTGAGCTAACGACCCTTTGTACTTCATAAAGAAGTGGTATCCCGTAGGGGAGTCGAACCCCTGTTACCGCCGTGAAAGGGCGGTGTCCTAGGCCTCTAGACGAACGGGACACGGCGAAGGTGTTAAACACCTTCTTTTCTCTTTAATTTTCAACCTTGGCAATCTGTGTGAACACTCATAAATCGTAATCTATCGTTAAGGAGGTGATCCAGCCCCAGGTTCCCCTAGGGCTACCTTGTTACGACTTCACCCCAGTCATGAACCACAAAGTGGTGAGCGTCCTCCCCGAAAGGTTAAACTACCCACTTCTTTTGCAGCCCACTCCCATGGTGTGACGGGCGGTGTGTACAAGGCCCGAGAACGTATTCACCGTGACATTCTGATTCACGATTACTAGCGATTCCGACTTCACGGAGTCGAGTTGCAGACTCCGATCCGGACTACGACGCACTTTTTGGGATTCGCTCACTATCGCTAGCTTGCAGCCCTCTGTATGCGCCATTGTAGCACGTGTGTAGCCCTACTCGTAAGGGCCATGATGACTTGACGTCGTCCCCACCTTCCTCCGGTTTATCACCGGCAGTCTCCCTGGAGTTCCCACCATTACGTGCTGGCAAACAAGGATAAGGGTTGCGCTCGTTGCGGGACTTAACCCAACATTTCACAACACGAGCTGACGACAGCCATGCAGCACCTGTCTTACAGTTCCCGAAGGCACTAAGCTATCTCTAGCGAATTCTGTAGATGTCAAGAGTAGGTAAGGTTCTTCGCGTTGCATCGAATTAAACCACATGCTCCACCGCTTGTGCGGGCCCCCGTCAATTCATTTGAGTTTTAATCTTGCGACCGTACTCCCCAGGCGGTCTACTTAACGCGTTAGCTCCGAAAGCCACGGCTCAAGGCCACAACCTCCAAGTAGACATCGTTTACGGCGTGGACTACCAGGGTATCTAATCCTGTTTGCTCCCCACGCTTTCGCATCTGAGTGTCAGTGTCTGTCCAGGGGGCCGCCTTCGCCACTGGTATTCCTTCAGATCTCTACGCATTTCACCGCTACACCTGAAATTCTACCCCCCTCTACAGCACTCTAGTTCACCAGTTTCAAATGCGGTTCCGAGGTTGAGCCCCGGGCTTTCACATCTGACTTAATGAACCACCTGCATGCGCTTTACGCCCAGTAATTCCGATTAACGCTCGCACCCTCCGTATTACCGCGGCTGCTGGCACGGAGTTAGCCGGTGCTTCTTCTGTCGCTAACGTCAAGATGTACAGCTATTAACTGCACACCCTTCCTCACGACTGAAAGTACTTTACAACCCGAAGGCCTTCTTCATACACGCGGCATGGCTGCATCAGGCTTTCGCCCATTGTGCAATATTCCCCACTGCTGCCTCCCGTAGGAGTCTGGACCGTGTCTCAGTTCCAGTGTGGCTGATCATCCTCTCAGACCAGCTAGAGATCGCCGCCTTGGTGAGCTCTTACCTCACCAACTAGCTAATCTCACCTGGGCTAATCTTGACGCGAGAGATCCGAAGATCCCCCTCTTTGGTCCGAAGACATTATGCGGTATTAGCTATCGTTTCCAATAGTTATCCCCCACATCAAGGCATATTCCCAGGCATTACTCACCCGTCCGCCGCTCGTCAGCAAAGTAGCAAGCTACTTTCTGTTACCGCTCGACTTGCATGTGTTAGGCCTGCCGCCAGCGTTCAATCTGAGCCATGATCAAACTCTTCAATTAAAGTTTTTTGGTTGCTCTGTCTTCTTAATTAAAAGAGGGCAGAAACAAAACCGGCTCAATGATTTATACTGATTTCTTACATAAATATATTTGTGTAGTCACTCAGTTCATTGATAGTTGCTCACTTATAAATAAGTTAAGCTATTTTGACTATCAACCTATAAGTGTCCACACAGATTGCTAAGGTCTAATTATTAAAGAGCTCAAAACTAAGCTTTCACTTTCGTTTTGTTTGAAGTGTCATTTCAATTACTAAAAGTAAGTTGCAAGCAACTTTTGAAAACTCCGTTCGCGTTAATGTTTCACTTCACATCGAAACCGTAAACCCTTGCTAAGAAAGGTTTGCTGTAACAACGGATGCGAAGTATAGAGATTTAGAAAGCAGTTGCAAGTACTTTTTAAAACAAAGAAAACGATCGCTCAAAAAACAAACAGATCGATATGAAAACAGCCATAATTTACAACGACTAAGCTTGCCAATCCTTTTTCATTCTCTTCATTACTAGTTCAGGGACGTTGTGCGTACTTTTAAATTGGCCTTTGCACACTTCAATATTCAGTACTGCTCCGTATTGTTGGGCAATTTTCCGATAAGCATCGATTTCCCACTGCTTAACAAACGTATTCGCCACCACCACACTTCTACCATGATAAAGATTAAATTCACATTGAGATTGGCACCATTGATGAGCCGAGCTTAATAATGATCCTTCAAAGCAATACTCATTATCATCATTCACAAAAAACTGATCCGCCTCTATATGTACCAAATCCAATGTTTTTGCCAATGTTGATTTTCCACTACCAGGTAAGCCTCTCAATAATCGCAATTCTAATTTATTCATAACTAGCTCTGCTCTTTCATTAAATTCTGTCTTACAAACTCAGTAAATACTTTTATTCTTGATGGCATGTATTTATTTTGTGCATACTGCATCGCAATAACACCATGATAATTTCCTTTTATCTGCCAATCAGAAAGAACAGGAACAACATCGTTATTCGCTAACGCTTCTTTAATTACAAAATCAGGAAATATCCCAATACCAAATCCATCTCTCACTCCGTTTAATCTCATTTGAGAGTGATTAACAGCATATCGCCCCGTTACTGCAATTACGTGGCTCTCTTCTCCTTTAACAAATTCCCATATATGGTCTGTTGTTTCTCCTAAATACAAACAATCATGATTAGGTAATTCTTTTGGGTGAAGAGGCAACCCTCTCTCTTCTATATAAGAGGGGCTTGCACACAAACTTAAATTAACCTTCCCTATCTCCTTCATAATTAATCCTTCCGTCGGTTTATCCGTTAACCGAAAGACCACATCAATACCTTGAGCTATCATATTTATATCACCATCGGAGGCTCTTAGCTTAAGTTGGATCTTAGGATATTTAATTAAAAAAGGCGTGACTAACGCTTGCAATACTATGGTTAAAAATGCTTTTGGCGCAGCCACCGTTAAGCTTCCAGACGGCACAATATGCTCTGAACTAGAAATATCAATCGCCTGCTGAGCCGCCTCAACCATAATGACGGATTGCTGATATATTTTTTTACCCGACTCAGTAATAAGCAAGCTACGTGTTGTTCGCTCAAATAACTTTACAGATAGCGCACTTTCTAATCGAGTAATTAGCTTACTCAACGCAGATGGCGTTACCCCAAGTTTTTTAGCTGCAGCCGTAAAGCTTCCTTCATTAACGACTACAATATACGTAGCAAGATCGGGTAATAAGTTTATTTGTGACCATGATTCACTAATGCTTTTCCATTTTTAGGGATAATAGTCGTAATTGATTTGAATTAGAATCTATTTATCGGATTTTGATTACACTTTTTATGTACAACAATTATAACTAAAAGAAGGGAACACAATGTCTTCTGCATTCTACACTCAGATCCAAAATCAAATTGAAGAAGTAAAGAGCGAAGGTTTATACAAATCTGAGCGCATCATTACTTCAGCTCAAAAAGCGTCTGTTTCTATTTCTACAGGCCAAGAAGTACTAAACTTTTGTGCAAACAACTACTTAGGATTAGCTAACCACCCTGCACTTATCCAAGCAGCTAAAGACGGCATGGATGAGCACGGCTTTGGCATGGCATCTGTTCGTTTTATTTGTGGTACTCAAGACTCACATAAAGTACTAGAAGAAAAGCTTTCTACTTTCTTAGGTAAAGAAGACACCATTCTTTACACCTCATGTTTTGATGCAAATGCAGGTTTATTCGAAACTATTTTAGGCAGAGAAGATGCAATCATCTCTGATGCCCTAAATCACGCATCAATCATTGATGGTGTTCGTCTTTGTAAAGCAATGCGTTTCCGCTATGCAAATAACAACATGACTGAATTAGAAGAACAACTGATTGCCGCGAAAGAAGCGGGTGCTCGTCATATGCTTATCGTTACAGACGGCGTATTCTCAATGGATGGCGTAGTTGCTAACCTTCCTGCTATTTGTGATTTAGCCGATAAATACAATGCACTTGTTATGGTTGATGATTCTCACGCTGTTGGTTTCATGGGCGAAAATGGCGCAGGTACTCACGAACACCACAATGTTATCGACCGTATTGATATCATCACAGGTACACTAGGTAAAGCAATGGGTGGCGCATCAGGCGGCTACACTTCGGGCAAAAAAGAAGTGATCGATTGGTTACGTCAACGCTCTCGTCCGTACCTATTCTCAAACTCAGTTGCGCCTGCCATTGTTTCTGCGTCTATTCGTGTTCTCGATTTACTGGCTGAATCTGGCGATCTACGCACAAACTTATGGGAAAACTCTGCACATTTCCGCACTCGTATGGAAGTTGCTGGTTTCACTATGGGCGGAGCTGATCACGCTATCATCCCAATTATGTTAGGCGATGCAAAATTAGCCGCCGAATTCGCAGAGCGTGCGTTAGAAAAAGGCATCTACGTTGTTGCTTTCTCTTTCCCAGTGGTGCCTAAAGGCCAAGCTCGTATTCGTACACAAATGTCAGCGGCTCATTCTCGTGAGCAGTTAGATCGCGCAATTGATGCCTTTATCGCTGTAGGTAAAGACATGGAGATCATCAAATAATGAAAATTAAAGCACTTTCAAAACTAAAACCTGAAGAAGGCATTTGGATGACCGAGGTTGAAAAACCTGAAATGGGTCATAATGATATTCTTATCCGTATTAAGAAAACGGCTATTTGTGGTACTGACGTACATATCTACAACTGGGATGAGTGGTCACAAAAAACCATTCCAGTCCCTATGGTTGTAGGTCACGAATATGTTGGTGAAGTTGTTGGTATTGGCCAAGAAGTTCGTGGTTTTGAGATTGGCGACCGTGTTTCTGGCGAAGGTCACATTACTTGTGGTCACTGTCGTAACTGTCGTGGCGGCCGTACCCACCTTTGTCGCAATACAACAGGTGTTGGTGTTAACCGTACTGGTGCTTTCTCTGAGTTCTTAGTTATTCCTGCATTCAATGCATTTAAGATCCCTGCAGGTATTTCAGATGATCTAGCATCCATCTTTGACCCATTTGGTAATGCGGTTCACACTGCCCTATCATTTGATTTAGTGGGTGAAGACGTTCTTATCACTGGTGCTGGTCCAATTGGTATTATGGCTGCTGCGGTTGCAAAACATGTAGGTGCTCGCCATGTTGTAATTACTGACGTTAACGAATTCCGTTTAGATCTTGCTAGAAAAATGGGCGTTACTCGTGCAGTAAACGTGATGAACGAGAAACTTGAAGACGTAATGTCAGATCTTGGTATGACTGAAGGCTTTGATGTTGGTCTTGAAATGTCTGGTAATCCATCAGCGTTCAACAGCATGCTAACCAACATGAACCATGGTGGTAAGATTTCTTTATTAGGAATTCCGCCATCTGACATGGCAGTAGATTGGAACCAAGTCATCTTTAAAGGCTTAGTTATCAAAGGTATTTACGGTCGTGAGATGTTTGAAACTTGGTATAAAATGGCAAGTTTGATCCAATCAGGCCTAGATCTAACGCCAATCATTACGCACCACTACAAAATTGACGATTTCCAAGCAGGCTTCGATATGATGCGTTCAGGAATGTCAGGAAAAGTAATCTTAGATTGGGAATAATCCCTAACGACAGATACTAACAAACGATAAAAGGCTAAACTTCGGTTTGGCCTTTATTATATTACTCGCGCTTATTTATTCTCAAGAGATTCAAAGTATAATCTTGTAGATATTAAACTGATGAATAGAATCCGCACTCGCAGTTATCTCAATCTATTGGGTAGTATATAATTAAAAAGAGAAAGTAGTATGAAGAATTCAGAACATAACGGGTTTCATGTTCACGTCTATTTTAATGAACATAATATTAATTGTGCAGTTGCTCTAACAGAAGCCTTATACCAAGCATTTGGTTTTGAGATTGGGAATATAAACACAAAACCGATTGGTCCCCATCCAGTATGGAGTCGCCAAGTTTCCTTTAGAAAAGACGATTATCAAGCGGTATTTCAATGGCTGGAGGCGAATCGTTCTGATTTGTCCATTTTAATCCATCCCTTAACCGAGGATGAATATCGTGATCATACTGAATCTGCAGTGTGGTTAGGAAAATATATTTTAATAAACAACATCAATAGTATTCACGTCTTCATTTATTATAAAAAGAAATGAAGACCTAAATACTCATTATAGGTTTAATTAAATCGTAAAGGTTTTATAAGCTAAAAACTCTTTATTAAAATGATAGTCAGACCACATCTTTTCATTTTCACGACTTTCAATAAACGCACGCTTCGCTGAAATAAAGGCCAGTTTCTCACCCATTTCTCTAGTAGAAAATTCTTTAAATTTATAACTACTTCGTGCTGTTTGGCCAACAATACCTTTGAATATTGTTTCATCTTCTCTTCGTTTAACAACGACTCCGATTATTCCTGAAGATGGATGCTTAGCAACAAAGTACTTCCCTTTCGCTGATTCTTCTTTACGTTTACTTTCAAAGTTAGCCCAGTTGTAGTTCGCTTTCATCAAGGCAACTTTACGCAATACATGCGCTGGATGTGTACATGTTTTGAATTTATTAATCTCTATTTTTGTACCTATTTTCGCATGTTCTTTTTTTACAATGAATTCAGATTTATCTTCTGATTCAATCATTTGAATTTTCTTTGGTTTTCTTTTAAATTCAAACCATGTTTTTTCAAACATCACTTTATTGCTATCCATTGCTTTTTGAATTAGTTGATCGCAGATTTCACGCATTTCAAATCTAGATAGCGGTGTTGTGATTAGTGTTTTACTCGGCTTGAACTTTTCAATTTCAGAACTATTCGTCTTCATATACGTATCTAATACCTCTCCTATTGCATTTAACTCTGCTAGGAAAGTACCGAGATCATCAAAATTAATGTTATATAAACTACGTGAGAAATTATGAGAGCGATAAGAACGCTTATTTTCATGGCGTTCAAAATGGCTATTAATGTAAGGAGTACCATTTATCATTGATACTTTTAATTGAATATTAGGATCTAATCCTTGATATACAGATTTTGCAGTAAAGGTTTTTGTTTTTCTTGCGTCATCTGCCGTTTCATATTCTTCTTGTTCAATCAACTCTGCTATTGACCACGCCGCTTCAATAATTGCTTCAGAACGTGCATCAACATCATTATCTTCATTATCAAAATCAGCATAATACGCTTTGCTATAATATGGTTTTCCTTTACGAGCAAAACGGACTTGTGCAAATTCCATTCTTCGTCTTTTCGTTGATTGACCATCATTCCAATTAATACCGATAGGGATCCAATATTCAGTTCCACTAATATCAACAGGTTTTACCCGTAGTAATAAGTTTTCTTCTATGTAAGTTTTTTTACCACGAACGACAAGAAACGTATCGAAATCCAATCGTGGAGAAAGCGGATGGTACATATAGTAAAAACCTCAATATATGAAATAGATAAATTACAGTCGAGAAAAAACCTTGAAGGAAGCGCTTTTTATTTCATTGTTATCTGATTTTTTAATTATATCACTGTTTTAATTATTAGTTTAGACTTCTTACTAACAATATAAAAAAAGGCATAAGATTGATCTCATGCCTTTCTTGATAATTAAAGATTAAACGCTTAATTTAGAACGAATTATATCATAAATACCATCATTACTTTTGGTATTAATCATTTCACCTATTAATAATTCAATAGCTTCGTTAACTCGTTTAACAGGCCAGATAGCAAATGTTCCCTTTTCAATGGCTTGAGTTACTTCAGTATTTAACATCAAATTTTGAACATTAGATTCAGGAATAATGACCCCTTGAGAGCTTTTTAATCCTTTAATTTTACAAACTTGATAAAATCCTTCAATTTTTTCATTTACTCCACCGATAGGTTGCGCCTCTCCAAACTGATTCATTGAACCTGTAATAGCGATATCTTGTCTTATACCTTTTCCTGAAAATGCAGAAATAATAGAACAGAATTCAGCCATCGATGCACTATCGCCATCAACACCACCGTAAGATTGCTCAAATGCTAAACACGTTTTTAATGGGATCGTTTTTTCACTCCCAAATAGAGAGGCAAGATATGCACTCAGTATCAACACACCTTTAGAATGGATACTTCCACCTAACTCGACTTTTCTTTCAATATCAAAAACTTCACCTTTACCAAATGACGTTGTGGCCGTAATTCTATTTGGCATTCCAAATTGATGATTTGACGTAGATAACACAGATAACGCATTAACCTGCCCTACCACACGGCCTTCGGTTTCCATCAACGTAGTTCCGTTAACAAAACTCTGCATAACCCCATCTTGAACCCGATTAACACGATGTTCTTTATTAGATAAAGCCAATTCTACATGCTTCAAACGGATCATATTTGAATTCGCAGCTCGTGCGATGTAGTTAGTTTCTTTCAATAAATTAGAAATATCCGCAGAGTGCAACGACAAACGATTTTGATCTCCCGTTTGACGAGAGCTGTATTCAATAATTCGTTCTATCGCTCTTTTATCGCATTGCAGCATATTACCATCATTTACAATGCTCGAAATAAATTGAGCATAATGAAACTCAGAAGCATCCGTTCTTGGCATATCATCTTCAAAATCAGCCGTAACTTTAAATAGCTCACTGAATTCAGAATCATAATGCTGTAACAGTTGATACGTTTGGTAATCACCAAATAAAATAATTTTCACATTAAGAGGGATCGGCTCTGGTTCTAAAGAAACCGTTCCAGATAGGGTTACCTCCCTTTCTAATGAGCTTAAATTGAGGTTTTGAGAACGCAATGCTCGCTTTAAACCATCCCAAACATAAGGGCGTTCAAGCACTTTTACGGCATCCATTAATAAAACACCGCCATTTGCCTTATGAAGACTACCAGGGCGAATTAAGGAAAAGTCAGTAAATACAGTTCCTTTGAAGGTTGCATTTTCTATATAACCAAACAAATTATGATAGCTAGGACTTTCCTCAACGATTAAGGGAAACTGTTCTGTCTTTTGACTAACAATAAGATTGATTTGATAACGTCGTGGTAATTTCTTTTCTAACGACGCATAAGCAAGTTCAGCATCTTCATTACCTTCTTGAATAAAAACATCAAAGTTTTCTAAAATGTCTTTTTCCATGTCTTTTAAATGCTGAGTGATCACCTTTGAATCTTGATATTTAACCTTAATCACTTCAAAGTTAACACTTAATACTTGAGAGACAACTTCTTGATTCAACTTCTCGATCTTATCCGAATATTTATCTTCCCATTCAGTCAGTTGACGAACCAAACTTCTTAATTTTATTTCCAGTTCATCGATAATAGATTCAAGCTGACGTTGTTCTTGTCTATCTAGCGCATCAAAGCTGTCTTCAGTATGTAATTCTTCGCCATTCATAGCAATAAATTGATACTCGCCTTGGGTTGTCACAGCAAGGCTGATCCCTTTACTCTTAGCCTCTTTAGTCAACGATTCAAGTAATGATTCTTGCTTATCGACTAACTGATTTTTTAATATACCCGTTCGGCTGTAATAGAGCTCATTGTCAAACGCAAGTGGAATTGCTTTAACAAATTTTAATGTTATTTTTTCAATTTCTTTTTTAAAGCTTAACCCACTGCCCACTGGTAACTGTAAAATTTTAGGGCTTCGCGTATCATCAAAATTAGTGACATAACACCAATCACATACTCCGTTCCCTACGGGTTTATGGCGCTTTAAATAACGTAAGACCATCGTTCTCTTGCCAAGACCATTTTGACCAACGGCATAAATATTATAACCACGGTCGGGAATAGACATCGCAAACTCAACAGCTTGTTGCGCCCTATCCTGACCAACAATTTCATCAATAGGTGTAATATATTTGGTAGATTTACAGGTGTTCTCATCTAGGTTTGCAGAGCGATATACTTGCTTATGCGTGAGAGGTAAAGTAGACATAAGGCGACCTCTTTTTATTAGTAATTTTTACCAGTATAGTTTGAAAAAATCGCTATTTTAGTGACCTGTCCTGTAAATATTTGAATTGATAGGTATTTTGGAAGAAATAAATAAACCTATCGGTTAATCAAATAACCATAATAAAATTAATTTTAGTCTTTAATGAAAACAATGCTTATCATTAAAATATAAATACGTTCAATTACAGATAAGCTCTGAAGGCATATTAGCTTCTAAGGTCGTTTCTGGGTTAATTCCATTGACAGACGAATACATCGATGATCTGCTTGAATAAATGAATTTAAATACTGTTAGATGTTTATTCAAAAAGACTGAAAATTTATTTTGATTTGGAATCAGAGGGGATCAAACTTGAAGAGTGGAGCGTGCAGTGGGAATCGAACCCACATCATCAGCTTGGAAGGCTGAGGTAATAGCCATTATACGATGCACGCACATCGTGAAGACGAGATAGATAATGCCATAATAATTTCATTCGTAAAGCTATTTCTTTCACTTAACTATTTGATTGCTCGATATTTAAACGAAAGAACGTTAAGAGTTCATTTATCATACAACATTGCATTGTTAACCATACCTTTCAAACAAAAGAGCCGCGTAAAAAGCGGCTCTTAACTCATGGTAACAATTACATTGTTCTAACTGTTATGATGATGCAGTCACTTTTGAACACGTTATTTCTTTCTTTTCTCTATTTTCAGTCCATTTAGCCAAAGTAAACACTGAGATAAATTGCATAATCAAAGCAACAATAAATACGATAGGACTATCAATTAACCCTGCAATAATGAAACTTACAAATGCAATCGCACCATTTAATAACGCATAAGGCAATTGTGTTTTAAAATGTTCAAACTGATCACACCCAGCTCCTGTCGATGACAAGATCGTGGTTTCAGATATTGGAGAACAATGATCACCAAATAAACCTCCAGATAGCACGGCACCAATACAAACAAATAATGGCGCATCAATAGCAATAGCGGTTGGAATAACCAAAGGCATCATAATCGCGAACGTCCCCCAAGAAGAGCCTGTTGCAAATGAAATAATCGCAGCCAATAAGAAAGCCACTGCCGGTACCAACCAGTATGGGAAACCACTTTGAGCTTGCTCCGCAATATAAGCGGCGGCGCCTAGCTCTTTACCATTACACCAAACGTTTCTAATGGATCTCCGTGGGTAAAAAAACCATTCAGCATAGCAACCCCGCTAAGCACACCGGCAAATAAACCAACAACGACATTTTTCATCGTAAGGGAGATAAAGAGCGTAATAATAATGGGGATAAGGGAACTAATGTCTGTCTGTTCCATAACGATATTCCTTTTGCTACTGCATAAAACAAAATTCACTATAAATTCACTATAAATTCACTATAAATTCACTATAAATTCACTATAAATTCACTATAAATTCACTATAAATTCACTATAAATTCACTATAAATTCACTATAAATTCACTATAAATTCACTATAAATTCACTATAAATTCACTATAAATTCACTATTGATGACTATATATTTAAAAAATAACGATGTAAACAATACAAAGCAATTTAATAACAATTATTTACCACTCTTTCTACAATCGATATTTTAAGTTAAAAATAGACAATAAAAACCAATCTTTATAACGCTAAATGGGAAGAAAAAAGTATAAAAAAAAAGCCAAATGATTCATCATCATTTGGCTTTTTTGTGTCTTATTTAGCGATAAACGCTATTTTTCAGTGTATTCGTTAGTTATCCGCAGGGAAAACGACTCCTGTTTGCTTGCGGATCTCAGTGGTTACTTTAGAAATCAATAAAGAACGTTCGACCGCTTGGTTATCCATTTGGTTTGCTTCTACCTGTTCTGCAAACTTAATCGCCTCATAAAACATAGGATTTGGGTTTTGCTCGACCGTTAAGTCTTCTCTTTCTCCACCACGAGTAATTTTAGTTACCTTCTCACCGATAGAAATCATATCAGCTAAGATAGCCCCATCCTCACCTTGTATCTCACTAGGTACATAAGAATCGCTGGTTTTTGAATGCATCACGACTACATCAAAGCCTTCATATCCACAAATAATACTGCCATTACCATCAACACCAGAGTCTAATAAGTGTGCTTGCGCTTGAATCGATGTTGGCTCGCCAAATAATTCAATCATAGACCCTACACAATAAAAACCAATATCCATGATCGAGCCATTAGAAAATACCGGATTAAATGTATTTGGATTTTCACCATTTAAGTATTTAGGATAACGAGAGGAGTATTGACAATAAGTGATGTGTGCTTTTCGGATTGCACCAAGGCTTGGTAATTCTGCTTTAATCAATTTAAAATTAGGTAAATACGGTGACATAAACGCTTCAAATAATACGACATTATTTTCTACTGCTGTTTGATAAGCCAATTGCGCTAATGCATAATTTGATGCAATTGGCTTTTCACAAATAACGTGTTTGCCCTGCTTCATCATTTGAATCGATTGGGGTCCGTGAAAAGAGTTTGGGCTGGCAATGTATACTGCATCAACCTCATCGCTTTGTGCCAATTCATCTAATGAATCGAAAGTACGATTAACACCGAATTTATCTGCAAATGTTTTCGCCTGTTCTAACGAACGAGAATACACCGCTTTCAATTCAAATTTACCCGATTCTAATGCAGCAGCGAGAAATCGCTCAGTGATCCAATTTGTTCCTATTACAGCAAGTTTAATCATGATTACTCTCTATGCTTATTTCATTGTTATTTTAATTGCAGAGCTTGAGAGCTAAAGTGGACACCAGACCATCCCGATACCATAAAACTACGGATATTTTGATGGTCATTCTCCATTGGATGCAATAATACATCTTTACGGTAATAGCGGCCAAAGCAAGCGAGTGTTTGCTCTACTGTTAGTTCATGTAATTTAGCAAACGCAAAAATCTTGCATGACCCATTATTTTGTCCGGCTTCATTAACGGTCTCACCGTTTGCAAACTCAGTTGCTGTAAACTCATAATGGTTCTCAATCACAGCCATTGTTTCTGAAAATTCTATTAATTTAGGCTCTGTTTTTAACTTATTAAGAAACGTATTCAATGCCATTATGATAATCCTTACTTGCATCTATTTAAATTACAGTTAAATTTTAGGCGGTTCTAAATGCCTGACACTCCATTTAGGACCTCCTATTTTTATTTAGCAAGTAAAAAATGCCATTGCTCATTTTTATTCATGTAATGAACAACATAAGAACACACAGGAACAATGGTTAAATCTGACTCTTTCATCTCATTTAGAAAGGCTTCCATCATTACTTTCCCATAGCCTCTACCTTGAAGTTCATCAGGAATACGAGTGCTAATGACATCAAGAACCTTTCCTTTTTTCTCATAAAAAATATTCGCTACCGATTTTCCTTCCAGAACAACCTGATAGCATTTGTTTTCTACATCATGAGTAATAACATTCATGTTTTCTTAATTCCATTTCAAAATACGGGTTTCATTCCCTTCTGTCGGTGCTTGAGGAATATTCAAAGACAATATAAAGGAAAGTAATGCCATACCCGCACCAACATAGAATACTGCAGCAGGAGAAACTAGCCACAACAAACCGAAGCTAACCGGAATAATAACCGCAGCAATGTGATTGATAGTAAAAGCAACCCCCGCTGTTGAAGCCATATCAGCTGGATCTGCAATTTTTTGGAAATAGGTCTTAATTGCTAAGGCAAGAGCAAAAAATAAATGGTCAATAATGTATAAAGCTGCCGCCATCTCTGACGTTTGTACAAGAGCATAGCCAATAAAAATGAGTACTAAGCCAGTATATTCAAACATGAGCGCTTTTCGTTCACCAATTACTCCGATCCAACGACCAATTTTTTTCGCAAATAGCCAATTGAAAGCATAATTAGCTAAAAATAGTAACGTAATATCAGCGGCCGAATATCCGAATTTTTCAACCATTAAAAAGCCTGCAAATACCGTAAAGATCTGACGGCGTGCACCACTCATAAAGGTTAATGCGTAATATAACCAATAACGTTTACGTAACACCAGTTTCTTCGTTTGAGGCGTTTCACTTTTAAATTCAGGGAAAGCTAACCACATAAAAAGGATAATAGCTAAAGCCACTGAACCTGCGATAAAGTAAATCCATTTAAACTCTAATTGCACCACTTCCAATAGCACCCACAAGACACCATAGGTACATAAAGAAGCCAAAGCCCCTATAGATATAAGCGTTCCTAGCATTTCAGGCGCTTCTTCTTTAGTAAACCACTGTAATGACAATGACTGTTTTAGTGTTTCAAAATAATGAAATCCAGTAGACATTAATAATGTCGTACACAGGAGCCCATATACACTTGGGAAAAAGCCCGTAATTGCAACTCCTACCGCTAACATCACCAAAGAGAGAATCATGAACTTTTGCTCACGAAGAAAAAGAAGGACGAACACAGCAGTAAAAGCAAGGAAACCAGGAATTTCTCGAACACTTTGTAATAAACCGATATCTGCACCAGTAAAAGCGGCTTTTTCAATAACAAAGTTATTTAGCAAAGCACTCCATGCAGAAAAAGCAATGGGTACCACGATAGAGATTAAGATAAGAAACGTTTTTGGATTTCTCCATTGAGTAGTGCTCGACATGATAGTGACTCTTATTCATATTTAGATACATATTACAGTAGCACAGATTGTTTTGATCTCTGTTTATATCGCGATCATCTTTACTTAATTTACTTTTACTTTTGTCAACGACCCACATCTCTTAAATCTATTTTTTATTTTTATACACAACATAATTAATATTAGACCCATGTATAAATGAACCTGCCCAATGGTCGATTATTCTGATAAACCACAATGATTAAAAACTGATGGGATATCTTCTTGCTATAAAGCGGCGTTATCGTTAAGTTAAGTGTATGTTTACTAGGCAAAGGATGTGTGTAATGGAAATTGTAATTCGCCCAACAGAATTAAAAGATATAAGTGGGTTATGTGAACTCTATAGTCAACCTCAAGCACAAGCTCAAACACTCCAACTGCCACAACCATCACCTAAATTATGGGAAAAACGTCTTTCAAGCGTACCTGATAACGTCTACAGTTACGTAGCCATTATTGATGGTAAAGTCGTAGGGAATATCGGTTTTGAACAAGTTACTCGCCCTAGAACTCAACATGTTGCCCACTTTGGAATGGGGGTACATGATGAATACAGCGGACGTGGTATTGGTAATAAATTATTAGAAACCGTATTAGATCTTGCAGATAACTGGCTTAACGTGCGTCGTATTGAAATCGATGCTTTTGTTGATAATAAGGCTGCATTAGCTTTATATAAAAAACATGGCTTTGTTATTGAAGGTGAAGCGATTGATTCTGCATTTCGAAATGGAAGATACGTAAATACCTATTTTTTAGCTCGCATTAATCGAAAAATGATGTAATTTCTGTCTTTCAGACTTAAAACCAATAAAAGGATGAAACATCAATTTTCATCCTTTTCTATCATCACTATCGTAGCTGACTGTCTTTACTGGCTCTTCGATTATAGGCACTAAATACTTTTTCTTTTGCATCTTCTTTTTCCTGACAAGTTACACAACAATCTACGCCAGGAAATATATTACGCCGAGCTTGGGGGATCAATTCTCCACATTCAAGGCAATATTCAGTATCGTTATGCTCATGATTTAAATGTGCTCTCACACGATTAATTGCATCAGTAACGGTAGCATCTATTTGTTCTTGTACACCACCATCTCTTGTAAATCCATTCGCCATAATGATCTCCAATAATGAACGACTAGAATGACATTATCGATTATTAACCATTGATTGATAATAGAGAAAAATGAGAATTACTATTGCAGAAATGTAATAATAAACCACAGGATACTCACCCGCGGTTTATTACTTAGAGAAACAATCTAAGACAGTGTTTTAACGTAGTCTGCCCAATATTGAGTAGCTGTAATAATGGCCTCTTCTCTTGGGTAATCTTCTGTACGTTTATTTGCCCATAATACATTAGCAACATTAAAAATAACGGTATTTGCCATTAACTGCAATTGCTCTGGTTTTGTTCCTAACAAACAGTGCAGAGGGACAGGTAAACCGTCAATTAATGCTTCTTCCCAGTACAA
The DNA here is from genome assembly GCF_000196495.1 of Aliivibrio salmonicida LFI1238. Taxonomy (NCBI): domain Bacteria; kingdom Pseudomonadati; phylum Pseudomonadota; class Gammaproteobacteria; order Vibrionales; family Vibrionaceae; genus Aliivibrio; species Aliivibrio salmonicida. Next base: position 934,643 of record NC_011313.1, read on the forward strand.
CTCTCCACATACACCTTTAGTTGCACACCACAAAGATTGGCTAACCTTAGGGTTATATTCTGATTCACCGCCCATGCCTTTAAAACATAATGCCAATTCAGAGCAGTCATCGGTTGCTTGTTGCAATCTAGATTCAGCTTCCCCATGCAGTTGTGGTAAGCCAGGATGAAAGCTCCCACGTAATGAAATCGGTGCAGACGCAGGGTTTAGCATACGAGCACAAGTATTGGCAGGAGTACGAAGACCATATTCATGTTGCCATAACAACATCGTTTCTACTTGTGGTGCATAAACAGATAAAGGTAAATAAGCAATGTTACCTTCATCTAGTGCACGATGAGTCGCCTCTATACTGTCACACTTTGGAATAGATAATTTATCAATAACTTGTGATACGTGCTCACGCGTACTTCCCAGTTGAAGATGACCATGCAGTAAAACCCTAAATCCATGATTCGCTAAAATTTGGGCTGCATATAACTGCCAAGACGGACCTTGAACTTGGCGTTTTCCTGCAAAACAAGCCCAATCAATATCAACCTGTAAGTCTTTTAATTCTGGTGTTTGAACATTCCGAACAAATTCACGGATAGCAGTAGTAAAGCCACTTATCTCGTCAACCGTTTCATTTTGAACTCGGATAAGCATCATTAACATCGCCATTTTATCGCTTGATACGTCCCCAGCAAGATACTCTTCCATCACCAAATACGCTTGATCAAACGTTAACGGCTTACGACTGCGTTCACCACGCCCTACCGTTTTAATGCATTCTATAATTGAGCTCATAGCTATCCTTGTAATAATCCTTTAAATTTCAACTGCACTGACGTTATCACATCGACAAAAAAAGCCAAGAGATTAGAAACTCTTGGCTTACTATTTGTATTGTAACGAAGGTAACTATCTATGATTAATTGGTCACCTTTACATGATTAAATCTTAATTATTGATAATGCTTCCTATAATTTTAGGTGAACATAAAAAATAACCTTGAAAAAATGGAATAGGATCGAGAGCCAACTTCATAAATTGCTCATTCGACTCAACATGCTCGATAATTAATTTCTTATTATTTTTAATCATCTTATCTATAAAGCTATGTTTATTTATAATGGAACAATAAGCGTGAATCTTTATTTTTATAAACATAAACACACTTAAGTTAAATACCGGGGTTAACATTTCATTCATAGAAACATCATCGATAGCAAATATAACGCCCTCATCATGTAACTCATAAATACTTTTCAATGTAGGTTTAGAAAAAAAACGCTCTCTTTTTGTAATTTCAACGATTAATTTAATATTAGATTCATTCAATTTATCACTCAAAACTATTAATTCATTTTTCAAAAATAAATTGAACTGACTTCTATGTTAATCGATATGAATGTTATATCCATATATTTTTCTTTTATAAAAGAGACATTATCATAAATCCAATTAAAATTCCCCCTGCTCGTTGAGATATGCTCAACATCTGAAATAGTATTATAGAATAAATCTGTATTCATGTTTTTAGGTCTAAAAACTAACTCAATACCATCCACTGAATTGCTGTCATTTTCATTATAGAGACCACTCCTCGAATGTATACCTTGAGCATATACATCGAAAGATACGTTTATCTTTTCACCTAAAAGAAAGTCATTACTTACTGCCATACCGGATAACCTAGTTTTAATCATAGAATTAAACTATCTATGAATTCATCATGGAAATAAAACTAAAAGTTACTAATAGTTACTTCTGACTACTACACATTGATGATTTTTATAAAAAAAACATCAAAACAAACCATAAATACACATTAAAAAGCAAATAAAAAACACATGAAATCAAAATTTTAAAATGAAAAAGCACCAATAAAAAACATTAATCTAAATTTTTCACACCTAAATAAGTAGGTTCTATTCTTTTCATTGAATATCCAATAAAATTAACGGTTATTTTATAACTCAATGATAATTTACCTATCAAATATTATGCTAAACTTAAAATAGCATAATTTATGATAGAGATGGCATGAGCATATAAATACTTAACACTATAATAAAGGTACATTGATTTGAGTGCAGTTTATAAAGCAGAAAAGTATACATTCAACATGCCACACTACATAATTCAACACCCAGAAAAAGGCGATGTTGAACTATCTAGGGCTGAAGCTTACATTCTAAAAAAAATGCTTGATAATCTAAACATCGTTTGTAACAAAAACGAACTTGAAGATATAGGTTGGGAAGGTAACCCTGTTAGCACCTCAAGCTTAACGGTTGTGATTGCCTCTCTCAGAAAAAAAATACATTCAATAAATGACTTTAGTATCAGAAATATACCAAGAAAAGGATACTTTATTTCAACATCATTAATTATAGAAAAAATAGGCGTCCAATCAAAAAAAACTCCATCTCCGAAAAACTCATCATTTTATACTAAATTTAAGAAAATCATATCCGTATGTATTTACACATTTAATATTCTAATGGTGATTTTATTCATTATAATTGGATTATTTGTTAGCATTCAACATGATTATTTATCATGCCAAAAATTAAATAACAAAACACTTTGTTCTATTGGAACGAATAACTTCAGCACATTGAACCTTCTTGATGACATCGATGATGGACAAGTCATATTAAAAACACCAGAAAACACGATCATCCTAGACGAAGGTTCAAATATATTAATGAGTATTGGAAATGATTAAATATAAGAAAATAAATTTATTTATTTTTATCTTTTTAATAACTATCGTCATTATCTTCTTGTATGGCACATCATTAAGTTGTGATTATAGAATGAAGATAGAAACAAAAACAACGTCTTACAATGGTATTTGTAAACTAGGAGAAACATCTTGGATAGAAACACAAAAGAATAAAATTAATGGCTCTATTTGGAATGTAACGGCATGGTCATTCTCATTTAAAAACAATGTCATCTATATTATAAAAAAAAGAGAACGCTTAAATAAAATTGGGAATGTACCAAATAATTTAGACATTTATAATACGCAATTAGACCATATTTCAATTCTAAATTATGAATACTATGATTTATCTGAACATCATATTGCCATTTTTTCGCAATTTCCAGAAGAGCATGTCTTTATCGCAGAAGTTCATGGAACATTGAGCCTCTTTAGTAGTAAAAATAACAATCGAACAAAATAAAGTTAAGGTTACTTTCACCCTAACTCTATCTCTATCTCTATCTCTATCTCTATCTCTATCTTTATTATTACGCCTTATTTCTTTCTACACCACGAAAGAAGATTGGAAACAGTTGTATTAATCGATAACATATCCAAATCAATAAACTGGTTACAATCACAGCGACAACAATAGATGAAGCTCGATACAAAATAGCAAAGAAGGCGTCTTTTTGACCCGGTATTGCCCCTGTAATTGGGATGGTTAATGCAGCCATTGCAGAAAAACCGATACCTTTCATTACTGGTTTGTCACTGGCTAACCACTTACAAAAATACCCTGAAGCAATAGCAAAACTTAAGATGTATAAAATAGGATTTTCATACAAATCATATAAGAGTAACTGAATCGCCATTGCGGCTAAACATCCTGCAACGGTTCCTATAATACGAATACGAGCCATCGCAAAAGACCCCACTAACGTCATAGGAGAGAGCATGATTAACATAGACGCTTGCGCTGATAATGAATCATTCAAATTACCTATTTCAAAAATAAAAAAAACGACCATTGCAACCATCCAGCCAAGAGCCGTTTGCTCTAACATTTCTCTTGGATCTTTACTCTGCCCTTCTACTTTTAATATGGGTTTACTCTCTTCGACTGGATCAGGGAAAAAATAAAAAGCAAACGCACTAATTGGTACAACCATAACAGCTGCAACCCAAACTCCAATAATGAAATTTTCTAAGTCAAAGTTAGCGTAAGAACCAAAATTCAATAGGATTGAGCCAATGAGTAACCCGGTATAACCAAATAAATAACTCGCTTTATAGTGCATGGCATGGCATTTAAACAAAAGTAATAGGCCTACTGCTACTGTCATTAACATTGGATAAGGTTGCAGAAAACCAACGATTAAAGAAACCTGAATACTTACCCAAAAAATACTGACCATTAATTGAATAAACATCTCTGAATGCCAGCGATTCAAATTAGATAACACGAATAATGGCAATAACGTACCAAACATCCCATTTGACCACCCCAATAATGTACACATTGCAAAACCTGCAACACAACCAAACCATATTCGTAATGCTTTCATCGTAGCCTCACACTAATAAATATAATGTAAATAGCTGATCATCACGATCAAGCTGTGTCCAATATAATCAATGATATTGTTGCCTGACGTATAAATAATAACCGTAGCTCTAGAACCCACAAATAAGCGCGGTGACAAGGACTCAGAGCTAATCAAGTTCACTCTTACTCGTTGAGCGTCACGTACCCAACGATTACTGACTTCAACACTGCTTAACTGTCCATTAGCCTTCTGCTGCGCCGACGCGACACCATAATCTCGGCTTTCAACGGTTAATGGAAAAACCTCACCAGGCATTGCATCATAAGCAACTTCAGCTTTCATTCCTTTATTCATCTTTGATGTCGCTTTTTCACGATAATCTGCTGAGATCCACAGCGAATCAGTAGGAATGAACGTCAGTAATGGTTGGTTTGCATTAGCAAATACACCTACGTGTAATTGCATATTAGTGATAATACCTTCATTTTGAGCAATTACTTGTGTGTTCTCTAAATCAAGTTGCGCTTGTTTTAATGTATTTTTAGCCGATAACACCGCACTACTTTGACCATCTCCTTTCCCTAGTTTCACTTCTAGTGCATGTACTTTTTGCTTAGCAGCCATAAGGTTTGCCGATGATTGATCTCTTTTAGTTAAGACCGAATCTAATCCAGAGACTGACACCGCTCCAGATTTCGCAAGTCTTTTAATTCGGTGATATTCACGATTAGCATTATCCGCAGTAACTTGTGTTGTTCTTACGTTTGATCGTGATGCTTCAATATCAGCGACTAATGACGCTTCTTGCTCTCGAGCTTGAGCCAATGCTATCTCTGCTTTTCTCACCGCTAATTGATATTTTTCATCATCAATTTTAAACAATAATTCCCCTTTCTTTACTAACTGATTATTTGTATGGCTAACTTCCACAATGCGGCCAGACACTTCAGGTGAAATCTGAACAACAAATCCTTGTACTTTGCTTTGCGTAGTTAATGGCGTCAATCTGTCTGACATGACCAGATACGCGGTTACAATGAGAAATAAGACGATTAGGATTCGCATCCATTGTTTAAATTTTTGTTCTGCAGCTTGCATGAATTTTCTCGGTAAGGATCTGAATATGCATTATAGAGAATGAAAAGTTTTCGAATAGATGGCAAAATAAGCCATATACGACCTATAAATAGGACAATAATATGAGCGACACTATAAAATCACTGCCTTCTTTTGATGATATTTATCTATTTGTGCTTGTTGTTAGGCATAAAGGCATTAGCTCTGCAGCTAATTTCTCTGGACTACAACGCTCAAAAGTCAGTCGTCGTTTACAAGAATTGGAAAAATGCTTAGGCCATCAACTGCTTATTCGAACTACGCGGGCAATAGAACTCACCCAACAAGGTGAATGGCTGTATCAGCAAGCGTCGAACCCAATTAATACACTTGTCGATGCTAGTCGATTAATGAAAGAACAACATTTAAGCCCAAAAGGCACGTTAAGAGTAGCTATTCCACCCGCTCTTGGAATGACAGAGGTATTCTCACAGCTCATTGAACAATACATTGATGACTACTCTGAAGTGAAACTTGAAATAGAGCACCATGTTCAATCACTTGATCTTCGCCGAGAGAATATTGATCTACAAATTTTACCAAGCTATATTGAACCACTGCATGATGATTACGTTCAGCAACGTTTAATTCAAATTCCTTACAGTATGGTTACGTCACCAGAATATCTACAGAATAATGGAAAGCCTGACAATATAACTCAGTTGAATAATTTTCATCTGTTAGCCAGTCGTTATAATAAGAGTCTTTTACCCCAAGGATTAACGTATCATTTATTTAGTGATGATCTTAATTTATTGCAAAGATTGGCGTTATCCGGAAAAGGGATTGCTTTACTACCCTCAATATTAATAGAGGATAATATTCAATCTGGACAGTTAATTGAAGTTTTACCTAGGCAATCATTCACTGACCTTACGATTACATTAGTATACCCAACACCAAGTTATTTACCTGAAAAGACAAGAATGATGGTAAAATTATTTAGACAAAAATTCTCATAAATAACCTTAATTTTCAATTAATTAACCATGATTCAACAATGGCATTTGTGTTTGATTTTAATTTACAAGTGCCATATTCCAACTTGTTAATAAGAATATCATTAGGTCTATAAACATTAAGGAAGCACTTTTCCTTTATATAGAGCATAGGATATCATCATGAACTTAATTGACTTTACTTTTTCAGATCGAAAGATACTGAAACAATTGCAAATACAAGGTATGACAATTAATGAAGCGATTCGATCGATCATGTGTGATATCTATTATTTAAATTATAAAGATCGAGCCATAATGAGAGCAGCAATTCGATTAGTTGGTGAAGAGAGAAAAGATCAAATAATTACTAATATACAATTTAGTAAAAGAAAGCAGTATATGACTGAAATCAGATAAAAATAAAGCCAATATCATAACAAATATTGGCTTTATTGCATTTTAAATCATAAGGCATCAATTTAAAATTATTAAATCTCCATTAAAGAATCAAGATTGATGTATTTACCCATACTCTTGCGCTTAATACTTGGCATATACGGGATTTCCCCCAGTTTTGGTGCCGGCATCTTATCTTCTAACATCTCGATAATATCAGCGTAATGCTCAGTGCCCGGATTCACTCGGTTTGCTACCCAACCAACAATGTCTAAACCATCATGCTTTATCGCTTCTTCTGTTAGCATCGCATGGCTTAAACACCCTAATTTAATGCCTACAACTAACACAACAGGGAGCTTTTCTTGCTGCACCCATGTAGATAAGCAATCGCTTTTAGATACCGGTACACGCCAACCACCCGCCCCTTCAACTAATACGATATCAGATTTGGCTTTAAGTGATGCTAACCCTTTAGATAAAACAGAATAATCAATCACAATATTCTCAGCAGCCGCCGCGATATGCGGAGAGGTAGGCAACAATAATGCGTAGGGATTTACTTCATCATAGCTTAACTCTACGTTAGCGACAGAGCGTAAATGAATCGCATCAGAGTTTTGAACACCATCACCTTTATCTTCTGAACCAGCCGCAATAGGTTTGTAAGCTGCGGTACGTAAACCTTTCATGTTTAACGCATCTAGAATTGCTTTTGAAGCAACGGTTTTACCAACATCTGTATCTGTACCTGCAATAAAAAATGCATCAATCATTACGTATAACTCCATAACCCACCTGATACGTTGCAGGTAAGCGGTTAAATTCATTTTTAAACATTTGATATGCCTCTTCTACTGCTAATAGCTTTTGCTTACTCAGCAAACCTGACTGTCGGCCACTAGGTAAATGCGTTGCTCCAATGCCTTTTAAATCCTTCATTAAAGCTGTCGCAGAAGAGTACATCATCTCAACAGGAATGCAGTCTAGTTGATAGGAATGGTTCTCAGATTGCGCTAACGCAAGGTTTACAGCCGATAAGGTAATGAATTCATTCACATGTTGATATATATCAACCTTTGACCATGCTTTTTTTAACTCAAACAGAGATCCATCTAGCAAAGTTGAGAATATAACCTTGCCTTTATTTTCGGTAACTCGTTTCATTTCAGCTAAAGGAACAGATAAATCCTGACACCATTGCAACGCTAAACTAGAAATCACTACATCAAATTCATTCACATCAAAAGGAAGATCTTCCGCATCACCTTGAACATAAGAAATGTTATAATCACCGCAACGTTCTTTCGCTTTGACCAGCATTGCATGAGCCAAATCAAATGCAACAACGGTTGCCCCACGATTCAGCAGTTGTTCACTGCAATATCCAGTACCACAACCGATATCAAGAACACGCACCCCATCTAATTTTATTGGTAAATACGACATAAGATGATCCGCGACTTGACGTTGAAACTCTGCCGAGCGATCGTAAGTATGAGCCGCTTTACTAAATGCAGCAGCAATCGCTTCTTTATTTTTACTGTGATTTTTAATCCAATATTCGGCGTCTATGGCGACAGCTTGATTAACCATAATTCCATCACCTTAATTCTGTTATCGCTTGAGTAAGCAATTTAATGTCTTTCTCTGAATGGTTTGCACTTAACGTCACTCGTAAACGAGCAGTACCCAACGGGACTGTGGGGGGACGAATCGCGGTAGTCCACATTCCCTTTTCTTTTAATGAATCAGATAAGGCTATCGCGGTTTCGCTGTCACCAATAATGATCGGCTTGATTGGTGTTTGCGTTGTAATAACACCAACACATAATCTTAACTCTGATTCAAATTGTTGACTTAACTCGTCTAGTTTTTTACGACGCCATTCTTGTTGTTGGATCATCGATAACGCATGTGATAACGCATGTGCTTGTGCTGGTGGCATCGCGGTTGAATACACATGATGACGAGCAAACTGAGATAAATAATCGCCACACTCAACGTTGCACAATACCGCAGCACCAGACAGACCAAACGCTTTACCAAAAGTAACAACGAGAATATCAGGCGTAATTTGATAAAGATCGCAACATCCACGGCCATGACTTCCTAGCACCCCGCACCCATGAGCATCATCCACCATGAACCAAGCGTTATTTTCTTTCGTTACTCTTGATAACTCAGATAAAGGGGAAAGATCACCGTCCATACTGAAAACGCCTTCCGTTACCACCAAAGAAGGATTACAAATTGATGCCTTCAGTAATTTATCTAAGTGTGCTACATCATTATGTTTAAAACGCTTCATGCTCGCAGGTGATAAAATTCCTGCTTCCATCAACGAGGCATGATTCAATTTATCTTGAACGACTTGATCGCCTTTTTCTAATAATGAAAACAGAACCGCTTGGTTGGCACTAAAGCCCGAATTAAATAACACAGCACAATCAAAACCTAACCATTCAGCCAACTGTGATTCAAGATCAGCGTGAGGTTTTGAATAGCCAGTAACTAAAGGTGAAGCACCGCTGCCACTGCCATATAAAGAGAGGCCCTGTTGCCATGCTTGTGTTAATTCTTGACTGCCGGCTAAGCCAAGATAATCATTCCCTGAAAAATTAAGGTACGATTTACCATCGACACTTAATCTGGATTGATTACCTTGTTCAATAACCGTTCTGGCACGAGTTAGCCCTGCTTGCTTGCGCAAAGTAAGTGCAGAGCTAATACGTTCACTAAACGCTTGCTTCATAAAATAAATCGTTTTTATCAGGGCGAGAAGCCACACGCTCAGCAACGCGATCTAATAATTCATGTTCTTGAACTTCATCTGGCTTTTGAGCCACTTGATGGCTGTTCACACCCAGTTTTTTAAATAACTGCATGTCACTGTCTTCATCAGGGTTTGGCGTCGTCAATAATTTACAACCATAAAAAACCGAGTTGGTCCCTGCCATAAAGCACAAAGCTTGCATCTGTTCATTCATGCTTTCACGACCAGCAGATAGGCGAACCGCTGATTCTGGCATCATGATCCGAGCAACAGCAATCAAACGAATAAAATCAAATGGGTCTACGTCTTCTGCATCTTCTAATGGCGTACCTTTTACTTTTACAAGCATATTCACAGGTACTGATTCAGGGTGTTGCGGAAGATTCGCTAATTCAACAAACAGTCCGGCACGGTCATTAACACTTTCCCCCATGCCAATAATGCCACCAGAACAAATCTTCATTCCGGCATCACGAACATGTGATAACGTATCTAAACGATCTTGATAAGTACGTGTCGTAATAATATTGCCGTAAAATTCTGGAGAGGTATCTAAATTATGGTTGTAGTAATCCAATCCTGCGCCTGATAATTCGCCAGCTTGATCTGATGTGATCATCCCCAAAGTCATGCATGTCTCTAGGCCAATGTCTTTCACGCCTTTAATCATATCCAATAGATAAGGCATATCACGTTCTTTTGGATTCTTCCAAGCCGCTCCCATGCAAAAACGCGTTGAACCCGAATCCTTCGCTTTTTTCGCCGCATCAAGCACACTTTCTACTTCCATTAGACGTTCACGATCGACATCAGTGCGGTAATGAGCACTTTGAGGGCAGTATTTACAATCTTCAGGGCATGCGCCTGTTTTGATTGATAACAACGTACTCACTTGCACGTAATTTGCTTCTTGATATTGTCTATGAACAAGTTGAGCTTCAAAGACTAAATCCATAAAAGGCTTATCCATTAAGGCCTTAACTTCTACTACTGTCCAGTTATGTCTCACTTCCACGTGTAAATTCCTTTAATTTTGTGTTGTTTTTATACTTGGCTAGTCTACGGTTAAACGATACACTGTCAACCTAAATGAAAGTACAAAGTTTACAACTGGTGAATTAATGAGCAATAGTATCGATTTGGATTTTGACCGTCAGCACATTTGGCATCCGTATACTTCTACCTTGAACCCTCTTTCTTGTTACCCTGTCACTCACGCGTACGGGGTTAACCTCTATTTAGAAGATGGGCGAGAATTGGTCGATGGCATGTCTTCTTGGTGGTCAGCTATTCATGGCTACTCCCACCCACATCTTAATCAAGCATTGAAAGATCAAACCGATAAAATGGCACATGTTATGTTTGGCGGTATTACCCACCAACCCGCGGTTGATTTATGTAAAAAATTAGTCGAGTTAAGCCCCTCTCGATTAGAGCAGGTTTTCTTAGCCGATTCAGGTTCTGTTGCGGTGGAAGTCAGCTTAAAGATGGCACTGCAATATTGGCATGCAAAAGGACAACCTCGATCTAAATTCATAACCGTCCGTCACGGTTACCATGGTGATACATTTGCAGCAATGTCAGTTACTGACCCTGATAACTCTATGCATGGTTTGTATAAGGGCTTTCTTCCTGAGCACCTATTTGTGGATTCACCGACAAGTAAGTTTGGCGAAGAATGGAACCCTAATGACATTATTTCTTTAGAAACGATGTTAGCAGAACATCATAACGACATTGCAGCGATGATCCTTGAACCTATCGTCCAAGGTGCTGGTGGAATGCGTTTATACCACCCTCAATATCTAAAAGAAGTGCGTCGCTTATGTGACTATTATGGATTACTACTGATTTTGGATGAAATTGCGACGGGATTTGGTCGAACAGGTAAGTTATTTGCTTGTGAACACGCGGATATTGAACCTGATATTATGTGTATTGGTAAAGCCTTAACGGGGGGGTATATGACACTCTCTGCGACCTTAACCAGTAAAGTTGTGGCAGATACCGTATGTGGAGGAGACGCAGGTTGCTTTATGCATGGCCCTACATTTATGGGGAATCCGTTAGCCTGTGCCGTTGCTAATGCAAGTCTAGAGATAATTAAACAAAACCGCTGGCAAACTCAAACTAAACAAATTGAAACCTGTTTTTCAGAGCTATTGCCTACACTAAAAAAACACGATGTCGTTGCTGATGTTCGCTGGTTAGGGGCAATTGGGGTTGTCGAATTAACAACACCAGTCGAAATGGAAAAAATACAAGCGCACTTTGTTGACCAAGGGGTTTGGATCCGACCATTTGGTAAACTTATTTATATGATGCCTCCGTTTATTTCAGAGCCTGAGCACATCACAAAATTAGTTAACGCCATTGATAGCGCATTAACCGAATTATTCTGATTTCCAACGACAGACACAAAAAACCGATGCCATATTAGGTCATCGGTTTTTATTTTTAGCCGTAATTCGCGCTATTTTTTCGGTTCATTGGTGAAATCATCTTCTACAAGCTTATAGATAATGAAGATAGCCAATTGAAGTAGAGCCATAAGTAGTAAACTCATGATCACATAACGCTCAGAAAAAATACCAATACCATGTAATACGGTTGATTGGATAACAAACGCACCTACCACACCCAGAATCAACAATTGTAAAAACTTAATGAACTTTAACATTTAAAAATCCTTTCTATTTATTAATTTTATTCAATAACAAACTGAGTATAACAAACACTTAGCGCTCTGTTTATCTTTCGTTCATTATTCCTATATCAATTATTCATTCTAAGAAATCAACAATGCACAATCTAATCAGGCTTCCAGTGTTCATTTGTTTTTGAGGTAAGAATATGATCTTCCCACCCACCATTGATGTATAAATAAGCTTTCGCTTCACCTTCTTTTACAAAGCCAAGTTTAGATAATACATTACCGCTTTTATTGTTACGGGGAATATAAGCGGCCATGATTCGATGAAGATTCTGAACCGTAAACATCCAATGAATGGTTTTTTCTACGGCGCGTTGCATGATTCCATTGCCTTGTTCATTTTCATCTAGCGAATAGCCTACATTCGTTGCATAGAATGGAAATCGAGTAATATTGCTGTAGCTCACTGTACCAATGATTCTCTTTTCTTGATTATCAAAGATCACAAAATAGAACGCCAAATTATGTTTATGCAGTTCAACAAGTTGCAGCAGACGTTGCTTCCAGCCCTCTGCAGTAAAAAAAGCGTTCGCACGCTTTGGCTCCCACGGCTCTAGGTGATGACGATTACGCATAAAATAATTAGCAATCATTACGGCATCACTGCTTTTAATCAAACGAACTTGATAATGGTCAAAATCAAAATGTACATCCATATTGTTCATCCCTACTTCTTACCGATACCATAATCACGTAATTTATTCGCAATTGCAGTATGAGAAACACCCAGACGTTTAGCGAGTTTTCTGCTCGATGGAAAATCACTATACAAACTTGATAAAATAGTAGATTCATAGGTTTTCATGATTTCATCCAACGTACCATCTATATTGAGATTCATCATATTCGTACTATTTTTATCCATATTAGGCAACATGAAATGAGAAATATTCAACTGATTTCGGTCCATCTGAGTTAGGGCTTTTAAGGTTGCACTTTTCAGCTGTCTCACGTTTCCAGGCCACGAATAACTGCGTAAATACTCATAAACATCTTCCGATATCGACGGTTTAACGATACCTAACTCTTTGCATAATTGAGCAACAAAAAATTCAAATAACGTAGCAACATCTGATGGGCGCTCACGCAATGGCGGGATCTCTAAAAACAACACGTTCAATCGATAATAAAGGTCTTCTCGGAATATGCCTTGTTCTACTAAGTCTAGAAGTTCTTTCTTACTCGCGCCAATAATACCTACATCAACGTGAATTTCTTTCTCTTCTCCAACACGACGAAAATTACCATCTTGGATGAAACGTAATAACTTAATCTGTAATAGAGGGCTCATTTCACTGATTTCATCAAAGAAAACGGTTCCGCCATCGGCTTGTTCAATAATCCCTTTCTTTCCTTCTGGCATATTTGGAAACGCACCAGGGGCATAACCAAATAATTCAGTCTCCGCAACGTCATCAGGCATGGCTGCACAGTTAACTACCATGAATGCCTTACCCGAACGAATAGAAGCATTATGACAAGCACGTGCTAGCATTTCTTTGCCCGTTCCCGTCTCTCCTTGAATAAGCAAAGATTGATCAATATCGGACAGTTTTTTCGCTTGAGAAATCAATTTTTTGTATTTAGTCGATGAGCCGACAAAATGCTCAAAACCCAAATTAGACGATTCAGGGATAAAAGGTCTTGCGTGCTGTGATTCTACTGCGGGCTTAATGATTACCACCGCGCTTACCAGTATCGATGCATTACTGTCATTCGTAATGTATACCGGCATAATTTCCATCACATAAGCAACACCATCAACTTTCATTGATTCACGTTGACGAATACGCGACTCTTCTAACCAAAGCATGACATTAAAATCAGGAACAAGAACCGTCGCTGGTTGAGCTATTAACGCCTCTCTTTCTAATTTAAACAATGACATTACCGCGTGATTTACCGTGTCAATTTTACCTTTTAAATTAATCGAAAAAACAGGGTCTGGTAATGTACTCAATACCGCAAGCAATTCGGTATTACGACGTTCACTCGGTAAGAATTGAATTTTTCTTACATCAATAACCCCATCGATTCGTCGAATTTTTGCCATTAATAGACTAAACTCTTCAAAGTCAACTTCAGGAAAGTTAAGGTAAATTAAGCCCGATTTATCAATCTCGATATCTCGTAAATCAATACTCTGAGAAGCAAGAATATCAAGTAACTCACGGGTTAGACCTAATCGATCTTTACACTGTACTTCAAGACGCACAAACAATCCTTAATAAGAGAGGTGTCACAATATGTTTACAGGCAGTTTGCGTGAGTAAAAAAAAAGAGTCAAGCTGAAGTGATCCAAATGGAGAGTTAATTCGTTTAATTAACTACATATAATAAAAATAAGCAATGGAGTGTAAATCATGGATATTCAAGTTGGTATAAGTTCATGCGTCAATGGTGAAAGTGTTCGTTTTGATGGCGGGCACAAAAGTAATAAGTTTGCCTCTAAAGTGCTTGCCCCTTATTTCACTTATGTTCCAATCTGCCCTGAAGTCGGCAGTGGAATGTCAGTTCCTAGGCCAACCATACGTCTTGTTACTAACGAAGAGCGTATCGCCCTAGTTGATTCAAAGAATGCATCACTTGACTACACCGATTCAATGATCCAATTCTCACAGAAAACCGTTAATCGATTAAAAGAAACCGAAATGTGTGGTTACATTGTCTGCGCTAATTCTCCAAGCTGTGGCATGGAGCGTGTCAAAGTTTATAGTAAAAATAGTGCGACTAAAAATGGCGTAGGTCTTTATACTCAAATATTAATGAAAGAGATGCCTTGGTTACCCGTAGAAGAAGATGGACGACTCTCTGATCCTGTATTAAAAGAGAACTTCATTACTCGTGTGTTCTGCTTAAATGATTTATATAAATCGATGGATGGCAACCCAACACCAGGGAAAATCATTGCGTTTCATTCCCGCTATAAATACACCTTAATGTCTCATTCAACCGTAGGTTATAGAGAACTCGGTAAATTAGTCGCTAAAGTCGCGGATTATGACATTCACGAGTTCTTTGCTATTTATCGTACTCAATTAATGCAAACCATGTCGATTCGTGCGTCACGCAAAAACAATACAAATGTATTAATGCACCTACAAGGGTATTTCAAAAAAGAACTAGAATCACCACAGAAAAAAGAATTAGCGCTTGTGATTCAAGAATACAATCAAGGATTACTGCCTCTATTGTCTCCGATAACCTTAATTAAACACCATTTAGGAATACATACTAACGAATATTTAGCCAAACAATCATTCCTGAATCCATACCCTCAAGAATTGAGATTACGCTATGGATTATAAACCAACGACACAATGTGTTTGGTTTAGAACTGATTTAAGAATTGCTGATAACCCTGCGTTATCGGCAGCCCTTGCCAATCAAGAACCAACCATTGCTCTTTATGTCGTTAGTGAAGCGCAATGGAAAAAACACCATAAATCTTCTATTCAAATTGATTTAATTAAAAGACGTTTACTTGAGTTAGAAAAAGAGCTGCAAGAAATAAACGTCCCATTAATTATTGTGTCTTGCCCGTGGTTCAAAAATACCTCAGAGCAACTTACAATGCTCTGCAACGATCTCAATATTACTCATCTGTTTGCGAATAAAGAATACGAAGCCGATGAATTAGCCCGAGATGCCGATGTAAGATCACAGTTAACGAATATTGAGAGCCACTTCTATAATGCAAAGTGCGCCGTCACGGTTGGTAAAATAATAAATAAAACCCAGAAACCTTATAAAGTATTCACCCCCTTTAAAAAAGCATGGAGAGCGTATTTTTATCAGCACTTCCCAACCATAGAAAAAGTCATTCCTTCAGTTCCACTGTCTGAACAACAGTTAAGTACATTAACATCTTATTTAGATAGAAAATTTACCTCATCGATGAATAATGAAAGCAAAGTGTGGCCAGTTTCGAATACTGCAATACTTAAAAAAATGCGTCTATTTTGCCGAGAGAAATCGCAAGATTATCATGATCAGCGTGATTACCCAGCCATCGATGGTACGAGTCAAATATCGCCTTATCTTGCTATTGGTGCACTTTCAGCAAAACAATGTATTTTACGTTTGCACTTAGAAGCCAATAATCAACTCTCACAAGGTCAAGAAATTTGGCTTGATGAGTTAATTTGGCGAGAATTTTACACCCACTTACTCTATTTTTTTCCTAGCTTATCGAAGAACCACGCGTTCCTTGATTTTGAAAAACACATTCAGTGGAATAATAAACAAGATCAGTTTGAACAATGGTGTAATGGTGAAACTGGCTACCCTATTGTCGATGCCGCGATGAAACAACTGAATACCACAGGTTGGATGCATAATCGATTACGTATGATCACAGCGAGTTTTTTAGTAAAAGATTTACACATTGATTGGCGCTGGGGAGAACAATATTTTATGTCTACACTCATTGATGGTGACTTTGCATCAAATAATGGAGGTTGGCAATGGTGTGCTTCGGTAGGTTGTGACAGCTCACCTTATTTTCGTATTTTTAATCCCACAACACAAAGTGAACGCTTTGATAATAATGGCGTTTTCATTAAATACTGGTTACCTAACTTAGCCGCTCTCTTAGGAAAGCAGCTACATCAACCCAGTGTGAAACCACTGTTGAAACCAGATAATTATGTTGATCCCATTGTTGATCATTCAGTACAACGACTTAAAACACTGGAACTATACAAACAAGCTAAAATACAGGATGTTGCAAGTTAAGGCCGCTCACGTATGATAATAGACATCCATTATTCAACGTTGTATTAATTGATGCCTATTATCTTACCCTTAATTCTTGCTGGCCCTATTGTTAGAAAATCAAGCCCAACAGAAGTGAACCTATGGCTCACAACCTCTGAGCGTCTTGAAGGACATACAACAATTCAATGCGGGTTGCACTCACACCAGTTCATCATCACAGACGAACAAGGCATTAACATTGGCCAGAATGCTTGGGTTTACCTACTGCAATGCAAAGAAAGTTTTCCTGTAAACCAAGCGCTTTATTACGACATAACGACTCAACATGGCTCATTATCGAGTTTGTTGCCTCATGCCTTATATCCAAACGAAACAACATTTTCTTTCATCATCAAAGACAAAGCCGATTATGTACTGCATGGGTCTTGCCGTAACCCTCATTACCCAAGTAAAGACAGTTTAGTTATTGCAAACCAACAACTAAAAACACAAGCAATAGAAGAAAGAGCCGCTTTATTGATGATGAGTGGAGATCAAATCTATGCGGATGATGTTGCAGGGCCAATGTTAATCGCTATTCAACAAATTATTCCTCAATTAGGTTTATTTGAAGAAATACTGCCGGACTCAACAATACCAACGGGATCTTCATTATATTCACATGAGCATAATCTCTATTATCGCGATAAAATATTGCCTCATTATATCGATAATACTAATTTCCTTTCTCGATGGAATTTATATAAATCTCGCCCAATTTTTAGCTCTACCGAACACGAAAACCATCTAATGACCTTTTCTGAGTTTTTTGTCATGTACCTATTGGTGTGGTCTCCGACATTATGGGATTGTGTCTCTTTACCTGAATCCCTGCCAAATCTCGATAAAAAATGGCAGCAGTGTTGGAAAAAAGAAAAACAAATTATTGAACAATTTGTTTTAGGCCTTAAAGACGTTCAGCAATTGTTTGCTCATATTCCCACCTATATGATCTTTGATGATCACGATATCACTGACGATTGGAACTTAACGATTGGCTGGGAAAACGCCGTTAATGGTCACCCTCTTGCCGCTCAGGTCATTGGTAATGGATTAATGGGGTACTTTCTTTGTCAGGGATGGGGGAATAATCCAGAGCAATTCGACGAGGATTTTCTTGATCGCTTTCGTGAGCTCTTTAGTCATTATGATCATAAAAAACATACGCAAATTATTCATCAACTTACTCGATTTGAGGAATGGCATTACTCTATTCTTACGACTCCAAAAATCGTAGTATTGGACACAAGAACCCGCCGTTGGCGCTCAGAATCAAACGCCAATAAACCCTCTGGCCTCATGGATTGGGAAGCGATGTTAGATTTTCAGCACGAACTTATTGGGCAAGAGGCCATCATTATTGTCTCTGCTGCACCAATTTTTGGTGTGAAGTTTATCGAAGCCTTACAAAAAACAATGACCATTCTAGGTCAACCTTTAGTTATTGATGCAGAAAACTGGATGGCTCACCCAGGATCCGCAAATACCTTATTAAGTATTTTGACTCATCCTAAAACGCCTCAAAATTTTGTTATTCTATCTGGTGATGTGCATTACTCTTTTGCTTATGACATCAAGTTACGTCACAGTAAATCGAGTCCTGATATCTATCAAATCACCTGTAGCGGGTTTAAAAATGAATTTCCCAATACGTTGCTTCGTTTCTGTGACTTTATGGATAGAGTGCTTTATAGCCCACATTCACCATTAAATTGGTTTACGAAACGTAAAAATTTAGTCGTAATAAAACGAGATCCGTCAGTAACCAATAACGATAAATTGATCAACAAGAGTTCTATAGGGGAATTAAGGCTGGATGACAAAGGCAAGCCGGTACAGATTTCGATTTTAACCGCGGAAGGGGAATCTATTTCCTTTTTGCCTAAATCAAGTGATTAGAGTTAATTACTCTGTGAGAATTAATTGTTGAGAGTGGTTTCAGTATCACTCTCAGAATGCATTGAATCATCAAAATACAAACCAATTTCCATTGCATCAAGCCATTCTAGCTCGATTTCTTCATAACTACTTTTTTCATCAAAGTATTGAGCACTCATAAATATCCTTACTTAAGTACGTTGAAACCTATTATACAATAACGTGAATGACATTGGTGTTACACCCATGTCATTTCTTTAAGCGATCTCACACTACAGTTGATAATGATTACTATTAAGATTGAAAATAGTCGTTAATTACCCTATTCTACTTTTCTGTTCTTTACTAAGTTGTTCCTATGAAATCTATCACGTTCATTTTTGCGCTTTCTTTGCTTCTTTTATCCGGGTGTAGCCAAAGCATTCAATCCAACACGTCTTCGGTTACTAGTTTCTATGATTACCAATTATTATCTCCAAACGGAGAAGGGCTCTCTTTATCTCAATTACCAAGTGAAATAACCAACGCTGACGTTATTTTAATTGGAGAATGGCATACCCATGCTGCAGTTCATCGCTTTCAAACAGACCTATTTAAACAATTATCAAGCAAAAACCCTAAACTAGCCCTTTCTATGGAGCAATTTAGCCGCAATAAACAACCTGTAATTGATGCGTATATAGCAGGAGAAATTGGTGAACAAACGTTAATGTCAGAGGCCGATGCATGGCCTAATTATGAAAGTGATTATCGCCCATTAGTTGAACTCGCAAAAGCCACTGATCATGACATTATTGCGTCTAATGCCCCAAAACCAATAGTTAAATGTATTGGACAACAAGGTATTACTTATCTTGATAAACTTGATGACACAGAAAGAACATGGGTAGCAAATAACGTAGATACATCAGATTCGCCTTATAAATCAAAATTTTTCGCATCAATGCATCATGGTGATAAAGACCAAACTCAAAAACAGTTTGCGTCACAAATAACGTGGGATGCAACAATGGCAGAAAGCATTGTCACGTATCTGAAGCGACACTCGGGGGCTCAAGTAATGCATATCGCGGGGAAATTTCATATTGAAAATGGACTTGGTACTGCAGAACAAATAAAACGCTTAAATCCAAATTTAAACGTCGTCGTAATTACTCCAACTTCATCAATAGCTAATGAAAATACGGATTATCAGCTGTCTGTGCTAGAGCCGCCACAACGTTTTGTTAAAAAAGACAATATGATGGCTGCTTATAAAAAGTTAAAAGGAAGAAATTCTGAATTAGTTTGTAAATAATTGCCCTCTTTCAAGCCACCTCAATAAGGGGTGGCTTTGTATGAACGACTTATTTTCTAATCACCAAGACCACTTCGCCGACTTGTATTCCCCACTTATAAATAGCAGTTTCATTGATCACAACACTGTCTGATATTTGATAAATCCAATCATCAAACTCAACTTCATAGTGTGAATCGTCGACCTTTAATATCATAGAGTATTGCCAGTTCAGGGCATTTCCTGCACTTTTACCATAGGCGGTATCAAGAATATCACCGGCAGTTCCTGTGTATGAATTATTACCTAGGTCCTTAATAACCCACGTTCGGTCTTGTTCTTCGCCGTCATTAAATAGAAACTGCTCGTCTAGCGTTAATGTGTCTCCATTCCATTGAGCTTGAAGATCAACGACAAACGTTCTTATCACTGTACCGCTAAAGTCTTTTACTATACCTTCTGCTTTTAAATCACCTTCAAAAAAGGTTTTCATTGAAAAAGTAGGAGAAGCCTCTTCATAATCACTGATGTCTTGAGACGAACAGCCGAATAAAAACAAACTCAATCGTTTCATTTTCTATCTCCTATCAACTCAAGACGTAAATCTGGGTAGGTCGTTTTCTCTGAAACCCATATGTCTAAAAATAATTGTGAAAAGTCTTGGTTCGCGATATTACCTAAGGGTTTATCGTTCAAATAAAACTGATTTGATCCATTTTTATCGATAGTAAATACTAATTTATCTTGGGGTTTAACATCCGGAAATACCGTTTCTAATTCAACAAGCCACGCGTCAATCTTAGGGTGGTTAATAGATTGATCTTCCCATTGATCTTTGGTTGCTTTGATTAAATTTTCTTTTGATATGTGTCGGTAGTATTCAATTTCTAACGCTTGAGGATAATCACCATATTGAAATTTACCCGACGAGGTAAACAATTGCGCTTCATACACTGATATTAAAAACCACGACAACTCAGATTTACCACTGCTAGATAAGCCGCTTAATGGTGATGCTAATACACTGTTTGTCATTAGCAGTCCCGCAATCATCAATACCTTAATTAACTTGAACATCGGCTATTCCTTTATTATCAAAACGCTGTGAAAGTTGTTTCTGGATAATAGTAAATACGCACAGATTCACGGCCCAGATCACTCCTACTGAAAATAAAGTAATTTCATATGAATAATAAAAATCAACCGCTCCTAAGCGATAGCCTGCAAGATAGTTAAGAGGCCCAACAATGGCACCGAGTAACACCACGAACACCATAGGAATACGAGATAACCAACCTAGGCTATGATTGATAGCAAAAGAAAAGTGGCACCATAGCAGAATAAGCCAAAAAGGAATAAGCACGTCATTAGTGAACAGGAATATATTAAAATACGACAGTAAAACATCACTCATAACACCAAAAGTGGCGACGGAGATAAGTAACAGCGTATCTACTTTTCTTTTTGGCGAAACAAGCAAATGAAGAATGATAGAAACCAGTAAAAAAGGAATGGCTTGCTGCTTATAAATAATCGCAGCAAACCACGCAAGCTGAAACCATACTCCATTGATTAGAGGGAAGTAACGTAGCATGGGAGCCTCCTAACTTATCGACTAGCAATCAATAATAAATGAATTTTAAATCAACACTTAAACCACACCATTTTGAGGTTTAGCGGCAACTAAATGAACCGTACTGATTTTACGTTCTAGAAAGCCACCTTCACAATAACAAAGGTAAAATTGCCACAGGCGAATAAAATCGTCGCCATAACCCATTTGTTTTAATTCAGCGTTTGCATCATCAAAACGCTCATACCAATGACGCAAGGTTTTAGCATAATCAAGCCCAATATCGTGCAGAGAGGTGATCACCATATCTGTATTTTGAGCGACTTTATTCGCCATTACACTAACCGAAGGCAAACAACCACCAGGAAAAATATAGCGTTGAATAAAATCGACACTTTTTCTGTATTGATCATAACGTTGGTCTGAAATCGTAATCGCTTGTATTAACATTTTACCTTCAGGTTTTAAATGTCGACTGCATACATCAAAGAATGTACTTAAATACTCGTGCCCTACCGCTTCTATCATTTCAATCGAGACTAATTTATCATATTGCCCTTCAAGTGTTCTGTAGTCTTGCTTTAACAAAGTGATTTTATCTTCTAATCCCAACGCTTTACACGCTGCTGTGCAAATTCAAATTGAGCATCTGATATCGTTGTTGTGGTTACTTTTACTCCGTAGTGTTGAGCGGCGTAAATAGCTAATGCGCCCCATCCTGTGCCTATCTCAAGTAACGTTTCACCTTCTTTTAATTCCAATCGTTCACAAATAGTCTGTAACTTAAACAGTTGAGCTTCTTCTAAATTGGCATCAGCGTGTGGGTAAATCGCACTTGAATACAGCATCTCCTTATCAAGAAAGGTTTTATACATCTCATTGCCTAAATCATAATGCGCTAAGATGTTCTTTTTTGAACCTTCCTCGGTGTTCCTATTGCGTTTATGGTTCATTAAATCAAATAATTGAATCACTTTACTGAAGCTGCTTTCTACTCTATCCAGTACACCTTGCTCTCGCCCTAGTACTTGAATTACTTTCGTTAAGTTTGGGCTTGTCCACCAACCTGAAACATACGCTTCACTTGCACCAATCCCCCCCCCAAATAAAATTTTTCTATACGCTTCTGTATTATTAATTTCAACAACGGCTTGTAGCGTTGCCAAAGGATTACCTAATACCACTTGTCCTTTTTTATCATTAATTGTCAATGACGCTTGAGTCATTCTCCCTAAATAGTCGAGAAGAATTTTACGTGCCATTCCATCAATCCAATGCATTGATGGGTAATTATCAATGGCCGTTGAGTTTTTCAATGTTGATGTATCTATTTGGTTACTATCCATTGTTCTTTCCTTATAACTTTGGGTACGGCACAAACGGAATTCGCTTTATTAGTAATTTCAATGCTTGCCAATAAATGCCCCATACTATTTTTACGGTCATCAGAGGAATAGAGATCACTTGTTGACGTATATTTTTTGAATTAAATTCGGTACGTGTCATTGCAATCGTCGCATCGAAGACTTTTTCTTGCTCTATACCTAAGCCTCTGTTCTCTAAATGCAAAGATAAATGCTTATTCGGTGCCTTTACAAACCAATGATATTTCATGTCTAAATTAAGAAAAGGAGATACATGAAACGTTTTATCTATAACTTTATCTGAATCCATTTTAATTAAATAATAATGCGTTTGATTCCAAGGGGTATTACTCACTTCCGCTAATAAATCAGTCAACTCTTCTGATTCGTTATAACAATAATAAAGATTGATTGGACTAAAATAAAAACCAAAGCATCGAACTTGACCAACGAATAAAACTCGCCCTTCATTAAGCTCTCCACCAAGCTCCACCACTTTATCTCTCACTGATTTTTTTAATGGCTCGTCAGTTGAACCTATATAATCGGAACGATTAAAAGCAAGCGGCGCAAAACCGCCTTTTTTAAACCACCCGACTTGTTGCGTTTCTTCTAGCTCATCAAGATCTAACGCGACAAAAAACATACGGTAACTAAAGTCGTGTAATTTAGTTTGAAACCGTCTGTGTCTAACATCACCTTGATAGAGGCATGAATGGGTCATAGGCTAATCCCAAAACGCTGACAAACATCTAACGCACTTTTTACGCCATCTTCGTGGAACCCGTTATACCAATATGCTCCTGCAAAATGCGTATGATTATGGCCGCATATTTCTCTACGACGAGCTTGAGCTTCTATTGTGTCTGCATTAAATACAGGATGATCGTATTTATATGCCCCTAATATTTTATCTTTATGGATCAAAGGAGAATTATTTAACGTCACACAAAACGTCGTTTCTTGTGTTTCCAACCCTTGCAACATATTCATGTTATAAGTAACACTTGAGGGGTTATGTTTGCTCGCAGTATCTAGATGATAATTCCACGCCGCCCAAGCACGTCTTTGTATTGGTAATAAACTCTCATCAGTATGTAATACCACTTCATTTTCTTGATACGTTAATTTACTTAATATCATTTTTTCTGTGGTGGTAATATCACTCAACATCGCTTGAGATTGGTCACTATGACAAGCCAGTACTACATCATCAAATTCATACTTATCTTGATGATTAATCTCAAGAATCACGCCATTAATATGGCGAGTAACACTGGTCACTGGACTGTTTAAATGAATGTTATTTTTAAACGACGCAATTAAAGGCGCAATATAGGAGTAAGATCCATTAGGGATGACATACCATTGTGGTCTGTTTGCGATGTCTAATAAGCCATGATTATGGAAGAATCGAATAAAGAAGTGCAACGGAAACGCTTTCATGTCTTGCAAGCTTGAAGACCAAATAGCAGCCCCCATCGGTAATATGTAATGATCGGCGAAGTAACTACTGTAATCATTGTTGTATAGGAAATCCCCTAGCGAACCATCAATATCAAGCTCAATATGATTCTCACCTTGGTCTTCATTCCATAACTCTTTGCATTGTTTATTAAAACGTAAAATCTCACTGATCAATGACAGAAATTTAGTATTAAAGAACAATAGGCGCCTACGGCGCAAATCAAAAGGACTCAACCTCTTCCATTGTTGCCAATAAATCGTTTATCCTATCGCCATGCACGCATATAAACCCCTGAAACAATTATTTAATAGTCAAAATAACTGGCTTAAATTTCTTCATAATAACAAAGCTAACCTAAGAGCGGTCGTGATTGAAAATGTCACAAAGATGCTGTCCTGTGGGACAGCGGCTTTTGGCTCTCGCGAATATCATTGTTGCAACCCTGACTGTACCCATATCAAATATATTCACCAAACCTGTAAATCTCGAGCGTGCAGTAGCTGTGGCATGAAAGCCACAGAGCGATGGATACAAAAGCAACAACATGTCTTCCCTGAATGCGAATATCAACACATCACCTTTACCCTTCCAAACACGCTATGGCCTATCTTTCGTCATAACCGTTGGCTGTTAAATAAATTATTCAAATGTGCTGCAAACATTCTGCTGGGATGGGCAAAAGATAAAGGAATAGATGTCGGTATCTTTTGTGCTCTTCATACTTACGGTCGAAAACTGAATTGGAATACGCACTTACATTTATCGGTCACTCGTGGGGGAATTTGTGAACGTACCGGTTTATGGAAACCCATTTACTTCCAAATGAAAACGACAGAGCCTTGTTGGAGAGCGGCTATCGTCAGTTTATTGGGTAAGGCTTATTATGAGCTTGATTTATCAAGCGAAGAATGCCCCTATATCCGTAATAAAACGGATTGGTCACGCTTTTTAAGCAGTCAATATAATCGTCGTTGGAAGCTTCATTTTGCTAAAAAGACAAATAATGTAAAACCGACGATGAACTATCTTGGTCGGTATTTAAAACGGCCCCCAATTTCAGCGTCACGTTTAAGTCATTACGCCAAAGGCGGAATGATAACGTTTAATTATTTAGACCATCGAACAGGAACAACAGACAGCCTAACATTATCACCAGAAGAGATGATAAGACGGATAGTAGAGCACTATCCTGATAAACATTTCAAGATGATCCGATACTACGGTTTTTTATCAATGCGTCGTCGTGGAGAAGCTCTGCCTAGAGTTTATGCAGCTTTAGGTATGACAATAGAAGCTGAGCCGAAAATGCCAGGGTATGCCGCAATGTTAAAAGGATATGTAAAAGTAGATCCGTACGAATGTATTTTATGTGAAAGTCGTCTGGTGTTTACGAATTTCCGAGTCGGAAATTCGGTCAATGATTTAGTCACCCATGCGATAGTTCAGTCAGAATTGAGGGCAGCATAATAAGGTTTGTAGGATAAGTGTATCTAAAACTCATGAAATAGGGCTAAAACAGTTATAAAATCCCCGATAATTATATTTTCGATACCTTTTAAAAAAACAGCGATGGTGAAATTGGCTTTTTTAGACGGGCCAATGCTAACTCAGCAACATTCAAATTCCTTACCTTCAAGGTTTTGATATCTTAGGACATCAACCGGTACATTATCAAACAACCCTTTAAATAGTTGATTCTCAGTCAAGAATAGGAGGCAACCGATTGATTACCTGTATTATCGTTATATAGTCATCTACATGACTGATAAAATAAAACCACTTCCTGATACCATTGACGAGCTGAAAGCACTTGTGCTTCAGCTTGAAAATAAATATAACCGTCTTCTAGAGCAATTTCGACTGGCTCAACATCAGCGCTTTGGTAAAAGCAGTGAATCTGACTCGACTCAATTTGATTTATTCAATGAAACAGAAGAAGAAATCATCATTGAAAATGATGACACACAAACGATTACCTACACTCGTCAAAAGCCAAAACGCCAACGCTTACCTGAAGACTTACCGCGTACTGTTATTATCCACGACATAAAAGATAAAACTTGTAAGTGTTGCGGTCTAGAGATGCATGCGATGGGTAAAGACATCAGTGAAAAGTTGGAATTTGTACCAGCTAAAGTGGAAGTTATTCAACATGTTCGTCCTAAATATGCTTGCCGAAATTGTGAAAAAAACAATACTTCAGTAGACATTAAACAAGCCCCAATGCCAGCGTCACCAATCCCTAAAGGGATTGCGACCGCAAGTTTACTTGCTCAAATTATTACGGCTAAATTTCAATACAGTCTTCCACTTTATCGTCAAGAAACGTTATTTCAGCAATGGGGTATCATTATTGGACGGCGAACGATGGCGGATTGGTTAATAAAATGCTCGGTACTATTTACCCCTCTTAATAACGAGTTACATCGTATTTTGCTTGAACAACCCACTCTGCATTGTGATGAAACAACGGTAAATGTGTTGGATGTTGAAAAAGCAAAATGTTATATGTGGGTCTACTGCTCTGGCTATGATTCTCCAGGCTCTGGTGTTTTGCCTGGAATTGTACTTTATGATTATCAATCTAGCAGGCATGGCTACCATCCAGTTAACTTTTTAAAAGGTTATAACGGGTATTTACATACCGATGGTTACCAAGGTTATGAACAAACTGAAGCGATTTTAGTTGGCTGTTGGGCACACGCACGTCGACGATTTATTGAGGCTCAACGTGTTCAAGTAAAAGGGAAAACAGGGAGTGCAGATTGGGTATTGAGTAAAATCCAAAAGCTATACCGGATCGAATCGTTATTAAAAGAGGCTTCCCCTGAAGCCAAGTATGTTGCTAGGCAGACAGAAGCCCGCGATTTACTTAAAGAGCTCCGTGATTGGCTTGATAGCGCAGTTAGTCGAGTATCACCTAAAACAAAATTAGGTGAGGCGATTAGCTATACATTAAATCAATGGGATAAATTAGTTCGTTATATTGATGATGGATTGTTATCTATTGATAACAATCGAGCAGAGCGAGCGGTTAAACCGTTTGTTATCGGCCGGAAAAACTGGTTATTTTCGGGTTCAACGGCTGGTGCAGATTCAAGTGCAATGCTTTACAGCATTGTAGAAACAGCAAAGGCAAACGGATTAATCCCTTACGATTATATTAGGTATTGTCTAGATCGTTTATGTGTTGGATCGCCAGATATCGATTCACTTTTACCTTGGAATGTAAAAGACAAGGTGTAGTTCCCCGCACGCTTACCCTTTATTTTTCGCAAATAATAAAACACATAACACCAAGCTAAGCGTGTTGCCCGATCCCCCCATTCCGGTATAAAAATCATAAAAATTACTGGTTAAGATCGGCATGGTTCCTATGCCCGCTTCAATCAGAACAAGACTCTCTGATGTAACCCTAAAAAGTTCTATTTTATAAGGTGCTAAAATCACGTGCCCATTGATCCCAATAGACAAAAAAACGCCTCTTATCAGTTCATAAATAATCCCATCAAATAATGACATGGGATCTAAATCTGGCATTCCTAACCTAAGATCTAAACCATCAAATACCACATATCTAATCGCATAACTCAAACAAACAATAAGACTACTGACTAAGCATACTGAAATAACAAGATTGATTGAACGTTCGACAACATTAGGCAAATTCGTGTCTTTAAACACTGACCACAATTGGAGGTATTGATAAAAAAAGCTAACGATAATAGGAATAAGAATAGCAAAAGGGAAATTGATAGGAATTACACTGCCATCATGAAATAACTCCCATTGAAAACAGAGAATAAAATACAATAAAACAGATGAAGTAATGACGGCAACAACGGGTTGTTTATGAAGAGAAGCCAGATATTGAGAAAAGAAAACAACAAGTAAAACAGGGAATAATTGTGCAATGAGTGAACTAATAATCTTCAACTCGCTACTGACTTCACGCCACTCAAATAGACTTGCGCCATTAGAGGCTAATAAACAAAAAGACGAAATTAAAGAGACGGGTAATAGCATAATAAAGACGTTGCTAATTCCAGCAAGGTACTTGTTCGCAGGTAAATGCTTCATTAGATAGGTAAACACTGCGACTCCTTTACAGTTAACCATTCATAAATTTGCGAATGATATACTATAAAATAGCTTTTAGCACTTTGTTTTCAATTAAAATTAAGTCTATCATCAAGTTAATGATAAAAATAGTAACTATATCTCAAATCCTTACTTCGGTGATTGACTCCATCAAAATATAAAGGCTTAATCACAATTCATACAGTAAGGTATTGAAAATGTTTAAGTATCTCCCTCTTCTATTTTTATTTTGTTCTTTTAACGTACTGTCTGGTGATGCAAAACTAGGTAAAATAAAATCGCCAAGTTGTGTATATTGTCATGGTAGTACTGGCGAGACGACAAATAGCAGCTACCCCAATCTGCATAAGCAAAATGAACTCTATTTATATTCATCAATGAAAGCGTATAAAAATGGGGAGCGTACTGGACCTCTTGCTGCAATGATGAAAGCTCAACTGCAACGTTTAAATGATGCTGACTTACGTGATATCGCGGCATTTTATGCGAGTGAATCTAATAACGAGAATAAATAATCTATCTCTTCCGTTGTGTTGTAATGCATTAATCCAATACGAACAACACCACCGCTTTCCTCCAACACTAATTGACGAATTAAACCTAGCGCATAAAAATGCCCACTCCATACGCAAACATTTTCTTTTCCTAGTACTGTCGCTACGTATTCGGGCGTATAACCACTAAACCTAAGCGCAAATGTAGGCGTACGAGAGCACAGGTTTTCACTGTTTTTAATTCCATATAATTGAATATAACTGCGCGAAGTTAACTTACTTAAAAAATAGTGAGTCAATTGCAGTTCATGCTTATTAAATTGCTCAAAACTGTCGATTAACCTATCTCTTAAGCTGCTTCCTTCACTTCCCCACTGCGCTAAATACTCAATAGCGGCGACAATCCCAGCTAGACCTTCAAAGCTCTGAGTTCCTGTTTCAAATCGCTCTGGGCCTATGTTTGTTGCAGGTTCAACTTTATAAGGGGTTAATTCCCTTAACCATCTTGTTGACACATAGGCGATCCCAACGTGTGGTCCAAAAAACTTATAGGCAGAACATGCAAGAAAATCACAATCGAGTTCTTGAACATCGATCAAATGGTGAGGTGCATAATGTACTGCGTCTACATAAACCATTGCATTCACGTTATGTGCTGCCAAAATCATTGATTTTACATCCACTAATGATCCCGTGGTATTTGAAGCATAGGTGGTTGCAACAAGGCGAGTTTTTGGTGAAAGTAATGAGTAAAAATGATCCATATCCAATGTGCAATCATCGAGATTCACTCTCACTTGGTGAACGATAACGCCCTTATCTTCTGCTGCTTGCTGCCAACTTGATACATTAGAATAATGATCTAATGCCGTCACAATAATTTCATCTCCAGCTTTCCAAGCTCGGCTGATCGTACGGCTCAATTGAAACGTTAATGACGTCATATTGGCACCAAACACAATATTATCTTCAGTCGGAGCATTTAAAAATACAGCACACGATTGACGAGCCTGTTTAAGCACAGCATCTGTGACATGGCTTGAAAAAAAGTGACCTCCTAAGTTTGAATTTGCATACCCTAGATAACCAGTCATTGCAGACAACACAGAACTAGGAACTTGAGAGCCCCCAGGACCATCCAGAAAAACCACTGATTGATCATTAACTTTCTGTGATAACGCGGCAAATTGGGATCGAACGTGATTAGGAGTGAAGTTCATCGTTCTTATCCTTAGCCGTTAGTACAAAAACATCCATATGTCCTTCATGGTTTTGATCGATTAAGCGGATCGGCTGACCGTTGTGCCACAACTTTCTATCGTCAACCATTGCCACTTCACCGTCTTCTAAGATCTTTCTAAAAAATGGGGCTTCTTCTGAATCTTTATAAATCAGTAATTCACCGCCTTCAATATTCGAACGATCAATACCAATAAGGGCAATGTGATCGAACCCATCTTGATGAATACCTTCTGGTGCGATTTGGGTTTCTTTGTAAATAGCGGCAATACGCATTTGATGGATTTCTATTTCTTGCCCATTGGGTAAATGGTTTAGCTCCATGAATACTTGACACATTTCAGCCATACCTTCACTGTGAAGAATCGCCTTTTCAATGCCTTCAAATTCACGAACAACATCACCTTGAAAGTGATTGATGTCTTCACTTTGTACAAAGTTATGCTTATTTGTTTCCACTACATCGTTATTAACAACACAGATCACGGAGTAACGTCTTAATCGATAGTTACCATCCGCGTGCATGGTTTTAGGCAACCCAGAGAAGGAGGGGGCGAGTTGATGAACTGCGTCATAACTCAATTGAGTCAACTGTAAGGACGTATCGTGAGAATGTAACATAGCACCTCCTGCGTAGTGCAATCGAAATTAACAATTAGTTTACATTCTTTATTATTTACGCATAAATGCTAATAAATCAAACTTTTTAGTTCATTAATTTACATTAATAGAAAGATTAAAAAGATAACGCTGCAGAATAACAAAATAGCAGTTGTATCATTCACTGAACAACTGACCGTATGCTTAAAACCAGAACTCTCGGCTGTAATAAATTTAATTTATTGATTTTTAATATTATTTATAGCCTAACTTTCCTATTCCAAAACAATACACACAACATCATAGAGGCAATCAATAAATAAAAGACACCTAAACTGTTTTGATCTACAACCCAATGCTTAACTAAATAGCCACCAAGAATACCTGATAAACACATTTGGATAGAACCAGATAACGCAGAAATAGTGCCTACGTTTTTAGTGTGTGGTGACAATAGTAAAGTAATCGACAATGGAAAGATGATCCCTTGTGAAACCGCTAATAATGTAAACCCAAATATTAACGAAAATAGAGACGTAGTAAAAACAACCAACCATATACCAGAAATTGACATGATGACGAGAGCAAGACATATTAGCTGATTAATTGACCACTTTTTATTTAGACTGTTCAGAATAAAACTGCCCATCATTAACCCAGCCGAAGGGATGATCATTATCTCGCCATACTCAGCCGTCGTTAACCCTAAATCACCCTGTAATAAAAAAGGCAATAATGATACAGAGACTAAGCTAGCTAAATAACTGATCCAATTAAAACTGGCACTAGAGATCACCTGAGCATTACGAAATAAAGCACCGTAATCCCGTAATGTTTGAGCTAAGCTGAATTTTTTTGGTTTATAAGGCAGAGTTTCAGGAAGAATAAAATACCCTAATGTTAAAATGCCAATGAGATACAATAAAACAAAACCAAAGACCCATTCCCAACTAAAATGCCATGCTATCCAACCTCCAATAACCGGCGCTAATATTGGTAAGATAGATGCCGTGATCGAAATATACGACATGGCTTTAGTCAAATGATAGCCGCTGTAGCTGTCTCGCAGTACACTTCGTCCTAATACTGAGGCACTCCCCGCGCCTAAACCTTGCAGTAAACGCCCTAACACTAATGCAGTAAAATTATCCGTCATAGATACACACAAAAGAGTGCCTAATAAATAAATCCCTTGACCTAAAATAAAGATAGGCCGACGTCCAATCGCATCAGACACGGGTCCATAGAATAATTGGGACACGCCAAAGCCCACTAAAAATAGCGTAACAAGTAATTGCACATCAGCGGAAGAAACACCTAAATCGTGGCTGATTAAGGGCAATGATGGCAAATAAATACTCACCCCTACTTGACCTGTTGCAATGATCATCATTGCGAGAAATAAAGGGGTTTTCTTAAAATCGGTTGTATTAAATAGCGTCATCACGTAAGTTTACATTCACTCTGTATAAATGATAATACAGTAGATAGGAATCACATTACGTCTTACTAGGAAGTAATCATGGATTGGATAGAAAGTGTTAGAAGCTATATAAAAGTGGTTGAAGAAGGCAGCTTCAATGCCGCGGCTTTTCAATTGAACACCTCAGGATCCGCTATTAGTAAACGTATCAACTGGTTAGAAGATCGTGTTGGTGTTCAGTTACTTACTCGTACTACCCGTTCTGTTCATCAGACCGAAGCGGGGATCTTATTTTATCAACGAGCTCGATTGCAGTTAGATCAGTGGCAACACTTAGTTGATGAAACAAAAGCCATTAATCAAACGCCAACGGGCTTATTAAGAATCGGCGCCACGTTAACTGTTGGCTCTAAATTCATTATTAAATACTTAGATGATTTTTTAACGACTTATCCAAAAATAAAAGTCCAACTGATTACCACACTACCAGGCCAGATCCCTGATACTAATGTTGATGTCTTTATTAGTCGAGAATTAGAACAACTAAATACCTTTAGCTATAAACATACCCCACTTTTTCAGCATCATTCTGAATTCTTTGCTTCTAAAGCCTATATTGAAAAAAATGGTACCCCAGAGAACCTAGATGATCTTAACAATCACAACATACTTATTTGGGGGGAAAGACCCGTTAGAGAAATCAAACTGTCAGACGGTAAGCGAATTCGATTAAGAGGCAACTTTGCGACAACCAATCCAGACGCTTTGTTTCATGCAGCTAAACGTGGTATGGGTATTTTATTTGCGAGTAGACAAATGCTTATTGAAGATATAAACCTAGGTGAACTTATCCCTATCCTTCCTGGCTATACCGCCGATCACATCTCAGTTAATGCCTATTACCCTGCGCTCACGTATGAACATACGCGAACTCAGTTATTCATAAAATATTTAAAAAACAAACTAAGTTGATCGTTATAACAGTAATAATAAAATTAACATTATAATGATATTATTTTCATTGCATTCACATTAGATTTCCGTACTCTATGTCGCTTATCGATTAGTTTATTGAGTTGTAAATAGAATGAATACCGCTATTTTATGGGCTTTTATCCCAACCTTCTTTTTTGTTTCTGTTACCCCAGGAATGTGCATGACATTAGCACTTAGCTTAGGCATGAGTATCGGCTATAAACGCACATTATGGATGATGATGGGAGAACTAGTAGGCGTAGCCGTTGTTGCTGTCGCTGCTGTTTTAGGTGTTGCTGCAATTATGCTCAACTACCCTTGGTTATTTACTATTTTTAAAGCCATTGGAGCCACCTATCTTGCTTATATTGGCATTCAAATGTGGCGTTCTAGAGGCAAGTTAGCCATGACAGGCAAACAAGCTGAAGCACCAAAAGGAAAAGATTGGGATTTAGTCGTACAAGGTTTTGTTACTGCCATTGCAAACCCTAAAGGTTGGGCTTTTATGGTGTCATTACTGCCTCCTTTTATTGATGGAAGCAATGCTATTGCCCCTCAGTTAATTGCGTTAGTCTCTATCATCTTAATTTGTGAATTTTTATGCATGACTTTGTATGCGGTAGGAGGCAAAGGCCTTAAACGTGTTTTAGGTCATTCAAATAACGTAAAAATCATGAACCGCATTTCAGGCACATTAATGATAGGTGTCGCTATTTGGTTATTCATGGGCTAATCCCGACAGCCTATAAACAGTATAAAAAAGCGACTTATATAGTCGCTTTTTTATACCCTCAACTCTATTTCTAAGCAATTCAATTCTATACATTTAATTAGCAATTGAGTTTCATTTTTAAAACAAACGTTCTATGATGAATTATCGCTTTTATTAATTATAGAGGGTCACAATGAAACCAATTAAAATAACCTTATACCGTTGGGGTGGTAGCTGGGGACCCTTTAAAGTGAATATCCCCTGTGGAGAATGCACTCTCACCAAAGACATTCTTCAAGATACCTTTGATTCAGAGCTTTCCGGTATTCCAATAGAATTAGAAGTTAAAGATTGGTTGACTTATTGGTGGGAGCCTTTAAAACTCAAGGCATGGCATACTCCCATTATTATTGTTGAAAACACAGTGATAAGTGAAGGTGAAGCCTTGAATCGTGGAGTGCTAATACAAGCAGTAATCGCTCAAGTAGTACAACGAGATGAAATAAAAGGTAATGTAGTTTATGGAAAAGCAACCTGCCCTTTTTGTATAAAAGCAAAAGCCGCATTAGATGAAAAAGGAATCGACTATATTTATCATGATGTCGTTAAAAACAGCGCAGCACTTTATAGAATGATCCCTGAAGTGAAAGCAATTATAGGGGAAAAAACGCCAGTCACCGTTCCTCAAATATGGCTTGATGGTAAGTATATTGGTGGCTTTGATAACTTAACTTTGCATTTAAATAAGTAATTGTCTCAAATATAAAACTCATAATTAAATATGAGTTTTATATTAATAGCCAAATCCAGAACACATTAGCTTTATGAATAATATCGACTATAAATGAAATAAATCATATCAAAATAATTCATTACCAAAGTTAATGCTATAATAAGGAGAGATAGATTCTAGGTATGCATTAAAAATATCCAGCATCATTTACAATATCAATGGTGTACATTTGATGCTTCAATAAATTATAATAGCGACTCAAATTACAGGGCATTTATTATTTATGATATTTCTACAAATGCTAACTTTTCTATTACTGATAGTTAGTTGGTCAACTTTAGCAGCACATACCGTATCACTTACTAAAGAAGAACAAGAATATCTAAATTCCCATCCCACACTGACGGTCTATAGTGACGAACACTTTCCTCCTTATAGTTTCATTGAAGACGCGGTTTTAAAGGGCTATAGCCCTGATTATATGCAATTAATAGCCGCACAACTCAATATTGAAATTACCTATGTGAAGCACACATCATGGGCGCAATCATTAACGTTACTTAAAAATAATGAGATTGATATCATCACGAACATTCGAAAAACAGAAAGTAGAAAGAAATATTTAAATTTCAGTCATAATCCACTTTTCACGATGACAAATGCCTTATTATCAAAAAAAACAAATTCACCTTTATATTTTAATAATATGGATCTAGGCACGTTTGATGATTATCTTGCCGATAAAGTCGTTTCTGTCGTAGAACAATACGCCTACCAAGATATTTTATCTCATCATTATCCAGACTCTGATGTATTACTCGCTTCCAATACCCTTGAATCTATCGAACAAGTCTTAAATGGCAATGCAGATGCCGCGATAGGACCACTTGCTGTTTTTAATTACTACCTTTCAAAATATTATTTCACGTCATTGAATACTAAAGATGTTAATCATCAAGCGCACTTTACTGATACTTATAATTACCTTGCAACAAATAAGAATAATATTCTCCTAAAAAACATACTTGATAAAGCAATCGAGAGTATTTCTTTGGATGATATACATAATTTGAATAATAAATGGCTAATAAAAAAACCCATTGCATTTAAAGATGGTTTACTGCCCTTATCTGATGCAGAGTTGGAGTACTTAAACACAAAATCACAATTCAACTATTGCCTTCCTAATGATCTCATGCCGTTTAGTGGCGTTAACAATGGCAACCCCATAGGAATGTCAACGTCTTTAATCTCATTAATTCAAGAGAAATTAAGTATTCCATTTCAATTTATTCCAACAAAAGATTGGAACGAGAGTCTACAAAAAATTAACAATAGAGAGTGTGATTTAATCCTTCCTATAGATATGACCATCGCGACATTGAGTACATTAGATTATACAAAAACAGTCTATAAAAGTGACATTGTTATCGCGACGAAAACCGACGCCCGCTTCATTACCAACTTCAACCACTTAAGAGATGTAAGCATTGGTATTATTAGGGGTTACTCTCAATCAAATATGACGCCTCTATTTCACCCTTCTGTAAAAGTTGAGTTTGTAGATGATTTAGAAGAAGGCTTAACGAAAGTCAACAGTGGTGAATTATTTGGTTTCATTGATTCTGTTGAAATATTAAGTTACGCAATACAACGTCATTACCCCTCTTTAATGATCAGTGGCAAAGTAGAAAACACTTGGGATCTTAGGATAGGAACTCGTAATGATGAACCTTTATTAAAAAGCATCATTGAAAAAACAATACATTCTATTCCTCCTGAAGAAACCAACACACTCATTAATAATTGGCTGTCAGTAAAATACACAAGTCCATTTGATGTAAAATTATTTAAAGTTTTACTTGGTGTTATCGTCGCGATCATTGGTGCATTACTGTATAGACAAAAACTACTAAAAAAATACAACACTAAGTTAATTCAACTGTCCACTTACGACAGCTTAACCTCTCTCTATAACCGACGAGTAATAGATACTCATTTAGTTAAGCAGCAAAAATTATCACTTCGCACCGATATGCCACTCAGCGTTATCATGTGTGACATCGATTATTTTAAAAAGATTAATGATACTTTTGGACATATTGCAGGTGATGAAGTGATCGTTAATATGTCAGCACTCTTACTAAATAACATAAGAACCTCTGACATTGTAGGTCGATGGGGGGGAGAAGAATTCATTATCATTTGCCCTAATACTCACTCATCAGGAGCAAAGGTATTAGCGGAATGTCTACGGAAGAAAATAGAGAAGATGCCTGCAACCAATGAGCAAACAATCACAATGAGCTTTGGGATAGCTCAATTTAATGAAAATCTGAGTTATGAAGAACTATTAATTAAAGCTGATGCGGCTTTATACGCAGCGAAAGAGCAAGGTAGAAATAAAGTGGTCATTGGGTAGCGTTAGTTCTTCATCACTTCCGCTAACATATCCAGTTCTTCTTGAGTCAAAAGCTCGGCTCTTTTTGTGTAACTTTGAGCCGACTTTTCTTTCAATTTTTTACTGATCGCATGTTGAAGATTGCGTAACTGATATACGGTCAGTTCATTCAATTCAATTTTAAGAGTATCTGCAGTAATCATAACAAGCTCCGATCATATCCATTTTCATATTGATTAAACCAATAATAGTTCTCTTTTTCTTGCACTTTGTCAGACAAATGTAAAGCTAAAAGTTTCAAAAATCAGTTATACTGTTCGTATCGCTGTTGATTGGAGAAAACAAATGCGCATTCAGGTAGATACTCACACTTATGCTAGTGGCCATGCTTACAGTACAATCAGTGAGAATGCTTTTTCAGCATCCACACTTGGTTTACCTATGTTTTGTACTACAGATCACGCCTCTTCAATGCCTGGCGCGCCACATTATTGGTTTTTCAGTAATCAGCGCGTATTACCTCGTTTTCTTCATGGTGTCGCTATTCTTAGGGGCTGCGAAGTCAACATTTGTAATCTAGAAGGAGATATAGATATTCCCCTTTCGGTTGACCAAAACCTAGACTGGATCATTGCAAGTTTCCACGAGCCAGTTTTTCCCCCTAAAAATAAGTTAGTACACACCCAAGCATTAATCAAGATTATCTCATCAGGTCGTGTGGATGCATTAGGCCATTTAGGCAATCCAAATTTTGATTTTGATTTTAAAGAAGTAATTCAAGAGGCGGTTAAACATAACGTTGCCATTGAAATAAACAATACATCACTGAAAGGAACCAGCCGAGTAGGTAGTGTTGACCGTTGCTATGAAATCGCTAAGATAGCGAAAGAATTAGGCGCGTATATAACGACAGGAAGTGATGCGCATTTTTGTCAAGACATAGGAAAATTTGAAAAAGTAGAACAATTAATTGATGCCTTAGATTTTCCCTTCGATAAAATTATTACTCATTCCCCGAAACAGTTTTTAGCTTTTCTAGCATTACGTGGACATGCTCCAATTGCTGAATTCGAAGCACTATCAAAATAATGCTTTCTTTTAGAAATGAACATGGAAGATTGAGTTAATCTTCCATCTCTTATCTCTTATCTCTTATCTCTTATCTCTTATCTTACGATATACCGCTAGTGCCACATCACCAATACTGCCGCCATTGCAATTAATAATAACGCGATAATATCTTTACGTTTGATTTTTTCTTTTAACCAAAACAATGAAATTAGCATAGTAAAAAACACCTCAACTTGTCCGAGGGTTTTCACTAATGGGACGGTTTGAAGTGACATCGCACTAAACCACCCTAAAGAACCGATAAAACTTGCGATACTGGTCATCACAACCAATCTAGGTTTAACAAACATGGCCTTTAGCGTTTGGCGATCATTAAAAAGCATATAGCCTACAAGGAAGATGGTTTGCAATAAAATGACTAACAGTAAAATCCAAGCGGCTCGGTGAGGAAATGGTAAGTTAAGCGTTAGGCTTGCTTCTCTAATCCATAATGAGGTTAACGCGAAAGACGTACTGCACCCTAGGCCAATCATTACAGTTTTCAGTGAGATACTTTTAATACCATCAGGACAACTCAATATAAAAACGGCAACCGCACCAATAGCAACCCCTGCCCAACCGAGCAGTGATAATGACGTTCCAAAAAATAAAACCCCAAGAAAAGCCGCTACAGGAGCTTCACTTTTAGCAAGCCCAGCACCAATAGCAAAATTCTTTTGTTTAAATAAAACAACCATCAAAGCCGTCGCGATGATCTGCATAAAAGAGGCACCAACAATAAACAAATAAGAATATTCAGTAAAAGTCGGCCATGGCACAGGATCGACCCAATAAAGTAAAGCCAAATAAATAAAAGCCAATGGACTTGCCCATAAAAAACGTGACAATGTAACTCCGGTCACATTTAGCTCTTTGCTTAAACGACTTTGAAACGCATTTCGCCATGATTGACTGAACGCAGCCAATAACGTAAAAAATATCCAGTTCACAATAATCCTTCTGGCCTACATCGTCTTAGTTTCAATAATACAAGCGTCATAACTCATGAACGAGATAATTGAACCCGTTCTCTTGTTAAGCTGTAATCGGCTCCAGACATTCGTGCTATCGCATCTAATTTATCACTGTCAATCTTGCCATCATAAACCGCTTCATCCGCAACATGCACTGCAATAACATCACCTAAAATTAAATGCCCTGATAAAACATCATCACCAAGATCAACAATTTGGTTTAATCGGCATTCAAAACTCACAATCGCATTAGCAACCCGTGGAGGAGTAACAAAATCTGATTGTGCCTTTTTAATCCCTGCGTACTCAAATTCATCAATATCATGGGCTAAACCATGACAGGTTTTATTCATCACCTCTAAATGTGTAGCACTGACCGTATTAATGACAAACTCACCCTGTTCTCGAATATTTCTCAACGTATCTTTAGCTTCCGCATCTTGGTTATACATAGGATTGAAACAAAGAATTGGGGGGTTGGCACTCGCCACAGTAAAGAATGAGAACGGCGCTAAATTCACCTCTCCTGACGATGAAATGCTTGAAACCCAAGCAATTGGCCGAGGTAAGATCCCTCCGATTAACAACTTATAATTTTCTTGTGGTGTTAACCTAGCCGTTTCAAAGCGCATCAGATATCCTTATCATCATTAATTATTAACATTACTCTAACCTAAATCACCTCATTTGAGAAAAAATACATGGCGATAAATACAATAGAGATGCACAACTAAAATCGATTCTGTCGTATAAATAGTCTACTTATAAATTAAGCCACCAAGTGGCTAATAATTAATTGAGATATACACCACAAATACTCACTATTTCATTCTTTTACATTGTAAATATACAGATTATAAAATACATTATTTTCTTTAAAAAACAACAGAGTAAAATGCGATGACAGGCTTTAAAGAATACAAAGTAATTCATTTAACAGAAGGCGGTTGTGGCACTGTATTTCTTGGTGCTAGTGGGGTTCCAATTCAGAAAATGGAAGCCGAATTAAATAAACAGGCACAAGATGGTTGGCAACTGGCATTTCAAATAGTAGAACAAAAGCGATTTCTTCTATTTTGGAAACGTGAAGCCGTTATTATTACATTAGGTCGTTAATGTTCGCACAATTATCAATCCTATTGATCCGCTCTTATCAACATAAAGGTGGTTCAAAAAAACTATTAAGTCTGGAATGTAATTTTAAACCAACTTGCTCTGAATACACAAAGCAATGCATTCAAAAATACGGGGCCTTTAAGGGCTGGAAACTAGGATTACAAAGAATAAAACGTTGTAATCAACCTGATTTGGTTGAAATTATTTATGATGAGGTTCCATAATGGGTTTTCTTGGTAATTTAAATGACTTAGAAGAAAAGGAAGAGCTACTTAGAAAACAAGTAGCGGCTCTCCCGACTGATGAACGAAAAGCATTTTATAAAGAACAAAGTGAAAAACTAAAAGATCCTGACACTTATGCCACTCTTAATTATTTATTTTTAGGTGGTTTTCATCATCTATATTTAGAGAAGTATTTATGGTTCTTTGGTGAATTATTAGCGTTAATTTTAAGCCTATTTTTGATTTTTTCAGGTGAAGATTTCGGGTTCTGTATATTGATTGCCATTGCCATTATTGAACTTCCACAGCTTTTCTTTTCACAAAAAATTGCGAGAGAACATAACTACCAACTTTCTTGTCTCATTGTAGAAAAAATCAAGAACAAACTATTTATCTAGGGTATTTTCATGCCCTACTTTATCATTGCTCTATAATCAGATGGCGTATACGTTGTTTTGTTTTTAAACACGCGATAAAAATAATTCACGTCCTGAAAACCACAGCGTGTCGCCACCTCAGTTAAACGAAAAGTGTATTTCTTTAGCATAAATTTGGCACGTTCTATCCTTACCCACGTAATATAATCAGCTAACGTCATGTGCCCCTGCTGTCTAAACATACGAGATAAGTGGTTTGGAGAAATATTAAAGCGATTCGCAATACTGCTTCTATCTATGCTTTTATGGAAATTCTCTTGAATGTAAATACATATTCCTTGGTATAGATCTTCACTGCGGTTTTTCGGTGACTTTGTCTCTGAAGGTTCACCAAGCATTGTCATGCTATAACTAAGTAATGCCAATAATAAATGTTCGTCTATTAGTTTTTTATTCGGTTCACGAGCTAACGCATTCAGTGCTTCTAAAATGTTATCAATAGCATGACCTGTTCGCGTCGGAATACTGTATTTTTGCACGTCATAAAAACCACTTTCCCCTTTGCGTTTACTCACTAGGCTAAACCCAACTTGTCGGCGTCCAAATAACAAACTTAATACTGAACAGTCTTCATCCCAATTCGGTTTATTCCAACAGTTTGGAGGAATATATAACGCATCACCCGCCATGACTTTAACTTCACGTATCCCAACCTCTGAATCTTCTATTTGATTCAAATACTCGCCATTAATTACTAACTCTAAACGAGGAAAATTCACTTGGTAACTGCATTGTGGAGGCGTGATCTTATCTCCTGCAAACCAAATTTGATTGAAACTTTCTCTTTCTGATAAAAGCGCTTCTAATACCGTACTAAACACTAAAGTCATAGTTTCTTCTTACTTGAACTAAGGTCACGTTAGTCCACTAAAACGACCTAAAAATACAATTTCCCAGATGAAAACGCCCGCAAGAAACAAGCAATAAATGCCACTAACTACCTATTAAATAAATACTTTTCTGACTAGTGCATTATAGAGTTTTCGATTTATAAAAATCAGAGTTTAATCACACTTGAAGAGTGAGGATACAATAATCCAGTAAATGCATTTCTCGCACACTTACGAATTTTTCTCATCAGAATCACACTATTCCCACTGCAATAATTTATAGAAAAAATGGGGAATGATTCATGATCACAGACTTAATCAATGAACAATTAATTTGTTTAAATTTACACGCAAAAACCAAAGACGATGTATTTTCTGAAATGGCTGCGATACTTCATCAGCAAGGTCGAATTAATGATATAGGCCAGTTTTTATCTGATATTTACGCCCGTGAAGAACTAGGAAATACGGGCTTTGAAGAAGGTGTTGCTCTTCCTCATGCAAAAAGTTCAGCTGTAATTAAACCTGCCGTAATGATTGGTGTAAGCCAAGAAGGTGTTGAATACGGAGCAGAAGATGGGCAGCCATCTCGCTTATTTTTTATGATCGCCTCACCTGAAAATGGAGCTGATCATCATATTGAAGTTCTTGCAGAACTCTCTTCAAAACTGATTGAAGAAGGGTTTATCAAAAAATTTCTTAATGCGACCTCTTCTAAATTAGCGCTTGAATTATTGCTACAAAAAGCAGAAACCATTGATGCAATAGAACCTAAAAATGGATTTTTAATTGGAGTCACAGGTTGTCCTGCCGGTATTGCTCATACCTATTTAGCGTGCGAGGCCCTTGAAAAAGGCGCAGCAGAATTAGGATATAAGATAAAAGTAGAAACCAACGGGTCTATTGGGGTCAGAAATAGCCCAACAGCAGAAGAAATAGAACAAGCCGATGCCATTATTATTGCTTGTGATAAACAAGTAGACCTCACTCATTTTGCAGGAAAAAAACTGATTCAAACCAGTGTTAAGGCTCCGATCAAAGACGCAAAAGGACTGATCACTCAGTCTCTAACTCAACCACCTTTTGATACTGACAGTGTAAATACACCAACAGATACCAAAGACAAAACCTCTCAAGCACGTTCAGATTTATACCGTTACCTAATGAACGGCGTATCCCACATGATCCCATTTGTGGTTACGGGCGGTTTGTTAATCGCATTAGCATTAGCGCTTGGTGGTCAACCTACTGAGAGTGGTATGGCTATTCCTCCCGGTAGTTTGTGGAATAAAGTATTAGATGTTGGTGTTGTTGCTTTCACCTTAATGATCCCCGTTCTTGCAGGTTACATTGCTTATGCGATTGCAGATCGCCCAGCACTAACTCCAGGTCTTATTGGTGGTTGGATTGCAAACAACGGTTCTTTTTATGGTGCAGATGCAGGTACTGGCTTTATTGGTGCCATCATTGCCGGTCTTCTTGTTGGTTACTTCGTCAAATTTATCGTGAGCGTTAACTACCATAAATTTATCCAACCCCTTGTTCCTATCATGATTGCCCCTATTGCCGGTTCATTGTTCATTTCTGGATTATTCATTTTTGTTATTGGTGCACCAATAGCAAGTTTAATGGATGGATTAACCGCACTACTAACAAGCATGAGCTCTGGTAACGTGATTTTATTAGGCATCGTACTGGGTGGAATGACGGGCTTTGATATGGGTGGCCCATTCAATAAAGTCGCCTTCTTATTCTCTGTTGGCATGATTGCGAGTGGTCAAACTCAATTCATGGGCGCCATGGCATGTGCTATTCCTGTCGCACCACTTGGCATGTCGTTAGCTACCATCATTGGTCGTAAATTCAATATCTTTGAAGAATCAGAAATTGAAGCAGGCAAAGCAGCTGGTGCAATGGGTTTAGTTGGTATTTCTGAAGGTGCAATTCCATTTGCAGCTCAAGATCCTATCTCTGTGATCCCAGCGAATATCCTTGGTTCGATGACGGCCGCAGTAATGGCTTTCTCATTTGGTATCACAAACAGTGTTGCTCATGGTGGTCCCGTTGTCGCCCTACTTGGCGCGATAAATAAACCATTACTTGCACTTGCTTGTATGGCTGGCGGCGCAGTTGTAACTGCACTTGTTTGCGTATCCATTAAAAAGATGCGTCAAGCGAAAGCCCTGTCTCTAGCGGCAATTTAATTCTTAATCTTAATTTTTTGTCCCAATCACTTATTAATTTTGTGATTGGGACTTTCTGATGATTTGTGAGCATTATATGAACAATCAAACTCAACCTTTCTTTTTTCCAATGAACAATGTAATTCAAGATTATGCGTGGGGAAGCAGCACTTCAATTGAAAGTCTATTTGGTATTGAAAATCCAAGCCATAAACCACAAGCTGAATTGTGGATGGGCGCCCACCCAAATGGCTGCTCTAGCGCGACGTTTAATGACGAATCTATTTTATTATCTGATTTAATTAATCAAGACAAAGCGTCTTTCCTTTCTTCAGTAACAGCAGAAATGTTTGGTGAATTACCTTATCTTTTCAAGGTATTAGCGGCAGAAAAAGCATTATCGATCCAAGTTCATCCAAATAAACAACAAGCCGT
Organism: Aliivibrio salmonicida LFI1238; assembly: GCF_000196495.1. Lineage (NCBI taxonomy): Bacteria > Pseudomonadati > Pseudomonadota > Gammaproteobacteria > Vibrionales > Vibrionaceae > Aliivibrio > Aliivibrio salmonicida. Next base: position 979,140 of record NC_011313.1, read on the forward strand.
GGATGGCTATAATAAAGAAGAACAAGCGGGTATCCCTTTGACTGCGTTTAATCGTAATTACAAAGATAATAACCACAAACCAGAGCTTGTTTACGCCTTAACAGATTATCAAGCAATGAATGGATTTAGAGATTTTAACGAGTCCATTTCATTATTTAAAAGCATGAACTTAAAAAGTATTACTCATTTTGTTTCCGCATTTGAAGAACAACCTAATTCAACGGGATTAAATATATTTTTCAAGAACATTCTTTCATTATCAGATGACAAGAAAGAAACGGCAATTAATGAATTAATGGCATATGCCAAAGTACAGTGTGATTCCCCTCTTTTCGCATTGCTTGTTGATTTAGAAATTCAATATCCAAATGACATCGGTTTATTTACACCTCTAATGTTAAATGTTATCACGCTAAAGCCTGGACAAGCGATGTACTTACACGCTTGTACTCCTCACGCTTACATTAAAGGGACAGGTCTTGAAATCATGGCCAATTCAGACAATGTATTGCGTGCGGGATTAACACCAAAATACATGGACATAGATGAACTAATGGCCTGTACTTTATTTAATGTCACCCCATTTGATTCTTTATTGATGACTCCAGAGGTGATTGCTGGTGGTGTAAATTACCCAATTCCGGTAGACGATTTTAACTTCTCTGTTTTAGAAATGGTAAACGCATTACCGTTAAATACCACAAGTGCCGAAGTGTTATTTGCTATCAACAGTGACATGACGGTAACCCATATTTCAGGGCAAACGGTTATTGTGAAGAAAGGTCATTCTGTATTTATCCCAGCGTATACTGGTCAATACATTCTTACCTCTTCAGGAAAAGTGGCAAGAGCTTACAACTAGATAATAATAAAATGGACTCAAAGATAATCTAAGAGTCCGTTTCTCATCACATAATAATTGAACATTATTCCAAAACTCTACCCATACCGTACAACAACATGGCTTGAAGGCCAACAGGTTGCCTTGTTGCGATTAATCGCTGGCAAAACTCCGCAGATAACATACTTCGGGTTAATTGAGTGGCTGTGATCACCATCTCTCGTGTTGGTGGGCTAGGTAAAACTAAACCGACAATTAAATTCACATCCCCCATTTTAGACGCCCAATCCGTTGCGTAATCTGATCGAATTACCGCGATGGTTGGTTTTTTCACTAAAGGCGTAATGACATGAGGTAAGGCAATTTGACGAGCAATCGTCGTTGATGACTTCTCTTCACGCTTAATAAAAGCCAGTAATAACTCATCGGTTTGTTCTGGGCAAATTAATTGAGACACTCCTTTTAGCATCTCAAATTTTGATAATTGCGTTTGAGCTTTTACGTAATGGAAGTCAACATCACAGATCGGCTTTAGTTGCGGGTATTGGGTTACGATAGAATCAGAGAAATGACACAACCGGTCTGAAGCAACAAAATTGAACGTAGAAGATAATAAATCGGTTAACACAAAATTCGCGAGTTCCGCATCAATCCCTACCGTAATTAATTGGCAAAAATCCCCTTTCTGTAAACCTACTTTCAATAAACCTAAAGAATAAGAAATATCTGCACAACGGGCTCGTGTAATATTATCGATATAAACAATGCATTTAAACTTCTTTGCTAATTGAGTCAGTTGGGCACTAATTTGTGGTCCAAGCATGCTCTCTTTAACAAAAAAGGTAATTCGATGATCAATAGTAGGTGAATCAATCATGAAATGTATTTTTTCAACACACTATCAACATCAGTCAAAATCAGTTCAATACTGTGCTGCTGTGTTTTAATACCAATGAATCGACTGCTGTTTTCTATATCAATGTCTGAAGCGATTAACACAAGATCCGCTTGTACAATATCAACCGGTGTTAACGCATTTTCAATTCCCATCGCGCCTTGAGTTTCAACTTTAATTGATACTCCATATCTCACCGCGGCCTTTTTTAATACATCAGCTGCCATATAGGTGTGTGCGATCCCTGTAGGACACGCTGTAACTGCCACAATTTTCATGTTTGCTCTTAAATAGACTGTTTTGATAGGGGAACAATATACCATTAGTTAATTAAAAAACCGGATTAATATCAATGAATAACGATTAAAATCACACTTTACGATTGATGGTACAATAATCCAGTAAATGGCTTTTTTATCCTATTCTTTAAAATCGACTAACCCCTTACATTAGTACTACGTTAATATATTACCGTTAGGTAATGGAGTCGTTATGGATATCACATCTCTGATAAATACCAAGGTCATTTGTTTAGACCTAAAAGCGACATCTAAAGATGGCATTCTTAAAGAAATGGTCCAGATTTTAGATGATGCAGGCAAACTATCTGATAAAAAACAATTTTTATTAGATGTTTGGGCGCGTGAAGACATTGGTAATACAGGATTTGAAGATGGTATCGCGATTCCTCATGCGAAAAGTTCTGCGGTTTCGACTCCATCAGTTGCGGTTGGTATTAGTCGTAATGGCATTGATTATGGTGCAGAAGACGGTGAACAATCAGACATCTTTTTCATGCTTGCTTCACCAGATGGCGACGATACTCACCACATCGAAGTATTGGCACAAATATCCAGTCGTTTAATCGAAGATGGCTTTACAAACAAACTTAAAGCAGTCGCGACACCAGAAGAGGCATTGGCCTTATTCACAGACAATATTCAGTTAGAGTCAGAATACAGTTCATCTCCTGCCCCAACACCAAAAATAGAAAAAAGTGAATTTAAACGAAATCTTGGCCGTACAAAAGAACACTTGTTATTTGGTACGTCTCACATGATCCCCTTTATTGTTGCTGGCGGTGTTTTACTTTCTCTTTCGGTTATGATTTCAGGACACGGCGCGGTACCCACTGAAGGTGTATTGGCTGACATTGCTAAAATGGGCATTGCGGGGTTAACGTTATTCACAGCCGTTCTTGGCGGTTATATTGCTTACTCAATTGCAGATAAACCGGGACTCGCTCCCGGTATGATTGGTTCTTGGATTGCAGTTCAACAATACAATACCGGTTTTTTAGGCGCTATCGTAGTTGGTTTCTTTGCCGGCTTTGTCGTTCTTACTCTAAAAAAAATAAAGCTACCTGACAGCATGACCTCATTGGGGTCCATTTTTATCTACCCTCTTCTCGGTACTTTTATTACCTGCGCCGCTGTAATGTGGTTGATTGGTGCTCCTATTGCGAATGCCATGACCTCTATGAATGAGTGGTTAGCAAGCATGGCAGGTTCTGGGAAAATACTTTTAGGTGCAATTTTAGGGGGTATGACAGCCTTTGATATGGGTGGCCCAATCAACAAAGTCGCGACATTGTTTGCTCAAACTCAGGTAAATACACAACCTTGGCTAATGGGTGGCGTTGGTATCGCAATTTGTACTCCACCATTAGGCATGGCATTAGCCACATTACTGTCCCCTAAGAAATTCAAACGAGAAGAACGTGAAGCCGGAAAAGCCGCGGGTATTATGGATTACTGAAGGGGCGATTCCATTTGCAGCGGCTGATCCTGCTCGTGTTATCCCTGCGATTGTCGCTGGGGGTATTGTCGGTAACATCACTGGTTTCTTATTTAACGTACTCAACCATGCCCCTTGGGGTGGGTGGATTGTGCTTCCTGTCGTTGATGGTAAGTTTGGTTATATCGTCGGCACATTAATGGGCGCATTAACCACCGCAGTTATTGTTATTTTACTAAAGAAAACAGTAATCGAAGACGATGAATCTGACGTAAAAAACACAGTATTTGAATCCATAAAGAGTGAAGGTGAAGCCGATATTTTAGCTATCACGGCATGCCCATCAGGTGTTGCTCATACTTTCTTAGCCGCAAAAAGTTTAGAAAAAGCAGCGCACCGCCTAGGGCTTAAAATCAAAGTAGAAACACAAGGCGCAGATGGGATTAATAATAGAATCACCCCATTAGATGTGAAGAACGCAAAGTTAGTTATTTTTGCACATGATGTGGCAATCAAAGAGCCGCAACGTTTTGCAGGAATGCGATCTATTGATATTGGAACAAAAGAAGCAATGCACAATGGTGAACAATTATTAAAAGCGAATATGACGAGTACCAACCGATTATTCAGAAAATCAACGGTATAAACCACCATAAATAACCGATTAGGCATCCATATCCCCCCTGAACTTTGCTCCTAGAGTTTTTATGGATGCCTAATCACCAAGCATTTCGTTACGATTGAGACTCTAGTTTTCTCAAATTAGAGAACAATAGGCGCCTACGGCGCAAATCAAAAGGACTCAACCTCTTCCATTGTTGCCAATAAATCGTTTATCCTATCGCCATGCACGCATATAAACCCCTGAAACAATTATTTAATAGTCAAAATAACTGGCTTAAATTTCTTCATAATAACAAAGCTAACCTAAGAGCGGTCGTGATTGAAAATGTCACAAAGATGCTGTCCTGTGGGACAGCGGCTTTTGGCTCTCGCGAATATCATTGTTGCAACCCTGACTGTACCCATATCAAATATATTCACCAAACCTGTAAATCTCGAGCGTGCAGTAGCTGTGGCATGAAAGCCACAGAGCGATGGATACAAAAGCAACAACATGTCTTCCCTGAATGCGAATATCAACACATCACCTTTACCCTTCCAAACACGCTATGGCCTATCTTTCGTCATAACCGTTGGCTGTTAAATAAATTATTCAAATGTGCTGCAAACATTCTGCTGGGATGGGCAAAAGATAAAGGAATAGATGTCGGTATCTTTTGTGCTCTTCATACTTACGGTCGAAAACTGAATTGGAATACGCACTTACATTTATCGGTCACTCGTGGGGGAATTTGTGAACGTACCGGTTTATGGAAACCCATTTACTTCCAAATGAAAACGACAGAGCCTTGTTGGAGAGCGGCTATCGTCAGTTTATTGGGTAAGGCTTATTATGAGCTTGATTTATCAAGCGAAGAATGCCCCTATATCCGTAATAAAACGGATTGGTCACGCTTTTTAAGCAGTCAATATAATCGTCGTTGGAAGCTTCATTTTGCTAAAAAGACAAATAATGTAAAACCGACGATGAACTATCTTGGTCGGTATTTAAAACGGCCCCCAATTTCAGCGTCACGTTTAAGTCATTACGCCAAAGGCGGAATGATAACGTTTAATTATTTAGACCATCGAACAGGAACAACAGACAGCCTAACATTATCACCAGAAGAGATGATAAGACGGATAGTAGAGCACTATCCTGATAAACATTTCAAGATGATCCGATACTACGGTTTTTTATCAATGCGTCGTCGTGGAGAAGCTCTGCCTAGAGTTTATGCAGCTTTAGGTATGACAATAGAAGCTGAGCCGAAAATGCCAGGGTATGCCGCAATGTTAAAAGGATATGTAAAAGTAGATCCGTACGAATGTATTTTATGTGAAAGTCGTCTGGTGTTTACGAATTTCCGAGTCGGAAATTCGGTCAATGATTTAGTCACCCATGCGATAGTTCAGTCAGAATTGAGGGCAGCATAATAAGGTTTGTAGGATAAGTGTATCTAAAACTCATGAAATAGGGCTAAAACAGTTATAAAATCCCCGATAATTATATTTTCGATACCTTTTAAAAAAACAGCGATGGTGAAATTGGCTTTTTTAGACGGGCCAATGCTAACTCAGCAACATTCAAATTCCTTACCTTCAAGTAGTTAACCCATCCCTTAGTTTCATTAGACGCAGATATATCATTGGCTTTTTTCGCATTAATCAACCCTTCTTCTAAACGATCCAGTTTGTAATACGCTTTTACCTTCGCCAATAACACCGCTTGTTTTTTCTTGGGATCGTTCACTTTATTTAACGATTTCAATGCGGCTTCATACTGTTTTTGCTGTAGAAGTAATTGAGATTCTTGCCAGTAATAACGAGACGATATTTTTGCGGCTTTACTCCAGAATTGAATAGATTTATCCCACTCTTTCGCATTTTGCCAATGCACGGCTTGCTCTACCAATAAATCGACATCGGTATTTGCTGTTGATAAGCGTCCTAATGTCTGTGCGGCTTGCTCTGGAATACCTTGTTTTGCGTATAGCTGAGCCAACAATTTAATGTCTTGCTCAGGAAGAGATAATTTGTTGATATCTGCTAACACCAATACATTTAATCCTTGCTTGGTTTGACCTAACTGCAAGTGAGCCGTAACTAACTGACGCCACCACGTTAATTTTTCAGGTTGTAGAACAATTAACCGCTCTAAGGTAGGAACAACTTGCTTCCATTGTTTGAGTTGAACTTGCGCACCAAACTTTAACGACAATGGCGTTAATTCATCAGGCTTGCGGTACGATTCATATCGACCAATCGCTTTAAGGGTTGGTGCAAACTCTGAGCTCTGATAATGGATCTGAGCGATCCTAAGCCATAACTCATCCCCTTTTTCATTCTTTGGTACCGTTTTAACCAATTGATAGTAATGAGGTAGTGCCGCTTTATACTTTTGTTCCATTAAGAGGATATCGGCCAACATCTTTCGGGTTGTCCACGCTTGTTTATCCTGTAATTGACCACTCGAAACCGCATAATCAAGCTTTTTAATCGCTTGTGATTTTTGATTGTTCTGCCAATAAAACACACCCAACATTCGAGCCACGAATGCTTTATCATAGACTTTCGATGTATCAACATCCGCAAGAATATCGATGGCTTCATCCAACTTTTCATTTTGCTGAAGGTTTTGTGCTCTTTGTACTTTTGTGGCGGTATATCGACTCAATTCCGCCGCCATCACACCTTGTATGTGCAATATAAAAAGAACCGTTAACGCAATTTTTTTCATCATTTGGCTAATTTAAACTCCAATCTAACGGTTTGATTCTGCTGAACAATGGCTTTCCCTTCTACCAATTTAGGTTGGTACTTCCATTGTTTTAGTGCCCGAACCGCATCACGATCAAATATTCGTTTTGGCTCCGCTTCTTTGACTTCTATATCAAAAGGTTCGCCCGTTTCATCAATAGAAAAAGACATAATAACGTAGCCTTCAATTTTTCGTTTTAATGCTCTACTCGGGTATCGTGGTTCTACGCGATACAATGGCATTGCCTGTTGATTCGTCGTAAAACTTCCGAACGACGTTGGAGCGCTTATTTTGAATCCGTTAATCGCCGTATCTAAACCAGCCGAAGACATTGGTGTTACAGGCATCACCGAAGACATCTCTGATTGCGATTGAGATATTTTCGTTTCTGGTGGTAATTCTGGCGGTTTAGGCTGCTCAGGAACAGAACGTTGACGACGTTGAAGATCACTTTCAGGTTCAACCATCATCATAGTAAAGCTTAGATTTTCACTGGCTTCCGGTTTTCCTTGGTTACCATTGTCTACCATCCATGCCATCACGGAAAATAAAGCAATACTAATAGCCAGTGCAATAGGTAACGCCATCAATAACCTAAGCACTATCTTTTCTCCGCAGCCAATGCAATTTGCTTCACGCCCGCGCCTTTTGCTGCATCCATCACTTTAACTACGGTGCCGTTATACGCATGTTCATCCGCTTGGATCACAAGAGAGGCATCAGGTTGCTCTAATAACAGATGCTCTAACGTCGCTTGCACACGCTCTACATCTACGATTCGTTTATCGATGTAAATATCATTTGATGCGTTAATGCCAACAAAGATGCCCGCGTCTTTCTGGCTCGTCACATTTGATGCTTGAGGCCGATTCACTTCAACCCCTGATTCACGCACAAATGAGCTCGTCACAATGAAAAATATCAGCATAATAAAGACAATATCCAACATTGAGGTTAAATCAATTTGGGCTTCTTCTGTTTTTGTATCGCGTCTTCCGAGTCTCATGTTGGACTCCTTAATGATTTTTCTAACTTCAATTCACGTAAACGACACGTCTTTGCTAAACGTGCATGAACAAATAATCCAGCAAGGGCGGCAACCATACCCGCCATCGTTGGTAGCGTAGCCAATGAGATGCCTGAGGCCATCAGTTTCGGTTGGCTACTGCCTAATGTCGCCATCACATCAAAAACAGAGATCATTCCAGTCACAGTGCCTAATAATCCTAACATTGGACAAATTGATACTAGCCATTTGATTAGGTTTAAGTTCTGATTTAATTCTATGTGGGCCTGATTTAACCAACTGTCACGAATCGCATGAGCATACCAAGATTCATGCTCATGGCGTTGATGCCATTGTGTTACCCATTGCTGGCGGTGCTTTGGAAAATAAAAACCAAGATATATCACGCGCTCAACCACAAATAACCAACATACAACCACAACCCCTGCCAGCCACCACAAGATATGACCGCCTTGTGCCATAAATTGCAGTAACGTATCAAGCCAATTAGATAGCCATGACATTGCCATTAGATGTTACTTCCTACCGTTGTTTTCGCTACCGACTGTGGTTGCTTTTCGGCCTGCATTGCCACTAACCCAATGCCTTGTTTCTCTAAAATACTGCGTATATTCTCAGCTTGAGTGCTTAAGATATTATGAGCAAACAACAACGGCATTGCAGCAACTAAGCCAAGAACGGTAGTGACCAGTGCCATCGAAATCCCTCCAGCCATGACTTTTGGATCCCCATTGCCAAACTGAGTAATCACTTGGAATGTTTCAATCATGCCAGTCACGGTGCCTAACAAACCAAGCATTGGTGCAAGGGCCGCAAGTAATTTCAGCATTGAAAGGCCTTTTTCTAACCCTTGTTGCTCATCAACAATCGCTTCTAATAAACGCAACTCTAATGACTCAACACTTCGGTGTTTTTCTTCATCGTAAACAGATAACACTCGGCCTAACGGATTGTCGGTTGGTGCATCTGGGTTCTTCAACTGTGTTTTTATTTGTTGTTGAATAATCGCTAATTTAACGCCTCGGAAAATCGCAATCACCAATCCTAACGTTAATAACGCAAGAATGATTTTACCTACAACACCACCCGCTTGCAGTCTTTCAGCCAAGGTTGGTGTTAATGCCAGTTGGTCTATCATAAAGCCACGAGACGGATCGACAACCATCGTTTCCATATCACCACTTGCAAGATCAGACAGTGAACTCAAGCTTGGGCCATTATCTGGTTGCTTAACATAATAAGTGGCGTCTTTACGTGTGCCATTCCAATTCAAGTAGCCTTGATCGGCAATTAAGCCTATCGATCCTAAGCGATACGACGCTTGAGAAGCGGTTTGACCTTCACCATCAATCACATTGGTATTAATTTTTTTCAGCTCACCACTGGCCTGGATTTGTTCATCCATGCTCATCCATAATTCAGTTAACTGTGGTAAGGTTGGCAACGTTTTAGCTGATACGATGGTGTTTACCGATTGTGAGTATTGAAGATTATCCGCACCGGTAACACTGGTTTGATTTTCGCTTTTCAACTCTTTCGCAGCTTGACGAACCACACCAAACAATTCACCTAAACTGCCAGTATCTAAGCGCAGTTTCTCTTCTCGTTTTGCTAATAGCCCTTCATTTTCACTGAAGGTTTTCGTCAATGCATTAATCTTTTTTTGAACTTGGCGTTTACGTTCTGCAAGTTCTTTTTTCTGTTGTAGATACGTTTGTTCTGTTTGCTTAAACCCCGATTCTCGCTGCACATCATGCGATTTTTGTGATTTATTTTGAGTTTGTGCACTGCTTGCTAAATCACCTTGAGCTGCCACTGAAAAAGAAAGGCTTAATAATAAAACACTAAGAAGTGTGGATACGTAATTCATCTTATTTCTCCTCAGTAACATTCAGTGATACAGGTAATGTAAGCAAGCTTGGGGCTACCTCTTTATTTGCTACCGCGTACGCATGATTAAGATCCGAATTAAGTGAAGAATCTAATAATGTCCATGACTTTTCTTTTTGATCCCAAGCCCAATATTTATCTTGGTTAAAGTTACGTGCAATTAAAGAAATTCGACCTAAATACAAAATATTTGCTTCAATGCTTTTATCATCATCAAGCGTGATTTTACCTTGGTAAACACCCAATTTAATGCCGTAATCCAGTTCAATTTGATACGCTTCTAAAATACGACGATACTTCTCAGCATCACTGACATTCGCCACTGTCATCATGGTCTCTAGCTTTTCAATGCGAAGATTACGTTGCTCAATACGAATAGGCTTATCGTTTTTAACCGTTTGTTTTAGACCATCAATCATTTTATACATCAAAGGCACGACCCCTTGACGAGTTTGTTCAATGTCTGAAATTTGCTGATCAATATTACTCAATTCACTGTGTTGATCTTTTACTAATGCCTCTAAATGCTTGCGGTAAACATCGAGGTTTTTAACTTCTTCTTCCAGTTGCTCAATATCAGAACGCAACGATAAAGTAGAATCGGCACTATGACTAATACGAGTCTGGCTTTGGGCTGAAGCCGTATTGGTCTTATTTTGAATGGCTTGAGCCGTTCCTAAATCGCTGGCATATACCGCCATTGGTTGTGCCATCATGACCAATAGCCATGCTTTTTTCGTCATTTTCATCATAATCAAATCGCTAATTAATTAAATTCATCTAGCCAATATCAATGCAAGGCTAACCATTATTGAACGTCTATTTTTAATGTGTAGAGCGTTGGCCTTTTATCAGCAAACCAATAAAGTAAATGCCACCAATCACTGACACTAACGTTCCTGCCGCCACTTGAGATGGAAATAAAATATGCTGACCTAACCAATCAGCAATCACCATTAACCAAGCGCCAATTAATGCCGCTACGACAATCTGTTCAAATGCTTTTTTCGCCCCTAAAAGAACCGCCATATGGGGAGCAAGTAAGCCTATAAATGCAATCGGCCCCATGGTAGCAGTTACTGCACCACAAAGTAACGCAACACAAATAAGCAATGCGATAAAACTCTTAGTTACGTTTAATCCTCTGGCTTGTGCAAACAAACGACCTGCTGAAATAAGAGTTAGCCAACGATGGGTTAATAACGCAAAAGCCACCAATAAAACGACGCAAAAGAACAAAACAAAAGCAGATTCGGGAGACACTCGATAAGTAGAACCAGCAAGCCAATTCAATAATGAATATGAATCCTCATTCCCTTTTGCTAATGAAAATTGGACTAAAGCGTCGATTAACGCCGTTAATGCTATCCCAGTAAGAATGAGCATCGAAGGCGCATACTGATGACGCTTCCCTAGCACCAGTAACAGCACTAATACCGCTAAACTTCCACAAAAAGCCACAAGAGGCGCGGCTTCAAAGATATTAAACCCTAAAAAAACGCTGCCACCAATTAAGCTTAATGTCGCTCCCGCTGAGATACCTAAAATATCAGGACTTGCTAAAGGATTATAAATCAATCGTTGCAATAATACGCCTGCAACTGCCAATCCAGCCCCTGCAGATAAAGAGGTAAGTAGCCTTGGCCATTTTAACTCCCAACTGAACTCACTTGGGATCATCATTACCCACGGATCAAGTGTTTGGGTTGAATCTTTTGTTATCACAACAGCTAAAACCGCGACGACCACAAGACCCACAATCAATGATGTAATTAACCCTGTTGGTAAATACGATTTCCCTTTTGGTAAACTGATCGACAGTTGATCTTGCGAGCTCATGTTTCTTCGAGTAAACCAAATAAGTGCAGGTGCGCCAATGAATGCCGCCGCTGTTCCACTTGGGATCATATCTGTTGTGTAATGACTGAGCACTACCGCCAATAAATCAGTACCAACTAATAACGTAGCGCCTAATAATAAGCTAAAGAACAATTCATCTCTTGGAGTTCTAGCTCCTAAATGGCGCGCAATATTCGGTGCAAGTAAACCAATAAAACTGATCACGCCAACCACAGTAATCGAAGAGGAAACCAGCCATAAACCAACAGTAAATAACCCAAAGAAAGCAGGAATAACATTAAGCCCACGAGCCGCAGCGCCAACATTACCCAAACGTAATAACGCTAAGACTCTGGGCGCGAAAATAAAAATAAGTACAGCTGCTAATAGTTTAGGTAATAACCATACAATTTGATCCCATCCATTCTGAGCCAGATCCCCAGCTCCCCAAATAAACAAGTTCTTTGCGTATTGCTCATTTAATAAAATAATAGCGGTGGCGACAGCACCCAGAAAAATATTCACAGCCATGCCAGATAATACGATAGGTAAGCCTGATAAATTTCGAATACCAGCAATAGCAACGACTAAACCAAACGTGAGCGATGCCCCAACGAGTGTCGCCATAGACGCATAATCAGCCACATACTCAGCAAACCACACATTCATAATGACTAAGGCTAGCCACGCACCAGATGCCGTACCAAGTGTCATTGGGGAAACGAGGGCATTCTGAGTCAATTGTTGCATTAAGCTACCGACTAACCCAAGCATTCCACCAACCAAAAGTGCCATGATTAAACGAGGCAATTGTGACTCAACAAAGATGATCTTATCAAAGTCATCAAGTAAAGTGAGATCAACACTCGCTTGGCTTATTGCTTGCCATTGCTGAGATAAACTCAATACAGCATCAAATTGAAACGTAGCAACCACCAACCCAATCAATACACAAAGTACCGATAGATAACGGAAAGAAACGCCCTTCAACTGACTACTCATTATTACCACTAACATTGATTGATTTAGGTGCTACCTCAAGTAGGCTTTTTGCCAATGCTTGCGCTGTGTATTTTATCGACATTGCGCCACCATAACTCCATACCGATTCAACACTATTCACTCGATGGGCACGTACGAAAGGCATCGCATTCCAAATCACTGATTTGTTTAATTTACTCTCTTCATTAAACGGTTCTATATACAACGCAATGCCATCATCAATATGACGAAGATCTGTTAAGCGAAGTTGTGTTACTCCCCATTGGTTACTTTTTTGAGGTAACGCGGTGGTAAACCCTAACTGATTTAACGCGTATTGCGCTGTTGAATTATCACCATACATAAAGACCGAGGTCAGAGTTGCGAATCGAAACACAGACACGGCTGGTAACGCATTACCATACGCGTCAGCTAACTGCTGCTTTAATTCTGCTATCTCGGTATCCATCTCAATTAACTTTTCTTGTGCGACTTTCTCTTTTCCTAACACAAGGGCAATGGCTTAAAGTTATTAATCGCCATCAAGCTATTATCATGATCCGCAGAGTAAGTTTGAAAATACAACACAGGGGCTATTTTTTCTAACTGAGGAATTAAATCGGCCTGCGGAGAAGCAACAAGAATCACATCCGGTTTTACCGCCGCTATTTTCTCAAAATTTGGTTCTGCGCGAGTACCTACATCTTCAATATCACTCGACAGTGCAGGTTGTACTACCCACTCACGGTACCCCGCCGTATCTGTGATTGCGACAGGCGTAACACCAAGTTCTATCAGTTGCTCTGCAAGATCCCAGTTTAATGCGACAACTCGCTGAGGTATGGAATCCAGAACTTGTTCACCACGATTGTCTTGCACAACAAATTGAGCCGATGCAGTGTGACTTACCATCAAAAATAGAAGAGTGATAAACGAAAGAATACGATTTTTTAACATACGATAGCAACTTTGTGGTTATGAATAGGATGATCAATTAAGGTGATCGGTGTGCCATACAAATCAGACAATAACGCATCATCAAGTAAGTGAGTAGCTTCTCCTTTAAAGGCCACTTTTCCGCCTTTAAGTGCAATGATTTGTGTCGCATAACGAAGCGTTAAATTAAGATCATGCAGAATAACAATGATCCCTTTTTTGGTCTGTTGGTTTAACTCACTCAATAGTCCCATGAGTTGATATTGATGATGAATATCCAATGCGGATGTTGGCTCATCTAAAATCAAAATATCCGCTTGCTGAGCTAATAACATCGCCACCCACGCTCGTTGTCTTTCCCCACCAGAAAGTTGGTCAGCCAATGTTGAGCGAAAAGTTTCAACACCAGTTTTGATCATCGACTCGTCAATAATCTGAGCATCTTCTGTATTAAAACGCCCAAGAACCCCACGCCAAGGATAACGGCCTAAGCGAACAAGCTCTTCAACATTAAGCCCTGCGACTTCTGGTAATTTTTGAGGTAAAAACGCCACTTTTTGAGCGAATTTTTTCGAATTTAACGTAGACAGTCGTTGTTGATTTAAGCTCACCTCACCTTCTTCTGGTGAAAATTGATTTGCCAACAAATTGACCAAGGTCGATTTACCCGATCCATTATGGCCAAGCACGACAGTTAAAGCCGTTGGATCTATTGTTAATTCATCAATATCAAGAATCGTACGTTCGTCCCTGACCACTTTTATATTGTTTAGTTGATACATACTGCTACATTATTTATGTGTTTAAATGGACTTCTTTATGTCATGCCTAATTCATTTCTTTCATGGCAAAAACGCAAGAAAAGAAGCACGTAAAATGATACGCACTTCCCCCTTTATTCTTAATTAAGCTTAAAAGTTATAATTAACACTCAATTCTACCGTTTGCTCTGCACCGTACCAACAGTTAGCCGAGTCATAACAACTGTAATATTCGGTATTAAATAGGTTAGTTGCACTTAGTTGCGCCGTTGCACCAGCCAATGATTCACTTAATCCATCCAACTCATAACCAATAGAGACATCAGCAACCGTATAATCAGGCACTTTGTCTGTATTGTTCGCATCCATTTCCATTTCACCCACATAACGTAAACCACCACTAATGCGTGTTCCCGTTAGAATACCATCGTAGATATAGTAGTTAGACCAAAGGCTAGCAGCATGGGTTGGTACATAAATTGGTGTTTTACCTTCTAAGTCATTACCACTGTCTTTGGTAATTTCCATATCAATGTACGTATAGTTTGCAGCGACGTCCCAGCGATCATTAATCATCCACTGACCTTGCAGCTCAACACCTTGAGAACGGATTTCACCAATTTGCAATTGAGGTCCCCATGGGTCTGTCGGATCTGACATTAATGCGTCACTTTTTACGATTCTAAACACAGACGCTGACGCTGTTTTTGTATAATCAGCTGAATCATATTTCACACCCGCTTCTATCTGCTCGCCCAGCTCAGGATCATAGGCGTTGCCTTTTCCATCAAGACCGGCAGCTGGTTCAAAACTGGTTGCATAGCTAATAAATGGTGAGAAACCACTTTCAAGCTCATACAATGCACCAACACGGTATGAGAATTGACTTTGGTCAGCATCTTTAGACGCTGTGCTTGTTGTATTGCTTGATTTATATTGATCGAAACGACCGCCAGCAATCAAAACTAAACGATCAATTCGCACTTGATCTTGAGTATAGAATCCCAGTTGTTCAACACTGATTTTTTCTTTCGATTCATAAGACTTGGTTAACTTACTTTTATCAATCATGTCATTGTTTGGATTGAAAATATTAAAGTTTCCAAACTGATTGGTCGTACCAAACTCTTGATAAAGTGAATCACCGTCCAATTTCTGGTAATCAATACCAAACAATAAATTATGCTCAAGGCCACCCGCCATCACACGACCAGACAGTTGGTTATCAATCGTATAACCCGTTGAGCTTTCATCGGTACTGTAAATATTTCTATCAAGATTACCCGTTGATGCATCAAAATTACTTTCAAGATGATACGTATTCTCTTGATACAACGACGCATTCATGTAACGGAAGTTTTGTAAGAATGACCAGTTATTATTGAACTCATGGTTGATCTTATAGCCAGCCATGAAGAATTCACGCTCAAACGTACTCCAGTTTTTATCTCCAACAAATGTGGATGGATCCGTACTGCCATTTGGGTTGTCGTAAATCATTCCAGAAGATGGCATGGCAGAGTTCATGCCCATTGATGGATCATTCTGATAATACATATTAAAGTTGATCAGCGTTCGGTCGCTGACTTGCCAATCAACTGATGGTGCAATAACGTAGCGTTCTTCTTTTGTGTAATCAACTTGACCATCTTTTTGACGAGCAAGGGCAATAAAACGATAAGAGAAATCACTGTCTCCAAACTGCCCTGTCGTATCAATAGAGGCTTCCACTAAATTACCAGTACCTGTTGCTAATTTTACATCTGTACTTTTTTCTTTTTGTGGTGATTTGGCGATCATATTGACCATACCACCCGGTGGCATTGACCCATATAATACTGACGTTGGGCCTTTAAATACTTCAATTTGTTGAAGCGCAATAGGATCAATCTGAGGTTGTAAATTCCACCCATTTAAGCCTTGTAAAACCAAACCATCGTAATAGCTTTGCTTCACATCAAATCCACGAATATTGAACGTATCGTACATTGTCACTGCACCGCCTTTCTGCTCGGTTGTCACACCAGGAACATAGCGTAGTGCCTCATTAAGAGATTTAACACTGCGTTGTTCTAATGCTTCACCATCGAGAATAGTAATGCCCTGAGGGGTTTCCTCTGGCTCTAACGATGTTTTTGTTGCGGTATTACGATAAGCCTGACCAAATATTGAAATAGTCTCAATGTCACCAGAAGAGTTATTGTCATTAGCCATTGCTGAAATAGGAAAGAAAAAAGAAGCAGCAATTGCCGTTGCAAGTAACGAAACATTAAATGTTGAATGGTTTGTAGATACGTTCATTATAATCCTGTTTACAATTTCTTAAAATTGAATGCAAATGAGAATGATTCTCTTGCGCATGAGTATAATGATTTATTTTATGAAAAGTTAACAATTTGGGGCATGAATACATATTTTTACTGATAAATTGATTTATAACAAAAGCTACGAGTTACGGATCGGCAACCAATACTCAACATCAATGATTTCTTCACTTTCATTCAGATGATAAATCTCAAGATCAAATCCTTCAATGCCTTGATGGCCTGAAAACGGCAACCATTCTGAGATCAACCATTCAACAGACTTCGCCAAACCACTTGAAGGACCTATATAAGGCAGAACTGCGTATTCTTGAGATGGGATAATAACTTGCAATACGTTTTCACTTAATGACATTAATACTGATGATAAACTTTCATCTTCAATAACACCTGCCCAGTAAATTAGGGACTCGGTATCATTTCGAGTATCAATAACGCCATATTTACTCTCTGGAAATGAAGACACCTGGCTTAAATACCCATCAAGCTCTTCCCACACTTGAGGAACTTTATCTAAGAAATCAGGAGCATCTGAAAACAAACCTTGCAGCGTGATAGGCAATCCCGTTAACGTGAAACTTTCTTTATATTCTAATCGCACTTGATAGAAACCTGAGCCTTGGATCTCTGTCAGACTTTGACTTTTTAGAAACGGTTTACGAATACCTATTTTTTTACCTTGTTTTTGATACTCTCGCGGCGACATTTTAAAGTATTGCTTAAAAGAACGGCTAAAGGCTATCTCTGAGGTAAAGCCATATAAATAAGCTATATCTAACATACGATACTTTTTATTAAGCACTTCAAGAGCCGCCATGCTTAAACGTAGCTCTCGTACGTATTGAGCAACATTCATTCCGGTATGGCTTAGGAACACTCGTTGTAATTGCCAACGAGACCAGCAACTCATTTCTGCAAGTATCTCAACAGATAATGGGCTATCCATATTTTCATGGATATACGCCAAAATAGTATCAATTCGATTGAATGTTTTATCATTATCGATATCTACCGACATAACTTATCTCCAGTACTTAAGGTGAACCATAGCTTATATTGAGTAGAGGTAGTTATCAAAAACACAATTGATATCCTCTCTCTTTTTTAAGTCACAACACAACTCAAAAACATATCCAACTTGGTGAATAATAGTCCAGACATAAAAAATGGAAGCTTATTAATAAGCTTCCATTTTATTTTATCTGTTTAGGTTTTTAGCTAAATTAGCCTTTTAAACCTTGTTTGATTAGGTGTTCTTCGTATGTACCGTGGAAGTCGTTAACGCCATCTTTTGTGATTTCAATGATGCGTGTTGCAATTGAAGATACAAACTGACGGTCATGAGATACAAACATTAATGTGCCTTTGTAGTTCTCAAGCGCCAAGTTCAATGCTTCGATTGATTCCATATCCATGTGGTTTGTTGGTTCATCCATTAATAGGATGTTTGGTTGTTGCATAATCAACTTACCAAATAACATACGACCTTGTTCACCACCAGAAATCACTTTAACTGATTTCTTGATATCGCTTTGAGAGAAAAGCATACGGCCAAGAATACCACGAACAACTTGCTCGTCATCGCCTTCTTGTTTCCACTGTCCCATCCAATCTAATAGATTTAGATCTTCAGCGAAATCATGTCCGTGATCCTGCGCGTACATACCAATATTGTTGTTCTCAGACCATTTGATCATACCTGACATTGGTTCCATTGCACCAGCAAGCGTGTTCAATAGTGTTGATTTACCAATACCATTCTCACCGATGATCGCAATGCGCTCACCCACTTCAACCATCAAGTTAACGCCGTTAAGCAAGATGTTTTCGCCATAACCTTGCTTTAGACCTTCAACTTCTAATGCATTACGGAAAAGTGGTTTTTCTTGGTCAAAACGAATGAACGGAGATTGACGGCTAGATGCTTTAATCTCTGTAAGTTCAATTTTATCCAAACGCTTCTGACGAGAAGTCGCTTGTTTCGCTTTTGATGCGTTTGCAGAGAAACGGCTTACGAACGTTTGTAAGTCAGCAATTTGTGCTTTCTTCTTCGCATTGTCTGCTTGAAGTTGCTCACGAGCTTGTGTTGCTGCTGTCATGTATTCATCGTAGTTACCTGGGAATAGGCAAATATTTCCGTAATCCACATCAGCCATGTGCGTACATACTGAGTTCAAGAAATGACGGTCATGCGAGATGATGATCATTGTACAGTTACGAGCAAGAAGAATGTCTTCTAACCACGCAATAGTATGCATATCCAAGTTGTTCGTTGGTTCATCAAGAAGCATGATGTCTGGTTCAGCGAATAGAACTTGTGCTAATAAAACACGAACTTTAAGACCTGGAGCAACTTCGCTCATTAAACCAAAGTGTAGTGATTCAGGAAGGCCTAGACCTAGTAGAAGTTCACCAGCACGAGCTTCAGCTGAGTAACCATCCATTTCACCGAATTGAGTTTCTAAATCGCCAACACGCATACCATCTTCATCTGACATTTCAGGTAAAGAATAAATACGGTCACGCTCTTCTTTTACTGTCCATAGCTCTTTATGGCCCATGATTACAGTATCGATTACTGTGTATTCTTCGAATGCGAACTGATCTTGGCCTAATTTAGCCATACGTTCATTTGGATCTGTTGAAACTGTACCGCCAGACTGTTCTAACTCGCCACCTAAGATCTTCATAAAGGTAGATTTACCACAGCCGTTCGCGCCGATTAAACCGTAACGGTTACCGTTACCAAACTTAACAGAAATATTTTCAAAAAGAGGCTTATCGCCAAATTGCATTGTGATGTTAGCAGTCGTTAGCACAGTACATTCCAATTAGTTATTCAAATAGACATAAAAAAGCTGGCCCGAATGTCCAGCTTTTCAAATTTGCGCCGATTATAGCAGCATTTGTGATTTACATCACTTTTTATTCTGCCTTATTACTTATCAATTACTTACCCCAATACGTTTGCCAGTGAAACCACAACATATGGCTCATTATTCGATTAAATAAAGAGCAAATTACCACTATTTTTAATGGAATTAATCGACACACTCAAACCATCAATTAAATCGATAATTCAGCCCTGCACTAAAACTGTCTCCCTCAATATTATGCTGATTCGATTTCATTCCGAATGAATGATTGTAGTTTGTCACAATTTGAAATTGCTTATTAATGTTGTAACCGAGTGATGCGCCTGCCATCGGACCTAAATCAGATTCTTTTAATTTCCCATTATCATAACGAGAATAAGTAAGCCCAACTTCTGGTGAAACGAAGAAATGCGATTGTTGAATATTAACTATTTTTTCAACCGAAAACGTATAGTTATCATAATCGACACCATCTCCCGTTAAAGTTGCTGCTGTGCCTTTAAGGTATCCCCACTCTAAATCACTGCCAGCTTGAAATTTAATCCCATCAACGTTAGAGCGATGAGTTCCAACCTTGATACTCCCATGTTCGTAATTTGCACCAACATAGGTCTGTACGTCTTGAGCCTGTGATACCATAGGTAATATTGTAATTAGAGTGATAGCCAATAATTTAACTATTTTCATATTTTGATCTCCAATAAGTTCATTATTTTTCATCAAACATAGGGTAATCAATGTAGCCAAATTCATTGCCACCAAACAACGTCGCACCATCTAATCCAGAAAATTCATAATTATTCTCTAATCGTGACACTAAATCTGGGTTAGAAACAAACGGGCGACCAAAAGCGACTAGGTCAGTATAGCCTTTATCTAATATCTCATCAGCTCGCTCTTGCGTATAACTGCCTGCCACGATAATAGTGTTTGTAAAAATTTCTCGTAATGTAATGCGAAAACTCTCAGGGATAACGGGAGCATCATCCCAATCAGCTTCAGATAAATGCATATAAGCAATGTCACGAGCCTGAAGCTCTTTTGATGCATCAAGAATAGTAGGAACAATATCAGGGCAATCCATGTCTTTAAACGTAATAAACGGAGCAAGACGAACCCCCACTTTGTCAGCACCAATGGCTTCAATTACCGCATCAACCACTTCAAGAAGGAATCGGGTTCTATTCTCTCGCGTCCCGCCGTAGTTATCCGTGCGCTTATTTGAATTTGTACGTAAAAATTGATCAATCAAATAGCCATTGCCGCCATGAATCTCTACGCCATTAAAGCCCGCTTCTATCGCTTTCTTTGCTGACTGAGCAAAATCTTTAATAACTCGATCGATATCCGCCTGAGTCATTTCTCGCGGTTGAATGCAATCCACCATATTGCCATTGCCTTTCTCATCAGAGATCCAAACCTTAGTTTCAACTGGAGATAATGCAGAAGGCGCAATAGGCAACTCTCCCTTTTGGAAAGTAGGATGAGAGACTCGTCCTACGTGCCAAAGCTGACAAAACATAGCAGCACCTTGCTCTTGAACGGATTTAGTAACGAATTGCCATCCTTTTACTTGCTCATCAGTGTAAACACCCGGAGTGAATGAGTACCCTTGTGAATCATCTGAAACTTGAGTCGCTTCAGATATAATTAGCCCCGCACTCGCACGTTGTTTATAGTAAGTAGCCATCATTTCGTTTGGTATATTCCCGGGCTGACTTGTACGAGCGCGAGTCATTGGTGCCATTACTACACGGTTTTGTAGAACCAATCCTTTTAAACTTGTTTTCTGAAGTAATTTGCTCATTCTGTTCACCTTATTAAAACCATTTATCATTAATTTCGTATTTCTTGATAAAGAAACCATGCAATCAACATTCTTTTATTAACTCGTTAAGCTAGACACTAATTTATTCGATGCATTTTCATTTCGATTTGCTTTGGCAATAAAGAACAAACCGATGATTGGAACAACAACAGCGGCATAAGGGATCATGCTCGCCCCTACATGGCTATCAAGCACCAAACCACCAAGTAACCCACCAAAAGCATTCGCTAAATTAAACGCTGAAATATTTGCGGTAGCGGCAAGTTCTTGACCTTCACCACCATGTTTCATCACTCGAAGTTGCATCGCTGGTACATTTGCAAATGAAGCAATACCGAACACAAAAGCCGTAACCACAAACAATATTTTGTTATCAACAGATAAACCAACAAGAATCAGTGAAATAAGCATCGCTACCGCCCAAAACATGGATGCTTTCGCGAGATTTTTATCCGAAGATCGGCCCCCAAGTATGTTGCCAATAATCAGACCTGCCCCCACAATCACTAAGATCCAAGTAACCGCAGCCTCCCCGTAACCAGTGATATGCATAGCAATCGGCGCAAGATAACCATATAGCGTCATAAATCCAGACCATGACAACGCAGTGATCGCTAAACTAATAAGTAACATTGGATTTTTAAATGCCACAAGCTGAGTTTTAATATCTTTAGCTTCACTATGACCTGTTGATTTAATAGACGTTAAAATAAATACCATCGCAATCGCACCGAAAGCGGCGACAGTAAAAAATGTGATGTGCCATCCGAACTGTAAACTTATCCAAGTCCCCGCAGGTACTCCCAACACATTCGCCAACGTTAATCCTGCAAACATTTGTCCCACAGCACGCCCTGCCATTTTTTCTGAGACTAGATTCGTTGCGACTACTGCGCCAATACCATAGAACGGGCCTTGCACAAGACCAGCGACAACACGACTCACTAAAAGTAAATTATAATTAGGCGCTAATGCAGATAGGATATTGCCAATAATAAACAGAACCATTAACCCGATGAGTACAATCTTTTTATTAAAACGTGCGAGATAAATCGTTAAGATTGGCCCACCAATCACAATCGCAAGCGCATAAGCACTGATTAAATAGCCAGCTTGACCTTCCGTAATCGAAAGTGATACCGCTATTTGAGGAAGAATACCGGCAATAACAAACTCAGCAGTTCCAATAGCGAACGCCGCTAAGGTTAATATCCACACCTGAAATGGCATTTTTTCTTTATTCATGATGATTTACCTCTATTTATGTCGATCTTTAATGGCCTAACATTAAGTACCTATAAAGATCGTATTCATTATTAGTTAAAGGCCTCTAAGTGTTATCCATCATCACTTCGACTCTTTATTTCGCCCTCTCCTCTGGCCTATGGTTGCTATTATATTCATTCATGATACTTTGATAATTAGGTAAAATATGAACTCATTATTCAGCTGAGATGAACAATGGAATAGCAGGAGGATAAATGGATAAGTTTTCTGATATGACGATGTTTGTGAGTATAGTGAAGCATCAAGGATTAGCCGCTGCAGGGCGTGAACTTGGTTTTTCTCCGGCCACAATGACAGCAAGGCTTCAAGCTCTTGAAGAAAGGTATGGTGTAAAGCTACTTAATAGAAGCACGAGGCATTTATCACTCACTGATTCAGGAGAGCTTTACCATAAAGCCTGTATCGAGATATTGGATAACGTTAATGAAACAGAAAATCTAATCCGAAACGGGGTTAAAGAAGTCAAAGGCTCATTAAGAATATCAGCGCCAAAGGACATCGGTAGACAATATATCCTTCCTATATTATCTGAGTTCTGTAAACAACACCCCAACGTTGTTCCCTATTTATATTTGAACGATCGTATCTCTAATATCGCTGAATCAGGTATCGATATCGTGATCCGATATGGAGAGTTGGCCGATAGCAGTTTAATATCACGACGTTTATCACCAAGTAAGAGAGTATTGTGTGCTTCACCAGAATATTTAGCACAACATGGCACGCCATTAACACCTCAAGATTTGGTGAATCATGACTGCCTAGCAATGATTCGCAGCAATGAAGAATTGAAAACATGGCATTTTCAAGATGAAGACCAAAAAAGTGTCATCACTATTATTCCCAAGCGATTCTCAGATGATGGCGAAGTCATTAGGCATTGGGCTTTGGAAGGCGTTGGCGTTGCTTTAAAATCAGCTTTAGACGTGCAAGCAGACATTGAGAATAAACGATTAGTCACCTTACTCAATGGACACATGAAAAACTTTAATTCATCAACATCAAGCGCAGATTTACATGTGCTATACATCAGTAAAAAATATCAACCAAAGCGCATCCGACTGTTTCTGGATTTTCTTCATGAACGATTCAATGAATTAATAGAACAACCAGAAAGAAGTAAGAAGTAAGTATTCTCAAATTTCACAGACTACATTAACAAAAAAGGCTCAAACCTAAGTCTGAGCCTTTTAATATAAATAGGTAATTACTGAATTATTACAGTAATTCAACAGATTGTTGAGCAATCACGAATTCTTCATTGGTTGGGGTTGGTAAAGTCTCGCACCTTAAATGTTCCTAATTTTATGATGCTATAAATTTCAGCGTTCAGACATCTAGGTTCAATAAATCACTCTGCAACTTCATCTTGCTGATAAATTGGGTGCTTGTATTGATCATTTAATCTTTTGATCTCCATGATCTCCATATTTATAGAAAGTGATTGTAAGTTGGTAAGTAACTCCATTTTTTCTTCGAGAGTCGAAGTGTATACAAGGCCTTTATATTGAAGCTTACATTTTTCTGGGATCGTAAATGACACTACTCCATCATTCCTTATATGAAAAACAACACTACGCTCATCAATGAATATATAGCTCTTATCTACGGTTGACTGGAAATTTGTCATCCCAAATGACATGAGCGCAAAGGCCCCTGCTCCAACAAAAGCTAAAGGGCCAAACATAAAGGCAACGATAATACAGACCACAATGCCAATCCAAGCAAAGCCTCGCGCAATTTTATAAGCCACTTCTGGGATCATGTCTTGTTCAGTATAATGAATACCCATTGGAGTTAAGTTATAACAACGATGCTTATCTGGTGTAAAAAGATATCTTGAAATCAATACCATCATAGTTAGAAAAGTAAATATCACCCAAAAAGAATATGAATTTAAGGTTATATCTTCAGAAACAGACCAAAGAAATAACAAGATAAGTAAACCAATAAATACCGAATACCCCCAGTTAAATAGATTATTATATCTTAATCCAGCCCCTTCATAATCCCATGCATAAATAACATCTGCACTATATAACTCTTCTTTTAATTTAATTATTTGGTCTTTAGAACTCATCATTCACCTCAACTTTAATAAGTAGTCACGCAAAAGTTATTGTGAATTTTTCGCCGTAATAATTTAATATGTTTTTGATGTTAATACTGAGGTCTTCAAACGTTTTGAACGCTTCACATGGTAACCATTCATATTTTACTTTCTTCCACAATATCTCAATGATATTGAGCTCTGGAGAGTACGGTGGTAGATAACAAACTAATACATCATTCATCAACCACTCATGCAATTTTTGTTTAAATTTTGCTGACCTATGAAAAGAGGCATTATCTAAGATAATAAAGCATGGCTTATCGTTTTTTCGTGCGTTGATAAAGTGCTCAAATGCATCAATTACTGTATCGGTAGTTACTCTTCCTTCCGTTGTTTGAAAACTCAATTTACCTTGTCTACTTAAGAAGCCAAGAACATTGAGCCGTTTGCTGTGTGAATGAGCAGGCCTTAGCGATTGAACACCGATAGGTCCCCAACAATAAGGAAGATTAGATTTCTGACTAAAGCCTGACTCATCAAAATAAAAGAGTTCACATTTATTCGTACGTTCCATTTCAATCAATGAATTCAATATATTACTGAAATTATTGAATTTCATATCGTCACGCTTTAACTTTAATGAGTGTCGGGCTCTTTTGTAACTGTAATCACTTTTTTTATATTTCGTTTAATAGTGTCTAAGCTGGATTTTTTACCTGTTTCTTCTTCAAGTATTGCTTGTGCTCGTTTAAGTTGATGTGGCTCTTCATCAACCAATGACTTCAAACGATATACTTCTGCTTCTGTGTAAATAGGTTTTCTACCTATACGAACAGCGTCATACAATCCGAGCATTCCACAGGCTTCCCAATGGTCTATCCATGACGATATGGTCTCAAATTTAGCGTCTAAAATATCAGTTAACGCTAAAATAGAGTAGCCTTTATCACTGAGAATAATCGCATGTGCTCGTATTCTTACTCTATTTTTTGGATGATTAGCGATCGCTTCTTTTAGGGTTATTTTTTCATTGTCTGTTAAAGGATTAACTGCTTTCATTATGATATAGACACTGACGTTAAAATACTCATTTTAATACCATATGGATATATGGATATATGGATATATGGTAAAGGCGAAATCTTCATTCTCGAAAACTTATCATTAACTACTTATTGATCCTTCCTTATGCGGTCCCAGCGTTTATTTCAATCTTGATATTCCGTGGTCTTTTTAACCAAAGTTTTGGTGAGATTAACATGCTGCTTGATAGTATGTTCGGGATTCAACCTAACTGGTTCTCTGACCCATTTACCGCCAAGGTCATGGTATTAATCGTGAACACATGGTTAGGATTTCCGTACATGATGATTTTATGTATGGGGCTATTAAAGTCTATCCCTGAAGATTTATACGAAGCTTCCGCTATCGATGGTGCGGGCCCGATTCAGAATTTCTTTTATATTACGGTACCTATGATGGTGAAGCCATTAACCCCATTATTAATCGCGGCATTTGCCTTTAACTTTAATAACTTCGTAATGATTGCGCTATTAACAAAAGGTGGCCCGAACATGATTGGTACAACAGAGCCCGCAGGCTATACCGATTTATTAGTGAGCTACACCTATCGAATTGCTTTTGAAGGCAGTGGTGGTCAAGACTTTGGTTTAGCCAGTGCAATTGCAACACTTATATTCTTATTGGTTGGTGGGTTAGCGCTATTGAACCTACGTTTCACTAAATTATCAAATAACTAATTATTTAATAAGGAGTCATTGTTATGCCAATGGTCCAAGGTAAAAACTTAAAATATCGTGTATGGGCAACGCATGTCGCTATGTGGATTTTCTTGGCGATGATTATTTTTCCATTACTTATGGTTATTACTATTTCATTTCGTGAAGGTAACTTTGCAACGGGAAGTATTATTCCAGAAAATCCTTCTCTAGAGCACTGGAAATTGGCACTAGGTATTGCCGTTGAGCACGCTGATGGCTCATCTACTCAACCGCCGTTTCCTGTATTAACGTGGTTGTGGAATTCAATAAAAATCGCAGGTATAAGTTCTATATTAATCGTTGCATTGTCGACAACCAGTGCTTATGCGTTCGCAAGACTACGTTTTAAAGGAAAAGAAACTATACTTAAAGGAATGATGATTTTTCAAATGTTCCCCGCGGTATTAGCCCTTGTCGCGTTGTATGCATTGTTTGATAAATTAGGGCAGTACATACCGTTTTTAGGGTTGAATACTCATGGAGGGCTTATTTTTGCTTATCTTGGTGGTATCGCGCTTCATGTTTGGACCATTAAGGGATACTTTGAAACGATTGATAATTCACTTGAAGAAGCAGCAGCATTAGATGGTGCAACACCATGGCAGGCATTCCGTTTGGTGCTATTGCCATTGTCGGTTCCAATCTTAGCTGTTGTATTTATTTTGTCATTTATTGGGGTAATAACGGAGGTTCCTGTAGCATCTTTACTACTTTCTGATGTAAACTCGTACACATTAGCAGTTGGCATGCAACAATATTTGTACCCTCAGAACTACTTATGGGGTGATTTTGCGGCCGCTGCAGTATTATCAGCATTACCTATTACATTGGTTTTCTTACTCGCGCAGAAGTTTCTCGTAGGTGGTTTGACAGCCGGTGGTGTAAAAGGATAACGATAATAATACGGACCCGTACATTTTTATGGGCAGGGTCCTTTGCGTAAAGAGCTTTATGATGGTTTGGTCGCCGATTGGTAAAGTGTTCAACGCAGTATTGGCATTACGCATAGCTGGGTAAGTGTTGCAGGATGCAACTTTACTTTTTGTAATGAGAGCCTGAGTTTATTTCTCAGGCTTTTTTCTGTCTGTAAGGTAGGTAAATCTGAGGGTTAGGCTAGGTCAGGATGATAAACCGTTGACCTATTTCGTCCATTTTCTTTTGAGTGATAAAGTGCTTTATCGGCCATTTCTAACCAAGATAAATAATCAGTATGTTCAGGAGCTAATTCACATACACCCAGGCTAACTTGGTAACTAACGTTTGCTTTTTCACAAACTACAACCGCTTTCTCTATGCGCTTGCGGAGCCTTTCTGTGAAATACAATGCTTGTTCTGCATTGGTACCTGGAAGAATAACGGTAAATTCCTCCCCTCCATAACGACCACAAATGTCGGTGTTACGTGATGTTTTTCGAAGTAGATCTGATGCGTTTCGGATGACGTCATCACCCACAGTGTGTCCATAAGTGTCATTTACTTGCTTGAAGTGATCGATGTCAAAAATGACGATTGATGATACGGCGCCAGACACTTGTGCCGTCTCAAATTCTTTCTTCAAACAAGACTCCCAATAAGCCCTATTAAATAGGTTTGTTAATCCATCTGTTTTACTTAGGTTAGAGAGTTGTTGATTTGACTCTTGTAAGTGAAGCTTGTTTTTGGCTATGTCTGTAACATCATTAATAACCAAACTGACGTGTGAAGCGAGTCCATTTAACGAAGTCAGTGGTGAGAAAGTAATGTTCTGACGCATTTCAGTCAAGCCGCTAGAGATAGGGGTAAAGTTTTTAAATTTGAATAAATAAGGACGGTCTTCCCAAGATGAAAAGCCTCTAGTTTTTAGACTAAAAGATGCATCTACTTTTTTTCTAAGCCAAGAGGCTGGCAAATCAGGAATGATGTCAAAAATAACGTGACCAAGAATCGAATCAGCAGTGACGCCACTGTAAGATTGCATAAAAGAATTCCAAGCGCATACTCGATATTCTTTATCTAATACGATTAAGCCAGCGTCTAAATCTCCAATGACTTGCATTGCCCAATGAAAGTCATTCATTGCTGTATTTTTCGTATTCATAATAGATGCTCCAAGACTGTTTTAATGGCATCTAAAGAGTCATTATCCATAAGAAAAATTACATCACACTTTAAATCTAAACTTTCGGCGGAATACACAAATTCGATAGTGAAAATATCCTTATCATAATCTTCTAAAAAAGAATGCTTATCTTTTAAGGCGACTTTTAAATGCTCAGTATCTAGCACGATTGGTTGTCTTAGAGAAATACTGATGTCTAGTTGTTTACTGAAAGATAGAAGGAAAGAAGAAACTAATACATTTGAGATATCAAGAATCGCTTCATTGGTTGTCGTCACTTCTGTTTCATTTGTTGTTGTAATTAATTCAGTTAAATCATTACCATGCAGACAAACTAATGCTTCTCCATTAATACCATTACCTACAAAACGTTGTGAAATAGCGCGATATTCAGAGTTATTAACAACATCTTGCAGTGCCATTCTTAATTCTGAATGATGTAAAGAGGCGACATTAGGTAAAGGCATATCAATAAAACGGTCAAATTGTTCAGAAATAAGAGAAGCACTGACTCCTAAAGCAATATTACTGATTTCTTGAATACTAGCGATCACATCGATAGCAGGTGTCACCGATGATAAATAGGGGGGTTTTACTAAAAAAGGAATACGGTATTCATAAAATAAACTCGAAATTTCCTCTTTTTTAAACGGCTTTTCAATAAAGCCTTTAGCGCCAAGATTAAAACACCGTTGCTTAGCTTTTTCTTGGATATCGCCAGAGACAATAATGATGTTTGTGTGGTGAGAATTAACAGGGAGGGCACTCAGAACTTCAAAACCGTCCATTACTGGCATTGTAAGGTCAAGAAAAAGTACATCAATAGAATGTTGACTTAATATTTGTAATCCTTCCTTTCCATTTTCAGCATAGAAAATCTCTATATTAGGAGAAGGATCAATGTTGCTAGCAAGCGCTTTACGGGCAATGGTTGAGTCATCGCAAATCAGAATTTTCATTATTATAATATTTGATTAATCACAGGCAGTACACCATCCTAATTTATATGGGCAGCAAATCAACTTTTATCCTGCTTTTGCTCATTTAACTACGATCTGCTTAACATTAACTTTGTAAATTATTATCGAGAATAAGGTTTCCATAGATAAAAAATACGTTTTAAAAAATTGATCTAAGACATGTTATTCATAAAAATTCACATTAGGCGCAAAACAAAAGTTGAATCATTAAAAAATAGTTGAATAATGGTACTAGTTACAAAAGGGCACGAATATACGTGCAACCTACGATTTATAAAAAGAGAATAATGATGAACAACGAATACGTATTAGTTATCAATTCAGGCAGCTCTTCACTTAAGTTTGCTATTATTGACTCCGTTTCTGGCGATGCAGTATTAAGTGGCCTTGGTGAATGCTTCGGTCTTGAAGATGCTCGTATGAGCTGGAAGTATCAGGGAGAGAAAACAGAGATAGCCATTGAAGGCGAAGAAAACCATCATAAGATTGCGGTTGGCAAATTGGTAGGTTTAACAGAAAAATTTGGTTTTACCGATGGTATCGTTGCTATCGGTCATCGTATTGTTCATGGTGGTGAGAAATTCACAGAAACAGTACGCATTAATGAAGAAGTAACAAAAGAAATTGAAAGTTTATCTGATTTAGCACCTCTTCATAACCCAGCAGGTGCGATTGGTATTCGTGCGGCGATTGAAGCTTTCCCAAGTCTTCCTCAATTCGCAGTCTTTGATACGGCTTTCCATCAAACAATGCCAAAGCGCGCATACACAGGTGCTATTGCTAAAGAGCTTTACACTGATTTTGGTGTACGTCGTTACGGTTTCCACGGCACAAGCCATTACTACGTTAGCCGTGAAGCAGCAAAAATGCTGAATAAACCAGTAGAAGAATTAAGTGTTATTTCTGTACACCTAGGTAATGGCGCATCAGTATGTGCAATTAAAGATGGTAACAGTGTAGATACAAGCATGGGCTTTACCCCGCTTTCTGGTTTAATGATGGGAACGCGTTGTGGTGATTTAGACCCAGGTATTATTGAATATTTATTGAAGAAAGGTTGGTCACAAGATCAAGTATTTAATTCTCTAAATAAGAATTCAGGTTTCTTAGGTGTATCTGGCCTAACAAGTGATGCTCGCGGTATTCTTGAGGCAATGGAAGAAGGCCACGAAGGCGCAACTCTTGCTTTCCAAGTATTTACTTACCGAGTAGCAAAATACGTGGCGTCATACCTAGCGGCTTTAGATTCACTTGACGGCATTATCTTTACGGGTGGTATTGGTGAAAATGCGTTACCAATTCGTCGTGAAATTTTAAACAACCTTAAAATTCTAGGGTTTGTGGAAGATCAAAAAGGCAATGAAGCTGCTCGCTTTGGCAGTGCAGGAATCATCGCTAAATCAGAAATGCTAAACGCAGTAGCGATGGTGATTCCAACCAATGAAGAATTCGTTATTGCTCAGCAGTCGGTTGAGCTTCTGTAATTTCTTCTAAAATATAGAATATTGAAAAGCGAGCTATGATGGCTCGCTTTTTTTGTTTTTTCGTTTTGTTATGGCATATAAATACAAAGGAAATACTTGCTGATAATTAATCTTTACTCTTGCATCTTATTGATTTTATTATTGATAACTCCTATCCAATCTTATAAATGAAAATTAATCATTTTCCTACAATGTCTTTCATTTAAATGTGACTCCTCTCGGGCCTATTTTATTTTTAGACCTAAAAATGTGTAATTTTATTGTGTCTTATTTCTCACCTATATAGAGTTTTCACATCTCGATTTTACAAGAAATCTTACTTGTTGGTTTTTTGTAAGCAACCACCAGTCAGAGTAAATGCTAAATACATTATAAGGAAGAGTATTAAATGAGTACTGCCAGCAAAGCTGCTATGTGCGCATCAACCCGTGACGCAAAAAGTCCTGCTGGCTTGTGCCCCTTTCAGCGTAGTGATATCGGTATTATTCCCGTTCGTTATGCCTTGGACGATATGAATGAGCAAGGGCTACAGATGCACCCATTCCCAGCCTCTGACCCACAATGGAAAGGTCGATTTACGTCTAAGCAGCGTCGGTATACGTTAAGACAACTCCGTGATGGTTGGTTGTATGTGTATGATGAAACAGATACAACGTTTCATGAATATCAAATTGAAGGGTATGAGTTTACTAAAATTGATTGGTCAAGCGATGAAGCCGATAAGCCCGCTAATGAACGAGGTAGCAAAGGTGAAACGAAGAGTTGCTTAGTGTACCCTGCAAAGAATACGATCTATATGGCATTTGCCCATCAACGTTGGACATGGCGATTGTGTGAGCATATGCGCTCCCATGAAACTAATCGCTCATTATGGATGCGTAAGATTAATTTAAAACAATTTAAATCGACTTTAGCTCACCCTCATGCAGGACTTTCTTCTAAGCTTGGTCACTATGCAGCAGATATTGGAGTAAATGGTGCTCCAACAGGGATTTTTGATTCGACTTGCACACCATTAACTTCAACTGAAGCTCAAACTCAAACCGACAGCTTTAAACATGTAGCAGATAAGCCAGGGTGTTGGGATGTCGATTATCGAGTCGATTTACCAGCTCAAGATTGTGGGATGTTTATTGCGCTTGATGATCCTTTAGCGGATGTATCCGATTTATTCTTACCACTTGCAGAAGAAATCACACTACGCAGTGCAATACACAAAGATGAAGATAATATCCATAAACTGCAAATGGCTGAAATTACACGTAATCTTGGTCGAGTAAGGTTAAAGCCTGAGGAGTTACCTGAGCAAATTAACGATGATCCAATGAAGGTATTGGAATTTGAACGCCAGTTAACCGAATATCTAGCCATTCAATCTCTGGCAGATAAAGAGTCTGCTGCTTTTGATTCAAACCCAAGCATTGGCAATACCCCATTTACCCCACTTCAAGAAGAAGCGTTAGAGAAACACTCTGAACTAAAAGAGAAGTACGATTTTACGCC
The DNA here is from genome assembly GCF_000196495.1 of Aliivibrio salmonicida LFI1238. NCBI lineage: Bacteria > Pseudomonadati > Pseudomonadota > Gammaproteobacteria > Vibrionales > Vibrionaceae > Aliivibrio > Aliivibrio salmonicida. The sequence continues at coordinate 1,011,625 of NC_011313.1, forward strand.
CAGTGATGAGCAGAAAACCGCTTGGGAAAAGAATACTCTCTTCAGTGATGAGGTTAATTGGAATGAATTAGATGAGTTTCTTACTCAACATTACACCCAACTTAAAGATCAAGATAAGCGTATTGCCATGCTCTATCAAGATTTTATGGAGGCGTTTGAGCTGCTGGGAACTGATCCATTAGTCATTGGTATTGATAATCAAGATGAAGCCCACCTCACTTATTTATTAAGTTTAATTAGCCAATATTTACAGGTAATAAAACAAGCGGTTAATACCGAGAAGGAGCTCGCCACCCTAGAAACCGCACTTTCCCTTGACTCCCCAAAAACACTATTTGGATTAGCATCATTAGGTTTTTCAAACGACAATTTACAAGCGCTTAATGATCATGTGGAAGAGCTGAGTAATCACCTTCTTTCTATGGATAGTACAGGTGATATGGGGGCATTATCGGGAGCGATAGCGAGTTGGGGAGGTTTTACTGATGATATTCGAATTCAAGATAATAAATGGTTTAAAGCATTAGCTGAGCCTGTACAGTTAAGTTTCATTGCTCTGCAAAATGCGGTGATAGGCCAAGCTAAAGAGAGTTGGCGAGGGATCGCGAATTTACTGTTTTCACATCAAATGAACACAGCAACAACACCTCAGGGGGTGATCAGTAATTTAAGGTTGGTCATATTAGAAGCGTTGGTTAACCCCGAGGCAATTGTGATACATAACCCAGATTATCCTGCACACTTTGCCGCGTGGCAGCGAAAGATGAATGCAGAAATGATGATCATTCGTCAAATTAGTCAGCTACCATCAGGGCAACCGACACCGAAAAACCATCAAATACAAACCATGCGCAGCGCTTAACAAAGAATGCAAAAGTTATTGAGTAGTGAACTTCCTGTGATGGTGATGCTCAAGTATGAAGGCGTCAATAATGCCGCTAAGCAAATGCTCAATGAAGCAATAGAGCGCAGTTGGCAGCAAGGCAAACAATCCACTCAAGCAGCTTGGAATAAAATGGGCAAGATGGGTGGGATTGTCGCCATCCTTAACCTTTGGAATACGGCTGCAGTGCTTCAAAATATCCATCATAAAGCAGCGCAACATCCAGAGAGTGATTTATGGACCGACCCTGCTGTTAGAGAAGCAACCTATGCGACGAGTTATGCGGTATCAGCTGTCACAGCAATGTGGAGAGATGTAGCCTGGGGCAAGATGGCGACTAACCAATCTTTGCTTTCAGAGTCACTGAAAATAGCATTGCGAAGTAATACTCATTCATACGAACTTAGACAAAGTTTAGCAACCTTTGCCAAAACAACCGCTGCGGTATCTTTATTTGGCTTAATCGCGACAGGATTAGAGACGTGGGAGAGCCATGATAAATTTAAAGATACGAGTCATTCACCAATGGAGCGGTTTGGGTATGGGCTGAAAGGGGCATCTACTGCAGCCCAACTGTTTGTATTTTCTATGCAATTTAGGTCAAACATTTATAGTTTAATAGGTCGAACTAGTATTAGTTCTATTATTGCTCCTTGGATGCTGACCACATTTATGGTTAGTTCAATTCTCTTATTTATCTCAATTATAATTATCAATGCTTTTAAGCGTACCGAACTAGAAAAGTGGTTATTGCATTCCACATGGGGGAAAGATGCAAAAGATTGGGAAGTCGTTGATGAGTTGACCCGATTGGAGCAGATTATTCATAAGCCTCAACAAAGTATTTTCTGGCTCTCCTTCTAAAGCAATATACGGTTCCGTTGCGGGGCAACAATGGCAATTAGAGATATCTTTGTCCATGCACACAAAAGGTAAGTCCATTGGTTTACAAGTTACGCGCACGCCAGTGCAAAATAATTACAGTTATGTGGCTTCTTCACCAAAACCTGCGGTGTTTGTAAACGAACAAAATGGTATTTGGAGTAAAGATGGAACGGGAAACCCTGTCTATCGTTTAGATTTAGGTGGTACAACCAAAGATAGTATTACGGCCTTCATTAGCTTACCTTTTAACTGGCAAGCATCAGATCATGATCAGTTAGGCTATATCGCTTCAGGTAATAGTCAAGGTGAGCTTGTTATATTGCCAGCAAGGAAAGATAACGTTATTCGCACTAAGTAGTTAATGATAAGTTTTCGAGAATGAAGATTTCGCCTTTACCATATATCCATATATCCATATGGTATTAAAATGAGTATTTTAACGTCAGTGTCTATATCATAATGAAAGCAGTTAATCCTTTAACAGACAATGAAAAAATAACCCTAAAAGAAGCGATCGCTAATCATCCAAAAAATAGAGTAAGAATACGAGCACATGCGATTATTCTCAGTGATAAAGGCTACTCTATTTTAGCGTTAACTGATATTTTAGACGCTAAATTTGAGACCATATCGTCATGGATAGACCATTGGGAAGCCTGTGGAATGCTCGGATTGTATGACGCTGTTCGTATAGGTAGAAAACCTATTTACACAGAAGCAGAAGTATATCGTTTGAAGTCATTGGTTGATGAAGAGCCACATCAACTTAAACGAGCACAAGCAATACTTGAAGAAGAAACAGGTAAAAAATCCAGCTTAGACACTATTAAACGAAATATAAAAAAAGTGATTACAGTTACAAAAGAGCCCGACACTCATTAAAGTTAAAGCGTGACGATATGAAATTCAATAATTTCAGTAATATATTGAATTCATTGATTGAAATGGAACGTACGAATAAATGTGAACTCTTTTATTTTGATGAGTCAGGCTTTAGTCAGAAATCTAATCTTCCTTATTGTTGGGGACCTATCGGTGTTCAATCGCTAAGGCCTGCTCATTCACACAGCAAACGGCTCAATGTTCTTGGCTTCTTAAGTAGACAAGGTAAATTGAGTTTTCAAACAACGGAAGGAAGAGTAACTACCGATACAGTAATTGATGCATTTGAGCACTTTATCAACGCACGAAAAAACGATAAGCCATGCTTTATTATCTTAGATAATGCCTCTTTTCATAGGTCAGCAAAATTTAAACAAAAATTGCATGAGTGGTTGATGAATGATGTATTAGTTTGTTATCTACCACCGTACTCTCCAGAGCTCAATATCATTGAGATATTGTGGAAGAAAGTAAAATATGAATGGTTACCATGTGAAGCGTTCAAAACGTTTGAAGACCTCAGTATTAACATCAAAAACATATTAAATTATTACGGCGAAAAATTCACAATAACTTTTGCGTGACTACTTAGTAAACGATATACCGCTCTGCCTTTTAGCGCTTCCCATTGAACAACAGACGCTAATATTAAACCTATCGCTAAAGTAAATACGATGGTCAATGTTGCAAACAGAACCGTCCAGATAAAGATACTGATAAACGGTTCTTTAATGCCATCGTCTTTCCAAATACGTTCAAAGTTTGCTGTCCCAATATTAACAACAAAACCAGGTGAAATAGGATCACCTACGTACTCGCCGTTATCATTAATTTCTTGATAAAAACCAATTTCATGATTCGCTTTGAAATACTGTTCTGTTTTATTGTTAAACAGTGTTTCACCGTCTTCTTGTAAAGTAAATAAAGGTCCAACCGCTGCAAATTTACGCAAGCCACTCATTTTAATTTGCTCACCAGAAGGCAGTGATAATGAGATTAAATTAAGGTAAGGACGCTTAGCAATAATCTGTTTAATCTTTGCTTTTTTGCCCCGAATAGACTCAACTGGTGCCAAAGCCAGAGTTCTATCTGCATCTTGGTTTAGGTCAAATGACTCTGTTGCCAATAATTGCCCTGCATCTTTTATCGTTAACGCATAACCGTTACCTTGATCCATTAAAGTAAAAGGATAACTTTTTCCACTTTGGAATGTTTTGCTTAAATGCACCGCCTGAGAACGCTCTAGAGAAAGCTGATTTGTCGCACTGTAATTGGTAAACGCAAGCCCAATAGTGTACATCAAAGGGAAAATAATAAAGAGAATCATCCCTGCGATACCAGGGTAAGTATAACGATAAGCGTATGTTTTTTTACTTCCAAATACGTAAACGGCAAGAGATGTTAATACTAACGTTAACATTGCGAATGCAGTTTCGCCACGAGAGTACATAAGTACGCAAACATAACCATTAATCGCAGCGATGGCTGAAAGCAATCCCCACTTAGCCATTAATTTATAGTTTGTTTGCGAAGCAATTGTTGTGTAAGCGTGCGGGGAACTACACCTTGTCTTTTACATTCCAAGGTAAAAGTGAATCGATATCTGGCGATCCAACACATAAACGATCTAGACAATACCTAATATAATCGTAAGGGATTAATCCGTTTGCCTTTGCTGTTTCTACAATGCTGTAAAGCATTGCACTTGAATCTGCACCAGCCGTTGAACCCGAAAATAACCAGTTTTTCCGGCCGATAACAAACGGTTTAACCGCTCGCTCTGCTCGATTGTTATCAATAGATAACAATCCATCATCAATATAACGAACTAATTTATCCCATTGATTTAATGTATAGCTAATCGCCTCACCTAATTTTGTTTTAGGTGATACTCGACTAACTGCGCTATCAAGCCAATCACGGAGCTCTTTAAGTAAATCGCGGGCTTCTGTCTGCCTAGCAACATACTTGGCTTCAGGGGAAGCCTCTTTTAATAACGATTCGATCCGGTATAGCTTTTGGATTTTACTCAATACCCAATCTGCACTCCCTGTTTTCCCTTTTACTTGAACACGTTGAGCCTCAATAAATCGTCGACGTGCGTGTGCCCAACAGCCAACTAAAATCGCTTCAGTTTGTTCATAACCTTGGTAACCATCGGTATGTAAATACCCGTTATAACCTTTTAAAAAGTTAACTGGATGGTAGCCATGCCTGCTAGATTGATAATCATAAAGTACAATTCCAGGCAAAACACCAGAGCCTGGAGAATCATAGCCAGAGCAGTAGACCCACATATAACATTTTGCTTTTTCAACATCCAACACATTTACCGTTGTTTCATCACAATGCAGAGTGGGTTGTTCAAGCAAAATACGATGTAACTCGTTATTAAGAGGGGTAAATAGTACCGAGCATTTTATTAACCAATCCGCCATCGTTCGCCGTCCAATAATGATACCCCATTGCTGAAATAACGTTTCTTGACGATAAAGTGGAAGACTGTATTGAAATTTAGCCGTAATAATTTGAGCAAGTAAACTTGCGGTCGCAATCCCTTTAGGGATTGGTGACGCTGGCATTGGGGCTTGTTTAATGTCTACTGAAGTATTGTTTTTTTCACAATTTCGGCAAGCATATTTAGGACGAACATGTTGAATAACTTCCACTTTAGCTGGTACAAATTCCAACTTTTCACTGATGTCTTTACCCATCGCATGCATCTCTAGACCGCAACACTTACAAGTTTTATCTTTTATGTCGTGGATAATAACAGTACGCGGTAAGTCTTCAGGTAAGCGTTGGCGTTTTGGCTTTTGACGAGTGTAGGTAATCGTTTGTGTGTCATCATTTTCAATGATGATTTCTTCTTCTGTTTCATTGAATAAATCAAATTGAGTCGAGTCAGATTCACTGCTTTTACCAAAGCGCTGATGTTGAGCCAGTCGAAATTGCTCTAGAAGACGGTTATATTTATTTTCAAGCTGAAGCACAAGTGCTTTCAGCTCGTCAATGGTATCAGGAAGTGGTTTTATTTTATCAATCATGTAGATGACTATATAACGATAATACAGGTAATCAATCGGTTGCCTCCTATTCTTGACTGAGAATCAACTATTTAAAGGGTTGTTTGATAATGTACCGGTTGATGTCCTAAGATATCAAAACCTTGTAATAGCAGTGTCAGTTGCTGCTCTGATAATGCTAACGTATCGTTATTTATATTTCGTGGCCATTTGAAGCGGTCTTCATCTAATCGCTTGTACCATAAAGCGAATCCTGTTTTATCCCAATACAATATTTTGAGTTTATCACGAGGCTTATTGCAAAATATAAATAGAGCATCACTAAACGGTGATAGTTGCATTTCTTGCTCAACAATCACGACAAGGCCATTAATGGCCTTGCGAAAATCGACAAAATCACGATGAAGATAAATGGTGGAAACATCAGTAAATACATTCATGATTGATACCCTTTTAATAAGAGTCCTATCCAGTGAGGTTCAGTATTAGCTGGCAATGTTAATCGCAATTTTCCGATAGAAAGTTGAATATCTGGTAATTGTGGAGTGGCGATGATAGTTGATGTTAACGCTTCTACTTTCAAGAAAGTAGAAGCGTTAATCTTTTGTTTCCATCGTGCTTTACGTGCACTAAATGTCTTTGGCAGAATATTATGGTTACGACAAAATTCAGCGGCACTAAGCTTGCTAGATTGCTGAGATTCAAATAGAGCGTGCCATTGCTCTGGTGTTCTCTTTTTATCTTTTTGCATAATTACGTTCTCGTTAAATGAAAGATCGTAAGATACGCATAATGAATTTTATTTGTTAGGTGTAGTTCCCCGCACGCTTACGATGCATTACCCACTAACTCAAATTTAAGTTGGTTATAATCGGTAAATAAACGAGGGTCTAAGTTCAAATCAATCGCAGACGATTTTCCTTGCATCCCATTATTGATGGCCACAACACCAGCCAGCTCGTTATTAAAATACACCTTAATATGAGAAACCAACGACAATAATGCGGGCGATGGGGTTAATTCAAAATGCAGTGACGCCTGTGAAACCACTTCATCTAAACGAGAACCAAAGCCAATATACGCGGTACTTTCGCTGCCTTTTAATTGAATCGATTGCCCATAACCAAGATCGTTAAAACTGAATGTCTTCTTGGTAATGGTTGGCGATACCATTGCGGTCACCATTTCGCCATTCATTGCTTGTGCCGAACGGTTCTCGTTTGCCATAGAAGGCGTCGTCGCACTCGTATTCAAACTGACCAAGCCTATCGCCATTGCTATGACGTTTATTTTAGTTTTCATCCACATAATTTTGCACTCTGAAGGTTGACTTTTTTTGGTTTAAACGTGAGCAAAAATTCACTTATTATTGTTATAAATTGAGCGATAACTCTCACCCCTTTAGGGCTGTAAGCGATTGTATTTCTGTAGCCTTTTGCACCAATTTTAAATACGCTAAGCATACTCATTAAAGGCTTGTCGCTTTGGTAACTGTTTTGCCATTTCGTCCATACATCGGCACGTGCAAACGTACATTGCACGTAATCAATATTCTGTTGTTTTGTAAATGGTTCGAGTTGCAAACCTAATGCCCTACCTCTGCTGTAAGTCACTTTTGCAGGGAAAACAAAATGATGTTCTCCTCGTTGTAAAATAATGTCTAACTTGTGCCCATAGAACAGCTCAACGGACGTTGGCAACTCCACTCTCAAACCACCCAATGAGAAATCTTTAATATCACAACGTACTTTGTGTCCTGACGGTAAATGAATCGACATGGGTATGTTCACCACCACACGATGATCCTTCCTCACTTGTTTTGATTCTTCAGCCACCGCTACCGCACCGCCAAGAATAAGTAAGTTGTAAAATACCCACAGTAAATTCACGACCACACTGCCGAGTTCATCGTCTGGACCCCATCCTAAACGGTACAAACCAAAACCAATGCCAAGAACATTGAGAATAACCAATAGCCAATAAGGCTTAGAGATCGTCCAATCGTAATGAGTATTTTCAATTAGCCCCCCTTTTGCGGTCACGTTAAATGTTCCTTTATGAGGAGCAAATAAAGCCACGGTAGTGGGTCTTGCGATGTACCAAGACAATACGGTTTCATACACTTCGCCCCAGAATGAATAACGATACTCTCCCTGCATACGGGAGTTCGTCATACTGGCGTGAACCATGTGGGGCAATACATACAAAATAATCGCAAGGGCAGGCGCATAGATGATGTAAGTATGTAAAAGCAAAAATACGAGAGGAGAAAGCAAGAAGATGATCCGAGGGATCCCCGATAAAAAGTGCAACATCGCATTGACATAACATAAGCGTTGTTGCCATTTTAACCCTTTACCTAATAATGGATTATCCACACGAAATATTTGAGCCATGCCTCGTGCCCAACGAATACGTTGACCGATATGAGCCGATAACGTTTCGGTTGCAAGCCCCGCAGACAATGGCTTTCTTAAATACGCAGAACGATAACCTAAACGGTGCATTCTTAACGACGTATGTGCATCTTCTGTTACCGTTTCAACCGCGATACAACCGACTTCTTCTAATGGTTCACGACGTAATACGGCACACGACCCACAGAAAAATGACGCATCCCATAAATCATTACCGTCTTGAATTAAGCCATAAAACAAACTGCCTTCATTCGGTACATCCCCAAAATTAGATAAGTTTCTCTCAAATGGATCCGGAGAGAAAAAATGGTGAGGCGTTTGAATCAACCCCAATTTTTCATCGTTTAAAAACCAGCCCATCGTCATTTGAAAAAAAGCACGAGTCGGTATGTGGTCACAATCAAAAATGGCAACGTATTCACTTGAAGTCTGTTTTAATGCGTAATTAATATTACCGGCTTTCGCGTGCTCATTGGTTGGTCGACGGATATACCCCACCCCAATTTCTTCAGCAAATTCTTTAAATGACTCTCTTTTACCATCATCTAAAATGAAGATATTCAGTTTTTCTTTCGGCCAATCAATGCCTAATGCCGAATAAACCGTGGCTCTAACCACATCAAGATCTTCGTTATATGTTGGGATCATCATATCAATCGTTGGCCACGTTGATTGGTCCGTAGGCAATGACACCGGCTGACGATTTAACGGCCAAATATTTTGAAAATACCCAAGAATAAGAACGATCCACGCGTAGGTTTCAGCCATTAACAGCACACAGCCTAAAAACAGAGCAAAGGGATCATCCCAGTTTAAAGAAGACGTATAGCGCCACCATATATAACGACAAGACACGGTTACCGATAAGGTAATTAATAAGATGGTAGGAAAACGACCTGGCATGCGTCTAAACATCATACCCAGTGACCATAAGGCAACCAGAAAGAACGCTTGAGCCGTTAAGCTAAAAGGAATGGTGAAACACAATATCGCAAGAACACAAACAACAAAACCAATGGCGACATTTAAAACACGAGTTGATAACGACGGCTTTTTTAATCTCTTTTCTTTAGAGACAATCGCATGGCGGCTTGAATAACTCTCTAACCAACTCACAACAAACGTCAATCCTTTGAGTGGCAAATAGAAGAGACGTCCTATTTGTTTCCACACCATACTGATCCCTTGTGTAAGAGAAATGGTTCCCGTCAATTTTTTAGGTTCTGTGATTAAAAACCACACCGTCTGAATGGACATACGCAAAGGATCAAAAAGTTTGATGTGTGAAAAATCAATTTGCGGGTATAAAAAGTGAGGTAGCTTCCAGCTGTCTATTCCTGCTATTTTTGATTTTAAAAAGCAAAAACACACCACAAACCACACAGACAGAATAAGCTGACTCGCATAAGAAGGCGCTTTATCTTGAGTATAGAAATGCAACTGTTTACGAAATTGACTCATAAATATGGGTTGGAAAAACAGAGATAGCCAGCCAAACATAGTGTTATATACCTTCCATGGTTTTCGCGGAAAAATGAGTTAGAAGCCAAAACGCAAGTTCATTAAACCCCTGAGATATCTGACTGTGTGGCGCATAATCGATCACATTACTTAATTGCGAACAGGCATCAGGAATGGACGTATCGTGATGCAATAACATGGGTAAACACTGCTCAGCAACTTCTTGTTTAAATACCAAAGAAAGATCAACACTGTTCTCACTAAGCGGCTGATAACCATTAATTAAGAAGTAAGGATGATGACGTTGATTGAAGCATTGGAAAAAAGCACTTTGCTGAGAGTAAGTATAATTTTGAATATCGGCATTAATCACACACAGCACCATATCGGCACTATCAAGCAACGCGGTATAGCGATGGTTAAGCTCATTAACACTTGGCAATAAAATCAACTGCCATTCATCCGCAACCTCAGGTTGACTCGGAAAAACATCAAGCAAACCATGAGGTAACTCAGCCAATCTTTGTGTCACGCTATCAATTTCATCCACCGTTAATGCCCCATAAGGAACAAAAGGCAGTTCACCGCTACTTATATAAGCGGCATTTTTCCATGACTCTCCAGAAAGCCATCTCTTCGCCCATCCATCAGTGGTCGATAAATCTAACGCAAAATGCAGACGCATTAAATTTTCAGGACGCATATCAATGACATGAGCACATTGTTCAAGTGCCACTACCGATTGAATTAAATTTGCCGCGACGGTTGTTGCACCACCACCACCACGTAGACCCGTGATAATTATTCTTTTCATTACGCTGACACTTTATTATTAATAGAATTATCATTAAAATCTGGAGTTAAATAATTTTTATTGTTTTGAATTTTATTATTTTTTCCAATATGACTCTTGGACAGTAACTCTAATGCATTCCATGATTTTTTTATTTCTCTATAACGTTCTTCTTCACTTAACTCATTGTATGAACGCTCTTTTGTATCAAAGGCTGAAAATAAAACCGTTATATCCTGACTAAAGGGCTTAGCCATAAAGTAGTATCCTTGATTAGTGATGTAATAGCATTTAACGAACAATTAATTCTATTACATTAACGTACGAATATAATACTCACTAAACGTCTCACATATGAGATTTGAATATAAATAGATAGACTTATAAATTTAAGATTAAATACATATTAAAAAAAAGAATATAAACTAATTTTCTCAACACAAAATATGACATTATATTAGTACAAAATTGTATTTATTTTGTTATAAAATTATCTTAGCAATATATTATACTACGATGTAATCTGAGTGAGCAATCATGATAACAAACAACTACCCACTTGAAAATAAAGATAAAAAACTAAAATCAAGTGTCTATACAACTACATTTAGCACTAGGGCGCCTATCTTAAATCATGTATCAACGTTAATAAAAAAAGAAAATACTCATACATTTATATGTGCATCCTCACTCAATTCATTCACAAGCTCGCTGAAAGAGTCTGACGTATTCACTTTTAAACATAATTTAAATACAGATTGTACAAACATATTTTTCAATAAGAATAAAGACTCTAATTCACTGAATCATGTATATAACGATATAAAAGAATTACATATAAAAAAGAATACGTCAGTCATAATCATTATTCCCGACAGCATATTAGCAACAAATTTGAAACATAAGGACGTTGTGTTTTTTGAACAACTGAAACAATTCGCTATAGACAAAAAACTCACTATCAATTTATTAATATATGGCCGAGACATTCATTTAATAAAAAAACTACTTAGTCAACGCCCTGATTTATGTGTCGGTTATTCAACCTTACAAAACATAGACAAAAACACCTATTTGTATCACGTTTATTATTGGGGATTGGACTCCGGAATGAAAAGCGAGAGTGAAACTTACCTTACCCTCAGTGATAAAAATTCACTCGTTGTACAGTCAAAAATAAATACAGATCAACCAACAACGCTTCTTAATATAGATGATGAGAGTGCCATTTATATTTCAAAAACAGCCATTGAGAACAATCAAAAAATAGCCGACACCATGATATGTTCTCCAACAAATGAAGAGTTAGATCGACACTTAAGTGGCGTGTCTCGAGCAACTATCGTATTTAGCTGTTCAAAACAAGACGAAGTTCGCCAGTTAGGAGTCAGGATCTATCTGTTACGTAAACGCTTTGGCCAAAATATAAAAATTATCGTAAGAGAAATGCATTCCTGCTTACGCTATTCCGATGAGATGTACTTACTTCAATCTGGCATCAACCTTATTGTTCACTTTGGGACTCGATTCTCAAGCATGCTTAGCTCCATTGAGATCTTACGCGGCCAAGTATTGACTCGCCCACTTCCAAGTACGACAGAAGAGCTGCTTAATTTCAGTTTTCAAACCACAGAAATAAAAGGCTACATTAACAATGACGCTTTTATAAGCTATACTAGAGAGCTTCTTAAGCACTTCGATGTGGCTCAAACTGAATTTGCATTGATTAAATTAGAGATCCTTCCCAATATTAACCCTCACTCTTATTTGAGCATGTGCAACATACAAAGAGAGGGAGATGTAATGACCTTATGCCACGATGCCATTTACCTTTTCTTGCAAGGGGTACGCATGAGTGATCTCCCTATCGCATTACACAATATTTTCACATTACCAATTCGGGATATTTTCTCAAGTCAAACCAGTTTTACCACATCAGGAAGAGTGGAGCATGAATTGCCGAATATACTTGAACACAGCGTCAGTATTGATGAAGAGTTAACTCCCACCGATAGCCCCCCTTACACCTCGTCGGCTTCATCAGCACAACTTATTCTTGCGCAGCATAAACCGCTGGAGTTTTAACACGATGAATATTGAAGACTTTATACTCACCGCTCTGTTCAGCGGTCTTTCTGGTTTACTTATTGGCTATTTTTTACGAGATATCGCGACCGCAGTATGGCGCTTATATACCACGTACATCCGAAAGCCAAAACACTTAGTTAAATATCACTTTGAAGATAATGGAAGTTCAGATAAATGAAAACAAACGCATCGCACCCCCCTATTTATGGCCTTGGCTGGTGGAATATTTATTTCATCATTAAGATAGGCTTGTTTTCACAAGACATTATCAGCTTTCACCCGCTAGAGAACTTCGCACTCGTTGCTTTTTTACTTATTCCATTAACCCCTAAAGCACTAAAGGTAATGCGCCAATGCATCGCGATTCCTGCTGGATTATGGTTGCTGCACTTTGACTCTTTCCTCCCCCCTTTAGATCGCTTATGGAGCCAGATGGGGCAGCTATTGCAGTTTAATCTCAGCTACCTTATCGAGTTATCGGGTCGTTTTATCTCTACACAGGCATTACTTGGTTTCTTTGTATTACTCTTTGCGTACTACTTTTTAAATCAAGTGTTCCGCATCTCTGTCTTTGTGGTTCTTGCTCTAATTTATATGAGCCTTCCTCAACATTTTTTTGCTGAACAACAAGAAATCCCTCTTGCCGCTCAGCAACCGGTCATTACACAAACAACAACACCTTCTCTATCCAACAACGATGAAAGTGGCCCTGTGAATGACGCCGTATTAAACCAAGCCAAAGAGCTATTCTTTAAAAATGAAGCGCAACGTAAAGTGACGTTTCCAACCACGGCACCTTCCGCTAAGTTTGATCTTCTTTTCTTAAGTATTTGTTCTGTCGCTTGGGATGACATTGAAATTGCCGGATTAGAGAATCACCCTCTGTTTAAAGAGTTTGATGTGATGTTTGATAACTTCAGTGCTGCAACCTCTTACAGTGGCCCAGCCGTTATTCGTTTATTGAGAGCCAGTTGTGGACAAGAAACACACCAAGAGCTATTTTCTCCACCATCCTCTAAGCAATGCTTCTTATTTGATGATCTTGCAAAACTAGGTTACCAAGAAAACCTAGTGTTAAACCACGATGGTAAATTTGATGATTTTTTAGGGTTGCTTGAAGAAGATGGTGATTTAAAAGCCCCATTAATGTCACAAGCAGGATTAGTTCAATATCAATCCGCGTTCGATGGCTCGCCAATATACCGAGATAAAGATGTCCTTAATCGCTGGTTAGGAGAACGAGAAAACGCAGAAGATGGATCGACGGTGGCACTTTATAACACCATTTCATTGCATGATGGTAATCGTATTATCAAAGCCAGTGGCAAAGTCGGATTAGTGAGCTACAAACTTCGATTGAAAAACCTACTTGATGATTTATACGGTTTCTTCCAAACGCTTAAAGCCTCAAAGCGAAATGTAGTTGTTATGCTTGTACCAGAACATGGTGCGGGGATGCGTGGTGATAAAATGCAAATAGCAGGCATGCGTGAAATTCCATCATCAGCGATTGTTCACACACCAGTAGGAATGAAGATCTTTGGCGAGAACATTACTCGCACAGGAGAGACGGTTCACATTAATGCGGCATCGAGTTATCTCGCCGTATCAACATTGGTGAGTCGAATTTTAGAGCAGAATATTTACAGCAAGACAACGTTTGATCCAAAAGCCTTAACTCAAGGACTACCAAAAACAAAAATGGTGGCGCAGAACTCTGGCACAACAGTAATGGAATACAACAACAAACCTTACGTGTCTCTTGATGGCACAACATGGTCTGAATACCCAACAAGGTAAACCATTAAAAAAGCCCATGCTCTCAATACTTTTCAGTGGATACATGGGCTTTTTTTATTGCTGTTTTTTAATGTAATTAACTACACCAACAGCGCACTATTCACTTTAATAATCAGCTTCTTCACCGCCGCAGGTTTATCATCAACGGCCACTAATGGTCGATGCGGTTGCTTAGGATTAAAGACAATAAACTCTCCCGCCGTTAATGTGACAAATTGTTCATCTTGAACATCATTGCTAAAAGCGATGTCTTTCTCTGCAAGATAGTCATCTTCAATCGACAGTAACGGATAGTTACTGTATCCAAAGGTTTCTGTGCCTTCTAATATCAATTGTACATCAAGGTATTTGTGATGAATTTCAGAGCGACGTTTTTCTCTTAACTCGGTTTTATCATCGACAATAAAATAGACTGACTCATCATAAGGCAATGGATAATTACCTGTTTCAACCTTCTCTGCCGTCTTCGCTTTCACGTATTGAATAATTTCAATAATAACAGGATGCAACGCTGTACCTTGAATATCGTCATTCCACTTTCCTTTAAACACGGTAACCCCCTAATATACTGAAAAATAACTAATTTATCTGTCTCAATGTTGTCTACATTTTGCTACTCTCTTCCTTTAATGTCTATGATCTATTCCATTTATCCCTCACTTATTTACCCGTAATTTCTCATCTCACACGGCATTCTTACCCTGATTAATATTCAGATGCCCATTCATCACCAATCTATTTGTTATACATTCACTATTAAGAAATAAACGCAAGATAACATTAATTATTCATATGGATGTGTTTAGCTGACAATAAGGGTTAACCATGAAATCGAGCAAACTGACATTCTTAGATAGAAAAATAATTACGTTACTTCAGGCAAGGGGGTTTATTAAAAACGAAGCGCTCAATTTATTGTCTTGTGAAGTCTATAATTTAAGCTACCGAGATCGCTCACAGATCCGAGAAGAACGTAAGCATTTTGGCGAGAAACACTTGGATAAAACCATCCACAATATCATTGATATAAAAAGAGAAAATTACCTTTTAGCCTTGCTGAAACAAACCAATAATGTCATTGCAGGACAAACAGTAAATGAATGGCTTGCTTGTTAATTCATTTACTCCAAGGATTTAGGGTATTAATTAATTTTTAATAACGACTCAACTAGCCCAAGATGAGCCCTAAATATTAGGCCTATTTTTTAATTAAATAGGCTTTTTTCATAGTAAAAAAAAGAGAATCCCCTTCTAAATCAGTCTTTGATCATTCATCAACTCCAATCCCCTCTAGTTTCAAGCTTAATCCTTCTTTATAATCCTCTTTATTTGTTCGAGAAATAAGACAGTTATGGCAAAACAAAACGCAATTTACCTCGTTCGAGTGCATACAGCAAAAATGCTGATTGACCACGCGATGAAGCATTATGGCTTAGCCGTCACTGATTTTAATATGCCACCGAGTTTATTTAACTACGAACTGAAATTAATGCCACTTCGAGATCTTGAAACCTTACTGTGTAAGATAGAAAATTTAACTCAAGATCCGGCCTACACCGCTAAATTAACTCAGTCAAACAGCCTGAAACAGTTTGGTCCTTTTGTGCAATTATTAGCAAGCTCAACCAATTTAGGTATGGCAATAAAATGCATGAACACCATTCATAATGCACTGCAATCGGGAGTTCAAGTAAACATGCTGTTGAGCGGTTCGATCGTTAAATGGCGAATATTAACACCGACTCTTCTCCCTCAAGCTCGCATCCATGAAAGCATTTTGGCGGCGGGCTCTTTCTTACGTTTACTCAAACTGTTTCATGGAGACGATTACCAACCTATTGCTATTCATCTAGCAGGAACCCCAATAGGAAAACACGGTGAAATTGAAGCCATTTTTAATTGCCCTATTACATGGAACAGCCCAAATACTCAAGTTTGGTTTCCAGTAAAAGACATTACTTGTCCACGACGTTTCACACTACCAACACCGCAAGTAAAAGCCTTTACGGTAGAACAAGCAATGAGTTATATGCTTATTCCTCAACCTCAAGACCTTATAAAAGTGGTTTTTGAGCTCACAAAATACGCTCTTTTCTTTGGTTACCCAACACTTGAGTTCGTTGCCGATAAAGTCGGTATGAAACCACTCACTCTACAACGTCGATTACAAGAGCAAAGCATTTCGTTTACCAATGTTGTTCAGCACAGCGTATGCGATGAAGCCATTACATTAATGACCTCGCCACTTAGCATGGAAGAAATATCACAACGGGTTGGTTATAAAAATGTTGCTTCATTTTCAGTCGCGTTTAAACGACTCTATGGAGTCACTCCTCAGCATTACCGCAAAGAAAACCTTTAACGGTTAAGTTCAATAAAAATTTTAATACATCATTTATAAACAATTATTGATATAAACAAACACAAACCATCGTGTCTTCACATAATAAAACACATGCTGTGCGTTCATTATTATTTGAGGTTAGTCATTTATGAGTTTAGTCAGTATGCCTTTTGTTGGATCAGGTCAGGATCTGGGGCTACATGTTATTGCAAGCGTCGTCATGCTAGGAAGCATCATCGCTCTCGCTTATGGTTTCTGGAAACTTCATGAATTACCAATCAATAAAGCACACAGTAAACAACATCAACAAATAGGGTTAATTACCGCTCTCACCTGGATAGGTTTTGTCTGGCATTGGGTCTGGGTATTAGCCGTAATTTGTGCGTTTGTTGATGCAGAAAAAGCCTTAATCAAAATCCGAGATATTTGGCGTCAACCAACAACACCGGTGACTAAAAACGCCGAGACTCAATCCACTCAAGAGGAGAGCCATAATGCTTGAGGGATTAGCCGTATGGGCACTGTTTATTTATTTGCTTCGAATGATAGGTATGCCTTGGAATAAATTCACACAAGGTTTTGCTTACATTGGCGGCGGATCTTGGTTGTTGTTTGTATGGGCTGGTTTATTAAACTATACGCCAATGGATTTATCTGGTGGTTCCGTCGTCCAATCTCCTCACATTCAATTACGACCGGCAAGTACCCAGATTAAAGGCACAGTCAAAACCATTTATATCAAACCAAATCAAGAAGTGAAGAAAGGTCAATTGGTGTATGAACTGGATGACGAGCTTTATCAAATCGCGCTTAATAAGGCGAATGTGTCACAAGAAGCCAGTGAAGTCGGTCTTGATGTAGCCAAACAAAATGTAAAACTCGCACACCAAGCAATTTCAGCATCTGAGAGTGACATTGTCGTAAGTCAAAAACAAATCGAATCTAAAAACCAAGATTTAAAATACAAACAAATCACGCTAAAACGCTACGTAGACCAAAATCGTAAAGTAAAAAATACGATTACACAAAGCGCATTAGATGAACAAGGCACGTTAGTTTCTATCGGTGAAATCGATGTTGCTAGTGCCGTTGCTCAATTAGACAAAGCAAAATTAGCAAACGAAAAAGCGATTTTGGATTTAGACAATGCAAAATTCGGTGTAAAAGCCAAAGAAAGTGAATTGGCTAATGCGAAAGAAAACGTCACTCAAGCACAATGGAATTTAGACAATACGAAGATCTACGCGCCTGCTGATGGCTATGTGACCAACTTCATTCTTCGTGAAGGGCAATATGTCGGTACTGTTCCTCGTATGCAAATGTACACAAATGAAAAATATGTATTGATGCGAGTTAACCACCAAGCTATTCGTAATGTCAAAGTGGGTCGCCCTGCTGAATTTTCAAGTGCGGTTTACCCTGGTAAAGTATTCATCGCGGAAGTAGAAGGTATTATCGAAGCGACAGGAGAAGCACAAGCTAATTTACTTGGTCGTGAAACCAATGTTCGTCAAACCACAGGATTAAACGTCAATAACAAGCACCATTTTGTTCGTTTGAAACTTGAAGAAGGCGAAGGTTATGATATTCCTGTTGGGTCGGTTGGCTTAGCGTGGATCTCTGGAGAAAAACCCGTTGGCTTTATGGCTTTCTTAGATGTTATTCGAGGTATTATTATTCGAATGAAATCACAAATTTACTTCTTCTATTCTTTGTAAATTTCTCCCCTTTATGCTTTGTGGTTTATCTCTCTAAAATCACGAGGCTTTTTATTCTTAATAAAAATAAAAGGCCAACCGGCTACAAATGACGGTTGGCCTTTTTTTATTTTATGCCACTAATTAACTGTTGTTGTGACTGGTTCTTCAATCTTGTCTCGTCCTGAAATGTGTTTACACTTAGGACTTTAATTTGAAAAACAAAGAATTAACGAACCCAACACAATAGTGCAAAAAAGATCTGCTTTTATAATTGTTTATTCAATGTAGAGGTTATTTTCCAATAATAATGAGTCAGCCTTAAGTTAACTGGCATAGATTGTGCTTATATTTCAAAATGATGTCCAACATATTCAGTCTCACTGATTTTATAGACTATAAACGTGCGGTTCGTAAGAGCACAGAAAACACGATTCACTAAAAGAGAGTCCATATGTTTGATTTCAACCTAAGCGCTATTTTATATGCCAAAGCAATAGTGCTTCTTACGACCGTTGTCGTGATGAGCATATGGTTACTTTACTATTGCTATAGTCTTAAAAAAAAGAACGCAGTGATCTTTGGTACACACCATATAACTTACATCGCATACTCGGTCTGTATTATCGCTTGGATCAGTAGCAATGCCTATTTCCATACTGACTTATTACCTGAATTCGGAAATTCAGCCGCGGTATTTGCCGCAAAATTTGCCAACCTAGCTTCTTTCTTTGCCTTTGCCTTTGCTTACTACTTTTCTTGCCAGCTTGCAGCTGAACAACGCAAAGGTAAAGTCCACCTGTGGCAACAAGTGGTTTTTGTCAGCCTAACGGCCTATTCTCTCTATATCAATTTACACGCAGCTTTAACCATTGAACGCGTCGATATTACAGGCCCAAGTCAATTTGTTATCGAGTTTGGTCCTCATACATCCTACTTCTTCATTAGTCTGATAAGCTTGCTTTCACTTACATTGATCAACTTAATCTCAATGCGAACCAACAGCAGTAAGCTAACATTGGCTAAAACAAACTACATGATTGCTGGCATATTGGTGTTCATGCTTTCTACTGCAACCATTCACATTGCTATCACTTACTTCATGGGTGATTTTTCACTGACTTGGTTGCCACCAACACTCTCCATTAGTGAGATCTTATTTGTTGGTTATGCCCTGTTGACCTCTCGCTTCTACAGTATCAAGTATCTCACTTACCTATGTCTCAATGCACTGTTGGTGTGTGCAATTTTAGCCCTACCTTTCGGCACAATATTTATTCCGCTTACCGACAGTAACCAATGGTTAATGACAATACCAATCTGTGCGCTTATTGGCATTACCTGGCACCCACTCTACAAACGCGTGAGTCATTTCACCTCTTTTTTGATTTATGGAAGTAATCAAACACCAGTTCAGAAAATTCTAGCATTAGAAGAAGATTTCAAACTATCGATTGATGATGGAATACGCCATTTAGGAAACCTATTACAAATCCCAAACGACAAGCTGCGTCTCGTCAGCAGTAACTACAGTGAGATCTTCTACGAAGATTACCTTTCATCGAACAAATCCGTGATCTTGTTTGATGAGCTTTCAGAAGAATCGGATAACAAAGTTTCAACTAAACACTCAATGAGAACACTTTATGACAAGATGAATTCTAGCGACACAGCATTGGTCTTGCCTTTGTTCAGCCAAGGAAAATCGCTCACGCATTTATTAGTGTCGCCGCATAAGATCAATAAAAAATGTTCTCTTATGAAGAAATCTCTGCGCTACAGACCTTGTTAACTCAGATACAAAGTACCATTGACGCAGATAAACGCATCCATCAAAGCCGTGCACTCGCTAATTCTATTGCTCATGAAATGCGTAATCCGCTTGCTCAAGTACAATTGTATTTTGAATATTTAAAACGACACATTGATGATCAGGCACCAGTAAGACAGATCAAACTTGATATTGAGAATGGTCAAGCGGCAATTCAACGCGGACGACAGTTAATTGATATCATCTTGCGAGAAGTCAGTGATAGTTCGCCTATGCATGGCGCAATTTCCATGACCTCAATCCATAAAGCAGTGAATCAGGCAGTAAGTCATTACGGCTTTGAAAATGAAACTATTATTGAGAGAATTAGCCTACCACAACTCGCTGATTTTGTTGTAAAACTGAATGAAACCTTATTCAACTTCATTATTTTTAATCTGATACGCAATGCGATCTACTATTTTGACTCCTATCCAAACAGTCAAATTGAAATTAGCACCAAAACAGACATCTATGAAAATGTTTTAATATTCCGAGATTCTGGCCCAGGTATTGATGAAACCATTTCTCATAAGATCTTCGATGACTTTTTCTCTTACCAAAAAAGCGGGGGTAGCGGCTTAGGGCTAGGATATTGCCAACGCGTAATGCGTTCATTTGGCGGCAGAGTTGAGTGTAAATCTAAGCTTGGTGAGTTTACTGAGTTCCACTTGTACTTCCCTGTTGTGCACAATGCTCCAAAAGCAGAAACATTCCATACGTCTTATATCAACGACAGGATGCAAAACCAAACAAATAATGAACATAAAACCGAAACCAATATACAAATAGAAAACCAAGCTCCCACAGTGCTCATCGTCGATGATAAAGAAGTACAACGGACACTTGTTCAAATCTATCTAAACCAACTTGGCGTTAATAGCTTACAAGCAAACAACGGTGAACATGCCGTAGAAATCGTTAAAATGAACCAGGTAGACTTGATCTTGATGGACGTACAAATGCCGATAATGAATGGCTTTGATGCGAGTAAAATAATTAAAGCGTATTCTCCCAAAACCCCCATCATTGCATTATCAGGGGAGTCAGGAGAGCGTGAACTAGATATGATTAACAATTTTATGGATGACCGTCTAGATAAGCCAATCTCATTACATACACTGCGACGTGTACTCGACACTTGGTTGAATAGAGAAGCACCCGCCAACGCTTTTCAAGTGAAGAGTGGGGGTCTCCTCCTAAAATACGTTGACGATTTTTAATTGAAAGCTAAATGTGCGTGCACTTGGCTTTTTTTATACACTTGATTTGGTATCGTCATTCCCAAACTTAAATGTGACGCATTTCATTATAGATTATTAAGTATTTAACGACTTACCATTATAAATCTGTCTTTTTACGGTTATTCAATGACCTCTAGTCTTAGCTAGAAAGGGTTTCTTTGATTTCATCAGAGCTAAAACCATGAGAATAAAGGTAGGCATACGCTTTGCTTTTTTCTTTTGATTTACTTAAATCAAAGCGTTTTTTATCCAATCTAGCTTGGCAGTTCTCGTAGAAATCAATGGTTCCATCCAATTCTAACTTTTCAATTTCTTCATCAAAATTCGATATATCAATCAGTTTTTGTTTTAGCTCTCGTTTGATAATTGACTTACCTTTTAGCTTACGAGCCAGCTTTTCTATTTCTTTTACAATGTCAGCTTTATCGGCTTTAATTTGCATTTTTGATGACAACGTTGACGCCACTGGGTGAGATTTTATCGCTTCTCGAACGTCTGCTGATTTAAACCCATATTTGGTTAAGGTTGCGTACAATTTATCACTAGAGAGTGACTCTAAATTCATATCCGCTAATCGATTATTAAGTAAAGTCACTTCGCAAATTTCATCGCGATTAGTCACATAAGCAATCGCCTCGTTAACAATCGATTCATTGATCCCTTTTTCTCTCAACTTAGACAAAATGAACTGACTGCCTTTTTCAGAACTAAAAGCCATCTCAACAAATTTAATGGCAAAATCGTTATCTGGTTTTAAATAACCGCGTTCAACTAAGTCATTCAGAACCGTATCAATCCATTCTTGATTATCCGTTTTCGCAATCAATTTCTTTCGTAATTCGTTTATGGTTCGATCTTTAGCTTCAAGGTGATAAAAGGCGCTGCCATAGACATTATCAATGGTTTTAGCTGGCTTAACGGGACGTTGACTGAACATGGTAACCTCTGACTTTGGTGAGCTAATGAGAACCGAATCTAACGTATCTCAAACTAAGATGCCATCTATTACGCTAATTACGTCATAGATGATGGTTAAGGGGATTTATTTACAGTGTTCCGCAATAATTTTAGCCAATGTCTTTATCCCGTTGTTCCATTTTTCATTATCGCGATAAGAGGCAAAGCTAATACGGATGCAATGCTTAAATTGATCTTGAGTACAGAACATGGTTCCCGGTAGTACACTGATTTTTTCACCCAACGCTTGTTGGTAAATCTCTGTACCATCGGTTCCAAGCGGCAAGGTTAACCAACATAAAAAGCCCCCTCAGGTTGAGAAAGATAATAACGCTGCTTTACTTTCGCATAGCTATCCAGAGCTTCTGTTAATTGTTGATACACTCGCTTTTGATTACTTTTATAGCTGCGCTGTGCTCTATGGATATGCTGCTTATATTTGCCTTTTTTCAAGAAATCACTCACCGCAGATTGAATCAGATTTACACTGCCCATATTTTCAGACATCAATCGCTTTTCTACTTTGGCTTGATACTTCCCAGCGAGGATCCACCCGATCCGTAACCGTGAATCGAGAGTTTTAGATAATGAATTACAATAAATCACTCGATCTTCGGTATCCAATTCTTTGAACGTTTTTACCGTCCCTTCATAAGATAACCCACCAAACACATCTTCTTCGATAAAAGGAATGCCCGTTGTCGCTTTTAATAAGGCTTTGCGAGCAGATTCAGATTGCGTATAACCCGTAGGATTATTATACGTAGGGTTGATTAAAATCGCCTTCACATCCCACGTTTTTATCGCTTGTTCTACTGCCTCAATATCTAACCCATAATTAAAATGGTTTGGAATCTCTATCACTTTTAATCCCAATGATTCAAGCAATAACAATGAACCGAAATAGCAGGGAGAATCAACAAGAACAATGTCTCCAGGCTTTGTTAGCGCTTGCAAACTTAAACTGATGGCTTGCTGAGCACCGTGCGTAATCAACACGTCACGAGTCGATACAGAAATACCCAAATCCTGAGTGATGTTCGCAATGTATTTAAGTAAAGAGGCATTACCCGGAGGCATTTGATAGCAACTTGGAATATTCGCTTGTTGACGGCTGTGACGGCCAATCTCTGCGTATAAAGTTCGTATCGCAGGGAAATCAATATCAGGATGAGCAGAGCCCATTGATAATAAATTATGTTCATTCGGTTGACTTAAAATGGCCTTGCTAAGAGATAATAAATCAATGTCAGACGGCGCATTTAACGTCTTTGCTTGAAATTCTCGATGAAAATTAATAGTTGCCACGGTATAGCCAGAGCGATCACGAGCTACCAACACCTGCTTTGCTTCAAGCTCTTCATAGGCTCGAATAACCGTGTTTTTTCCTACCGACAACGTTTCACTTAACTCTCGAATGGAGGGCAGTTTATCTCCTGAAAGATACAATCCTTTTTCAATACCTTGTAGAATATGCGCTTTCACTTGCTGGTATTTTTTCATCGTCCCTGCCTGATCCCCAATATAACCCACAATCTGTACCCAATAAAATAAAGGAAACTGTCTCTTACCTCAATAGCTGTGCCTAGTTAAAGTACGCAAAAGACACCAATGAATAGGAATCCTCATGCTAACTAAATACGTCCCTTTTATCTTCGTTGCCTTATGGAGTACTGGTTTTATCGGTGCTCAGTATGGACTACAGTTTGCAGAGCCTGCAACTTTCCTTCTTCTTAGAATGATCGCGAATATTATCATTTTCATTGCTCTGTTATTCATATTCAAATCTCACCTTCCAAGAGGAAAAGAAGCCATTCACTCTTTGATTGCTGGCGTATTAATTCATGGGTTCTATTTGGGTGGCACCTACCAAGCGATTTCTCTTGGCATGTCGGCTGGCTTATGTGCGTTATTAGTGGGTATTCAGCCTATTCTTACCGCTGTATTGTTGGTTAATTTTGGTAAACAACGTTTACTTCCCCTGCAATGGGTCGGTCTATTCCTTGGCTTACTAGGGATCACGTTGGTACTGCAAGGTAACATGGAATGGCAAGACACAAGCAATCAATACACAGCGTATCTTTTTGCCTTCATTGCCTTAATTGGTATTACTTTTGGCACGTTATATCAAAAGAAATACTGCCAGAATTCAGATCTCATTGGCAGTATGGTGTGGCAATACAGCGCTGCCTCATTGGTTTTTTTACCTGTCGCGTTATTAAATGAAACGATGGTAGTGACATGGAATGCGCAATTCATTTTTGGATTAATGTGGTTAGTGTTAGTTGTCTCAGTTACGGCTATT
The DNA here is from genome assembly GCF_000196495.1 of Aliivibrio salmonicida LFI1238. Taxonomy (NCBI): domain Bacteria; kingdom Pseudomonadati; phylum Pseudomonadota; class Gammaproteobacteria; order Vibrionales; family Vibrionaceae; genus Aliivibrio; species Aliivibrio salmonicida. The sequence goes on from NC_011313.1 coordinate 1,036,217, forward strand.
CTATTGTTGCTTTATATGATCAAACAAGGTGATTCTTCAAGTGTGGCTTCTACCTTTTACCTCATTCCGCCAATGACGGCATTTCAAGCATGGATAATCTTTGGTGAACACTTTGATACGCAAGGGGCAGTAGGGTTCGCGCTTGCGGCTATTGCGGTCTATTTAGTAATAAGAAAACCCAAAGTACACTTAGTGGAAGCCATTAAATAAATTGGGATTTCTTGGCCGCGTTTGCTTTCTCTAATGAAGACAGCATTTGGTCCAATCGCTGAGGAGAAATCGCCGTTTTATGATAACTAACGGTCACATAATCATGTTGTTTAAATGGTGTGAAATTTGAATATTCAGTTCGGTGTTCATAATAGCTTTTTACGATTGAATCGAGTGACACGTAGCCAAAACGTTGGTAGGTTTTTTGTAGTCGGTCTGCAAACCGTTTGATTTTATAATTATTATTACTCATAAATGAACTGGTCATATTAACGACCAAAGTACTCGTGCTGTTTAACATGTCTCACTACTTTGCCATAAACCGATTAAGTAATGATTAGCACATAGAAACGAGATCCGAAACAAGGATGCTAAATAGAGGTTCTACCCTTTTGAAATACTGATAATTACCATCCATCCCTTTATTTACGGAACTTATCATGGTATTGCTACTCCATAGCAGTAAGCAACTTCAACAATGAAAGGCACAAAATGACTTCTCTTGTTCATGTAAAGCACGTATCTAAACAATATTCTGACTCAAGTCAGCAAGCGATTAATGACATCAGCTTTGATCTTAATGCAGGGCAAGTCTTAGGCTTACTCGGCCACAATGGGGCAGGAAAATCGACACTGATTAATGCCTTGCTCGGCGCACACCGCTATCAAGGTGATATTCGCATTAATGGGTTACACCCCATCGACCAACATGCTGAGTTAATGCAACATCTTGCCTATATTTCAGATGTAAATGTCTTACCTGAATGGATGAGCGTAAAGCAATTATTAAAATACACCTCTGGTATTCACCCAAGTTTTGATATTGATAAAGCCACCGCCGTCTTAGCAAACACCGACATCCAATTAAAAAGCACCATTAAAAGTCTATCTAAAGGCATGAAAGTACAAGTTCATTTAGCCATCGTGATAGCAACAAACACAAAAGTACTTATTTTAGATGAACCAACATTAGGCTTGGATTTATTATACCGAGATACCTTTTATCAACATTTAACGTCTTGGTTTAACGCCGGTGAACGCTGTCTGATTATTGCCAGTCATGAAGTGTCTGAAATTGAGCACCTATTAACGGATGTTCTAATATTAAAGCAAGGCCGAATCGTGAAACAAGAAAACATGAATAACATTCCACAAGGCACGTTAGCCGAACTCTTTATCACGCTTCAAAAGGAGTCAATCTAATGCGTCCATCATTGTTTATGCTTGAAAAAGAATTCATTGAACACAAAACCGTTACCCGCGTGCCTTTATTCATTTTGCTTTGCGGCGTGGCTCTTTTCATCAGTTTGATGATGAACACAAGCCTACAAGATAACTTATTTATTTCAGTTCAAACTCAGGGAGATTTCACGCCCTTTTCAACGGAGTTTTCTGATGACTTAGAAATGATGCTGAGTTTTGTGGCTGGTATTTTGTCGTTAGCGTTAACGACAACGTATTTCTCAAAAACACTCAGAAAGGAACGTAAAGAAGGCAGCTCTGCATTCTGGCGCAGTATGCCAATATCAAGCCAGTACACGCATGCCGTAAAACTGACGTTTGGTCTGATTGTCATTCCGTTGATTTTCTCTTTACTCGTATTGATTGCGAATCTTTTCTTCTGGATCATTAGTTTATCAAGTGACACGGTTTTAGTGATGCTTCATGAACACACGTCCTTCATCTCGATTATTGCTAACTGGCTGCAATTTATAGGGAGAATGATGTTAGTTAGCCTTGTAATGTTACCGATGGCAGCGTTAATCCTTAGCATTTCACAAGTCAGTAATTCACCATTAATTGTTGTCTTTTTAGGAGGCTATGCACTCAAGATAATGTCTGCATGGATATTAGGATGGGACGGCATTGCACTATTCTTAACACATACTTATAAGATACCAACAACAATTTTACTCTCGAACACACCACTAATGAGCTTTGCGCACGCAGGGATTGGCTTTCTAACGCTTTATTCACTGCTCGGTGCTATTGCGCTCTTTGTAAGTATCTCATTGTATCGTACAACTGAAATTTCTTGGCAATCACTAAATCCAACTTGGTTATTTAAAAGATAGTTGATTAACTTCTACCAACGTACTCAAACAAAAATGGAGAGGCTAATTAGTCTCTCCATTTCTATTTAGTCACTTTTATCGTTTTACTTTTGAATAAAACTCATTGAGTGGCATCGGTTTAAAGTACAAGAAGCCTTGATGCGATGAGATGTTCAAATCATTCAGGATCTGTTTCTGATTCTTGTTTTCTACCCCTTCCGCCACCAGATTTATGTTCAAATTATTCGCCAGTAAAATGATGTTCTCTACTATTTTTAGGGACTGTTTGTTTGTTTCAATATCATCAATAAATGATTTATCAATTTTCACAAAATCAAATTGGTAATAATTCAAATACTGCAATGATGAGTAGCCCGTTCCATAATCATCTAACGCAAACTTCACCCCTACCGCTCTGAATTTTTGCATGTATGAGATGATTTTTTGTCTGTCTTCAAACTCAGTCGATTCTGTGAACTCTAATACCAATATAAACTTGTCACACAGCTGTTTGCACAGAAGAAATATCTCATCATCATATAAGCAATTTTCCGTTAAATTAACACTGATCCTTAACTCGCTTTTCGGGCTGTTTTGATAACACTCAATTAATTGACTTAACAACGATTTTGTCATCGCATTCATCAAACCAAATTTTTCAATTTTAGGAATAAACTCAAGCGGTGAGATTATCCCCCCTTTTTCGGTTATCCAACGAGCAAGCACTTCTCCCCCGATAATGTGTTCTTTTTCATTTACTATCGGTTGCACAAATGGCTTTATATGATTGTGTTTTATCGCTTTTCTTAACGTAAAAAAATCCAGATTAAACAGCGTACTTTTTACTGACAACGCTTTTAGTAATGCCATCACGAGCAATGAAATAACAATCACCAGCCTATTATCTATCAAATAATTCTTCACTGAAGACGCCGCATCGTACTTAAGTAAAATTAAGAAGTCATACTTTGCCGATGGGTAATTATCTTCCTCATTGGCTTTGTGCAATCCAAACTGATTCTCTTTTGATATCGTGTATTCTTGATTGGATAAAATGACGTTCCCCACTCGGCTTTCTTCTAAGTCAAAAGGAATGCCTTTCATGAAAAACTGAATGCCATTGGCCTCATCATAACGATGATAATAAGAAATTGCAGGTAGTCCGGTTAATGAATCTTTTTCTTTTATATTAATTTCTTTTTCTGGAACTGCTTTTTTTGAGATATTCATTCCCACAATTGAGCTACAATAATATTGACCATTTCGAATAATAGAAATGCTATTTATCGTAGGACTTAATGCCACTATCTTTTGCAAAGGTAACATCATCTCTTGGCACGTCTGATCTTTAAGGTGAGTGAGTTCATCTATTGACACTTTTGCTTTATCAAACTTCAACTCAATATTTTTAACCGTGTTTTTAATGTTTGATTCAACATATTGCTGATAATCGACACAGATAGCACATTCAAACAAGATAAATATAACAATAACGCCAACTATATATTTATTAATAATAAATTTCATTTAGATTACATCTTCTAATACAGTAACCCTGTTTCTACCAGAGTTTTTTGATTGATATAATGCAGTATCTGCTATCTTAAATGCTTTTTTAAAAGACATTTTTTTTCCCATTGTCGCACCAATAGAAACTGAAACACAGATCCTAGCAATAGGCTTCACATCGATTGACCTTCGAATCGCCTCTGCTCGTTTCAGTAGTTCACTATCCGATATATGATTAAGAACAATAATAAACTCTTCACCACCCCATCGAATCGCCATATCACCTCTTCTCACGTGTTTTTTAATTCGATGACAAACTTCTTTAATTACTAGATCGCCGTGAAAGTGACCATATTGATCATTAATTGCTTTAAAATTATCAATATCGATGATGATTATCGATTTTCCTGAAGTTCGATTCAGTTTTTCTTCCTGAAAATCACGTAGATATAATCCTGTCATATTATCTAACCGATAATAATATAGAAATCGATATAGAGAACTCTTAATTAAAAATAGCACACATGTTACAACAAAGGAAACACCTAAACTTAACATCAATAAACTCACCATGTTTATAGATAGAATTATTTTGTTACTTATCGGAGTACAAGGTATATCAATCAAATCACTGGATAAGGAGAGGACATGATCACTGTCATAGTTCAAAAAACTGTATCTTTTTTTATTAAAATCATTTAACCAATTTGAAAAAACACCGACTTTCATGTCCAAAAGAAATATAGCTCTTAATTTCTTATTTTCATAAATTGGATAAAATATACTTCTAACATTTTTACCTGTAAATTGCTCTATATAAGGTTCTGTTAATTTAAGATCACATTGAGCAAAAGCTTGATAACCTTTTGACATATTTTCGTTATCTAGAATCCTATCAATCCAACTTAAATCAGATACTTCTTTAGAGTTCAATCTAACATGAACTTCATGCAATGGCTTAAAATGAGCAATGTTAATATTAGATTCAAGTCTTTCTAGGATCGCTATACTCCAATAATCATCACCAATATAGTTTCTCAACTCTGCCTCTAATAAATTAATACCACTAGATAATTTTTTCACCTTACTGTCTTCATCAACCATAATAGAAACATTATCACGTACATAAGTTCCTTTATTAAGATCTATCATCGTTGTATTTAAATAGAAAGGCGTAATCTTTCTAACTGTATCATACAGCTTTGTGATTTTTTCATGAAACTCCATTCTAAATGAATTAGCTTCTAATTTGTTATATTGATATAATATACAAAAATACAATAGAAACAAGAATAAGAATACCTTCAAATAAGTATTATCCATTATCTTACGCATTGTATTTATTCCTATCTAAAGTCACACGATTACGCCCCATTTTTTTGATTGATAAAGGGCCCTATCTGCTCTTTTTATCGCTTCAAAAGCCAATTCAGATTCTTGCTGTTCAGAGCCTCCAATAGAAATTGTAATATCCATATCTTCTATTCGTTCATTTTCTATTCTTGCTCTAATCATTTCAGCTTTATTTTTAAAAGAATTAAAATCCATTTGATAGAAAATAATAACAAACTCCTCACCACCCCACCGAATCGCAATATCATGATCTCTAATGCTCTCTTTTATACGTTGGGTTACGACTTTGATGACTTGATCACCAACATCATGTCCATAGTTATCATTAACTAGTTTAAAGTAGTCTATATCTATAATTAGGAAAAAAGCTTTCTCTACTCGTTTCAATTTATTCTCAATAAAATCTCGACGCAAAAAACCGGTCATCCGATCATTACATTGAACACGGTGAATTCTTAGATAAAAACGATATAAAAATGTCGCAAATACATAAATAACAGAAGTAATATAAAAACTAATCGCTAACAGTTTGAATATATCTATACTCACAGTTAATGATGCATTATTTAATGTGTACGGTATTTTTATATTAAATGTAGCCCAATCAAATCCTTTAGCTTCAGTAATATATCTCCATTTTTTATTACTAAAGTCATTAACTAATGAATCGTTCCAACCGTCTTTAATATCAACAATAATTACAGACACTAAGTCTGAATTTAAATAGATCGGATATATAACAGAATATATTTTTTCATTTGATAAGTTTTCTTTATAAACATCTGTTATTCTTATATCATCATTATGAAACCCTTTATAAGTTTCATTTAAACCTTCTAGTTCTACTATACGGTCTAACATTAATGTATCATTTTTTGATTCGTAATTAATTTTAATATAATTATCTCTTAACGGTTTATAGTAGGCATTTCCCGTATATTCATCATCTACATCATGAATTTTTTCAAAAATAGCAACCGTCCATATATATTTTTTATTCATAACTTCAGATAAAATTTGATACAATAAACTTATTGCTGGTGATAATACTTTTACCTTTCCGGTCTTATTTACAATAACACCTACGTTATTGTCTTCTTTATAAACACCCGAGTTCCTTATTGTTTCATTTGCATTAATATAATAGCTATGAGTTCGCTTAGTTATATCCACTAGCTCTTGATATTTAATATTAATTTTCTTTTCTAAAATTTCAATCGATAATGCATTGTAATAGAACAAAGATGAGAACATTCCAAAAAACAAAACGAAAAATAAGCAAAGTTTAAAAAAATATTTTCTTTATATTATTCATAGATTTTATTATTTATCACTAATCATTTATAATTAAATGCAGCATAAATTAAATGCAGCATAAATTAGATAGCATGATGCACTACAAATGAAAGCACTCATACGATCCATCATCGCTTTCAACATATCCTTTATTTTTTTAATAAAAATCTCAGTAAATAGCACGATCAAAAAATTGCTACTGGTTTTATTTTTAAATCTGAGTAACTCGTACTTTACTTGCTCTGTTATTATCAATCGAGAGTACTTCAAAATTCCATTCTTGGTATTGAACTGAATCACCAATCGTTGGAACATTACTCGTTAACCACATAAACATACCAGTTAAGGTTTGATAATCTGCCTCTTTCTCTTCAGGCAATGTTTTTAGATTTAATGTGTCTTTTAATACCGTGATTGGGATGGACCCATCAAGTACCCATTCTTCATCTGATACTTGATCAGCCCATGAATCATTTGGGTTTTCTGACTTAAATTCACCCGCAAGCGCTTCCAATAAATCTTTTTGAGTCACAATACCTTGAGCATCACCGTATTCATCCACAACAAGCGCAATTTCTTCGCCTGTGGTTCTTAATAACTCAAGCAATTGGCTGCCGAATTTGTTCTCTAGAATCGTTAAACATGGTAATAAGTTACGCATTACCCATTTTGTACGATGTTCTTGATGAGACGCTTTTAATAAGAATCGAGACGTTGTGAAACCCAGAACGTGATCCATGCCACCGCGTGTTACGGGATAGATTGAATAGTCTGAACGCAACAATTTAGGTAAGTTTTCATCCCACGATTGTTCAATATCAAAATAGACTAATTCACTTCTTGGCGTCATTAATGAAGCGACTTTTCTATCATCTAAATGGAAGATATTGCGCATCATTGTGTGTTCTTGTTTTTCTATCACGCCTTGCTCTGATCCTTCATGCAATAATGCATGAATATCATCTTCAGTAATCGATGCTTCATCCGTGTTAGAACGGCCAAACAAACGCAATATCCCATTGGTAGAAATAGACAATAGGAAGACAAACGGTCTAGAGATTAATGCAAGCAACCCAATAGGGCCTGCAATTAACGTCGAGATACGCTCTGCATGGAACTGAGCGATACGTTTTGGTACAAGCTCACCCACAACAATAGAAACGTACGTAATAATAACTACCGTTGAGATTGTTGAAATCGTCGGTGCAAGGGTTGCTGGAACGCCTAAGGATATAATCAACTCAGACAATGGACCCGCAAGGGCGGCTTCGCCCAAAATACCGTTAAGGATACCAATAACGGTAATACCTATTTGTACGGTAGATAAAAATTGTGTTGGGTCTTCACCCAGTTTTATCGCTCTTGCCGCAGACTTACTTCCTTCTGCCGCTAATTTTTGTAATCGACTCTTTTTTGCTGTCATCAATGCAATTTCTGACATAGCAAACACACCATTAATCACAATTAAAAAAAGTAAAATGGCAATATCCAATGTAAACCTCTAACTAATAAATAGACTATTACAGCTAAAATAGGCTGTAATTTTTATATTCTTATATTCCTGATTTGCGATTAGGTCAATAACTATATTGACCTAATTTTAAACGGCTGTTAATAAAGTTATATATAAATTAATAATATAATATTTATCGACAAGTTAACCTCAAAAATGGCGTATATACTGTTAATTTTGATCGAGTCGTTTAATTAATTTTGCGGGTACTCCACCATAAAGGCAATCCGCAGGTACATCATGATTAACGACTGAATTTGCCGCAACGACCGATCGAGCCCCGATGGTGACGCCTTGGTTTATTACGACACTGCCCCCGATCCACACATCATCTTCAACAACGATTGGCTTACAAAAAGTCTCCCAACGTCGACGACTTTGATAATCAAGCGAGTGTGATGCCGTATAAAACTGAACATTAGGCGCAATCAATACATTATTACCAATGGTTATTGAGCCTCCATCAAGCATGATCACATTCATATTAATAAACGTTTGGTTACCAATAGAAATCGTTTTACCAAACTCACATGAGAACGGAGATTGAATAACGCTTTGACCAAATTGAGTAAACAATTCACTAAGTAGCTCACTGCGCTTAAGTTGATCCGTTGCTTGGTTAAACGCAGATAAGGTTTGAGTGGCGCGAGTTCTAATGGCATCTATTTCAGGATCGCCACCATTAAATATCTGTCCATTTATCATTTTCTCAAACTCTGTCATTTTTCTTCCTTAATCAAAAAAATCGAATAGACCTATGGTTAAGTCTATTCGATTAGAGTTAAATAAAAAGAGCACAAACTCGAATAAAAAACTTCCTATTTTTATTCTTTCTTTATTCGAATCACACGTGGTTTGTGTGCTGAAGAATAGCCGCTAATGGCATTGGTTGTATTATTTTTTGTGTTTTTAAATGATTCCAAACCATTGGCGCAATACACACTATCAACGCGATGTTTGAAATTGGCATCGCTAGCCATACTCCATCAATACCAAACCATTTAGGTAGTATAAGTAAAAATGGCAATTGAATAATAATATTACTGATTGAGATCACCATTGCCTTCTTACCTTCATTCACCGATAGGAAATAAATCGTCACCAACACAATAATGCCATCTAAGAAAATAGCGAATAAATGGTAACGAATACCAACAATGGTTTCCGCGATTAATGATTGATCACCATTTGTAAATAAAGCCGTCGTAAATTCTGGTGAAATATTCAATATACCGACCCAAGCAATGCCTGTAATTGTGACCCACTTGAGTGCCAATTTAAATATTTGGTACACCTTCTTGTTTTCTTGTGATCCAAAATAGTAACTGATCGGCGGCTGTGCGCCTTCCGCAATGCCTTGGGCAAGAAGGTAATACAACATAAATAGGTAGCCAACTATCGCATATGCCCCGACTGTCGTTGCCGAGCCATAATGCATCATTAACGCGTTATGCATAGCAACCACAAAACTGCCGTACATATACATAACCAATGCCGAAGAGCCTAACGCTAAAGATTGCTTTGCCTTATTACACGAGAAAACAACACTTCTTTCATCGTCAATTGAATACTTGATCGCTTAGTAAAGAAATAATGAATACCAAGCACTGTAACAACCGCTTGTGCAATCAACGTTGCTAATGCTGCCCCTGATAACCCTAAGCCCATCACACCGATAAATAGATAATCCAGTACGATATTAATTAATGCACCAACCACCAATAAAAAAGTCGCTACATTCGGTGATTCATCGTTTCTCACCAGCATTGGTAAAGCCGTTGCACACGCAGTAAAGAATCCACCAAACATTAAGATATTGATGTAATCCATCGCAAACTTAAAGTTTTTACCTTCAGCCCCTTGGGCATACAAAATATTTTCAGCCAAAAAGACAATACAAATAATCGCAATAAGGCTTAATATGACGAGTAACCAAAACCCTGTCGTTAACGCGACTTTTGTTTTTTCTAATTTATTTTGGCCCCGATAAATAGACATAACACTGCCGGTTCCCATACCTATCATGACACCCAAAGCGCCTAATATGCATATTGCTGGCCACGCCATATTAATACCAGCCAGCCCTTCAAATCCGATATAGTGACCCACAAAGATCCCATCGATAATTTGATACAGTCCACTCACCACCATTGCAGCTATAGAAGGGATGGCATAACGCCAAAAAGTACGAGTAATGGATGAATCTGCATGAAATGTTGTCATAATTTACCTCAGTAACAACAATGAATTGAGGCGATTCTATGACAGTATTTAAGATTGAAAAAGTTGGTATCCATCCGGTTTTCGGATAGATTGAGCGTTATTAATAACGATTGATGCTTTACGCTTATTGACAGTCACAAACTGTGTTATAAGCTTATGATATAGATAAATTTATATTAGTTAAATACAGAGACAAAGGGCTGAATTATGGTTTCTAAATGGGCAAAACGATTTTTCCAGATGGCTGAATTAGTCGGCTCTTGGAGTAAAGATCCCTCAACGCAAGTGGGTGCTGTCATAACAAAGCACAATCGCATTGTGTCTGTCGGATTCAACGGATACCCTCACGGCGTATCAGACAGTGCTGATACCGATGATCGCGAATTGAAGTATTTAAAAACACTTCATGCAGAAGAGAATGCGATTTTATTCGCTAAGCGTGATTTAGAAGATTGCGATATTTGGGTAACCCATTTCCCTTGCCCTAACTGTGCGGCAAAAATCATTCAAACAGGTATTTCAAAAGTGTATTGCCCAGAGCAAACGGAAGATTTCTTATCTCGTTGGGGTGAGAAGATCCAGATCAGCCAAGACATGTTTTCACAAGCAGGTGTAGAAGTCACTTGGCTACCGCTCGATGCATTAAAATAAAAAATCGGATAAGTTAATTACTTATCCGATAATTTTTACCCAATTAACAAAAATATAATCATAGAAATAAACACAAAGAATATCTCTTTGTTTATCTAAAATTATTCTGTTAAATATTACTTCTATTTTCTTTATCTAAACTATTAGAGAATTACAACTAATAAATCGCCACAATTTATTAACCACAATAATTTACTAAAGAATTATTTTTATAGTTATGCCAACTTACGTTATTATTATATTAATACAGCCTTTTTAAATTGTTCATTAATCGGCATTGATAAAACGACCGATTTTGTTTCACCTAATAGATGTACTTGTTCATCGCCAATACGGTGACAAGGCACTTTAATTCGCTTTAAAAAACGCTCAATTGCTGTCGATGTAACTGTTACATATTCAGTAATTCCATGGCTTATTGCGTGTATATAGATCGCTTCAAAAAGCTTCATTGTGATTTCGCTTGCTGACTCATTCATTTTTGAACTATGTTTTCCAACAGCAAAACGACTTAATTCCACAACGCTAGGATCGTTTGGCGCAGCTTGATCACCAAGTAATTCAGGGAATACTGTTTTCAACATATAATCACCTGTCGTTGGTATTAAACGCCAGCATCCATTTACCTTTTCAGCATCATCACAAGCGTATATATATGCCGCTTCAGAGTTATCATATTGATCGGATTCAAGATCATTTTCTGAAAGTAAGTCCCATTGTAATCTTTGTTTAAACACTTGATAACGTAGACTAAGTATTCCATTGTATTCATGCATAGGAATAGTAGTAAACTCGGATTTTCTTATCATTATTGTCATCCTGACCCCCTTTAATCTTTTAACTGACTATAGCAGGCAAATTTACTCCTTATAACCTGTACAATATTACAGGAATGAATCTTATTTTTAGAGCACAGAATCATCTTTAATGTGTGAGCAAAATCGGATTTATGACGAATTATTCTCTCTAATAATTTAATTTAATGTTATATACAACATTAACACTTAATGGGTAATAACACCGCTGTACCGTCAAGTAAAGGACACAGATTTGAACCTAGTCAACATAAACGTAACGCTTGAAATCATCAATAAAATTCGATTATCTCAAACCAACAACGACATGAGTTTATGCCTACAAGAACTAACCAAAATACTCCATTGCGAGTATTATTTATTAGCTATTATTAGTCAAAAAACCATGATCAAATCTGATATTAAAATTTTAGATAACTACCCATTATATTGGCGAAACTATTACGATGAAGCGAATCTTATTAAAGATGACCCTATTGTTGACTATAGCTTTTCTCATCACTCCCCTATTAATTGGAGTATTTTTGAAAAACAAAAAAAAATGAGTAATCAAATAAATGTGATTGAAGAAGCTAAAATATCAGGGTTATATTCTGGATTCAGTTTCCCTATTCATACAAAGGATGGGGGGTTTGGCATGATAAGTTTTGCGAGTTCTCAAAAAGAAAAGTATATCGATAACCTTTTTCTTAATGCCTGCATGAGCGTTCCCTTAATTCTTCCTGAATTACTAGATAGCAATCAGCGAATAACTAAAGAAGATCAACAGGTACACACAAAGTTAACAAAACGAGAAAAAGAATGCTTAATTTGGAGTTGTGAAGGAAAAAGTCGATGGGAAATTTCAAAAATATTAGGTTGCTCTGAACGAACGGTTACCTTTCACTTAGCAAACTCACAGCTAAAGCTTGGAGCAAATAACCGCTGCCAAAGTATATCAAAAGCGATCTTAACAAGAGCAATGAACCCGTTATATTAATAATAGGATCCGACTATGTAGAATAACGCAGTCGGACTTCTAATTTTCATACTCAGTTCTTAATTATATATACGAAAAAACATCAGCAAACATTTGATCTGGCCTTGCATTTTTTTCTAATATCAATTGCTCTTTTACTGCCTTAGCCATCATGAACGGGCCACACACATAAATATCAAATAATGTTAGATCCGCAAAGTCACCCATTACCGCAGAAAGAACCGTTCCTTTTTTTCCTAACCAACGCTCTTCACTATCTTCAATAACAACTGGCACATAGTGCAAATTACTATGCTGTATTGATAATGTCGCCAATTCACTATCTGCATATAAAAAATCACTATTTTTCACTCCCCAATAAATGTAAATTGGCTGAGTGAATCCTCTATTCAAACAATTTTTTAGGATACTATTAATATAGGAAAGCCCTGTACCACCCGCAATTAATAGTAGTGGTTTACTGCTGTCATCACGTAACCATGCTTCGCCGTGAGGTGCATCAATTTCGATATTCTTATTTTTAATTAAAGCATCTACAAAAAATTCCATTGCATCTAATGAGCTACTTTTATCAGAACTACCGATATGTAACTCAATCACTCCTTTTTCTGTTGGACAATTTGCAATCGAGAATGGTTGTTTTTTATCATTTAAATCAATAAATAGATATTGACCCGCTTTAAAATCAATAACATTTTCTGGTGTTATGTATACTTTGTATATATTGTTTTTTACTGATTCTATTTTTGATACTTTGCAGTTAACTCGCATATATAATCCTTATCTCATTATCTATTTCAGTGAACTTGCCATAGAGAGAGCGCATCCTTTTTGAGCTCGGGTATTTAGCCTTCTGACTATTTCAATCGTTGTTCCTGGGTATGGGTCTGGTACTTTAATATGGCGAATAATACCAATATCATCCGTCACAATAAAAGCAGGATAACCAGTTGATGATGCATCCATATAGCTCAACAACCCTGGTTCACCATCAGTAACAGGCTGTAATGTCTCAGGATCAAGCGCTCTAGCGTACACCCACGGTGGTACTCGCTTTCTTTGAAATTCATCTTCAAAAAAACACGTATTTAGCTCAACTTGATTAAATGTATCGCGAATTTGATTTACATTATCTAACTGAAAGGTATCCATCACCATTTGATTAAAATCATTACGATTTAAAGACTCATTTTGATTCGACTTCCACCCCCCACCAGTAATAACATGTAATCGCTTCCCAGCATCGAATTTAATATTATGCTCATTCATGTATTTACATAAGAGATACACAAAATAAGGAGGGCCAATTAAGCACATATCTTTTTTTGTCTTATAAATACGAAATAAGTGATGCACGGTTTTTTCAAAATCAATATCATCATCATTAACGGTAAACTCAGTGGGATAAAGTAACTCAACCAGACTCATCACATACTTAAACCAAACATTATTAGTATTAAAACGATCTGGGCCAAGGTTAACTAATTCCATTTGATGCTCAAACCAATCACCGACATATTTCATTCCAAAATTAACAGAACCAAGTAGACGTTCAATACTAAGGCGATCGCGGGCAATATGACTTTTAAGACCACTAGTGCCACTGCTCGTATACCAGTTTTCAATTTCATCCTCACCTAAGGTATGCAGTTTTAAATATTTAAAAACAGAAGTAGGAAAGACTGGAATATCATCAATTGAATGAATATTTTCACTCATATGTTGAGTTGTACAATATTCCCTATACTCTTTATTTCTATTGTAATGATAATGAAATGCCTCTCGAACCAGTTTATTTTGAATCTCTTTCTGCTCATCAGATGTCCATTCTTGTGGCGTACTCATAAATATAAGATCATCAATTTCTGAACTTGCTATAATTTTATTTTTTTCAATCGTTGCTTGACTATTCATGTGACTCCTAAGCTATTGAAGTAATAAATATGTATAAAAGAATGGCAGAGTTAATTCTGTCATTCTTTTTATATACTCTTAAGCAAGGTTTTTAACTATTTTTTGATTAACCATATCAATAACATTTTTAACATTATCTTTATCTAACATTGATTCAAAAGAGAGTAAAATAGTCTTTACCCCTGTTTTTTCAATTGCCAATTTCGTTGATTCATAATAATCATTATAAGTACCAATTGCGTTTTCTTTAATGATCGTATTTATTTTTTCTTCATGATCAATATTTGGATACGTTTCAATAATATAATCATGTAAATATTGTTTTACTTCTTCACGAGCAACATCACCATTTTCATTTAAATTAACAATCAGCGTTAACTGATGATCGATATTAGAACCATCAATACCATATTGTTTTGCGGTTTTATTATAAAGTACCGAATAACTTTCTTTAACAGCAAGGCTATCTTCCCACTTAAACGTTAAAGGCAATGCTTTTTTAGCAGCCCATGAAACCACTTCTTTACTGGTTGCAACCACGTATTGTTTAGGTCCATTCTCACTAAAACAGTGGGGATTTATCGACACCTTCGGAAAGTCATAAAAATCATTCTGAGGATGGCAATAACCCGTCGTTAATGCCTCATTTATAATCTCATAACAGGCTTCAAATTGTTGCTGTCTAGAGGCTAAGTCACGCTTGAAGAAGATCATTTCAAAGTCATTTTCACTGTCACTCAAACCAAGAATAAAACGGCCTTCAGACATCTGATCTAATAAACTCGATTCTTCTGCTACACGTACGGGATGATGAGTAGTAATCACTTGGTTTAAAGAACCAATGTGCAGTTTATTTGTTAACCCGAGTAAAAACCCAGCCGCCGTAATAGGGGCACCAACGATACCATTAAGAGAAAAGTGGTGTTCATTAATAAAAACAGTATCAAAATGATAATCATAAGAATCAACGAGAGCGATCGTATTGATCATATTATCGAGTGTTTCTTCTGAAGTAGATCCATTAGATTGAAAATTGAGGAAGAATAATCCAAATTTCATAATGTATTCCTTACTATATTAAATTTAAGTACGTATCGTTACTTAGGGTCTTTCAGAAAAGGGGCAACTTGCGTCATAAAACGATCCATAGAAGCGACAATTTCATCTTCGCTGCCATTTGCTTCAAAGCCACAGGTAATATTTGTAATACCCGTAGCATCAATGTCTCGTTGAATTATTTCGATACATTCTTCAGGCGTACCTACCGGATTAATTTCATGACTATAATCAACACGTCTATTTGTATTAGTATGACCTTGTAAAACAAAGTCTCGCCACTGACCCTTGTGATAATCGTAGCCACGAGTTTGATTACTATCTTTAAATATGTTCGTCGCATTGACATAAGAGTCATACCAATTAGCGAGGAATGATCGACACACTTCACGAGCTTTATCCCCATCATGATCAACTGAGCAAATAAATGTCATCGAATGGTCAATAGTCGCTATATCGTGTCCATATTCTGTCGCAATTTCATTATAAAGTTCCATTTGAGCTTTTTTTTCATTGGTTCCAATAATCCAGCTTAACACCATGGGTAACCCTTGCTTAGCTAACCACTCGGTTGTACTGGCAGATTCAGCCGTCATGCACGTTGCCACTTCTTTGGAGTACCCTTTGGGGTAAATATCAACATCAGGAAACTCAATATGTTCATTATTTGAACTTATCATCCCAGATTTCAAACTCGCCGTTATCATCTGATGAAAATGTTGCGTTATTTCGCGTGAATCTTCCATATTGACGCCAAACACTCGGAAATCTTTATGGTATAAACCTCGAACAACACCAAAATTAAAACGCCCCTTGGACATTTGATCAAGTAACAAAACATCTTCAGCTTGTCGAACAGGGTGAGCCGTTGGTATTACAACCCCCATTGTTCCAACATTCAGCGTTTTTGTTCGGCCAAGCAAATTAGCAGCGGCAACAAACAGATTACCGGTAAGACCAAATTCAGTAAAATGGTGCTCAAGAATCCAATAAGTATCAAAACCAAGTTCTTCGGATGCAACACCGAGTCGAACAAAACGATCCATCACTTGCTTGTGGCTTTCGCCTGGTGGTTGGTATGAAAAACAAATATTTCCGAACTTCATAATATCTTCCTTTACTTTTATATAATGGTTTATTTAGCTATGATAATTACACCAATTCTAGAGACTCATTTTCAATTTGATTTTTTAATCGACGCTCTTTTACAGTCACGCTCGTTATGTCTTCGAATCGTGGCTCTGTCATATTGACATCAAGATCCAACGAGTCATTGTCTAAAGCGATGGCCGCTTTAGTTACTGATTGATAAAAATTTCGTAATACCACTAAATTTTCACCTAAATCATGAGAACTACCAATTAAAGAATAGAGTTTACATTTCTCGGAATTAAGGCTAATAAGCAGATCCAAAACTTCACTTTGCTTGACCCAATTATCATCATTAGCAGTAAAGGCAATAAATGGAACATCCAAATTTTTCATTTTATTTATCGTCGAGTCTAACGTGTCCCACTTGTGCTTAAAGCAATCCGTAACGAAAACTTCTGACCCTAAATTATGCCCTTCAAAATCAAGATCTTCTGGTAGTTTTTCAATTGGCAATTGCAGATAATCGTATTTTAGAGCTCTCTCCAACGTATCACGAAGATTTACAACACCCACAGCCGTCACCAGAAAAGACAAGTCAATTTCATTTGCTATTTCATAAGCAATTCGAGCAGATAAACTGGCAGCAATAAGACCTAACTTTTCAATATTACGTCCTTTAAGCCAGTCTATTACTGTTAGCAAGCTGTCTTTACCAATCGACATTGAAAATTCGTTAATGTCACCGCTACTCAACCCAACATGATGAAGAGAATCATAACGAATAACATGAAATCCGTTACTTGAGAGGTATTCAGCCAATCCCGCAAAATGATCCATTCGCCGAGCAAAACCCGAGGCAATCAGAATCGTATTATTCTTTTTTAATGTATTTTCTTTGGGCAATGTTTCCCAAACTCGAAGTGTTTTACCATTTTCAAGGGAGATGACATGATCAATTGTTGAGAATATAGTTTCCTTTTATATTAAGGGACAAAGACTAGAAATTTATCTTCTTCTAAATAACGTGTTTGTTCTATTTCTACGGCAACATCTTTTGTTGTGTGGTTGAACGGCCTTTCTTGTGATACATAATTAACGAGATACTGTAGTGGACGCATACCATCATGCGCCCCACCAACGCGGAATATATTATTCATACCAGATTCAACAATACGTTCTGCGCCATGCTTAGCCAGTTCATCTCTGTATTTAAATGATGACTCCCATGGAGCAATTGAAACGGTTTGTGTCGTATTTTTATTAATGAAAGGAAGAATATCTTCAATACTAGAAACCTGATGGATATATACCGACCGAGATAATGGTTGATTCCCAAACGCATCTAAAGGAGATTGAATAATTATCCAACTTTGATTTTCCCCTTTTCTAACTTGATAACCCGCAAATAAACACTCTTTCTCAGTTAAAGTGAAAGCGGCTTTTTCATCAAAATTTTGACATCCTTTAGGTAATATTTTGGCATACACATTTAATTTTTTTTCTAGTTCATCAATAAACAAGTTTAATTTATTACCTATGTAATAAATGTTTTGCGTAGAAAAACACGCTTGTTGATCATAGAAACAGATATCATGAGCAACGCCTGTCGCAGCGGCTGTTATGTCTTCAGGATCATCAATGATGCTCAAACTTTTTTTAGGCCCAAATTTCACAATATCGACATGATGTGGCGAATGCTTTACTGCCCATTTAATAGCTTCATCCCCGCCCCAGGCAACAACATCAGCATGATTCATTATTTTTTTCGGCAATGACATATCTTCATTATGAGACCAGTACATTACTGACATTGAACGAGTAATAGGATGGTCGGCATTAACATCGATAAAACTGGAGACTAAAGCGGTAGCAGTAAAAGGGTCAGTGGAAGACGTTTTAATAATGCATTCATTCTTAGTCAAAATAGCTCGAAGAATAGAGGTCACTCCAGATAGAGGGACATTACCTGCCAACAAATGTACTGATTTTCCTTTTGGTAATGCTTTAATATAACAATCCCCTTGAGGGATCCACTCATCAATAATATGCAATGATCCTAAGTCATGTTGGACAATGTCATATAAGGCACTTTTAGAGCATAACAACATGGCAATCCAATTCGCTTCTAGTTTTGCCATTTCATTTGAATAACCAAGAAAATTTGTCAAATCTCGAATATATGTTCGTCGACGAGTATATTCTTCACTTCTCCATCGCTGTCCAACCGTATATAAAAAGTTAACTACTTGATTTAATCTTAAATTATTAACAACTTCATTATCAATGATGCTTTTAATATGATTGTCGTCAATAATAGAAATTAATACCTTAGTCTCATTTGTTAATATTAACTCTCTCAAGCCCCTTTCATCTTGAATTACACCGCCGATGATAGTTGGAATTTTTTTAATCATTCTATTCCTTATTAAGATATTTTTAAAATAAAAAAAATATTAAATTTTTATTAAACTCATAATTTACATAGACTTAAAACATAACTAGCCTATTGGAAAAATATTAAGTTAACATTTATTTCAGAAATATAATTGTTGATTTATCTATTCTTATTAGAAATAACACATTAATTAAACAACACGATAATTATTCATAACAATCAAATGTATACTATAAGAAATTATTATATTAATGATATTTAAAATACATTATTTAATTGAACCCTTTTGTTCAAACTTGATAACTAATATTTACAACCTACTTTTAAAGCTATTGTCATCACTCTGTTTCTTTATTTTAGAAAACTATAACAGGGTAATTATTTAGGTAAACCTGTATAACTTTACAGAGTATCGCTCCTAATTACACAACATGAAGCGACATTAAATATGGAACGGTCATCACACTTAAGTGTTGGTGTGGCATTGTTTTATTGAACAAATAACAAAAAAACAACAAAAACATGAGATCCAGATCACATCTAAGGTGTTAATACAGCATTGTTCATTTAATTTAATGCTATAAGATTTTTATAATAACAAATATAACAAAAAGCAATATAATAATAACCGTCAGATAAAGAGAAACGTAATGAACTATATCGCTCCTCATGACACATTAAAAATCATCACTAAAATAAATTCATCAAGCAGTAATGATCAAATTAATCAATGTTTAATAGAAGTAGCTAACACTCTTAATTGTGAATATTATTTGTTTTCTATAATTTCTAATAAATCCATGATAAAACCAGATGTGTTGATCTTAGATAATTACCCACAAAAATGGCGCGATCATTATGATGAGACCAATTTAATTAAATATGACCCTATTGTAGATTACTGTTTTTTTAATCACTCACCTATTCTTTGGGACATATTTGGAAAAAAAACACTCAAAACAAACAAGCCTAACGTAATCCAAGAAGCAAAATCATTGGGATTATACTCAGGGTTTAGTTTTCCAATTCACTCTGTAAATGGAAGCTTTGGAATGATTAGCTTTGCTCATTCAAATAAAAAACAATCTACTGACTGTCTCTTTTCCACGGCTTGTATGTATATACCTCTTATTATCCCAGCTCTTTTAGATAGTTATTATCGGATTAACAAAAATAATACTGAATCAACTCATGATTTAACAAAGCGAGAAAAAGAATGTTTAGCATGGGCTTGCGAAGGGAAAAGTTCGTGGGAAATATCGATCATTCTTGGATGTACAGAACGCACTGTCGCGTTTCATTTAACTAATTCACAAACAAAACTTGGCACAACTAATCGCTGCCAAAGCGTGTCAAAAGCAATCTTAACAGGGGCGATCAATCCAGCGTATTCATAACGTGGCTCAACTCATTTATTTTTACATACAATTCGGCCTACTTAATTTAAGTAGGCCGAATGCATTAAATAATATGACTCGTTAGCAGGAATAAATAACGATGCTAGTCTTCTATTTTAGGAAACGTCTTTTCATACATCTCCATAAAATCTTGGCGAATAAGTTGTTCTAAATGAGACGCTTTTTCGGTTGGACAGAAAATAACGTAATACACTTTTTGCTCCCCTGTCGATGTGCTAGAAATATGTATATGTGGCTCAGAGCCAGGTAAATCAACCCCCGCATGCTTTTCAATCACGCCATTATAGCGTCGAGCTACCTCAATAAACTCTTCACAGTGCGTATCTATTTTTTCTAATAAACCGGGCAAGGTTGGGTATAAATTAACAAAATCTCGCACACAAATAGAAAACTGATGATAAACATAACGCTTCATGAAATTAAGATTTTTAACGGGGTAAGTGAAGAACATACTGTTAGGTAAGGTCGCGGTTTTTCCAGTGTAATTATACTGTCCGTGGTGTAAATCGATTTCTTGTATTACTGTCGCCATCATATTGTGCTCGATAACTTCCCCACACAATGTTCCGACTTCTATCCAATCACCAATTCTAAAAGAGCGAGAACTTGCTCGCTGAATCGATCCCGTAAAACATAGAATGATTTCTTTAGATGCCACCACTATCGCCACAGCTATCGCGGTTACCGATAAGGCAAATTCATTTATTTCTGACTTCCATAAAATGAATAAGATAATAACAATAAAGCTGAATGAGCCGTTTTTCGTGCGTGATATCCATTTACGCTGATCTTCCGTTAAGAAAGCAATATCACCACGGATCCGTTTAACCGAAAAATGACGCACAAGTAAAACAAGGCTGATGATAAGAACACTAAATACCATTTTGTGCGCCAATAAAAAATCAATCACAATTATCAGTTTTTCCACGTTCACCTCTACACCTTATTCTTTAATCAGCATGGTTTTTCAATCAGTCAGTAATTGAGACCAGTTTAATAAGGTAAATATCCCACAGGTAACGTTAGAATTCATCTTTCCTATGTGATTTCTTTCTCTTTATTCACGTTAATTCAATTCGACCACTGAATATGCTCAGTAATACGTCACATTCGAGCATTCGCCTTCAATGATTCTTGCTTCTTTGTCAGCTTTTTTACTGCGTGTTTTTGACATAATAAAGCCGATCATACTAAATCCAATGGCAAAGATTAGACTAGATACCAGAACAAAAAAACCTACGAATAAAGCAAATATCGTCGCTATCATTTGTTTCATATTTTTACTCTCTTTATAAATGAAGGTTCACTCTACCATTCTATTTCTGAATAGAAGATGAACAAGCCAGATCTCTTATTATACTCGATCTAAGATGCTGTAAATTATCTCATTTCTTTCCATTTTCATTCTAACTAGCCTTTGTTTAAACCATTTATTTTATATAAAACAACAAGAAGATAACCTTAAAAAATTGATTATAAATGCGTTAAATGAAAACGACTTGTTACCTTTGACAAAAATAAAAACACCACCAAGAGCCAATAAAATGGCTTCTAACGATATTACGTCACCTCAAATATATGTGATCACACAAATTATCAATGTAGCGAATATCGCACATTAAATTAAGACATTACCCTATAGCCACAAAGCAATAAATGAGATACATTCCAATTGGGATCATTCCCATAAATACAAACAATAAAACCCACATACTGAATAACAAGAAAAAGGACATCTATGAAACGCTTAATATTATCAACAATTTTAATCACTTCTTCATTTTTCACTTTTGCTAATGAGCACGTATTTACGTCTGAACAGTGGAAAGAAATAAAAACCGACAACCCTTACTGGGATTACTTAGATCAGATCTGTACCGAAAAACACCCAGGCTCTCGACCACCAAATGTCGCTGATATCATCGCTTTTACTGAAGAATTTAAAAAAGAATCTCAGCGCCCACAACTTTATACCTTCCTTAGAGAAACATTTGGCTTTGCTGATTCGAGCGACCCTAAAATCCAATCTGCTTTTGAATTAAACGGCAAACATCAAACTATCGCTTTGCCTTTTTATTTTCATGATCAAATCTCGTTCTACAATCCAACAACTCTTTTTTCTATCGCACTGAATGAAGACGATGAGTTAACCACTCAACTCCCACTGGTTGATGCCACAGGTGCTCGACCAAGCCTAATAACATTAGCCCCTTCTTTAGGTGAAGCGAAAACGTTCTGTATTTTAGAAAACGAAAATAGTTAATAAAAAGCACCATCAATGGTTCACATCAACAACATCATTTCCATATTACATTGATCAAAAAAAAAGAAATCCGCTAACGGGGGATCGCCATTATCAGATGCCCTGTTAGCCATTTTTCATTATTACTAAGAGTAAATACCATGAATCTAAAATGCGCCGTTGCTGCTATCGCTTTTGTGATAGCACCTCAAGTTTATGCTTATGATCGCTATTCTATTTTTGAAGATTATGTCGATCAACAGTCGGTCATAAGTAACGATTTACGCCTACATACCTTTATTAAGATCGCCGGAGATAAGGAAAGTTCCGTCGGAGAGTACCGTTATAATGAAGAAAATAAAATCACTCAACGTAAGTATCTAGACAGTGTTTTTGACTACGAATATAACCCTGATGGAACAGTGAAAGTAGCCAAGGCTCTGATGCAGCACAATAACCCTAACTCTCATATTAAACATACAAAACAAAACTTTATCTCTGAATACGAATATCAAGAGATCAACAATGCAAAGGTCGTTAGCATTGAACGCAAGAAAGTGTTTAACGAGCATGTTTCTAATTTAGAAGGAGCACCAGAAACAACCTATACCATTAAATATAAATACAACGATGATGGTAATTTAATAAAACGAGTTCAAAAACCAGATGACCGTTTAGATAAATCAAAACTCGTTTACCGCTATTCCTATTACTCTGACGGACGCTTAAAAAGAGTAAAAGAAATTAAAAAACTGAATCATACCGTTTTGGATAGAAATACCCTGAAGTTGGAATACTACAGTAACGGCGAGATCAAAAAAGCCACCCATGAGAAAAAAGACCACATTATTAGAATGGTCGAGTTGGATTACATTGATGATGGTTCATTGATATATGGCGTTCACTACGTGGATCCAATAAAAGAATGGAAAGTTGATATGGACTTCTTTGGACTTGCTTTCCTGCCGATTAAATACCTTAAAGAAACCAGCGGCGATAACGTCACACAATATCAATACCGCTATCAAAACACCGATGGCGATCAATTACCTGATGCTCTCGATGTAAAGCTCACGCTACCAAATAACCATATCATTGTTCTTAAATACCGCTTTGAAAACCGTTAATTAGAAAACTGACAAAAATAAAGTAGTTTAACTTTCGGCATTATTAATGATTGCGACAAGTAATCTCATTGGAATTTTCTGCCCAAAATAAGCCGTAATAACACAATAAATCATAAGAAAACCTCATAATATAAAGGTACATATCATGACTAAAATTATGCTCACCACCCTCTTTCTTGCTTCTATTTTTACATTTAATGTTTCTGCAGAAGAAGATCCAGCGACATATTACCAATGTTATTTTAATCCCGTTTCTTGTTTCTAGCCCTTGTAATGAATAGAGATTTTACCACTTCTAAACCACATTCATTCTTTAATTAGGATCACTCATGAAATCAAAAGCAATTAAAACATTACTATTGATCGTCATATTCGCTGCTTTTTATATTTCTTTTGAACAATAGGCGCCTACGGCGCAAATCAAAAGGACTCAACCTCTTCCATTGTTGCCAATAAATCGTTTATCCTATCGCCATGCACGCATATAAACCCCTGAAACAATTATTTAATAGTCAAAATAACTGGCTTAAATTTCTTCATAATAACAAAGCTAACCTAAGAGCGGTCGTGATTGAAAATGTCACAAAGATGCTGTCCTGTGGGACAGCGGCTTTTGGCTCTCGCGAATATCATTGTTGCAACCCTGACTGTACCCATATCAAATATATTCACCAAACCTGTAAATCTCGAGCGTGCAGTAGCTGTGGCATGAAAGCCACAGAGCGATGGATACAAAAGCAACAACATGTCTTCCCTGAATGCGAATATCAACACATCACCTTTACCCTTCCAAACACGCTATGGCCTATCTTTCGTCATAACCGTTTGTTAAATAAATTATTCAAATGTGCTGCAAACATTCTGCTGGGATGGGCAAAAGATAAAGGAATAGATGTCGGTATCTTTTGTGCTCTTCATACTTACGGTCGAAAACTGAATTGGAATACGCACTTACATTTATCGGTCACTCGTGGGGGAATTTGTGAACGTACCGGTTTATGGAAACCCATTTACTTCCAAATGAAAACGACAGAGCCTTGTTGGAGAGCGGCTATCGTCAGTTTATTGGGTAAGGCTTATGATGAGCTTGATTTATCAAGCGAAGAATGCCCCTATATCCGTAATAAAACGGATTGGTCACGCTTTTTAAGCAGTCAATATAATCGTCGTTGGAAGCTTCATTTTGCTAAAAAGACAAATAATGTAAAACCGACGATGAACTATCTTGGTCGGTATTTAAAACGGCCCCCGATTTCAGCGTCACGTTTAAGTCATTACGCCAAAGGCGGAATGATAACGTTTAATTATTTAGACCATCGAACAGGAACAACAGACAGCCTAACATTATCACCAGAAGAGATGATAAGACGGATAGTAGAGCACTATCCTGATAAACATTTCAAGATGATCCGATACTACGGTTTTTTATCAATGCGTCGTCGTGGAGAAGCTCTGCCTAGAGTTTATGCAGCTTTAGGTATGACAATAGAAGCTGAGCCGAAAATGCCAGGGTATGCCGCAATGTTAAAAGGATATGTAAAAGTAGATCCGTACGAATGTATTTTATGTGAAAGTCGTCTGGTGTTTACGAATTTCCGAGTCGGAAATTCGGTCAATGATTTAGTCACCCATGCGATAGTTCAGTCAGAATTGAGGGCAGCATAATAAGGTTTGTAGGATAAGTGTATCTAAAACTCATGAAATAGGGCTAAAACAGTTATAAAATCCCCGATAATTATATTTTCGATACCTTTTAAAAAAACAGCGATGGTGAAATTGGCTTTTTTAGACGGGCCAATGCTAACTCAGCAACATTCAAATTCCTTACCTTCAAGTGAAAGCAAATGTAGAGCCCATAGACCAAGTCCCTAGTCATCGTTTCGATACAGCGTGGCGACTTCATTTTGTGCGCGACTACGCCGAGTTGATGAAAACAATCCCAGATCCCCTTGCTGTTACGTCCAAAGAACTCAAAGCCGCATTAACAAAACATGGTTATTCAAACATTGACCCTGACGCTATTTTCTATAATGAATTTAGAGGAGCGATGAGCAGTTCACGCAGTTATAATGGGTGGGCACACCATGAAGCTCCTTCTAAATCTTACACGGTAACTCAAGCTGTCATGTTAAATGTCTTTAATAAGTTTAGAGACACATTCCCCGATACGATCAACGTAGATACGGGAATATATACCAAAGGCGCAGATGGCGTCATGTTTGATGAGCGTAATGAAGTACGTCTGCTCTCGTCTGCATTATGGGATATCACCTATTCAGATTTAGATATTCAAACGTCTTACACTGCTGAGTTAACTCGATTTTGGGCTAATAATAGCGAACGTTATACTCAACTGATGCGTGACAGCTTTGCTTTTTCAGCACATCAACAGTATCAACTTGGCTTACTAGAACAAGATAATTACCAACTCGTTCTTACTCTGTTAAAACCAGCTCGTCCTGCAAATATTCACGTTTATCGATTCGATATTTATGGGTATGACGCGACGGACATGTTGTTAATCGAACAAGCGGGACAATCTGGAGGCGTATTATATATTCCGGGGAGTGAGCAACCCTTTGTTGCTTATCGTACAGAGCGTCAATTGAAAAAAACGATGTATAAACGACTCCAAGATCCTGCGAATAAGAAAGCGTTACTCAACCACTTTAGCCTTTATTTACGTCAAGATGGAACGACATATTCTGGTGTAGACAGTGCGTTAACTCAACTCGTTAACGGCAATTGGAATGACCGTTATTTTATGATGAAACACCACCCTGTGACGGGCAATGTCTTTGCCAGAATGACTGAATTGCGAAAAGCACGCATGAGCAGTGATGGAGACACCATGATAAAATCGAATGCCGAGTCTCAGCGTGATTATATCTTGTCTATTGCTAACAGCTTGGTCATCCTTTTCCCAGTCGTTGACATATTAATTCCTGAACTTGGTATTCCCTTAACTCTTTCTTTGAGTAGCACTCAATTTGGACTTAGTTTAGATAAAGCAGTCAATGGCGATTCGTTATCTGAACGGCTGACAGGAACTCGCATGAGTGCGGTTAATGCTGCCGTTCTTGGCACCGCCACCATACTTCCCGTGATGGTAACATATGGTCAATCACTCGCCCTTTCTGCTGAAAAAGAAATTAGCTTACTGCCCAACCGAGTTCTTTTAAATGAGGGGGTTTCTGCTCACACTTTGAATGATTTCACATCAATGCCTCGAATTGTGATTCATCCTCAAACTGGTGAAGAGTTACTCGGCGTTCAGTTAACAGAGAGTGGCAGAAGTACCTTATTAAGAGCCGATGGGTTTGGCTATTTTAGAGAAATAGATCCATTAAGTGGGAGACTGATCAACGATAGTCGTGTAGTTCGAGCGTTTAATATAGAAAATAATGAACCTCAATGGCTTGAACGAGGTGGTTTAAGAGGAGGAAATGGTGGCAGTGGAGATATCGAAACCAATGAGATCTCTTCAGATTATACGCCAAACCATAGCCAACAATCGGAGATCTTACTGCCAGAAGATCTACCAGAGCCTCAAGGCATTGGAGGCTCTGGATATGCAGATATGACAGGGGGACGAGATCTTGAAGCTTACGAATTAGAGCAGCAAGTCAACCCTTATGGTTATCTATCTGATACAAAAGCATTACACCGCTTAAGCACTGAAGCGCAAAAAGAAATTCAGAACCTCCCTTTTTACAGAGGATATCAATCTGAATTAAATGGATCGCGCGTGTTCCGTGGTGATACACGACTACCTGATGAAATATTCCATTCAGGTTTCAATCGTAGAATAGAACCCGTTGAGTACGTTGAGATCGCTCATCATACTCGTGGTATCCGTGGTGTTATTTCAACCAGTACAGAACAATCTGTTGCAGTCAATTATGCTTTAGATAGTCAGCGTGGGTATGTTTATGCGATTGAACTTAATCACGGCGGAAAAACGGTAGATACGCTATTACGAGACGAATCATTGAATGAAATAGCGACACTGAACATTCCACCAGAAGACATCATGTTTGCTGTTGGGCCATTTAACAGTGTTAATTCAAGCTATAGAGAAGTCGTTGAAAACGCCGCTTATCGCACTGCAGAAGTGCGAATAAACCCGCATTCAACCGCCTCAACAGAAGCCGCAGAACAAGCTTTTGAGCGCCTCAAAAACACGCTGAAATATGAATTAAGTTCAGGGATGTCATTCGCTGACCGTTACGTCAATCGCAGTGACTTGTTATGGTACGAAGATGAAATGCTTGAAAACACATTAAACAATGAGTTGTCATTACCCGTAAATCATTAACCAAATAAGGTGATAACCACCAACCAAACGATATGTAACACTGAGTAATTCTCTCATTACTTAAAATACCTTAAACGCCCCTGATTTGGACTAGGGGCGTTTAATTACCCCCTCACTATTTACCACGATCCCTTGCTAAGGGATTATCCTCCTTTCAATAAACGCATTATTAATGAATCGACCTTGTACATTTACTAATCAAAAACACAATAAACTAACGAATCAACATAAAAATCTACATTTTCAGATGGATCACAAAATAATAATCTAGTTATTAACTAAATTGTTTTTAGAAATGCTTATTGATACGTATCAAGTACTCTAAAAATAAATCGCTCAAAATACCTCTAAATGGTTACTAGTTTAGTTATTCACTTTTTACATCTTATCTAAAAATTATAATTGAGGTATTTATGACGCAACCGACTGAGCAAGCTCGTAAGGTCACTATAGGCAGCTACTTAGCACTTGCCTTCGCAGTAATGTTCTTTTCTGGTTTAATGACATCTAACGAATGGTATGGAGTATTAGACTTCACGACGTTGAATGGTTCTTTTGGACAAGTGGCTTATTCCGTTTCTGAAACGGCAGATGGCGTACAAGCAGCAACAACATCATTACGCGGTAAAGGCGGTAGTGGTGCTCGTGACGGTTTCATTTTTGCATTAACTCTTATTCCTACCGTTATGTTTGCATTGGGTATGATTAACGTTCTTGAGCATTACGGCGCACTTGATGCGGCTCGTAAACTGCTTACTCCTCTTCTTCGTCCTCTAATGGGCATTCCTGGGTAAGCGTGCGGGGAACTACACCTTGTCTTTTACATTCCAAGGTAAAAGTGAATCGATATCTGGCGATCCAACACATAAACGATCTAGACAATACCTAATATAATCGTAAGGGATTA
This sequence comes from Aliivibrio salmonicida LFI1238, assembly GCF_000196495.1. Lineage (NCBI taxonomy): Bacteria > Pseudomonadati > Pseudomonadota > Gammaproteobacteria > Vibrionales > Vibrionaceae > Aliivibrio > Aliivibrio salmonicida. Next base: position 1,065,289 of record NC_011313.1, read on the forward strand.
ATCCGTTTGCCTTTGCTGTTTCTACAATGCTGTAAAGCATTGCACTTGAATCTGCACCAGCCGTTGAACCCGAAAATAACCAGTTTTTCCGGCCGATAACAAACGGTTTAACCGCTCGCTCTGCTCGATTGTTATCAATAGATAACAATCCATCATCAATATAACGAACTAATTTATCCCATTGATTTAATGTATAGCTAATCGCCTCACCTAATTTTGTTTTAGGTGATACTCGACTAACTGCGCTATCAAGCCAATCACGGAGCTCTTTAAGTAAATCGCGGGCTTCTGTCTGCCTAGCAACATACTTGGCTTCAGGGGAAGCCTCTTTTAATAACGATTCGATCCGGTATAGCTTTTGGATTTTACTCAATACCCAATCTGCACTCCCTGTTTTCCCTTTTACTTGAACACGTTGAGCCTCAATAAATCGTCGACGTGCGTGTGCCCAACAGCCAACTAAAATCGCTTCAGTTTGTTCATAACCTTGGTAACCATCGGTATGTAAATACCCGTTATAACCTTTTAAAAAGTTAACTGGATGGTAGCCATGCCTGCTAGATTGATAATCATAAAGTACAATTCCAGGCAAAACACCAGAGCCTGGAGAATCATAGCCAGAGCAGTAGACCCACATATAACATTTTGCTTTTTCAACATCCAACACATTTACCGTTGTTTCATCACAATGCAGAGTGGGTTGTTCAAGCAAAATACGATGTAACTCGTTATTAAGAGGGGTAAATAGTACCGAGCATTTTATTAACCAATCCGCCATCGTTCGCCGTCCAATAATGATACCCCATTGCTGAAATAACGTTTCTTGACGATAAAGTGGAAGACTGTATTGAAATTTAGCCGTAATAATTTGAGCAAGTAAACTTGCGGTCGCAATCCCTTTAGGGATTGGTGACGCTGGCATTGGGGCTTGTTTAATGTCTACTGAAGTATTGTTTTTTTCACAATTTCGGCAAGCATATTTAGGACGAACATGTTGAATAACTTCCACTTTAGCTGGTACAAATTCCAACTTTTCACTGATGTCTTTACCCATCGCATGCATCTCTAGACCGCAACACTTACAAGTTTTATCTTTTATGTCGTGGATAATAACAGTACGCGGTAAGTCTTCAGGTAAGCGTTGGCGTTTTGGCTTTTGACGAGTGTAGGTAATCGTTTGTGTGTCATCATTTTCAATGATGATTTCTTCTTCTGTTTCATTGAATAAATCAAATTGAGTCGAGTCAGATTCACTGCTTTTACCAAAGCGCTGATGTTGAGCCAGCCGAAATTGCTCTAGAAGACGGTTATATTTATTTTCAAGCTGAAGCACAAGTGCTTTCAGCTCGTCAATGGTATCAGGAAGTGGTTTTATTTTATCAGTCATGTAGATGACTATATAACGATAATACAGGTAATCAATCGGTTGCCTCCTATTCTTGACTGAGAATCAACTATTTAAAGGGTTGTTTGATAATGTACCGGTTGATGTCCTAAGATATCAAAACCTTGTAATAGCAGTGTCAGTTGCTGCTCTGATAATGCTAACGTATCGTTATTTATATTTCGTGGCCATTTGAAGCGGTCTTCATCTAATCGCTTGTACCATAAAGCGAATCCTGTTTTATCCCAATACAATATTTTGAGTTTATCACGAGGCTTATTGCAAAATATAAATAGAGCATCACTAAACGGTGATAGTTGCATTTCTTGCTCAACAATCACGACAAGGCCATTAATGGCCTTGCGAAAATCGACAAAATCACGATGAAGATAAATGGTGGAAACATCAGTAAATACATTCATGATTGATACCCTTTTAATAAGAGTCCTATCCAGTGAGGTTCAGTATTAGCTGGCAATGTTAATCGCAATTTTCCGATAGAAAGTTGAATATCTGGTAATTGTGGAGTGGCGATGATAGTTGATGTTAACGCTTCTACTTTCAAGAAAGTAGAAGCGTTAATCTTTTGTTTCCATCGTGCTTTACGTGCACTAAATGTCTTTGGCAGAATATTATGGTTACGACAAAATTCAGCGGCACTAAGCTTGCTAGATTGCTGAGATTCAAATAGAGCGTGCCATTGCTCTGGTGTTCTCTTTTTATCTTTTTGCATAATTACGTTCTCGTTAAATGAAAGATCGTAAGATACGCATAATGAATTTTATTTGTTAGGTGTAGTTCCCCGCACGCTTACAAGCCAAGTATGTTGCTAGGCAGACAGAAGCCCGCGATTTACTTAAAGAGCTCCGTGATTGGCTTGATAGCGCAGTTAGTCGAGTATCACCTAAAACAAAATTAGGTGAGGCGATTAGCTATACATTAAATCAATGGGATAAATTAGTTCGTTATATTGATGATGGATTGTTATCTATTGATAACAATCGAGCAGAGCGAGCGGTTAAACCGTTTGTTATCGGCCGGAAAAACTGGTTATTTTCGGGTTCAACGGCTGGTGCAGATTCAAGTGCAATGCTTTACAGCATTGTAGAAACAGCAAAGGCAAACGGATTAATCCCTTACGATTATATTAGGTATTGTCTAGATCGTTTATGTGTTGGATCGCCAGATATCGATTCACTTTTACCTTGGAATGTAAAAGACAAGGTGTAGTTCCCTGCACGCTTACGATCGAAAGGAGGGAGTGATAGGTTGAAACGTAAGGCAGATAATCCGTTATCTGCCGATGAGACACTAAATATTTAGAGACTACAGTGTGTTGTTTAATCGAATTCTTGATCTTCTAGCTGACGCTCTTTGCGTAAACGCGCTTCTTCCATGACCGCATTAATCTCTGCCATCAATCCATCAACATCGGCATCTTCGCCATTGTCCACAAATACGCCTGTTAGCACTGTGTTTGGCATTAATTCGCCAACTTCATACAAAGCCCACATCTCTTTAGCATATTCAGTACCAAGCAGCTCAGGCGCATATTGGCCATAGTACGTAGTCATGTTGTTGACATCACGCTCTAACATCCATTTAGCGTTGTTGTTTGCTGATGCATCAACGGCTTGAGGTAAATCGATAATGACAGGGCCAAGGTGATCAACTAACACGTTAAATTCAGATAAATCACCGTGTATGATGCCGACGCATAACATGCGAGTGACGTATTGGATCATTAAATCGTGATCACGTAATGCTTGTTCTTTAGATAATGAAATGTCGTTCAGACGAGGGGCTACAGAGCCTTCATCATCGGTAACGAGCTCCATTAATAATACACCATCAAAACAACCATAAGGCTGTGGTACACGAACCCCAGCGGCTGATAGTTTGTACAGTGCATCAATCTCAGCGTTTTGCCATACTTTTTCTTGTTCGTCACGACCGAATTTAGAGCCTTTTTCCATCGCACGCGCTCGACGACTGTTTTTTACTTTTCGGCCTTCACGATACGCAACCGCTTGTTTAAAGCTACGTTGCTCAATTTCTTTATAAACTTTGGCACATTTAATATCGTCGCCACTGCGAACTATGTAGACATCCGCTTCTTTGCCACTCATTAATTGGGTTTGAACTTCATCTATTAAACCATCTTCAACTAATGGCAGTAATCTGTTTGGTATTTTCATTGCACCTTCAATTATGAGCGTAGGTAACGTCGCAAAGTGTGACGTGTTTTTGAACTATTGTGTAAATTTAGAGGGCATTATGCCTATATTCTGCTTTGTCACAAGTTTTGGTGATAAGTTATTTTCTGTCTTGTTTGTGATCAAGTGAATATTTCTTTTAATTTAGACTTAATTTATAGACTACAGATACGATCTAACACAAGTTTTAACCTCATTATTTCTGATATGGTTTTACACCAATCAACATAAGTATCTGATCATTCTACTTGTTAAAGTCGATCATAGCTGTGTTATGAATTGTGCCATTAGCCTGGCAATTTAACCACAATTTATACTTTGTTCTGTTCAATTTTTCATGCAAAATCATCTGAACAGCGACTGATCAAGATTGGTATCATCTTTTCGTAATCCTATCACTTACTTTACTTGAATTGGATAGAAGTAAACAGTGATGTTAAATAGACATAAGGCAGTTCCAATGGATATTTTATTATTAAGTAACGGCAAGATTTCTGGTAACAACTACGTAATGGAATTTGCGAGTGAAGCAATTGTTGAACAAATTCAACGTACTAAAGCAAAAAATTTAGTACTTATCCCTTACGCGGTGATTCGTTCTAGCCACGATGACCGTGTTGCTTTGGTTCAACAAACGTTTGATCACTTAGGCCTAGATTGTAAAGTAACGGGTCTGCACCGTTCAGAAGACCCTGTAAAAACGATTCAAGAAGCCGATGGTATTTTGGTCAGTGGCGGTAATACATGGGTATTAAACAAAACATTGCATGACTTAGGACTTGTCGGTCCAATCAGAAAAGCGGTATTGGATAAGGGTATTCCTTACATTGGTTGGAGTGCGGGCACAAACATTGGTTGTCCTACCATCCGCACGACGAATGATATGCCAATTATCACAGGGGCGATTCTTCCTTCGCTAAACTTAGTGCCATTTCAAATTAATCCGCACTATTTAGAAGCGTCTGTTGAAGGGCACTTTGGTGAAACGCGTGATGAACGTATTCAAGAATTTTTAGAAATCAATAAACACGAACCGGTTGTTGGGATCCCTGAAGGCACATGGCTGCATATTCTTGACGGTAAGTTAAGCTACCATACTGCCAATGAGAAATCGTTGAAGTTATTCTCGTATGGTAAAGATCCTGTGTATTACAGTGCAGAAGATGATGTTCAATTCTTAATGGAACACAGCTGTTAATTTATGTTTGTCGTAAAGCGATAGATTAAGAGGAGGCCAAGTTACTCGATAACTTGGCCTTTTTATTTTTCCATATTTAATTATTGAGAATTAATGTTGTTAAAATAGTGTTGCCTGATGTTCAGCAAGTGAAAAAATACGTTCAATAGTATCAATAACAGCTCTAACCCGTGGTACAGAGGTTAAATCAGGGTGAACGACGAGCCATACAAATAAATCGTCATTACGGCTATTTTGTGGAAATAATCTAACGAGGTTACTGCTTTCTTTTTGGTAATAAATGGGTAATTCGCCAATCCCTGCTCCTTGTTCAATAAGGTCTTTTAAGATAGCACTGGAATTAACTTGAGCAGTAATATGTGCATTATTCCTACATTTTCCGACTAGTGTTTCATTTTGCTTATGAGTAACTCCGGGTTGATAAATGACAACATTATGGTTCTTAAAATTGTCATTATCGTTAGGGTAACCATGAGTCGAAATATAATGTTTACTTGCAAATAAACCAACATTCCATTGAGCTAAACGTTTTGTTTTTACGTTTGGACTATTGGGCCTGATTGTTCGTATTGCGATATCTGTCTCATTTAAATTTACATCAAGAGTAGAGGTTGAAATACTGAGTTCGATGCAAATTTTTGGATATGATTGTTGGATCGCAGCAACTGCTTTATTTATGAAATCTAAGGCAAGACCGTCAGTTGTTGTTAATCGAACGATTCCTTCAGGATCACTGGTATGCATTCTTCGTTCAATAGAGTGTGCCGCGCTCTCCATCGCTAACGCATCGTTTAAGAGTTTATCCCCTTCTTTTGTTAGTGTATAGCCCAGCGGTGACTTAACAAAAAGATTTTGATTGATCACTTTTTCGAAGGCTTTAATTCGTCGTCCAATTGTCGTTTGGTCAACATTTAACTCCTCACTTGCTTTCCCTAATGTATTACAGCGATAAACGGCAAGAAAAAATCGAATATCATCCCAATTCATAATGTTTCCTTATCTTGTGCAAAAATGCATTATCTCTATGCATTTTTGGTTCTTCTGTACTGTAATTTTAGTCGTTATATTGGTGACGTCTTACAGCGTGTTAGTTTTATCATATATAGAGGTTTCTTATGAAAAATAAACTGTCCAATAAAACTATCTTAATTACAGGTGCAAGTAGAGGCCTTGGTAAAACAATTGCGTTGGCTCTGGGAGAGCAAGGCGCTGAGTTGATTTTACATGCGAGAAAAATGGAACAATTATTAGAGCTAAAGTCTACATTTTTAACTCTTGGTTATAAAGAACCTACATTAGTGATACTCGATTTATTAGACGCGGAACCTCAAGATTATGAAGCATTAGGTCGGAGCATAAAATTAAATCATACCCATATTGATGGTGTGATTTTTAATGCTGCATTGTTCCATGGGTTACGTAACGTGACCTCTATGCCTATTTCGGATCTTGATGCTTCATATCGAGTAAATCTTAGAGCTAATGTTTTATTAACAAACGTATTATTACCATTAATACGTCTTAGTAAAGGGCGATTACTTTATACGTCATCAATTGTTGGGCATGAAGCGTGGCCAGGTTGGAGCGATTACTGTATCACTAAGTTTGCGTTAGAAAGTTATAGTCAATTAGTTGCAATAGAAAATAAAAATGAGTTATTTGTTAATTGTATAGACCCCGGTAAGCTTCGTACTGAAATGAGAGTAAAAGCGTTTCCTAATGAAGATCCTATGAGTTTACCTACGCCAGAAGAATTAATGCCTCTTTATGTCGATTTAATGTCTATAAGTTCTCTTCATGGACAGGTAATTGATGGCCGAGATTATCTAAAATAATGACTTTAAAAAATAAAAGGCCAAGTTATTAATGACTTGGCTTTTTTGTTTTTAGTGTAGATTGAAGACAGAAATTACGGCGTCAGCAGATTCTAATGCGCCTTCTAAATAGCCCCCATTATCTTGCGCTGCCTCTGTTCCTGCAAAGTACCAATGTAAGTTGCTTAAGGCCTTAGTTGATGAAGATAAGCCATAACGAGGATGAGCTGTCGGTGCTTGCTGATCGTCAAGGGTGGCAGTATGAATTTCTTGGCTCCAATCAATTAGCTTTACATCAATCGGGTGACTGGCTTTCTCACCAAAAATTCGAGTCAATTGTTCTACTGCAGCTTGTTTTATTACTGCCTTTCCTGCTTTCTTACGAGTTGCTGCATCGACACCGACAAAGCCAAATAAAGCGCCAACGCCATCAAACGTACTGGCATCATGGATTTCGACTAATGGCCCTATGCGGCTGCTGGCAGAGCCTGATAATCCCTCTTCTCTCCAGAAAGGCGTGTCATAAATAGCAAAAAACTTTGCGTGTGCCGCCATCCATGTTGCTGTAGAGCTAAAATGTTGCGTTGTTTCTGTCGGCAAGCTTGGTGTGAAAGCAACACGGTCAGCTAAGAGGCGTAACGGCATGGCAAAAATCACATGAGCCGTTTCAATCGTCTCTGGTTGACTGTTGTGCATCAAAATAACAGAAGAGTGATTGTTTTCTTGAGATCTCACATGAGTCACCGTGCTATTTAGTTGCACTCGATGAGAAGGTAAAGTGGCCAATAGTGCATCAACAAGGCTTTGCATACCGCCTGCAATTCTCATGGATGTGGGAGATTGCTCAAATCCAGAGTCATAACGTGTTGGTGCGCTGTTTTGTTGGTTATCGAGTAAATAAGCGCCTTGAGAGTACTGTGGGAAAATAGGCAACATTAAGTCATCGATAAGTTGCGTAATACGTGGGTGCATTTGTGGCCAAAACCAAGATGGGCCCATGTCTACGCTATCTAATGGAGATAATTTCGTTGATGAAGATAAAATTGGTGACGATAAAATTCGGCCCCCAATGCGATCTCTCGCTTCAATGACTCGATACTCTTTTCCCATTTTTTCAAGTTGATGTGCCATGTATAGTCCACTTAAACCGGCACCAACAATCAAATACTCTGTTTTCATTTTTTGTCTCGCTTATGCTTGAATTTGGTGTATGTGGTGGCCTGTTTTTATCCAGACGGTACAGTTGTGCTGCCCGATGGTTGCTTGCAATGAATCGCCAATAGGCAAGCGAAGCCAATCAAATTTTTCATAGTTGGTGTGCTCATGGATAAATGATCCATCAATGACCAGTATTTCTATTCCACCTTGGTTTTCAAGTTCAATGGTCTGATTGGCTTGCCATTGCTCAAGGCGAACTACCTCATGTTTAAAGGTGTGCAATAGTTGAAATTGAACCCCATGACGTGTCGAGTCGTTGCTAACGGGCTGAGTTTGGGTATCAATATGAACGGGCGTGTTGTCACCGTCTTGGTATTGCCCTAGCTTGACTAAAATCATGCAGCCATCTTTCACAACCGGAGCGTGTGATGTTCCTACTGGGTTGCGCATGTAAGTACCAACAGGGTAGTCACCATGCTCGTCTGCAAAAATGCCTTCTAATACTAAAAACTCTTCGCCGCCAGTATGAACATGAGAAGAAAAATAACTGTCAGATTCATAATTTACTAGAGAGGTGGCTGTTGCAATCTCACCACCATCACGCTCTAACATCTTACGTGTTACCTCTTTAATAGGGGATGGGACCCACGTTGATGCCGTGAAAAAAGCGTTCGCTTGTAGCGATAAGTCAGTGTGTAGTTTCATGGTAAACCTGCGTGAATGGCGAGTAATTGCATCTATTGTGTTATTTTTCTTTAGGTGTAACAAACCAGAACTTCTATACTTACACTAAAGTTTTTCTTTAATGGTTAATGTTGGAATAAGGAGTGAGAATGAAATTAAATCATTTAAATTGCTTGAAAGCGTTTGAAGCCTCTGCTCGTCACTTGAGCTTTTCTTTAGCGGCAAAAGAATTGAATGTCACGCCTGCTGCCATTGGCCAACAAGTGAAATTGTTAGAAGAATGGCTAGGGATCTCTTTGTTTGAGAGGCGCTCCTCTGGGGTATCACGGTTAGCATTAACCAAAGAAGCCTTGCAGGGCTTACCTGAAATTACTCGTGGTTTTGAGCATTTATCTCAAGGATTAGCTTTATTAAAGCCAGCTGAAGTGAATACTATTTTAACCGTGGCAGTCAGCCCTGCGTTTGCCGCGAAATGGTTATTAATGCGCATTGATGACTTCCAAACATTGCATCCTGAATGGGATCTGAGATTAGATACCAATATTAGAACCGTTGATTACCTTGCCGAGAGCATTGATATTGGTGTTCGTTATGGTAAAGGGGAGTGGGAAGGGTTAGATAATATCTTGTTAATGACCGAGTCTGTTTTTCCGGTCTGTTCTCCTGAGTTGTTAAAGAAAGGATTGAATAGCGTGGAATCATTGGTTGATTTTCCATTACTGCATGATCTTTCTTTACCTAAAGAGAGTGGCTTTCCTTCGTGGAGTGGTTGGTTTGAACAGAATGAAATTTACAATGTAAATACAGATAAAGGATTGAAGATAAACAATTCCGCCTCTGTTATTCAGGCAGCGATAAGTGGACAAGGCGTGGCATTAGGTCGAAGTGTGTTGGTACAAGAGGATCTGGACGGGGGGCGTTTAGTTCAGCCTTTTCCTGAGTTGCAATGTAATATTGAATTAGCTTATTACATCGTTTGGAAACCGAGTACAGTGTCTAATGAAAAGGTTGCGGTATTTAAGCGTTGGTTATTAGCTCAAGTTGCGACATAGTCATTACTTAAGTGAATGAACTTGCGCAATGTATACACTCTATTAATATTAAAGAGGTGTCTGTTTTATAAACTGTTTTTTAAATGAACGCTCATCTACATTTTAGTTGATCTAGTTCTCATCAAATTATGATCAATTTGGAATGAGGAGATAACATAATGATAATAGTGTTTGTAAATATGAATCTCATTCCTACTTTTTGTCATCATTGCATGAGTAGCTATTAATTATGCGTAAATTATTGTGATTACTATGAAGCCAATAACGTCTCTTTTCTTATCGACCTTTGTTATTGGGTTATATCCTTCTTTGGCGACGGCAGATACTGCGGTTACGCCAATGAAGATTTATGCTCAAGCTCCTCTTCATTTAAATACGCTCACTACTGAACTTCGTTCCGCTTTTGCATTAAAAGAAGACAGCGTCGAATTGTTTGCGACGGGAACGATCGCCAGTGTGTGGGCACATTCTGAAAGCTTCAATATGGATTATTATCAGAATCAGGTCATTACGGGGGCTCAATGGCAAGTGACATCAAAGCTTAAAGCAGAACTTAAATATCAATACAGTTATGCCGGTAATAATGGATTAGATTCGTTTGTTCATGGCTTTCATGACTTTTTTGGTATTGGTCAGAACGGACGAGATGAAGTAGATAATAATAGTTTCAATATTTCTATTCCTAAGTACGGTGTTGAAATTGAAGATTTTGAAGGCGAAACGCTATCGAGTGCTTTACATAGTTATCTTGAGTACGAAGTGTTTTCAAATCAATACAATGCAATTAGCCTAGGGGCAAGTTTGTATTTAAACCATGTCAACAGCGGTTCATTTAAGCGTGATAGCTTTGAGCAAGGTCTGCAAGCAAATTACAGTTTTAGTTATGACAAACACGCCTTGTTTTCGACTGTCGGTGTGACGTTCAGAGACGCGGGATTAAGCACTTCTATTCCTTATAAAAAGAATACGGCTGCGTTTGCTATTGGTTATGGGTATGCAATTACTCCCTCTCACCATCTTGTAACGTCATATCATATTTATGAGGGTGCGCTTGATGAGGGGGGAGATTATGCCGAAGCATCACATGAATACGTATTAGGTTATCGATATTTATTAGAGGCGGCAGCGTTTGAGTTTTCAGTGATAGAGAATGCGGTGAATATGGATAACTCTACTGATATTGCCTTTACGTTTGGTGTGCGCTACGTACTGTAATTGATGAATAAAAAAATCCCAGAGAACAGGAGGATGAGTTCTCTGGGGAATGTTGGTACTTCAGCAAAGTTACCTTAATACTTATAGGATATGGCTTTTTAGTTTTCCAGTCCGTTTCTCATAGAAGATGATGTTAAAAATATAACGTATTGATTTTAAATCAAACTAAATGAAGACAAAATAAATATTCCTACCGTACAAGTGACTAATGAAGCAACGGTTGTTTGGGCAATGATATTCGCCGCTAATGTTGCATTCCCTCCCATGGCTCTTGCCATTACATAACTGGCCGCTGCGGTTGGCGCGGCACTCATAAAGAATAGCAAACCTAAATCCAATCCTCTAAAGCCAAACATGATGCCACCTGCGGTAATTAGAAAGGGACTTAATATAAGTTTATAGCTAGTAGCAAACCACGTAGGGCCATTGTCTTTTTTCATTGAGCTTAAGTTTAGCGACCCCCCCGCACACAATAATGCCAAAGGCAGTGTCATGTTTGCGAAGTATTGCCCTGCTTGAGTGACCATCTCAGGGATTGGAATTGAGAGAAATGAACACACAACGCCCAATAGAATCGCAATAATTAACGGATTTTTAGTGAGTGTTTTAATTATCACCCCAAACGCTTGTTTTTCGTTATGCTCTTCTTTTGGTGTTAAGGCAATAACGGCCTGAATATTATAGAGCACAGTAGTTGATGCGACATAAATAGCGGCTAAAGCAACGCCAGAATCACCATAAGCGTTAGCAACATAAGCCAGTGCAATGATGGCTGTGTTTGCACGAAACCCGCCTTGAATAATAACGCCGTGATCTTGCTTATCCTTAAAAACGAGCTTAGTTGAAAAGGTGGTGAATAAGAAGAAAGCAACGTTTGCAATAAGACCATAAATAATTAAACGGCTACTGGATGAGAAATCATGATCAGAATTTACGATGCTTAAAAAGAGCATCGCGGGTAAGGTGACTTGAAATACGAGCTTAGAAGCGACTTCAATAAAGTTGTCGTTAATTAAGTGAATGCGTTTCAGTACAACACCAAGAAACAGCATTAAGCATATAGGGCCTGTAATTGATGCTGAAAATAGCAGTTGAGTGATTAAATTATCCATAGTTATGTTCTTCGTCGCTTCCTAGTAGAAGTGTTCATTTTACACACAAAAAATCAAATTTCCGTTGTGGATATCCACATCTTTTCCTTGTTTTACTTGAATAGTGCGATGACTTTGATTTTTTCATTAACACATTGGGTGAAAGCCTATTCGTTATCGGTATTTATCTTTCTTGTGAATGTTTTGTTTTATTCGTTTTAGTAACTAAAGAGATCTTATGCATGACTCTAAAAGGTGAATTGATGTAAATACGAACATAAAGAACCACGGTATTTTTAATTTCAGTATGTAAACGTTAACGTGGTAGAACCAGTTCCCATCAATTAGCTATTCAATATTGAGATGATTTTTATTTAACTACGATGTTAAATTATAAAATAAACAAGAAGGCATTTTGAATAAATAAATAGGTGAAATAACTAAACACCCTGTTTAATTGAAGATAATGATATTTTTTCACCATTATTAATAGGTGGAAGTACATGGCTATTTTATTCGTATTTATCCTATCTAAGTAAGTGTTATGAAAGTCTATATGTGAGATCACATATTTAAAAAAATAATCGGTAATTTTGTTTTTTTATGGAAGTAATTCAAATAAAAAGCATTCAGTCACTGATTTTTTATATTTGATTTATTTTTAGCATATTTATTTTTTCTGAAATAAATATGCCTATAGGATCTTATCTATTTGATTTTAAATATTACCTCCCAGTTTCTATGGGCATGCCGACTTTATGTTTAATCATTTGTTTTTTGTATGTATGCGAGTTTTTGATACGGAGTATACATTTTATTATTTATTTTAAATTAAATGATTATGATAATGTTTTCGTAATGTAAAAATTTATTTAAAAGACTAATAAGTTATTTAACGGGTTTGTTTATATTAGTTAGATAGGTCTTTTATTCTATTTGGTTATATTACTTAACGAATGAAAGCTAAAATTATAATGACATTATTAATAATAGTAGTTTGGCTTTCTTAATTTAATCTATTTTAATACATAGGTTTGACTATATTTTATTGATATAACGTTGGTATTAAATGAAAAACATAATCAGTAATGCATATAATTTCTCAGATTTTATTAATTCTGGTGTTGATACTAGAACGGGAAGTTACTCGGCTCAAATAAAGCTGTTATCGATGATTGGCAATCGTCTTAATGGTCCTTATTTTGATTTAACTGTTGGTTATAATACAAATAATGCGATTGATGTCGGTTTTGGAAGAGGGTGGTCATTGCCACTCAGTTCTTTTGATAATGTAAATTCAATGTTGAGTTTGAGAAATGGTCAACAATTCAAAATTGAATGGAATTCAACAGAGAATGAGTATGTAGCGCCATACCGAAAATTAAAAGATGTCCGTATTTACTATGTATCTACGCCAGGGACAGAGCAAGGTGAAATAAAGGTTATTAATGCCTCTGGAGAGATCGAATTTATTGATTGGAAAGAAGGTACTCTCAGTCGACTATACAGTGCAAAAGGTCATCTTCTTCGTTTCTCGTACACCAATTATAATTTCCAAAGAACATTGTATAAAGTCGAAGACAGTTTTGGATTAAGTATAAATATTGATACGTGGTCAGACGAATGGCTGACAAAAATTTCATTATATAACAAAGATATGTTGCTTAAGTCATCCACAATTAGAAAAATAAGTGGCGGTGATTTTAAACGCTTGTCGTATGCGACATTGCCCAACAGAGAAGATCTGTATTTTCAATTCGAATACTCATGGTTCAGTGATACTGGAATGGATCTGTTGTTAAAAACAACCTACCCAGCCGGATATTCAGAAGAGGTCACGTATTACGAACGTGGCTTTTTAATGCCTGATGGCGCGCCAAATAAATATGTACCACAAGTTACGAAGATGAGGGTATCTCAAGGTGTCGCATTACCTGTTCGAACGCATACTTATACCTATTCGGATAAAAACTATTTAGGTTTTGCGAGTGATCGGGCTTACGTTGCCGGTGAAGACACTCTTTTTAAAGCAGCACAAGATTATAAATATTCTGCAATTGAAACCATCGATAATGAGATTGAAATTCAGAAGACATACACCAAATATCACTTAATTGAAAAAGAGCGTTACCTCTCTAGAGGATCATCATACCAAGAAGTAAATTATGAATATTATGCAAATAATGCTGTCGGTATTGAATATCAGGAGCCTCAATATACCTATTTGAAAAAGAAAGAAATTGCATTTTTAAATGGTTCTTCAATAAGTAAAAAATTGGAATTTTATCAGTTTGATGAGTGGGGTAATAATATAGAGCACACTGATGAAAGTGGTATTACAACGGTGAGTCAATATGAGCAGAGTGCACAAAGTCATTTTAAAAATATCCCTGTATCACAAAGCATATTGGATAGAAAAAGAAACGTAGTAAATAAAAAAGAATTTACCTACAAGACATTGCCTTCTTTATTAGATGATCATTCTTTTTACGTTCTTGAGACGGAAGAAATAAATGGGCAAAAAACGAATTATCAGTTTTATGAAAATCGCCAAAATATTGAAGTTTACGGAAAGAAACGAGAAGAATTTTCAGTGGTGTCTGGCGCGACTCCGATGCGTTATTCTTACACGTATGATTTTAATCAGGATCACCTTGTTTACCAAGTGCTCACGGAAAATGGATCATTACATTATTCCAATACCGAGCATTATGATTTTTTAGATAGCCAACTTATTTATAAAAAAGAACCAGAGGGCGTCGAACTCGAAGTTAATTACGATGAGTTGAATCAAATAAATAAAGAACGCTTATTAAAAGATAACCGCCTTTATTCTGAAAAAACGTACCAGAGTCATATTGATAGTGACAACTATGTTTTAAGTATCGAAGATTCTGAGGGTGAAATAACCGTTCAGACCTACAGTGCTAATGGTCATGTCCTTTCAATGGCGACAAAAATTGGCAGTAATAACACAATGGCTTACACCAATCAGTATGATGCGTTTGGCCAGAAAATCTCGACAACGCAATACGACAATCTTGATACGAGAACACTAGAATTAACAACGCGTTATGAATACGACTTATATGGCCATATTAATCGTACTATCTACCCTTCAGGAGCGGTAGAAATAAACCAATTTGACTATGCATCTCGAACTCACACTAAAGGCATCGAAGGGAAGAGGGTACGTTATTTCTCATCAAGACACGTGGGGCAATACCGTCGTGGAGCAGTATTTTGATAGAACAGGCCAACTTCTTTACGAAATCCCTTATCAGTATGACCTAACAAACCGTTTAATTCGTACAGAAACAAGTCGTGGTTCAGTGATTGAATTCAAATATGATGCGTTTGATCGCGTGATAGAAAAAGCAACTCGTTTTGCGGGTAAGAACGCTTCAGAGTCATTTGTCGATAGAATGAGCTATGACAAAAGAACCAAAGAAGAAAGCCTAACGCTTCATACTCGAGAGGGGCTATTAGGTGATAATGAAAATACCCACGCGACCATTATTAGTAATCAATACGATAACTTTGGGCGCCTGACGGAAAGGCACGTCAATGGCTTACGTTACCAGTACAAGGATTATGATGATTCAAACCGTTATCAAAGCGTTGTTCTGCCAAATGGCCATTCGGCGACGTACACCTATCACCCAGTGCTTGGGCTGGTTACAAAGCAAGAAGTCAGTAATGATACATCCTCAACTCGACGCTTTAGCTATAACAAACGTGGGTTAGTTGTGAGTGATTCGGCATCGATGACAAGCAGTCAATATGAGTACGATGCATTTGGAAATCCAAGTAAAAAAACGGTGACGAGCTTAGGCGCGACAACAGAAAACGCCACGTTTTCATATTCAGCAAAAGGACTTTTGTTGTCTATGCGTGATTTTACCGGCAACACAAAAGCACTCACTTATGATGGCTTTGGCCGTGTTCAACAACTTGTCTTTGGAAGCCGTGATGCAACCGCCGTCGTTGATCTCAGTTATGACCAATTTGATCGGCTTGTCTCGCAACATTATGAGGATGGAAATGACCAAGTAGAGATGTATTTGGACTACGGTGTCAATGATATGGAAAGTCGTCGTCGTTGGGTTCGTAATGGAAAAGAGACGTTAAAAATGGATCTTTCCTATGACCAGTCTATGCGGATTATCGAGCGAAAAACCACGACGAATGGAATAGTTCAAACAGAAACGTTTGATTATGATCAACTTGGTCGAATTACTGAGTTTGTCAGTGCAGGAGTGAACCCGCCGAAAGATGTCACGGGAAGAGAGATCGTAAAGCAGCAGTTTTATTATGACCATTTCGATAATATTACGGATTTGGTCACACAGTATCAAAATGGGATTGTGAACACTGAAAGCCGAATATTCGATACTGACATGCCGACTCGATTACTCAATATTTATAATACACATGGGGATTTCCCCAACCAATCTTTTGAATACGATGCTCTTGGTAATCGAGTGAATTTATCACAGAGGGGGTATCAACTCAGCTATAACAATTATGGTCAGTTATCTGAAATACGAGATGATCAAGAAAAAGTAATACGCACGTACCATTACGATGCGATTGGAATGCAAAGTGTTTCCGTTGATGCATTAGGGAACATTGCCCAACTTTATTATCACCATGACGAGCTAGTTGCAATCATGAGAGCCAATGAATCAATGGCTTTCTCTGGGGCGCACAGTGGTAAATCACTGACGATCACAACGGATCTGAAAAGCACTAAAGCAAGCTATAGCTACCTTGATGGAACGAACAGTAATTTAGGGTCTACGCGTGAGCAGGCGACTCACTCTAGTTCATCATACTTACCTTTTGGATGAGGATTATCCATGTTTACTACTTTATCTCGACGTAATTTTTTAAAACAAACGGCTTGTGTTAGCTGGAGCTGTTGCTGGGGGAGTGAAAGGCATTGCCTCAACGATCAAAGCAGGAAGTGGAATGTCTTTTGCGCATAAAGCGTGGGGATCAAAAACATTTATTAAAATTACAGGCTTTTCTAATAAAAATATATTGGGTCAAATATCCCAAGCTCCAGCCATCAAGTTTGCGGGTCTATCTGCTGACATGGTTGGCGTCGTTGGGGCTTCAATGGTGATGGCGGCGACGGTACAAGATGATAAAAAGCTGAAATTATGGGGTTCAATCATTAAATTCGGTGGTGGAGTTTCTAAAGGGATCATTAAAACCGTGGATAACTGGAACCCTAAGCTAGTGACGTCATTTACCGGGAAATCGTTTGGTAAAACAAAGCAGAGTTGGATCAAATCAGACAAAAAATTTGATATGAGAGTCGATTGGGCAAAACGAGGTCTTTCTGTTTCTAAAGACCCTTGGTCAATTACCGATCAAATTATTGCTCAAACACAAGGGAACAGCAGTTCAAGTGCTTCTGAGGTTACTCAATCTTCATCTGTCTTTGTGTCGAATTCTGCCGCTCATTCGCCTCAAGTAATTAATGCATTACAACAAGGTATTAATCAAAGACAAGGTTTTTATTCCCGCTTTGTTGATAACACGATTGGTGATGGGCTTCTTATTGGTGCAGCCTAAACGTAATAAAGGATGTGTATTTTAAGGAACGCTTATATTGGAGAGGTGTGGCTGAAATAAGTAGTAAATAATGAGTGTATTTTTCAACTAAATTAAAAAGGAAGTTTATCTTATGAGAAAGTTTATATTTACATCAAGTGTCTTTTTATCTGCACTTGTTTCATTAAATGTGTACTCGAATCCACCAGGCTCATGGGTTCGAGATTTGAGGATAGTATCTGACAGCGGGTTAGGTAATACAGACATATACGCGAATGGTAATATGCAAGCGGCACTAGATATTATTTATGATCTTGAGCCTGGGTATTCATTAAAAAGCGTGACACTAAAAAAATACAATACAGGGCAAGATTTAGATGATTGGGAACAATCTTCGCACGAAAATAAATATCTGCATAATATTGGTGGGCAACGAATTGGTCATTTAAGAAGTTCTAAATTTGTACAGCGCTATTTATCGACAAGTTCGCCAAGATCAGTGTCTGTGTGCGTTGAATTAACAGCAAGTAAAGAGGGACAAGATTTCACTACTTCAACATGTGAGCCTGGAACTAACCAAGCAAGTGTGTTTGTTAATGCAATCAACCCCGTGTATCTAACAAAAAATAACTTTGAGCTTTTGCCGTGGGATATATCTTCCGAAATAGATGACTACGAATATCAGCATACGCTAAATCAACCGACAGGAATTTTAACTCAAGAGATTAGGGAGCAAGTATTAAGAAAAACAAGCGAAACACCGACTATTTTAGATATTGAAGTTGATCATCTTTTATCAGAGAGCACATCTACGCTTTATTTACAGGATAGTCTAATTAGTAAATATGGAAGTACAACGCCGACAAGTGACGATCCGTATCATTTATCGCATATTATGGCTTGGGCGGTATTGCCGAATATGGGTGTTAATAAAATTAAATACGTTGAGTCTACTGGTTGGAATAATTTTAATGCCCTTACTTTAGAAAAAAACATACCTTATGCATTTAAAAGTGATCCAAACTATTTGTTCTCAATTATCACTGAAATTATGAGATTAGATAGAGGAAAGTATGAACAATAGGCGCCTACGGCGCAAATCAAAAGGACTCAACCTCTTCCATTGTTGCCAATAAATCGTTTATCCTATCGCCATGCACGCATATAAACCCCTGAAACAATTATTTAATAGTCAAAATAACTGGCTTAAATTTCTTCATAATAACAAAGCTAACCTAAGAGCGGTCGTGATTGAAAATGTCACAAAGATGCTGTCCTGTGGGACAGCGGCTTTTGGCTCTCGCGAATATCATTGTTGCAACCCTGACTGTACCCATATCAAATATATTCACCAAACCTGTAAATCTCGAGCGTGCAGTAGCTGTGGCATGAAAGCCACAGAGCGATGGATACAAAAGCAACAACATGTCTTCCCTGAATGCGAATATCAACACATCACCTTTACCCTTCCAAACACGCTATGGCCTATCTTTCGTCATAACCGTTGGCTGTTAAATAAATTATTCAAATGTGCTGCAAACATTCTGCTGGGATGGGCAAAAGATAAAGGAATAGATGTCGGTATCTTTTGTGCTCTTCATACTTACGGTCGAAAACTGAATTGGAATACGCACTTACATTTATCGGTCACTCGTGGGGGAATTTGTGAACGTACCGGTTTATGGAAACCCATTTACTTCCAAATGAAAACGACAGAGCCTTGTTGGAGAGCGGCTATCGTCAGTTTATTGGGTAAGGCTTATTATGAGCTTGATTTATCAAGCGAAGAATGCCCCTATATCCGTAATAAAACGGATTGGTCACGCTTTTTAAGCAGTCAATATAATCGTCGTTGGAAGCTTCATTTTGCTAAAAAGACAAATAATGTAAAACCGACGATGAACTATCTTGGTCGGTATTTAAAACGGCCCCCAATTTCAGCGTCACGTTTAAGTCATTACGCCAAAGGCGGAATGATAACGTTTAATTATTTAGACCATCGAACAGGAACAACAGACAGCCTAACATTATCACCAGAAGAGATGATAAGACGGATAGTAGAGCACTATCCTGATAAACATTTCAAGATGATCCGATACTACGGTTTTTTATCAATGCGTCGTCGTGGAGAAGCTCTGCCTAGAGTTTATGCAGCTTTAGGTATGACAATAGAAGCTGAGCCGAAAATGCCAGGGTATGCCGCAATGTTAAAAGGATATGTAAAAGTAGATCCGTACGAATGTATTTTATGTGAAAGTCGTCTGGTGTTTACGAATTTCCGAGTCGGAAATTCGGTCAATGATTTAGTCACCCATGCGATAGTTCAGTCAGAATTGAGGGCAGCATAATAAGGTTTGTAGGATAAGTGTATCTAAAACTCATGAAATAGGGCTAAAACAGTTATAAAATCCCCGATAATTATATTTTCGATACCTTTTAAAAAAACAGCGATGGTGAAATTGGCTTTTTTAGACGGGCCAATGCTAACTCAGCAACATTCAAATTCCTTACCTTCAAGGTTTTGATATCTTAGGACATCAACCGGTACATTATCAAACAACCCTTTAAATAGTTGATTCTCAGTCAAGAATAGGAGGCAACCGATTGATTACCTGTATTATCGTTATATAGTCATCTACATGACTGATAAAATAAAACCACTTCCTGATACCATTGACGAGCTGAAAGCACTTGTGCTTCAGCTTGAAAATAAATATAACCGTCTTCTAGAGCAATTTCGGCTGGCTCAACATCAGCGCTTTGGTAAAAGCAGTGAATCTGACTCGACTCAATTTGATTTATTCAATGAAACAGAAGAAGAAATCATCATTGAAAATGATGACACACAAACGATTACCTACACTCGTCAAAAGCCAAAACGCCAACGCTTACCTGAAGACTTACCGCGTACTGTTATTATCCACGACATAAAAGATAAAACTTGTAAGTGTTGCGGTCTAGAGATGCATGCGATGGGTAAAGACATCAGTGAAAAGTTGGAATTTGTACCAGCTAAAGTGGAAGTTATTCAACATGTTCGTCCTAAATATGCTTGCCGAAATTGTGAAAAAAACAATACTTCAGTAGACATTAAACAAGCCCCAATGCCAGCGTCACCAATCCCTAAAGGGATTGCGACCGCAAGTTTACTTGCTCAAATTATTACGGCTAAATTTCAATACAGTCTTCCACTTTATCGTCAAGAAACGTTATTTCAGCAATGGGGTATCATTATTGGACGGCGAACGATGGCGGATTGGTTAATAAAATGCTCGGTACTATTTACCCCTCTTAATAACGAGTTACATCGTATTTTGCTTGAACAACCCACTCTGCATTGTGATGAAACAACGGTAAATGTGTTGGATGTTGAAAAAGCAAAATGTTATATGTGGGTCTACTGCTCTGGCTATGATTCTCCAGGCTCTGGTGTTTTGCCTGGAATTGTACTTTATGATTATCAATCTAGCAGGCATGGCTACCATCCAGTTAACTTTTTAAAAGGTTATAACGGGTATTTACATACCGATGGTTACCAAGGTTATGAACAAACTGAAGCGATTTTAGTTGGCTGTTGGGCACACGCACGTCGACGATTTATTGAGGCTCAACGTGTTCAAGTAAAAGGGAAAACAGGGAGTGCAGATTGGGTATTGAGTAAAATCCAAAAGCTATACCGGATCGAATCGTTATTAAAAGAGGCTTCCCCTGAAGCCAAGTATGTTGCTAGGCAGACAGAAGCCCGCGATTTACTTAAAGAGCTCCGTGATTGGCTTGATAGCGCAGTTAGTCGAGTATCACCTAAAACAAAATTAGGTGAGGCGATTAGCTATACATTAAATCAATGGGATAAATTAGTTCGTTATATTGATGATGGATTGTTATCTATTGATAACAATCGAGCAGAGCGAGCGGTTAAACCGTTTGTTATCGGCCGGAAAAACTGGTTATTTTCGGGTTCAACGGCTGGTGCAGATTCAAGTGCAATGCTTTACAGCATTGTAGAAACAGCAAAGGCAAACGGATTAATCCCTTACGATTATATTAGGTATTGTCTAGATCGTTTATGTGTTGGATCGCCAGATATCGATTCACTTTTACCTTGGAATGTAAAAGACAAGGTGTAGTTCCCCGCACGCTTACCTTGGCTTCAGGGGAAGCCTCTTTTAATAACGATTCGATCCGGTATAGCTTTTGGATTTTACTCAATACCCAATCTGCACTCCCTGTTTTCCCTTTTACTTGAACACGTTGAGCCTCAATAAATCGTCGACGTGCGTGTGCCCAACAGCCAACTAAAATCGCTTCAGTTTGTTCATAACCTTGGTAACCATCGGTATGTAAATACCCGTTATAACCTTTTAAAAAGTTAACTGGATGGTAGCCATGCCTGCTAGATTGATAATCATAAAGTACAATTCCAGGCAAAACACCAGAGCCTGGAGAATCATAGCCAGAGCAGTAGACCCACATATAACATTTTGCTTTTTCAACATCCAACACATTTACCGTTGTTTCATCACAATGCAGAGTGGGTTGTTCAAGCAAAATACGATGTAACTCGTTATTAAGAGGGGTAAATAGTACCGAGCATTTTATTAACCAATCCGCCATCGTTCGCCGTCCAATAATGATACCCCATTGCTGAAATAACGTTTCTTGACGATAAAGTGGAAGACTGTATTGAAATTTAGCCGTAATAATTTGAGCAAGTAAACTTGCGGTCGCAATCCCTTTAGGGATTGGTGACGCTGGCATTGGGGCTTGTTTAATGTCTACTGAAGTATTGTTTTTTTCACAATTTCGGCAAGCATATTTAGGACGAACATGTTGAATAACTTCCACTTTAGCTGGTACAAATTCCAACTTTTCACTGATGTCTTTACCCATCGCATGCATCTCTAGACCGCAACACTTACAAGTTTTATCTTTTATGTCGTGGATAATAACAGTACGCGGTAAGTCTTCAGGTAAGCGTTGGCGTTTTGGCTTTTGACGAGTGTAGGTAATCGTTTGTGTGTCATCATTTTCAATGATGATTTCTTCTTCTGTTTCATTGAATAAATCAAATTGAGTCGAGTCAGATTCACTGCTTTTACCAAAGCGCTGATGTTGAGCCAGTCGAAATTGCTCTAGAAGACGGTTATATTTATTTTCAAGCTGAAGCACAAGTGCTTTCAGCTCGTCAATGGTATCAGGAAGTGGTTTTATTTTATCAATCATGTAGATGACTATATAACGATAATACAGGTAATCAATCGGTTGCCTCCTATTCTTGACTGAGAATCAACTATTTAAAGGGTTGTTTGATAATGTACCGGTTGATGTCCTAAGATATCAAAACCTTGTAATAGCAGTGTCAGTTGCTGCTCTGATAATGCTAACGTATCGTTATTTATATTTCGTGGCCATTTGAAGCGGTCTTCATCTAATCGCTTGTACCATAAAGCGAATCCTGTTTTATCCCAATACAATATTTTGAGTTTATCACGAGGCTTATTGCAAAATATAAATAGAGCATCACTAAACGGTGATAGTTGCATTTCTTGCTCAACAATCACGACAAGGCCATTAATGGCCTTGCGAAAATCGACAAAATCACGATGAAGATAAATGGTGGAAACATCAGTAAATACATTCATGATTGATACCCTTTTAATAAGAGTCCTATCCAGTGAGGTTCAGTATTAGCTGGCAATGTTAATCGCAATTTTCCGATAGAAAGTTGAATATCTGGTAATTGTGGAGTGGCGATGATAGTTGATGTTAACGCTTCTACTTTCAAGAAAGTAGAAGCGTTAATCTTTTGTTTCCATCGTGCTTTACGTGCACTAAATGTCTTTGGCAGAATATTATGGTTACGACAAAATTCAGCGGCACTAAGCTTGCTAGATTGCTGAGATTCAAATAGAGCGTGCCATTGCTCTGGTGTTCTCTTTTTATCTTTTTGCATAATTACGTTCTCGTTAAATGAAAGATCGTAAGATACGCATAATGAATTTTATTTGTTAGGTGTAGTTCCCCGCACGCTTACAAAAAGCTGATTAACACTAACGATTAAAATAAAAAAGCCTCTTAAGGAAATTAAGAGGCTTTTTATTGATTAATGTAAATTATTTATTTTAAATTATCTTGAATCAATGATAAGGCTGTTTTCATCGCACCTTTCGTTGAACATTCAACTTGGCGAATATTCGTGAAACGCTCGCCTTCTTTTACTGGAATATCGTGAGCAAGGATGATGAACTTCGCGTTCGCAACATCTTTTGCCGTCAGTTTATTCATTAAACCATTAGAACCTTGTGTCTCAACTTTAATCTTGATACCTGCTGCTGCACCCGCTTTTTCTAGCGCTTTTGCTGCCATAAATGTGTGAGCAACACCTGAAGGACAACAAGTAACTGCAAGAACATCGTACTCGCCTTCACCAGCAACTGGTGTCGCTGTTTGTGCTTGTACTGGAGCTGCTGCAACGGTTTCATTCTCTTCAACATAAACTGGCTTCCAGAAGCCAACAATTAATGCCGTTGTTAGTGAGCCTAAAACAATACCAACTACGTACATTGGGATGTTGCTAGAGACAGGTGCTGTAATTAATCCCCCCCAAGGTGCGTGAAGTAAAACATCAGTCATAAAGCCGAACACACAACCCACCATACCACCAGCAACAATAGACGGAAGAACACGCATTGGATCATTTGCAGCGAATGGGATAGCACCCTCAGAAATACCAATTGAACCCATGATTGCTGCTGCTTTACCTGCTTCTTGCTCTTCTTTAGAGAATTTCTTCTTAAACATGAAAGTAGCAAGTGCCATACCTAGCGGCGGAGTACAAATCGCGATACCAACACCACCCATCAACCATGGTTGTGTGTTTACTTGAGTTTGAGCGAACAAGGTTGCCACTTTATTGATTGGGCCACCCATATCAAATGCCGTCATGCCACCAAGAATCGCACCAAGAACCACTTTAGAAGAACCCGCCATTGATGCTAAGAATTCGTTCATCACGATCATGAATGAAGAGATAGCTGCGCCTAGGCCCCACATTACTATACCCGCAGATACCAATGTACCAACTAGAGGGTAGATAAAGTAAACCCCTAATGCACTTAGATGCGCAGGAATAGGAAGCTTCTTAAGTTGAAGAACCACACCACCAGCGATGAAGCCTGCAACGATACAACCAAGGAAACCACCCCCTAAATCAGCCATGATACCTGATGCAATAAAAGCAGGAGCTAGTGCAGGTTTATCAGCAATTGAGTAGCCAATAAAACCACCAAGGATGATTGGAAAAAGAACTAAACCTTTAATAGCAATAGTCGAAATATCAGCCAGAACACCTGTATCAGGAACCGCGCCTTTACCTGTTGCCATTACCGTTAGCGCTAATAAAACCCCACCAGCAACCACGAATGGAAGCATGTGAGACGTACCAAAAAGTAAGTGCCCTTTAAGGGTAGACAATGTTTTTTTCCAATCACTTGGACTTTGCGTTGCAGTCATCGTTGACATAAGAAGTATTCCTAAAAGTGTAATTAATTAGTCAGTAGGTCTAAAATTTCTTGTTCCGTTGTCGCCTTGTGCATGTCGGCAATTAGGTCATCGCCAAATTTTTCAAACAAAGCTTGTAGAGCATAAATGTGGTGATCACCGCTTTCTGGTGATGCAATCATGAAAAATACCGTAGGTTGGTCGTCTTCAGCATCGTATTCAATCGCTGCTTTTGATACGCCGATGGCAATCGCAGGAGTAATAACCGCAGAATGTTTCGCATGAGGGTACGCTATACCCATATCAGAAGTAACACATTGAGATTCGCGAGCCTGAATACCTTCTAAAAAGTTTTCTTTATTATTAATTCTGTTGTTTTTAAATAGCATTTCAGCTAATTCAGAAAATACACCTTCTTTTGTAGTTGCATCTAAATTAAGTTTAATTAAGTCTGTATTCACTAATGTAGTAATCATTTTTTTCCTTTTTAATAAAAGAAGTTAAATTTAAAATTTAGCTTAGAAAGCTAACCACTCAAACTCACAACATCACTATATGAGCTTTTCACTTCACATAAAATATTTAGAAGACATGTATTTCGTCATGAAAATAGTAACGACATTCAAGTGGTTACGAATTGATGTATAGATAATATGAATTTATTCGATTATTGGTAAGTCGATATTTAAAGCATTTACTGGACTTTTGTACCGTCAAATCTAAAGTGTGAGATTAGTAACAATTATTGAACTAGAAAGGTAAAAATTAGCTTTTACGTGTATTTAAAGACGATTCAATAGTGATTGAAATCACTGTTAATAAGTGAACCAAAGCATTAATTAGATATTGATCACAAAATAATTAACGTTATACGGCATTAATT
The DNA here is from genome assembly GCF_000196495.1 of Aliivibrio salmonicida LFI1238. Lineage (NCBI taxonomy): Bacteria > Pseudomonadati > Pseudomonadota > Gammaproteobacteria > Vibrionales > Vibrionaceae > Aliivibrio > Aliivibrio salmonicida. The sequence goes on from NC_011313.1 coordinate 1,091,049, forward strand.
AATATATTTATTAATAAAGTGAAATATAAGAAACTCTATATTCTATTCATAAAAAAGCCGTTGATGATTATCAACGGCTTTTTTACGCGATTTACCTATTGCTTAATAAGCATCATTCACTATGGTATTTTTAGTCGTTCGTTTTGCTTTATAGAGTAAACTGTCTGCCGCTTTGTAGGTCACTTTGCCTGTGGCTGAGAAACTTAGCCCACCACTAATGGTGACGATAAGAGAATTATCCCATCGAAGAGCTTCAACTCCAGTACGAATATCTTCTGATATTTCAATGGCCGTTAGCTTGCTCACACCTCTAAATATCACGACAAATTCTTCGCCACCAATACGGTAGCAGTTGTGCTTTTTACCAAGAACAAGAACAATCACACTCGCAATTTTTTCTAATACATCATCTCCCATATCGTGCCCGTAGCAGTCATTAATGGATTTAAAATTATCGATATCTAAAATTAAAAAACCATGTTCTTTTTCTGCAATCACATCAAAATCACTCATGAACTTTCTTCGATTAAAACAACGAGTGAGTGGGTCTGTGTCATTTTCGATATTTAAGTATTTAATCTTCACTATCATCACAAGCAATAAAGAAGAGGTCACCAACAACGCAATAAATCCGATCTTAAGAAATAACATGGACTGTTCATTGTCATCATTTAAATTATTGTTTTCACTTTGTTTTAATTTATTAGAAATGAGTAGATGGTAACTGGCACTTTGAAAATCGTCGGTCAGTCTATTGTAATCAACATTGAGATCATAAAATGCCTTGATATTATCGGTTGCAAGATAATAATCAAACATCGTTTTATAGACCATTTTTGTATATCTAATTTGATTTGTCGTATTTGCTATTGATAATAAATAATTTTTATTTTTTTCAATCACGTCAAAATTATGCATTCTGAACGCCAATTTAAACTCGACAACAGAAATGAGAATACTTTTATCTAATAATAATGGTGACTGATCTTCCCTTAGCGCTAATTTTGCGAGTTCGATGTTCTTTTTGGATTTATCTAACTCATTAAGATAGAGGGACGCTTCTGCTTTAAGTGCTGTGCTATAAATATAATAATCTCGCCAATCTTCGTCATTATAAGCCCAACTATTTAATCCAATTCCATTTAGTAACTTTAACGCTTCTTGGGGTTGTTTTATTGCGAGTTGATTCTCTGCTAAGCTCACTATTGCTTGAGTTTTCAACCTATACCATTCGGGTGTATGTCCTTCCATTTTACATGACATATCTTTAATCATTTGGCTTGCAAAATCATACCCTTGAAAATATGAAATAATAAGTGCGAGCTCTAAATCTCCTCTTGCGCTCCTTAATTTATCTCCATTTTCGTGTGCAATTCGAATGTATCTTAAGGTCGGTTCAATCATTCCATACAGATCATTATCTCTATACCGAAGTGTTGATATCTTATCTAACGCGAGCATTTTTTGAGAGTCATTTAACTCCCCTTCATAAAAAGCAATACTTAAAAGGGTAACACCTATTTTAGCCCCATTCTTATAATCAAGGAGAGGACGAATACTTTCGGCAATATCATCAAGATTGTTAGCATATTCTTTAGGGTTAAAGCGTCTAAAATCACGAATAACATCGCACTCGAGTCCTTCACAATTCGTTTCATAAGAATTTAAACGTTGACTGTAAGTCGAAATAAGTACGGCATCATTATGATTATATACAGTTTCGTTCACCGTAAAAAACATAGCGCTAGTGAGGATAACGATCCCCGCAATAAATAATAGTATTTTTTTCATTTTGCACATTAAAAAAAGAAAGGAGTATACGCCCTTATTCTTTATCCACAATAAAATTAATGCTAATAATAAAAAGCCAACCCACTGTGTGAATTGGCTTTTTTAAATTACGTATTATAAAACACATTAACTATTCGGTGATCTTACATACTGATTTCCATGAACTGTCTGCCGAAAAAGGCTCAGAACTTGTCCACTAACATCCAGTGTTAATAAAATCTCGCCACCAACAGGAAGCATTGTGTTGACCTAGCTTCCTTCATCAAAATTTAAAGACAAATCAATGTTAAATACAATCTAAAAATGCCTGAATTAACTGTCGATGCGGTTCCACTAAATCTTGATGATTACTTCGATAACCCCCACCAACAACGCAAGCAATGGGAATATTCTTCTGCTTTGCCGTGGTGCTCATCCAACAGTCTCGCTGATATAAGCCTTTAGTCGACACATTTAAATAACCCAGTTCGTCATCACAATGAATATCAACGCCCGCGTCATAAATGATCAGATCAGGTTGATGATGATTAATCGCCATTTCAACCACTTGTTGAAACGCTTCTAAGAACTCGTCATCTTGAGTACCAATAAATAAAGGAACGTCATAATTCGACATCGGCTTTCTAGCAGGAAAGTTCTTATCGCAGTGAAAAGAGACGGTAATAATATCGTCTTTATCCGCACATAATGTGGCAGTCCCATCGCCATGATGCACATCGCTGTCGACAATCAAGACGGTTTCAATGCACTCTTGCTTTAATGCATGGTGCGCAGCAACTACCAAATCATTAAATAAACAAAAGCCGCTCCCAAAATCGTAATGCGCATGGTGATACCCACCACTCAAATGAATCGCAGCCCCATACTCTACGGCTTTATCTACCGTTAAACAGGTGCCCGCAGTAGACGTTAACGTTCTCTCAATTAAAAAATCACTCCAAGGAAAACCAATTCGTCGCATTTTTGCAGCCGGCAATGTGCCATTCACTACGGCATCAACATAATTCGTTTCATGCACTTGTTTGATATCACGGATAGGTAATGCGGTAGGTTCAAAATAACAAAGGCGATCATCAGAATGAAGGGATTGGATTGCTTGGTATAAACGTTGATATTTTTGAATAGGATAACGATGCCCTTCAGGAAGGTCTAATTGCGAATAAATTGGATGATAAATTAACGGCAACATGACCACATAACCCCTATTTGAAATAAAAAAAGAGCAACTATTATGGCTGCTCTTTAAGAATATACAAGGATAAGGCTAGTTGCTTATCATCACCTTCTTTGGCTTCATTGTTCTTGCCATTTTATTCACAAAAATCGTGATAAGCACAGGGATCAACCAAGAAGTGTGCGAAGAGAATAACGGTAACCATTGGCCACAGAAAGCGGTAATGCCTTCTGGTAGTTTCTCTAAAATATGCAAGGCATCAACCGTACCAAACAAGGCCGCAATACATACCACTGTTGTGTGGCTCACTGAGATCTTACGTTTCTCTGATTCTGTTTTCTCTGGCATCAATATCATCGCAATGATCAATGCTATTGCTATCGGACACAGAATAAGGATTGCAGGTAAGCTCACTTCAATAATCGTTTCTAATCCAACGTTTGAAATGATTGCTGTTAATACCATAATTACCGTAGCACTTACTTTAAACGTAACACCATAAGTATTCTTGTAATATTCAGAGTTCGCATTCGTTAAGCCAATTGTTGTTGTTAGACACGCCATCAAGGTAATCGCTGCTAATAGGATTTGACCTAATACGCCAAACTCACCCGCCGCATAGCTTGTTAGTATCTCACCACCGTTAGTTGCACTTGGTGCAATTTGAGAAGATGTTGAGCCTAAATAACCCATCGCTAAATAACACAATGACATTAGTACCGCATAAATAACCGCAATACGTAATGTGTAGTAAGAAATCGCTTTTTTACTATCAACCCCTTTACTACGGATGGTTTGAATAATCACCCAACCAAACGCTACCGCTGCGATTGCATCTAATGTCATGTAACCTTGAATCAAGCCATTAACCGCCGGTGCTTGCTCATAAATATCAATCGCTTGAGTTGGAGAACCCAAAGGATTAAGCAGTGCAGCGGCCACCAATAATGCCAACATGGCAATCAATGCAGGTGTCATTACCTTGCCAATGTAATCAACCAACTTACCCGGTTTTAATGCCAACCATAACGTCAGTGCACAGAACAACGCCGAGAACACCATCAATCCATTACCAGAATAGAACGGTTTAATGCCCATCTCATAAGCAACAGTTACCGCACGAGGCAATACAAATGCAGGACCTAACGTCGTTAACACCAAGAACCAGAATGAACGGTCCATCCATTTAGGTAATGATGACGTCAGTTTATCCGCAGAAGATAAACGGCCTAATACGACCAAAGTGATGGCAGGTAAACCAACGGCAGTTAATAGAAAGCCAGCAATAGCCATAAGCCAATTGTCGCCTGCTTGTTGTGCCATCAAGGGTGGATAAATTAAGTTACCTGCACCTAGAAATAGTGCAAATGTCATAAAGCCGATAGCGGCAAGATCTCTTCTGTTCAAACGACATACCTTTTAAAATGAAGCGTGGTGTCAATTTGGCTAGAAGATTATAAAGAAAGGTTCTTATCCGCCAGCCTAACTGACGAATAAAAAATCGTCAGTATCAGTTAATGACAACGACGACAGAGACAAGCGCATAAGCATTGTGCTTAGAAGCAGTTATGGACCCTGCTTGATGTTTTTTAATGTCTGTAGACATAACTTACACACTCTATGAAAAATAATTATCCTTAAAATAAAGGAAACACCACAGATTGTAAAGACTAATTATAAAATGCTCAATTAATACTCTACTGTTACAAGCTATAAGCGATTATTGTAATTAGTTGTCTGTTTACACCTCAATAATCACGAGAATAAAAACTCGATGTCGGCACATAAATCGACATAATTATATTACCTACCAATAGAAACCCAACATGCGATTGAGTTGATTCAGCGACATGTTTCATGATAAATAAGGTGCGATTTTATCTAGCAAATTGATTCTTATTTTGAAAAAAATCCGATTACGCCTTTCTAGATATCACACATAAACCATACCTTCATTTTTATTTACATGGTTTCAGACCTTAATACACATAAGATCAGCCTTATCTTCCCCTTCGATAAAACATTAATGGAACAATGGCTGGTATATGTATTGCATTACTCTCATTACTTGAATAAAACGGTGCTTTAAATAAATTAACTGACCCTATTCATTAATAATGATTTCCACAGAGTTATGGCGGTTTCGTTGATTAAAAAAACCTCATTGTTTTTATTTACACGTAATTTCAAGTTTATGAATCTATTAATTATGCTGAGGCTTATCCCTCATTAAAGTAAAAGTAGAGGCTTATTATGAAATATAAACAACTTTTAGCTCTCGTTGCTCTCACAATGACAACTGCCCCGGTTTACGCAACCTCTGTAGACTTGGATTTCTCTAATCATATTGAGGCCACTAATTTAAGTAACAGCTTTGGGCCCAGTTATGCACTTTCTCAATGTGGGTACTCATGATGGAAAGATCATTGATGCTAAGATTAGCAGCCGAATAATTGGGGACGCGACGTTTCGATACCACACTCCAAATTACAAAGATAACGGTGCTGGACAGCCCTCTGGTGATATAGGTTTTCTTTATCAAACCAACTCTCCTGGGCCTGCTGGTCTTATTTATACCTTTGAGTTTTATGATGGAACTGACGGTTTATCAGGCACCTTCTCTATTCCCTATACGGTCCCTGAGTTCGATATGATCGGTTACGATATTGATGGCGAGCCGGTACAATCAGAGCAAGTTCGTGTGTTCAAAAATGAAGGCTTTTACAGCTATCAAACCGGCTCAGCGGGAGCAAGCCTAACCGCAGAAGAAAGCTCTGACGGCCTATCCGTGTTATTCACCGGCCCAGGAACCAATTACAGTGAAACGGACACCTCAGGCGCCGTTAAATTTACATACAAAAACACCTCTATTGTGACACTCCAATTTGAAACCGTTACCGCAGCGAACAGTCCTTTACCAAACCCCATTTTCTCTGCGTTTGACGGTAACTGGGATTTAAGTGGTTTTACAACCCCAATAGAAAGCTCTGACGAATCTGATTTCGGTGATGCACCTGATAGCTACGGTACATTGCAAGCAAGCAATGGTGCCGAACATGCCATCTCACCTACGCTTTATCTAGGTTCTACTATTGATGCAGATACCGATGGACAACCAAGCATTGCCTCAAATGGTGACGATCTCGATATTAGTGGTAACGATGACGACGGTATTACGGTATTAACAAGCTTAGAAAGAGGTCTTGATTCTTTGCTTAATATTAACGTTACCGGCAGTGGTTATCTGCAAGGTTGGGCCGACTGGGATATGAATGGCAGCTTTGAGGACAGTGAACAAATAATAACAAACAGTCCGGTGGTTAATGGACAACAAGTGATCCCAATACGTGTCGGTGACAACGCGGTTATTGGCTCAGTCCAAACTCGATTCCGTTTATCGAGCAATCCCAATATACCGAACTCTGGATACGTGGGTGATGGTGAGGTCGAAGACTATGTCTTTAATGTTACCGATCCCGGCACAACGATTCAACATTCTGGCTACTACACTGCCGCTTTCGAAGATAACTGGCCAGAAGTTGGGGATTTCGATCTCAACGATGTCGTCACTTACTATCGTACAACCATCATAAGTAAAGATGGGGACGTATTACGATTTGATCTCACCGGTAGCATTACTGCCTATGGTGCATCTTATGGTAATGGATTAGGTTGGAAATTGGATGGTTTCGCTGAATCAGATATAAACCTTTCACTATCTAGAGTAGAAAAAAACGGCGTTACTCGACCAAACATTTCGCCATTCACTGGTGAAGACAAGGCTACCCCTTCTCCTTCAGGAGACCTTATAGTTGTCGCTTCTTTGAACCTACGCGATGATATTATCATTAATGAGGAATGTAAGTTCCATCGTACCAATCCATCATGCAGTGCATCGTTAGAGTAAGAACAAATGACGTTCAGTATCTCTCTTCCTTTTAATAGTGGTTCTGAACCAAGCGTAGTCTCATTAATCCCACTTGGTGCTGCAGACCCATTCATTTTTGGAGCAGGCCAAGGCTTGTACCATGGTAATAGTTTTTCTAGTCCTCCGGGCAAAGAGCTAGAGATCCATACCGCAGATTTCCCACCAACGACCAGAGGTACTTTGGTTGAAGGGTTCTACGGTATCGCTCAAGACGATTCAGATGCAGCAAGTACTAAATACTACCGTACGACTGAAAATATACCATGGGGGATCGTAATTGCATCACCTTGGAATCATCCTTCAGAATACATTGATATTAGTCATGCGTATCCAGACTTCGCCGAATGGGTAACTTCAGGAGGTGTCTCTAAACCAACTTGGTACCTTAACCCAGAATCTAACAAAACTTGGTCAACGGCTGACTAACAAGGAGGATTTATGAAAAATATCAATTTATTACTAAGTATTGCCACTCTTACGTTTCTTTCTGCTTGTGATAGCGGAGGTGGCGGAGGCAGTAGTAGCGGTAGTTCAACACCAGATTCTACTCCCTCAAACATAAGTGCAACACCTGAAACACAAGTTGGGGTAAGTACTAGTGAATTGTCGGCTCCTGAAGGTTTTTCTTTCTCAACGGAACGAGAAGTCAGTTTTAACCTCTCTGTTGCTAGCTCTCAAAGTGATAGAGGATTCATGTCTATTTATACGGAATTTAACGAAGGCATTGTAGACCACACCTCTCAGATTATTCTGACTCCGATGAATGATACAACAGAATTCACGACGAATGTGATGCTACCAAACCACGTAGATAAAATCTGGGTAGAAGTTTGGTACCCTTCAGCACTAGGAAATGAGATTAAAACATCAGTAGACATTGTTGATAATACAGTCAACGCCATTCTATAAATGAATATTTAGAACGTTAATGTTTCTTTCTATTCCTTAAATAAAAAACGCCAAGTAGATCATTTCTACTTGGCGTTTTAATATTTATTTAATTACTTAATTATTTCTTTTTTGCTTGGTCTCTTTTCCACTTCCCTTCCCAATACGTTGCGCCTTTAATCCCTAATTTAACAGGGTTAAACGTGTAGGTCGTCACCCCTCGTCGTTGCTGATCTTCATAATCTTTCAACGCTTTTAGTGCAGGTTTAGACATAAAGAAGATAATCAAAATACCAATGATATTCAGCCATGCCATTAAACCTACGCCAATATCCCCCATTGCCCACGCCATATTGGCAGTTTTAATCGTGCCATAGAAGACCGCAGACATAATCACCAATTTCAGGATAAACATCATGCCATCAACCTTAACGGTACGACGAATGTAAGCGATGTTGGTTTCTGCAATGTAGTAATAAGCAAGAATCGTTGTAAAAGCAAAGAAGAACAACGCAAATGCAATGAAGATTTTACCAATACCCGGTAACGTACTTTCAATCGCGAGTTGGGTAAACATAGGGCCATTTGCCCCAATCGTCTCAGAAATATTCTGTACTAAGAAAACACCTTCGCCACTGCCCTGAACATTATAAGTTCCCGTAATTAGAATCATAAATGCTGTTGCAGAACACACTAACAATGTATCAATGTAGATTGAAAACGATTGCACTAGCCCTTGCTGAGCAGGATGTTCAACACTTGCAGCGGCTGCCGCATGAGGACCTGTACCCTGACCGGCTTCGTTAGAATAAACACCACGCTTAACACCCCAACCAATTGCGGCACCAAAGCCTGCCATTGGGGTAAATGCATCACCAATAATCATACTGAAAATGGCTGGCACTTCGCTGATATTAAGAAGGATGATAACAAACGCTAAAATAATATAAGCCAATGCCATGAATGGCACGACAATTTGAGTGAAATGCGCGATACGCTTAACGCCACCAAAAATGATGAAACCAAGAATCACTGAGATAACCGCACCAGTGAAAATTTTCGCAAAACTGAACACGCCAATACCCGTGTCAATCATACCACCCGTACCAAATGCAGTTTCAACCGCATTACCGATACTGTTTGATTGCACACCCGGAAGTAACACACCACACGCAAAAATCGTCGCGATAGCAAATATCCACGCGTACCATTTTTGACCCATCGCTTTTTCAATATAGTAAGCTGGACCACCACGGAACTGGCCTTCATCTTCTTCTTTATAAATTTGAGCAAGGGTTGATTCTACATACGCGGTTGCCGCGCCTAAGAAAGCCACTACCCACATCCAGAATATAGCACCTGGGCCACCAAAACCGATCGCCGCAGCAACCCCTGCGATATTCCCCGTACCAACACGGCCAGATAATGAAACGGCTAATGCTTGGAATGAACTGATCCCTTTACTTGATTCTTTGTTCGATACCAACAAACGACACATCTCTTTAAAATGTCGAACTTGAACGAATCGAGTTTGAATAGAATAAAACAAACCAGACCCCAAACACAGGTAAATCAAGACCGGGCTCCAGATGATGCTATTAAGAAAATCAACGATACCTTGCATATAAAATCCTTTTCAGTTTATGAATATGGTTTAATATTTAACCAAACCATACCCTAATGCGTAACAATAAGTTAACAAGAAAAGAGTCTTAGACACAAAAATGTGAATTAAAGCACTAAATAACGAAAAAGATAAACTAAACGAATAGATAAAACTAAGAAGATATGAATTGGTGATTATTTACACTACCAAAACAGGGTTTGGATGATATTTAGTCAATATTAGGCAGGTTAATTACTAAAAATAGAGCTTACGAAGAGAAAAGCCTAGAAGTGTGTTATTTCTAGGCCTATTCAATTAAACGATTTTTACGCCCGCAGGCATCAAACGTTCTGGCGTTAATAACACGCTTTCTGATTCATCTTCTGTTTCTGCACACAACAACATGCATTCTGAAGTTTCTCCACGCATTTTCGCCTTTGCCAAGTTACACAATACAACCACTTGCTTACCCATTAATTCTTCTTCTGTATAATAAGGAACGAGGCTAGTGACGGTTTGTAAACTCTGTTCTCCGACATCAATTTGAACAATATAAAGTTTATCCGCGTTATCATGACGCTTTACGTCTGTAATTTTACCGACACGAATATCCAGTTTTGCGAAATCACCGTATGCAATTGTTTCCATTTTACTTTATCCTTAGCTTAACTGAGTGGTAACGTTTACATTAATCAGTAATAATCAATTGAGCAAGAAAACAACATTAAATATTTACTAAAACTTTAACTTGATCAAACTACAGGTATAAATAACGATTATGGCAACCATTAAAGATGTCGCAAAGGAAGCCGGTGTGTCAGTTGCCACCGTCTCTCGAGTCGTAAATAAATCACCAAAAGCAAGCAAAGCCGCCATTGCATCAGTCAGTTTAGCAATGAAAAAACTCGGCTATCGCCCAAACGTGAATGCCCGCGCCTTAGTCAGTAAAAGTACCAATACCATTGGTGTTATGGTCGGGGACGTATCTGATCCATTTTTTGGTTCCATGATCAAAGCGATAGATAATGTAGCTCAAGCCCATCAAAAACATTTATTAATTGGTAATGGCTACCACGATGCCACCACAGAAAAAGAAGCCCTTGAACTGCTTATTAATAACCGCTGTGAGTCTCTTGTTATTCATTCCAAAGGATTAAGCAACCAAGAGCTGATTCAGTTTGCAGAAGAAGTCCCAGGTTTGGTGATCATTAATCGCCATATCCCTGAAATTACAAACCGATGTATTGCCCTTGATAATCAACATGGCTCATTCGTAGCCACAGAATATTTATTGTCTCAAGGTCATGAACATATCGCATACATCAATTCAGAACACGACATTGACGATTCACATCACCGAAAAGCAGGGTATTTACAAGCATTAAACACACGTAACATCACGCTCAGCCAAGTGATGAAGGGGGAGAACAAGCTATGGCCGAGCTGTTAACACGTAACCTGCCAATAACTGCGGTGGTTTGTTATAACGATTACATGGCAGCAGGAGCATTATCTACCTTAGAGAAACAGCATATTTCTGTACCCAATGACATCTCTTTAATGGGATTTGATAATGGCTTAATCGCGAAATACCTTCATCCAAAACTGACTACAATTCACTACCCTATTCAGGCGATGGCAGAAACAGCAGCAAAACTCTCACTTGCCTTAGCAAAAGGAAACTTAGGGGAAACCCAAGGTCAAACGTAAGCGTGCGGGGAACTACACCTAACAAATAAAATTCATTATGCGTATCTTACGATCTTTCATTTAACGAGAACGTAATTATGCAAAAAGATAAAAAGAGAACACCAGAGCAATGGCACGCTCTATTTGAATCTCAGCAATCTAGCAAGCTTAGTGCCGCTGAATTTTGTCGTAACCATAATATTCTGCCAAAGACATTTAGTGCACGTAAAGCACGATGGAAACAAAAGATTAACATTGCCAGCTAATACTGAACCTCACTGGATAGGACTCTTATTAAAAGGGTATCAATCATGAATGTATTTACTGATGTTTCCACCATTTATCTTCATCGTGATTTTGTCGATTTTCGCAAGGCCATTAATGGCCTTGTCGTGATTGTTGAGCAAGAAATGCAACTATCACCGTTTAGTGATGCTCTATTTATATTTTGCAATAAGCCTCGTGATAAACTCAAAATATTGTATTGGGATAAAACAGGATTCGCTTTATGGTACAAGCGATTAGATGAAGACCGCTTCAAATGGCCACGAAATATAAATAACGATACGTTAGCATTATCAGAGCAGCAACTGACACTGCTATTACAAGGTTTTGATATCTTAGGACATCAACCGGTACATTATCAAACAACCCTTTAAATAGTTGATTCTCAGTCAAGAATAGGAGGCAACCGATTGATTACCTGTATTATCGTTATATAGTCATCTACATGACTGATAAAATAAAACCACTTCCTGATACCATTGACGAGCTGAAAGCACTTGTGCTTCAGCTTGAAAATAAATATAACCGTCTTCTAGAGCAATTTCGGCTGGCTCAACATCAGCGCTTTGGTAAAAGCAGTGAATCTGACTCGACTCAATTTGATTTATTCAATGAAACAGAAGAAGAAATCATCATTGAAAATGATGACACACAAACGATTACCTACACTCGTCAAAAGCCAAAACGCCAACGCTTACCTGAAGACTTACCGCGTACTGTTATTATCCACGACATAAAAGATAAAACTTGTAAGTGTTGCGGTCTAGAGATGCATGCGATGGGTAAAGACATCAGTGAAAAGTTGGAATTTGTACCAGCTAAAGTGGAAGTTATTCAACATGTTCGTCCTAAATATGCTTGCCGAAATTGTGAAAAAAACAATACTTCAGTAGACATTAAACAAGCCCCAATGCCAGCGTCACCAATCCCTAAAGGGATTGCGACCGCAAGTTTACTTGCTCAAATTATTACGGCTAAATTTCAATACAGTCTTCCACTTTATCGTCAAGAAACGTTATTTCAGCAATGGGGTATCATTATTGGACGGCGAACGATGGCGGATTGGTTAATAAAATGCTCGGTACTATTTACCCCTCTTAATAACGAGTTACATCGTATTTTGCTTGAACAACCCACTCTGCATTGTGATGAAACAACGGTAAATGTGTTGGATGTTGAAAAAGCAAAATGTTATATGTGGGTCTACTGCTCTGGCTATGATTCTCCAGGCTCTGGTGTTTTGCCTGGAATTGTACTTTATGATTATCAATCTAGCAGGCATGGCTACCATCCAGTTAACTTTTTAAAAGGTTATAACGGGTATTTACATACCGATGGTTACCAAGGTTATGAACAAACTGAAGCGATTTTAGTTGGCTGTTGGGCACACGCACGTCGACGATTTATTGAGGCTCAACGTGTTCAAGTAAAAGGGAAAACAGGGAGTGCAGATTGGGTATTGAGTAAAATCCAAAAGCTATACCGGATCGAATCGTTATTAAAAGAGGCTTCCCCTGAAGCCAAGTATGTTGCTAGGCAGACAGAAGCCCGCGATTTACTTAAAGAGCTCCGTGATTGGCTTGATAGCGCAGTTAGTCGAGTATCACCTAAAACAAAATTAGGTGAGGCGATTAGCTATACATTAAATCAATGGGATAAATTAGTTCGTTATATTGATGATGGATTGTTATCTATTGATAACAATCGAGCAGAGCGAGCGGTTAAACCGTTTGTTATCGGCCGGAAAAACTGGTTATTTTCGGGTTCAACGGCTGGTGCAGATTCAAGTGCAATGCTTTACAGCATTGTAGAAACAGCAAAGGCAAACGGATTAATCCCTTACGATTATATTAGGTATTGTCTAGATCGTTTATGTGTTGGATCGCCAGATATCGATTCACTTTTACCTTGGAATGTAAAAGACAAGGTGTAGTTCCCCGCACGCTTACAATCGAGTCACTCCAGACATTGACAATAATAATGGCAACAGTCAAACACACCGTTACCGTATTACTATCGATTCAAGAAATAATAATACGGCCAATGTCACCGTAGAACGAAGTGTTCAAAGGAAAGGCGATAATCCTCGGTTTGGCACCATCATTGGTCCAATTAACGTATTAAGTAATCAATATAATCAGGCCGCAATTCCTGAAAACTTCATCATGTCACTGACTGGCTCGACAGGTCAGTTATACAATACGCATGAGATCGATAATTTTAAAGTCTGTGCCTTATATTCCAAACCAATGGGACAACAAATTGATCACTTTGAATTTAACCACCCCGGTCAAGGCTCAACCTGCGATGTGTCAGATGTCACTTTACGAGCGTGCGCTGACGCCTCATGTTCGACTTTATTTACCGACGAGGTAGACGTCACGTTAAACACTTCAAATTTAGGGGGTGACGGTTACTGGTTAAATGGCAATAACATCACCATGCGTAACGGGGTTGCTAATTTATCCATAGGAAAACAAACCCAAGGTAATGTAACCCTTGGTGTGGTGAGCTCTGATCCATCAACCAAACCATTCAGTCAAACCCTATGCAGCATTAATGGTCAATCACTCAATGAAAACAATTGTTCGTTGTCATTCAAACCTGAAGGACTAACGGTGATCGTGCCAGATAAGCAAGCGAACAAGCCCGTAATAGCGACAATCAAGGGTTGTGGTAGCAGCTTCTATGGCGCCAAAAACCTCCAAGTATGGTCTGATTACATCAATCCAACAGCGGCTCATATTATTGGCTCACCAAAGGTGTCTGTCGTCGCGAATAATGCATGGAAAGCCATCAGTACCACAGAATCCTCAGCAACGGCAGTGACCTTAAATTTCATTAACAATGAAGCTCGTTTGCCTTTGAATTATTCGGATGCAGGACAATTGCAATTAAACGTAAAGCACACCTTACCTCAACAACAAACCATCAAAGGCAGCGATGCTTTTGTAAGTTTCCCCGTTGGATTGAGTGCGTACGTTTCGAATGCCAACAACTCAACCGCCAACAGTACCTGTTTGTCTGAAAATATTACTTGTCGCGTGTTCGCTCATGCGGCGGAAGAATTTAACTTAAACGTGACTGCTCGCGCATGGGAATCGGATAATGACACCAACATGTCAAATAATCTAAGCACCCCAAATTATGCTCAGAGTATGTTGTTATTGGATCACACCTTAATTGCTCCTTCAGCACCTTCTGGTGGAAATCTCGGGAATCTGCTCACGAATGTTTATGATCATGTTGCCTCAAACGGCAGTATTAATCGCATTAAAGAAAGCATCAGTGAAGTGGGGGTGTTTGATATTACCGTCACGCCACCAGAGGGTTACCTTGGCAGTAACGCTTTTACAATAAAACCCGCCTCAACAGGGTCAATTGGTCGATTTACGCCAGCCTATTTTTCACTGTTTGCCGAACAACCTAGCATTACGGATACCTGTAAAACCTATACCTACATGGGGCAAACTTTTATGTTTGATGATCTCCCTACGCTTGAGTTAACGCCGTTATCTCAAACTGGCGGTCAACTACAGAACTACAGCATTGACACATGGTGGCGATACCACAATAACTGGGATTTACGAACTTATGTCGCAGCACCATCAGGCATTGAAGTGATTGATAGCGATAGCCCTTCTATTCTTGGTATTCAAGCCGGTATGGCCAAACCCGGAAAAATAGTTAAGCTTTATAAGCAAAATAAAATGCAGCTACAAGAGGCAGAATTGCGCTATAACAAACCGTTTGCACCGCATTCACCAACGTTAGACAGCATTACATTAGCGTTAACCGCTGAGGATCTAAAAGACTTAGACAATATCTGCTATAAACTGAATGCCGCAGGAAATTGCCTAGATTACACGTTCCCAGCAACCTCATCTCACCGCCAAGAATGGGGGCGCATTACCATGGAAGATTCTTATGGTTCAGATCTCACCCCGCTTGAATCAAGGATCAGAACTGAGTCTTATGTGGGAGGACGATTTGAACAAAATACAGACACCTGTACCGTGCTTGATTTATCTAACTTCACTTTTGATGTCGGCACTAACCCTGCAGCATTACCAGTAGGAAAAGGCACGACCTCGGCAAGTTTGAGTGATACAGATGTCACTAATGGAGTCACAAGCATGACCTTTTCTGCCCCTGGTAATGGCAATCAAGGACAAATAATACCGACCTTGTCGCTATTGACCCTACCTTGGTTGCAGCAAGATGCCGATCAAAACGATTCTTTTGAAAGCACCATCAAAGCACTTATTCATTTTGGTATTTACCGAGGAAGTGATCGTATTATATGGAGCCGTGAACAACTTAATTAAGTGCTACTATACGTATGTTTGTTTAACGGCATAAACACCACATAATAATGAAGGAATGATCATGAAGAACGAATCCACTTACCCAATTGGAACACCCGGTACCGCTTGGAATGACGCAGAAAAAGCCGAGTGGCTTGCGAGCATGACAGTAAAGCGTTCTTATCAAGAAGAAGTGGCAACAAAAATTAACGCGCTTTCTGACCGTTTTGACGTCTCTCAATACGGAGCATTATCTTATGATGAAGCACGCTTCCCACTTCTTTGCATTAAAACCCGCCAATGGGATAGATCAAAACCAACCATCCTAATTACAGGTGGTGTACACGGTTATGAAACATCAGGGGTGCATGGTGCATGGTGCATTGCAATTTGTCGATACCAAAGCGGAGCACTATTCTCACTGGTTTAATGTATTAGTGGCCCCTTGTGTTAGCCCATGGGGTTATGAAGTGATTAACCGTTGGAACCCAACCGCAACGGACCCAAACCGTTCATTTTATGACAACAGCCCAGCGGAAGAATCGGCAGCCGTCATGGCGCTCGTTCAACGTATGGGTGGCGATATTTTTGCTCACATTGATCTTCACGAAACCACAGACAGTGATGAAACCGAGTTTCGCCCAGCGTTATCGGCTCGTGATGGTTTAGAGTATATTGAAGGATCCATTCCTGATGGCTTTTACACCGTAGGTGATACCGACAAACCGTCTCCTGAGTTTCAAAAAGCGATCATTGACTCAGTACGCACCGTAACGCACATTGCCCCACCTGATGAAAATAACCAAATCATCGGATCAGATGTCGTTCAAAACGGTGTGATTAATTACCCAACCAAGAAATTGGGGTTATGCGCAGGCTTAACAAATGCTGACTTTGTATCAACAACCGAAGTGTACCCAGACAGCGATAAAGTAACAGACCAAGAATGCAATGATGCTCAAGTCGCCGCGATTGTTGGTGGTTTAGACTATTTATTAGCCTTACGATAATAATTTCGTTCTAACATTAATAAAAATAATGAGTCCTTCTCAAAATTCAACTTTTGAAGGATTCATCTATTACCCCTTCTTTTATTGTGCGTACTTTGCACGCTTGCAACATAAAATAAACACATAACCCACTTTGCAAAATATAACCCCAAACAAAACCCAGTTTACAAGAGTTTCCGCACTGTATTTTTAAGAACAGCGTACTTTGTTACATAATTTTAATGGTAAAATAAAAAGAGGAATCATCTTAAAGAGAATACTTATGTGGAATAAACTAAATAAATCCATGATGTTTTGCCAAATGATGTTTGGCTTATCATTTTATGGCGTAATGGTCATTTTAACGCGCTTCTTTCTTGAAGAGTTAAATTACAGTGAAGCCGATACCATGATGGTTGTGGGCGCGTTTTCTTCTATCGGTCCATTGTTTGCTATTGCTGGTGGCTTTATTGCTGATAAATTTTTAGGGGCTTACCGTTCATTAACGATCAGTTACCTTGGCTTTTCTGTTGGCTACCTTTTGCTTGTTCTTGGATCGTACACTACGAATGTACCAATGGCATTATGCGGCATCGCGCTTGCCAGCTACGCTCGTGGACTCATGTCACCATCATATCCTAGTCTTTACCGACGTACTTTTGATACTCAAGAGCACTTTGAAAACTGTTACCCAGTAAACTATTCAGTAAACAACGTTGGCGCACTATTAGGGCAATATCTATTCCCAATGTTTGTTTTAGTTCTTGGGTTCCATGGAAGCTTCTTGTTATCTGCAATTTTGGCTTTCTTTGCCCTAGCAACCTTAGTGATTTTCCGTAAATCATTATTAACCGTTGGCGCTGAGATTGATCAAAAACCAGTAAGCACAAAAAACTGGATTGCCTTTCTAGTCACTTCGACAGCAATGATTGCCTTGGTTTTCTTCATGTTCTCAAACATGGATATTGGCCAGAATATCGTTTATGCCATTGGTTTAGCGGCCATTGGTTATTTCATTGCATTAATGATGAAATCTGAAAAATCAGACGCATTAAAAATGGGCACAATTTTGATCATGACCGTATTAACAACGGCTTTCTTTGTGTACTACGGTCAAATGATGACATCAATGACCATGGTAACGATCAATGCCATGCGTGGTGACCTATTCAACTTAATCCCAATTGCACCAGAAGCGTCAATGGCAATGAATCCACTGTGGTGTATTGTTGCCGGCCCTGTGATTGCAATGCTTTTTTCTTCACTTGAGAAACGTAACATTCATTTTTCAACCGCAACCAAGATTGGTTTTGCCTTTATTCTCACCGCCATTGCGTTTGGTATTTTAACCATGGCAGTAATGGGCGTGGGTGAAGATGCGATTATCCGTCCAGAAATTTTCTTAGTCATTCACTTCTTCCAAGCGTTTGCAGAAGTTATCGTGGGTAGCTTAGTAGTTGCGTTTATCTTATCTGTTGCGCCAAAACACATTGAAAACTTCTCAGTAAGTTTGTTTTCAGTAGCGATTGCGCTAAGTGGTATTGTTGGTGCGGTATTCTCAACGTCTATCGCTCAAGAAAAAGGGCAAGTGATCACTCAAGAGTTTATCCAAACTGTCTACGGTAATTACTTCCAACTACTGACAATTCTTGCGGTTGTTATGGTCGCCGTTGCCTTTATTGCTTCATTCATCATTCGTAAAATGCTTGAAAGCAGCAAACAAGCAGAAGCGGCATTATCAGAATCTAATGCGTAGCCATTAAAACAAAACAAAGCCCTATCGTCATCACGGCGATAGGGCTTTTTTATTCTAATAAACAGTCAAAAATTAAGACGAGACAAGTCGAACACTCCAAACTTTTAACATCTTTTCTAGCTCTTTTGCTTTATAGGGCTTATGCAAAATATCGTCCATTCCGGCCTCTATACAACTTGCCATTTCAGTTGACGTTGTTCCTGCTGTCAGAGCAATAATTGGCTTTGTGTAGCCTTGTTCGCGTAATCGTCTTGTCGTTTCAAACCCGTCCATCACTGGCATTCGACAATCCATTAAAATTACATCAACCACTTCACTCTCTAAAAAAGCTAAGGCTTGTTGCCCATCGTTCGCAAAGTAAGGATGTATATCTAGCTTAGTCAGCATCATACTTAAGATCACTTGATTCATCTTAATGTCTTCAACCGCAAGTACCGACAAGCCTCCAATAGAATGGCTGATATCAAACGTTTCCTGCTCTTTGACTTTCGTTTCATACGTAGGAATTAATGGGATCTCAACAGAAAAAACTGAGCCTTTCCCTAATTCACTTTCAAGCGTTAATGTCCCTTCCATCTTATCAATTAAGGATTTACAAATAGACAATCCAAGTCCTGTTCCTTCAAACTGTCGTTGACTGGAATTATCGACTTGAGTAAAGGGATCAAATAACGTGGATTGTTTATCTAATGGAATACCGCAACCACTGTCAGACACTGTAAAACATAAGACATTATCTTTCCAAGAAGCTGAAAATCGGATCTCGCCTTCTTTTGTAAACTTAATTGCGTTCCCAATAAGGTTTACCAATATTTGTTGGATACGGTCAATGTCTCCAGATAATCCATCCGGTAAAGTATTCTCTATACCAACCACAAACTCTAATCTTGTTTCTTCAATTTGATGTAAAAACATTTGTTCAATCGTCTGAATCAATATTTGGGGTGAAAACTGGGTAATGCTTAATTGAAGCATACCTGCATTCATTTTACTGAAGTCGAGTAAATCATTAATGATCACTCTAAGCATTTCACCCGCTTGATGAATCGTCATTAAAAGTGTTTGTTGATACTGAGTAATATTCGTGTCTTCCATCAACTCAGCCGAACCTAGCAGACCATTAAGCGGAGTTCTTAACTCATGATTTATCATCGCAACAAAATCACGGGTCGCTTGCTCTGAGTTCTCTGCTCTCTGCTTTTCTTTTATTGTGTTTTCAAGTAACTGCTGACGCACAAAAGCGGCACTTAACATCTCTGAAAATAAACAAAACTGCTTTTCAATAGTTTGATGCCACGTTTCGCTTGGCGGAGTGTTAAACGTAAATTGCAACGCCCCACAACGTTCATCATTTTGGTGTAAATAAACTAATATATGAACCGTATCTTCACTCCAATTAAACTCGGAAGTTGAGTGTGGAAGATCGTGATACTCACCTACCTCTCCGGCATTTAAAATGGATTGAACATTGTCACTTAACGTTGGTGCGACCGTTAATCGCAAAGAAGCAATCCCCTCAATGCTAACTAAATCATCCAATAAACGTTGCAGTAACGTGCTCGATGGCGCTTCTTGTAAAAACGCTTGATTGTAATCAAGAAGAATCGCATCGAGGTATCCTTTGAATTGAAGCAAAGCCACGTCTTTTTCTGCCTTTTCTTGTACAATTAACAGCGTTTCTTCAACTAACTGTTTCGCAATAAAAAGCTCATGACTCTTTTGTTCAAGCAAGCCTTCCGCAGCCTTACGAGAAGCTTTTTCTCGTTGGATTTTCCGATTTAATAATTCAATCATTTTATCGTTATCCATAATTACCTCTTAAACATTACTGCTTTTTTAAGGTAAAACGAACTTGAGATCCGTCTTCTTGAATTGGTACCATTTGTATATCAATTTTTTCATTGAAAAAATCTGCACACCCTTGAATTAAACCAAAACAAACATGAGAGAAGCAGCGAGCAGAAATGTAGTCCATCACCATTTCAGATTCAGTACTAGAGATAAAGGTAAATTGAGGGGGGTTTGCATCAGAGTAAAGTTTCTTAACTTCTATATGAATGTAATTTTCTACTTGTTTAATAAATTCAAACGTCGATGACGATTTGCCTTTTAAACCCGGCATACTGTCGAACAAGGTTAAGAATACCGACTTACCATACACTTCTTGTAAATCTTCAATGCTAATGCCCGTCAATTTACTCAATGAAATAATCAATTTAACTAAGTCTTTATGATCATACGTTCCAACCGAAGTGTAAGCCCCTTCATCATTATTTTGATCCAGCATTTCTTGGCAGATTTCTAAACCAAACGTGTCTTCTACTAACTCTAAAAATTCTGAAAATATAATTCCCTTCATGCCACATCCTTTTTATTGCCTTGATACTATTTTATTTTCTTATTCTAAGCTTAGATAAAAATAGAGTAAGAAGGTAATTATAAGGATGTATTTATTCTGTTTTTTTCATTTACTAGACATAAAACCAGTTATACATAATGAAAATGAAAGACAGTAATATTCCAAGTTATACTTTACACACACACCCAACAGGCAAAGAAGGTATTATGTATCAAGAAATCATTACATTTTGGTTTGAAGAACTGGAACCTAAAGATTGGTTTGTCGGTAACGAACAACTCGATAAACAAATACAGCAGCGCTTTTTACCATTACTAAAAAAAGCCTCTCACTCCGAACTGTTCTCTTGGCGAGCAGCCCCTTTAGGACGTCTCGCTGAAATTATCGTTCTTGACCAATTCTCTCGTAATATTTATCGCAACACGCCCCAAGCTTTCTCTCAAGATCCGCTTGCTTTAGCTCTTGCACAAGAAGCGATTTCGATTGGCGCAGACAAGATGTTATCAGAAGAACAACGCAGCTTTCTTTATATGCCTTACATGCACAGTGAATCAAAAGTCATTCATGATGAAGCCGTCATTCTTTTTAAATCACTACATCGAGAAGGCAATTATGAGTTTGAGTTAAAACACAAAAAAATCATTGATCGCTTTGGTCGTTACCCTCACCGAAACACAATATTAAGTAGAAAAAGTACCGCAGAAGAAATTGAGTTTCTTTCAGAACCTGGCTCCAGCTTTTAATTGCTTAAACACTCACCAATCAATCTCTACATCGTGTTAATCCTGTTCTATTGACCCATTATTACTTGCTGTAGAACACTGAGTACCGTAAAGTAATGACTCAATAGCAACGGGGCCACAATATGTGTGATCATGTTTATTCTCAAATCATGGGAATAGTCACCAGAATACAGCATTATCCTGGTGTCAGCGGCTTAGAAAAAGCCAAACAAAAAATTAAGCTTATTTGCTTAGATCTCGCTTCACCGTGCCCGCCCAGTATTACCTCTTTCTTAGAGGCATATACATATGATAGACATGATGAGATAGACAAAGCGATTTACGCTTACATTGAGTGTTTGGCCGAATTAACTGACGATGAAATATTACTTAGAGTTTACGTTAATGCCATGTTAGCCTCTCTTTATATTGATTCGGAACAATACGCATCTGCGTACGATCTCTATAAAGAAGTAGTTGAAAATATACACCTACTTGACGATAACATTCGCTCATTGGTGTATTGCAATATCAGCGACATGTACCTTTGTTTAGAGCAATACACACAAGCCGTCAATTATGCGAAACAGGGTATTTTAGCGTCTAAAAATGCGAATCATCAGCTCAATTTGGCTATTTGTCTACTTAATCTCGGTTATGCTTATGGGCATTTACAACATTTTGATGATGCTATTGGCTTTATTCATCAAGCAAAAAAAATTGCCAAAATACAAAAAAACAAACGTATTTTAGCATTGTCTTATGGCTACTTAGCCCAAATGATGGCAAAACAAAAACACGCAGATCAAGATAAAACCATGAGTTATTTTGAGCAATCTGAGCTAATTTTCATCCATATTCACGACAAACATAATCGCTTAGAAAATAATATTTTCTTTGCTAAATACCTTGAAAGTATCAATCAAAACGAAAAAGCATTGGCGTTATGTCACAAGATACAATCACAAGTAAACTCAAATCATAACTATGGATTTTATAGTGTTTTTGCTGATACCTTAGAAAAGTTACATCAAAAATCACATCAATGGGATGCTTTAATTGCCACTCAACAACAGCATGTTTACGCTGCAGAAAAAGCATTAAACCAATGTAAGCGTGCGGGGAACTACACCTAACAAATAAAATTCATTATGCGTATCTTACGATCTTTCATTTAACGAGAACGTAATTATGCAAAAAGATAAAAAGAGAACACCAGAGCAATGGCACGCTCTATTTGAATCTCAGCAATCTAGCAAGCTTAGTGCCGCTGAATTTTGTCGTAACCATAATATTCTGCCAAAGACATTTAGTGCACGTAAAGCACGATGGAAACAAAAGATTAACGCTTCTACTTTCTTGAAAGTAGAAGCGTTAACATCAACTATCATCGCCACTCCACAATTACCAGATATTCAACTTTCTATCGGAAAATTGCGATTAACATTGCCAGCTAATACTGAACCTCACTGGATAGGACTCTTATTAAAAGGGTATCAATCATGAATGTATTTACTGATGTTTCCACCATTTATCTTCATCGTGATTTTGTCGATTTTCGCAAGGCCATTAATGGCCTTGTCGTGATTGTTGAGCAAGAAATGCAACTATCACCGTTTAGTGATGCTCTATTTATATTTTGCAATAAGCCTCGTGATAAACTCAAAATATTGTATTGGGATAAAACAGGATTCGCTTTATGGTACAAGCGATTAGATGAAGACCGCTTCAAATGGCCACGAAATATAAATAACGATACGTTAGCATTATCAGAGCAGCAACTGACACTGCTATTACAAGGTTTTGATATCTTAGGACATCAACCGGTACATTATCAAACAACCCTTTAAATAGTTGATTCTCAGTCAAGAATAGGAGGCAACCGATTGATTACCTGTATTATCGTTATATAGTCATCTACATGACTGATAAAATAAAACCACTTCCTGATACCATTGACGAGCTGAAAGCACTTGTGCTTCAGCTTGAAAATAAATATAACCGTCTTCTAGAGCAATTTCGGCTGGCTCAACATCAGCGCTTTGGTAAAAGCAGTGAATCTGACTCGACTCAATTTGATTTATTCAATGAAACAGAAGAAGAAATCATCATTGAAAATGATGACACACAAACGATTACCTACACTCGTCAAAAGCCAAAACGCCAACGCTTACCTGAAGACTTACCGCGTACTGTTATTATCCACGACATAAAAGATAAAACTTGTAAGTGTTGCGGTCTAGAGATGCATGCGATGGGTAAAGACATCAGTGAAAAGTTGGAATTTGTACCAGCTAAAGTGGAAGTTATTCAACATGTTCGTCCTAAATATGCTTGCCGAAATTGTGAAAAAAACAATACTTCAGTAGACATTAAACAAGCCCCAATGCCAGCGTCACCAATCCCTAAAGGGATTGCGACCGCAAGTTTACTTGCTCAAATTATTACGGCTAAATTTCAATACAGTCTTCCACTTTATCGTCAAGAAACGTTATTTCAGCAATGGGGTATCATTATTGGACGGCGAACGATGGCGGATTGGTTAATAAAATGCTCGGTACTATTTACCCCTCTTAATAACGAGTTACATCGTATTTTGCTTGAACAACCCACTCTGCATTGTGATGAAACAACGGTAAATGTGTTGGATGTTGAAAAAGCAAAATGTTATATGTGGGTCTACTGCTCTGGCTATGATTCTCCAGGCTCTGGTGTTTTGCCTGGAATTGTACTTTATGATTATCAATCTAGCAGGCATGGCTACCATCCAGTTAACTTTTTAAAAGGTTATAACGGGTATTTACATACCGATGGTTACCAAGGTTATGAACAAACTGAAGCGATTTTAGTTGGCTGTTGGGCACACGCACGTCGACGATTTATTGAGGCTCAACGTGTTCAAGTAAAAGGGAAAACAGGGAGTGCAGATTGGGTATTGAGTAAAATCCAAAAGCTATACCGGATCGAATCGTTATTAAAAGAGGCTTCCCCTGAAGCCAAGTATGTTGCTAGGCAGACAGAAGCCCGCGATTTACTTAAAGAGCTCCGTGATTGGCTTGATAGCGCAGTTAGTCGAGTATCACCTAAAACAAAATTAGGTGAGGCGATTAGCTATACATTAAATCAATGGGATAAATTAGTTCGTTATATTGATGATGGATTGTTATCTATTGATAACAATCGAGCAGAGCGAGCGGTTAAACCGTTTGTTATCGGCCGGAAAAACTGGTTATTTTCGGGTTCAACGGCTGGTGCAGATTCAAGTGCAATGCTTTACAGCATTGTAGAAACAGCAAAGGCAAACGGATTAATCCCTTACGATTATATTAGGTATTGTCTAGATCGTTTATGTGTTGGATCGCCAGATATCGATTCACTTTTACCTTGGAATGTAAAAGACAAGGTGTAGTTCCCCGCACGCTTACATTTAAGCCAGTTATTTTGACTATTAAATAATTGTTTCAGGGGTTTATATGCGTGCATGGCGATAGGATAAACGATTTATTGGCAACAATGGAAGAGGTTGAGTCCTTTTGATTTGCGCCGTAGGCGCCTATTGTTCTATTTGTTAGGTGTAGTTCCCCGCACGCTTACTTTCGATCAATGACGTTCAACTATCATCTTTCAAACTCATGATTCGCAATAAAGTAATCTACTTGGTTCACTGTAGCTGTCGCATAAATCAAACTCGTGTGAGAATATTTTAAGCACAGATGATCGCGCAAATCTGGCAATAATGTTTCTTCGACAGTCACCGTTCCATCTGAAGGCTGTTTATCTCTCATTATCGGAGTACGAATTCCAATCGGCATCGTTCCAGCAATAGAACCAATCGGGCAATCCGTCGTTAATTTGGTGACATTGACTAAACCTTGCTCTTTTGCATTACCTAAAATAAATCCTAATTTTTTATTTTGAATTTTTTTCGCAATAGACGCGCCCTTAAGAGGTGATCCTATCGTGACAATACAATCAATCGGCGTATTCAAATCCTGATGCAAGTTTACAAAATTAATGGCTAAGATCCCGCCCAAGCTATGTCCGACCAATACATTCTTTTTAGATAACGATAAGCAACGATGAATGCGTTTAAACAATAGCGTTTCATTAATTCGCAATGAGTTATAACTAATAATTTGTACGGTATGACCTTTCTTTTTTAACCGAGAGGCCATTGGTTTCATAACTACGCCATGCATGTACAGACCATGCAATATGACTATGTTCGCCATTCTTTCCTCCCTTTTCATCCATCACGCTTTCAGCGTTTTTGCATCAAACTAATACACAAACGTATTTATCAAAAGTACACCAATACGATGTATTTACAGAGCGATTATGCTTTGTTTTCTTTATCTTCATTCTCTAACCACACCATAAATAATCGATACGTTAAACTGAGAACCACCGCTCCAACAAATAATCCCACAATGCCTGACATTGCCATCCCACCTAATGCGCCAAGTAAAATAACGATCATTGGGATATCAGAACCTCTGCTTAATAAAATTGGTTTTAATATCGCATCACTGCTGCCGATTAATAGACACCAAATTAAAAAGATCACCGCAGTTGTGGTTGTATCGACGCTGAATACATAAAAAATCACAGGTAAAAGCGCCAAAATAGGAGGCAATTGAATAATCGCGACCAACAGAACTAATAAAACCCAAAGACCAAGAGCAGGCACACCGACTAAGGCCATCCCTAATCCCGCCATTATTGCTTGAATAACCGCAACACCAATAACCCCTTGGACGACACTTCTTACCGTTGTTCTCGATAATGCCGTCAATGCTTTACCATGTTCGCCAGTTAAACGGTCAGTCACAAGAATAAATGCTCGCTCACACTTAGCGGCATTCGCCATGAAAACACCCGAGATAATCGTTGATACGATGAACTGAATAAACCCAAAACCAAGAGAACCCGCCAAAGACGCCGCTTTACCAGCCACCACTTTAATTTCGCTGCTGTATTTAAATAAGAGACTCTCAAGATTTGAAGAAGCCTGTAACATAAAAGCATACGCTTTATGCCCAATTAAAGGCCATTCCTGCATCGCGACATTCGGTTTAGGGATCGCAATTGAGCCATCTTGATAACCTAAAAACAGCTCTGACCCACTCGTATAAATCCCTGTAGATACAGCGATTAAAGGAATAAACAATACGCCAATAATGGTTAAGCCAATGCTAACTTTACTTTCACTCACTGATGTTCTTTTACTAATAAAAGCGACAATAGGATACAGCGCCGTCGCAATAATACCCCCCCACACAACAAGTAAGAGAAACGGTTTTAGAATAGAGAAACACCATAAAACCAAAACAGAAAGTGCACTTATTTTGATAAAGGCATCAATTGCTTGATTCGAGAAATTATTGCTGAGTTTCATAAACATTCCTTGTCACATTAAAAAGTAAGTTATTAATTTTCATATATATACTACAACATTGAAATTTTAAATTTACGATAACCACATTTACGTTATGAATATCACTATAGTTCAAATCAATACTCTTATTTATCGGTAAGTTACCGTTTTATTTACTTTTCTCTCGAGTAAACCACCAACACAATAATGAGGCGATGGTCACCATTGTAACGCCTTGCCAGAATTGAACTGTTAATTCTATGTCTAAAATCCACGCAGAGAAGAACGTAGATAATACAGGAGTGAAATAAGAGAACGTTGCAAGTAGTACCATATTCCCACCAATGATCCCGATATTCCACAGTGCATAACCACTTCCCATAACAATTCCGGCTAATAACAAATCAATCATTACACCACCAGTAAAAACAAGGCTTCCTTCATCGCTGAACAGGTATTTAATCCAAAGAGAGAGTGCGGTTGCAATAAAAAACCACGTAATGGCATTCTTTCCATTCGCTAATTTTTTAGTGACATTACAATATGCAGCCCAAATAAATGCACCGACAAAAGCCAAGGTATAGCTCACAGGGTTTGTTGCCGCATTTGCCAATAACTGGGAAATTGAAAGCCCACCATCGCCACTTAATGTCCATGCCACACCAAAAAATGACAATGCGATAGCGGGATATAATATTTTATTCACGGGCTTTCGACTGGTGACAACTGCAAATAATACGGTTAGCGAGGGCCACAAATAGTTGATGATACTCATTTCAACAGCTTGGGTTCTACTGTGTGCCATGCCTAAAGCCAATGATAAACACATTTCATAACTAACAAACATCCCTCCACCAATTAAGAGATATTTAGGAGAAAATAGCGTTAATCGAGGAGCACCAATAACAAGCACTAAAAAAATAGAACTGACGCTATATATCATGGCTGCGCCACCAATGGGACCAAGCTGTTCAGTCACATTACGGATCAACCCAACAATCAAACTCCATAATAAAATAGCGGAGCAACCCGCTATCGTATATTTATATGATGTATTCACTCATTTTCCCTAATCGTAAAAATATTAAAAGCGACGAGCGCACTTTATCATCTTTAATAAACAATATATTGAATACGTAAGAAAAAACGGCACGAACCATGCTTAACAAATCTATGTACCCGATAATTATCGTCATTTCTATTAATAGGCTCAATGTAATAGCAATGGCATTACTTATTTCAACATTGAAAAATACGACGACAAAGTTAAATAAACACTATTCAAAAAATTATTATTAATTAAACCATTATAAGATGAAAAATTATTATGCTTAAAAATTTATCCCTTAAAAATAAGCTCGCGATTTCCGCTGGTGCCGCAATTATACTCGGGGGAGTATTAGTTGAAGCTCTATCATTTAACGCCTCATTAGATCGACTAGATAATGAAGTAGAGCAACGATTAGAAAGCACAACGGCTTCATACAACCAATATGTAACTGATTGGATCCTATCAAAAGAGCGCGCACTGACCTCTTTGCCTAAAGAAGCCAACAAAGACGCCATTGTTGTTCACTTAAAACAAGTTCGTGATTCAGCGAAATTTGATAACGTGTTCCTCGCTTACCCTGATGGCTCCCAAGCGAATGCCAACGGCGTGATCCTGCCTCCTGGTAATGATGATCCTAGACAATGGGGTTGGTACACAAATGCCGTTGCTGCACCATCAAAGGTATTCATGGACAACCCAACGGTTGCCGCAGCAACAGGAGCAAATGTCGTCTCTTTAGGGAAAGCATTAAACCTACATGGCCAGCAAGTGGTTGTTGGTACTGATGTTGAAATCACCGATATATTAAATAGCATGGAAAAAGTAATCATTCCAGGCGAAGGATTTATGTTTATTGCTAATAATAAAGGCAATATTTTCACCCACCCCAATACCGCATTATTGAATAAGCCCGTGTCTGCATTGGGCCTCGATTTCTCAACGATTCAGCAAGCAACAAATAGTAATTCTGATATCACAATCGAGCTCGATGGTGAAAAATACATTATGTATGCTCAGAAAATAGAGGGAACCAGTCTAATTACAGTCAATGTAATTAATTACGATTCGTTAGTTGCACCTCTATTTGATGCGGTTTCAGGACAAATTATCGTTACTGCCATCGTTGTTATTATCTGTACTTTATTATTTAATTTATTATGTGGCATTCTGTTCCGTCCACTCAACAATGTCTCTCAAGCACTTGCTCAGATTGCCAATGGCAGCGGTGATTTAACCCAACGAATTCATGTAGAGAACAGAGATGAAGTGGGAGAACTGGCGAATAATTTCAATACCTTTGTTGAAAGTTTACAGTTGTTAATTCAACATATCCGCCAACAATCACAACAGTTAACCGATGGTTCAGAGCAAAGTACAACTCGTGCTAATAACTCAGTAAAAGAACTCAACCTTCAACAACAAGAAATCACCATGGTAGCCACTGCCGTAACCGAAATGGCATCTGCGACTCGCGAAATCGCCTCTCATGCAGAGCAAACAGCTCAAGCCGCACAAAACTCATCAAGCAGCACTCAAAAAGGACATTCTTTAGTGGTTGATACTAAAGCATCCATCAACAGTCTTGCGAATGAAGTAAGTGAAGCAAGCAATGTGATCAGTGAACTACAACAACATTCACAAGAAATAAATACGGTACTTGCGACGATTCAAGGTATTGCTGAACAAACGAACTTACTTGCATTAAATGCCGCAATTGAAGCAGCACGAGCAGGAGAGCAAGGCCGCGGTTTTGCCGTAGTAGCTGACGAAGTTCGAGTGTTATCACAACGTACACACACATCAACAGAAGAAATAAAATCGACTATCGACATTTTACAACAAACCACAGCTCGTGCCGTTAATCTAATGAAAAGCAGCTCTGAACTTGCGAATAACTCAGTTGAAGATGCCGATCGTGCCGCACTCGCATTAGAAGACATTAGCGCATCAGTCACGCTAATTAGTGATATGGCGACTCAAATCGCTACCGCTGCGGAAGAACAAACCCATGTAACAGGGGAAATAACACAAAACATCACGTCGATTAAAGACGTCACGGATCAACTGGTTATTGATTCAGAAGACAGTTTAACTCAATCCCATGACCTTAAAGAACAAGCCGTTGATTTAAGCAAGAAAGTGGCAACCTTTAAGCTTTCATAAATACAAGTACTAAAAATAGAAGTGGTGGGTTAACTCACCACTTCTATTGTTTTATGCTGGGGACCTAAATACGTTCCTTCATCAATAAAGTAACGTAATGGTGCTTCGCACTCAGGACACTCAAAGATTTCATTTGGTTCAATCTCCTCATCGTCTACCCACTCCCAGCCAATATGCTCTTCGCAATTTGGGCATTCCATTTTTATACTCCAACAAAATTTTTCAGAATGTAAGCGGGATAAGTCCAAAAGTCATTACCTAACTTTCTTTGACCAGAAAACAACAAAGGACCTCAATAATGAAGTCCTTTAAATTACGATATACATAGCTGTAATTAGTTATTTACATAATGTTACTAATTACGATGCCCTAAAACCAAAAAACTCCTGACAATCAGGAGTTTTGTTTTTTACCATTTTTTAGCCGTATCTTTTGCAGTGTCTTTCCAGTATTGAATTCGCGCACGTTGCAATTGGGCTCTTCTTGTTTTTTTCATAGATACTTCCTTTATCTCTCGCTCGTCTTTGAGCTGCTGTCATAATTCTTAATGACCTACCCAATCTATAGTAGAGCTGATCTGTTTGCGAGGATCAAGATCACGAATATTTAAAAGTACTCCGTGTTTTTACTTCTATTTTATGATCTAGGTAACAGTTTAGAGCCCCTACTCACTAAACTGCCACTTAGGGTTTTATGACAAAGGAAAGAAACAACTATTTGAAATTACTCTACTAAATGACGAAATTGAGGCATGAAATCCATATTCTCTCTCACGGTCTCTTCTAATGCTTTGTCTAAAATAGTTCCCGTATTAACCAATGGATTTAAGATCAGCGCGCGTTTAGCTAAATTTAAATCCCCAGTAATTGCGGCTTCTACGGTTAACGTTTCAAACTCTTTCATTAGTTGGATTAAACGTAATGTATCGGTTGGAAATGGCGCTACATTTAATGGCAATGGACCATACTTCGTAATCATTGCACTCACCTCTACAGTACAATCATCAGGTAAACCTGCAATCGTGCCATTATTGCGAGTATTTACATGCATTATTGTACGCTTGTCGTTATAGATAGAACTCATTAACTCACAAGCCGCTTCTGAATAATATTGACCACCACGTTTTTCTAACTCTTTTGGTTTTTCATTTAGCTCAGGGTTACGATAAATATCAAACAAACGATCTTCCATCTCCTTAACGACTTCACCACGCGTCCCTTCACCATCCGCTTCTTTGATTTCTTGCTGCATAATGTCATCACTCATGTAGTAATAACGTAAGTATGCACATGGGATCATCCCCATATTAGAAAGTAGCTCTTTTGACCATGCAAAAGGAGGGATATTTTTAGGTACTAATTTATCATTACCAGATAAAATTTCGTTAACGATTTGTGGTAGCTTGTCTTGACCTTCATGCAAAATTTGACGAGCCCAAATAAAGTGATTTAACCCTGCAACTTGCATGATAATGTCTTCTTCTTTTGCTTTCAGTATTTCTGCAATCCCTTTTTGCATAATCACGGGAACATTACATAGCCCAACAGTTTTTACATTCGTGTGTTTTAATACCGCTTCCGTCACCATTCCTGAAGGATTAGTAAAATTAAGTAGCCACGCATCAGGGCACAATTCTTCAATGTCTTTACAAATATTAAGCGTTATAGGTATGGTTCGACAAGCATTTGCAAAACCACCAAGACCATTCGTTTCTTGGCCGATCATTCCATATTTTAAAGAAATACGCTCATCACGAATTCGGCCTTCAAGGCAACCGGCTCTAAATTGAGAACAAATAAAATCTGCCCCCTCTAAAGCTTCTCGACGGTTTAAAGTTACTTTCACTGTAATCTCTAAATTTTCACGCTTAATCATGCGGCGAGCCAATCCAGCAATAATGTTTACTTTTTCTTTACCATCTTCAATATCTACCAACCACAATTCACCCAATGGTAATTCATGTTTACGTTTTAATAACCCTTCAATTAACTCTGGCGTATAACTTGAACCACCACCAATAACAGCGATTTTTAAAGATGTTTTCATTATTGCGTCCTCATTACAGATTAGTTGCATTAATTAAACGGGAAGTTGACTCGTTGAACAAACCATATAAGAATATCTATAGATTAGGTAGGCTAATCCATAGGCCAACAGTGAGAACATCATGAATAATAAACAATCACTCTTAACCAACTTGTATACCTTCAATATAGCGGCAAAAAGTTTGAGCTTCACTTTAGCCAGTGAGCAACTTTTTTTAACCCAAGGAGCGGTAAGCCAGAGAATCAAACAACTTGAAGAGCAATTAGGTTTTAATTTATTTATTCGTCTCACTCGTAAATTAGAGCTTACAGAAGAAGGGAAACGTTTGTGGGATGTGCTTGATACATCTCTTGAAGCCATCTTCTCCGAAATAGAAGATATTCAATTTAATGAACTCAGCGGAGAGCTTTATATCGGAGTTGCTCCCACCTTCGCTCAATCATGGTTAATGCCCAGATTGCCTGAGTTTCAAGCTCTATACCCAAACCTTGATTTAAAAATCCGAGTAAAAGCAAGCCCGCTCGATTTTAAACATGAACCGGTCGATCTCGCTATTTATTACAGTAATGGGCTTCATCCAGATTTACATTGTGAAAAGTTATTTGACGAATATTTAACACCAATTTGCACCCCAGAATATGTAAATAAACTACCAAAAGACGTATTCAATATTGATGCCGTTTGTTTAATTCATTGTACTGAATCGTTAGAGTCTATTCGCACTGATTTTGAATGGACATATTGGTTATCTATGACAAATAACCCAACACCAGTTCAATCAAATAACTATGTCTTTAATCATTCTGAAATGGCGATATCCGCCGTTAGAAATGGAATGGGAATTGGTATAGCAAGAACACGCCTAGTCGATACTTACCTTAACAATGGGGAATTAGTGACTCCTTTCGAAGCGATCCCATCCAATTTAAGCTATAACTTAATTTGCCCAAAAGGACAAGAATTACGCCCTAAATATCAAGCATTTACTCGCTGGTTACGAACTAAAATAGACCAACAAGCAAAGTCTTCATCATCTTAATCCATAATAGAAAAACCATTTAAAACAACGTCAAACCAAATGCTTTTTTCACATTATGTAAGACTTGGTTTGATTCTTCTTGAGATTTTTGGCTGCCTTGTTTCAGAATATCAATAAGCTGCGATTTATCTGAAATGTACATTTCTCTGCGCTCTCGAATTGGTCTTACTATCTCTTGTAGGCACTCTTCTAAAATTTTCTTTGTCGTACCATCCCCCAAACCACCTTGTTGATATTGGCTTTTTAGCTCGTTGATATAAGCCGCATCAGAATGAAAAGCATCTAAATAGGTAAACACCACATTGCCTTCTACTTGACCTGAGTCTTCAACTCTCAAATGAGTAGGATCGGTATACATCGCTTTAACCGCTTTAGAGATATCTTTTACGCTTGAGCTTAATAGTATGCAGTTTCCCATCGATTTCGACATTTTACTTTTGCCATCAACGCTAGGTAAACGCGGCATTTTACTTAACAATGGACGGCACTCAACAAGCACTTCTTCTTGAGCGATATGATTTAACTTCCTTACTATTTCGTTTGTCTGCTCTATCATCGGTAATTGGTCGTCCCCCACCGGAATTAAGGTTGCTTTAAACGCCGTAATGTCCGCTGCTTGACTAATTGGGTAGGTCAAAAACCCAGTAGGAATCGAAGAACCAAAGGATTTATTCGCAATTTCATTTTTTACGGTTGGATTTCTTTGTAGACGGGCAACCGACACAAGATTTGAATAATACATAGTAAGTTCTGATAACGCAGGAATAGCTGATTGTAAGCAGATAGTTGTTTTTAAAGGATCAATTCCGACAGCAAGGTAGTCAGCCACCACATTTAAAATATTAGAAGACACTTTATGAGGGTTATGTCCGTTGTCCGTCAGCCCTTGTAAATCAGCAACTAAAATGGTTTGCTCATACTGATGTTGCAGCTCAACTCGCTGTTGCAAAGAACCAATAAAATGCCCTAAATGCAATTGTCCCGTAGCTCTGTCGCCAGTTAATACTTTTTCTTTTTTAACGGATTGATGTGTCGTTGTTTGAGTGTGATTTTTCATAATATTGCTCCTAATAGACCATCGGAGACGCATATTATGGGTATTCATAAGCAGTCTTCCGACGGCTTTGAATAGATGTGATTCAGCGCCGCTCTATAAAATAGAACGCCACCAACAAATTGAGAGGTATGTAGCTTGAGTATTCATAATCATGCTTACAAACTATCATCATAAAAATAAGGACTCAAGCACTATTTGTTAATCCTTTATTGGATGAAAGAAATAACGTTATGCCCTCTTTTTTCACCTCACACTGAAACATTAATGACATCAAAATCCACTAAAACTGTCAGAAATCCGCCTCAAAAGCGTCACAGAACCTCTCTAGGATGACAATCAAATTATTGATGTAGTCCAAAAGGATAGAGACGAATGAAAACATTACTAACCAGTGCAACATTAATTGCGACAACCCTATCTACACCGCTATTTGCTAAAGAAGCAGATATTCAATCTCTTGTGAATGCGGTGAAACAAGAAGGCCACATTTACAGTGTTGGTATGCCCGGAAGCTGGGCAAACTGGAAAGATACATGGAATGACCTAGGAAAAATCTACGGATTAAAACATCAAGATACCGACATGAGCTCAGCTCAAGAAATCGCAAAATTTTCTGCAGAAAAGAAAAATGCAACGGCTGATATTGGTGATGTCGGCTTTGCCTTTGCACGAGTCGCGGTTAAAAGAGGCGTCACTCAAGCGTATAAACCAACGACTTGGGATTCCATTCCTGATTGGGCAAAAGACAAAGAAGGGCATTGGGCTCTAGCTTACACGGGCACTATTTCATTCATATCAAACAACCAATTAGTAAAAAATCCACCAACATCGTGGAGCGATTTATTAAAAGGTACATACAAAGTCAGCGTAGGAGATGTTGGGGTTGCAGCTCAAGCAAACAACGCCGTTTTAGCGGCGGCATTTGCTAATGGTGGCGATGAAAGCAACTTAAAACCAGCCATTAAATTCTTTGCTAAATTAGCAAAACAGGGTCGTTTATCTTATACCGATCCTGGCTTAGCCAACTTAGAAAAAGGCGAAGTTGAAGTCGCTATCTTATGGGATTTCAACGCGTTAAATTATCGCGACAAGCTCGGTCATAATGAATCAGGGCAGGCACGTTTCAGCGTAAATATCCCTCAAGATGGCTCGGTTATTTCAGGCTACACCACCATCATCAATAAATTCGCTAAAAACCCGAACTCAGCAAAACTAGCTCGTGAATATATTTTCAGTGACCAAGGGCAAATCAACTTGGCTGAAGGCTACGCTCGTCCAATTCGTAGCGACGTAGTATTACCTAAAGCCATCCAAGACAAATTAATTCCAAGCGACCAATACACTAACGTTCATCCTGTTAGTAACTTCAAAGCATGGGAAAAATCCGCGCGTAAATTGCCACGTCAATGGCAAGAAAACGTCCTTATCAATCAACAGTAGAGGTTGCTATGAACAATAAGGTTATCCTTGTTGTTCTTGATGGACTTAATTACCAAGTAGCCCGCGATTGTATGGGCTACTTAAATGGGTTAATTGAGCACCAAAGAACAACGCTATATAAAATTCAATCTGAATTGCCGTCGATGTCTCGCCCACTCTATGAGTGCCTACTCACCGGTGTGTCTCCAGTCGAAAGTGGCATTGTAAACAACAATATAGTGCGTTTATCTCATCATGAATCGGTATTCAGCTTAGCCAGAAAACAAGGGCTAAAAACAGCGGCTGCCGCTTATCATTGGGTCAGCGAACTTTATAATATCGCCCCTTATCATGCAGTACGTGATCGCTTTACTGATGATGAAAATCTGAATATTCAACATGGTTGTTTTTATCATTGGGATCACTATCCAGATGAAGCATTATTTCTAGATGCAGAGCACCTTCGTCATACTCACCAACCCAATTTCTTATTAATTCACCCAATGAACATTGATGATATTGGACATAAATTTGGCTTAGATTCTCGCCAATACAGAAACAGCGCACGCATGGCCGATATCATTCTGTCTAATTATATTGATGATTGGGTTCGCGATGGTTATCAGATCCTCATTACCAGTGATCACGGCATGAATAACGACTTATCACACGGTGGGATCTTACCAGAAGAACGAGAGGTTCCTTTGTTTGTCATAGGTGATTCATTTACTCACCAAGAAGCGGTAATTAAACAAACCGAACTTTGTGGCATGGTATGCCAGTTATTGGCACTCGACCATGATAAACCCTACCCTCAGGGATCATTAACATTATGAGTAGTTCTGTAGTCACTCATTCTAAAAATAGCCCAAGTAAGCGATTACCATTGTGGTTACATAAAATAAAACCTGCGATTTGGCTCGCTCCATTGGCATTATTTTTCTATTTATTTCAATTAGCTCCGATGATTTGGGTGTTCATCAATAGTTTTATTTATGAAGATGAATACTCTTTTGAAAACTATCAAGAAATATTCGATTCAAGCTTTATGCTACAAGGGTTTAGTAACAGTTTATGGCTGGCTATTTGGTCAAGTTTTATTGGGCTCGCAATTGCTACTTTATTGGTTTCATCATTACGAAGAATTGACAGCAAAATTCGTGATGGCGTTATTGCCTTTACCAATATGAGCAGTAACTTCTCAGGCGTACCACTCTCTTTTGCCTTCATTATTATTCTAGGCGTTAATGGCGCATTCACTTTGCTACTCAAGCAATATGGCCTCATTGATGATTTTAATTTATATGGCCAATGGGGCTTACTCACGCTTTATATTTACTTCCAAATCCCTTTGGGTGTTTTATTACTTTATCCCGCGTTTGATGCATTAAGCGATGATTGGCAGGCCGCTTCAGCGCTACTTGGTGCAAAAACATGGCAATACTGGATAAAAATCGCCTTACCTGTGTTATCA
Source organism: Aliivibrio salmonicida LFI1238 (assembly GCF_000196495.1). Classification (NCBI taxonomy): domain Bacteria; kingdom Pseudomonadati; phylum Pseudomonadota; class Gammaproteobacteria; order Vibrionales; family Vibrionaceae; genus Aliivibrio; species Aliivibrio salmonicida. The sequence continues at coordinate 1,128,169 of NC_011313.1, forward strand.
CCCGCGTTACTTGGCACCTTCATCATTTTAATCGCTAATGCCATTGGTGCTTACGCCAGTGTGTATGCTCTCACCAATGGTAACTACAACGTCATTACCGTTCGTATTGCGAGTCTTGTTTCTGGAGATTTATTCTTAGAGCCAAATTTAGCCGCCGCTATTTCTGTCATATTAATGGCAATACTGGCCTTCATTACCCTAATTAATCAGTGGCTTATTGCTAGGAGTTATCATGCAAAACGTTAACGCCACCTTTCACAAATCAGTCGTTTATTCTATTGTCGGTATCATGATGATCCCAATTATTGCGACGTTTGTGTACTCGATGTCTTCACGCTGGGGGGCGAAAATCCTTCCAGATGGATTCACTTTGAACTGGTATGGACAACTATTAACAGACGAGCGTTTCATCGCTGCATTTGGGCGTTCATTATTTATTGGTCTCGCCTCATTAACGTTGAGTGTTGTACTGATTATTCCCGCTATTTTTGTCGTATTTTATTACTTCCCAAAACTCGATAAAGTGATGAACATTCTCATTCTATTACCCTTTGCGGTTCCACCTGTCGTGTCATCCGTTGGGTTATTGCAAATCTATGCTGACAGTAGTATCCCTTTAGTTGGAACACCCTGGATACTCATCGGAACCTATTTCACTATTGCATTACCATTTATGTACCGCGCTGTCGCAAATAGTTTTGAAGCCATCAATTTACACGATCTAATGGATGCAGCTCATTTACTAGGAGCAAGTACAACCAAAGCGTTTCTCTTGATCATTCTTCCGAATTTAAGGAAAGGATTAATGGCATCACTCTTCTTATCCTTTTCATTTTTACTGGGTGAATTTGTGTTTGCCAACATCTTAGTCGGCACGCGTTATGAAACTCTGCAAATCTACCTCTATAACATGCGACAAACGAGCGGACACTTTACGTCTGCATTAGTAATGACCTATTTCTTATTCATCTTTTTACTGACTTGGCTAGCAAGTCGTTTTAGCCAAGGGATCAAATCATGAGCTATGTAAGCGTAAATAAATTAACGAAACGTTTTGGTGATAATACCGTATTTGAAGATGTGAGTTTCAATATCGAAAAAGGGGAATTCATCACGTTATTAGGCCCAAGTGGTTGTGGTAAATCAACACTACTTCGTAGCTTGACGGGCTTAGATCCCATCAATAACGGCGAAATTTGGGTAAATGGCGAAAACATCACAAATCAAACACCACAACAACGTGGCATTGGGATGGTGTTTCAATCTTATGCCTTATTTCCTAATATGACCGTAAAAGAAAACATCGCATTTGGTTTGAAAATGAAAAAAATCGATGCAAATACGGTCGAAAAAGAGGTAAATAAAGTCATTGAATTGGTTGATTTGAATGGCAAAGAAGATCACTATCCACATCAACTTTCTGGCGGACAACGTCAACGAGTAGCATTGGCTCGTGCGTTAGTTGTAAAACCTAGAATATTATTACTGGATGAGCCATTATCGGCATTAGATGCAAAGATCAGAAAACGCCTTCGCCAACAAATCCGTGATATTCAAAAAGAGCTGAACTTAACGACGATCTTTGTCACTCACGATCAAGAGGAAGCGATGATAATGTCCGATCGCATCTTTTTAATGAACCAAGGCGAAATCGTTCAACAAGGATCACCAGAAGAAATATATACCCAACCTGCAAATGAGTTTGTGGCTGGTTTCATGGGGCACTATAATTTAGTTGACGCACCAAAAGCAAAACAACTCTTTGATATTGAAACAGAGTGGAAAGTCGCCATTCGTCCAGAATCGATTTATGTAAAAGAAGAAGGTCGGCACTATGCCGAGCATATTTCAGCCCCAAAACAAGGCATTATTAAGAGCCACCAATTACTTGGTAATGTTATTCGCTACCAAGTCGATGTAAATAATTGCGATCTTACCGTCGATTTATTGAATCGTTCTTCAGAAAGGCTGTTAGCCGCAGGAAGTACATTAGACTTACTCTTTAATCTTAACGAAATTCAACCAGTGAGAGCTTAATATGATGCAACCATTGTACGTATTTGATATGGATGACACGTTGATCAACGGTGATTGTGCCATGATTTGGAATGAGTTCTTAGTGGATAAAGGAATGGTCACGGATCCTAGCTTTTTAACGGAAGATAAACGTTTAATGACACTGTATTCGCGGGGTTTGATGGACATGGAAGATTATCTTGCCTTCTCAATGTACCCATTGAAAGCAGTGGCAAAAGAAAAAATCACAGAACTTACGGAAGAATGTGTCGAAGAGCGAATTTTGCCTTTATTGTTTCCCGAAGCAAAAACACTAATTCAAGAATTAAAAAACGATAACATAGATATTGTGCTCATCTCTGCATCCGTCACATTTTTAGTTAAAGCGGTCGCTAAAAAAATTGGCATTGAACATGCTATTGGTATTGATTTAAAAGAAAAAAATGGTTATTACACTCGCCATATATTAGGTACAGCAAGCTATAGAGAAGGGAAAGTAACGCGACTAACGGAATGGCTAGGTGGAGAAAAAAATACCTATTCTGATATTCACTTTTATACCGATTCTATCAACGATTTACCATTGTGTTTGTACGTGGACCATACGTACTTGGTAAATCCTTGTGAACCACTAAAAAGCTATTCAGAGAAAAAGAATTGGCCAGTGCTATTTTGGGGGAGTCAATAAAAGTTCAGTTAAATCTAAAAACGTGATTAATTAGTAAGAAATTGAAAAGTTGCCAATAGAGTGATTATCGCTATTGGTAATACTTCCTTCACCCGTCTCTTCACAATATGAAAATTGAATATCAAACGTATTCAAATTGCCTTTGATTAAGACATTACGCAATAAAACATCACTGTTTAGTTGGTGAATTGGAGCGTCCCATGAAACATTATTTTTGAAAATAGTAAAACTTACGTTCATTTAGTACCTTTGGATTTATAAATAAGAAATATGCTTAATTTTTGACCTGCATTTTTTAAATAGAATGAGGCTAAAAAATTAATTTAAATGATGTCATAGATTGATGTTACAGAAAATGATTGGATTAAAACTAAAATAGTAGAAGTAAATAAGAGAGGTTAGGACAAGTACAAAACAGGAGCAGATGTTTGAAATGTTTATATCTTACAGAGTAGAACTAAATCGAGTGTTAATAAAGCATTTAAAAGTAGCGCAAATGGTATAAATACCATCTGCGCAACTTATTTGAAATTAAGCAGCTACAACGTTCGCAGCTTGTGGGCCTTTTTGGCCTTGCTCAACTTCAAAAGAAACTTTTTGGCCTTCAGCAAGAGTTTTGAAACCCTCTGAAGCGATAGCACGGAAATGTACGAATACGTCAGCGCCGCCGTTATCTTGAGTGATAAAACCGAAACCTTTCTCTTCGTTAAACCATTTAACGATACCAGTTGTTTTAGACATGTGATGTCCCTTATATATTTAAATTCATAAAAAATCGCATAATGCGATGCGCTTAGAGCTTGAATTATTAAATGTGACTACAAAGCTAAGGGAAACACTGAGAATAACAACATTACGAAGAAATACTAAGGCTTACTTTTACTTGATGTTCATTAACAACTCTGAGCAACAGAGCTAGATGGATAATACCCTACTGCCGAATATTGTAAAGATTTTTCTTCATTTATTTTAAAATAATTTTCATTTACCTGAAAATTAAGGCAGAAGGTCGCCAAACATAATACGTAGATCTTACCTTTCTTTAGCGGAGACATTCAATCTTGTCATCCCCCACAAATCACCCAGTCTTTTGAACACATCAAGGTCTGATAAAAAAGTAAACTTACATTACCAATAAAGGCAATTCAATTTAGCTTACCTTTCGTTATGATTGTTAACACTACATAACGACACCCTACATTAACGGAGCATAAACGAATGAACAAAATCATCCCATTTATCATGTTGGCCTTCTTCAGTTTACGCTTATTTGCCTCTGTAGGCCCTCATGTACAACAATTAGAGCATGATGGATTCACTATCTTACGTTCAGCTCTTATTGTCGGTGTCGTGTTTTTTGTTGCCTCTCTCATCATAAAGAAATTTAAAAAGCCATCTAATATTACTATCGATTCAGATAAATAGTCGCTTAAAATAAAGACAAAAAAAGGAGTGATTCAGAATCACTCCTTTTTTATTTATTGTATTTTATACCCAGATATTAAGCATCATGCTTATAAACATGCACATCACGTTGTGGGAACGGAATGCTCACGCCTTCAGCATCAAAGCGTTTCTTAACGGTTTCGGTCACTTCCCAATACACATCCCAATAATCGTCAGTTTTCACCCATGGGCGAACAATAAAGTCGACTGATGATTCATTAAGAGTATGCAATTTCACCATATGTTCTGGTGATTTCAATACGGCAGGATGACTCGCTAAGATATCATTAAAGATGGCTTTCGCTTTCTCAATATCATCTTGATAACCAATACCAAAAACCATGTCGACACGTCGTACAGTCTCAGCCGTTACATTCTTAATAACATCGCCCCAAATCTTATTGTTCGGAAAAACAAGCTGTTGATTATCAATTGTTTTAACAGTAGTCGACACTAGGTTCATGTGGCTTACTTTACCCGTAATACCTGCAATCTCAACTAAATCATTCACATCAAATGGACGATAAATTAAGATCATCATGCCTGATGCAAAGTTAGATAATGTATCTTTAAGTGCAAAACCAATAACCACACCAGCAACACCAAAGCCTGTTAATAGTGGTCCTAAATTGATACCAACTTGCGATAGCGCAATCAGAATACCAATTAACGTTACTAGCTTCGTGCCCATTGAAACAAAGAAATCTTGCATCAAATGACTGAATTTCATTTTAGAATGAGACACGCTTTTCTTTATCGCTTTTCTAGCTAAACGAGAAATAACTCGAGTTACCCATAAAATAATAATAAAGATTAGCGTTTTTAAAACCAACGATGGCGCATTCTCAATCGCCCAATCCTTAAACCCGTTAGCCCACTCTTCAGTTAATCCATAAGCAACGCTGACGTCTAATACATCACTATTAATATCGCCAGTAATTGAGAAGATAAGCTGTTTATATTTTGTAATATCAACGTTATTTTCTTCCATTAATGCCGTCGTTGCTTCTAAGCTTGCAACCATCAATGAAATTCGCTCAGCCATGTTCACCGCATTTTGCTTTAGCGTTACTTTCTGCTCAGGAGAAGCAAATTTAAGACGTTGAGCAATATCATTTCGTTGTGAATCAAGATAATGAATAACATTAAATAATAGGTCAGCTCTAGTTTCTAGATCTTTTAAAATGTTTTGTTCTTCATTTGTAAAATCAATATTTAACGACTCACCCCAAGCTAACGTTTCAAAAGCTTCAACGTAATATTGGTCCATCATACCTAAGCGCTTTTGAGCCGCAAATTCTAGGTCAGCCTTCTCGTCACCGCTCGCTTTTCTTGATGCTTTAGTAATACGAATCAACTCTTTCTGACTGTATGCCAATAGTTGATTTACTAATTTCATTTCTAAGCGCACGGTTTCAACAAGTGCAGGGGCTTTCGTTTCATCTTGAATTTTTTCAGAAATATTGTTTCTAATTTCTTCATTCTTTCGACGAAGTACATCTTCAAAAAAGAGCTTATCAGCAGGATCAGCCGCAGATAATTGTACTAAGCGTTCTTGTAAGTTTTGCTGTGTTACTTTCATTTCATCAATGCTTTGTGCGTACGTTGGTGCAATAAAGCTCACCATCAATAGCAACAAAGCTACATATTTCTTAATCATAAAAAACGTCCTATATAAATCATGACCATATAATAATCTAAGCCTCTCTATTCTCGTGCATAACTCTTATCAATAATAGTGATAAATGATGACATTACGTTCACTTGTTGAGAATTTGTGACTTAAAAATAAATTTACTGAGTGACACTTTACTCCGTTATGTTTCGATGTGTGTTTGATATCGTTAATATAATTTAATTCAGCTTTTCTGTGTTCTAATGAGAAATGTTAATTAGCATCGCTACTATTCATTTTTAAAACAATAAAAAGGGCGTATCTATATAAAATAAATACGCCCTTTCACATACTAATAATTAGTTAGAATCGCTTTATCACTATTTATAGCTCAGCAATAATTGCTTTTAATTTCTCAGCCAACGCTTCATTTTTTAACACGCCTTTTTCCATGTCAAAATTATCGTAAAAACTAGGAATAGACAGTGAACCTTTCACTTCTGCTGCAAAGTAAGGAGCAGAACCAGTTGCTGCAGCTAATACAGAACTCGCACCACCAGGACCAGGAGAAGTAGCAAGCATAATAACTGGCTTACCTTGATATACTTTCATATCAATACGAGATGTCCAATCAAACACGTTTTTAAACGCCGCTGAGTAAGAACCATTATGTTCAGCGTATGAAATAACAATCACGTCTGCGTCGCCTAATTTTTGAAAGAAGCGCTGAGCAAGTTCTGGTTGGCCTAATTCTTTTTCTTTATCTTCACTGAAAATTGGCATTTCAAAATCATTCAGATCCAGAACTTCTACTTCAGCATTTGGTACAAGCCCCGCTGCGTATACGGCTAATTGCTAATTGCTTATTGATTGAGGTTGAGCTATTACTTGCTGCTAGTGCTAATACTTTCATGGTTATTCCTTATCATTATTACTGAAATGCGTTGAGGCCAACATATTCTATAAACTCAATCACATTATTATCTGGGTCTCGGATAAAGCAAGATACGCCAGTTGGGTGCTTCATTGCATTCCCACTTAACGATATATCAAGCTTTTCAAGTTCGACTAACGTTTTCTCCATGTCATCGACTTCAATGGCGACATGGGTATATCCTGTGTGTTTCAATTCCACATCCATCAACACATTCTCTTTTTTATTCTGATTGGCATTAAGAATAAAATTAATATTGATACCCGACGGATGCTCTACAATCGCAACAGGCTCTGGTCCACTTGGGCCTGTAACGTATTCAAATCCTAATTTGGCATAAAAGTCACGAGAGGTTTCAAAATGACTAACTCGAAGACCAATATGATTTATTCGTGTTATTTGCTTCATTCTTATTTCCTTTTTTGTGAGCCGTTATCCTATGAACTAACTATAGTTTAATTACAGATATTGATTAATAGCCTAAATGTGCAATGATTATTTCCATATGACTTGCAATACTTGGTGGGGATAACAGAAGTGACGTTTAATTCAGCCTTATTTGATGGCATGGTGATTTTTACAGAAGTCGTTAACAGCGGCAGTTTTACTAAGGCAGCACACATCAGTGGGCACTCAACGTCTTATATCAGCAAAGAAATAGGAAAATTAGAGGCACGTTTAGGCGTAAGGTTACTTCACCGCACAACACGCACATTGCGATTAACACCTGAAGGAGAGTTGTATTTTCAACAATGCCAACAACTGATTTAAGATGCACAATTCGCTGAAAATGCCATTTCAGGACAACAAGATAAACCCAAAGGACGGCTAAGAGTGAGTTGCCCTGTTGGGTTTGCACTCTCTAGGTTACGTCCTATCTTAGGGCTATTTTCAGACCAATATCCAGACATCACTTTAGAATTAGACCTGAATGATAGAAAAATTGATATTGTAGCGGAAGGGTTTGATATGGCCATTCGAGCCTCTCATCAACTCGAAGATTCGAGCTTAATAAGTCGTCGATTTTTAAGCTCAGAAGGCGTTGTTATTGCTTCTCCTGATTATTTAAGGAAATACGGTTACCCTCAAAATCCAAGTGAACTATCCCAACATAAAACCATTGGATATACGTATGTAAAACAGGGCAGCGTGTGGGATTTTATTGATAAAGATCATCAAGAATTACCCGTACCACTGCACTGTCAGGTAATCACTAATAATTCATTTATGGAATTGTCTTTATGCTTAGCAGGGCAAGGGATCACTCGAATCCCTCGCTTCCACTTAACGGATGAACTAGAAACAGGGAAATTAATCGAATTATTTGGGGACTATCCTAAATTAAGAATTGATGTGTATATGGTGTACCCAAGCAGAAAGAACATGTCAGGAAAGGTGCGCTGCTTTTTAGACTTTATTACAGAGCACCTTGGTGACTAATTATTTTTCTTCTTCTTCTAATAACGCTTCAAAACGCTCTAAACCTCTAAGCGGGTCAAAATCAGGTTCTTCTCCAACTAAGTCACGCATGGACGCACTGGCTCTAATAGAGCGCTGTAAATCATCGATGGCTTGTACGTCCGCACCTAATTGAGAATAACCACATGCACGCTGATACAATGCGTGCGCATTTTGATCATCAACTTCTAAAACTCGATTACATAAGCTTAATGCCCAATGGAATTCCCGCATCTCCATCGCCGCATCCGCTTTATAAGTCAATGCTTCTAAATCACCTGGACGTATTTTTAAAATCTCATCATATACGTCCATTTTTTGCTCTGCTGTTTGAACACTTTGAGCTCTCAACCACAGATTATGTATTTCATTAATGATTTCAATTTCACGATTATTATCTGAAATAATTCGGGTTTTCCGCTTTAAATCCAACTCTAAAGCACCAAATTTTTTCTCATAATCTTGGGCTATTTTAGTCAGTTGTTTATCCGCCATCTCTTTCGTATTCTGCTTCATTTCTTTTAATGACTGCCACCCAATAAGAGCAACCAACGACGCCATTGCGGCAATCACGTAAAAGAAATAAGTCACTGTAACATTTGAGTAATTTAATGACTTATCTGCAACCGATAATTCACGATCCGTAATTTGTATCGTCATTCTTCGTTCTAAATCTTGCTGATCCATTCTTAATGCTTTTAATTCATCAAGAATATAGCGTTCCATTAAAGGTCTATCAACATACTCTTTTTCAGAATATCGTTGCTCTTCAGCTTGTAATGAAAGGGAAGTAAAAAGGGTGATAACGAGCAGAAAGATGTTTCGATACATAGGGATGACCTTATTAATCGTGTATTTACGAGAACGTGATATATTTAAAGATAACACATCCTCGTAAATTACATTGTATTAACAAGGGGACCCCACAAATAAACTATAAAACAAAACCGTAAATGATTAAAAACCAATCACCATTGACCCTACTAATAGACCAGCCATGCTGTAATTAAAGACTTTAAGGTGGCTTGGTTTAGTTAATCGTTTCTGCAATTGTTTTCCCGCCGCAGTCCAAAAACTAACGGTTGGAACGTTAATACAAATGAACACAAATGCGATTAAAAAAACACTGAATATATCTGAGCTAGAAGCATAAACACTCATTACCGACAATGCCATCGACCACCCTTTTGGGTTTACCCATTGAAAGCTGGCCGCACTTAAAAACGACATTGGTTTGTAGTCCCCATTAATACTATTAACCGGTTCGCTTGTTGCTATTTTGTACGCGAGATAAAGTAAATAAATTGCACTAACAACCTGCAATACTTTCTCTAATTGTGGATACGTTTGAAAAAACTGAAGTAATCCCAACCCAACCAACACCAGCATAAAAGCAAAACCCAAAATAACACCGAGCATATGTGGAATAGTACGAACAAAACCAACATTCGCACCAGAGGTCATTAGCATGATGTTATTCGGGCCAGGGGTGAAAGCGCCAACAAAGGCAAAAGCGATTAAAGCAAGTAGATGCGAGTATTCCATAATGACGATCTTATCAAGATTAAATTCTTCTTGTATCTTAATGCGAGACTAGGTAAATTTTCTGTCTATATTTGCTTAAAATAAAGTAATTGCACAAGGTTTAGTCGCTATGGATAGATTTGACGAAAGAATATTGCAAGAGTTGAAATTGAATGGTCGATTGACCAATGTTGAGCTGTCTGAGCGAATTGGATTATCGCCATCAGCGACACTACGAAGAGTGCAAGAATTAGAGCGTAGCAATACGATTCAAGGTTATCGAGCGGTATTAAACCCAAATAAATGTGGGATAGGATTTATTGCTTATGTAACGATTGGGCTATCGAATCACAGTAAGAAATCACAAAAAGAATTTGAAGCCCAAATCATGGATTCTAAAGAAGTGGTTGAATGCCACAATATTACGGGTTCCAATGAATATTTACTTCGCGTTGAGACTGAGAGTTTACAGTCTTATAAGCACTTTCATTCAAATGTGCTTGGAGAAATCTCTCAGGTCAACGCGATTGGAACATTAGTGGTGATGGACACGCCTAAAGACGAACGAACTTAGACGTGTAAGCACTTTGCTATCGTGCAGTTTCGACTTAATTTGTGTAATTGCTTCGTTGAATTCAATATCATTTTTACTGGTACAATAATGAAATAAACGGATGCAATAACCACCATTGTTGGATCCGCTAATTTTGCGTATTCAGCGTATGACGTCAGCAATAATATTTTCGCAGCCATAAAGCCCACAAATACAGCGGCACTGATTACGGTATCCATTAACCATTGTTTTGCTTCTGCATCAACTAAAGCAGACTTAACTTCACGACCTTGTGTTTTCATTACCCAATAGCTGGTGTAACAACCCACCATACTAAAGGCACCAAACGCGAGGGCTATGCCTGTATTTACTTCTCTACCGCCTTGCATAATTGCTTGAATTGCAGCAATAAATGACAGTACACACATTAAGGTAATTGCGATCCCTTTAAGTAAAATAACTGAAGACTCAATTACCTTAACGCGCTTAATATTTTTCGATATATCTTCTTGTCTGATATAAAGTACGGCCGCTAACGAGATTAATGTTAGACCTAAACTTACTAATGAATACACCCCATCAAAAATAATCACTAACGAATGAATCAACGTACCTAATGCGATGCCTATAATGGCAAACAGTAGTGCTGAAAATGTTGAGACAAGTAACAGCTGCCTCTCTTTTCTAATTAAATATGACATATTTTACTCCATCGACTTATTTTTCGTCTTTTTTATATACGTAACTCATAATATAACCAAAATTGGTGATAGGATAATCAGTCAGCGTCAGGTTATTCGTCGCTTAATGCTTTTAATATTTATCACCACTGCCATTATAGAGTTTAGATCATGAAAACCAGTCAAATTGAAATGTTTTTATATACTGTTGAAATGGGGTCAATTGCAGAAGCAGCCCGCAAACTTCAAAAAAGCAGAACTACAGTCAGTGCCGCGTTAAATGCATTAGAAGATGAGCTTAATACCGTCTTATTAACTCGCACAGGAAACCGCATTACTCCAACAGAAATAGGCGAATCCCTTGTTCATGATTTTCAACGAATGTCACTGATCAGCAATGATATTGAAAACAAGTGCTTTCAATACAATAACGGGGTCGCCTCTACAATTCGTGTCGTTCGTGATGATGCATTACCTGAAGTGGTTTGGCGTCAAATATTAGGTAAAATGAGTCGTAAATTCCCAAGCACCAGTATTTCAATTTATGTCGCCCCTTCTCCTGAATTAGAAGAAATGGTTGAGCAAAACATTGTTGATGTTGCTTATGGTTTACTGCCTATAAATAATGAATTATTGCATGTACAGCAAAATGAATTAGGCCAAATACGAATGATGTCTGTCGCCCATAAAGATCATCCTTTAAGTCAACTCAGAAAAGTGAACTTAACCGATCTTGAAAGCAATACCGAAATCATAGTAAATTATATTGATGAAGATGGACTAATGGTCGTTGAACCAAAATCAAGTAAGTATATTGCACTTACTTTTTATGAACACTTACGAGATGCAGTATTAGATAAAACAGGTTGGTCTTCAGTTCCTTCGCTTTTAATCAATGAACATTTACGAGATGGGACATTGAAAGTGCTTAAACATAACCGTGCGATGAATTGGCAATCTTTTGCTGAAATGACAAAAGCAACCATGCCTCGTGGCGTCATTATTGATTGGTTATCAGAGCAAGTAGAAGATTATTTATTGGAAGTGTCTGAATAGTCGTTATTTATAGATAATCAGGTAGGATTACAAACCATTAAAAAATTTAATAATCCTCTGCGAAGAATACCCCCCTCGATACCTTCACAAAGAATCATTAGGTTAGAAATAGAAGCTATCTCCAACCTTTTTTATTTATCGATTTAAACGTTGGTCAACTTCAACCGCAAGCGCAACTGATGCACCAACCATTGGGTTGTTCCCCATACCAATAAAGCCCATCATTGCAACGTGTGCAGGAACAGATGAACTCCCTGCAAATTGTGCATCCGCATGCATTCTGCCCATCGTATCTGTCATACCATAAGAGGCAGGACCCGCGGCTACGTTATCTGGATGTAATGTACGACCCGTACCGCCACCAGATGCCACTGAGAAATACGGTTTACCTTGTGCTAAACGTTCTTGTTTGTAGATACCAGCAACAGGATGTTGAAAACGAGTAGGATTGGTTGAGTTACCCGTAATACTGACATCAACTCCTGCCGCATGCATAATTGCCGTGCCTTCTCGCACATCATCAGCACCATAGCAAAGGATGTCACCGCGTTGTGTTTGTGAAAAACGTTTTCTGCTTATTTCAACTAACTCACCGGTTTGATAATTAAATTGCGTTCTTACGTAAGTAAAACCATTGATACGAGAGATAAGGTACGCTGCATCTTTACCTAAACCATTCAACACAACCCTTAATGGTGTATTACGTGATTTGTTTGCATTAAGTGCGATTTTTATCGCGCCTTCAGCAGCAGCAAAAGATTCATGACCTGCCAAAAAAGCAAAACATTGAGTCTCATCAGATAATAAACGAGCCGCTAGAGCACCGTGACCAAGGCCAACTTGACGTTGCGCTGCCACGCTGCCTTTTTTACAAAATGCTTGTAGACCTTCACCAATAATATTCGCTGCCGTCGCTGCACTGCCGGCCTTACGATATAACGCCAATGCCGAGCCCAACGTGTAAGCATCGCATGCATTATCAAAAGCAATTGGTTGGGTATCAATGACTAATTTTTTAGGATCAATATTCATTTCAAGACAATAGTTATACGCATCATCTAATGTAGAGAAATTCATTTCTTCAAGTAGGGTTTGGATATTCGTATTCATAATGATGGCCTCAATTATTCTTGACGTGGGTCGACAGTTTTTACCGCTTCAGCGAAGCGTCCATAAGTACCTGATGCCGCTTTTAATGCATCATCTGCAGATACACCCTTACCAATATCAGCCATCATTTTTCCAAGATTCAAATATTCATAACCAATCACTTCGCTATTTTCATCAAGGCCTAAACGTGTCACATACCCTTCAGCAAGCTCCATGTAACGAACACCTTTTGCGCTCGTTGAATAGCTTGTGCCTACTTGGCTTCGTTTGTTTTTACCTAAATCTTCTAAAGCAGCACCGATCTCTAAGCCGCCTTCTGAGAATGCAGATTGAGTACGACCGTAAGCAAATTGAAGGAAGATTTCACGCATCGCAACGTTAATTGCATCACACACTAAATCGGTATTCATTGCCTCTAAAATGGTTTTTCCGGTAAGAATTTCGGCAGCCATCGCAGCAGAATGCGTCATACCAGAACAACCGATCGTCTCAATCAGTACTTCTTCGACGATGCCGTCTTTTACGTTAAGGGTAAGTTTTGCTGCACCTTGTTGAGGAGCACACGCACCAACACCATGACTTAATCCTGAAATCGCGATGACTTCTTTTGGATTTATCATTCGACCTTCAACAGGGATAGGAGCTGATGGGTGGAGATCGCCTCTTTGAATAGGGCACATGGTTTGAATTTCTGATGCGTATTGCATAATATTTTCCCAATGATTAGGAAAACAGGTGTAGGAGGGCATTGATAACCTACAGACCAAGAGCGATCAACTCGAACTTAACTACTTGCTAATCAATTACATCGGAAAACATTATGCAAGGCACAATTATCTACGCAACATGGCATTGTCTCGCCAATTATAATTGATCAGGTCATTGTTGAGTTCGGTTTATTAAGACCGTTCAAACAGATACACCTGTTCTCTTTACTGTAGGAGTCATCAGCCAAATTGGCGGTTAAGTAGGTGGCACCCCATCACCTTGTACGCCTTTATATTAGACCTACATCACACTATTGTGCAACAACGTTATTAGATTAAATTCACATAAAAATGTTGCGTTTTATATTCATATAACCATAAAGAAAAAGAGTCTACTACAAAATAACGCTTTTATCTTACTCGTCAAACCCACGCTATTAAACTGATTATTATAATGTTTTTACCATTAACTTTTGTCCTAAATAAACCACATCCACTTTTGCATAACCCAGTGCGACCGCTTCAAATTGTTGACTTAATTCATGGGCATGGGCTTTATTTCTTATTTCACAGCTGAGATCAGCTATTTTTTCTTTTGGTACATCGTATCAAACTCAGGAACGTGCTTCTCCCAGCACGGAGAATCGCCAATATGCTTTTCAACAGCAGTAATAAACTCCCTCACTAACGCCGTTTGTTTTCTATGTGGATACAATGCATACAACGCTGCACCTTGATCGCAAAGTAAATAATGAGTAAGTAATGGCTTTAACTTCATTTCAATTATTGAACGTTCAAGATTTGAAGAATATACCATCGCATAGCCTAAACCATCTTTCACCGCTGCTAACAGCGTTCGTACATCACTAACTTTATAATTTCCTTTCATTTTATAACTTTTAAACTGAGTGGAGTCTGGGCTATCACTCAGTTTCATCGTATCGACAGTCAAAGAACCATTACTGTAAATGACAGAAGGTAAGCACTCCAACTCTTCAGGTTTTTTCGGCTCTCCGTACTGCTTAATAAAGTCCTCCGAAGCAAGGATAACAGGACGAATATCAGCAAGTTTCTTCGCAATTAAATTTGAATCATCTAAACGCCCTAATCGAAAAGCAACATCAAAGTGATCAGATATAATATCCGTCCGCTTATCATCCATTAAAAGGTCAATTTCAACGTCTGGATACACTTTCATAAACTGACTAATAACAGGATGGAGGTATTGTTGACCAATATGTAACGGAGCCGTTATACGGATGCGACCTTTGAGATCGGTATGATATGAATCAGCAATTGATTTCACATCCCCTAGCGTATTCAGAAGTTTATGTGCCTGATCTAAAATATCCTCTCCCGCAGGCGTTAATGAAAACGATCGCGTTGAACGATTAAGCAACTGAACAATAGGCGCCTACGGCGCAAATCAAAAGGACTCAACCTCTTCCATTGTTGCCAATAAATCGTTTATCCTATCGCCATGCACGCATATAAACCCCTGAAACAATTATTTAATAGTCAAAATAACTGGCTTAAATTTCTTCATAATAACAAAGCTAACCTAAGAGCGGTCGTGATTGAAAATGTCACAAAGATGCTGTCCTGTGGGACAGCGGCTTTTGGCTCTCGCGAATATCATTGTTGCAACCCTGACTGTACCCATATCAAATATATTCACCAAACCTGTAAATCTCGAGCGTGCAGTAGCTGTGGCATGAAAGCCACAGAGCGATGGATACAAAAGCAACAACATGTCTTCCCTGAATGCGAATATCAACACATCACCTTTACCCTTCCAAACACGCTATGGCCTATCTTTCGTCATAACCGTTGGCTGTTAAATAAATTATTCAAATGTGCTGCAAACATTCTGCTGGGATGGGCAAAAGATAAAGGAATAGATGTCGGTATCTTTTGTGCTCTTCATACTTACGGTCGAAAACTGAATTGGAATACGCACTTACATTTATCGGTCACTCGTGGGGGAATTTGTGAACGTACCGGTTTATGGAAACCCATTTACTTCCAAATGAAAACGACAGAGCCTTGTTGGAGAGCGGCTATCGTCAGTTTATTGGGTAAGGCTTATTATGAGCTTGATTTATCAAGCGAAGAATGCCCCTATATCCGTAATAAAACGGATTGGTCACGCTTTTTAAGCAGTCAATATAATCGTCGTTGGAAGCTTCATTTTGCTAAAAAGACAAATAATGTAAAACCGACGATGAACTATCTTGGTCGGTATTTAAAACGGCCCCCGATTTCAGCGTCACGTTTAAGTCATTACGCCAAAGGCGGAATGATAACGTTTAATTATTTAGACCATCGAACAGGAACAACAGACAGCCTAACATTATCACCAGAAGAGATGATAAGACGGATAGTAGAGCACTATCCTGATAAACATTTCAAGATGATCCGATACTACGGTTTTTTATCAATGCGTCGTCGTGGAGAAGCTCTGCCTAGAGTTTATGCAGCTTTAGGTATGACAATAGAAGCTGAGCCGAAAATGCCAGGGTATGCCGCAATGTTAAAAGGATATGTAAAAGTAGATCCGTACGAATGTATTTTATGTGAAAGTCGTCTGGTGTTTACGAATTTCCGAGTCGGAAATTCGGTCAATGATTTAGTCACCCATGCGATAGTTCAGTCAGAATTGAGGGCAGCATAATAAGGTTTGTAGGATAAGTGTATCTAAAACTCATGAAATAGGGCTAAAACAGTTATAAAATCCCCGATAATTATATTTTCGATACCTTTTAAAAAAACAGCGATGGTGAAATTGGCTTTTTTAGACGGGCCAATGCTAACTCAGCAACATTCAAATTCCTTACCTTGGACTCTTATTAAAAGGGTATCAATCATGAATGTATTTACTGATGTTTCCACCATTTATCTTCATCGTGATTTTGTCGATTTTCGCAAGGCCATTAATGGCCTTGTCGTGATTGTTGAGCAAGAAATGTAACTATCACCGTTTAGTGATGCTCTATTTATATTTTGCAATAAGCCTCGTGATAAACTCAAAATATTGTATTGGGATAAAACAGGATTCGCTTTATGGTACAAGCGATTAGATGAAGACCGCTTCAAATGGCCACGAAATATAAATAACGATACGTTAGCATTATCAGAGCAGCAACTGACACTGCTATTACAAGGTTTTGATATCTTAGGACATCAACCGGTACATTATCAAACAACCCTTTAAATAGTTGATTCTCAGTCAAGAATAGGAGGCAACCGATTGATTACCTGTATTATCGTTATATAGTCATCTACATGACTGATAAAATAAAACCACTTCCTGATACCATTGACGAGCTGAAAGCACTTGTGCTTCAGCTTGAAAATAAATATAACCGTCTTCTAGAGCAATTTCGGCTGGCTCAACATCAGCGCTTTGGTAAAAGCAGTGAATCTGACTCGACTCAATTTGATTTATTCAATGAAACAGAAGAAGAAATCATCATTGAAAATGATGACACACAAACGATTACCTACACTCGTCAAAAGCCAAAACGCCAACGCTTACCTGAAGACTTACCGCGTACTGTTATTATCCACGACATAAAAGATAAAACTTGTAAGTGTTGCGGTCTAGAGATGCATGCGATGGGTAAAGACATCAGTGAAAAGTTGGAATTTGTACCAGCTAAAGTGGAAGTTATTCAACATGTTCGTCCTAAATATGCTTGCCGAAATTGTGAAAAAAACAATACTTCAGTAGACATTAAACAAGCCCCAATGCCAGCGTCACCAATCCCTAAAGGGATTGCGACCGCAAGTTTACTTGCTCAAATTATTACGGCTAAATTTCAATACAGTCTTCCACTTTATCGTCAAGAAACGTTATTTCAGCAATGGGGTATCATTATTGGACGGCGAACGATGGCGGATTGGTTAATAAAATGCTCGGTACTATTTACCCCTCTTAATAACGAGTTACATCGTATTTTGCTTGAACAACCCACTCTGCATTGTGATGAAACAACGGTAAATGTGTTGGATGTTGAAAAAGCAAAATGTTATATGTGGGTCTACTGCTCTGGCTATGATTCTCCAGGCTCTGGTGTTTTGCCTGGAATTGTACTTTATGATTATCAATCTAGCAGGCATGGCTACCATCCAGTTAACTTTTTAAAAGGTTATAACGGGTATTTACATACCGATGGTTACCAAGGTTATGAACAAACTGAAGCGATTTTAGTTGGCTGTTGGGCACACGCACGTCGACGATTTATTGAGGCTCAACGTGTTCAAGTAAAAGGGAAAACAGGGAGTGCAGATTGGGTATTGAGTAAAATCCAAAAGCTATACCGGATCGAATCGTTATTAAAAGAGGCTTCCCCTGAAGCCAAGTATGTTGCTAGGCAGACAGAAGCCCGCGATTTACTTAAAGAGCTCCGTGATTGGCTTGATAGCGCAGTTAGTCGAGTATCACCTAAAACAAAATTAGGTGAGGCGATTAGCTATACATTAAATCAATGGGATAAATTAGTTCGTTATATTGATGATGGATTGTTATCTATTGATAACAATCGAGCAGAGCGAGCGGTTAAACCGTTTGTTATCGGCCGGAAAAACTGGTTATTTTCGGGTTCAACGGCTGGTGCAGATTCAAGTGCAATGCTTTACAGCATTGTAGAAACAGCAAAGGCAAACGGATTAATCCCTTACGATTATATTAGGTATTGTCTAGATCGTTTATGTGTTGGATCGCCAGATATCGATTCACTTTTACCTTGGAATGTAAAAGACAAGGTGTAGTTCCCCGCACGCTTACAGTGTTCCAACTAAACCATGCGCCAATCGCTTGGGATAAAGGCAAAGTAGTGACATTAATGATTTTCTCATTAACCGTTATCCTTTGGGTATTTAGTAAGCCAATCAACGCCATGCTCGGTGGTTTTGCAAAGTTCGATACGTTAGTCGCTTTATTAGCGATAATCTTGGTCGGTTTTGCTCGCGTTGTAGAATGGAAAGACATTGAGAAAACAACCGATTGGGGCGTATTGTTGTTATTTGGAGGTGGTATTTGTTTAAGTAACATCCTAAAAGCAACAGGAACCAGTGCTTTCTTAGCTCATAGCTTAAGTGACATTTTATCTCAAGCGGGTATCTTTTTTACTATTTTAACGGTTGCCGCGTTTGTGGTGTTCTTAACTGAATTTGCCAGTAATACGGCCAGTGCTGCGCTCTTAATTCCCGTGTTTTCAGGCGTCGCTGAAGTCCTTGGTATTTCACCTGTCGTGCTTTCTGCGATGATTGCAATATCAGCGTCTTGTGCCTTTATGCTGCCCGTTGCCACTCCTCCCAATGCCATCGTATTTGGCTCTGGTCATATAAAACAATCTGAAATGATGCGTGTGGGTATTTATCTCAACCTTGTTTGTATTGTTGTGTTAACGGCATTTGCCTCCATATTTTGGGCATAGTTTACGTTTCATCGGTTAAGTAATACAGATGGCCTCTGCTAAAAACAGAGGCCATGTTGTTTTAACGATTTACGTATTCATTCCAAAGCTCGGCATTTGGATCATTGTCTTGAATCCACTGAGTATTCGCTCTCGCATTCAAATAAAGCTGTAAACCATCAAACAAGGCAAAGGCCATTGGCCCACCTAAATGTTCAAACTCATCAAAAAATTCATCTTCTTGCTCAACCAATAGAGCCAAACTGACACAGTTATTTTTAATCGCCCATTCAATCGCCTCGGGTTGTGCAATTGATCCATCAACAGAAACAGGCACTAGAGGTAATGTGTGTGTGGTTTGTTTTAGTTGCTCTAACTCTTGAATATCAAGCTTATCTTGCTCTTGAGTTAAAATTTCATTAATGATGGTGTTACGATCTCGACTTGAGATCTCTCGGTTAAATTTCGCTATTTTTAATGCGTAACCAAAACGATCAGACCCCACTATTTCAACAAGCGTCTCTAATAACACCAAATCCAAAGACAATGCTTTTACGTGATGCTCAATACAGGTTTGAATGCTTAAATAGCGGATACCATCAAACTCATAACCACTGCTTTCGTCATAGCCATCTAATGCTTCATTATCAATGGTAAGATCCCAGCCAGTGTACTCTACTCGCGCTTTGGCAATTTCATACATAGGCCATGCACTTTTACCAAAGCCTTCTAGAATTGCCCCATCAAATTCTGATTCCGCCAATTCTGCCTCTGTCCACTGTAAGCCAATACCTAAATGCTTCGCGTATTTGTTCATAAGATCATGTTTTATCTTATCTCTAAACGACCAAATAGATTCAGACACACCCGCCGCCGGCAGTGATAAGCATTCTTTACATGCAGGAAGCTCTATCCCTTGATGGGTAATTTGACGGATCTGATGCGTCGCTTTTGGAAAAGAAAGTAAATCGAATGAAGGCTCCCCACAAAACCAACAGACATGTCTGAGGTTAAAAGGAATATCAATAAGAGAGTAATGAGACATGGGTTTCCTAAATAGAGCAACATCGTATAGGCGCTAAGTGTATAAGACCTCGCTGATGAACACACTCAATTTTGAATCCATTTTGAAAGGAACGAAGCCATTTACGGTTAATAAAATAAATTAACAATAAATGACCCGATAAAACAAGAACACTATTCTTTTTCTCTCAATGTACGGAACGTATTTATTGCCATAGGAATTAACACAATGGCTAATCCAATAATTAAACATTCCATAAACACCATAAAAATGCTTTGAGTTTCAAACATATGAATCCCTTTATCTATTTAGCCGTGTCACCTAGCGCTCATTGGTACTTTGTGTACCTATTTATTATTTGAGCTTATTTATTGCAAACCAGTGGATAAACTGATTTATTAACGGGTCCATTATGTAGCATTTTATTCGTAAAATGAATGGTGGTAACGCTGAATATTTACAATGCATATCACACTTTGCATTTTACTATTAACTTAATAACATAATTAACTACAATTAGTTTTGTGATTAAAGGCCTAATTCAGCAATAAAAACAATGATGCTAAATAACTTGAAAGGGAAAATGAGAGATAAGCACTTACCATGAAAGTAATTATTGGTACTATTTAGGGAATGATAGGCCGAATAGAATAAATGATATGACTTACACTTATTACAATAGAAATGCACAAGATTTTTTTGACAATACAGTAAGCATAAATATGTCTTCTATTTATGATAACTTCCTCTCTCTCTTACCTGAAAAAGCCCATATTATAGATGCAGGATGTGGCTCTGGTCGTGATACTAAATATTTTTTAGATCATGGTTACTCTGTCACTTCCTTTGATGCTAGTGAGCAGTTAGTACACCTAGCAATGGATTTAAGCAATCATCCCATTCAGCATTCAACATTTCTAAACTTTTCAATAACCCCAAAAAGCCAAGACGGCATCTGGGCATGTGCATCTTTATTGCATGTTCCTATGAAACAATTAAAAGAGACATTATTTCACCTTGCTCAATACCTAAAAGATGATGGTATTTTTTACTGTTCATTTAAATATGGTCATAACGAAGTGAAACACAATGGTCGTCATTTCACTAATTTAAATGAAACAATACTTAATGATCTATTAGTTAATCTCCCTATTTCAATAAAAAAAACGTGGATAACCGAAGATCTTAGAGCAAACAGAATAAATGAAAAATGGTTAAATATCATACTCGTTAAATAAATGATTTATAAACCTTTAAACAATATCGCACGATGATGAGCTAAATATTTGTGATGGTGATGATGCACACTGAAAGCCATTCCTTCTTTTAGCCCTAAAACTTCCGGAGCTTCGAGTTGACTAGAAATCAATAATTCACCCGACTCTCTAAATGAAATAAAACCAAGATCAAAAGCTTTATCTAAGTTAGCAAGCAACAACAAACCATTATATTTATCTAAGCGCTCTTCATTATTAGCCTCTCGCCATGGTTTGATATGAGAAGCCACTAACATTTGCGTATTCTTGTAACCAGTGATCGAACAACCCTTCCACATTTCAATTAATTGTTTTCTGAATGTTCCCTGCCCCATGCGAGCATTAATCATAATTGATTTTTCAGTTTGATTAAGTTTATTGTCTACAACAATACCTTGTATATCCGCTTGTATATCTACATGCGATAAATCGGAAAGAAAACGTTGGTATGAATTTAATGCTGCGCTATACATACTGTTACCCCTTTCATTAAATTCTTTGAATTTTTCTAATGAACGGGCACTTTGAGAAAGGCGGCAAAACTCACGAAAAGATTTAACTTCAGTTAACGGTTCTGTAATAAGGCTTTCTTGTATCATCCAATTAGAAATCGACCCTTTAATTGCTTGAGAATAATTTTTAGCTGTTTTCTCAGACTTTCCTACATCCAGAAGCCATTGAACATAAAGATCAGATAAATCAGACAAGTTTTCGATTAATGCATCTTTGCAATCATTAGCAATAATTGGGCTCTTGAAATAATCAAATAATTCATCATCTAGATAAGCATAATCTATTGCTTTACTTGAATATCGTTTAACCAAAGAACCATCAATATCAGCCTTGTAAGATAAATGCCAAAAGCCTTCACTTTTAAGGTGAAAGAAAGGATTTTCTGGTGTGTCTTTATCTTGGCTTTGTTTACGTTCATTAAAAAAATAACTAAAACGCTCTTTTAATATTACAGTCAATTCAATTCTATTTTCATGGATATAGCCAGCTCTAATCAAATCCATTACAGCTAGCAACATGCAAACTTTATGTGGACTTCTATGTCCATTTTTACTGTTCATATTAAGGTTACGGAATTTATCTACATAAAATTCAACAGACATACTTCATCCCTATTCTATCTGACCTCATGATTAAAAGGCTAAGATCTATTACAAACAAGCCTTCAAACTAAATGATTAAAAAAACACTGCAATAACTCAATTTAAAACAAAAGTCAGTAAGTAAAACATCGTAATATTTACTGACTTTCCCTTACATTTCATGTCCTAATAACTTTACCTATATTGCTATTTATAAAACAGACCTTTACCACATTTATTATAAATAAACCTACTTCATCATCGGATACGTAAAAAACACCAGATGGAAGAAATTGAACAAGAAGTGGAATAACACGGCAACCCACAAGCGTGAGCTGTAATGGAAAGCTAAGCCGTAACCAACACCCGCTAGCGTAGCAAAAGCAACCAAGAGTAAACCGCCGCCAATGTGAGCTAAACCAAACAAAACACTGGCGATGGCGATGCCAACTATCCAACCAAATCGCTTACTTAATGATTGTTGTACAAAACCACGGAAGAAGGCTTCTTCTGCAACGCAGGTGAGTAATAAATTGTTTAACGCAAATAACCACCACCAACTTGGCAGGCTGAATTCAGGCTTTAATGCACCTAATCCCCATGCCATTGGTAACAAACTAAATAATGGGATAGCGGTAAGTAGAATCGCTTTTTTATTGAACGTTGCTTTGCTTCCCAATATTGCAGGATAAGCTAATAACAAACCAAAGAAGATAAACGGCTTATCAAGGTTCAAATACATCGTAAATGGAATGCTTAGTGGCCCAGAAACAACCGCGTCTAAAACTTTTGCGTTCGTAAACCCCGGGATTAAGTGCAGAAAAAGAGCCACACACCAAACAAAGATAAAAGCATACGCACCAATCTGCCATTTATGCTCTAAGCTTGGGGCCCTGTAGGCAACAAACAAACCAACAAGCATACCGACTAATCCAGATACGGTTAATCGTTGTTCTATAAGTGCGCCAACTAAGGTTAATCCGAGTAACCCTAAACTGACTTTTGTTTGTTGAATAAAAGCCAATGCAATCGCCAACGCAAGTGGCAGCCAAATCCACATCGATAAATCTAAAATCATAACAAATCCTTTAAAATAATAATGACGTCTAAACGCGTCTTAAAAGTGAAACGAAGATTACTCATATGTTGCAGCAATGGACAGCAAAATACGCTTATTCATCATTATTTTTAACCCTTTGCGTCGGCTAATGGCAGAAGTGCTCTGTATACCCACCACTTTAATGAGTAAACGTTTATTATTGAGTGGGTTGCGACACTTCCATTTCGTCCAAACTTCCTCCGTTATACACCTGAGTAAACCCTGCTTTTTTTAAATAACTCATCGCTTGACCTGAACGATTTCCGCTACGGCAATAAACAACAATTGGCGTTTGTTTGTCGATATCAGAAAAGGCTGTATTGATGGTATCTAAAGGAAGGTTTGCTGCCCCCTCT
Source organism: Aliivibrio salmonicida LFI1238 (assembly GCF_000196495.1). Taxonomy (NCBI): domain Bacteria; kingdom Pseudomonadati; phylum Pseudomonadota; class Gammaproteobacteria; order Vibrionales; family Vibrionaceae; genus Aliivibrio; species Aliivibrio salmonicida. Next base: position 1,152,205 of record NC_011313.1, read on the forward strand.
AAATGTCCTTGATTAAATTCGCTAGGGGTTCGAACATCGATCAATAACGCCCCCTGCTCTACCAGATCCCAAGCTAATTCACCACGCTCTGATGCCCAACTGGTAAAAGAGATCATCGCCAATAATAAGTACAACCCTGCCTTTATTCTCATACCTTCATCCTTTTTATATATTCAGTGACTCATCGTTGAGTCAATACCAAACAATATACTTTTCACTTGATGGATATGCCATTATTTTAATCCAGATTAAAGAACTGTATCCATATTGTCGTTATATTCACGCTGTCTCATCAAATATCACAAAAATGAACAAGAAAAGAACAGCCATGATGAAAAATAACGATTTAAAGAGGATTCCACTTGAGCACTTTGTTTACTGAAACCCATATTGGCAACATGACATTAAAAAACCGTTTTATAAGAAGCGCGACGTGGGAAAATATGGCAACAGAAGATGGGCACATGACAGATAAGTTATACGCCATCTACGAGGAACTCGCTAAAGGCGACGTTGGGTTAATTGTCACCGGCTATGCCAATATCGTCGAAGAAGAAAAGCCAAATGCTGGCATGATGGGAATGTACAATGATTCTTTTATTGAGGAATATAAAGTACTGACCGAATTAGTGCATAGCCATGATTCAAAAATCGTTATGCAGCTTGCTTATGGCGGCACAAAAACGACCTACAATGTCGGTGAAAGAGTCATTTTCGCACCCAGTGAGGTGTGCGAAAGAGGCACTCTAACCTTAGGTAAAGCAATGATAAAGGATGAGATCGATTACATCGTAAACGCCTTTGCTCAAGCAAGTCGAAGAGCGCAAGAATCTGGCTTTGATGGCGTTGAAATTCATGCTGCACACACCTATTTAATCAATCAGTTTTTAAGCCCATACTATAATCGTAGAGAGGATGAATACGGCGGCAGCTTAGACAATCGCATGAGATTCTTGCTAGACATTTATACTGAGATAAGAAAGCGGGTTGGCAATGACTTCCCTATTTTAGTGAAGCTCACTGCCTCTGAGTTTTTTGAAGGCGGTTTGACCTTCGACGAAACACGCCTCATTTGTAAAAAACTGGAAGAAATTGGCGTCGATGCCATTATCATTTCAGGCAACATTCATGGTAATGCAAGCGCTATGATTGGGGAGTCATTTGATGGTTATACCTTGCAAGAAGAAGGCTACTTCCATGAATATGGGGATGTGATCAGTAAAGACGTGACTGTTCCGGTAATTACCGTAGGTGGGTTGACTGATATTGACGCAATCGAAGCGATGGCGGCGAACACCAATATTCAATATTTTGCTTTATCACGTCCTTTGCTTGCTGAGCCTCAACTCATAAAGCGTTGGAAAGAAGGTAATAGAGCCGCTGTTGATTGTGAACGATGCTCAAAATGCCGAACCAGACGTGGCAATTTTTGTGTGGTGTACAAAAAAAGAAAGCCGAAAAAATCTCAAGACTAATCAATAAATAGCAAAAAGGGTTGGCACAATGGCCAACCCTTCTTTCATCGTTATTTACGTGATGGTGTGTTACTCATATTCTGATGAATACGTCTCTTCGTAGGTGTGTGAGTAAAGCTCAAATAAGTTGCCAAATGGGTCTTCTAAATACACCATTTTAGATGGGTTGTTATCGTCTTCTGGATGGTAAGTAGTCACGCAAAAGTTATTGTGAATTTTTCGCCGTAATAATTTAATATGTTTTTGATGTTAATACTGAGGTCTTCAAACGTTTTGAACGCTTCACATGGTAACCATTCATATTTTACTTTCTTCCACAATATCTCAATGATATTGAGCTCTGGAGAGTACGGTGGTAGATAACAAACTAATACATCATTCATCAACCACTCATGCAATTTTTGTTTAAATTTTGCTGACCTATGAAAAGAGGCATTATCTAAGATAATAAAGCATGGCTTATCGTTTTTTCGTGCGTTGATAAAGTGCTCAAATGCATCAATTACTGTATCGGTAGTTACTCTTCCTTCCGTTGTTTGAAAACTCAATTTACCTTGTCTACTTAAGAAGCCAAGAACATTGAGCCGTTTGCTGTGTGAATGAGCAGGCCTTAGCGATTGAACACCGATAGGTCCCCAACAATAAGGAAGATTAGATTTCTGACTAAAGCCTGACTCATCAAAATAAAAGAGTTCACATTTATTCGTACGTTCCATTTCAATCAATGAATTCAATATATTACTGAAATTATTGAATTTCATATCGTCACGCTTTAACTTTAATGAGTGTCGGGCTCTTTTGTAACTGTAATCACTTTTTTTATATTTCGTTTAATAGTGTCTAAGCTGGATTTTTTACCTGTTTCTTCTTCAAGTATTGCTTGTGCTCGTTTAAGTTGATGTGGCTCTTCATCAACCAATGACTTCAAACGATATACTTCTGCTTCTGTGTAAATAGGTTTTCTACCTATACGAACAGCGTCATACAATCCGAGCATTCCACAGGCTTCCCAATGGTCTATCCATGACGATATGGTCTCAAATTTAGCGTCTAAAATATCAGTTAACGCTAAAATAGAGTAGCCTTTATCACTGAGAATAATCGCATGTGCTCGTATTCTTACTCTATTTTTTGGATGATTAGCGATCGCTTCTTTTAGGGTTATTTTTTCATTGTCTGTTAAAGGATTAACTGCTTTCATTATGATATAGACACTGACGTTAAAATACTCATTTTAATACCATATGGATATATGGATATATGGTAAAGGCGAAATCTTCATTCTCGAAAACTTATCATTAACTACTTATTAACGTCTAACTACTTCCTTTCTAATGAAAAAAAATCATTTACTATTCTGGTGAATAAAATTGATAACGCGAAGAATATTACTTACCTAATCTCTCAATATATTGAAGGCAGACTATTAATTAAAGGTGCCTTTAAAAATGAAAAAGAAGTGAATGGAATCGTAGAGAATCTGAGTAAATTAAGGTATAGCACTTATGGGAATACGAATAGAACAGATAGAACAGATAGAACAAACCATATTATAGGCTTTCTTTACGACATTAACTACGATTTACCCTCTTTGATTAGGCGCGGTGGTGATAGTTACTACCGTTCATACAATGATGAATTCCTCTTTACAACTCGCCCTGTTGATGATTACAAAAAATTTTTTTCTAAAGATGCATGTGAGGTTCAAAAAACATGCTCATTATTTTCGAGTGAATTTTCATTAAAAGATAGAATTCTTGTTTCTAACATTTATGACAGTTATTTTGATGAGAGCAAATCAGTTATATCAATATCATCACCTGTTTATTTTCTTGGTAATGTCATTGGTGATTATAATATGGATGTAAATATAGCCAGTGATTTCTTATTAAATAAAAACATCAAATATATGGTGGATAAAAATTTAAAGAAAATAATTACGCTAGAGCAAAAAAACATATTTTTTAGGAACTTTTCATACTCTATAGAGCGAACAATTAGTAATAATTTAGTTATAAAATATAATATTCCTATGTATATCTTTTTCAAAGATACGTGGTTTATTTTCTTTTTATTCGTTTTTATTTCTTATCTATTTTTAGTGAAAAACATCAAAATTTCAAATAGTAAGAAAGAGTTAAGTGAAATGAGCGAAAAATCCAATATGGATGAGTTGACTAAAATTTCAAATCGAACGCTTTTATCCAAAATAAAAGAGAAAAATGATATGGATGATTGTCTGTCTGTGATCTCGATTGATGGTAACAACATAAAGAAGATCAATGACTCGTTTGGCCATCATATTGGTGATGAAGCGATTAAACATATTGCGTCGTCAATGCAATTTGTCTTTAGAGAAAATGATTACTTGTTTAGAATCGGAGGGGATGAGTTTCTGGTCATTTTAATGAATTGTCCTTTAGATAAGGCTCAAGAACTGGGGTATAAATTAAAAGAAAACACAAAAAATAAACCTTTTATTATTAATGATTTATCAATAACTATATCAACGGGGATTGTTAATAAAGATAAGAACATGACCATTGACGAAGCTTTGAAATTGGCGGATGTTCAGCTCTATAAAGATAAAAGAAATCAATAGCATGGCATCTTTTTGAGCTAAATACTGATAGTGTTGCAAGGCTCGCTGATAATATCGAGAAGTAGAATGGCAGGCTCAACACATTTATTTTTATTATATTGAATGAACATCATCGTTTAGCTATAAAAAACGGCACACTTTAGAGGTGCCGTTTATAGTTATGTTAATACGGTATTGGTTATGAAAACATATCCAATAACCAATAGCTCACAGGGTTATCTGGGCATTGGTATGGGCCACATTCTACAAAAGTAGAAAGGACATTAACCAGTACAGCAACAATAGCTAAGACGCAGGCGAATTTACCGAATGCATTCATTTGGTAAGTATCAGTAGACCAATCGTTATTCCAAAGCATAAGTAATACAGCAACACCCACAATCGCCATCATAAAGATAACAAATGCCCATGTGTAGTAATGCATACCTAAAATTGGGCTACCAAATCCTGGAGTTCCAGGGATCACGTGAAGTGATACTTGGCGTAATGCGGTTGCTGCACCAAACAGCGCACCGACAAGAATAACCCCGTAATGACGTTGTTGCGTGCCATAAATAATGTTTAGCATAAAGCCAAACATAACCATAACAAAACCAACTCTCTGAAGCAGACAAAGCGGACAAGGAAGCTCATTCCAAGCGACCTGAAGTACTGAACCCATCAATAATACAAACGTAATACCGAGCAGGCCAAGGATATTTAATAACGTTACATTTTTACTGTTCATACATGCACCTATAATAAAATGGACAGAGGATCTGTCGCGTGATGATGAAACCAGAACAAGCCAATAATGACCGATACCGTAAATAGAATGTAACTGATATTTTTTTTGCCACTAAACGCGCAGAGCATCGCAACGAGTAGTAGCAAGAAGATTAAACTCATCATAAGTTAACACTTCCCTTAAGTTATTATTTTGATTAATTACCCTAAATCATTACGTTGATTTATGAGTACCTGACTTTATTTTTACTTTCTGAGATCTTAAATATAGATTAAAAATTACATAAATTCATAACGTTGAATTGCAATGGTCAATCTGATCTACTTTTTCATCAACCAGTCTAAAAGAAGTCAGTAGGCTTGTAGAGTCACTTTATTGGAGCGGAAGAGATATTTACGGTGTTTTAGCTGAAAAGTTCAAATCTGATAGGTACTATCAATAATAATGATTCTTATGGTGATTTACTCAATCAAATTTAACATTTAAGATCTTAACCAGAGTGTTGAAATGGTATTTTTTTGAGTAGAGGTTGAATCACATGTGAAGATAAATAATATAATGAACAGATAAATAAAAATATATTTGATACTTTTATGAAAAAAGTGAACATATCCGCTTAGTTATTAAACAAATGTTTATGACTGAATTCCCACTAAAAATGGAATATAATTTTTAACTTTTAACGATCTAGCGTAGTGCTCTATATATGGTGTATATTTCTTGTTATCAAGGTGGGTATATTGTTGGCATGTTTATATTATCTTTATAATCTAATTAATTGAGTGCTTTTATTTTTTAGTATATAAATAATGTGACAAATAAATACCTTTGTTCTGCCAAGAATAATATCTTACTGCTGAATCTTTACTCGAATACATTGTTTTTTTACATTTCATACACTCAATAAAATATATCCCTTCTTTTATTTTCATTACATGTAAATTTCTTGAATGACATTTAGAACAGCTTAATCTATTTATTTTTGACGCTTTATCTATTTTTCTACAGAAAGATTCTAGATCATCATTTTCTAGAGATTTGTATATTCCTTCCGATTTTTCCTCTTTTGAAATCAAGCTATTAATGGCAAATGAGTAAATTGCTGGTATTTTGCATGCATTTGATTCTATGCTATTTATTTTAGATAAAGGTACTCCAAACAGTTTTGCAAGGTAAGCAGTATTAAGTTCAAGTAAAAAACGAGCAGCAATGAATTTATAATACGTATTAATATCATACATAGCTATTTCCCTATATTAATTACTAAGTAGTCACGCAAAAGTTATTGTGAATTTTTCGCCGTAATAATTTAATATGTTTTTGATGTTAATACTGAGGTCTTCAAACGTTTTGAACGCTTCACATGGTAACCATTCATATTTTACTTTCTTCCACAATATCTCAATGATATTGAGCTCTGGAGAGTACGGTGGTAGATAACAAACTAATACATCATTCATCAACCACTCATGCAATTTTTGTTTAAATTTTGCTGACCTATGAAAAGAGGCATTATCTAAGATAATAAAGCATGGCTTATCGTTTTTTCGTGCGTTGATAAAGTGCTCAAATGCATCAATTACTGTATCGGTAGTTACTCTTCCTTCCGTTGTTTGAAAACTCAATTTACCTTGTCTACTTAAGAAGCCAAGAACATTGAGCCGTTTGCTGTGTGAATGAGCAGGCCTTAGCGATTGAACACCGATAGGTCCCCAACAATAAGGAAGATTAGATTTCTGACTAAAGCCTGACTCATCAAAATAAAAGAGTTCACATTTATTCGTACGTTCCATTTCAATCAATGAATTCAATATATTACTGAAATTATTGAATTTCATATCGTCACGCTTTAACTTTAATGAGTGTCGGGCTCTTTTGTAACTGTAATCACTTTTTTTATATTTCGTTTAATAGTGTCTAAGCTGGATTTTTTACCTGTTTCTTCTTCAAGTATTGCTTGTGCTCGTTTAAGTTGATGTGGCTCTTCATCAACCAATGACTTCAAACGATATACTTCTGCTTCTGTGTAAATAGGTTTTCTACCTATACGAACAGCGTCATACAATCCGAGCATTCCACAGGCTTCCCAATGGTCTATCCATGACGATATGGTCTCAAATTTAGCGTCTAAAATATCAGTTAACGCTAAAATAGAGTAGCCTTTATCACTGAGAATAATCGCATGTGCTCGTATTCTTACTCTATTTTTTGGATGATTAGCGATCGCTTCTTTTAGGGTTATTTTTTCATTGTCTGTTAAAGGATTAACTGCTTTCATTATGATATAGACACTGACGTTAAAATACTCATTTTAATACCATATGGATATATGGATATATGGTAAAGGCGAAATCTTCATTCTCGAAAACTTATCATTAACTACTTAACCAATAATATATTGGCGTTTAAAAATACAATTGTTTGTTTTTATTATCTCAATCGAGATATTTATTTTTAGAATATAAATTACGGATTGAAATAATGCAACCGTATATTTACAGTATGATATAAATGTCAACTATGTTAAAAAGGTTAAATTTAGTGATGGATTATATAACCATCTTAATTATTATGCGTGCGTAAATATCACCTTTAATTTTTAAATGAAAGTAATGAAATCGTATATTTATAAAATAAATTATTAATAATATTAATATTGTGAATGAGATCAACAAATTACTCTTGATGTTGTTCTTCATATTCTAAATCTTTTAATTTCGCTTCTGTCATTCAAACAGAAGAAATTAATTATGAAAAATTTAAGTATTGCGATAAGTAATAATCTTGGTGATTACTTCATGCCTCTCGCTGATATGTTGGTTGAAACGTTTAACCGAGAATTAAGACCGATTGATACTGTCGCATTAACGGATGTGAGTGCTGTTATTCTTTCCCTTGATGATGTGTCAGGTAAGGTACATCAACAAATTGAAGAAACGTGTTATGGCATTCCAGTTTTTGTTATTTGTGGTGATGGTACTCGCCAACTTTGCTCTTGTGATTATGCAAAAGTAACCAGTGTTATTGATTTAACTCAACAATCTATCTCATATTATTGTCGTCAAATTAACGAAGCTGCTCATAAATACGAATCAAAAGTGTTGCCACCATTTTTTGAAAAAATAACCCGGTATGTTGATCAAGGGAATGCGGCGTTTGATTGTCCCGGACACCAAGGAGGACAGTTTTTCAAAAAACACCATGCTGGTAAACAGTTTTATGATTTCTTTGGCGAGAATTTATTTCGAAGTGATTTATGTAATGCGGATGTGGCATTAGGGGATTTGTTAATCCATGAAGGTCATGCGTGTGCAGCACAAAAACACGCAGCAAAAGTGTTTAATGCAGATAAAACGTACTTTGTTCTTAATGGGACATCTGCATCAAACAAGGTTGCTTGTAATGCAATTTTAACTCCGGGAGATTTGGTGCTATTTGACCGAAATAACCATAAATCAAATCATCACGGTGCGTTATTTCAAGCGGGTGGGATTCCTGTTTATTTAGAAACAGCTCGAAATCCATACGGATTTATTGGTGGCATTGATGAACATTGTTTTGATGAAAGTTATATTCGCGGTCAAATTGCAAAAACAGATCCAGAAAGAGCAAAAGAAGAACGTCCATTCAGAATGGCGATTATTCAACTAGGAACCTACGACGGTACGATTTATAACGCGCGTTTTGTAATGGATAAAATTGGCCACTTATGTGACTACATTTTATTTGATTCTGCATGGGTAGGCTACGAGCAATTTATTCCAATGATGAAAGATTGCTCTCCATTATTGTTGGATTTAAAACCTGAAGATGCAGGTGTTTTGGTTACTCAATCGGTTCATAAGCAACAAGCTGGTTTTTCTCAAACCTCCCAAATCCATAAAAAAGACCGTCATATCAAAGGACAAGCTCGTTACTGTAATCATAAACGCTTTAATAATGCCTTCATGATGCATGCGTCAACCAGCCCATTTTATGCTTTATTCTCAGCATTAGATGTGAATGCCAAAATTCATGATGGTGCATCTGGCCGTAAGTTATGGCATGAGTGTGTAAAAATTGGTATTGAAACGCGTAAAGAATTATTGAATAGCTGTGAATATATTACGCCATTTATTCCTGAAATAGTTGATGGCCAATTATGGCAGGACTATGACACGGAATTAATTGCAAATGAGAAAAAATTCTTCTTATTTAATCCTGAAGACACATGGCACAAATTTGAAGGTTACGGTAAGGAACAATACTTTGTTGATCCATGTAAATTGTTATTAACGACAGCGGGGATTAATGAACACGGGGATTATGCTGAATTTGGTATTCCAGCAACGCTACTCGCTAACTTCTTACGTGAAAATGGCATTGTTCCTGAGAAGTGTGATTTGAATTCTATTTTGTTCTTGCTTACACCTGCTGAAGACATGGCAAAAATGCACCAACTGGTGGCGCAAATTAATCGCTTCGAACAATTTGTGAAAGAAGATGCTCCATTGCAAGTGGTGTTACCAACCGTGTATGAAGCAAATAAAGATCGTTATAAAGGTTATACAATTCAACAGTTATGTCTTGAAATGCATAATATGTACCGTGAGTTGAATGTAAAAGAGCTGCAACGTTGTATGTTCCGTGAGGCCTATTTCCCTGAAATGAAAATGCTTCCTCAACAAGCAAACACTCAGTATTTCCGTGGAGAGTGTGAATACGTAGAACTGAAAGAAGCAACGGGACGAATCGCCGCTGAAGGTGCACTTCCTTATCCTCCGGGTGTGCTATGTGTGATCCCTGGAGAAGCGTGGACCAGCCAAGTTACCCAATACTTCTTAGCATTAGAAGAGGGGATTAACCAGTTCCCAGGATTCGCTCCTGAAATTCAAGGTGTTTATTTAGAAGAAGTAAATGGCCGAACTACCGCATTTTGTTATGTCCTTAACGAATCAAACTAACAACTAATGAACGTGGTGGGATCTCCTGCCACGTCACTCAGGGTGATCTTATGACACAAAAATCTAAAATGGGCGTAGTTCAACTTACGGTCCTTACTTTTATTAACATGGCTGGATCCGGCATTATTATGCTGCCAAGTAAATTGGCACAAGTGGGTTCCATCTCAATTATTTCTTGGCTTGTTACTGCGATTGGTTCCATGAGTTTAGCGTATGTTTTTGCCAAATGTGGGCGATTTAGTAAACGTCCGGGTGGTATGAATGGTTATGCCTCTTATGCTTTTGGTGATTCAGGCGCGTTCATGGCGGGATGGACTTATGGTCTTTCTTTATTGATTGCGAACATTGCGATTGCGATTACGTCGGTGGGTTATGCCCAAGCGTTCTTTGAGATCTCATTGACTCCGATTCAAACGTGTATAGCAACGATTAGTGTGTTGTGGTTATGTACTGTTGCAAATTTTGGTGGCGCAAAAGTAACAGGACAAATTGGTACTTTTACGGTATGGGGCGTTATTTTACCTGTATGTAGCTTAGGAATAATTGGATGGTTCTGGTTTAGTCCTGAAATGTACGTTAACTCTTGGAATCCACACAGTTTACCCTTTGGTGATGCGGTGAGCGCATCGATAGCTATGACGCTTTGGGCGTTTTTTGGGTTGGAATCTGCATGTGCAAACAGTGACTCTGTTGAAAATCCAGAGAAGAACGTTCCTATCGCAGTGCTTTGCGGTACGTTAATTGCGGCGGTGGTTTATATTGTTTCTACTAACATTTGTGCGGGTATTGTTGAAAATGGAGCTCTAGCAGCATCAACGGCACCATTCAGTTTGGTATGGCAAGTTATGTTAGGGTCTTGGGCTGGTAAAGCGGTTGCTGGTTTAGCTGTGATTGCATGTACTGGGTCTTTACTAGGGTGGCAGTTTACTATCGCCTCTGTGTTTAAAAGCTCGGCTGATGAAGGTTTCTTTCCAAAGGTATTCTCTGAAATTGATAAACGAGGAACACCTGTAAAAGGAATGATCATTATTACGGTGATTCAAACGGTATTATCGCTAATGACAATCAGTCCAACGTTGAACGAGCAATTTGAATCGTTAGTCAACTTAGCGGTGGTTACCAACGTCGTGCCTTATATCCTATGTATGGCAGCTATCTTCATTATGCAAAAGTTCGCTCATGTTAGTAAAAAAGAGATGAGTAAAACGAATTTTATTGCGGTTGTGGCGGCAGTATACAGTTTTTATGCTCTTTATGGGGCGGGTTATGATGCAATGATGTGGGGGTCTATTGTTACTTTCCTTGGTTGGACTATGTATGGTTTTATTGCATACAAACATGAAGACGTAGAAGCAGAAGAAGTTAGATAGAAGTGGATACTGTCTCATTAAAATACGTTGACGATTTTTAATTAGAAGCTAAGTGCTCATGCGCTTAGCTTTTTTATACACTTGATTTGGCGTCTTCATTTCAATCAATCATTGGTGGGTTAATGTTATTTTCATTTAACGTAAACGGATAAACTTTGAGTAATATTGTGTACCTTGATCTGAATCGATAAATAATGAGCCTACAAATAAAAAGCCCTTATGTACTTTGTGTGCATAAGGGCTTTATTTTTGTAGGGCGAACTTTTTGTTATTGCATTAACGTTAACTATTAATTGTTATAAAATCTGTTGATTAGCTCTCTGGTAACCATGTTTGTTCAGAAACGACTTTTTGATTTTTGAAGGTTAATTGTTCTACTTTATCACCATGATTATTCCAATGAGTGAGTGAACCGTCTTTGATTTTTCCTTCATCATAGCTTGCTTGAGTCGCTTTCTTACCATTTGCATAGTAGCTGGTGTATTGGCCGTCTTTTTGGCCATCATCGTAGCTAATGGTTAGGTTTTTCTCGCCGTTGTCATACCAACGCGTTGCTTTTCCATCTAGCTTATTATTCTTGTAAGTGAACTCTGTTTTTTTCTGGCCATTTGCATACCAAGTTTGCATTACGCCTTCAAGCTTACCGTCGTTATAGTTCAGCTTAGAGGCCATTTGACCGTTCGGGTACCAATTACTTTCGGTGCCTATTTCTAACCCTTTATTAAATTCCACTTTTGTTGATATTTGTCCGTTATCGTATTTTTGAACAAACTGACCAGTATAAGGGTTGTCTTGATTCACTTGATAAGCAACACCGTTACGCATTTGTAAATAATCAGCAGTATCTGCCTTTGGCGCTGTTGCCGCATAGCTAGCACCAGAAACTGCACTAAGAGCAAGTAGGACAGGAATATATTTCTTCATTGTGGCACCTCATTTTTTGGCTAACATTTCACATTCGTTGCGTGACTTTTAACTTAATATTGCTTTCATCATTTTTATTATTTTGATGTTGAAAGCTAAGCTGGTATTCAATATTCCACTTATTTTCGTTAATGTCAGTACCGAATTTGGTAGTCATATTTTCCATTTATGAGGGCTTAATTTGGGGAACTTTTAGTGAAATTTAAGGTAGTTCTAGTGGTTTTGTTTCACAAAGTCTAAGAAGGTTCGGTCTGCTTTTGAGAGATAACCATTCTTTCTCCACGCAATAGAGATATCTAAAAATATAGGGTCACTAAAAGGAATAGAGACAATATCAGGTTCGTTTTCTGTGGCTAACTCAAGTAATGCACTGATAGCGAAATCCCGTTTTACAATTTTCAAAATAACAGGTAATAGGTTGGTTTCAAAGAAAAATAGGCAGTTAAGTTCTCTTGCTCACATATGGCATCTAGTCTTTCTCTGTGAAAGTAGCCTTGTTTAAACATCACTAACTCTTGAGAGAAGAACTCTTTAAAAGATAAGGTTTTCTTTTTTGAAAATTCGTGGTCTGTGCTTACCACCGCAACCATTTGAGACCGAACTAAATGGTCCGAATCGAGTGCTTCGGGTAAGTCACGAACTTGAGTAATGCCTAAATCTATCTCCCCATCGAGCAGCATTTTTTGTATAGATTGTGCGCCTGCTTCAATCATGGTGAGTTTTAATTTTGGGTATCGACTTTTGAAGGCCATTAAAACATCAGGGAAATAATAAGTCCCCATAATACTAGGGACTCCTAATCGTACTTCCCCTTTCTCTAGTCCTCTTAGTTCTTTCATTGCAAGAGTTGCATCATCCAATTGTTGAAGAATGAGTTTTGCATGAGTCAGTAAAATTTCACCTTCATGGGTGAGTGCTATTTTTCGTTCATTGCGACGAAAGAGTTCAAGCTCTAGCTTGTTTTCTAATTTCTTTATTGCAACACTGAGCGCAGGTTGCGCAATATGCAGTGCTTTGGCTGCATGAGTAATATTTTGATGTTCTGTAACTGCAACAAAGTACCTTAGTAATCTTGTATCCATCCGCATTGCCTCGCCATAACTAAAAACTATCAAAACGATAATTATTATATATTTTCACTATTCCAATGAACTTGCTACTGTTTTGATATTGTTTCCTAATGATGATCACTAAGATGATTGAATTTCGCAGTCGAGCGTATTATCAAGTAAGTGCCGCATTGGCCTTTGGTTCGTTTTTGGTGTTTTGTAATTTGTATTTGTTTCAACCAATGCTTCCTGCACTGGCGGATCATTTTGCGGTATCTGCAACTAAAATTAACGGGCTACTTGCCGCTGGAACATTCACTCTTGCGTTAATGCTACTGCCTTGGGCTATTGCTTCTGAGATGATAGGGCGTCGAAAAATCCTATTAATCAGTCTATTTTTATTGCCAGTGATCGGATTAACGCCATTACTAACGAACAGCCTAATGTTGTTGATTATTAGTCGGGGGTTAATGGGGATGGCATTGGCAGGTTTTGCTGCGGTAGCGGTGGCTTATATGGCAGAAGAGTTTTCGGCCAAAGCATTCAGTCATGCCATTGGTGCTTACATTAGTGCAAATTCTTTAGGTGGGATCTCTGGTCGTATTTTTGGAGGCATGGTTACCGACCATTTTGATTGGCAAACTGCTGTGTTTTGCATGGCGGTACTCAGTTTAGTGGGGGCTATCATCGTGGCGCTTGTACTTCCGAAGAAAGAGAAACCACGAGATAATGCGCCTTCGTTATCTCAATATCATCGAATTATCTTTCAACATTTAAGAAATAAGAAAATCTTGTTTGCGATGCTCATTGGTGGCGTTAATTTCGCTTTGTTTGTGAATTTATACACCGTAACAGGGTTTCGATTGGTAGCCGAACCTTACTCTTTGCCAATCAGTATCGCTTCTATGATTTTCTTGTGCTATTTGTCTGGCACGATCAGCTCAAGACTGGTTGGAATGTGGTGTCACCGTTTTAGTGCGGTATCTGGGATGTTTCTTGGTTCGTTGATCAGTTTATGTGGGATGTTAATTGCAAGTAATAGCTCATTAGTTGTGATTCTAATTGGTTTGAATGTATTAAGTTTTGGTGCTTTTTTTACACATTCGTTGGCGTATGGGTGGGTGAGTCAGCAAGCAGTAACGGCTAAATCGACAGCGACGGCGTTATATCTGGTTCATTATTATGTGAGCGGGAGCCTTGGTGGATTCTATTTGATGTATTGTTGGCAGCACGGTGGTTGGGATAGGGTTATTTTTGGCGCAGGTGCATTGTATAGCGTGATATTTTGGTTATGTTGGCGTTTGTATCACCACACCCATACCAAGGCGGCATGGGCATAGTAGAAGATAAGATTAAAGACTAAAAATTTGGAATCCATTTTTTCCTGAACGTTTGATGTAATACATTGCTTCATCGGCGTTATGCATTAGAGCATTGATGTTTGTGCCGTGTTCAGGGAAGAAGGCAACGCCAATACTGGTGTTGAGCATGTATTGTTTATCATCAAGGGTGAGTGGTTGATGGGATAAATACAAATACGCTTCAACCTGTGCAATGACTTCTTGTGTGTCATTAACATCATAAATCAGGACTGCAAATTCATCCCCACCAATACGAGAAACATACGCATTAATAGAGAAGGCATATTCTAAATTCTTAGAGATTGCTTTTAATGCCAGATCTCCAACGCTATGACCAAAGCTGTCATTGAGATCTTTAAAGCCATCAAGATCAATATAGATTAGCGCTAGCTTTGATTCAAATCGTCGGGCGTGTTGCATTTTCCAATGGAATAATTTTTTAAAATACCCGCGATTAATTAAGCCAGTCAAACTGTCGTGATGTGCCAATTTTCGTATTTCATTATGATCGATGCGTTTTTTAAGTTGCAGCTGCGCGATAATGTAAGACATGCACAATGAGAATAGGATCATACTGCCTAAAATATGCAAATCATTCGATGAGGTATTCGCAATGGTCCATTTTGTTGAATTCGGCACAAAAGTGATTAAACGCCAACACGTATCTTGTTTAACAATGTGAATTGAATTAGATGAATCGATATTTTTTGGGTACGAGAATACCGAATCAAAAGTAAGCACGCCAGAGCTGATATCAACTTGGCCTGACGCTTTGTGATTTAAACAACGGTATGTTTCTGGGTAAATAGCGGAGTATTTTTTCTCTTCATTATTAGGAAACATGAAGGCAAATTCTAACTCTGGTCTTCTGTCATAGAATAAGAAGTAATCGTTATGATTGATCAGCATATGATGATCATGTTGGTTCAAATTAAATATTTTCAATCCATCCAATAAGTGTTCTGCTAAGTAGTTGAGTATAACAATTCCACGTTTTTGACCATTGTCATCATAAACAGGCGTGGCAAGACGGAGCATCGGCTTGTGCGGGATTTCTATCTCGCCGTGCTCAATGTTGAGATCAAGTGCTGAGATGTAAACATCGCCATCATGCAGCTTTAAACTGTCTTTCACGTAATAACGATTCGCTTTATTTTGTAATTGTGCTTTAGGAACAATAGAAGGATCTCCGTCATTATAATTAACACGGATAATTTCATTGCCTTTTAGATCAATATAACGAAGTTGGTCATACAAACCTTTACGTAAACTTAATGCAAGTGCATTGGCTTCTGTGAGCTCAATGAGTTTTTTATTATGGGAATTATAGGCATGATTAATCTCAATAAAGTCAGACAATAGTAAGAGGTCTTGACCGATACTATCAAGAGTCATTGAGATGTATTTCTTTTGCGCAGCAATAATTGCTTTCTGTTCAGATTTTATTTTGTTAACGTTTATTTCATTCTCTGAGTACTTGTAAAAATAGAAAACAGAAAATAACAAAGAAAAGAATAACACGATAAAACGTGGCCAAAAAAAGAAGGTATTAGGCTTATTTAATTCCATGACGTAAATCGCTTACAAAAAATTAACAAATAATAAGGTAATTCAGCGATATACCGCATAAATTATGCGAGGAAAATCACTAAATTGGAAAGGGTAACGTGAGGAGAGACTTTATAATATATGAGCAGGTCTATCAATACTTATGGAATAGTTAATGAATATTAATTGATCTATTTTGTATAAATAATAAGGATTATTCAAAATAAATCGTTATTCATTCACCGTGATTACATCGTTGACATAACGGCAACAAAATTCGCCATTAATTAGAATGTTAATAAGTATTTAATATATTTATTGGTTTTCCTGTATACATTCAGTTAAGAAAACCAATAAATTATTAGGTCAATTAGGGTTTAATTTTTTGGCATTGGATAATTAATGCTGATGTATTCTGGTTCTTCTATTCCAGAATCTTGATTTAATACTCGAGTCAACGCAAAGTAATAATTCGCAAGTACATTCGCAAAACGAGGCAGTGTTTCTGGGATTTTTTTCGTGGTTAATTTATCTACTTGAACGAGTGCTCGAACCACTTTTTTACTTAAACTACGGCATTGGTGCAATTGGATTACTGCACCTGTACCTCTTGGTAATACAAAGCGTTTTGCATCATCGGTTACTTGGGATTTAAAGTGATATAAATCCGTGAGCAGTTCTTGAATATCGTCTTCAAAAATGCCACATTTTCCACGAATAGAACCATTCAAATTAAAGATTTTTGGCTGTAAACGTTCAAGTGATTCTCGAACCTCGCCTGAGGCTAATTGAGATAAAGCCAACCCCGTATAAGTACATAACTCATCGGTTAAAATTTCAAAATCACACAGTGGGCTGTCTTCAAAAATGAAAGGGTATGAAAGTTCACCAACCACACCTGATGCTTTTAGGGCCATAATTAAATCACTTTGTTATCAATAATAATTGACGCTATTTTATCACGTCTACTCTAAGATTGATTATCCTTTTCTTGGCTTAGTAGCTGCAAAATGTTGTCGTGATTTTTGTTGGTCATTTCAAGAGATAAGGCGGAATTTTCGATGGCTTTTGCCATGGTTGAAATATTGGTGGTGGCTTGCAATAAGGTGTTTTGCAGTGGGCGAAGAATAAACCAATAGAAGCAGGCAATAATGGTGACTAAGGCAAGAACAACAAGAGAGAGTAACAAAATAACTTTAAAAGTCAGATCATCAAAAAATTGTGAGCTGCTTTCTGAGAGTGTTTCTTTAGATTGCTTTAGAAAGGTCGGCAGTGTTCTAAGGGAATTGGATGAAATATCAACCAGATTATTAATATTTTCAATCGTTTGGTAAATGTGTTCTTGCTGCTCTGGTGTGAGGTTTCTATTTTTTGCGATTAGCTCAAGGGAGTTGGCCATTTTTTGCATCGCTTGTGCGCCTTGTTCGGCCGATTGCTCAAGGCCTTTTATATCAACAGTGGCATTAATGCTGACGAGTGGCTGAGTGATTTGTTCTTCAGTATTGGCAAAACTAACAGAAGCGAACATGGTTAATAGAAGCAACAACGTGTATTTCATTTTTTATCCCTTGAGTAATACATCCTATTATAGAGTCACTATAGAAAGAAATCGCTTCTATTACTATGGGTTAGCCCGAATTAAACAAATGGTTTCAGGGTTTAAAGATAGAATATAGTGCCGCAGCAAAGTACAATACGCCCCATCTTCGGAATACGGTGAAACTCCGTAACGGGCGCGCCACTGTAAGAATACATTGAGTATTTAAGTCAGATACGAAGGGTTCGGTTTACAAGAAGTAAACTATTTTACTAGGTACGCGATTTACAGGAGTTACCATGCATTGGCCGGCGTTTAAATCTTTTCTCATCACGTTTTCGTTATTCTTGTCATTCTCATCAATGGCTGACACCATATATCCGCTCTCTTTAACCGATGGTTTAGGCAATCAAGTCATCATTGAAAAAGAGCCAATTAAGATCTCATCGAAAACGTTGTTTACTGACGCGGTATTATTAGAATTGGTTGATAATAATCGCTTATCCAGTCTAACTGATTTAGCGGATAACCCAAACTACTCAGCAGTAAAAGACATTCTTCCTAAATCGGTTCCGCTATTGGCGCTTAATGTAGAAATGATCATTGCGAATCGCCCTGATATCGTTTTTGCTGCTAATTGGAGCGATGCTTCAAAATTAGCCATTATTGAAAGTGCAGGTATTCCTGTTTATAGAATTCAAACCCCAAAAACTATCGCTGAAATTGAAGCCGAGATTTTACGTGTTGGTGATATTGTTAATCGCCGAGACGCTGCAGAAAAAGTGATTGAGATGATGCATTCTCGATTACGTAATCATTTAATTCACCCTAAGAAGGCGCTAAGAGCTCTTGATTATAATCCTTGGGGAACCTCAAGTGGCCAAGATTCCACGTGGGATGAAGTATTAGAACAAGCGGGATTAGAAAATGCGATTGAAGGGTTAGTCAGTGATAAATATGGGCAAGTGCCAGTATCAAAAGAAATGGTGATTGTGCTTAATCCTGATGTGTTGTTTATTCCGGCTTGGGTTTATGGCGATGATAATGGCGCTGAGAAATTTAGACAAACGATCTTATCTGATCCGTCATTACAATCGGTAACGGCGATCAAAGAAGGGCGGGTTTATCAAATGCCACATGTATTAAGAAGTGTGTATAACCAGTACATTGTTGATGCAATCCTATTCGTTAACCATTCTGCCTATAAGAAACAATGATGCCATTTTATCGATTAACGTCATTTCAAATATTGGTTTCAGTCAGCCTATTTATTGGGTTGTTTTTCACTTATCTAAGTGTCGGAGCTGTTCATATTCCAATTATAGATATACTTGCTATGTTTAAAAGCTATGTGCTTGGTGGCAGTGAATTGGCTGCGAAAGAGCATCCTTTGGCCTCTGCCATTGTGTTGCATATTCGATTACCAAGAGCCTGTGCCGCAATATTAGCGGGTGGGGCATTGGCATTAGCGGGTGCATGTACGCAAGGCTTATTTAAAAACCCACTCGCGAGTCCTGATGTATTGGGGGTCAGTTCGGGCAGCAGCTTTGGTGCAGTGGTTGCGATAGTGACGGGCTTTTCATTTATGAACCCAATGTGGTTGCCAATTTTTACCACGGTGGGTGCGTTGGCAGCATCCGCGTTTATTTATGTGTTGGCTTCACGTCATTCATCTTCTCAAATTTTGTTTTTAATCTTAACGGGGTTGGCATTATCTAGCTTGCTTGGCGGAGCTAGAATGGGTCTGCTATTAATGGCTCAACAATACGAAGTTAGCCAATTTGTGTTTTGGGCAATGGGGGGCTTAGATGGGCGCATGTGGCAACATTTGTTATGGCCTGCTCCCGTGATTATTGTTGTGTCTATATTGCTGCTCAAAGAAAGTCGTTCATTGAATTTGTTAGCCTTGGGTGAAGAAAGTGCTCACGGAATGGGGTTAAACATCAAGAAAACACGCTTTAAATTATTGATGTTTGCAACGCTGCTTACCGCGATGTCGATAGCGATTGCAGGGCCGATTGGATTCATTGGGTTAATGGTGCCGCATTTGGTGCGTTTGCTTGTTGGCCCTGCTCATGAAAAGTTATTGCCATTCTCAGCTATCTTCGGTGTGATTTTCTTACTTGTGTGTGATTTGTTAGGTCGCTGGATTATCGCGCCAAACGAATTAAAAGCGGGGATCATTACCTCCTTCATTGGTGGTTGTTACTTCATTGGCTTGATTATTCGATTTCAAAGAAAGGGGCGTTTAGCATGAAGCCATTATTAACCGTCTCTAATTTGAGTTACCAAGTGGGAGCCAAAACGCTACTAAAAGACATTTCCTTTTCGATGAGTGCAGGTGAACTGGTTGGCGTGATAGGGCCTAATGGCGCAGGTAAAAGTACGTTAATGAAATGCATTAGTGGATTTCAAGCGTATTCACAGGGAGAGATCATTATTGATGGCGAATTGCTATCTAGCCTTTCTCATATTGACCGAGCATTAAGTATGAGTTATTTACCTCAATACAGCGAAGCAGCATTCCCATTCAGTGTGATGGAAACCATAGGATTAGGTTTTCATGCAAAGCAACAGAAAACACTGATCTCTAAAGCGGTGATTGAAGAGCAAAGCCAAGCCGCATTAGAAAGAGTCGGTATTGGGCATTTACATCATCGTACCGTGACTGATTTATCGGGCGGTGAGAAGCAGCTTGTTCACTTTGCTCGTTTATTGGTGCAAGGTACGCCATTAATGCTGCTTGATGAACCGACAGCCAGTTTGGATATTGGTCATGAATCGCAGTTAATGAATGTGCTTCATCAAGAATGTAAAAACGGAAAGTCAGCCTTGGTTGCGATTCACAACCTTAATACGGCCGCAGAATTTTGTGATCGCTTAATTTTGATTAATAACGGTGAAGTGATGGCAGAAGGTAAGCCTAATGAAGTATTGAGTGAAGAGAATATCCGATCTTTATATCAAGACTTAGTGATGGTTTCTCATCATGCAGTGACAGGAAATACGATAGTCTCTCCGTATAAAAAGTAATTCAACATTTAGATAGTAAACATAAAAAATCCAGAGCCTCGTTTGAGAACTCTGGATTTTTTGTTATTAGCTTCGCTTACTATTATTCACACGGTGGTGCCATGTGAATTAACGCCAAACCACCCAGAGAGGTTTCACGGTATTTACGGTTCATGTCTTTACCTGTTTGATACATGGTATCGATCACTTTATCGAGCGAGATAAGACACTTACTTGTGCGTTTAAGAGCCATACGAGAGGCGTTAATTGCTTTCATTGAGCCCATTGCATTACGTTCAATACAAGGCACTTGAACAAGACCGCCGATTGGGTCGCACGTCATACCTAACGAATGTTCCATCGCAATTTCAGCTGCCATACAAATTTGCTCATTACTGCCACCGCGAAGTGCCGTTAAGCCAGCGGCAGCCATTGATGATGAAACACCAACCTCACCCTGACAACCCACTTCAGCCCCAGAAATAGACGCATTGGTTTTATATAAAATACCAATGGCACCAGATACCGCTAAGAAATCTTTCAGTTGCTTAGTGTCTAGCTCTTTAATGAAGCGATGGTAATACATCAGTACACCAGGAATAACACCTGCCGCACCATTAGTTGGGGAGGTAACCACTTGGCCACCCGCCGCGTTTTCTTCGCTTACCGCAAACGCGAATAAGTTAATCCAATCCATGATTTCCATAGGATCACTTTCAATAGAAGCATTTGCTTCCAGTTTTTTTAATAATGCAGGCGCACGACGAACCACGTTTAAGCCACCGTCAAGAATGCCTTCGGTTTGGAAACCTCGTTCCATACACAATGACATGACTTTCCAAATTTGGTCGGCTTTCGCATCAATCGCTTCCATTGGTTGAAAAGAAACTTCGTTACGCAGAATAAAGCTGCCTAAGCTTAGGCCTTGCTTCTCAGCTTTTTCTAGCATCTCGTCCGCAGATTTGAATGGGAACTCGACTTCAACACCCGTCGCGCTTTTGCCATTAGTTAGCTCATCAGCGGTTGCAATAAATCCGCCGCCTACGGAATAGTAAGTTTCTATAGCCAGTTGTTGGCCTGCGGCATCAAAGATTGAAATCGTCATGCCGTTTTCGTGTAATGGCAAATTGGTTTTATGAAAAAGCATATCAGTTTCATAATCAAAGGTGATTTCGTGAGCACCTGCGATATGCAATACCTTATCTTCAATGGCTTTTTTCATTGCCAAGTTTGCACTGGTTATCTTGATGGTATCTGGACGGTTACCTAGTAAACCTAAAATGGTTGCGCGATCGGTATGGTGACCAATCCCCGTTAATGAAAGAGAACCATAAAGATCCACCTGCACGCGAGCCACTTGATCTAAATGAGGTTGGATAAGTTGGGTAAAATTATACCCCGCAATCATAGGACCATTTGTGTGTGAGCTAGATGGCCCAACACCGATTTTGTAGATATCAAAGATAGACAGCATAGACATTACCTATTTACAAAAGTGCAGCAAAACCAAGAATGTAGATGAGTGAGCATCATCTACAGGTGTTGCTATTATAATTATTAAGTTTAGTTGTTTTGTAGATTTGTGCTTAAAAATGACGAATCCCAAGAACTAACAACTAGGACCTGAGATTAAGGTGGTGGAACGTAACATAAATAAGAGGTGACAAATACCCCAAAAAATAAAGGGTAAAGGGGTATTTAGAAGATAACCAGAGGTAACAGTTGAATACATGAAGTTAGACATAATATAAGATGTCATATTTACACAATGTCACTGTAGGACGTCGATAATTATGGATGGCACAGAAAAAACACCCGAAGGTTTTATTCATGGAATAGTGTTAGATAACAAGGGTGGAATGAAAAGTCTTTCTTGGGAAGATAGTTGTCAGGTATGGGCTAGAAATGAAGATATTTGGTTGCATTGCTATTATACCGATGAAGAGATTCATCAGTGGCTGAGTGATAATACAGAATTAAACGAAATTGTATTGGACAGTTTATTCAGTGAAGACAGCCGTCCTCATATTTTAAGTCGAAATAATAACGTATTAGCTGTTTTTCGAGGCATTAACTTAAACCCTAATGCGGAACCGGAAGATATGGTTTCATTGCGAGTATGGACTGATGGAAAATGAATGGTCAGTACCCGTAAGCGCATTCTACTTTCTACTCAAGACATACTAAAACATTTAAACGAAGGTCATGGGCCTAAAGATATACCCGAGCTCTTGGTTGAATGGATTGATCGTATAGTAAGAAAAATGTCTGATACGGTCGATAATCTTGAAGATGAGTTATTAATACAAGAAGAAGCCTTAGAAGGCGATGATCTTAGGGAGATACGAAGCTCATTACTTAAAATAAGAAAGCAAAGTATTGGTATGCGTCGTTATCTTGCACCACAGCGTGAAGCGATGAATAAGCTAATTAACGAGCCTCTAAATTGGTTAAATGATATGCATCGTTTGAATTTAAGAAGCATTTCAGAACGTCAAATTAGACATATTGAAGATATTGATGTGTTAAGAGAAAGATCGGGCATGATTCAAGAAGAAATCAGTAATCAAATGTCAGAGCAAATAAACCAACGATCTTATGTTTTGACGCTTATTGCGGCGATCTTTTTACCACTGAGTTTCTTTACTGGCTTAATGGGGATCAATGTTGGCGGAATGCCAGGGGTTGAATCAAGCATCGCATTTTGGATTGTAACGTTGATTTGTATTGGTATTTCTCTTGGACTTATTGGTTTGTTCTTTTGGCGAAAATGGGTTTAAAAGAAAAGCATGAGTGATTCGACGGCACTCATGCTCGTTGTTATTTAATCGCTAGACCTTTGTTATTTAAGTACCCTTTAATGTGAGGGCGTGATTCTTGAGATAGCTTGCTTGTAATTTGCTCCGACCATGAACTTTGCTTTTGATTGCTGTTACGTGTGGCGTAATACTGCAACATGGTTTCATCGTATTCATGGATTTTGTTTTTATCTAATGGCTTGTACGTATTTTCATGAACAATAACCTCAGGACTTAAAAGTGGTTTTTGTTGTGGCGTTTGATCGGGATGACCTAAGCACATGCCAAATAACACTGCAGTGTGTTGAGGCAACTCAAGTAAATCGTCCACTTCTTGAGCATGAGTTCGTAAACCGCCAATATACACGCCACCTAAGCCCATTGATTCTGCCGCGAGTAAGCAGTTTTGTGCCATTATTCCTGCATCGACAGCACCAATCAGTGTTAGCTCTGTATATTCAGCTTTTACGTCAGGATTCATTTCATGATGACGTTGAAAATCAATACAAAAAACCAGAAACTCAGCGGCACCTTCAACATAAGGCTGGCCGCCAGAAAGTTCAACTAGTGCTTTTCTCTTTTCCATATCAGTGATACGAATAATTGAGTTTACTTGAAGTAAGCTTGACGAAGAGGCGGCAATTCCTGCGCTAATGATGGTATCTAATTGCACTTTAGAAATAGGGTCATTGGTAAAAACACGGATTGAACGGTGATCTAAAATAGTGTTGATAACTGGGTTCATAAATAGTCCATCATTAATATTCTGATTGAAATAAGGATTAATAGAGCATGTAGGTGTGAAGCTCTGGTCTCTTTATATAAAGATAAGGTCTTATTGATAGAATTCAAGGTAGAGTCGATATTCTATCAATAATTAGATGATTGTTTTCTTATGTGAAAAGCATGAGTAAATCAGTCACTACTCATGCTTTACCTATTACATACCAAAGAAAGTGCCTACGGCTAACCCTAAGAAAATCACTGCCGTTACGCGGTGAATTAAGGTTAATGGCAACTTATCAGCAGAAAATTTACCAATTAGAACAACGGGCACATTCGCCAATAACATACCTATTGTCGTACCCAGAATAACCCAACTAAGGGCATCGGCATTTTGAGCGCCTAAAATGGAAGTGGCTATTTGAGTTTTGTCCCCAATTTCAGCAATGAAAAAGGCAATGAAACTGGCAACAAAAGGACCTCGGTTTGAGATTTTTTCGTCATCATCCAATTTATCTGGGATCAAGACCCAACCAGCCATTATGACAAAGCTGATAATTAGAGCCCACTTTAAGGTTTCAGGTGTTAGGTAATCGGCAACGACAACCCCTAAATAGGCGGCTAAGGTGTGGTTTAACAGAGTTGCAAAAAAGATCGCAGCAATAATAGGGATTGGTTTTCGGTATCTACTGGCAAGCAGTAAAGAGAGGAGTTGGGTTTTATCACCGATTTCCGCTAAGGCGACGGTGGTTATTGATATGGCTAGTACACTCACGACATTACTCATTTGGGCGGGATTATTATTATAAGTCCATAGAAAAACCTCACGCCCACCCAATGGTTCGTGATGTTAATCTAAGGTCTTGCCGAACAAGTTGCTCATGCTTGTCTCGTATACCATGATGATTTTGCATCAATTATGTTGATATACGAACTTTCTGCTTATTTTGCCTAAGCGATTAAAACAAGAAAGCGGGCTACTCCCCAAAGAGTAAGGGCGTGATAATAGGGGAATCGTCCTCTAGATTCAAGTCAGGGTATTGTGAGAAAGTGTAAATTATGCAGTTTGCGCGTGTCATCGTGGCATTTTTTTCGCATCTATTTTTATAGGTTCGTATTATAATCCGTTCCATTCAATCACCTTATGTAACTGGCGCTATGGATCTTATTCAACTCTCTCGTATTAATTTTAAACAACTGACGGCTCTGCATGTAATGCTGTCTACCCACAGTGTTACTCAAAGCGCTGAAATTTTATACATGAGTCCATCCAGTGTCAGTAAAACGTTATCGCAATTACGATCATTGCTTGGTGATGAACTTTTTTATCGCGATGGTACGCAACTTATCCCAACGGCTTTTGCGCTAAAAGTGGGGCCGACAGTGCACCTTATTTTAAACAATATGAATGGATTGTTGAATCAGTCATCTTTTGAACCAAAGGCATTTACGGGGAAGTTTTCATTGTCTATGCGTGAGAGTACGCTTGAAATTTTTGCACCGATTATCAGTGATATTTTATCCAATCAAGCGCCTCATGCTCACATTGATATTCACTCTAAAGAACAACTTGGTTTCGATGCGCTCTTGAGTGGGCAAGTGGATGCCATTATTCTACCGCATGATAAAAGTCAGCCACCAACGAATGAAAAGCAGTTAGTGTGGGAAACCGTGATTGACGATGAAATGGTGTGCTTAATGAAATCAAATCATCCATTAGCGACAAAACCCCTTACGGTTGAGAATTACTTAACGTATAAGCACATTGGTATTTTTGATAAAGAATTAAATCAGCCTTATTTTGAGCAGTTGCTAACGCAGCAACATCAACCGAGAAACATGGCAATGTCAGTGGCTGATTTTGGCAGTGCGGCGGCGATGTGCCATCATTCTGATTTTTTATTTACCTGTTCTAAAAAGTGGTTTGAAGTAGCAAAAAAAGCGCAAGATTTAATTGAAAAACCGCTGCCTTTTGGTTACGGACAGGTTGTTTACAGTGTGGTTTATAATAAGTTAAGTTTGAATGACCAAGCGTTGAACTGGTTATTGAATCGCATAAAGAATTAGAAGAACTAATATAAAAAGAGAAATAATGCCTAGGTTCCAAGAATAACCGACACACTTTGGTATAGATTTGAGAGTCAGTTGCCTATAAGCTTCAAGCTCTCACACAATCAACTAAGGTAACCCCATGGGATACCAATATAAGCAACTGACACTAGGTGAAAGATACCAGATTGAAGCGTGGAATACACATAGTATTTCTGCTCGTGAAATAGGACAAAAATTAAAACGGAGCAATGGCTCCATTTCAAAGGAACTACGACGTTGTCCTGCTGGAAGCTATTCTGCCGAGCAAGCGCATAAACACGCTTTCCAAAAAAGAACACTTTCGATTAAGCACACAAAATGCAGCCAAAAGAATAAAAAAATAATTCACCTATATCTTCAGCTTGGTTGGAGCCCAGAGCAAATATCTGGACGAATGCGTAGAGAAAAAATAGAAAATACAATATGTTGCAGTACTATTTACAACGCAATTAAAAGAGAGCAGTGGCAAAGGATGCTTGCTCGAAAAGGCAAAAAATACAAACAACGCAAAGGTGTAGAAGCAGGAGCAAGACTCATTCCTAACCGCATTGATATATCTCAACGCCCTGCTATTGTCGATGATAAATCTGAGGTTGGTCACTGGGAAGGTGACACTGTTTATGGTCAAGACGGGTATTTAGTAACGATGGTAGAACGAGTGTCTAAGCTATTAGTTACGTGCAAAGTACGCAATAAATCCAAAAAGGCCGTTACTCGCGGGATAAATCGCATGATGAAGCCCTTTAAAGAGCTTTGCAAAACAATCACATTTGATAATGGCGGAGAGTTCGCAGGTCATGCTAAGATAGCTAAGCATCTGAACTGTGACATTTATTTTGCTAAACCTTACCATTCTTGGCAACGAGGTTTGAATGAAAATACCAATGGTTTACTAAGACGTTTTTTCCCAAAGGGAATGGCCATTGGAGAACTTACTGCAAAAGAGATTAAACAGGCAGAGTTTTTGATTAATTCTCGACCTAGAAAGACATTAAATTTTCTGAGTCCGAGCGAGTTTTTAAACGGTAAGAGTGTGTCGGTTATTGTTACGATCTAGCATGTTAACCTTTCTCTTTCATCGACATAACATGATATAGACTCTATTTACCAAGGTGTTCACATGGATTTACAACAAGAAAATAGTATTGCAGAACACTCATTAGAGCGTATTTATCCAAAGCAGCTCAATCGAGATGAAAAAAGTCATCAAGAGGTATTGGATATTCATTTAGAACGTTATCAATTTGCCTCGGAACAATTACACGGAACCGACGTTCTAGACATCGCGTGTGGTTGTGGTTACGGAACGGCATTAATGGCAGAAGTGCATCCTGACAAACAATTTGTTGGTGTAGATGTTGATCCTAAAGCCGTTGAATACGCAAAAATACATTATCAAGCAGATAACCTCCGCTATGAGTGCGGTAATGGTATGAGTTTCACTCTGAAAAAAACGGATGATTCAGCACATACATTCGATACCATTATTAGTTTAGAAACCATTGAGCACGTTCCTGAACCTCAAAAAATGGTGACGCATCTATTGACGCAATTAAGCGATAAAGGGGTGATGATCGCGTCTGTACCTACAACACCAACGGTTGATGGTAATCCACATCATCTGCATGATTTTACGGTTGCTTCTTTTTATCGTTTGTTTTCTGCCTCTGATTACCAAGCAGGTGAAACGTTTGAGCAGATCCAGTATTGGGAATTTAAAGGGCTTTTTTCTAAAAAAGAGTCGAAAGAAAATCGCTCTCAAGGTGTCGGTCGAAACATCATTAAACATTACGTTAAAAAGCCAAGTGCGTTGTTTTTTAGAGTGCAGTCGATATTAACCAAAGGGTTAAATAATCGATACTTAACCGCGGTGTTTTCTAAGTAACTGTATTTAAATCAAATGCAGATCTCTAGTGAGAAGCGTAATTTTAAGTATAAACCGAAGGGGTGATAACGCTTCGCCCTAATCGTTTTACTAAACTCGCCTCAAATTCATTCATTTGTGTTTCATTGCACTTATCCCATGCTAGCGCTTCACCAACCACACCATGATGCTGAAATGCATTCAGTCGAATTTGAATGTATTCTGGTAATGTTTTTAAGTACGCACTAATCGCGTCTATTTCGGTGAGTAAATCGGTTTTATTGGGGATATACAACAAGCGAACTTCATGCAATTTATTATGTTGTTGTAAAAAATTGATGGAGTGTAATACACGGTGATTTTCTCTGCCGACCAACCATAAATGCGTGTCGTTCTGCCATGCTTTTAAATCAATCATTGTGCCATCAAGATAAGGCAATACTTTTGTCCAACCTTGCTCTGATAAGCTGCCATTACTGTCAATAAAACACGTAAGGTGGCCGAGTGATTTTTCTGATTTGATGGCTTTAAAGTATTCAATAATAAACGGCAATTGTAGGGTTGCTTCACCACCCGAAATAGTAACGCCACTTAAAAATGGAGCGTATTTTTTCGTGAGTTCGAGCAGCTTTTCTACCGAATATGTCGTTATTTTTGGATTTGATTTACTTGGACAGACATCAATGCATTTATCACATTGAGTACACAGCGCTTCATTCCAAATTACTTTTCTACTTGGTGAATCATCAAAGGTTAATGCCCCTGTCGGACAAGGCTCAACGCAATCACCACAATGATCACAGTGATTAATGGTATGAGGGTTATGACAAGTAATACAATCGTAATTACAGCCTTGTAGAAAGATCACAAGGCGGTTGCCAGGGCCATCAACACAAGAAAAGGTCAGCACTTTGCTGACCATTCCTGTTTTATCATAGTTGATGGTATCGCTGCTTAATGGGGAAGCGTTTACCATAATATGAACTATTCTGCGTAAGTTGGTGTGATTTCTAATGCCGCTACACGTGGCTTACGATTTAATATTCCCGTGTTCTTTGCCGCTTCGGCACCTAAGAATGTGGTATTAGTGCGAGAACCTTCATCGTCAAATTTTGCAATATCAGACAACTTGATCATATAGCCAGTCACACGAACTAAATCATTCGATGCAACGTTTGCTGTAAATTCACGATAGCCAGAGTGCAGAGCCCCTTTTGCTAAATTAAACATCGCTTCTGGGTTTGATTTTACCGTTTCATCGATAGTCAAAATATCACTGATGCCTGATGTGTAATATTGATGATGCCCAGCGGTTGCTTGCACATAAGACACTGGATCTGGTTCTGTACCATAAGGAATACGAACACCAGGAGTTACATCAATATCTAAGCTAATGCCACCTTGAGCATGAAGCAATGCTTTGCCGTGGTAACCGTATTTTACGTCAGTCGCATCAACAATTTCAGAAAGCTGTTTAGAGATAGCGTGACCTAATTGGTTCGCGACGTCATCGTGGCCATATTTTGCGGTAATGCTTTCTTTCTGAACAATAGGCGCCTACGGCGCAAATCAAAAGGACTCAACCTCTTCCATTGTTGCCAATAAATCGTTTATCCTATCGCCATGCACGCATATAAACCCCTGAAACAATTATTTAATAGTCAAAATAACTGGCTTAAATTTCTTCATAATAACAAAGCTAACCTAAGAGCGGTCGTGATTGAAAATGTCACAAAGATGCTGTCCTGTGGGACAGCGGCTTTTGGCTCTCGCGAATATCATTGTTGCAACCCTGACTGTACCCATATCAAATATATTCACCAAACCTGTAAATCTCGAGCGTGCAGTAGCTGTGGCATGAAAGCCACAGAGCGATGGATACAAAAGCAACAACATGTCTTCCCTGAATGCGAATATCAACACATCACCTTTACCCTTCCAAACACGCTATGGCCTATCTTTCGTCATAACCGTTGGCTGTTAAATAAATTATTCAAATGTGCTGCAAACATTCTGCTGGGATGGGCAAAAGATAAAGGAATAGATGTCGGTATCTTTTGTGCTCTTCATACTTACGGTCGAAAACTGAATTGGAATACGCACTTACATTTATCGGTCACTCGTGGGGGAATTTGTGAACGTACCGGTTTATGGAAACCCATTTACTTCCAAATGAAAACGACAGAGCCTTGTTGGAGAGCGGCTATCGTCAGTTTATTGGGTAAGGCTTATTATGAGCTTGATTTATCAAGCGAAGAATGCCCCTATATCCGTAATAAAACGGATTGGTCACGCTTTTTAAGCAGTCAATATAATCGTCGTTGGAAGCTTCATTTTGCTAAAAAGACAAATAATGTAAAACCGACGATGAACTATCTTGGTCGGTATTTAAAACGGCCCCCGATTTCAGCGTCACGTTTAAGTCATTACGCCAAAGGCGGAATGATAACGTTTAATTATTTAGACCATCGAACAGGAACAACAGACAGCCTAACATTATCACCAGAAGAGATGATAAGACGGATAGTAGAGCACTATCCTGATAAACATTTCAAGATGATCCGATACTACGGTTTTTTATCAATGCGTCGTCGTGGAGAAGCTCTGCCTAGAGTTTATGCAGCTTTAGGTATGACAATAGAAGCTGAGCCGAAAATGCCAGGGTATGCCGCAATGTTAAAAGGATATGTAAAAGTAGATCCGTACGAATGTATTTTATGTGAAAGTCGTCTGGTGTTTACGAATTTCCGAGTCGGAAATTCGGTCAATGATTTAGTCACCCATGCGATAGTTCAGTCAGAATTGAGGGCAGCATAATAAGGTTTGTAGGATAAGTGTATCTAAAACTCATGAAATAGGGCTAAAACAGTTATAAAATCCCCGATAATTATATTTTCGATACCTTTTAAAAAAACAGCGATGGTGAAATTGGCTTTTTTAGACGGGCCAATGCTAACTCAGCAACATTCAAATTCCTTACCTTGGACGTAGAAAATCCATGCTGTGTGGTTTATTGACTTATGGCGTTGGTTGTTTGTTAGCCATCATGGCAACTGATTTTGATATGGTATTAATTGCACGTGTTATTTCAGCGTTTGGAGCGGCAGTAGGCTCTGTTATTGGACAAACGATATTACGTGATAGTTATGAAGGCAAAGAGTTAGGAAAAGTGTTTTCATTAGCAATCGTTGCTGTATCGATCAGTCCCGTTGTTGGTTTACTGTTAGGCGGATTTCTTTCTGAATATTTTGGGCACTTAGTGGTGTTTAGTTTACTGCTTTTCATGGCTTTTATATTACTGACAGTATCGGCCTTTTCTTTACCTGAAACTAAACCTGCTCACATTCAAACCGTCAGTTTTATGAGTGTTTTTAAGGCAATGCTTAAAGATGGGGATATTTGGAAAAGTGCGATTTTGGTTGCTTGCTTTAACGTCATGATGTTTAGCTATTATTCTTTAGCGCCATTTATGTTTAGTCAGTTTGGCTTAAGTTCGATTGAATTTGGTTACAGTGGAGTGATATTGGCGAGCGCGTCCGTTATAGGAAGCTCGATGAATAAACACTTGTTAGCAAAAGAATGGGGTTCCCAGCGATTGATTCAGATTGCGGTATTACTCAGTTTTATGGGGGCCGTTCAGGTATATCTTTATCAAGATAGTCTTTGGTTTTTAGTCGGAATGGCTATGGTTGTGGTGGGGTTTGGTATGGCAAGCCCTAATATATTTAGTACAGCATTAGTTAATTATAAACACCAAGTAGGCACGGCAGGCGCGGTATTAGGATTGTTGTATTACAGTTTAATTGGTGGGGGCTTAGGGCTTGCAGGTGTGATTGGAAATTTAGGGTTAGTATTAATAGCAATGTCTTTATTGGCTGGAACTATGTTGTTATCTAGAGAGTAAAGGGGTTATGAATAAAAAGAGAGGTGATAATAGTCTCTCTTTTTTATTGATTTGGCTATTTATTTTGCCAGTTCATAGTTTGCTTTCATTTCTTCTGGTGCAATGCCGTATTCATAATCGGCAAGGTAACCGTCTTTGTAGACTGTCATTCCTTTATCGTCCCAGCTCACTTTAATGGTCGCAGTTTTACCATCGTCACTGCCCATCAGTGTTAGCATTTCATCATCAATCTTAACGGCTTTGATGGTTTTAATACGCTTAAATGACGCGAACTCTGTTGAGGTAGGAAGAACACCATAAGTGCCTTTCCATACGTCTTGAGGTACTAACCATTCGTTATAGATATCATCGACAACTGCGGTTGGCATTCTAGCGACAACAACCTCTTTGATCATCGTATTGCTTGTTTCTAGGTGGTAACCGCCTTTGCCATCAGAAACGTACGTTGGAAACTCTTTTCCTAGTTCGGCTTCTTTTGGTAATCGACCTAGCGTTGGTGAGCTTTTTACAAACAACTGAGCAGATTCAAATTTTGTCATGATCTCTGGGATCTTCTGAAATTCAACAGGAGCAGAAAAAGTCGAAAAAGAAGCAAAGAGAGCAGAAATAACTAATGTGTTAACGCTGAATTTCATTATGGACTCAATTATCAATAAGGTTGACATTTTGCGGCAATATAGCGTATTCGGTGTCAATTAACAGAGATCCTGTTAACAAAATTACAATAAAAAGCCCTTATTAGCGAAGCAATAAGGGCTTTGTTTAGACGTTGCTATTTATAATGTTAATTAGGCATTTTTATTAAAATGAAGGTTCGCCTAATACTTTTCCGTTTACGGTTTTACCGTAGTAGCCTTGGTGGTTATGGTACTTTTCTTGGTTTGCTTTTAAATCCCCTTTGTAACGAGGATCTTGAGGACGTTCATGACTGTTCATGAAGGCAGCAACATCCCATGCTTCTTGTTTGGTGATCTGAATACTTTTTCCAAGTGGCATGTTTTCATAGATAAAGAAGGCGGCAGTATTTACACGGTGCATGCCTGCGCCCCAGTTAAATGAGTCTTTACCCCATAGTGGTGGGAAAGATTGCACGCCGTGATCTCTAATGCCTTCGCCATTGGCACCATGACAGCTTGCACACGTAGTGTTGTAAACGATCTCGCCACGCTCAATAGAAGGGGCTTGCTCCGGTTTATCTAGTTTTGGGAAACTACGACCAGCTAATTTCCCTCGTTTTCCAGCGGGTAAATCTTTCATCATTTCAGCAGGTAAGATGAACGTTTCATCATTACCACCAAGCTGAACTGCGGTATCGGATAATTCTGGGATCGGGGTATCTTGCATTCCATATTTGTCTAATAACCCCCCCATGGCTAACCAGTAAGAATACGCACTTAATGCGACTAATTCAGGTGAGTCTGTTGGCGGAGCGTAAGCGTGCGGGGAACTACACCTTGTCTTTTACATTCCAAGGTAAAAGTGAATCGATATCTGGCGATCCAACACATAAACGATCTAGACAATACCTAATATAATCGTAAGGGATTAATCCGTTTGCCTTTGCTGTTTCTACAATGCTGTAAAGCATTGCACTTGAATCTGCACCAGCCGTTGAACCCGAAAATAACCAGTTTTTCCGGCCGATAACAAACGGTTTAACCGCTCGCTCTGCTCGATTGTTATCAATAGATAACAATCCATCATCAATATAACGAACTAATTTATCCCATTGATTTAATGTATAGCTAATCGCCTCACCTAATTTTGTTTTAGGTGATACTCGACTAACTGCGCTATCAAGCCAATCACGGAGCTCTTTAAGTAAATCGCGGGCTTCTGTCTGCCTAGCAACATACTTGGCTTCAGGGGAAGCCTCTTTTAATAACGATTCGATCCGGTATAGCTTTTGGATTTTACTCAATACCCAATCTGCACTCCCTGTTTTCCCTTTTACTTGAACACGTTGAGCCTCAATAAATCGTCGACGTGCGTGTGCCCAACAGCCAACTAAAATCGCTTCAGTTTGTTCATAACCTTGGTAACCATCGGTATGTAAATACCCGTTATAACCTTTTAAAAAGTTAACTGGATGGTAGCCATGCCTGCTAGATTGATAATCATAAAGTACAATTCCAGGCAAAACACCAGAGCCTGGAGAATCATAGCCAGAGCAGTAGACCCACATATAACATTTTGCTTTTTCAACATCCAACACATTTACCGTTGTTTCATCACAATGCAGAGTGGGTTGTTCAAGCAAAATACGATGTAACTCGTTATTAAGAGGGGTAAATAGTACCGAGCATTTTATTAACCAATCCGCCATCGTTCGCCGTCCAATAATGATACCCCATTGCTGAAATAACGTTTCTTGACGATAAAGTGGAAGACTGTATTGAAATTTAGCCGTAATAATTTGAGCAAGTAAACTTGCGGTCGCAATCCCTTTAGGGATTGGTGACGCTGGCATTGGGGCTTGTTTAATGTCTACTGAAGTATTGTTTTTTTCACAATTTCGGCAAGCATATTTAGGACGAACATGTTGAATAACTTCCACTTTAGCTGGTACAAATTCCAACTTTTCACTGATGTCTTTACCCATCGCATGCATCTCTAGACCGCAACACTTACAAGTTTTATCTTTTATGTCGTGGATAATAACAGTACGCGGTAAGTCTTCAGGTAAGCGTTGGCGTTTTGGCTTTTGACGAGTGTAGGTAATCGTTTGTGTGTCATCATTTTCAATGATGATTTCTTCTTCTGTT
Organism: Aliivibrio salmonicida LFI1238; assembly: GCF_000196495.1. Lineage (NCBI taxonomy): Bacteria > Pseudomonadati > Pseudomonadota > Gammaproteobacteria > Vibrionales > Vibrionaceae > Aliivibrio > Aliivibrio salmonicida. The sequence goes on from NC_011313.1 coordinate 1,186,898, forward strand.
TCATTGAATAAATCAAATTGAGTCGAGTCAGATTCACTGCTTTTACCAAAGCGCTGATGTTGAGCCAGCCGAAATTGCTCTAGAAGACGGTTATATTTATTTTCAAGCTGAAGCACAAGTGCTTTCAGCTCGTCAATGGTATCAGGAAGTGGTTTTATTTTATCAGTCATGTAGATGACTATATAACGATAATACAGGTAATCAATCGGTTGCCTCCTATTCTTGACTGAGAATCAACTATTTAAAGGGTTGTTTGATAATGTACCGGTTGATGTCCTAAGATATCAAAACCTTGTAATAGCAGTGTCAGTTGCTGCTCTGATAATGCTAACGTATCGTTATTTATATTTCGTGGCCATTTGAAGCGGTCTTCATCTAATCGCTTGTACCATAAAGCGAATCCTGTTTTATCCCAATACAATATTTTGAGTTTATCACGAGGCTTATTGCAAAATATAAATAGAGCATCACTAAACGGTGATAGTTGCATTTCTTGCTCAACAATCACGACAAGGCCATTAATGGCCTTGCGAAAATCGACAAAATCACGATGAAGATAAATGGTGGAAACATCAGTAAATACATTCATGATTGATACCCTTTTAATAAGAGTCCTATCCAGTGAGGTTCAGTATTAGCTGGCAATGTTAATCTTTTGTTTCCATCGTGCTTTACGTGCACTAAATGTCTTTGGCAGAATATTATGGTTACGACAAAATTCAGCGGCACTAAGCTTGCTAGATTGCTGAGATTCAAATAGAGCGTGCCATTGCTCTGGTGTTCTCTTTTTATCTTTTTGCATAATTACGTTCTCGTTAAATGAAAGATCGTAAGATACGCATAATGAATTTTATTTGTTAGGTGTAGTTCCCCGCACGCTTACGTTTGTCTTGCTTTATTCTTAGGTTCGTTATTTCTAATACGATAGATACAAAAAAGCCCTAGCATTTCTGCTAAGGCTTTAGAATGTGGTGGAGGGATAGGGATTTGAACCCTAGAACCGCTATTAACGGTTGCCGGTTTTCAAGACCGGTGCTTTCGACCACTCAGCCATCCCTCCAATGCCGCGTATAATAAGGGGAGATGATTTTCTTGTAAAGCGTTTTTTCTATAATTCAGTTTAAGTGATTAAAAAATAAACGTTATTCGACGTTTCTTTCAACATCGACTAAATAATCACCTTCAAGCCAGTTACGACCTATCAATAATTTATAATCCAGTTTGCTTCGGTCACGTAAATTAATCGCGACTTTCTTTTCTTTTCCATTGAATTCTAAATGCATACGAACAGCATAACGACGTTCAACCCCTTGAGCATTACGAATCTTACTGACACGGATGATACGACCGGTGTGCTTTGATGCTTCATTTTTTTCATTGTAGGTTGTGAATTCAATGGTATCACCGAGGTGATCACGCATGTTTTTACTTTCACCTTCTTTATTCAGGATTTTGATGTCTGTTGCATGAATAGATGTGGTGGCAGCCCCTGTATCTATCCGAGCTTTATAATTTGAGTCGAGCTCTTTAATGTGAATCGTTTCAATTTGACCAACAATTTCTTTATTTGAGCATTCTTCGTGAGCAAAACTAGAAAATGAAAGAAGCAACAAGCTGAAAGATAACAGTAATTTTTTCATGAAAACCTTATAAAGATGAGAATAATGTAATAGTAAGAATAGACTCTATTTAATGGAATGAGATAATAGGATTTAAGAAGCAGCCATCAGAGTTGATGGCCGCTTAAGGTTAGTTATGCGTCTTGTGATTTATTTTTGTAGATAGAGCCTACAATCGCTAAAGTGATAATACCGACAATCGTTAATAACGAGAAAGCAGTCGGGACTTCATAAGCCGTATCAACAAGGAACATTTTAATCCCGATGAAACCAAGGATGAATGCTAATGCAGGTTGTAAATAACAGAACTTGCTTAGCATGCCTTGCAATACAAAGTATAAAGAGCGCAAACCAAGTAAAGCGAATACGTTTGCTGAGAACACTAAGAATGGTTCTTGAGTAATCGCAAAGATGGCAGGAATGGAATCTAATGCAAACATGATATCGGTAAACATAATAACAATAACCACAAGTAACAGTGGGGTTGCTATCATTTTACCATTTACTTTGGCAATCAATTGATGGCCGTAATACTTATCATCAAATGGGATGTGTTTTTTCAAGAAAACGACAAATTTTGATGATGAAAAATCACTTTCTGCTTCAGTATCCGTAAACCACAATTTAATACCTGTGATAATCAAGAATACGGCGAAGATGTAGAGGATCCAATGGTATTGAGTCAATAACTCTGCGCCAACAAAGATCATGATGCCACGTAAAACAAGCGCACCGATGATACCCCACAATAAGATCCTTGGACGGCTTTGTTCAGGCACAATAAACTGACTAAAGATCAACGCGAAGACGAATAAATTATCGACACTCAGCATTTTTTCTAATAGATAACCAGTAATGAAGGCCATGCTTGCATCTGAAGGCGAATAAGTACTTTCTGGCGCCATTAACGGCCAGTATAGGTAAATAATTGCACAGAAAATAAAGGCAAGAACAAACCAAAAAAATGACCATACTAATGCTTGTTTTAAGCTAGGTGTGTTTTTTCTTGTTTGAAATAGATCTAGAGCAAATAGAGCGAGAACAACGAAACCAAATAGTTCCCAAGTTAACGGTGACATAGTAATTCCTTAAAATAGGTAAAAGGACTATGGCACTAAAATTGAGAGCACAGACCTTCTACCATTAACAATAATAATTAACGTTATGGTATTGGTCTTGTCAAAGTGATTGGCATTCATTGCCCACTTACAGATACCGGAAGTCGAAACTTCGGGATGACGATATCTGAACAAGATTAAGTATTAAACCTTGTGACTACTCCCCAAGACTCGGATAGTAGTCCTACTTTCTAAATAATTCAAACAAAATATCAATGAATGAAAAATATTTAATAAAATAATGACTTATCAGTGTGAATATTGAATCTATATCACTAAATTATTGTTAATGTTTTGCTTATAAAAGCCGATAATAAGAGTGATATCAAAAATATAGAGTAATGGTGTAGCATGGATTGGATACAAGTAGCAGTCACTGGACTGGTTGTTTTATTAGTAATGGTGTGTATTAATTTCTTTTTTGCGAACAGTAAGCAAAGAAAGGTCGACGAAAGAAAAGAGAGAGAGGCGATCTCTTACCGTAGGGCGCTTTCGGAAGCTCGAGCAGCAGAAAGGCAAGAACGAGTATATAAAGCACAAACAGGGCATATTTCGACACAGCTTTTTTTAGCCAAAGAAGCGGAAATGAATAATTTTGAAGAAGCATTGCATTGGTATGAAATGGCTGCAAATCACGACAACGCTATTGCCATCCGTTCTGTCATCCGCTTATGTGATAGTCGTCGTGAAGATTCTGAGTTAAAAAGTAAATCTAAATTTTGGGGGCAAGTCCTGGCTGCAGAAGAAGGTGGGGCCGAAAAAAAATTAGCGTTAGGTATCGCCTTTATACAAGGTAATGGCGTTGATGCTAATATTGAAAAAGGCATTGCATTAATTGATGAAGCGGCAGAAATGGAACATATTCCTGCTCAACTATTTATTGCAGATTGGTATGTGGCAGAAGCAAACCCTCAGCCTAATGCGAAATTGGCGGCGGAATGGAATTTACGAGCAGCGATGTTAGATAATACCGAAGCTCAAATACGTATTGGTAAACAATATGCCGAAGGTAAAGGCGTTGCCGTCGATCCTAAAAAAGCGACATATTGGTTAGAACTTGCAGCAGAAAGTGGTGATCCTAAAGCGCAATATTTTGCGGGTGAAATGGGCGCAGACACGACTGAAAAAGGCAATTCTGTTGCGTATATTTGGTTTTGGTTAGCGGCTGCAAATGGCATTGAAGCGGCAGCAAGTCGACGAGATCATGTTGGACACTTAGTCGGTGTGGATGCTGTGATAGGTTTACAAGGAATGGCGAAACCTCTTCATGATAAAATGAAACGAGGAAAGTTGAGAAAGCACGCGGTTATTAAGTCTTTAGATAAACTGTATCAAAGACAAAGTTACTTTCCTGATGAAAATGAATTTATGGTCGATGATGAGCCTAAATTGGATGCTAACGAGAAAGGTATCGTTTCAAAACCAAGTACAACAACGGCTGAGATAGAAAAAGATAAGAAACCTGATGCTGTCAATTTTAGCCAAACAAAGATGGATGGCAGTGCTAAGTTTTAATCTTTGTTGGTGTGGAAAATATGAACAGAAAATATAGAAAGGAGCGATTATTCGCTCCTTTCTATTATTTTTAACTCAGTAATCTTATGCTTACTGTCATTTCTATTGAGTCACTTTTATTCTAAATAACATACCATAGAATAGAGGTATTACGATAAGGGTGAGAATGGTGGCGAATAACAAACCAAACATAATAGTAACTGCCATACTTTTGAAGAATGGATCTACAAGTAAAGGCGCTACACCTAAAATTGTTGTTAGTGCGCCAAGTAATACAGGCCTTGCACGACTTAATGAGGCATCAATAATCGCATAGTAAGGCGTTTTTCCATTTTTGACTTCAAGATCGGCTTGATCAACCAAAACAATGGCATTTTTTACCATCATACCAATCAAACTTAAAAAGCCTAATATTGCCATAAATTCAAATGGTGTTTGGAACGCAACGAGCCCAACGGTAACTCCGATGATCGCTAATGGTGCCGTTAACCAAATGACCAATGGCTGACGAAGCCCGTTAAACATAAATATGACCGCTAAAATCATCGCTGCAAACCCATAAGGTGCAGAAATTAATAAGCCTTCGTTAGCATCTTTTGACGCTTTATACTCACCATACCAAATAAGTTGATAGCCCGATGGTAACTCTATTGCTTCAATTTTTTCTTGTACTTGATTAAAGGCATCGGTGGTTAATACGCCAGGAGCGGGATCGGCTTGAACTAATATAGTTGGAACTCTATCAATACGACGTAGAATAGCATCTTGCCATACCACATTTGATGACTCAATTAATTGATTAATAGAGATAAAACTATTGGCAGTATGACTGTATACTTCTGTATTTTCAATCGCACGTTGATGATCTCGTTCGACGTCTGGTGAACGTGCGACGATTGGAATAAGATCATTTCCTTCGCGATAAACCCCAACATTTCGTCCTGATAAAGTCTGTGCGATGGCTTGGTTTATCTCTTGTGTTGTTAACCCAAACTGCTGTGCTTTTTCTGCAGAATAGCGAGGGCGTAATACTGGAATTTGTTGACGCCAATCGTCTTGAACTGCAATCAATTGCGGATCATTTAACATGATTGCTTTTGCTTGTTCTGCTAATTGACGAAGCACATGACTGTCTGGGCCTTTAAATCCGGCTTCAATTTTTTTACCGCCCCCACGACCGAGCATGAATTTCCATACTTTAATCGATGCATCTGTGTATTTATCATCGAGTTCAGTCTGTAATTCAATAAGTAATGGAGCAATGTTTTGATAATCATCAATGTCTATTAATAGTTGTCCATAACTTGGATTTCTCGCTTCAGGTGAATAGGTCAGCATAAAGCGTAAACCACCACCACCTACGAAACTGGTTACATTAGTAATGCCTTCTTTCTGTTTAACATCTTGCTCTATCTGTTCAATTGTTTGTTCAGTGCGTTTTATGTCTGAGCCTTGTGGTAAATAGACATCAATTACAAATTGAGCACGTTGTGATTCCGGCATAAATCCGGGTGGAATGTAACGTACCCCGTAAATAGCGCTGAACAAAATAATGATTAATATACTTAAAGTGGCCCAACGATAGTTTAATACCCAAGCGAGTAGGTGGCGGTACATTTGACTAATGCGACTAATAGGGGCATTTTTGTCGAGAGGTTTTACTTTCAGAAAGTCATAACATAGCATTGGAGTGATGGTTACAGCGAATACCCAGCTTAATAACATTGAGTATAAAATTACCCAAAATAAAGATCCGGCGTATTCGCCCATATCAGAAGGGGATAGGCCAATGGCACTAAAAGCACAAATACCAACGACGGTACCACCAAGTAAAGGCCATTTTGTTGCATTGACAACATCAGAAACGATCTCTTCTCGATTGTCGTCAGGGGTTGTTTGAAGTCGAACTAGAATACCATCTGTAACTACAATGGCATTATCGACTAACATGCCAAGAGCAATGATCAATGCCCCAAGAGATATCCGTTGCATTGCAATATCTTCAATTAACATGATGCATAAGGTGCCTGCAACGGTAAGAAGCAAGACAAAGCCAATAATAACGCCAGATCGTAGCCCCATAAACATAAGTAATACGATAAATACAATGACAACGGCAGCGATTAAGTTATCAATAAAATTGGCCACCGAAGCTCGAACAGAGTCTGATTGCATTGAGATTATATTTAAGTCAATACCTAATGGACGTTGACTTTCAAGCTCTGAAATTCGAGCTTTTACAGCGTCTCCCATATTCACTACATTGCCACCAGTGACATTGGAAATCCCAAAACCAATGGCTCGTTGTCCGTTATAGCGAACTATCATAGAGGCTGGTTCTTGATAGCCCCGGGTGACGGTTGCAATATCGCCTAAGCGAAGAACAATAGGCGCCTACGGCGCAAATCAAAAGGACTCAACCTCTTCCATTGTTGCCAATAAATCGTTTATCCTATCGCTATGCACGCATATAAACCCCTGAAACAATTATTTAATAGTCAAAATAACTGGCTTAAATTTCTTCATAATAACAAAGCTAACCTAAGAGCGGTCGTGATTGAAAATGTCACAAAGATGCTGTCCTGTGGGACAGCGGCTTTTGGCTCTCGCGAATATCATTGTTGCAACCCTGACTGTACCCATATCAAATATATTCACCAAACCTGTAAATCTCGAGCGTGCAGTAGCTGTGGCATGAAAGCCACAGAGCGATGGATACAAAAGCAACAACATGTCTTCCCTGAATGCGAATATCAACACATCACCTTTACCCTTCCAAACACGCTATGGCCTATCTTTCGTCATAACCGTTGGCTGTTAAATAAATTATTCAAATGTGCTGCAAACATTCTGCTGGGATGGGCAAAAGATAAAGGAATAGATGTCGGTATCTTTTGTGCTCTTCATACTTACGGTCGAAAACTGAATTGGAATACGCACTTACATTTATCGGTCACTCGTGGGGGAATTTGTGAACGTACCGGTTTATGGAAACCCATTTACTTCCAAATGAAAACGACAGAGCCTTGTTGGAGAGCGGCTATCGTCAGTTTATTGGGTAAGGCTTATTATGAGCTTGATTTATCAAGCGAAGAATGCCCCTATATCCGTAATAAAACGGATTGGTCACGCTTTTTAAGCAGTCAATATAATCGTCGTTGGAAGCTTCATTTTGCTAAAAAGACAAATAATGTAAAACCGACGATGAACTATCTTGGTCGGTATTTAAAACGGCCCCCGATTTCAGCGTCACGTTTAAGTCATTACGCCAAAGGCGGAATGATAACGTTTAATTATTTAGACCATCGAACAGGAACAACAGACAGCCTAACATTATCACCAGAAGAGATGATAAGACGGATAGTAGAGCACTATCCTGATAAACATTTCAAGATGATCCGATACTACGGTTTTTTATCAATGCGTCGTCGTGGAGAAGCTCTGCCTAGAGTTTATGCAGCTTTAGGTATGACAATAGAAGCTGAGCCGAAAATGCCAGGGTATGCCGCAATGTTAAAAGGATATGTAAAAGTAGATCCGTACGAATGTATTTTATGTGAAAGTCGTCTGGTGTTTACGAATTTCCGAGTCGGAAATTCGGTCAATGATTTAGTCACCCATGCGATAGTTCAGTCAGAATTGAGGGCAGCATAATAAGGTTTGTAGGATAAGTGTATCTAAAACTCATGAAATAGGGCTAAAACAGTTATAAAATCCCCGATAATTATATTTTCGATACCTTTTAAAAAAACAGCGATGGTGAAATTGGCTTTTTTAGACGGGCCAATGCTAACTCAGCAACATTCAAATTCCTTACCTTCAAGAAAATAAAACTAACTCACGGCTCTGACTTTACCCGTCTTTAATTCATTTAATACCGTTGCTTTTGGTCCATCAGCAATGATATGACCTTTTTCCATAACAATGACCCTATCAACCACATCAAGCATTGATGTTTTATGCGTAATTAAAATTAAGGTCTCTGACGGTTTCAAATGAGATAATTGATTCTTAAACAATAACTCAGAACGATTATCCATGCTGCTTGTTGGCTCATCTAAAAGCAATACAGGAGGCCTACCAATTAATGCTCTCGCTATCGCAACAGATTGACGCTGACCACCAGAAAGTAATAAGCCCCCTTCCCCAACTTGTCTCTCTAATCCAGCAGGATCTTGCTGTGTAAAAGCGGTTACCCCTGCACGGTTTGCCGCTTCCATCACTTCACTGTCATCAGATAACTCTCGGCCAAGCATAATATTTTCTCGGATAGAACCATAAAATAAAGTAATATCTTGCGGTACACAGCCTATATTGCGTCGTACGTCGACATGATGCAATTGGGAGATATCGGTATCATCAATTCGTACAGAGCCCTCAGTAGCTTGATAGAGCCCCATAATGAGACGTTCTAATGTTGTTTTACCTGAACCAATCCGACCAATGATCGCTACTTTTTCACCAGGGTTAATCGTCAAGCTAATATCACGAACGGCAGACATTTGAGCTTCAGGGTAGTTAAATGTCACTTTATCTAATTCAATTTTGCCTTGAAGAACCGGTCGATGAATATAACGCTTACCTTCTTCTTGCTCATCAGGCATTGCCATTAATTGCTCAATGATAGTCATCGAAGACTTAGCTTGGTTATAACGTGTAGATAGCAAAGATATCTGCACCAAAGGACCAATCGCCTTACCACTTAACATGGTAGAAGCAATCAATGCTCCCATGGTTAAATCACCATTAGCAATTAAATAAACACCAACAATAATCATTCCAATGTTCACCGCTTGCTGAACAAACCCCGCCATATTTTGAATAGAATCCGTAATACGACGGCTTTTAATGCTCCAATTAGAAATATGCGTTACCGCTTCTTCCCAGCGATATTGAAATTGGCTTTGAGCATTAAATAATTTTAACGTCTCTAATCCAACCAAACTTTCAATAAGATTTGCGTACTTCTGAGAAGACAATCGAGAACCTTCTTCAATCGTTTTCTTTAGAGGGCCCTGAATGATGGCCGCATGGATTAACAATAATACAATCCCGACAATAGGAACTAAAACAATCGGTCCCGCAATCAGATATATAATAAATAAGAACAATAGAGCAAAAGGTAAATCAATTAATGACGCTATCGTTGCTGATGTAAAAAACTCTCGAATAGACTCAAACTCTTGCAAATGTCGAGCAAATGCACCAACAGAAGGTGGCTTCGCCTCCATTCTAATTCCAAGAACTTTTTGAAATAATTTCGATGAAATTAACACATCTGATTTTTTACCTGCAACATCAATGAAATAACCACGTAAGTATTTCAGTACGAAATCAAAAACAAAGACAATAAAAATACCAGAAGCCAAAACCCATAGAGATTCAAAAGCAAGGTTAGGAACTACTTTATCGTACACCAGCCGAGTAAACATAGGTGTTGCTATCGCAAAAATATTAATCAATATAGAAGCAAGAAACACATCTCGATAAATATGCTTCGATTCAAATAAGGTACTCCAAAACCAATGTCCTTCTCGCTTCTTTAAAATTTCTGGGGAACGATCATCATAACGAAATTTCTTTTTCAATAAGAAATACCGTCCAGTATATTGAGATTCTAAATCTTCAACAGAAATTGAAATAGGAAGCATATCTGAACTTGAAACTATGATTTCAGCTTCTTTCTTATCAGCATCAAACCCAATTAATACACAAGATTCACCCTCTTTTAATAATAAAACCACAGGTAATATCAATGAGGGAATATGACGTAATTCAGTTCGATTTTCTTTTGCTATTAACCCTGCCTTTTCAGCAGCACGAGAAAATAACATCGGTGTTAATTTGCCATCTTGTAATGGAAGGCCATTAATCAAAGCCTCTGGAGAATTCAACTGGCCGTAGTAACTGCTTACATAACAAAGTGAATGCAATAAGGAATCTTTCATACTACTCATCCTTCACTTTTTCATTAACAAAAAAACCTTGGAAAACATCAATATGATGCTCAGATAACAACTCTAATTGCTCTTTATTTTCAACACGAGAGGCAATCGTTGTAATACCCAGACTTTGTGCCGTTCTTGATATTGACGTTAAAATATAGCGTTGCTTTTCGTCATCCAATTGGTGTGTAAATAAATAATCTAATTTCACGTACTTAGGTCTAAATACTTTGATGTATTCTAAAGATTCAAAATTACGACCATAGTTATCAACACCAAACTCTGCACCAGATTCTCGGATAACATTACATAATAAAGCCGTATGATCCTCACTCTCAATAAAAGCACTTTCTTGGATCTCAAAGTGCAACAAAGGCATTGCTTCTTTATTTTTTTTCAAAATAGCTGTCAACCAACGTACAAAGCTTGGATTTGCTACACTTCCATTCGCTAAATTGATCGCCACTGGTTGTGTTATCTCTTGGGTTTTAATTCTCTCAAGCATTGTGCTTATAACAAATTGATCAAATGAGGTTGTTTCATTTAATTGCTCTAAAGCAAACAAATATTGATTGGCAGAATAACGTTGCCCCTCTTTCTCAATAGCTGAAAACACTTCTTGATGAAATACAGTACCAATACGAGCGGTTGCTAGTTGAAGTGTAAAATTAAACAGTTGCTCACTAATCGCCTCATCAACAAATTGCTTCCATTGTTGTTTACCCATTAACTGATGTTGACTTTCATCAGCAATAAACCCAAACAATAATTCAGGGGTAGCATGCGCTTGAGTTAATGCGTTATCGACTAAAGAAAGGATCTCTGTTGTTGTTTTTCTATTTTCATTAAAGACAACACCAAGCTCAGCATCAACAGGCGCAGTCGCCGTCGGATCGCCCTTAATATCTTGCGTATAAGCAATAATATTTTCAGCTGCAAGCTTTAATTCAACTTCTTCTATGTTAGGGAAAATGAAACCAAACTCAGAGGAATTTAAACGAGTTAATGTGACATTAGAACTAGGGAGTGTCGCTTTTAATAAATTAGCCAACTGATGAACGAGATCGTCTCCAGCTTCATAACCGTCTTGCTCGTACACCCTATTGATAAAGTTAACTTTTAATATTGCAATACCACCTTTTGAAGACTCAGATAACCACGTATTAAGTTGGCCCATAAAAAATGAACGGTTCCCCAATCCTGAAATTGGATCAAGATAGACTTGGTCCCTTAGTTTTTCAGCCTCTTGCACTTGAGCTTTAAAACTCAATGAAATTTGCGAAGACATTGAATTAATACCAGAAATCACTGCTTCTAAATCTTTCGTTTTTGGTTTTGCTAATTTAGTATCAAAATTATTCTCTGAGACTTCTTTCATTTTTATAACAATAGATTGCAGCGGAGACAGGGCTCTTTTCACAACCATTGAAATAACAACAATCCCTAAGCCTATTACGATGAAAAAGATCATTCCCAATTGCGTTAAAGAATTCCAAAGCTGTTGATAGGCATACCCTGGATGAGTAACGATCTCAACTTCAGCTAATTGAATCCAGCCACTCGTAATAACTCGATTCTCTGAAATCGTTCTAAATAAATTTAAATCCGTAAACCATTTAGGAACATTTTCGATTTTAATTGGATAGACTCTAACAATTTCTTCATTTGTGCTTAATAACGTTAATCTCACAGCAGAATAATAACTGCCATCAAATAAAGCATTAATCACAGATTCTGCTGCAACTTTATCCTCATTTTCTAAATAAGGAGCAAGAGCGAGGCCCATCGAATTGATCGTGTTATTTACTTCTGAGCGCTGTTGGTTCTCTAAGAAGGTTTGAGTGGTGCGAAATTCAATCGCAAAGACAGATATCAGTAACAATAAAAAGACGGCTGTCATCCATGATACGAGCTGTTTATATAATGTCATTTACTTACTCATCATAATTTATAATTGGGTGGTTTAACCTCAGGCCTTTGTTTCTTTGTCGTAAGTCATTCCATAAACTTAATCGAGATGACCTCCCTGCCTGTTGTCCATTTCCTTTGCCTTTCATCAACCACAAATGTTGACCATTAAAACTGTATATAGGCAATAAATCGGTTCTTTGCGTTGCTGGTTTAATTTCTTTATCTAAATTGTCTAAAATTAATGGAATTGCTGATGGTGTAGGGTAATAAGCTAAAACCATGTGAAACTGATTAAGCTCTAACGCTTTCAAATAAATAAGTCTGAGTTTTTTATCTGGTACGCCAAGTTATAATAAAGAAAAATATTTGGCTATCGTAAAATCTTCACAATCCCCAGCATTACTACCAAGAAACTCTAAAGGAGTAGCCCAATAATCTTTCTTTCCCCATAATTTAATATCATCAACAAAATAGAGCTGATTAAAAAACCGATTCACTTGTTCTAACTTTTCGTTCTCCGATTGATTCTCAATGTCTTCAATCAAATTTCGCCAAGCAGAAACCCGTTTACCTGCTCTTTCTCCATATTCACCTTTAACCGCTTTTATCCAAGCAAGATCTTGCTTCGTAAATGCAATAGAGCCAATAGAGAACAAAATTAAAGGAACAACTAACCATTTAGCTCTCATTCTGTCTAACGCTCCTTCTCCACATAGTTACTCTCTTAAAGCAGAACTTTTCGCTTGAACAATTGGTTTTAGTAAATAATCCAAAATACTGCGTTTTCCTGTAATAACATCGACCGACGCGGTCATTCCAGGAATAATAAGAAATTGTTTCTCTATCGCAAGTTCATCTTGTGATGTTCTTATTCTTACAAGATAAAAACTATTTCCTTCTTCATCTTGGATCGTATCAGCACTGATAAATTCGAGAACGCCTTTTAATCCACCATAACGAGTGAAATCATACGCACTAAATTTAACAATGGCAGAAAGCCCCGGTCTTAAAAAGGCAATGTCTTGCGGAGCAATTTTTGCTTCAATCAACAACGTATCTTCAGTCGGAACAATCTCAATTAAATCCATTCCAGGTTGAATAACGCCACCAACCGTATTGATATATATTTTTTTAATTGTGCCTGTCACCGGTGATAAAACGACAGTTCGATTTACTTTATCTTTTAAACCAACTTGGGACTCAGTAAGTGCCGATAATTTATCTTGAATCGTGTTTAGCTTTTCTTGTTGTTCAGAGCGAAACTTCAACGCAGCATCAATACGATTAAGGATTGTTTCTTGTGCTTCAGAAATTAACACTGGGATTTTTAATTCCGTAGATGTAAGTTCTCTCTTCGTATCATTCAATTGACGTTGAAGTTTCAATAATTCAATACGAGGAACAACCCCCTCATCAGCTAACGGTTTTGTTATCGCTAATTCTTTTCTTGCATATCCATAGCCTTTTTGTAAGTTTTTCACTCGAGATTTTAATTCAAGTAAATCTTGTTGTTTTTGTGCTACTTGCTGATCGAATACATAAATACGGTTTTTAAGGTTATTCATGTCGGCACGGTATTCAGCCATTTGTCTTTGGGCAACGATCGGATTTTCTTTTTTAAACTCATCATCAAACACTAATTTATCATTCGAAATAATAACGGATTCTTTCCAACGTTTTTTATTGTTGATATCTTGAATAAGAATACTGTCCATCGAAGCAGATAGTTGCTGAGCACTCGCCGTTAAATTTATGAGTTGCTTTTTACGCTCTCTAAAATCAGAACGAAATCGAGTGTCATCAATTAATAATAATTGTTGGCCTTTCGTAACTTGGTCACCTTCCTTTACGAGCATGTCTTTTACTAAGCCGCCCTCAAGGTTTTGTACTATCTGTAATTGGGAAGATGGAATTACTTTTCCTTGCCCTACCGTTACTTTATCAATCTCTGCCCATGAAGCCCATGCTATAGAGATGCAAAAGAAGACAGCAATTATCCATAAAAGAATTTTTGCATTTGTTGGGGTATTAAGAAGTAATGCCGCTGTTTTATCATCGACAAATTCAAGCTCATCTTTTTTAAGACGATTCAATCCTTTTTCATTCATTTAAAAATCCCTTGACCACACGGTGAATGAATAACATTTCCATTACATCAAGAATATATCATATTCACTATTTGACACGATATAAATGAAGAGAATATTAGAGGTTAGTTAATGCTTTTCTAAGAAGAGAGAGTAGACAACAGATTTACAGTGTAAATTGATACTGCGTGTTCGATTTACACTGTAAATTTAAAAGAGAGGAAGACTGAAGGTTAAGATGATTTACACTGTAAATTGATAAGGATTGACTGAATAGATTCGCGTAATACTAATTCCGCTTCGCGCCTTCCTGAGAGCCCTGTAATTTTAATCACCTCACTCCACTCATTCAGCTGCAAAAGCTTTGTAATAACTAATTGCTGCTGTATTAAAGAGAGTGAATCTAATAACAATATATTCGATAAAACAAACATTCGTAATTCATACCCAATCACTTCAACACCTAACCCACCTTTTGTGTACACACTAACTCTTTTCAACATAATTGGTGTTAGTCGATTGGAAGTGATACAAGAAGATAAAAGCCCTTTTGATTCATTCATTCCTAAATGAGAGAATACTGACATTAACTGTTCAGGAAACGATGTATGGAAATACTCAACAGCAATTTGATTCCATTCAAGTGATTTTAACGATAACGGTTTAATCGCCAATAATGAATGGGTACCACTTGCTTTGTCTTTTGTTATTCCTAAACGTACAAAGCCAAACCCTAACTGAGACCAAAATAGATTCAATTCAAAAGTAGAACCAAAGCTTGTCCCTAAATAATCCATTCCCTCGTCAGCATAATATTCAGAAAGAGTATGAATAAATTCAGAACCAATCCCTCTACCTTGATAATCTACAGCAATAGCAATTCTCATAATACGGGCACAATGTTGTATTGCAGGTTCATCAATACACAATATTTGTGTTAAAGAGACCGGTACTAAATGACCTTTTGGACGACGAGTTCCGCACTGTATGGCAGAAATAAGATCGTTATCTAGATTCCCTTCAATAGAGATTAATGTACAAGCGATAAGTGCCTTTGTCTTTTTATCGATACCAACCCAACACTCTAACGATGTATCTGTAAGTAAAGAAATCCAATCGTTAGGCGATGTTTGATAATGAGCAGAGACTAATAAAGAAAAAAGAGATTGGGATAGTGAAGCACTACTTAATAATTCATCGGTATTAACACGACGAAAATAAATATCGCGAGAAGAAATAGAGAAAGACTCAGACTCAATATCTACTGACGTGGCGTGATTTAATAAAAAAACATGACTCAACCACAATTCTAATGGATCGTTATCATTCCAACGAATTGGTTTTATCATTTCAAGAGTTCGATAATTTGGTCTTATTTTGGCTAGACTCTGTTTAAATTTAATTTCAAAACCACGCCCAGTTCCTTCATAACCATTGATTGTTGTTGAAAATATCATACGAGAGTATTTTTCAGATAATGAAAGTAACATTGGCGCAGGGATAGCAGCAGCTTCATCAACACAAACGACATCAACTAAATGCTCGCCTCGTACTAACTCATCCGGTGCAATATAGAGTATTGAACTGCCATTAATGATAAGTGTATTTTTGTTATGTTCTACAGGCATTCCCAGTTGAATAGAAACTCTAGCGGCATGAGAAAATATTTCATCAACACTGGCTCTTTGTGGTGCCGTAATTGCGATCGTTAATTTATGAGATAACACTAATTCTGCAATCGCAATACCAATCGCTGATGATTTCCCTCTTCCTCTGTCTGCGGTAATAATTAAAGGACGCTTCGCATGTCCAGTAACGACTTTCTTAATTGCTGAAACCGCAACGTCTTGATCATTTGATGCATACACTTCTGATGTGAATACGGTAGAACCATTTTCAGGACGTTCATACTGAGGAATCGATAATTCTTCAGATAAACATATCATTTCTGTTTTAAAGCCAGAGATCCACTGTATTAATGTGGACGGTAACTGCGAGTTCTTATCTTTAACAAAAAAAACAAGCCCTCCTCCAACCAAGGTTCCACATATTGCATTGATCGCATTTGCATTAAATTCATCTGAAATATTAATGATCAAACACTGAGATTCTTGACCTAGTTTTTTTAATGCTTTTTTAATAGCAAAAGAAGGAATATCTAAGATTGATATATCGCCATAAATTTCAGTTAGCAGCGATGACGTATTATCTTGGGATAGAAAAGAAGAAAGTAAATCGCCATACCATGCTTTAGAACCTTCTAATAAAATAGGGTAACGGATATTACAAACGGAAGCGTCAGACAATACAGAATTAAGAAAGGACAACTGAGAATTCATTAGGAAAAAACCAGAAAACAAAATGATTAGATACCTAAATTGTAGCATGAGAATAATTATTTCTAGCACACCTCAATAGAAAGTATGACGATAGGAATATGAGCGAGTATAATCAGCCTACATAAATAAATTCATCCTTTAGGAATTATCATGCATTTAAGTCAATTAACTCAACCTATCTACCATAAGCTTTATCAAGATATTCACCAATTTCGACATACTTTTGACTTAGCCGTAGAAGCACCTGAATATTTAGATGAAAAGAATGATGCATTACACACTTCATTAGCTATTGAAGAATTAACAGAATTAGCGGTTGCTGACACCAAAATAGAACAAGCAGATGCGATTATCGATACCGTCTATGTATTGATGGGCCGCGCTGTTCATTTAGGAACTAAGAACCTAGAAGACAACTTAAGCATTTCGTATTTAGTCGATTTATTATTAAACGTCGCTAAAAATTTAGATATAGATTTTCTACCATGCTGGGATGAAGTGCATTCAAGCAACATGAGTAAAGTATGCAAAACAGAAGCTGAATACCAAGAAACAAAAGTATTCTATGCAAAGCAAGGGATCGAATTGATGTCGACAGAGAAAGGCGGTTTTATTATTGCTAAATGTGCGCAAAATGTAGAGCTTGATAATAAAGTAATTAAGCAAGGTAAGGTATTAAAATCCGTTAACTACCGCCCTGCAGATCTTGCTCCTTTAGTATAAATAATCATATCGGCATAAAAAAGCGGTACTTATTATAAAAATAAGTACCGCTTTTTATTTATCTAATATAAATCTAGATATTGAATTAAGACACTTTTTGACTAATATACGCCAAAATATCTTCCATCAATGCATCATCAACTTTCTTTAAACTCACCGTTAACGCTGAACCTTTACGTTTATAAGACGCTCGACCTTTCACTAATTCGGTACTTAGTGGTTTTGTTGGTTCTGCTTTTGGTAGTAAATCTTCAATCCAAACTTCAATAAGTTCTGTGACTTCTTTAGTCATACGACTAACACCAAGTGCTGTAGAACGCATCCAAAGAGCCCCTTGCTCTCCAGCACACTGATGAAGCAACACAGTTTGCTCCTCTTCAGACAACGTATTATAGAGCTTATGAAGCTTAACTACCGTAGGACGGCCAATCTCACTCACACTTGGGTAAGCCTGAAGTAATTCTAAAGGTAGTGTCGCGGCTTTTAGGGCCCCACTCACTAAAGCTTCACTACACTGACATACTTTTGCTAATTCTTTTTGATCAGCAACATCACCTCGAGCCAACATTGCATGCATTTCTTTACCACGTTCATATAAAGAAAGCGGCTTATGTGCGTTAGCGACATCAGAAAGAAACTTAGCGTGTTTCGTATTAATGCCTTCAGCAACATAAATTAAGAAATCTTGCTCAGCTAAAATACACGACATACGACGGCGACTACCATCGAGAACTTCAATTTTTCCGCCTTCAACAAGACGACCAACCGCAGGGTATTGCTGACCACGGTCACGTAACGTTGAAAGAATATCAGATAAGGCATGCTCAGTTAAAAAAGACTGTTCACGTGCATTTTCAGCAAAAACAACGGTAGCGTTACTTACGTCTTTTGCCGGAATTTTACGTAATTCAAACGTCACCATATCTTCACCAGCAACCGCTAGTTCAATAACTTGAGCTTGAGATTTTGCTGCTTTTTGAGCTTCAACAGGGGTTGTCGCTCTACGCTTATTTGTTTTTCCAAACAATTTTGCGTTTAAGTCTGACGTTTTAATTGCCATCGGTTAGTACTCCCCTTTATTTAACGAATTCCAGTGACTATGTAAAACACGCTCAAATTCTAAAGCGCATTTCTTCACTGCATCTTGAGCGACTGCCAATGTTTTTTTACCACCTTCAAAATCAGCCGCCGTTAAATCAAAAACAGTACTGTAGGTATCGGCACAAATTTCAAATGCACGACTTCTTGGGATCGTAGCCATCATTACTTGATCGCCTAATAAATAATTCATCTCAGTTAATACTGACACTTGTTTTTTATTATCATCTTCAAACATCGTAGGCATTAAACGAACAAACTCTAAACCATGCCAATCTTCCGGGAACATTTCATAAACCGTTGGTAAATGTTGGAAAAAGTTCACTGTTGATGCCCAGTCTAAACGTTTAGCTGCACATGGAATTAGTAATGAATTAGACGCATACATGGCATTCCACACTAGTGGATCAACGTGTGGACCTGTATCAATCATAATCACATCAAATTGATCAGCGATTGGATCTATCACTTTTTCTTTCAATAGCTTAACAATATCTAATGACCCATTCGTTGACAAATCTTGCCATGCTTCTGCGTTAAACATAGCATCTTCAGGGAAAGCAGAAATAGTTTTCAAATTCGGATATTGCGTGTTCAATAACACATTTTTAGCCATAAACTGACCATCAATAACTTCATTTTCTGGCACATTATCAAGCATAATATCAACAGCAGAATAGATAGTATCTTGCTCTGAAACACTGATTTGAGGGTTTAAAAATAAACGAAGAGACCCTTGTGGATCTAAATCGATTAAGCAAATACGGTAACGTTTTTCTAAATTTAAAGCCAGACAAGCAGCAAGGTGTACAGCACTCATTGATTTACCTGTACCCCCTTTTTGGTTCTGAACATTTACAACCCAAGGCTTATTATTTACATTTTTTTTCTGCTCATGGAAAGAAAGCATACCGGCAGCTTCCATTAACATGTGTGCTTCTGTTAATGAAATAGAGTAATGATTAGCGTTGTTTTTTGTAAATTGATGACCTTCCGACTCTAAACGAGTAATCGCTTCATCTAACTTTCTTCTAGTTAAACCAGAACGAGTTTCCATCATTGCTTTAGACATTGGAGGAAAATGCTCATCATTTCTTTCTTCAAGAACTAATTCAATACGATCAGATTGCACTTGCTGCGTTTGTTCAGCCAATGCTGCCAAATTGGCAATGGTTTTTTCTCTATTCATAATATTCGCCAGTAAAGTTA